>NZ_JBHSRV010000001.1:0-1992758 GCF_042659105.1 Paenibacillus allorhizosphaerae | reverse complement strand
GTATTGTCCCGGATTTGGTCGCTCATACAAGGGAGGATGCCGAAAAGATAGCAATTGCCTCTGGGCTTCGATATCAGTTTTACCTGGAATCGAATGCCGCCGACAAAGGGGTCGTGTTCAAGCAAGATCTTACTCCCGGTAATGCCGTGAAAAATGGCGAACGCATCACGTTCTGGGTGAGCAAAGGAAAGTAGATCGGCGGCAAAAGGCGGCCATAAGGCTCGTAACACCACAGACAAAGAAAAAAATGCAGCACCTTGTTATATTAATTATTTGATACGCCTCCTAGGTGTGAGTTCAGAGGGCTACAACCCAGTACATACTCATCCTAGTGGTGCGTCTCTTTTTCTGCAAATGAATCTATTAACGCCTACAGGAGTTAACGGAGAACGTTAGCGCGGGACGACGGAACTGATCCATCGCTTTTTCTTAATATGGTGCACTTTGGAAAGCACTCATTAGTTATGCATATTATTCGTTGGCGCTAAAGCAGCCCGCTTGAGTATAAAAGCTTGTAGATGAAGGTATAATGTAAGCAGATTATGGCAGTGGAAGGGAGGGAAACCTTAATGTTCGATTTATCGGAGCTCGAGCATATTCATGCGGATATCCAAGCGGTGCTTGAGATCGTCTCGTCGTTTAAAGCTCGCATTGATGGTAAAGAAATTGGAATTCGAATTTTAAGAAACCGGATGGACGATTACTTTTATGAGCTCAGCCACTATTATCGGGGAGCAGATCAGGCTGATCCGGATTTTTCAGAGGAAAACCGCTTTCCTACCGTGGAAGCTGCAGTAAAAGGGGCCCTTCGATCGGCATCGATGTTCTACCGGAGTACGGACGAAGGAGGAGCCTGGGTAGCCAACGAGTCCTACATTCATTAATAGCACTAATAAGCTTAGACTAGGACCTCCTTTCGGTCCAGCTAAGCTTTTTTTTACAAAAAGTAACTAACAGAATACTGATCATTAACCTAACGGGATACAATAGCGCAGTAGCACATACTAATGGAGGCTGCTGGCTTGTCGGCAGCCTCCATTACGTTAACGGGCAGGAGAATGGGATACCGGATTCTACTTACTTCCACGTAAGTGAATATTCCTCCTATGAACGTGCTAATGATTGATGACGACCGCTCTTCACTTTTCGAATGAATCGTCTATCAATATAGGAAGCAATAAGCAATGCTGCTAAACTAAGCAAAACGGGTATACCGAAAGCTTCATAGGAAAACGGTTTGCCTTCTATGTTTAGATTGGTTGCACGGTATTCCAATCGCTTTGCGCCATATATAGCGGTTAGGACATCTTCTTGCTTGGCTAAATCCTCAAGCGGAGCATCAAAGATAAATCTGTCAGCGGAGCCGCTGTGAATGAACTCAGGCAACACGTTATTTCCCTTTTCGTTCCACTGTTTGACATCTGCCGCAGCGAAAGATTCCGCTTCCACTCCCGGAACGAACATTCGATCCAGCTTCGGCGCATTCGACATTTGATATCGGGTGACAAGGTTAAGATGATACTTCGTAACGATTGGCTGCTTGGCTTCTGAGATGGTGTAAACCTTTGTTGTTCCGGAAGCGGCATAGGTATCAAAAATCGTTGTAAGTGCTCCGTCATCCATCCCGTTATATAACAATACCCCTGCGCTTTTTTTGTTCCATTGGAATGCTTGGTTAAACATAAATATCAATTCGGTTCGATCTACATAATAAGGGTCTACCTTCGGATTCTTTACGAAATGATAGGAAGGGTAATTCATCTCTTTCGCTATTTTCTCCGCCATAGGTTCGCCTAATTGCTGTGAGATCACATAGAGGACGGCATCGATTCCTGAAGTGAGAGCTGCTGAAGCGACGATGTTCCCGTCTGCGACATAACGCACATCCCTTCTCCACTTTGTTTCAGGATATTTATCGATTTCATGATAATCAAAACTTTTCCAGTCGGTAGTTGCTTCTTTCCCTTTTAATAAACCTGTATCGGCCAGATTCAACCCTCCAGCGCAAATGCTTAACAACTTCGTATCAGAATGTTTTTGTATCCAATCCCGGACAGGTTTATACTTTGCTTCGTCTACCATTGGCATGGCCGGAATCACAATAAGGTCGGGACTTTTTCCTAATAATCGATCCAGTTCATCCAAAGAATAGTGCGGCATCAGATCCAAACCGCCAGAGAGTGTTTTCATGTTTTTGTCCGGGGCAACTGCGTATACGTTATAAGACTCAGTCATGGCGAACATTTCATACGGAACCATAAAATCGAACACTTCTGTCGTCGGATTGGATAAAAGGACAGCTACTGTAGGTTTTTTCGGATTATGTTCAGGGACGCTCACGTCTTGTAAGGCAGGCATTGGTGTTTGCCGAGTGGGAATCCAATATGCATGATTTGAGTGAATATACCCAAACGCACCGAACCCTCCGAAAAGTACAACGAAAGTCATTACATAGACAACGACACGTAATAATAACTTCATCTTAGAATTCTCCTCTGACCCATATTTTTGCTTTTTATGCCGCAGCGATGATGCTCCTTATCGCTATTATCGATATTCTCATCATAAGGTGGAATGCAGCTTTGCCGCGCGCAAATATCAGGTACAACCGCGCAAAGTTTTGCGTTCATCACGCAAAGTTCAGCAATTTAGCTTGCTGCTGTTGTCTTCAACATCATGGGGGTGAGCAGCCCTGACATGATGAATGCCATGATCGAGGGAGAGGAAGATCCGGAAAAGCTCGCAGCCTTCGCGCGACGGACACTCAAGAAAAAGAAAGAAGAACTGGAATTGGCCTTACGCGGTAACATGAGTGCCCACCAGCGAAGGCGATGTGGATCAATGTGATGATTATCAAAAGGGTGCGATAGAGCGGCGATGGATCTAAGGTTTGCAAAGACTTCACTCATCGCCTATAATACTGAATATATGTTCAGTATTGTAAGTGGATTTTCATCTTAAAGAATCTATCGGCCAGAAAGTGGTGAATTTTTGCGTGAATAAAAAGAAGCAGCAAACCGAGCAAACGAAGAAGAAGATCGCTGATTCAGCAAGATCTTTATTTGCTCAAAAGGGCTATAAAGCAACTTCCATTGAAGACATTGTTAAAGCGACCGGGTGCAGTGCCGGTAACATTTATTATCATTTTAAGAACAAAGAAGGACTTTTTTTATATTTACTTGAAGACTGGAACAGGGAATGGGATAAGACATGGCTGGCCAAGGAAAAGCTGTACGCTACCACAACCGAGAAATTATATGGCATGGCCGAATATTTGGCGCTCGATCAACTGAGTCATCCGCTGACGAAGGCCGCTGATGAGTTTTTCAACAATTCAGAGAAAGCCCCGGAGGTGGAGGAGCGAATCAACGAAATGGTAAAAGGATACATTGACTTTAATCGGCAGCTGCTGCAGAGGGGAATCGATCATGATGAATTCGAAATTGCGAATGTTACCGGGCTCGCCATTATTTTGGACGGTCTGATGCTCGGGCTAAACCAACATAGCCGGAGAATGGATCGAGAGGAAGCGCTGGCAGCGTATCGGTTGGCTATGGATGTGTTTCTGCTCGGCATTGCCAAGCGGACCCGCTAGCCCCTTTTTTTTGGTATTATCCTGAATGAATATTCAGTATTTGTGATTATGGAGGAATTACGAATGGCATTATTGACAAAACATCGGGGAGCCTTACTGATTCTCATGTTCAATCTACTTCTGGTTTTCTCGGGGATCGGCCTTGTCATCCCCATTATGCCTAAATTCATGGAGAGTCTGGGCATTACCGGGGGGATCCTCGGCCTAATGGTTGCCGCTTTTTCGCTAACGCAGCTTCTTTGTTCGCCATTGGCCGGCCGGTTGGCCGATTCCTTCGGCAGAAAAAGGATGATTGTTATCGGCATGATCGTTTTCGCCTGCTCTGAGGGGCTGTTCGGGTTAGCCAGTTCACCGACTCTGCTCTTTGTTTCGAGGATGCTCGGTGGTATCAGTGCCGCTTTGATTATGCCGGCCATTATGGCTTATGCGGCGGATATCACGACGCAAGAAGAACGCGCGGCGGGGATGGGGTACATTACCGCAGCAATTACAACAGGGTTTATAATCGGACCAGGAATTGGCGGTTATATTGCAGAATTTGGCATCCGCGTGCCCTTTTACGCCGCGGCTGCTGCGGGGATTTTTGCAGCATGTCTCACATTGTTGATACTTCGGGAATCGCTCTCCTCAAAAGAAAATATATCGGATACTGCACCTAACGCAGTGGAACGGAGAGGTCTTCTTTCACAATTGAGGTATTCCTATAGAGAGCCCTATTTTTTAAGCTTGATCATCGTTTTTGTTATGTCGTTCGGGCTTGCTAATTTTGAAACGGTCTTTGGACTGTTTGTGGATCAAAAATTCGGGTTTGAGCCAAAAGATATCGCCTTTATCATAACGTTCGGGTCCATAGCCGGCGCTGTGGTTCAGGTTACTGCCTTCAGCTGGATATTGAAGCGTTTAGGGGAGCAGCGGGTCATATCCCTGTGCCTTTTCTTTGCGGGTCTGTTTATTCTGATGACACTTTTCGTTCACCAATTCTGGATGATTTTTGCCGTTACCTTTATTGTATTTTTGGCGATCGATATCTTACGACCGGCGATCAGTACGCAAATGTCAATGCAGGCTAAGGATCAGCAAGGCTATGTTGCTGGCTTGAACTCTGCCTTTACCAGTCTTGGCAATATTGCAGGGCCTATTGCAGCAGGTTTTTTATTCGACTTGGATGTGAGTTACCCATATATGCTGGCGTGCCTAACCTTGTTTATTAGTTTAGTCTTATCGCTTAGAGGTAAAAAACGCAGCTTGCAGGATGCCCATACGGCCTCCTGATCGTTGCTGAAATGAGGGGTTTTGATGGAGCTAGGAGGCAGCATCCGGATCATCTGGTAGTCTTCTTGTGAAAACATTATAATAGAATGTAAATGTTGCTTCAAAAGAGGTGCCGGAATTTGGGACACATTCAAGCTGTAAGTTTTCTCAAAGAGCTCTCCTTGAGATTGAACTGGATTATTGAATGGAAATTCAGGCCGGATGAAGGTATCGGCAAAATCGCCTATCCTCACACGATCATTTGGCTCATATTGGGCGGCAGAAGGCATATTATGATTCGTGAGAAGACGTATGAAATCAAACGTGGCGATTTGGTCGTCATCCCTCCACATACGATACGCAACGTAGAGGCGGATGCGAACGACCGTGAGCTATTTCAGTATATTACAGTTTGCTGCGACCTGAGGCTTGGCTCGCTTGAATTTGTGGACATGCATAGGTTTCCGATCTCGACGGCCATTCAGGACCAGACTCGTTTCCAGGAGCTTGTCGATTTATCTTACTCGCTTCTGAAAGAGACGAATCACATTTTGTGCCAGTTGGGCATCAAGGACATCTCGGAGCTCGAAGCCCAGAAAAAAGCTGCAAACGTCAGTACGGAGGAGACCGAGGCGCTACTGTACGTACAAAGCTTGTTCGTCACCTGGTTTTATCAATTTTACAGGCTGATGCGTCCGTTGCTGCTCGAGCAGCCGGTGACGATCGATCCGAGACTTCAGGCGGCATGCAGCTATATTGAGAGACATATGAATCAAACTATGAAAATCGGAGATTTAGCGCGATACATCTATATTAGCGAGAGTCATCTGCGGCTACTGTTCCGCAAGACGTTCGGCATATCGCCTATGGAATATTTGCAGCAGGCCAGAATGAAGCGGACGAAGGAGTTACTCGTCAATACGCAAATTCCAATCCGCGACATTGCGGAAATGATCGGCTATCAGAACCAAAATATGTTCAGCCGATCGTTCCTCAAATTGGAGGGCTTGAGTGCTAGAGAGTACCGAAAACGGTACAGGGAGGAAGCTGATAAGCATTAACATATACAGCGGAAGAGAGAAGTGTTCGCATCCGAAAGCGTGAATGGACTGAAAGGTCAAATAATGGATTCGTCTCAAGAGGAGATTGGAGGTGGAAGCTTCTGCCGCTAAAGTAACGATTATTCATGAGACTGGGAAGAACCTGCGATATTCGATTTTCGCCAGGTTCTTCTTTTTTTACGCCGCAAAGTTAAAGTTCGCTTAAGAGTAAAAGCAACGAGAACTTTCTGCACGCAAGAACATTCATGTTTTTCCATCATACCTCCTGCATGATAGTTTGGGGCTTTATCATCACCAACACACTCCAATACTGATTCTGGCCAAATGTGTACAGTAAAGGCAGTTCTATAGCGTTCTAGCGTTCATTCGTGCATCTCAAACTTCACAGAAAAAGCCTCCGTTAAAGAATCGAACAAGCCCATAGCTATGCTGTACAGCACCTCCGGGGAACTTACTTGCATTAATCGATATAGAGAAATTAGTAATCGGAATTGTTATATCTTTCGATCGGGCAAGGTGGTACATTGATAAACAAATCTTGGCAGGGAGGTATTGTAAGCGGTAATAATAAGCGGACTCTAGCGGTCGGTTCATACATCGGCTCAACGGGAGCATGTCAGTCATGTTTAGGCGAATATGCCGCAAAGCCCGGCGGGAGCGCCGAGAAACTGTACGAAAATGACGGAGGTGTCACAGTAATGGACAAACGGAGCTTTTTTTCCTTTCGCATATTTCTGGCAAGGAGCAAGCTCGTATTTTATGTGTGCCTGACGGCAAGTCTCGTTGCCATAACGATGCCGACTGCGAGGGAACAGGTCGCCGATGCGGCAGGTTGCACGACGGCTCCCTGTGCCGTAACGATTAATGTCAATACGGGCAGCGAGGACCATTATGCATATGGCTACCGGGGGTTGAACAACGAGTTTCAGAAAGGAATTGTCGAATTTACCGACCAGAACGTCATTGATTGGACCAAGGCGCTTGATCTCGGCTGGATCCGTTGGCCGGGCGGCACGAACGTGAACTTTTTCAACTGGAAGACAGGTTTGACGGATACGGAATATTTGGCGCAATATTACCAGCACAACGAGCATGCCGAAGCGAACTACTACAAGTATATGGACTTCTATAAAATGCAGCGGTCTACGCAAATTCCGGAAAGGCTATCCGATTTCAAGGACTTTCTCCAAAAGGTAGGCGCGCGGACGGCCATAGCGATCAATCCGGCGATGGACCCGGTCAGCAAGGTATACGATTTGGCCAAGTTCGTCAAGGACAACAACATCCCGGTCCTTTACTGGGAGCTCGGCAACGAGCCGTTCTTCTACCAGAGCGACCCGAAAATATATGCGAACACCCCCGATTATTTGGCGAAAATGAAGCCTTATCGCGATACGATCAAGGATGTGCTGCCCGACGCTAAAGTACTCATCTCCTACCATAACACACCGGACTCCAATTGGAACAATGCGATCTACAACTATTCGAATCCATATTGGGACGGCATTAACTTCCATCGCTACAAGGGAGGCGTTGCAACTGATTTGAAGGACACCAATGAAGCGATTGCCACCCACGTTTCGGTTATTAATAATGGGTACATTGCCAGAATGCAAAATACGAGTCAACCGGCGTTTATCCCCGAGAACGGGGTCGATCTCGGTGGAAAAGTCGGCGAAACGGCCTACCACGGCATCTACAATGCAGAGACACTGCTGCGTACGCTGCTGCAGCGGTACGGGACGAACACGAGCTCCAATATTAAGTACATGGGCGGATTCCGGTTGTTTAACGGATACCTGCAGCCTGCCAACCGGTATATGAACGCGTCAATAGACCTATATCAGCGGGGGCAGAAGGCGGACGCGACCGGCTACGATTTCGACTTCTATTTCGCCGCTCCTGCCGTGTATACGCATATCATGGATTTGGCGGTGAACAACAGCTCGTCCTATTGGGGTACAACCGTTACGGGCGGGGCTGATGTAGACCGGCTGAACAGCGCCGCGATGCCGGCGATCTATGCGCAGGCGTTCCGCGGAAGCTACGGCAACAAGAACTATCTTGTCATTACGAACAAGTCGGACAAGGCTCATACGGCTGCTGTGCAACTGAATGGGACTCCTTACGGCGGTACGTTCACCAAGGTATACGCGGCGGCGCCGAACGGCAATCCGCTTGCCCGAAATTCTGCTGCGGCTCCGCAATTGGTGCAGGAGCAAACGGCGAGCGGCGCAGCCAATCCGATATCGATTCCGGCGTACGCGATCGTGCGTCTGGAATGGTCGCCGGCGAGCCCGCAAGCGGACAAGATGCCGCAAGAGCCGTGGATTACGCATGCTGACGCTGTGACAACTGGCGCAGCGAGCCTGAAATGGCTTCCGGCCGACGGAGCGAATTCTTACACGATCAAGTACGGCACGTCTCCGTCAAGCTTGACGAATATGATTCCGGAAATTTCCTCCTGTATATCTTCCTACGTGGTAACGGGCTTGTCGGCCAATACGACCTTTTACTTCAAAGTTGAGGCAGTTGGAACGAGCGGCACGACCGCTTCGGCAAACGTTCTGAGCTTGACGACGGCCGTGCCGGCGACTCCGCTGCTGCGTTCCGCTTACGTCGAAAGAAGCGGCGCCGTAGGTGTGGAGTGGCAGTCCGTTCCGGGAGCGACCGGATACAAGGTCCGCTACAAGCTGGACGGCGGAAGCTGCGGCTCGCCGATCGATGTCGACAACGCTGTAGGCACACTGGTTGAAGGATTAAATAACGGGCAAAAATATTGGTTCCAGGTTGCCGCTTACAACGCGTATGGAACGAGCGCGTACTCTGCGGAGGATCCCGCCTATCCGAACACGAACAATCCGTTCGCTCCGCATGACGTCAAAGTATCGGCCAAGACAGCTACGACCGCTACGTTAACATGGGAGCCTTCCTACGACGAAACGTTCATGGGCTTCTTCGAGGATGGAGACGGAACGTCGAGCGGATGGACGGTGCAGGCCGGATCGGCTTACACCGCCGTCAACCATCCTGATACGTCGAGAGCGACGAAGGTGTACAAGGCGACCGCGAGCGGCCAGCAAATCGTGACGCGCGGATCGGCTTCGTGGGACGACTACGAGATCGAAGCGAATATCGACGTCACGAGCTATGATAGTTCGGGAAAAGTCGGCGTAATTGGCCGGTTCCAGGACATTAACAATTACTATTATTTTACGTATGATAACAGCACCACATCGTTCCGGCTGGCCAAATATGTGAACGGCACGACCGTCCTGATCGCATCCAAGACGCTGACCGAGCTGTCGGCGCAGGGCGTCAAACCGAATGTGGCCGACATGAATGTGAGGCTCGTTTTGGAAGGAACTAGGCTTAAGGCGATGGTCAACGACAAATTGATCATCGATGTGACAGACAGCTCGATCGGGTCCGGCGAGGCCGGGCTGTGGGCGAACCAGGACACTTATTTCGACGAGGTCATCATCCGGGTACCGAACGCAACGAGCTTCAAGGTGTACAGAAGCACCCAGCCCGATACCGGGTATACCCAGGTGGCCAATAATGTGACCGGCACATCGTGGACGGATACCAATCTTCAATCGGGCGTCACCTATTATTACAAACTGAAAGGGGAGAACGGCAGCGGAGATGCGAGCGTAGGCTTTTCGAATATAGCTCCCAAGCCATAACCGGGAGCCCGCCTTTGAAGGAAGGGCTTGTCTCTGCAGATTGGATGTCCGGGGGCAAGCCCTTCCTTCGGTTCATTGTCAAGCGTTAATCCGTTAATCGAAAATGAAACATATGTAATCGATTGGGTTATATAATGCCGGACGAATCAATGATATAGTTTGACACATAATCGTTTACAACATTTATGGAGGTACATTGCATGAGCGACAAACCAAATATACTATGGATTTGCACCGACCAGCAGCGGTTCGATTCACTTGGCTGCTACGGCAACCGATACGTTAACACGCCGAATATCGACAGGCTTGCTTCAAACGGCGTGTTGTTTGAAAGCGCATACAGTCAATCGACGGTTTGCGCGCCGAGCAGGGGAAGCTTCCTGACCGGCCGTTATCCGCGCACGGTCCGGCTGCGCAAGAACGGGCAGAACATTCCGGACAGCGAGGTGCTCGTGACCAAGCTGCTGCACGATGCAGGCTACACGTGCGGACTGTCCGGCAAGCTGCATCTGTCCGCCTGCTTCCCGAGGGTATCTCACGGAACTGAGCGCAGAATCGACGACGGATACGATATGTTCCATTGGTCTCACCATCCGAAGGATGATTGGGCGACGAACGAATACAGCCAGTGGCTGCGGGCCAAGGGCAAGAAGTTTGCCGCACGGCCGGTGGAAGGCTGCGAATATGTGGCGTACGGTCCGGACGCGGAGGATCATCAAGCGGCCTGGTGCGCGGAGAAAGCGATCGATTTCATCAAAGCCCACGAGGGGAAGCAGCAGCCGTGGGTGTTCTCGGTCAACATCTTTGCTCCTCACCATCCGTTCGATCCGCCGGAAAGCTACCTGAAGCGGTATCTGGACATGCTTGACGAGCTGCCGCTGCCGAACTATTACGAGGGCGAGCCGGAGTCGAAAACGAGCGGCCAGAGAAGAGACCATCAAGGTGCTTACGCCAATCCGAAGCTGTACCCGTTCAACAAAATGGCCGATTCCGATCACCGGTATTTGACGGCGGCATACTACGCGATGGTCGAATTGATCGACGACCAGGTCGGCCGTATGCTCGAGGCGCTGGAGCGTACCGGACAGCTGGACAATACGATCGTCGTGTTCATGTCGGACCACGGAGAGCTGCTCGGCGATCACGGCGTCTATTTGAAGGGGGCGCATTTCTATGAGCCTTCCGTACACGTGCCGCTGATCGTTTCGTGGCCTGCCGTCGTCAAGCAGCCTGTTCGCCTGTCCACTTTCGTCGAACTTGTCGATCTTGCTCCGACGTTCCTGGAGGCAGCCGGTATCGAGCGTTCCCCCGGCATGCAAGGGAAATCTCTGATGAAGCTGCTCAACGGCGAGACGGCGGAGCATCGCAGCGACGTGTATTGTGAAGCTTACGAAAGCAACAGGAAGCCGTACGGCATGGAGTACGCGATGATGGTACGAGACCGTACGCATAAGCTTGTAGTGTATCATACGCGTCAGGACGGCGAGCTTTACGATCTGGAGGCGGATCCGGGGGAAAGCCGGAATTTGTGGAGCTCGTCCGAGCATGCGATCGTCAAGCTTCGGATGATGGAGCTGCTTTGCCATCGTATGGCGGAGACGATCGATCCGCTGCCCGAGAAGATTGCGCCGTGGTGAGGGGAACACAATGATTTCCGATCATGAACGTGCGCTCATAGCTCTACTGGATATGCGGCTCCAACCATTTTCCATATACAAATATGAAACCGGGGGGAACACAGATGTTGAGAGAGAAATCCAAGGTACTAATGGCGTCTGCAATCGCAATGAGCTTGGCATTGACGGGCTGCAGCGGAGGAGAGTCGGAGCAGCCGGAGCCCGGCGCCAATGCCGTGCTGGACCAGACGCCGGTAACGCTTACGATGGCGACGCTCGGTTCGGGCATATCGGACGAGGAATTCAAAACGATGATCGCCGACCCGGTCAAGGCGAAATATCCGTTCATTACGGTCGAATATCGCAAATACCAGCAAGGGGAAAATTTCGAAAGCATGATCACGGCGGGGTTCATCCCGGATATGATCTATTCGGGCATACTCGACGTGCCGGTGCTGCAAAAGCTGGATATGCAGCTTGATTTGAACCCGTTGATCAAAAAGTACGATGTCAACCTGAACGATTTCGAATCGTCCACCATCGAGATGATCAAGCGTTACGGGGACAAAGGCCAAATTTACTCGATGCCGTTCTCTCTCGGCTTCCCGATTCTGCTCTATAACAAGGATATATTCGATCGCTTCGGCATCGCTTATCCGAAGGACGGCATGACGTGGCCGGAGACGATCGAGCTGGCGCGCAAGGTGACGAAGACGGTGGATGGCATCTCGTACAAAGGCATCGGCGCGATGGTTGCGTCGCGGCTTTCGTTGACGATGCTGCAGGAGAAGTACGATGCATCCGGCAAGGCGAAGCTGACGACCGAAAGCTGGAAGCAGGCGATGGATATTTACAGGCAGCTGCGCATGATTCCGGGCAACGAAGGCAACCCGTCCGAAAAGATGTTCCGCGACAACAAGAATGTAGCCATGATGGCAACCTTTAACGGCGGGCTGGGGCTTCTGGAAGAAAATTATAAAGCCGGCGACGTGTTTAATTGGGATATGGTCACCTTCCCTTCGATGCCGGGCAAACCGCTTGAGGTGGACACGCCGCTGCAAATTATGACAATCTCCGCTCAAAGCAAATATTCGGACCAGGCATTCCTTGCGCTGAAAGCGATTACGAGCAAGGAGAACCAGATGGCGATGTCCAAGGCAGCCCGTCCGGCTGTATTGAAGGATGACGCGATCAAGAAGGCGTTCGGTCAAGACTATGCATCGCTGAAGGGCAAAAATATTGCCGCGCCGTTCAAACACAAGCATCAGCCGATCAATCGCGGCAACGTATACGACAACCTCGTTAACCCGGAAATTAACAAGGCGGCCGACGAAATTGTGAAGGGTGAGAAGGATATCAATACGGCGCTTAGGGAAGCAGAGGAGCGCGCGAACAAGTCGATTGCGTCTTACAGCAAATAATAAAAACCTATAAAGAGTTTCCTTCGGTTGAAAGATTGGGAGGAACAGCATTTTTTTCGACTGGATGAGGTGAATATAAAAACGTTCCTTCCGGATGTGGGAGGAACGCAATACCTATTTTTATTATTAAATAGTAATATGTTGGAGCTTGAAGCACCATATTCAACTAAACAAGCGGAGGGAACAGAAGTCATGAGTCAGAATAAGCCGAACGTCATCTTTATTTTGGTGGATGATTTAGGATGGGGAGAGCTGGGCTGCTACGGAAACACCTTTAATGAAACACCGAATATAGACGCACTTGCCGCGGGCGGCATACGGTTCACGACAGCGTATGCGAGCTCAACCGTGTGCAGTCCGTCCAGAGCCGCGTTAATGACGGGTCAAGCTCCTCCGCGCAACGGAATTACGGACTATTTAAGACCGGATACGGAGTGGCATTTGCCGCTGAATCCGAATTCGTTCGCGGACAACGAGCTGCCGGAGGATACCGATTTCCGGTTCGATCCGAATATGGTCACACTGGCGGATATGTTCAAGCAGCAATCCTACCATACCGGGATTATTGGGAAATGGCATCTTTCCGGCTACGATCAGAATGGCGTGAAATTCGGTCCTACGAAATACGGGTTTAACGAATCCATCGTTTCCGAGCAGGTCGGAATCGGCAATGGCAGTTATTTTTGGCCGTACAAGCTGGTCGACCCTGCCATTCAGCCGCTTGACGGCAAAAAAGAGGAGTACTTGGTGGATCGGATGAACGAAGAAGCCGTCCGGTTCATTCGCCGGAATGCGGATCGTCCGTTCTTCTTGTACTTAAGTCATTATGCCGTTCATACCACTTTGGTCGGGAAAACTGAGGATGTCCGATATTTTGCGGAAAAAGCAGGCTTAAACAGCTCCGATGATCTGGCTTGGATCAAGCACCATAATCCGATCCTGGCCGCCATGCTTAAAAGCGTCGACGACGGAGTAGGCATGATTCGGAAAACGCTTGAGGAGCTTGGATTGGATCAGAATACGCTGATTATTTTTACTAGTGATAACGGAGGCGAGACGAGGGTTACAAGGAACGGTCACCTTCGCGGGGGCAAGTCGACGACCTATGAAGGCGGCTTGCGGATCCCGCTGGCGATGAGCTGGCCGCAAAGGGTGGCCAAGGGAACGGAATGCCGCGTACCAACGATTAATATGGATTTTTATCCAACCTTTGCCGAAATACTGGGCTACCAAATTCCGAAGCATCATATCGTGGACGGCGTATCGATAACTTCTCTGATGTACGGGCTGGAGGAAGGTGCCGAAATACCGGCTGATCTCGTTGATCGCTCATTTTACTGGCACTATCCACTGGAAAAACCGCATTTCCTGGGAGGACGGTCATCGGCGGCTAATCGTACAGGCGATTGGAAGATTATTTCGTTCTTCGATGATGAGAGCAAGGAGCTGTACAACCTGAGCAATGATGAAGCCGAATCTGTCAATCTGAGCCGGAGCGAGCCGGAGCTTACGCATAAGCTGGACGAGAACCTAAAGTCATGGCTTGAGAGCGTAAATGCGGAAATTCCTGCAACCCGGAAACAGTAACCGGCGGCTTAAGCTATTCTCTTGACGAGTTCGACTACGACTACTTCGGCGAGGGCCAAGGAGGCTATGATCCGCTCAACATGTATACCCAGTGTGGTTCAATCCGGACTGTGCGCAAAGGCGATTGGAAACTTGATCTTAACTCCGAGGGAAGCGGCCAGCTCTATGATCACCGGAACGATCCGCTCGAAACGGACAACCTTTACGGTCAGCCGGCGCATCGAGATAAGGAGCACGAGCTGCTGCAGGAGCTTGCCTTGTGGATGATTCGCCTTCAAGCTCCGCATCCTTACCCGGTCGGCAAGTTCGCATGAAGGTTGATCCGCGCAATTGTTGGACGCAGCCTGCCGAATAAACGAAACCTCCCTTGTGACTCGCAATCCTTGATTCGGCGAGTCATAATGGAGGTTTTTGACAAGTAAGGCTTCCGACGGATCACTGCTACTGGATAAAGATGGCTATCTTAATCTCGGGCACGTCAGTTGCTGATTGAAATAATCTAGCAATTCACAACGAAAAATAGATATTTAAAAAAGGAGAATATATATATGTTAAACAAAAAAACGAATGGTGCAGATGTGATTGGTTACTGCTGCATGAGATTTCCAGTCACAAATTTGAAAAAATCGGTGGATTTTTATTGTGATGTGTTGGGCTATGAATTGATTTCAGCAGATTATTCGTTTGGAGAGGCGCATGTTGCATTGAAAAATGGAAACGGTCCGGGTATTTTTTTGATGGAAACCAAACCGGAAGATGTCACACAATTGAAGTTTGTATTTCCTCGTTCATTCTTTATCACAAGCAGCACGGGGCACGTGACGATGGTGGAGTTATTAACGAATGATTTGCTTGCTTTGCATGAACGGATTAAACAAGCTGGAGCCCATATTGATAAAGAACCTGTATTTACTAATGATTTCGGTTATTTCACCTTTTATGATCCGGACGGGCACTATATTCGGGCGGTCGAAGAAAGAGGCGTGTATTTCGACTTGAAACAAAGAATGAGTTCAACACTTAAACGGGATCTGACTGAGCATGAGAATCAATTGCTACGGGGGCTATGTGAAAAAGCTAGTTTTGAACAGCAAAAGTTTCTCGGCTCCATCATCTCGGAAATTCGAGGTTCTTGAGCAGGAGTCGCAAAACAATCAGGCATACAATCGGAGCCGGGTGAATCCAAGAGGAAGGAACTTACGGGAATACCGGTGCGAACCTTCCGCCTCGGTTCTTAATTGTGATGTCTTTAAATGGAATCTGGCAGCAAAAAGCATTGAGTTAACGGAGAACGATAGTTGAATAATTTGAAGCAAGAGCTGCCAAACGCGGCTCTTTTTTATCGAGATTTGAAGCATTTCTTTGCCGCTGCTTCATTCTTACCAGTTTAGAGAAGCCTTTTATTTTGAAATGAACACGGCAGGGCATTAGAAGGAATTGTTAGCCAACCGGCAAATAAGTTAATTAGGCTTTATTTTTCTAACATGGATAGGAGGGGACATGTATGGAAGAAAATCAAAATGAAACGATTTTGCGGCTAGGCAACACCTTGTTAAATGATGACCAGATATCCTTCAGAGCCAGGGGACTTTTTTTGTACATGATCTTCTCTAGCAGGAAAAAGGGCTTTTCGATAGAGATGCTTTCAAAGGCGAGCAAAACGGATAGCAAACGTGCAATAGAAATGGCAATCAATGAACTTGAAACGAACGGTTACCTTGTTAAACGTCAGCTTAAACAGGGCGGGATCCGTTGGAACTGTAATTTAGAACGAAATATAAAAGTGGAGAAAAGGGTTCCGGTCACCAAAACAAAAGAAAAGCAAACTACGCAAGCGAAAAAGCCCCAAGAGAAAAGCCGTTCAAGAGGACGAGTAACCGCCAAAAAAACCAGCGCATGGCGCAGTTTTCTTAAAGAATTTTTTTAATACGGACCGTAGGAGGTCTGGATATAACTTAAACACTGATTATATAGCAATCGGTAAGAAACGTAACATATAAAACATTGCTATATTGGAATAGGATCCTGCGAGTGTACCTTCGGAATTAAATGTCATTTTAACAACGGGAGGATGAGCTTGATGCGGAAAGTAATCGCCTCTGAAATGTTATCGGTAGAAGGCTTCATGGAGGAGGAAAGGGGGCAACTGGATTGGTTCGTTCAAGATGAAGAACTGAATGACTACGCAATGAAACTGCTTGATTCGGTGGATACCATTATTTACGGCCGGATTACCTATGAAGTGATGGCCGGCTTTTGGCCGTATGCTCAAGGCAGTTTTGCGGCACGAACAAATGAATTGCAGAAATATGTAGTCACCGGGACGTTGAAAGAAACGCCTTGGGGAACATGGAATAACGCCCGTCCGCTAAGTGGAAATCTGGCGGTGGAGATTGAACGACTGAAGAAGCAACCGGGAAAAGACATGGTCATTTACGGCAGCGGCAGTATCGTCCGGAATTTGACGGAACACGAGCTCATCGATGAGTATAGACTTATCGTGAATCCGGTTTTGCTGGGGAAGGGCAAACCGCTTTTCGGGGTGTTTTCAGGCCAGATTCACTTGAAACTGAATGAGGCTAAAGTATTTCCTTCGGGCGGTATTGCATTGACCTACGTGATATCCAATTCATCCCGAAGGCTTGAAAAAGGCTAGCGAGTGGTCAACGGACGATACTTTGAATTGTGACGCATTAAGTCCCATCATCCGGGAGGACGCTCTAAAAAAAACGACGCAGAATGTTCTGCGCCGCTTTTCGTTAATTCAAGCCGCCCATAACCGGATGAGGAACATACGGCTCCTCGAGGCTGGCGATTTCTTCAGGCGTAAGCTTCAGTGAAACGGCTGAAGCTGCATCCTCAAGATGGTTTGGCTTCGTCGCGCCTATAATCGGCGCCGTGACCGGCGATTTTTGAAGCACCCAAGCTAGCGCCACCTGCGCGAGCGGAATGCCTCGGCCGGCTGCAACCTCATGGACGCGTTCCACCACTTTGCGGTCGGCTTCGGCTGTTACCGCGTAGAGACGCTTTCCGAACTCATCCGTCAGGGAACGTTCGCTCGTCTCATCCCAACTGCGGGTCAATCTTCCGCGGGCAAGTGGGCTCCATGGGATAACGGCGATCTGTTCCGCTTTGCATAACGGAAGCATTTCCCGTTCCTCTTCGCGGTAAAGGAGGTTTAAATAATTTTGCATCGATACAAATCTAGTCCATCCATTACGTTCCGAGATATGCAGCGCCTTAAGAAACTGCCAGGCATACATGGAGGAAGCGCCTATGTACCGGGCCTTCCCGGCTTTTACTACGTCATGAAGCGCCTCCATCGTTTCTTCAATCGGTGTCCGATCGTCCCAACGGTGTATCTGGTATAAATCGACATAGTCGGTTCCGAGCCTTTTCAAGCTTTTATCGATCTCACTGAGGATTGCTTTACGGGAAAGTCCTGCGCCGTTCGGACCCGGCCGCGTTCTGCCATGCACTTTGGTGGCGATGACGATCTCGTCCCGATTGGCCAAATCTTTCAATGCGCGTCCGACAATTTCTTCGCTGGTGCCGTCGGAATACACGTTGGCCGTATCGAAAAAATTAATGCCGAGTTCAAGCGCTTTTTTGATGAAGGGACGGCTCTGCTCCTCGTTCAAGGTCCAAGGGTGGGTCCCTCTTGCCGGATCGCCATAGCTCATACATCCCAAACAAAGACGCGATACGTCCATCCCCGTACGTCCCAACTTCACGTATTCCATAGCATATCTCCTTCTTTTTTTTCAGGTTATGTGGCGCTTACATCATTATACCGCGAATGGATATAACTCTGAAACCAGTAGGGGTTCGTTTCTTAGACTACCATCATCCGGCATTGTCGTTGAACGACACAAATCTGCATACATTGTAACGAACTTATTTGAGGGATCGTCTTTTATCGCGTATATTTAAAATGTATAAATCGTAAGCGGTTGCAAATCGCTGCAGCCACACAACCTACTAAATAAGGAGTGGAGTATGGCATGAAGCACTACGAAATCGCAGTTATTCCCGGTGATGGCATAGGAAAAGAGGTTGTGCCCGCCGCACTGGATGTGCTGGATGCGATTGCAGAAGTACATGGAGGGATTTCGTTCAAGTACACAAACTTTCCATGGAGCTGTGATTATTTTGAGCAGCATGGAAAAATGATGCCGGATAACGGGTTGGAGACACTGCAAAACTTTGAAGCTATATTTCTTGGTGCCGTCGGCGATCCTCAGCGTGTGCCGGATCATGTCTCGTTGTGGGGACTGTTGATTAAAATTAGGCGTGAGTTCGAACAGGTGATCAATATTCGTCCAGCTAAATATTTCCGCGGGCTCGATACTCCGCTCAAAGGCCCCAACGATTTTGATCTCTTAGTGGTCAGGGAGAATAGTGAAGGGGAGTATAGCGAAATCGGCGGACGCATACACAGAGGGGATGACGAGATCGCAATTCAAAACGCGGTGTTTACGCGAAAAGGAACGGAGCGAGCCATCCGGTATGCGTTCGAATTAGCTCAGAAACGGAGAGGTCACGTTACCAGTGCTACCAAGTCCAACGGGATCGTGTACTCCATGCCGTTCTGGGACCAAGTTTTCAAGGATGTGAGTCAAGACTATCCGGGCGTGCAAACGACATCTGTTCACATTGATGCGCTGTCAGCATTTTTTGTCAGCAAACCTCATGTGTTTGATGTGGTAGTCGCCAGTAATTTATTCGGAGATATTCTAACCGATATTGGAGCCGTTATCATGGGCAGTATCGGAGTTGCTCCGGCAGCTAATATCAACCTAAACGGCAAATATCCTTCCATGTTCGAACCGGTTCATGGCTCTGCGCCGGATATCGCCGGACAGGGCATTGCCAATCCGATCGGGCAAATCTGGACCGCGAAGATGATGCTTGACCATTTGGGTCATCAGGAGATAGGACAGCATCTCTTGAAGGTAGTGGAGGATGTGACGCAATCAGGAGTTAAGACAACAGATATTGGCGGTACGGGAACAACGAAGCAAGTAACGCACGAGATCATATGCAGATTGAAAAGGTGACGATGATTGAGCGGGCCGCTTTAAAATGCGGCTTAATGCAGCAATTCATGGAGTTGTGTTTACAAAAATGTATACCTAAAATATAATTAGCATATTATCGTTAATATTCAGGTCTTACTGCATATACTTCAATTATAAAGGGTTTGTTCGCATGAATTCCAAAAGCATTCGTCAAAAAGAAATCGCTGAAAAAACCGGGTTTTCAATTAACACGGTTTCACTGGCCCTTAAAGGAAGCCCACGTATAAGTGAGGAAACCAGATCTATCATCATGGAGTGCGCCAAACAGTTAAATTATATTCCTAATGTAGTAGCAAGATCATTGGTGCAAAAGAAGACGAATACGATAGGAATTATTTTGACGGAGCTGATGAACCCGATCCTTACGGAAACCGCTCAAGAGATTGAGCAGATTCTCAAGAAATCCGGTTACAATATGATGCTTATGATTACCAACTCCAGCCCTGAGCAAGAGGCCGAGGCACTGGATGTGCTTGTCTCTCGCCAGGTGGACGGGATTCTTATGTATCCCGTATTTACGGCCAATTTTGCTAAAATCAAATTGCTGCGGGACAACAAATTTCCGATTATCTTGCTGGCAGGCGGTGATTATGAGCTGCCAACGGATGCCGTTTACGTGAACCGGAGAGAGGGAGCATATAAAGCGGCAACTCATTTTATTCAAGCCGGACATAAGCGAATCGGCTTTTTAGGCGGCGGCAACTATAGCGATAAAGAGAAACAGAACGGCTACTTCGCTGCATTGCAGGACAACCATATCCCCTTTGATCCAAGTTTGGTAGGGAGGGTTCAAAGCGATGGATATGACGCCGGTTATGCATCCATTGAGGAGCTATACAAGAACGCTATGCCGACAGCCGTCATTTGTACAAGAGATTATATTGCGCTTGGGGCTATGCGATGGTGTCGGGAACGTGGGATAAGAATTCCCGAGGAATTATCCTTCATTGGTTTTGACGACACCGCAGCCGCCAGTTTTGCAGAAATCCCCCTTACGTCGGTTAAGTATGATGTAAAAGCCGTAACCGAGAAGGCGACAGAATTGTTGTTTCAAAGAATTGATGAAAAAGACAAGTCGGTTGCCATGTCGATACAAAAGATTTCAATTCAACCTAGGTTGGTTATCCGCCAATCCTAGGATTTTTTTGTCATACAATAATAAAATTCATATTGACACACGCTTTTATAACGATTACCATAAAATTACTGGGGCGTATTAACGTTAATACAACGTCGGTAACTTAGTACAAATGGATTATCTTAAGGAGGATTATCGAATGAACAGCCTGCAAACAAAGGGAGAAGATGATTCTGCTTCACGCGTGTACAATCAAATAAGCACAAGCCATTACCTTAGTGGAAGCAGAGAGAACTACTATACGGGTGATTTTAAGTTAGGTCTTAACTTCTACAGCTTTAGTCATAACTTGAATTCGTGGCTCAGTGGCGATCCGGAAGGCGCGCCTCCAATGGATACGCTGGATGTTATCCGATTTGCCAAAGAGGCCGGCTTCGATGCGGTGGATATAACAGCTTATTATATTCCCGGGTACCATAACCTTACGATGCCCACGAAATCAAATGAAGAAATTTATGCTTATGCCGAAAGAGTGAGAGACCTATGCTCTGAGCTCGGCATCGCGATTAGCGGTACGGGTATCAAAAACGACTTTGCCGATCCGAATGCCGAGAGGCGCGAACTGGATGTAAAACGTGCAAAGTATTGGATCGATGTCGCTAGCTTCATGGGGGCTCCCGTTATCCGTCTGTTTACAGGTGAGATACCTAAAGATATTGTGAATTCAACCTGGGAAACGATTGCAAAGGAAAGAATTGTTCCTGCGTTAAGGGAATGTGCCGAGTATGCAGCAGATAAGGGAGTCGTCATCGGCATGCAAAACCACGGAGACATGGCGTCTACGGCCGACCAGGTGATTCGATTACTGAATTGGGTCGATCATCCAAACATCGGATTAGTTAACGATACGGGATTTTTCAAGGAATTCCAAGCGCCTAACGGTATAGGCTATGACTGGTATTCGGACATCGAAGCCGTTCTGCCGTATACGGTGAACTTTCAAGTCAAGAAGAAATCGGCCGGAGCGAATACAGATGTTTTCATTGATCTTGAAGAACTGTTCACTCGAATTCGTTACAGCAACTACCGCGGCTATATCCCACTGGAGACGCTGTGGGTGGCCGGTGATGCAGACCATCCCAAAAAGCTTTCGGCTCCACCGTATGAACAAGTTCTTGATTTTCTTCTTAAGATCAAAGCAGCGATGGAAAGCACTAGGAACGTTCCAAAGAAATAACTTTTCCAACAAAAGGTCATCGTCCTAAACCAATTTTATATTAACGTTAATATTGAACTGCTTTCAATCATATCTTATTAGCGTAATCGTAAACCGCACTTGTGTGTTTGCAAAACGGAGGAGCGTTGAAAGGAGCATGAACATTGAACATGAATAGATTACAAAATAATTTAGAGGGTCATCCGTTACCGATAAGCCTCATCTTATCCCCCGAAGGTGGCGGGGTGAAAGACGCCGTCGACGCAGAGGGAACCGCCTATGATGCGATCCGGATGGTTTGCGTTATCGCGGGTACCTTGAATGCGGAAGACTGCATTTGGATTAACCGGAACTTGGTTAATCTGATCTCAATTGAAGTTACTGGTACAGCAAATTTTGAAAACGCTTTTGTACCGAACAGCGCTTTTAACGAAAATAAAATGATTCAATTCATCAAGTTCGACAAAGCAACAGGTGTTGGCCGTATGGCATTTAACGAATGCTCTGCGTTAATAAGGGTAGAGCTGCCGGAGGTAACTACTATCGACAGCCATACCTTTACGAACTGCAAAGCGCTTCAATATGCCAGCTTGCCGAAGCTGCAGTCCATGGAAAGCAGGGCGTTTTACGGGTGTGCAGGCCTCGAGTCCCTTATACTTGGGGAAGAGCCGCCCGAGCCGATCGGGAGAGGCTATTGGTTCAAGCATGTGTATACGGCAAAAATCTATGTCCCGGTAGAGGAGTCTATCCAAAAGTATAAAAGTACTTACGAATTTGCAGACTTCCGAATCAAGGTGCTCGGCGATGAAAGTGCCGACGACGACCCCGGTGAAGATCCTTTCGCCCATGTATACGAGCAGGTCGGCACCTCCCATTATTTGAAGGATCATCGTAAAGGCCCGTATTACACCGGCGATTATAAGATCGGCCTCAACCTGTACAGCTTCAGCCATAATTTGGGCGCTTGGCTGAAGGGCGGCACGAAAGGAGCGCCGCCGATCGATACGATGCAGGCGATCCGTTTTGCCAAGGAGGCCGGTTTCGATGCGGTCGATGTAACGGCGTACTATATCCCCGGTTACGACAATCATACGATGCCGACAAAATCCGACGAAGAGATTTATGCGTATGCGCGAAAGATCAGGGCACTCTGTGAAGAGCTTGACATCACCATCAGCGGAACGGGTGTTCAGAACGACTTTGCCGACCCCAACGATGCTAGACGCACGCTTGATCTTGAGCGGATTAAATATTGGATCGATGTCGCAGCCGTAATGGGAGCACCTGTGATGCGCGTATTCTCCGGTTTGGTACCGAGGGATATATTGAAATCCGATTGGGAGACAATCGCAAGAGAACGGATAGCGCCTGCTTTAAGGGGTTGTGCCGAGTATGGTGCGAAAAAAGGGGTCATGATCGGTTTGCAAAACCACGGCGATATGACCGCAACGGCAGACCAGGTGATCAGGCTTCTGGGGTGGGTGGATCACCCGAATATCGGTGTGGTAAACGACACCGGCTATTTCCGCAAGTTCCGCGAGCCGCTCGGATTAGGATATGACTGGTATTCCGACATCGAAGCCGTGCTTCCTTATACGGTAAACTTTCAAGTGAAGAAAAAGCCGGCTGGTCAGGAGACGGATATTCCGATCGATTTGGCGAAGCTGTTTACCGGAATCCGGTACAGCAGCTACCGTGGATATATTCCGATTGAGCTGCTGTGGGTAAACGGGGAGATGAGGCATCCCAAAGATCTTTCCGAGCCGCCTTATGAAGAAATTCGTTATTTTCTATCTCTGGTTAAAGCGGCTGCGGAATATTCGAAAAAAACGGGGCCAGCGATAGTCAGATAAGTGCCGGGATCATAATAAGAAGGGGAGATGCTGCATAATGGAGTTGAATGGAACAGTAGCCGTTGTCACAGGGGCGAGTTCCGGTATCGGACTGGCGGCCATGAGGGCTTTGCTGGGCAAGGGCGCTTATGTTGCAGCTTTGGCTAGAGACGCTGATCGACTGAGTCATGCAATTGAATCGCTTCCCCCGGAGCTGAAACGCAACGTAACTGGAATCCCCGCTGATGTGAGGAATGAATCTGCGGTACGGTTTGCCATGGACGAGGCGGTGTCGGTATACGGCAAAATCGATATCCTGCTGAATGCAGCCGGCGTCAGCATGCGCGAGAAGCAATTGGTGCAAGAAATTGATCTTGCCGAATGGAATCGGATCATGGAGACGAATTTGACGGGGACGTTTCTGATGTGCCGCGAGGCTCTTCTCCGGATGTCGGAGCGCAATTCCGGGTACATCATCAATATATTATCGACGGCGGCTTTTCAAGCTTCTGGAGGAGACAGCATCTATTCGGCCTCCAAATACGGCGCAAGGGCTTTAACGGAGGCGATGATCTCGGCCAACCGCCATACGGGCATCCGCGTCACATCCATCAGTCCGGGGGCGGTCGATACCAACATATGGTCTCATAAAACAAAGCCAGTCTCCGCGGAGAAAAAAGCAACGATGCTAAAAGCGGAACATATCGCGGATATCGTTTTGTTCCTAATATCGAGGCCTCCTTCCGTTCATATTGAAAACATTACGGTTACTCCTTGGAACAGATAAGGCTGGAAAAGAAATTGGAAAAATGCAGGAGGAATGGAAATGGGCAAGCAGCATTATGGGTTTGCAATTATTGGCGCAGGCGTGATCGGTAAATCGCATGCCGAGCGATTGCAAAGCGTAGCCAAAGGAAAGCTGGTCGCCGTTTGCGACAAAAACGAACAAAGCGGACGGCAGCTGGCGGGCCAATTCGGCTGCGACTGGTCCGGCGACATACACGAAGTATTGGAACGCGAGGACGTGGACATCGTCAACATTTGTTTGCCGAGCGGTATGCATGCGGAATATACCGTTTTGGCTGCCCGGGCAGGCAAGCATGTCATTACGGAAAAGCCGATCGACATTACTGCGGCCAACGCTTTGAAGATGATTGAAGAATGCCGAAAGGCGGGCGTGAAACTGGCCGTCATCTCGCAGCATCGCTTGCAGTCCTCGACGCAGCGAGTAAAGAAAGCGATGGAAGACGGCAAATTCGGCAGGCTGATTATTGGAGCGGGTGCGATCCATTGGTACCGTTCGCAGGAATATTACGACAGTGGGGCCTGGCGCGGAACTTGGGCCTTTGACGGGGGCGGAGCCTTGATGAACCAGGGCGTGCATACCGTCGACGTTCTGCAATATTTGATGGGACCGGTGGAAAGCGTCTATGCCCACTGCGAGACGCTCGGACATGAACGGATCGAAGTGGAGGACGCGGCCGTCGTGACATTGCGGTTTCGCAGCGGAGCGGTAGGGACGCTCGTTGCGACCACTTGCGCCTACCCGGGACTGACGGCGAGAATCGAAATTTTCGGAAAAAGTGGAAGCGCTATCATTGAAGGGGACGAACTCGTATACACCAAGTTTGAATCGGATGAGGAACACCAAACGAATGAGAACGGCCCGGCTTTCAAAGCGGCGAACGGCAACGGATCGACAGCTGCCGACCCGACCGCAATTAATGGGGAAGGCCACATCCTGCAGATGAACGATATGATCGCCGCCATTGAAGAAAACCGTGAACCGATTATCAACGGGGAGGAAGGATTCAAGCCGCTCGAAATTATTTTAGCTGTGTATGAATCGGCACGTACAGGCCGTGCGGTCACGATCGGAGACCGAAGCGCATCGGCGGTTTAACCGAGCACACGGAATATGTACATCACGACAGCATAAGCCGAGTTTGATTCTTATGAAAGAAGATGGGGGGATCGAACATGAATGGAAAGCGCTTACTTATAGGATTTAACATATTGCTTGCCTTTGGAATGGTTGCCGGCTGCAGCAAAGATTCGGGTCAACAAGAGCAAGGCAAGACCGAATCGAACGACCCGGTCACTCTGTTGATTTATCTGCAAGCCGCCGTTAGCGATGAAGATTTCAAGCTATTGTTTACCGATCCGGTCAAGAAAAAGTATCCGCATATTACGCTGGAGATTCTTCGCCCGAAAACCGGCACGAGGCTTGAAGATTTGATTACGGCAGGCACCATTCCGGATATGGTTGCGGCAACCAACCAGGATATCATGGGTTTGATCAGCAAGGACATGATCTCCGATATAACGCCGCTGGTGCAAAAGCACAAATTGGATGTGAATCGTTTCGAGCAAGCAGCCCTCGATTCGGTGAAGTCAAGCAAGGGCGAACTGTGGGCAATCCCGTATGCAATGGAGTTCATGACAATGTATTACAATAAAGACCTGTTCGATAAATTCGGTATGAGTTATCCGAAGGACGGCATGAACTGGGATGAGACCATTGAGCTAGGGAAAAAACTGATCAAGAACGAAGACGGCACTCCATACCGCGGATTGGAAGTCATCAACAGCAATTTGATGACCTATCCGCTTGCACTGACCTATGTGGACGGAAAAACAAACAAAGCCAGCATCAACAATGACCAGTGGAGGACCGTATTCGAGCTGACCAAACGCATCCAGACGCTTCCAGGGAACGAGCCTCCGACACCGGAAAGCAGCACTTCAGCGGTAGCCGGATTATTCACGAAGGAGCGAAACATCGCCATGGTCGTCGGCCCGAATATGATGAAATATTTCGGCGATTCCGCCGTCGGGCTCACCTGGGATATCGCCCAATACCCGAGCTACAAGGAAAAGCCGAATATATCCGGTAAAGTGGACTCGCATAATCTGACAATTGTCAAAACAAGCAAGCATCAGGACGATGCAATGAGAGTGATCGAGGTCGTGACCTCCGACGAAGTGCAGCTGTTGAACGCGAAAAAAACATCGCGTATCTCCCCTCTGAAAAATCCGGAGATGCAGAAGCAATACGGCGCGGATTTGCCATTCCTTAAAGGGAAAAACATCCAGGCCATTTTCAAAAGCAAGGTCGTTGCGCCTCCGGTGTACTCGTTATACGAAAGCGACGGCAAAAAGATCGGGCAGCAGAAGTACAAGGATTACTTGTCGGGAGCGATTGACGTCAATACCGCTTTGCGGCAGGCGGAGGATGAAATGAATAAGATGCTGCTGAGCAAGCAATAAAACGCCCGAATACGGATGCGGTTGCGAATGCGTTGTACATGTTTGCCGCATATTGGTCATTCTGAAACAATGAGTACGGTGGTAGACGGCAGACAAGAGATGATTCCTGCATTCAACAGGGGTCATCCTCCTGCTTTGCCAGCCAGACCAGATGCAAAGCTTAAGGATATACCAATTGGTGCGGTTGGCGCATTGGGCGCATCATCGACCCGTTTGGCCACCATTGGGAGTTCGGCAGGCTGCTATGAACCGCATCTATGTGTATGAGCGAGCAATGGCGGGTATTCCGCCGCAAGCTGCCGTATTTAAGCCGTAAAACATTTCATGAAATGCCGCATAAATAGCGGCATTTTTAGTGCCGTTGCATTCAGAAATGAAGCGCAACAGGAAAGCAAAAAATCGAATCTTGATCGTAAATTTACACATGTCCCCAAACCTATTTATCCCATATAATGAAAAATCATAGATTCATGGAAAGGAGGTGCGACAACTGCAATTGTAAGCGGTTCCGGGACATGTATCAGTCAACGAGTAGTGGAAAGGGGACGGTGGCAATGTTATTCAAACGCTTTCGAAAATGGACTTCTTTGATCGCGGTATTTTTTATCGTATTCAGTTCCTTGAATGGTATCGTAACGGCGGCGGACAGCGCGTCCTCCGCAGACTTGCTTGATCCGGATTTTATCGGCAGCCATGGCGGCAACATCGTATCTGCAACTCCGGATCCGAACAAGTCTCCGTTTACCGTGTTGGGTGAAGCTTTTGGCACGGATAACCCCGTTGAGGGCGCCACTAAAACCGCAAGAGAAATACTCGGGGCTGCCGTTGAAAGACATGTGGAAAATGTTTATGATACCGCTTTAAGCAAATACGTTTGGAAAGTGGAAGTGAATGGAAACGACTGCATGACCTGTTATTTGCACGGTACAACCTACGATAGCGCTACCGGCACGTTTAAGGGGGGGAATGACGACAGGCAACGAATCGAAATCCGGCCGGGGGAAGGCAACAGAAACCTGATCGGTTTGGAAAACGATATTACCGCTTACAACTGGAAGCTTAAAATCGATAAAGATATTACGAAGCCCGACGGTTTTTTTCATATTTTTCAGTATAAAGCAGTAAATGCGTATGGTACGGTCGGAAACAAATTGCCGCTTCATGACGCGGCCAATTACCCGAACTTTTCGAGTGACGAGGATGGGAATCCGATCCTTACACTGACGATTTCTTCGTCCGCTGTTCAAAATCTCGAATTCCGCTATGCGGATATCGGTTCGGAGGCGGGACAAGAAACGCTTGCCAGCATTCCGCTCAATGCCGTAAAGGACAAATGGGTCGACATTACCGTTAAGATACTTAACTCGGAGTCCGGTTGGGTTACGATGACCATGAAGGATGTGCAGACCGGCGAAATATTGATGGAATATAACGATCCTAACCGGATTCTGGATATGTGGAGACGTCCGGAGGTGAAGTATAACGGCAAAACGTTTGAGGGGCCGTATCCTGCAATCAGCGATATGCTGAACCGTCCGAAATGGGGAATTTACCGGAAGGCTGATAAATCGAATCCGAACGTCAAGGACGCCAAAATCTACTTGGCCGACATGAAGCTGTATAAATCGGTGGTCGGCGCTTCGCCTGTGAACCTTGCTTACGGAAAAAAAGCATATAATACCGGTGCCCAAAGCGGCAATGCATTTCAGTTGGCGAACGCCAAGGCGGAACGATTAACGGACGGCGTGCAAACCGACCCGGTGAAGTATACGAATTTGAACGTGCCTCAGAATAATTATTCCGCCCTTGGCGACTTGAGCTGGATCGGTACGGAAAGCTCCAAAAAGGGAAATGTCATTATCGATTTAGGCAAAGTCATGGATTTCAATCAAATTAAGCTGTTTGCTAAAACGTTAAGATTGAAATATGTTAACGTCTCGGTGTCGGACGCAACAGCTGCGTACTCCGAAGCGGAAGTAGGCAACATTGCGTTTACGCCCGTAGATTCTTTGTACACGGATGGCGGCAAACCATGGACCTACTTTAATGCGGCTAACAGCGGCGGAGACGACGCGGCGGATAAAGAATACTTAATCGATCTTGGGAAAACGTATACATCCAG
Source organism: Paenibacillus allorhizosphaerae (assembly GCF_042659105.1). NCBI lineage: Bacteria > Bacillati > Bacillota > Bacilli > Caryophanales > Paenibacillaceae > Paenibacillus > Paenibacillus allorhizosphaerae. The sequence continues at coordinate 1,963,939 of NZ_JBHSRV010000001.1, read as the reverse complement.
ATACGTGAAGCTTTATTTCGAAAATGGTTCCGGCTCCAACAGCTCCGGAGTAACCGGCGGTATCCCCACTTTCACAATGACGGGTCCTCCGCGTTTAACGGAACTAGAGATTTACAATGCGCCGCTGAAACCAAAGAACGTAACCATCAATTACTCCAGCGGTTCGGAGGCAACGATTTCCTGGGATCCGGTACCGGCGGACCGTTTCATCATTTACGATAACGGCAAGGCGCTGGACGAGGCTGCTTCCAATATACACAAGCTGACGAATTTAGACCCCGGAGCCGTCTACAATCTTTCTGTCAAAACTGCGTATACGGATCCTTATTCGTTCAAACCGATGCTTTCGGCAGAAAGCGAAGTGGAAGTTTTACGCACCGACGGAGATCCGATCATTCCTAATCCTCCGCCGTCGGTAACGGCGGCGGCCGTCTCGGAGAAATCCATCAACGTGAGCTGGGAGGCCGCTCCGGAAGCCCAGAGCTACAGGGTTGCGCTTGTTTCCGACGCGAATGAAAGAATCGTGGCGGATGATGTGAAAAGCACCTCCTACACGATTAGGGATCTGTCGCCCGGAGTCTCATACAAAGTCAAAGTATACGCTATAAGAAGAGGCACCGTGTCTACCGCCGCAGCGGAAGGCCGCGCGGATACCCCGGGCATTAAGAACGCTTCCGATAATCTTTTATTTAATAAAGAAGTTCAGTACTCGCGAGTGTGGAACGATGATTTAAACAGCTATGGCGCTCATAAAGCACTCGATAACGATGCGGCGGACGGCTCCAGGTGGGTGGCGCTGAAAGGCTCCTCATCGGCATGGATGATGGTTGATATAGGAGAGACAACGCCGGTAAACGCGGTTGAATACTACAGCTTCCAGAATAAATTGAAAAAAGTTTCTTTCTATTACGCAACGGATGGCGAGGCATTTACAAATCCGAATAGCGATAAGTGGGTTAAAATCGTTACCGACGACCGCGTTGCTCAAGGCAAATACGGAAATCCCGGCATTACAAAAATTGCCGAGCGTATTACACTTGCTGCGCCTGTAAATGCAAGGTTCATCAAATTTACAGTCGATGAAGTCGACGGCGATATTAACGTCAATGAAATTAAGGCTTTCGGACCGATTTCGTTCGTCGGGAATTCGGCTTTACGGGCCGGCGACAAAACAAGCACCGGCATTGAACTTAACTGGTCCGGCTCCAGTACGAACATCCCGGTTTCAAGCTACGAAATTTATAACGGTACGACGAAAATTGCAACCGTAGCGGCGAGCGTGTATAAATATAATGCCGCGGATCTTAAGCCAGGTACGGAGTATACTTTCCGGGTTAGGGGCGTTAGCGAGCCGTTGAATGGCTCCGTTTTTACTACCTTTGGCGGATTGACGTTAAAAGCCGCAACTTTGGCGGATACGCAGCCGCCGACAACTACGGATGATGCGCCGAAGGAGTGGGTTAACCGGGATACAAAGGTCAGCTTCCAAGCGATCGACACTGAATCCGTGGTAGCGGCTACTTATTTCACGGTGGACGGAGGCGCGCAGCAAACGGGGAACACGGTGACGTTGAGCACGGAGGGAACGCATACGTTAGCCTATTGGAGCGTAGATGCCGCAGGCAACGTGGAACAGCCGCATACCGTAACGGTACGCATTGATAAAACAACTCCGGTGACTGAAGCGTCGACTACCCCCGCTCAACCGGAAGGATTAAACGGCTGGTACGTTCATCCGGTGACCGTTTCCCTGAACGTTTACGATCATTTGTCCGGAGTGACGAGCACAGAGTACAGCTTGGATGGCGGAAGCAAATGGATGAGCTACTCAGGTGCCTTAACGATCGATCAGGACGGCTTGTACGGGCTTGCCTACAGATCGAAAGATGGGGCGGGTAACGCAGAAGTGGAGAAGAAAACGAACTTGAAGCTGGATTTCACGGGACCGGAAATTACCGTAACCGGATTCGTGTACGGAACATACAGCGATGCCTCGGAGATCCTACCGACGGTGGCCGTGAACGATCGGCTCTCGGGTGCGGATGAAGGCAAGACACTAGTACTGCTTGACGGCAAGCCTTACCAGCCGGGAGAAACGATTCAGCTTTACACGCTGCCTCTTGGTGCTCATTCCTTTACGGTAAAAGCAAGCGACTTGGCAGGCAATGCAAAGAGCGAAACCGTAATTTTCCAGACGGCAGCAAGTCTGAAAGGCTTGGAACAATTGGTGAATCATTTTGCAGCCAAGCAATGGATTCGTAATGCAGGAATAACCAATAGTCTTCTTAAAAAGCTGGAGCATGGCGATTTGCAGTCTTTCATCAATGAGGTTCAGGCCCAAAGCGGTAAACAAATCAATGGCGAGGCGGCGGGCTGCTTGCTGCGCGATGCGCGAGCATTATTGCAATAATTAATTGTAAACTCCTGCTTGTTAAAAGCGGGAGTTTTTCTTGTCAAACGCAGGATATCATGAAATGGTTTTTATCTTATTTGAATAAAATCGTTGTTCACATTGGGGTAAAAACTGCAGCTGCCAAGGCAAGGAGAGACCTTGCTATGGCAGCTGCATGATGTCGGGTTATTTCGCCTTCTCCAGCTGAATCGCTTTCTCAGCCTCCTCGTTCGCGGTTCGGAGCAGCGTGTTGATGTCGGAATTGCCGCTTACCAGCATATCGTAAGCTTTATACAGCTCCTTTTGCACGACGGCGTCGAAATCGCTGATGTTGCGCATCGGCGCCGCTTTCGTCTTGAAGATGGCTCCAATATTTTTACCTTTCAGAATGCTAACGTTCGATCCGAATACCTTTTGCATTTCGGGATCTTGAATGCCCGGCTGCTTGCCGTTTCTGCTCAGCTCCATCTGTACCTCTTTCGAAGTTAAATAGGCGAGCACCTGGAAGGCTGCGTCTTTGTTTTTGCCTGTGGAAGTGACGGCGATGTTGTGCGAGTCGATGCCGTGACCGACGCCGGGGGTGTTCTTGAACGTCGGGAACGATACCATATCCCAGTTCATCGGATTGCCATCCTTCTCCAGCTGTTCGAAATTTTGCGTGTTATCATAGGTAATATATGTTGCGAGAGTCCGGTCTTTTATAAACAGATCGCGGAACTTGCTGTCGTGTTTGTTGCCGGGTATAGAGTTAAACGACTGAATAACCTGGAAAGCTTTGACCCATCCGTCGGACGTCAGCACAGGCTTGCCCGTTTTCGGATCGACGTAGTCAAGCGCCATCGGGGCTCCGCCTCTCAGCGCGTACGGATCGACACCGGAAAACGGTACGCCTTCGGAGACACGGGTCAGCTTGCGGCTCAGCTCCAAGTAATCGTCCCAAGTCATATCGTCCTTCGGGTACGGAACGCCGAACTTGTCGAATATGTCCTTGTTGTAATACGTAACCGCATAGTTCATCGAGAACGGAAGCGCATACAATTGCGGACCGGCCGCCTGCTTTTTGATCGCATCCACCGCCTCGGGGTAAAATCGGCTCATATCGACATTGTATTTTTTCACGAGGCTGCTTAGATCTTCGAGCAAGTCGAGCTTCTTCAGCTCGGAAACGTACGGCGTGCTGAGAAAGATCAGATCGGGGAACGTTCCTGCGGCGATCAGGTCGTTGACGTTCGTGCCTTTCTCATTCTTGACGATGTCGATCGTCACGTTCGGGAACTTCTTCTGAACCGGATCGATGATGTATTTCTTTACGCTGTCGTCCGGGTAAGAAACCCGCATAAATAAGCTAAGCTTAATCGGCTCGGACCCAAGAGACGGTTCCTTCGATCCCGTTGCGGCCGGAGCTTCCGGCTTGCTGCATCCGGCGAGCATGGCTATTGCCATTATCGCGGTAATGGCCCGTTTCATTTTTTTTCTTTGAGACATGTGTAACTCCCCCTGAATGATATTGGCCTGACGGATTCGAATAGGATGTAATCGTTTGCATCCGTACGGTCTTTTCGTCAAGCCGTCATCTTTGTGAAACGCTATACTTGATTATAAGAAGCATGTGCGTCATCTCCAATGTTGTATCGTTACTTTTTTCATGTAAATTATTCACTATTATGCCAAGGCCGGTGTGCTAACTGAGAGAGAGTCGGAGGGGATATTTCGTGAATGAAAGCCACAAGAAAATCGTCGGCAGCTACTTGGCCAATTTGCAAATGGAGCTTCTGATGGCCAAATTCCGCAAGCTCACTTCTACATGGTCGGCAGAAGGGCGCGTCGATTCATTTTGCCGTTTGTACTATATCGTGAACGGAGAGGGATCGCTCAAAATCGAAGACCGTGAATACGATCCGAAACCAGGTCAAATGTTTTTAATTCCGGGAGATACCCGGTTATCCTACGCCAACATAAGCGATAACACGTTCACCAAATTTTGGTGCCACTTCAACGTTAAGGTCGGGAGCCATCAACTGTTTCAGCTGCTGAAGCTGCCTTACCGCATTGAAGTAGACAATCCGGCTTATGTAATTCATCTGTTCTCGGAGTTGGTCGATGCGCATGAACGGAACGAGAGGATGACTGCGCCGATTAAAGCGAGGGCTATGATGTTCGGCCTGTTCACGTATTATTTGGACAAGACTGCCGAGCAGGCGGTTCTTCGATCTTCTTCTTCGTCCAAAACGCAGTTCGACGAAATTTTGCAGTATATCGAAGAGCATTTGGCCGAGCCTCTGACGCTAGAACGGCTAGGCAAAGTGTTTAACTATAACCCGAACTATTTTATCCGCTATTTCAAATCGATGTTCAATATGTCGCCTAACCACTACATCGGCATGGCCCGGATAGAAAAGGCGAAGAAGCTGTTAGTGCATACGGACATGCCGCTGCAGGAAGTGGCGTCGGAAGTCGGACTGGAGCGATATTATTTCTCAAAGCTGTTCAAGCAATCCACGATGTATTCGCCCAGCGAGTATCGGAGAATAAATCGATAATATGCGTTAAACCGAAGTGGTTACACCTATGCAGCCGGCCAGTCCAATCGGCTGCTTTTGTCATTGAAGTAACTGGCAGATTAATCTAGTTATAGTGATTTTCTCCCAGAAATACCATGCGGGTTATGTTATGCTTGCCAATAAGAACGTAGGTAATCCGAAAGTGCCAAATTGAACGGGTACGATAGCTCAACACAATCATCATGATGCCGCTGCAGGTGATCGGGCGGCCTCATTAAAAAGGGCAGTAGAGCGTGGTGAAAGGAGTCGTATTATCACCTGCTCAAACCTGCGTTTAGATACTGGCAAACATGATATTTTTGTGCATAGATTGCAAGGCTTCATTCTCAGCACTTCATATAATGAATTGTGAAAGGATATCTGCATGGATTGGCTAAAACGTATGAACAACGCAATGGAGTACATAGAAACACACCTGTCTGAAGCGATCGACTTCGACAAAGTGGCTAGAATCGCTTGTTGCTCGACTTACCATTTTCAGCGGATGTTTTCGTTCATCACCAATGTTCCGCTGTCGGAGTATATTCGGCGCAGGCGGCTTACCCTTGCCGCATTTGAACTGCAAAGTAGTGGTATAAAGGTCATCGACGTGGCATTCAAGTACGATTACGAATCGCCTGAGGCATTTTCCAGGGCGTTCAAAAAAATGCACGGCGTGATGCCAATGTCAGCGCGCGACAAAGGCGTTTCACTCAAGGCCTACCCTCGGTTATCCTTTCATATTTCGATTCGAGGAGATGTGGAGATTAATTATAAAATCGAGGAAAAACAAGAATTTGAAATGTTCGGCGTTTCAACTCTGGTCAATGCCGATGGCGAAAGTCCGTTTATCGAAATACCTAAGTTTTGGGAGAAGTGCATTTCTGACGGAGCCGTAAAACGAATTCGTGCCGCAGCAGGTTTGGGGGAACATGGCCAGATCCATGCGGTTTTATACAACAACCAAGGCGGGAGACTCTCCTACATGATCGGTTATTTCCTGCCTCGGAGTGGCTTGCCGCAAGGGTTTGAAAAGCTTCAAATCCCCCCGCAAACGTATGCTATTTTTTCAACTGGCATAAACCCCGACGGACAAAACGACATTCATGGTTTGTGGAGACGTATTTGGGGAGAATGGTTTCCGACCTGTGATTATAATTTCGCAAATGGCCCTGAGTTTGAAATGACCTATGATAGAGGCAACGGCATGTACGAAATGGAAGTTTGGATCCCTGTCGTTAAAAAAAGCGAGTCGTAGGCGTAGTACCATATCATTACCTTAGTGTTAGGGGCGATTTCCTTTGGAAGGTGTGAAAAGAATGGATAATGCAATCATTGCGCAACATGCGCTGACGCAGTACGATATTAACGTAGTATCCGTATCGCCAATAGCTCAAAGCGGTGCCGCGGTTTTCAAAATTGAAGATAATCGTGGATTGTTATACAGCTTGCGTGTTCACAAATCTAAAATCAGTACGCTTGAAATGATGTGGACGCGCCCAGATGTGCTGGTTTCTGAGTTGGTATGGCTGGATGCACTTAATCGCGATACTAGTCTCACCCTCCCTGTACCAAAACGCAATCAGCAAGGGTCATATGTTACACAAGTGGACGATATAAATTGCACGATGCTCAGTTGGGTGGAAGGCGAGCAAAAACAATACTTTACCAGCGAGCAAGAATTGAAATCCACCGCTGAAATGACGGCAGCTTTGCACCATCATGCCAGTAAGTGGCAGCCCCCTTCATCTTTTGTCCGTCCAACGGTTAATCGTGCACGCATACAGAATGCTCTGGACTTGCTCAAGCAGCAGGTGCGGGAAGGGTTATTAGATGCATACGATGTTCAGATCCTGGAAGCCGCTGGGGAAAAAGCGATGGCCCTGCTCGACACTCTCCCTAAAAATAAGTTGACTTGGGGCGTATTGCACGGTGACATCGTTCCTCCCAATATCGTGTTTGTAGATGGGGTTGCAAATCCCATTGACTTTGGCGCGTGTGGATTCGGTCCTTTTCTCACTGACATAGCCATCACATTTACCTTTATTCATCCCAATGCCAGACAGCAATACATTGATTGGTATGGAAAGCACTTTCCGCTGCCAAATGATTATGTGGTTCAAATAGAAGCATTATTTATTTCGCTAGTGCTAATCGGGATGAGGAACGCTCTTGGTATGCCTGAATCGAACAATTGGCTGCCGACGCATGTGAAAAAGTCTGCATCTCGTGAATTTGGCAGGTATGCAAATGGGGAAAGCTTTTTATTTACTGGTACACCATTTTGGAAATAAGGGGAAATTTTACTCATAAAAATAGTCCAAGATTTCAGGAAAATGATAACTTGATTACACTGTCGGTCCCGACTTCGGCCAGAATTTGTTCTGTGCATTACCGTTTCTCGACACAAACATATGCGCATAATCGCGGAGAATATGATGTGTTAGGGATCAAGTTCTTTCAACGGAAAACATGAAATGTCGTGTAAACATGCCCGTCGGCATAAAACGCCGACGGGCACGGAGTATTGGTTATTGCTGGATGACCACTATGTCTTGTGGCGGGCGATTGTTGTTGGTGATGCTGTCAATCTGGGCGTTCGTCAGCCGGCGTCCAACAACGATGAAGGAGGACATGCGGTTGTCGAAACTTCCAAGGTCGTTAACGTTCATATTTCCGCGGAATACGCGCCTAGTGCCGCGGAAGTTCGTCTGTGACCACAACACTAACGTGACTTCGCGGCTATCCACAACATTTTGCAGACGGAAGCTGGAGAGCACCCCATTAAAACCGAGCGCTCTTGCGTCCCGAACAGCCGCCCCCCCTCTGCTGAAACGAATGCGGCGTCCCTCGAAGTCTGTGTCCGCGAAAAGCGAAATTCTGACATCCCGATTAGCCATTATAAATAACCCTCTTTCCCTGCGTGATAGTTCAGCATATGTAAGATGGTCAGGGAGGGCGTGGACTGATCCCCATAAAAAACGTTCTGAGCTGACGGATGACAAGAACTTTATGACATTCCCGACGGATCGTTGCAACTGAATAAGGATGGTCGGGAACGCCAGCTACTGTTAGAGCTAAGGGTAGAATACTTCAATATCCATAGGGCATACTACCATAAAAGAGAAAATGAGCGAATATGGATATGTGGAGATTTTTGATATTCACAATGTTTTTCTTTTCACTTACTAGTGGAATAAATTATGAGCAAGTAATCGCATCAGACAAAATGGTATTACCCTCGGACGATAGTAACATGGAGTATAAGCTGTATTTGGTGCGAACCAAGTTTATTTACCTGAACTTCGTAAATTTGCAAAACATGTTATATCAAAGCACACCAAAGATGATTAAACTCATTGGAATCATGGTAACGTTTTATTTTTTTAGCTTCAAAGTCTCGTTTCGGAGAATATCCCGGCTCCTTTCGAAAAAGTCAAAGAGGAACTTCATTTGTTCGTTATCATACTGCTCGAGCATCGCTTCCATCGACTGTCCAAACGATTGTAAATGTGACATGATATTGCTCTCCGCCTTTTTTGTGTGAACGCGGATCATCACTTTTCTGCGATCTTCCGGATCCTTTTCGCGGAACACATAATCCGCTTTTTCGAGGCGGTCTATAACTCCCGTAATCGTTCCTGTCGTCAGCCCCGTCAAATTCGAAAGCTCCCCCGCCGTTATCGGTTGATTCCTCAATATCATGTCCAAGCATTTATGGTCCGTCGAGTTTAATCCGAGCCTTTCGGCCACCGCTTGATGAAATAAAATGGTATCCGTACTAAAATGCCGCAGCTGATCATTGAAAATGCGGAGCAGATTTTCCCTTTCGTTTGTTGACACCAGTAGATCCCTCCATTTATAATTATCTTATCTCGCGAGATAAATTGTTTATTTGGGGAGATAAGTTCAATTCATTATAACATTTTTCGGCCGGCCGGAAAAAAGGAGCGTAGGGCATGTCCAAAAAATTATCGCAAAATCAAAAAAGCTGGTGGCTCATTACCCACCTGCTATTTACTGCGATGTGGATCGGAGGCGGCTTTACACAAATCATAATGATTGTTTTGATTCACCTGACGTCGAGCGGAGAGTTCCTGTACGTGGCTCATTCTTTCATGCATATTTTTGACCTGGCTCTTATTATTCCAGGCGCTTTGGGGGTCGTGATTACGGGGATTGTTTTGTCCGCGCGTACACATTGGGGGTTAACGAAATATTATTGGATTATTTCTAAAGAAGCGATCGCATTAATACTTATCGCATCAGGAGGTGTGCTCAACATTTGGGTACAGGACGCAATTCAAATTACGCTAACCGAACGTCTGAATGCTCTTAACAACACTGCTTATTTGCATGACCGGTTTATGCTTGGTCTTTTCGGTGCAGGCCAATTGATTTTATTGGTAAGCGTAGTATGGATTTCGGTCAAAAAACCTTGGGGTAAGCGGAAAAGCAAAAGGTTCGCCGAAGCAGCGGGCCAATAATAAATTGTTTTGTGGACAAAGCAGATTGAGCTACCCCGAAAATTTCACATAGCATAGATCTAAAAATGGCAATACGAAACTTAGTGTTTTTTAAAAACCGGAGAACGATAGCCAAATAGAGGAAGCAGTCTAAATTAAATCGTTTAGACTGCTTCCTTTTTTCAACTAAGTCTTGCAGGACTTACTACAGCCTCTCTTTTATATGCGCTCGCTGCTCTTGTATGCGTTCTATTGTTACTGCCATTGGTTCAGGGGCGCAAATGGGGGAATCGGCTGAAAACATTGATGGAGATGTCGGCTGGCGACGCCTAAGACTCTCGTCTGCTCTCCTAAGCTCATTGGCCTTCTCGCTGAGCGCTTCCAGAATACGCAAGCGAAGATCGCTGGAAAGCGCCTTCGCTGTATCGAGCAGAAGCGGGGAGGGTACCTGTTTTACAGAATGGGCTCTCACTCATGTAATTTACACTCTTTGATCATGGACTCTACTTTCTTCCCTATATTCGGTGGGCGTGCTGCCTGTTTTCTTCTTGAACACATTGGAAAAATAATGCGGATCCGCATATCCGATCCTGTAGGCGATTTCACCCACAGCCATCGACGTATCCTGCAGCAGCATTTTGGCGGTGTCTATTTTTTTACCAAGCAGGTAATTGTAGACGGTTGTGCCTGTCTCTTTTTTAAACAGCCGGTTGATTTGCTTGAATGACATGGCAAAATGCCTGCTCATGGAGCTGGAGTGGAAGGGCTCCGTCTCCAGCCGTTTCAAATACTGCTTCATTCTTTGTACTTCAACGGAAACCTTCGTTTGGCGATTCTCCACAAGTCCGGACAGCTGGGCGATAATTTCGGTGCACGTCAAGAGAAGTTCCATCTGAAGCCGCTCATGGTTCTCCCCGTATTGCTCCACCAGCTGAAAGCCTTTGCGGAACAAGCCTTCGAACGGGGTATCCGGAATATGGAAGGCCGATTGAAGCTGGAACGATTCAAACAGCTGCAGAACATTACCTCGGATATTGAACCATAAGTAGGTCCAATAATCCTCTTGGTCCGGATCAGCGGTCACCTTATGATAGCAGTCCTTCGGCAGAATGAAGACGTCTCCGGCTTTGGGGCGGAATGATAGAGAGTCGATGGTCACATTGCCCTGTCCCTTCAGCACGTAGGCAAGCACGGTGATCGTGGAACTATTGCGCACATTGAGGTAACTGGAATAGCAGTAATTAATGCCGAACATTCCGACGTAAATCGGCAACTTATGAACGAAGGGAACGATGTGCAAATCGCCGTGTTTCATAGGGTCCCCCCTGTCATTTTAGTTTCATTGTACCACAGACGAGCCTTCGAAGGCTCACGAAAAGATGTCCCTATTGCACACCGAATATTCCTTTTTTTATATTCTTTAAAGCTATAGGGCGAATTAAGATGAGAATAGAGCCACCATCCACCAACGAGGAGTGATCCATTTGAAACCTAACTTGGTCTATGTATTTGCTGATCGATTACGCCTGTCTTCCTTGGCTATGCCAGCGACAGCTAGGCCATAACGCAGCACAATATCGACAGACTGGCGACGGAGAGCCTGAGCTTCTCGAACGCGATCTCGGGACATCCGGTGTGCGCCCCGTATAGGGCATCGTTGTTTACGGGTAAATATACGACGAGCACGAGCATGGTGAGCAATGAAATCCGCATGAATCCGAACCATCACAGCATTGCATACGTCCTCCTTGAAGAAGGCTATGACACCGCATACATTAACAAAATGGCATTAAGCAATGCTGAACAAAAGATGAGGGAGGGCCCCTCGGGGCCGCTGTACAGGCGGAGGCTTCAAACCACCTTAAGCTGCTGCGGTTAAAAGCCGTCGGTGGTTAGCGTTAAGGAAAAGGCAGAGCGAAACTCTGTCAAGTGAGTGCAGTGGAGACGAAAATAAGTCAAGATGCGGCGTTCTAATGAACAATGAGGAGAGGTTATGGATGAATTTAAATAATGAAAAAACGAATGTCATCGTAATTATGACCGATCAACAGCGGGCCGATGCCCGCGGTTTGGAGGGATATCCCCTCGATCCGACTCCGTTTCTCGACAGTTTGGCACAGAGGGGAACCTGGTTCAATAAAGCGTATACGACCATGCCAGTATGCGGTCCCGCCCGCACCAGTTTGTTGACAGGCTGCTGGCCCAGTGCCCACAGAGTAAGCGGGAATTTTTGCCTGAACCAAGCCGTATACTCGAAAGATCTGTTTGATGTGGCCGGAGAGCAGGGGTATGCAACGGCACTGATCGGTAAAAATCACAGCTATATGAAACCGGAACAAAAAACGGACTTTCACCTGCTTCAGGGTCATTGGGGCGGTTTCGGCCCGGAACGGACAGTGGAAGAACAAGCCTATGACCAATGGCTGAAGACGTTATCCCAGGTCAGCCTGGAGCCCACCCCTTTTCCGCTCAAATGCCAGCTTCCTTACCGGGCCGTAACCGCGGCGCAGCAATGGGTGAAGCAAGTGAAAGATCGTCCGTTTTTCATGTGGCTCAGCTTTCCCGAACCGCACAATCCTTACCAGGTGCCGGAGCCGTATTATTCCATGTTCACGCCGGAACAATTGCCTCCTTTGCAGGCCGATGTACAGCAGCGTATTGCCAAAGGGGATAAGTGGAAGTTCTATGGCGAGCAAATCGCCCATTTTCTTCCTGATTATCGGGAGCGAATTCCCAGAGCCCGTTCCAATTACTTGGGAATGCTTCGGCTGATTGATGACCAGATCCGGCGTTTTGTTGAATTTCTGGAAGCGGAAGCGCTAATGGAACGGACTTTGATTGTGTTTATGTCCGATCACGGTGATTTTTTGGGCGAGTACGAATTATTGAAAAAAGGTCCCGAGGCCCCGGAAATTTTGGCCCGTATACCCTTACAATTTCACGGACCCGGCGTGGCAGCCAGCCGTTCACCGCACCCTGCCCATGTATCCCTTGCGGATGTGATGCCAACGCTTTGTGAAGTGATGGGAAGCCCAATTCCGGCAGGAGTACAGGGCCGCAGTCTTTGGCCCCTGCTCACAGGACAGGATTATCCGCAACAGGAGTTTGCCAGTGTGTTTGTCGAGCACGGATATGGCGGACTGTATCATCTTGATGGCAATCCTCCGGAATTTAATTTGATCGGCAGTGTTACGAACGACGTGGTCGAGTTTAACGAATTGAACAGGTACACGCAGTCCGGCTGGTTGCGCACTGTTCGCAAAGGGGAATGGAAACTGAATATGGATATGAAGGGAAAGGGGGAGCTGTACCGGGTTTCAAACGATCCTCTGGAGCTGGATAATTTATACGGACAGGCAGAACACAGCGGCATCGAACGGGAAATGCTGGCCGAGCTTTGTGCCTGGATGATCCGCAGCCAGGCTCCCACGCTCCCGGATACGAAATTGTATCCGCTGAAAACCGGCACGCGAAATTATTTGCATGGATAAATAAAGGGGAAGGTTACTTTATGAAAAGCCAAATATTTTACTTTTTACTACAGATACGCAAAGGTGGGATACTTTGCAATGCGTAGGTTCTGCCTTTGTCTAGCGACACAAACATATGCGCTTAAAAAGGTTCCCATTATTTTTGTCTGACAACAGCTTCAATGAAACGGTTAAGACCCTCAGCCTTTGGATGGGGGTCTATTTATGTAATGGAAGGAGTCAATTCACTATAAAATAAATTTTCCAAAAAAGTAAAAATATCAGTTAAAATAATTAAAAGAGAAGTTAATATAAGCTTAGACAATATGTTTCACTTTCTCTAACATTCTAAAAGGGCCATTCAAGTGAATTACTACTAGTGAGGGTGAACGTATTGATACTTTTTGATTATTTAGTTAATCTCTCCATTTTTTCATTATTGGTCAGTACACCTTTAATCATCCGATCATTCATTAAGCAAACCCCATTAAAAAAGGTGCAAATCTGGGTTGGTGTTTATGCAGGGATTGTTTCCATTATCTTAATATTGTTGGCGGTCAAGCAGCAGGGATATTCTTATGATATAAGATATGCCCCTGTGATTCTGGTTTTTGCCTATTTAGGGCCTATTCCGGGAATAGTAACAGGTATCTTATCCTTACTTACAAGGTTGGGTTCAAATGGAAATTGGTTGCCAGCAATAATAGGTTGGGCAGTCATCATGTTTGTTTTCACTATCCTGCATATATATTTGAGACGCATCGCTCCCCTCATAAGATGCGTTGCCTTTTTTGGTACCTATATCGTTCTCTATATGTGTACGGTATTCACTTTTCATATATTGTTGAATCAACCGCTTTTCCACTTCCAATATCTGTTGTTTGTGATGTTAGGGGTAATCGTAGGAGGTTTGCTGATTGAATCTAATGAACGGCTCCGTAGAATTGTTACAGAAAGAAAGTATATGGAGAGAACACTTGAAGAAAGTGAATTGAAATATCGATTGATCGCTGAGAATACATCAGACTTGATCATGGTATTGGATGGCGACTGTACCGTTAGTTATTTTTCTCCTTCTCATCAGTACGTATTAGGGTATCAAGCCTATGAATTGGAGCATATGGGCTTAAGGGAGCTACTACATCCAGAGGATGAAGGGATTTACATGATTGCGGTGGAGAGGATGTTTGAAAGTAAGGAATCTCGTTCCGTAACCATGGAGTTTCGATTGAAACATAAAGACGGTCCTTGGATCGAATTTGAGTCCCATTGCAAGCCGGTTAAAGGGGAAGTAAACCGAATCGAGCACATCGTTATTATCAGCCGCGATATCTCCGAACGAAGAAAAGCAGAAGAAATTTTACTGCAATCTGAAAAGCTTTCCTTTGCCGGGCAGCTGGCGGCAGGCGTGGCTCATGAAATTCGAAATCCCCTCACTACCATAAAAGGGTTTCTATCGCTCTACAAAAAGGAGCACGCTAGTCTAAAATATAGCGATTTGCTGCTGAGTGAGCTGGAACGAATCGAAATTATTACCAGTGAACTTCTCTCATTGGCTAAACCTCAAGCTGTTCAACTTACTCGAACGGATGTAAAAGAGTTGCTTGAATATATAGTTGAGTTATTATCTCCACAGGCTCACATGAATAATATTCAATTTATAAAAGTGTATGGAGAATCCTGTTTCCCTATCACCTGCGAACAAACCCGGCTAAAGCAGGTATTCCTCAATATATTAAAGAACGCAATAGAGTCCATGCCTGAAGGCGGGCTGATCCAAATTAGCTTACATAAAGAAGCAGAAGAGGAGTGTCTGGTGACTATTAAAGATCAAGGTTGCGGGATCCCAGAGGAACTTTTGGCTAAATTGGGGCAGCCTTTTTATAGTTTAAAAGAAAAAGGAACTGGGCTTGGCCTTATGATTAGTCATAGGATTATTGAACAACACAACGGTAGTATTAACTACCAGAGCAAGGTGAATGAAGGTACCTTGATCGAGATTAGGTTGCCGTTGGCTGAATAATCTGTATGAAGACTATCCGTTGATTTTGGGCATCACTTTGCTTAAACATCATATTTAGAGCGTCTTCCGAGATCGGAATGTTAGCGCTATTGACCCTGTGCACAATTCCATCTTACGGGGAGCTTTTCTTTTTACAAAGCCAAAAATTAACACTCCATAGGATGCTTCGTCAAATTTAACTAAGGTAACGGGATACGAGAGTGAAAAATAAACTGCTTCTAAACGACGAAGAGCTGCCGCGCAGCTCCCTTTTAACATCCTCACAAAATAACTGATTAGGTACATATGTGGTTAGTTGCATTTTTATATTTTGAATAAACAAAATTTCCTCTGCAAACAATATTCATGTTAATTCAAGAACAGGAGGAAGCACATGGTAAACATATTGGAATCAGCAATCGATACTATTAAATCAATGACAGATCAGGATGAAGACCAACCTCTTCATGTTGGAGAGGTGATGGGATGTTGGTTGTACTTGGCAGGTCTTGAATTAGCCAAAGCAACCGTTCAGGCCGCAATAAACACCACGACTGATCATGAATTAAAAGCATTGCTTGAAGAGGATTTAATGCTCGGGACCAGTCAACGGAAAAGACTCCATGAATTCATAATTAAAGAAGGCATTACCTTGCCGCATGCTCCCGAAGATATGCCTACCTCGGATCCAAGCAATATTCCGCTTGGGGTCAAATTAACGGATGATGTGCTCGCCAACGAATTATCTCTTAAAATCGCCAGTTTGATTGTCCGTGCCTCCGCTATTGCTGCCGAATCGATCCGCGCAGATGTCGGTATTTTATTTACTCAGTTCCAAGGCGAAAAATTAGCTTTTGCAGCCAGATTGAAATACTCGATGCGTAAACGCGGCTGGCTTCGAGTACCGCCATTCTACGTTCCGCCCGGCTCCCCATATTCGGTAAGGTAACACCTTTAATTGATAATAATCATATAAAATTTGTTGAACAGATAATTGATTCGTCATTAGATATTTAACATTGAACATTCCCCTAAGAATCTCATCCTGCATGATTAACAGCTTCCCATTGAGATGATTAAAAATCCCTGTTTGTATTCCTTCTTCGTAGAAAGCCAATACCTTCTCTTCTCGCTGGTTCATGGCTTCATCAAATCGATCATACCAATCCGGGTAACTGGTTTCGAGGTCCTGTAAGAAGATATCCGAGAAATATACGACAATCTCTGTATAAGAACTTTGTTCTTATATTTAAGAACGGCATGTCGTAAACCGAGGATTTTCCTTGATCAAGCGGATATTAACGAAACTAAAGTCTTCAATTAGCGCCCCAGTTCGATACGAGACTTGCCAGAACAAAATGGCGATCGCCCCCTGGTTCGATACCGTAGAGCGATCGCCATTTTATCAGATAAACAGTTCTTTTATAGCATGGACAGAACGGCCTTTGGAACTTTACAAACGACGCTGTAAGCAGGGTTGAACACATTCGCCACTTCGTATTCCACAGCCTGGCCCAGAAGCAGACTCGCTTCCGAGGCAGTCAGACCGAAGTCTTTCGTCAGCAAAGACAGCATTTCCGTCGTTGCGTGTTGCAGAGCCTGGTCAAGCGGCCTGGCGTTACCGATGCAGAACCAATGCGTGTCCGATTCGCCTCGCGGCCAACCGATCGTTTTCCCCTTCAATACCCGAACGGTGAAACGGACATCGAGCGATATTTCCACTCCGGTGCCTACAATTTCCCCACAGCCTTGAACGGCATGCCCGTCCCCGAGAAAGAAAAGCGCCCCCTCCGCAAAAACCGGAAAATAGACGGTAACACCGGCTACAAGACCTTTATAGTCCATATTCCCGCCGTATTCCCCGCTCGTCGCCGTTGAAATCGCCTGATCTTTCGGAGGAGCCACGCCAAAGCAGCCCAGAAACGGGCGCGCTTCCAGCTTCAATCCGGCCAAACCGGGCGTCGGCTTTTCCAAAGCAACCAAAGCTTGCTCAGTGCCCACAGACCAACGCACGATTTCGGGCGGTGGCAAGGCTGCGGCAGCATTGGGATCGACGACGTTCGGCGCCAGCACGTTGAACGTCCAGCCCCAAGCCCGGCTAGGTACCATCGATTCAAGCCGTACGGCAAGCGTATCGCCGGGCTGCGCCCCTTCCACATAGAAAGGTCCCGTCATCGGATTGCCGCGCCCGGCCGCGCTTTCTCCCCGATGGTCCCAGCCCCTGGCGTCTACTGTAGATGTCACGACGGTATCGCCGTCGGCAATTTTGAGTACGGGCTCGTGAGCCCCTATGGTGTTGTGGTAATGCTCGGGTTGAAAATGGTGTACGGCCATCGTTTCGCCTCCTTTAGATCGAGGAATTTTCCCTAGCTTTCACATTGCTTGAGAGCATCTACAATTTCGGTATTTTCAGTATTAGCACAACCGGTAACAGCATACAACCGTTGATAGCGAACACAATCGTGATTGACATTTGCGAAGCCAAGAAGCCGCCAATTAACGGTCCGAGCAGCAGCCCCAATTGGTTGGCGGTCCAGTTGAGGGCGAACGCGCGGCTGCGAAAGCCGGAGTCCGTATGTTTGGCTATGAACGCGTTAAGCGCCGGGAATACTGGGCCAAGAAGTCACGTTTAAGCGCATGCGGGAACATAAGGTGTCAACAAAATTTACAACATCTTCCATTACAAAATGTACTGCACACCTCTCTCCACAAGGTCCTTGGGATTCACTCTACCAAATCTCGACGGGTCTATGCCCTCACATTCCTTCGTCCTATCTATCCAAGGTGTGGAGTCCGATCAACGTACGATGCCGGTTTCAAAGTAACAGAGCCAGAACTTGTATTGCAATAGTATATGGCGACGCAACTATATCAAGGCCCTTTGAATGATAAACTTCTAAGCAACGAAGTCAGAGATGTAATCGCGCCGACATTTCTTAAATTGACTAAAGAGATGATGCAATCCTTCAGGGGCGGAATAACGATTTCAAAGCCTGTTGCGGCATTTATTTGCAAACATTAAAAAAGCCTTTGAATGCCTAAAGGGTAACGATAGCACCATGCGCATGGCTGCTGTCGCACCGGCACCGGCAGCCATTATTGAAGTAACTGGCAGGTGAAAGCACGGTGCGGCCGCTTTATCCGACGCCATACTTGGCGAGATACAGCGGATACGAGTGAAGATGAACCGCCCTGGCTTTGCGCTGGGCCTCATCCCGATGCTCAGGCACCTGCTCCGCCTCGACATAATCGGCCAGCACGTCGATGACGTCGTCAAGCAACTTCGCCCGAAAATACAGTTCCAACCGCTCTCCGGCCGCAGCCCCTGCTCCTTCCAGAGCCTTCTCCCTCCAGATCGGCCATGACGGATCATGCGTTAGTGGCCAAAGCAGTACCGAGTAGTCCATCGCCGCATCGCCCTGGCCGGACAGGTCGTCCCAGTCGATGATCCGGAAGCCGTTCCTGCCGCACGTCAGCACGTTGTTGCCGTTCAGGTCGTTATGAACAACATCGCCCGCAGGGAGTAGAAACGCAGGTGTCTGCCGGACGGTTTCCCTCAACCTCCCGATCTCTTCCCCGAACCACGAAATCGTCTCGTCCGATACGAAATCCCTGAGCAGCTCGCGCGACCCACGGATTCCGTCGAGATCCTCCGTAAACCGGGAAATGTACTCGTCTTCGAATGCCTCCGCATAAGTGCGCGTCTCCGCCTTAGGCAGCATTCCGCGAAGACGATCGTCGCGATGGAGCTTCGCGGCGGTCTCCATGACACCCGTCAGTGCGGCCTCGGGATTCCGCGTTTCCGCAAGCGGGGTCGCATCCTCGATATATTCGAAAACAAGTCCGTATGGATACCCCGGAACGATCTCGCGGTCAATCGTATGGACCAGCCTAGGCGCGGCGTAGTGCTCGGCAAGATAATCGCTGACGCCGGCCCACTGCCGCAGCCGTGCGGCTTTGATAGGTGGAGCCAACTTGACGTGAAGCCGTGTACGGCCGTCCGTCAGACGGATAGACAAGTTGCCGAAGCCTCCGGGATTATATATATATGACGCCCGGATCTTATTCGGGCCTATGCCAAGCGCATCGGCGTTCGCCGATGCCCACTCTGCAATCATTCGTTCTGCTAGCCGTACTTCCATATCTACACATTGCCTCCTCGCCATATTCCGGTCTATATCGGATATTTTAGCATGGAACCGATCATTGATGCAGGTAAGGGACGGTTATAAATCGAATTGTAATTTACATTATTTGTTATCCGAAGAGGAGATAATGGAATAAAATGAGAATTATGTAGCGGCTGGGCGAGTAATGAAACGAAATGCGTCAACAATCGTTATAAAGATTAAATGATGATACGGAGGTGCTTTTAGATATGGATATTCTGAAAGGTATTGGGAAGATGGCCGGCGATGTGACAGGTAAAATACTTGGAGGATCTGTGCGTGTTGCGGGGGAGCTTGTTCATAGCGATTACATTAAAGAAATAGGCAATGATGTGGAGAGAGTGACGGCGAAGACGGGTCAAATCGCAGGTCAAGCAGCGAGCGGCATATGGGATGCTGGCGCAGGCTGCCTAACGGCGGATACGCAACAGGCGAAGGCGGGACTCGATGAGCTTGGAAATGCCGTATCAACAACAGTAAAAGGTGTTGGCCAGGGGATCGAGTATATGGTCAAAAGCGGGAAAGATGTGGTCACAGGCATGAAGGAAAACGATAAGGAGTTGCTTAAAGACGGCGTTAAGAAGCTGGGGAAAGCAGCAGCGATCACTTTGCTTGCTGTCGGCTTGGTAGATCTTGCCGATGGCCCGGATGGAACGGATACGTCAGACACAGCTTAAGGCAACAACATATAACCGGAGCATGCTGATTTACAAATAGAGCATGACTCCGGTTTTTTCTTTCCGAATAGCATTACTTACGTTGCTTCTAAAAATGATTGGAACCGACGCTTTAACTCCTTTTGGTTTATTGAATTTTATAAAAACGTTCACAGAATGTTCACGCCTATTATTATGGGATTGGAACGTGGCTTCAGTAAAGAAGTGTACTTAGATAGTTTAAAAGTTATTCCTCTTATGTGGTTAATCGTCATTTTATCAGTAAGGCTGATTGCGGGACCGATTGTTGGTAAGCTGATGCCAAAATTCGTGGGACAGACAGATGGATTTAATGCCAGAATATTATTAAATACGGTATTAAATGTAACGGTATTATCTCTTTGGCTGTCCATTATAGGAACTTGGGTTGGTACGAACCAAATAAGCGTAGAACCGTTTGAAAATTTCCTTCATATTTGGCCTAGAAACTTTGGTGTAGCATTTTGGATTGAATTGTTAATTGCACAGCCTATAGCAAGGTTTGCAATGAAAAAATTACATGCAAGACAGGCGAGTAAAGCCGAACGTGTAAATTCGTAACACTTCAAATAAACATGCCCGAAAATAAAAAATCCGTGCAGCGCACGGATGTATCGGGACATACAATTCAACTATTTATTATCGCATAAAGGGATGCGCGTCAACATATCGGCAATCGTAAATTGACGAAGATATTCTATCGTTTGCTGCTCCGCATCGAATAATATAGTGACGAGCATAGAATCTAACTGCTTGTCGGCCTCGCTGCAATTGTCGTTGTCATCCAGCTCCGCGCACTCGGCTTTGAGCGCGACGTAGACGTCAGCCAACGTAATTTCGCCGGCCGATTTGCCGAGTGCGTAACCGCCGTCTCTGCCCTCTCTTGCTTCTACCATCCCTGCCTGAGTTAGCACCTGAAGAACTCTCCGCAAAAAAGTCGCATGTGAATTGACCTGGCAAGCGATCGCCGAGCTGGGCAGTAGCTTTTCGCTTCGGGCCAGCCACACCAATGCATGTACAGCAATTACGAAACGGCGAGGTCCTATAGGAATCCCCCGATTCGTCATACCCATGTCGGTCACTCCTTATTATAAATCGCTCTACGATATCCTGGTGTGATGGTGTGTACTATTCATCCTGTTTCGTATGCTCATTATAATAGTTTTCGGGGAGTTGAACAACAAGCTGGACCAGCGATGAATTATTCGCCTAACGCTTATACTTCTTCTGGAATGGCATTCCAGAAGGTGACTTCCTCGACTGGAAGACGCACCGTCTTATGTGCCTCTTGAGCCGCTTTTCCGACTGCGATCAGCATGACGACGGAGTAGCGATCGGAAATATGAAATGCGCTTCTAAGCGATTTTTCATCGTATCCGCCCATCGGAACCGTATCGTAGCCTCTGGCTTTGGCCGAGAGCAT
Organism: Paenibacillus allorhizosphaerae; assembly: GCF_042659105.1. Lineage (NCBI taxonomy): Bacteria > Bacillati > Bacillota > Bacilli > Caryophanales > Paenibacillaceae > Paenibacillus > Paenibacillus allorhizosphaerae. The sequence goes on along the minus strand of NZ_JBHSRV010000001.1, from coordinate 1,942,782 downwards.
AAATTGCATCGAGACGAGACTGCCGTCGATTAACGCTGCGCGTTTAACTACTTCAGACGCAGGATCCGCGTAAAATCCGCGCAAATTTTGCAGCATTTGTGCTTTGATCTGTTCGCTCATATACCCGGCTTCTACCGCCGCGCTGTAAATTTGCTCCGCTTTATCGATACCCCGCAAATCGCCCAGGATGGCAACAACCGCCGAAGCCTGGATCACTTGCTCCTGATTGTACGCGATCGGAAGCAGCTTTTTTTTAAGCTCTGGATCATCGATAACTAGGAACCGCCAAGGCTGCACGTTAGCTCCTGAAGGAGCGAGGGTAGCTTCCTGCAAAAGTTCCGTCATCTCTTCCTTGGAAATAGTCCAACTCGCATCATATTTTCTTACCGAATGACGATCCCTTACAACATCTGCAAATAAAGCCGCTTGCCCCACTTGAATAGACATATGGCACTCCATCCTTCCGAATATAATTATGCACTCTTTTATCAACGAACCGTCGGTTCACGTGCGGTTTGTTAACTGTGCATTTATAAGCACAGTATATGTTATAACTGCAATCATGTCAATCACAGTATATTTTTTGTAGAGATAAGAGACTGGAGACTTCGAATCATTTTTTGAAAGGAAATTCCAAATGTACGTCGAAGGTATTTACTTAATATCAGGTGTTAGTAGCGTATTTTATGAGAATGGAGTCATGGAAAAAAGAATGATTGACGTTGCACTGCGGCATGGTCTTAATGATTATATTGTACCGAAATGGAAGGCTACATTTGAAATAAAAAAATATTTTGAGGCTAAGATAGGAAAATCCATATACGATATATTGCCGGGAGTCGCTGAAAACACATTTAAATGATAATTATTGAGGTCTGCAGTAACACCACGAGGCTGCCGCAGATGAACTAGCGGCCCCGAAGCAGCCTCGGTAATGGCTATGTTCGGCAGTCGTCCAAACATGCAGGATTTCTACTGATTATAGCCCTGTTTTCCTTTTCGGAAACGGGGCTTTCGTTTGCAAAGAACACGACGTTCACCGGTTGCTTCAGCGATTAGGCAAAAAACGGAAATTACGTTCGAAGGGTATCAGGGAGCCCAAATGAATGGAGAGTGTGAACTATATTGAAAAAGAGAATCGTCAAAGCGATCATGATCATGGCATTATTCGGCTCATGTCATTTAAGCGGAATTTCCTATGCGGCTTCCGCCGTCTCTGTTTCCGGATGGACGTGGATGGGACGGGACCCGGCCGATCTGAAGGACCATTGGTCTGAAAAGGTTTTTCAATGGGCCGTCGGCAGGCATATCATCGACGGTTACCCGGACGGGACGTTTCGGCCGGATCAAGAGGTGACGGAGGCGGAGTTTTTAAAAATGTTGTACAGATCGTTTGGAGCGGCTCTACCGGAAATCGAAGGCGTTGACTGGACGGACGGACCGTACAGGCTTGCTTCGATGTGGAATCATCCGGCAGCAGGTGCCGACCGGAAGCAGGCAAGACATGAGCCGGTTGCTCGAGTCAAAGCCGCGGAAATTATATCGTCTGCGCGCGGCGTGAATTATGAAGGCGCGGATGCCGTCCGGTATTTGCTTATAAACCACCTTGCCCATGGTAAAACGGCAGCTGATGTTGAAGGCTTCGCAGGAAACGACTTGTTAACTAGAGCGGAAACCGTGCAATGGATTCGAACCTTAAAGCTGAAGGGAATGCTGAAAATAGAGAAACGTCCCAAAGAGCCCTCAGATCCCGGTATACTGAACAAAATGAGCGTTTCATCCACTCAGGAGCTGCCGGATTTTATGGTAATGCCGGGAGGAGAAGAAGATTTTAGCCTGGTCGACGACAAAACTGGAATTTCGTTTGCTAGAGCAACCAGTAAGGACTCCTTCGATAAGCAGTACGGGACACCTGAAACCATTTCGGTGGGCAGTTTCCAACGATACGGAGATTTGGCGATTCATTATGACGCGAACGGGCAAATGGAGGCTTGGAAAATTTCGGTGAATGAAACGAGCGATAAAGATATTTCATTCCGTACCTATAAAGGAATCAAAGTCAACGAGAGCTCGCTTTTTGATGTCCTTCAAGCTTATGGGACGGCAGGTTACGGCTATGACGGTGATCAGTTTGCAACGTATTTTTATGAAAAAAAGGACGGCCGTATTCAACCGCGGTTTTCCCGTTTTGATGTAGAGGATCCGGACCAAGCATTTGTCATTTCATTTATTTTCGACGAAAAAACGCTTAAAGTGAGATATATCTTCGTTTCATCGTATGCTTACGCTTATCCGAATAGAGTGACGCAGACCCGGTAGTATTCGCTAACTGCTATCGATAATCATAAAAATGACATGCGGTTATGTTTGCAGATAACCTCCGTGTAGGTCCATTTGAATGGACTAAGTCCAACGATTTTGTGTTCTTACCTCTTCGGTCAATCCATTCTATAATAACAACTACCTCCTCCGATGAAGACAATCGGAGCAGAGAAAGGAGAGAAACGTCAATGAAATCTACCGCGCAATCGTTGTTTCAACCTTATGAACTGCCCAGCGGCCTGACGCTCGCCAATCGAATTGTCATGGCCCCGATGACGCATCTGTCTTCCCAAGCCGACGGCACGGTATCGGACACCGAGATCGCTTATTACGCCCGACGGTCAGAAGGGCCTGGAATGATCATCACTGCCGCCACTTGGGTGCTTCCGAACGGCGGAATGCCTGGCGCCCCCGGGGCCGACGACGATAACAAAATTCCCGGGCTGCGCAGGCTCGCCGCCACGATCCGGGAGCGGGGGGCCAAGGCGATCCTGCAGCTGTTCCATACGGGACGCCAGGGCACGAGAACGGGAGATCTCGTCGCCCCCAGCGCCGTACCGGAAGCACGCGAAGGCGCTGCCGTGCCGCGCGCGCTGGAGGAGGGTGAGATTGCAGCGATTGTTCGCGCATTCGGTGAAGCCGCTCGCCGGGCCATCGCGGCGGGCTTCGATGGCGTGGAGATTCACGGGGCCAACGGCAACCTGACCCATCAATTTTTCTCGCCTCTTTCGAACCGGCGCCGGGATCGGTTCGGAGGCGATTTGGAGCGGCGAATGACGTTCAGTCTTGCGGTCGTCGATGAAGTGCTGCGAGCCGTCCGCGAACACGCTGACCAGCCGTTCGCAGTCGGTTACCGGCTGTCGCCCGAAGAGCGGGACATGCCTGGAAACGCGGCGGATTCCCCGGAACAACAAGAGATACCCGGAATTACGATGGAGGATACGCTGGAGTTCGTAGACGTACTTGCGTCTCGCGGACTCGATTACCTGCATATTTCTTTGACGGACTTCCGCAATCCGCCGCGCCGCGGTTCATGGGGGAGCAAATCGCGCTTAGCCATCTTGCAGGAGCGCGTTGGCCATCGGGTGCCGCTCGTCGGCGTCGGAGCCGTTCACACGGCAGAAGATGCGCTCGACGCAATAGAATCCGGCATTCCGCTCCTCGCACTAGGCCGCGAAATGCTCATGGAGCCCGATTGGGCTAACAAAGTCCGCGACGGGCGCAGCGCGGAAATCCGCACGACTTTATCGGCCTCCGACCGCGAGCGTCTGTTCATTCCCGAGCCGATGTGGCAGCTTCTCCTCAGCATTCCCGGATGGATGCCGTTCGAAGGCCAATAAACGACTTGTGCTTGGTATATGGCGTACCGGGTCTTCGTCTAACGAACAGCGATAATACGTATTTCATGGGATCTCTGCCTGCTGCGCAGACGATCCCATTTTATTTGCTCAAGGAACGGTGATGGTATTACAAAATTCCATATAAACCAGAGAAATTTCCATTTTATATTCTATTTAGCATGGTACATTCATTGTAAAAGCTGGCGGGAGGTTATTCGTAGTGGTTATTCCGAAAGAATTAAAAGTTGTCATAGGAGCAGGGTCATTCGCAAAAACGAACCCTCTTTTTACGGATTGGCTTCTGACGGAGGAAGAACAATTAAATCTATTGAAACGAACCGACTGGAAGGAGAAATTCGATCCTAATTCAATCGCAGCCATTTTGGCAGAGCATGTATGGGAGCATTTAACATTGAACGAAGGCATGGAAGCGGCACAAATTTGCTATGAATTTTTGAAGCCTGGCGGTTATGTTCGATGCGCTGTTCCCGACGGTTATTTTCCAAATGATGAGTACCAACACATGGTTCAAATAGGCGGACCGGGACCCACAGACCATCCTGCGGCTGGTCATAAAATGGTACATAACTATAAAACGATATCAACAATGTTTATAGCTGCCGGGTTTGAAGTGAATTTATTGGAGTATTGCGATGAAAATGGGATGTTTCGATGCCGGGAATGGGATGAAACACAAGGCTTCATCTATCGTTCCAAACGTTTCGACCACAGAAACAAGGGCGGACAATTGGGATTTGTTTCTCTCATCATTGACGCTACAAAACCAACCGCCCCATCATTTTAGCGATGAACGCTATGAAATCAAATAACAGCAAATCTATGAAAAGTATAAAAAACGTTCAACCTTATTCCGAAACTTATTATGGTAGAATAACTAAAATGAGGAGGTATTCGCCTACTAAGTTCGGTTGTTCACGGAGATAGAAAAGGAGAATAATGATGAAGAACAGGTTTGTGAGAAGTTGGATTGCCGCTATTCTGTGCATGGTTATAATGATTTGCCCTCTGATCCAACCGGTACAGGCGGATGCGGCGGGCTTGATGTTCACATCAATGTCATCGCAGAGGGACACGACTTTCGCGCTGGATGCGAACGGTCGTATTTGGGCATGGGGTTCGAACCTTTCCGGTCAGTTCGGAAACGGGATCACGCCCAGTTCCCATACCCCTATGCAAATCAAGGTGCTGGACAATGGGGCGCCGGTATCATTCAAGGAAATAAAGGGCGGCTATGACTTCGCTATCGCTCTGGACAGCAGCGGCCATTTGTGGGGAGCAGGCGATAACGGGGCAGGTCAGTTGGGGCTTGGGAGCGGTACGCTCAGCGCGCGCAACTGGACAAAGGCGAATGTAATGGACGGAGGCACCCCTGTTGTATTTAAAAAAATTGCCGCTTCACGTTCATCTTCTTTTGCCTTGGATAGTAACGGCAAGCTATGGATATGGGGGTTCAGAACGCTTACAGCCGATCCTTATGTTCCAACCAAACAAACGGTGGCTTACGGTAACGGGGATCCGGTTGTCTTTGATGCTCTGGAGGGGAATGATGAATTTGTGATCGCAATCGATTCTCAGCAGCATCTCTGGACCATTTTTCAACCCGCATATAATCCCTCGCCGTTTACTGTGATGGATGGCGGCGTAGAAGCCAAGTTCCAATCGATTTCTGCAGGATCCACTCTCGGAACGGGACCGTTTTTGGGATTGGCCATCGATACGAATGGGGATGTATGGTCTTGGGGAGGTAACGATCAAGGTCAGCTTGGCGATGGAGGTGTGTCGGGAACATTATGGGCCCCAAACAAAATCTCCATCACGGACAATGGAAATCCGGTGAAATTCGTCCGTGTCTCCGGAGGACTCAAGCATGTGCTGGCAATCGATGAGGCTGGGAGCATGTGGACATGGGGTCTAAACTCATCAGGTCAGCTGGGAGATGGCTCAACCGTCAATACTGCTCCGCATAAAGTGCCGGTTTCGGATAACGGAGCACCTTTCCAATTTGCCTCCGTCTGGAGCGGCTATGCGGTATCTTATGGACTCGATGCCGACGGACGTTTATGGTCGTGGGGCAGACAGGGCTTACTCGGTGACAATACGTCAGGGAACGGCCTGCAAACAACACCGAAAAAAATATTTTTCAAGCCGCAGCTCTCGTTAACCGCATCGGTGACAAACGCTACTTACCTTGAACCGGTTACGCTCACGGCGTCGGTTGCGGGGGATTTCGTCACGCCTTCGGGTACGGTGACGTTTAAAGAAGGCGACCAGCAGTTAGGCAGCGTGCCGCTGGATACCGGTGGCGATGCCCATCTGAACCTTCCTTCCCTGCCGACTGGCTCCCATACCTTGACTGCGCTCTATGAAGGAGACAACCTGTATTTGGCTGGGACGACGAACCCGGTTAGTGTCACGGTCACTATGCCGCTGGCGCCATCGGTCAAGATCACTCCATCGACGACGGCGCCGACGACCGAGCCTGTCACACTGACGGTGACGGCACAAACATACGGTACCTCGAATACGTTGTTCCGTCTGAAATGGCTTCCGGGAGACAATACAGCCGCTGCATTTGCAGATGCCGGAACGGATATTTTTACCGTCCGAAACTTTGCCGTTGCGGGGAATGGTACATATACGGTATATGCCAAAGATTTAGCGGGCAGTGAAACGGTGCAAAAAATCAATGTTACGAATATCGTGCCGCTGCCGAACAACAGCGCGATTGCCCCTGCGGCCGCCAGTTTTGACAAGAACGCCGGCTCAGCGGAGAACGCCGAAGTGACGACAACACTGACGCTCAACGGCAACACACTAAGCGGCATAGCCAATGGAGCAGCGCTGCTTACGCCGGGTACCGATTATACCGTATCGGGTAACACGATAACGATCTTGAAAGCTTATTTGAACGCACAACCGGTAGGCTTAACCCGCCTCACCTTCAAGTTCAGCGGCGGAGCGGACCAGACGATGACGATTTCGGTATCCGATTCGACGCCGAACAACAGCGCGATCGCCCCTGCGGCCGCCAGCTTTGACAAGTACGCCGGCTCAGCGGAGAACGCCGAAGTGACGACAACTCTGACGCTCAACGGCAACACACTAAGCGGTATAGCCAATGGAGCAGCGCTCCTTATGCCGGGTACCGATTATACCGTATCGGGTAACACGGTAACGATCTTGAACGCTTATTTGAACGCACAGCCGGTAGGCTTAACCCGCCTCACCTTCAAGTTCAGCGGGGGAGCGGATCAGACGATGACGATTTCGGTATCCGATTCGACGCCGAACAACAGTGCAATCGCCCCTGCTGCCGCCAGTTTTGACAAGTACGCCGGCTCAGCGGAGAACGCCGAAGTGACGACAACGCTGACGCTCAACGACAACACACTAAGCGGTATAACCAACGACGCCGAACCACTGACGCCAGGTACCGATTATACGTTGTCGGGTAACACGGTAACGATCTTGAAAGCATATTTGAACACACAACCGGTAGGCTTAACCCGCCTCACCTTCAAGTTCAGCGGCGGCACGGACCAAACGATGACAATCACCGTATCCGATTCGACTCCGCTGCCTTCAAACGAAGAACCCGAATCGGACTCCAGTTCGACTCCGATTACGGAACCGGTTACGGTAGCCGATCCGCCGAAATATCAAATCGCTTTGGACTCATCCGGTCATGTCGTCATTATCGTCGATTCGTCCTCATTCGTGACGGAGGAAGCGGGTGGGACACTTACACAAAAGCTGATTGTAACGGCGGATGTTCTCAATCAGGCACAGGAGCTGCTGAAGGACGCCTCGCAGCCGATCATACTGATCAAATTAAGCGACACGGAACCGTCCGTACAGGTACAGCTTCCCGGAGGCTCTCTGGAGACGATGGCAGATGCATACCCGAATGCCGCAATCGGCATCGAATTGAACGGTTCGAGCTTGGTGCTTCAAGCCAGCGTATTGGATTTGGACAGCTTGGCTAAGCGTCTAGGTGTCGCGGTAAGTGATGTAAACATCGTGACGTCGATGGAACGGGTAAGCGATGCCGTAGAAACGAAGCTGGAACAAATGGGCTCGAACCTCGGATTCCGTGTAGTAGGACATGCCGTAGATTTCAAGGTGAAAGCCGCGGCCAACGGGCAAACCGTAGAGCTGCACGACTTCGGCAGCAAGTATATGACCCGCGGCATTGTGTATACGAATCCGTCGGCGAGCGGCAACGTCATTGCGGTGCACTATGACCCTTTCGCGAGCACGGTTTCGTACATTCCGACGCACTTGGGCTCAAGGAGCGACGGAAAGAAAGAAGCCGTCATGCGGGCCACACATTACAGCATTTATGCTGCCATTGAAACCAAGGACCGATCGTTCGCCGACCTGTCCGCCCACTGGGCCAAGGAAGATGTGGAACATCTTGCATCGAGGCTCATTGTGACCGGCGTGTCGGCCGACCGGTTTGCACCGGACGAAAGCATTACGCGTGCGGAGTTCGCCGCTCTGCTCGTCCGATCGCTCGGACTGTCGACTGAACATGACCCAGCGTATAAAAGCTTTGAGGATGTGCCGGCATCCGCCTGGTACTCGGCCGTAGTGGAAGCGGCAGTAAAAGCCGGCCTGGTAGACGGTATGACCGCGGACAGCTTTGCGCCAAACGAACGGATCACTCGCGAGCAAATGGCAGTCATGCTGGCCAGAGCTCTGAGCTTGACGCCTGAAGGAAGAAGCATCCAAGAAAATAAACAAGCGCTTGCTGTGTTTCAGGATCAGGATGCCATCTCTACATGGTCGCAAGCTTTCGTATCCCGTACCGTGCAAGCGGGTATCATTACAGGAACAGACGATGGCAATTTTGCGCCGGCCCAGTATGCGACCCGCGCTCAAGCCGCTACAATGCTGAAACGTTTTCTACTCGCCGTTCATTTTATCGAGTAGCTGCATCGAACGACCCTACCTTCAATGACGAAACAAGACCCTTCCATAAGGAGGGTCTTGTTTCGTTTAGCGACTTTTGGCTGGCCGCCATGCGGCGAAATGTTCACAAACTTTTCACTTATGAGGAATTTTCATTATCTCTATAATAACAAGGGTAGAAAGGATGATGGAAATTGCCGAGAACGAAGAAAGAACATTTTTATTTTGGATTGATGACGTGCTTAGGGATGGTCGTATGCATGACATTTTACAATTTGCTTACAAACGGCTTGATTGCCACGATATCCTTGAAAGGAATACTGCTTCAACTGATTCAGATCTTTATTACCGCTGCCTTATTGGAATTATTTATTGTTGGTCCGGTAGCTAAGAGAATTGCATTATCTTTACCCTATGATAAATCGAAGAAGGTATACGTGATTTTATCTCTTGCATTTTTTATGGTGACTGGAATGGTGCTCTTTATGTCTCTTTATGGATTGGGGGCTGCTTACGTTTCCAACCGGCTGGTCGGAGAATCATTAATTGAAAGTTATTTTTCTTTAGTTTTCAAAAATTTTATTTTTGCTTTCCCTCTACAGCTGATCGTTGTGGGACCGCTAGTTCGGTATTTATTTAATAAATTCGTTAAAGATAAAAGAAGAATTGCGGAATCGATGAGCTAAAATACGGCAATAAAAAACAGCGGCTGTCTAGGCCTTCATTCTGCGTTGACCTAGCCGGCCGTTGTCTCTTTCTTAGATCTCGCTAATGACAACGGATATTTTATAATTGACATAGCGGGTTAATTGTTCCAGAAACTTGTCGAGCTCTTCGTTGGAAGGGAATCTGCATTCCAAGAGGTAGCACCCGTCTCCGCTAATTTTGAATTTATGAACGATGAAAGGCTGCTGCGTTTCTAAAAATGACAAAAACGGCTGGTGATCGAAGCTCTTCGTAAAAATAGTAATAAACGAGTGTACGACGAGTCCGGTCTTCTTATAATTTAGACGAACGGTATAGCCTTCAATGACTTGATCTTCCTCTAGTTTCACGACCCGGTTGGCTGCTGCTTGGCCGGTCAAATGGACTTTCTCGCCCAGGTTTTTCATCGAAATCCGGCCATCCTTGACCAGTTCCTCGAGAATACGTTTATCCGTATGATCCAGCATAACCTTATAACCTCTTTCAACATTCAAGTGTTATTGCCCATATTCTTGATTATCGTTATGTACACGATCTTAACGTAAATGTTAACCTAAAAGGGCGAAATAGGAAAGGGAGGCACTGAAACTATGAAGATCAGACAAATCCGGAATGCAACGATCGTGCTGGAATATGGCGGCATGACTTATTTGATCGATCCGTACTTGGGAGCGAAAGGGGCCTACCCGCCCGTGACGAATACGGCGAATCCGGTGAATAATCCGACGGTAGATTTGCCGGTTTCGGTGGAGGACATTATCCAGTCCGATGCCGTCATCGTCACCCACCTGCACCCCGACCACTTCGATGCGGCGGCGGTCAAGGCGCTTCCCAAGGATGCGAACATGATAGCGCAGTCAGATGAAGATGCCGAAACAATCAGGAAACAAGGATTTCGTAACGTACAAGCCTTGGATCGCATGAACCAAATGGGGGATGTCCGTCTGTCCCGCACGCGGGGGAGGCATGGCACAGGCGAAATCGGGCGGTTAATGGGGAACGTTTCCGGCGTTGTCTTTCGCCATCCGGATGAAAAAACGTTATATATTGCAGGCGATACGATTTGGTGCACCGAGGTAGAGGAGGCGATCCGCACTTATCGTCCGGAAGTGATCATCGTCAATGGAGGCGGCGCACAGTTTTTGCAAGGGGATCCCATTACGATGGGCAAGGAAGATATTGCTCGGACGTACTCGGCAGCTCCGCAATCAACGATCATCGTGTCCCACATGGAGGCGGTCAATCATTGCTTTTTGTCCAGGCGCGAGTTGAAACAATTTATAGAGGAAAAAGGCGCTAGCGCCCATATTATAGTGCCTGTCGATGGCGAAACGATGATTTGTTAGGCGGTGAATTGGTCAAGTGCGTTGCGGTGTCTGACGGACGTTGGCCGCAGAAAGGAATGTAATGATGACGAAAAACGCATTGCCGTCGCACCAAGAAGGCTCCCCTTCCGGCCTGCGCTTTGCTGCAGCGCTCGTATCGTTATGGCTGCTTTGGGGCTCCGTTTTCCTGGCGCTGAAGGTCGTTATAACGGAAATTCCACCGTATTTGACCGGCTTTCGCTTCATCATATGCGGGGCGTTATTGCTGCTCTGGTGTTTGTGGCGCATGCCTGCCGCAGCTTATCCGACGGGTAAACAATGGGGGAACGCGGCGCTCGTCGGCGCGCTCCTCATCGCCGGCGGCCAGGGAATGGTTATCGCGGGCGCGCAAACTTTGTCCTCGGGTGTTACGAGTCTGCTTGTATCTACGATGCCGCTGTGGACGGCTTTGCTGGATTGGGGCATGTTCCGCAACCGTCCGAAGGCCAAGGCATCGGTCGGCCTGCTGCTTGGATTTGTCGGCCTCGTCATTCTCATTGCTCCATCGGGGCAAGCGGCGCTAAACCCGCTTGGAGTCGGATGCACTCTGTCCGCTTCGCTTCTGACCGCCGTCGGCACGATTGCATTGCGGCGCACCGTGCAGCCCGGCGTCACGTTCAGCACCGCAATCCAGATGACGACGGGCGGTATGGTGATTATGATGGTCAGTCTAACCAGAGGAGAATTCGCCCAGTTTTCTCTCTCCGCTTTGTCGGGAACGATGCTGATCGCTACTATTTATCTTTTGTTTGTAACCGTAACCGGCTTTCTGCTGTACTCCTGGCTGCAGCGGAACAGCGTTACTGCGACGCTGCCGAACACCGTCTCATACATCAGTCCGGTCGTTGCCGTTCTGCTGGGGTGTACTGTGCTTGGGGAGCCGCTTTCGCTGCGGATGATCGGCGCAATCGCCATCATTTTGTCTGGCGTGGCCGTTATATTGCTGGCGTCCGGGAAAACGGGCAGTCGCCCGGCATCTCACGCGCGTGAGGAAAGATTCATCAATTCCTCTACTTCGAAGTAAGCTCCTGAGTCATCGATGAATATTGGAACATGGTTCATATCAATATGAGAACGATTCCATCTAAATGATATCATTTTAATGATAGGGTTTAACCGTTATTATATTCTCATCCAAAATAATCCAAAGGATGAGGCAGATGAGCGGCAGTTGGCACGATTCTTATTTAGGAAAACTTCGCAAACTAATTGGCACACAAAAGATCATCGTAAACTCCGTACGGGCAATCTTGCTTGACGGCGAAGGCCGCGCTTTGTTTATAAAGCGCAGAGGTGACAACAAATGGGGCATGCCCGCAGGAGCTATGGAACTGGATGAATCCGTGTTTGATGCGATGAAGCGTGAAGTCAAAGAAGAAACAGGACTTGACGTTATTGAGGCAACATTAATTGCTATATATTCTTCTCCCAACACGCAGACGTTCACGGACCGTTGGGGAAACGAGCACCATATTATTGAATATTTGTTCCGGGTGGATCAGTGGACGGGTACTGTTGAAAAAGAAACGGATGAAAGTGTAAATGCCGAATTTTACCCGATGGATCGTCTTCCCGAAGCTTCAAGCGAGCTGTTTGCAAGACATCACGAAAGAGTATGTAAAGATTATAAAAAGTTCGACGGAACCTTAATTTTAGAGTAATCGGGCTTTAGGCAAGCACATAAGAGCAGCGGCGAGCGCTTTCGCGGAATTTTCGATGCAGTGAAAGCGGCAGGCTGCACCGTGCTGACCCATATGCACTATGACAAAAAGAGAGCCCGCAAGCTCTCTTTAAACATGAATCTTCAATAAAACAGCTTATACAAGTACATAGACGCCGCTACCGCCAAACAGAGCCATAATCCGATAATCAATGCCCCCGTAAACCAATTTATCGGTTTTCCTAATTTTCTGCGTTCCTCCGCCGCGGCGCGGTATTCCTCAAGCACTTCAGGCGGAATCAAACGCAGCGTAATGTACACCCCCAGAGGGACAATGATTACATCGTCCAAATACCCGAGAACCGGTATGAAATCGGGAATGAGATCGACCGGGCTGAATGCATAGGCAACCACGCAAACGGCAAAAATTTTCGCAAACAAAGACACCCTCGGATCGCGGTAAGCCAAGTAAATCGTCATCAGATTTTGTTTTAGCTTCTTGGCCATCGTTTTTAATCGATGCAGAAGCGATTCCGGTTTCTTTTCCTCCGGCTTCACGTTTACGTCCATATGATTTACCTTTCGATTCAGTAATGGTATTTTTAAATTAGCATCTCTAAATAATAAGTGCAACAGTTGTTTCAACTTTTTTTTGGATTGGAAGTCAGGAGGAGAGCTTGTTGAATGCCGATGTGAAATGGATCATTTTATCGTATAAAGTCCCCGCGGAGCCCTCAACGCTGCGGGTGCGCGTTTGGCGGACGCTGAAGGCCTTAGGCGTCGTCTACATTCAGCAATCGGTCTGTGTGGCGCCCAAAACGCCGGAAGTAGCAAAGAAAATCGAGGCGTTAAAAAGAATGATTGAAACGAATTCCGGAGAGGCGCTGCTGCTTGAGGTCGAGCGGTTTGCGAATGGGACCGAGCAGGAGCTCAGGGATTTATTCAACAAACAGCGAACGTTGGAGTTGGAAGAATTTTTGGGCGGTTGTCAACTGTTTTTGCAAGAAATCGAATCCGAAACTGCAAAAGGGAATTTCAGTTATCGCGAAGTGGAAGAAAACGAAGCGGAGCTTGCCAAGTTACAAAGATGGCACAAAAAAATTGCAAAAAGAGATTTCTTCGGCTGTCCGATCCTCGGTGAGTCCAAACGGCGGCTTGAGCAATGTGATCAAACGTTTAACGTGTTTATGCATAAAGTGTACGCCACGGAAGGGTCGGCCGAAGGCAAAATCCATTTGGATGGAATGATAAGGACGGAGTGAGGACGAATGAAAGCTGATACTGCCCTGTTGGTCATTGATATGCAGAACGGTATGTTTATGGAACCATACCCGGTATACGATAGTCAAGGTCTGCTGGAACGCATCAGCGGACTGATCCAAAAAGCCCGTGCGTCTCATATACCTGTGATATATGTCCAGCATAATGAAGGCGAAGGTGGGCCGCTGGAAACGAATAGCGAGGGTTGGAATATACACCCCTTGATGGCTCCTACCAGCAGAGACATCATCATTCAAAAGCATACGCCAGACTCGTTCCATGAAACGGATCTCCACGCGGAATTAACGAATCTCGGGATTACAAAAGTGGTTGCGGCCGGTGTTCAAACCGATCTGTGTATCGATGCGACTTGCCGTCAGGCTAATGAATTGGGCTACCGAGTGACGGTGATCAAAGACGGTCATAGTACCTGGAGCCAAGGCAATCAAAGCGCGCCGCAAATTATTGCGAGCTACAACGATCGCTTTCAGTCATTCGCGGACACTGTTGTAGCGTCGGATGTAGAATTTTGCCCTGTTTAAAATGAATGGATCAAGCCCTCAGAACGATGGGCAAGTCCGGATTTAGCTGCAAGAGAACATTTTAACTAAAGGAGAAGGTAACGATGTCCAATCCTTTCGATTGCATTACCGATTTTATATTCGTCGAAACGGAAGTTGCTCCGGCCGATGTAATTGTAGTTCCTGGTGCAAGCCATCCTCAGCTCATGGAAAAAGCGGCTTCCTTGTACAAACAGGGATTGGCGCCATTCATTCTTCCATCCGGCGGCGTGAACCCGGTTTTAGAAACGACGGAATGGGAATTTTTACGGAATGTCGGCATTGCGAACGGGGTGCCGGAAGAAGCGATTTTGAAGGAAGATCAAGCGCGAAATACGTTTGAAAATGCCCGTTTTTCGTTGGATGTTTTGCAAAAAGCCGGAATACACCCTGGCAAAGTGATCATGGCCTGTAAAGCCGGACATTCCCGCCGGGCATTATTAACGTATCAAACGGTGTTTCCAAAAGAAACCGAGTTTTTCGTCTCGCCCGTTATCGATAAGACTGGCATAAGCAAAGATAACTGGTTTTTGTCCGAAGACGGGATACGACGCATTATGACGGAAGTTGTATTTTAACGATATCGAAGGAAACCGGTATTTTGCCGCTGAGGATAAATAAAGTTGTTAGGGGGCGATTTGTACCCGACAAATCGCCTCGTCGATTAGATTCACAATTTGCTATGCACAAGGCAGGTCCACAGTAAACCGGGTCCCACGACCAACCTCACTTTGTACCGAAATGAAGCCTCGATGAGCCTCGACAAATTCTTTTGCAATTGCTAGTCCCAGACCCATGCCACCCGTATGACGGGAACGTGATTCTTCAACGCGATAAAAACGGTCGAACAGGAAGGGGAGTTGCTCCGCCGCGATACCGACTCCGGTGTCCGCAATCGAGACGGACGTAAAATGCGACTCATCATGGGAACTTTCCGTAATTCGGATCGAAATCCTTCCACCGGACGAGGTATACCGCATGGCATTGGTCAACAAATTATAGAATACTTGCGTAATCCTGTTAGGATCGACGAACGCATTCAATGTTTGTGCCGGATACGAGCGAACAATGTCGATATGTCGTTCTTCTGCTTCCGGCTTTAACATATCGATGATCCGATCCAAAAGGGGAACAAGATCGGTCGGGGAGCGGTCCAGCTGCAACTTGCCTGCTTCGGCCAGCGTTAACTGGTGGAGATCGTCGACAAGCTTGGACAAACGTATTACTTCATCCTGCATAGGCAATAAGGTTTCCGGAGGAATGTCCCGTCCTCCCTCTTGTATCATTTCCATATGACATTGAATTATGGAAAGCGGCGTCCTTAACTCGTGCGCCACATCGGCTGTCAAATGTTTTCGCGCCTCTTCTGTGCGAAATAGCTGCTGCGCCATATGATTGAGCGCTTCGGTTACTTTCCCGAATTCATCTCTTGTTGTCACGGGAACGCGAATATGAAGCTCTCCGGCTGCAATTTTTTGTATGGCGGGGATGAGACGGTTCAGGGGCTGCGTTAATTTCCTGGTTAACCATACGCCAAGAAGCAGTGCAACGATCCCGGTCAAGATCGGTACTCTGAAACTTGAGGTGCGCATGGAGTCTAGGATATACTTCTTTAATAGATAATCTTCGGTCGATTCCCACCTATCGATATAGATCGTGCCAACTGTCGTTCCGTTTATCGTGACGGCATTCCGTTTCCCCTGCTGTATCAACGACCCAGGATCGTCCGGCCCTCTAAAAAACAAGATGTTGCCATCAGGCGATAATAGAGCAATCTCGCGTTGATCCAGATTTCGCTGTACCAATTCGTCTGAAATTTTCATTTCCTTTATGCCTTCCCATGAATTGTTATGCTCCTTATAGTAGATTTCAAACCACTCTGTCGTTTTTGCTTTGAAGTAATCTTCAAAACGGTTCTTTAAGTATCCTTGGGTTGCCCCATAGTAGCCCACCGTAACAAAAAGAACCAGAATCGCCATCGCGCCAATCAATTTATCACCGATGCACCACCGCACGTTCATAATTTGTCACCGAATCGATAACCGAATCCGAACACGGTTTGAATGTATTTCGGGATCGCCGGATCGTTCTCGATCTTTTTCCGCAAGTTACTGATGTGGGAATCGATCGTACGCTCGTAGTTGACGAAATCATCTTCCATGACCGATTTCATTAGTTGAAGCCGGCTGAAAACAATACCGGGCTTGGCGGCTAAAGTAACCAGTAATTTGAATTCCGTAGGAGTAAGAACAATTTCCGCGCCATCTTTCATGACTTGGCATTTCGATTCGATAATCTCCAAGTTTCCCCTTTGCATCGTCTGAATTTCTTCGGATTTACCCTGAATGCGGCGTAATACGGAACGTATTCTCGCCGCTAACTCTCTCAAGCTATAAGGCTTTGTCATGTAATCGTCGGCTCCGATTTCCAAACCGATGATTTTATCCATTTCCTCCGTTTTTGCCGTCAACATAATGATTCCATAAGACCCCGTGTTCCGAAGTTCGCGGCAAACTTCAATTCCGCTCATTCCTGGAAGCATCCAGTCTAAAACAATCAAAGCCGGACGCTCCGTTTTGGCTATAGTCAGCGCATCCTTGCCCGTCGTGGCGCTCACAATCCGAAACCCTTCATTTTGTAAATAGGAAGCCATCGCCTCAAGCATTTTCACTTCATCGTCCACCAAAAGTAAAGTTGTTTCCATCTAAATCCCACTTCTTTCTGCTGTTTTTACTCGTATTATAGCTTTATTTTTAAGCGAAAATTGGATCACCATGAAAAAAGGATATGTTCTCCACAAGTTCTCAACATTGGCTTGATAAACTGTGTTTGAGCATGGGAGGAACGCGCTAGCAGGGTGTACTTAAATAGAAAATTCAACCTATTCGTTACCAAACGAAAGAGAGGCGAAAGATGAATAATCAAAGAATAAACCGTAGTGGTACGGGAGTTGGAGATCTTACGGAGGGTCTAGGGGTCAATTCTCCTCTCGTCCTCAGAGCACGTATCGTCTTTAAACTGCTGGCATGGATATTTGCCGTTTTCATTTTGATCCAAGTGTTTCTCGCCGGCCTCGCATTGTTTTGGAATTCAGACCAATGGGCAAGTCATGCGGGGTTTTCCAGATTTTTAATATTTCCCCCGATCCTGATGCTCGTCACTTCTTTCATCGCCCGACTGCCGGTCTCCATTCGTCTGTATAGTGCAGGTTTGATTGGCATGCTCATCCTGATCGTTGTCAGCGCCAATTTATCGTCGGAAATGGGATATTTATCGGCTATTCACCCGGTAATCGCTCTGATGTTGTTTTGGGGAACGATGTCCATCGCACGGAAGACCGATGCCCTCATTAAAGCAAAATAGCAAGAATGTAATTGTTCTATATGGAATGTCCGGTTTCCTTGTTCTCTTTATTTTTATTCCAAGACAATGATCAAAGACAGCAAGGAACTTTTGATTTAGCTGAGTTCTGCACAGTTATTGCTTACAGACGAGTGTTCTGATAGTTGGAACGTCTACGCCAGAAAAGAGAATCTAGGAGGAGAAAGAATGGCCCCTATCAAGGTACGTTACATTGTCGACGATGTAGATGCGACAATCGCATTCTACACACAGCATCTTGACTTCATTGTCAAAGCACATCCTGCACCCGGTTTTGCCGTTTTGCAGCGAGGTGACTTGAATCTTCTTGTGAATGCCAAAAATGGTCAAGG
The DNA here is from genome assembly GCF_042659105.1 of Paenibacillus allorhizosphaerae. Lineage (NCBI taxonomy): Bacteria > Bacillati > Bacillota > Bacilli > Caryophanales > Paenibacillaceae > Paenibacillus > Paenibacillus allorhizosphaerae. Next base: position 1,924,923 of record NZ_JBHSRV010000001.1, on the reverse strand, counting down.
TGGAGCCGCTCAAGCCATGCCGGATGGGCGAAAACCGGAACCCGGCGGCTGGAATCGGATTCAAATCGAGGTCGATGACCTGGGCGGCTTTGTCGAGACCCTGCGTAAAGCAGGCCTACGCTTCCGCAATGATATTGTCACAGGTTTTGGTGGTAAGCAGATCTTACTAGATGACCCAGCAGGTAATCCTATCGAACTCTTCGAGCCTCCAAGCAAATGATGGAAGGAACATTATCTCATTTGTATCTAACTATCAATTAGAAGAACAAGAAGTGATTGCTCGTTTTTGTTTTTCTTATATGTATAAGCTGATATATATTCAGTTTGCAAAAAACAACAAAGAGGAGTAATTAACAAATGAAAAAGAAGCTAGTTTCATTCGTAATCCTTTGTACACTTCTACTTGTGCCAACTATTGCCTCTGCTGAAGTGACCAACGGTTATGTCGGATTCGGATTCACACCCGGGCGACTCGGGGCCATCGTGGCCGCGGTGTTGGGGCTGGTCAGCGTGGTCATCGGAGGGCTGTCGCTGGCCCGCTCCTCCGGTCGTTTCGGCACCGGCAACGGGCGAGCCGGGGCCATCGCGGCTGCGGTGGTGGGGCTGATCGGCATAGTCCTCGCTGGGCTGCATCTGGCCAACTCCACCGGTTGTTTCGGCACCGGCAACGGGCGAGCCGGGGCCTTCGTGGCCATAGAGGTGGGGTTGATCGGAATGGTCCTCGCTTGGCTAACTCTGGCCCGCTCCTCCGGTCGTTTCGGCACCGGGAATGGGCGAGCCGGGGCCATCGTGACCGTGGTGGTGGGGCTGATCGGCATAGTCCTCGCTGGGCTGTATCTGGCCAACTCCACCGGTTGTTTCGGAACCGGCAATGGTCAAGCCGTGGCCATCGTGGCCATAGAGGTGGGATTGACCGGCATGATCCTCGCTGGTCTAACCCTAGCCCGCTCCCGCCGCATCGGCTGACCCAACCATGGTGCCCCGTGTTGTGGTTCCTGCCCTTCCTTTTCCTGGGCGTATTCCGGTGGGCGCAGGGGCGATCCAATGTTAGCATATTTAGCCATGCGCTCACCCCATCCCTTTTTTTTCCTACAAACTATTCGGAATAAGAGATGGCGTGTGGTGCGAGAGAGTTATTCCGCTACCTGAGATTTTAGAGACTTGATTTCTTTCAAAATCTCATCAGGAAGCGGTTCATTCATCAGTATGTTTATTATGGCTTGATGGGAACCGACTTTCTTTAAATAAGAAAGCAATAGTTTCGCTTTTTCTTTCCTGTTCATAAGGGCATAAGCGACATACCATGCTTCAGGACTGCCGACGTGAATACCGTTCCATCGGGAAACGGGAAGAGACGGTATTCTGCAAAGGCCTTTGCGGGTATAGATTGAAAATCGTCCCGTTATTTCCAATTGGGGATCATCGTCATGAATCAATAGCTTATACTCGGAAGCAAATGGATAATCGCCACTTATGATTTCTTTGACTTCGAAATTTTGCAAAGCTTCCAAGACGCGGTCTTTAGGTGCTTCGGTCATAATGTCCCAGTCACGAACGATTCCGGTTAAACCAAGGCTATGAAGTAATCCGCTCCCGCCTAATGAGTATTCCAAGTGAAATTGTTCCAATTTTTCAATGACAACCGCTAAATTTTTAATATCCGGCAACATGGCTGCACCCTCCTAACCGTTGATGTGTGTTGATACAATCGAAAGATTTCCGAAACCGCGCCTGATTCTTGTCATCCTCTCCCATAAAATAATAAAAGTATTCAGTCAACAAGACCGAATACTTTGCCCAGGCGTACGGCATATGATCATATGTGCTTCCTCGTGGGACTCCACGTTTACGCCAGTCGCACACATCAGATTGTCCTAATAATCTACCAGAAGTTTCAGATGATTTCAATAATGATTTGAGAATAGTCTCAGCAATGAAGGACAAGCCTGTAGCGTGATCGCGTTCGTTCATAGCTTTGAAACGTATGATTGAAATTTATTTATCGGACTTGTTAAGTAACGCGTGTTGAATGGCATCTATATTATATGCTTGCTAGCGTTATTCAATAAGAGGAGGAATTGGTCTGAACAGTTTGCGACAAGGTCTAGTCGGTGAATACTTGTTTGACGGCAGCGCTGATGATACCAGCGGCAATGGTAACCATGGCAGGGTGGAGGGTGCGGTTTTAACCGCCAATCGTTTCGGGGAAGCCGGCCGGGCGTATGCTTTTTTCGGGAAGGGAGAATATATCGTTCTGGATCCGCCGCCTTCTCTTCACGCCCAAGCGTTCTCCATTTCCGTCTGGGTGAAGTACGACCAGAACGCAGTGATGGAATGGTGGAACAATGCTATCATTTCTCAAGACGATAACGGCCTTCTGACTGGTCATTCGCGCCGCGTATTTCAATTGAGCACAACAGGGGAGTTCGTTACCCTGCATCTCTTGATGCAAGCACCCGATGTGGCTGGCAAACAGCCTATTCAACGCGATGTTTGGTATCATATCGCCATGGTATATGACGGGTTTCACTACAAGCTGTACATGAATAACGAATTGCAGGATAAGCAAGCCGGATCGTTCAGACCAAACGCAGAAGAGCCGGTCTATTTCGGAAAAAAGAACTCCGACGAACCACGTTTTTGGTTTCATGGAGCACTGGATGATATTCGGATGTATAACAGAGCGCTCTCTAGGGAAGAAATTGCAGAGCTCTTTACCGAAGGCGGGTACAAGGGGGAGCCTGGATTGGCAGCGGCAGGAGCAGCGGCGGCGAAGAGGGAGACAAGCAACTTTTTGAGTAAAAAAACATTGGAGCGTGAACGGTTCAATTGGAATGATTGTTACAATTCATTTGCGCTAGCTTTGTATGGTGCGATGAGATACTCGAACAAGTCTATCCCATTGTCGCAGGCATTGGTATATACAGGACAGGCCTTCGCCATCAACACCGATTCGAACGTTATGCCAATGGATGTGTTCGGGGACGGGAGTCTGCTCAAAACCGCACTGCACAACCTGGGCTTCGACATGGAAGTGCTTGCGGCTAATATGTATGGCGGCGAGTGGGACGAACATACTCACGATAAGGCGCTGGATATGGTTCGCGAAAGTGTGGAGCGCGGTATCGCCGTTGTTGGATTTAACCTTGATAATTACGAGCACGGGCTCATTTACGGGTATGATGACGAGCGAAGAATCTTGAATATTCACGATATCAATGCACGGAATGGCGGAGAACTTTCTTACGATGATTTCGGGCAACGTTCAAGAAACGGTACGCCGATCGATCCGGAAATGTTTGTGCTGGCTCTCAAAGCGCGGGACGAAATTCCGCACTTGAACGTCACGCGATACACCGACAAAGAAGATGCTAGTTATCGGAAAACATTACATACGGCGCTCTCTCTTGTCATTCGCCATATCGAGGACGAGGGACAGAACGGAGAAGGGCGCAAGAACGGGATCGCTGCCATTGATGTGTGGATCAAGGCTTTTGAAGCGGGAACGGCACACCGGTTCTTCACGAGCTACAATTTGTTATGGATCACATCTTCACGACAGTACCTGGTTCCGTTCTTTACCCAATCGGCCATCACGCATTGTATGGGAATTCAAGATCGTACGCTGCAGCAAATGATGCTGAACGCCGCAGAAGTTTATTTGTCCAGCTACCGGGCGTGGGTCGGAATGCGTGAATTATTTCCATTCCCGAAAGGCGCAGATACGACGGATCTGCGGTTGAGGACCGAAGCCGTTAAACTGCTTGGTGAAGCGCGTGATGCCGAAGCGGCCGGTTTGGTTGTATTGCGCGATATAGTAGGGCACTTGTCATAGATGAGAAAGTACATGACCGAAAAGGATGCTTTGAATCTTTTCGGTCTTTTTTGTGATAAAACTCATTGCCGCAGGTTGTTCTGCTACTGTGGGGAGATTATACGTATTGCTGAGCAGGAGCTATGGATTGAACGAACGTATGATTGATGTGGAATGAATTGGAAGGATTGGAATGGGTTCTGTCGAATATTCAACGATGCTGCCTGGATGGTGCTGTCTCCTGACGAAATAAATATTTAAATACTTTTGTTAGCTTTTTGTTACGGCCGGCATCTATAAGTTGGAAGCGGACTTGATATAGAAGAGGGGAGGAAAAAGGGGATGAACGGCGGCAAAGGCTCGGTTCCATCGAGAAACTGGGATCGCATGACCGAGCGGGATATTGTCCGAAGCGCGCGCAGCGGCAATCGAGAGGCATTCGGGGAACTTGTGCGCCGCCATCGTTCGCAGGTGTATGGCTGGGCGAATGCGATGACGCGGGACGCTTACCTCGCCGATGATATCGTGCAGGATGCTTTCGTCGACGCTTTTGTACAGATGGGAAGCTTGATCGATGAGAACCGATTTGGCCCGTGGCTTCGCATGATCGTACGAAACCGCGCATATATGAGGCTGAGGCGCGGCGGACCGTATCGGCGCGAGTGTCCGTCGTCCGAAACGGTAATGTTCGAGCAGTTTGACGGCTTAACTCGAGAAGATGTCTCAACATCCATTATGTACAAGGAGCTGATCGTCAGCATAACCGACAAGTTCTCCTGCCTCAGCAATCGGGAACGGACGGTGCTGGAAGCCATAGTGCTTCGTCAGCGGACCGTTGATGAAATTGCTCGCGAGCTGGGAATCACGAAAGTAAACGTGTATAACTGTATGACGCGTGCAAGAGCCAAGCTCAAGCTGGAAACGCTGCGAGCGCATTTGGAGGCGCATAAACGTCGGCGCCGCGCTTTAGGCTTGCCCAAGCGTCAAGTGCTGCATCCAGGCTCAATCTATTTTTGACAAAGGGGGAGAATCGGTTGACCAAGCTGCAGTTGATCCCCCGGACAAGCTTTCAGCTTACTTCCAATACCGCAATTCAAGCCGTACATCGGGCGGCGAACTTTCTCCCCGGCTTCCAGGCCGATCTGATCGACATGATGGGGTACACCGGGCATGCGTTCCGCATTCAGGCGGATCCGCTGCGAGCAAGAGGGGCGGCCGTTACCGCTTATGATTGGGGACCGGTATTGACCGAAGGACTGAGAAATGTCGGTTTGCTTAGCCGATATAAAGGAGGTCCGGGCTGCGTAGATCCCTCGCCGGAGTTCGTCGTCGAGGCGGTCGATCTCGTGCAGCGAAGTATAGATCGCGGAGTACCGGCTATCGTATGGGACTTGTTTCTGCCGGAATTCGGGGTTCTGTACGGGTATGACGATGATCGTTCCAGCCTGTATGGCAAAGATTTGTACCAGAATGGCACGATAAAGTACGAGCAGCTAGGCGGCGGGCGTACGGGCGAGATGTTCGTTCTTGCCCTGATCGGCCTAATTCCGGTTCATCCGGCGGATGTGCTCCGAGACATGCTGCAGATGACCTTCGATCATCTGGAAGAGAGGGGTAACGGCAAACCGACTGATCCGTTTCGTGCCGGGCCTGCGGGCTATGCCGCATGGATCGAAGCGTTTCGATCGGGCAACGTGGAACCTAACGGGAACGCCTATCACATACACCAGCTGTATGACGCAAGGGAATTTGCAGTAGCGTTCCTATGCAGGCTGAACGGCAGCTGGGGAAACGATTCGTCTGGCCGGGATCGCAAAATTCGCGTGTTGGCTGGGGAAGCGGCCGAGTATTATGCAGAGGCCGTGAAGGCGCTGCGCAAACTGCGGGTGCTATTTCCAGATCCGTATGGCGGGGAGCCCAATCTTGCCAAAAACGCGCGTACCGCCATATGGGTGCTGCAATACGCGAAAGTGCAGGAAGAACAGGCTATAGAGCGTCTGCGCGGTATCGCCGATGTCTTGCAATCCTAAAATAACTATTCGATGAGGTGGAACCTATGACAGAGCAACTGAAAGAGAAATTGGTTGAACGAATTGACGCGGTATTTTTGCCAGTGCGTGAACTGGGGAAAGCGGTAGATTGGTATACCGACATTTTCGGGCTTGAGGTACGTTGGCAGAATAAGAGATTTGCAGGGTTACTCGTAGGTAAGAATGTCGGTTTTCATCTTGTCGAGGTAAAGGATTACATTGCGAATCAGAACTACTGCCCTTTTAACTTTGCGGTCAAGGATCTGGATTCGGTGCGGGCAAAGCTGAAGGAGCGCGGGGTCAAGATGACCGGTTATCGCGAGGGTGACCCGAGGCGGTTTGACTTTTTTGATCTTGACGGCAATATTTTAACGATAATCGAGATTGGTTAGGTAAGAATTTTACGCTTGCACGTTTTGTGCGGTTGAAAGGATAGGGAATGCAGCATTCACCGGAGGTACGTTGATGGATCAATCTTTTAAGGCAAAAACGATAAATGCACTGACCAAACTGCTAATGGATCATTATGTTTTTCCCGAAACGGCTGCAAACATGAGTCATGATGTTACCGGGCGGTTAAATAACAACGAATACGCCAGCATCAATGATTTTTCCTTATTCGCAGAAATCGTAACGGCGCAATTGCAGGGCATTCTCGGGATAAGCATTTACAAATGCGGCATCGAACGAAAGAACCGCAAGCCGAGAAAACGGAAGAGGATCGTAAGGTCGATCAAGATCATTACTTGACCATGCTAAAGCTGGATAACTATGGATTCACCAAAATCGAGCGGTTACCGGGAAATATTGGGTTGCTGGAATTTCAAGCTTTTGCACCGCCTGAACATGCCGGCGAAACGGCATCTGGTGCAATGATGTTTCTTGCCAACACAAATGGTATGATTATTGACTTACGGAATAATTTTGGCGGCTCTCCACATATGGTAGCATTTCTCTCGAGCTATTTGCTGGAGCCGTCACCGAGACTTCTGAACAATTTGTATTGGAGAAAAAATGAAGAAACCCATCAGTATTGGAGTTTGCCTTATGTTCCTGGAAAAAGATTCGGCGGGAGCAAGCCTCTCTATATATTAACGAGCCGGAAAACATTCTCCGCCGCGGAGGAGTTTGCTTACAATTTACAAACGATTGGTCGGGCTGTGGTTGTCGGGGAACGTACCGGAGGCGGGGCTCACCCGGGAAAAACGTACAGAATCAATAGGGAGTTTGAAGTGTTTATCCCTAATGGACGCGCAATAAATCCGGTGACTAAGGGCAATTGGGAGGGCGTAGGCGTTCTTCCCGATATAGAAGTTCCCCGAGAAAAAGCTTTCCATATGGCTTATACTACTCTTCTTGAAAGTGAACTGAAACGTCTCGCGGATAAGCCAACCGCAGGATATAAAAGAGTAGTGGATGAAATTAAAAAATCGCTTGAAAAAAATGAAATGTAGCGTGATACGACATTACGGTTTGCAGATTTCATCGAAAGCGCAACAAAAATAGCCGTCCCCAAGTGATGCGCCGGGACGGCCTTTTGTTGATCCCTACTGGAACGATTGGAGCAGCCTCGCTGACGCGGTTAGCGTTCGTTCAGCTGCACATAAAATGTCGTCGTCTCGTTCGGCACACTCCTTGCGTAGATTTTGCCTCGGTGCTGGGCGACAATCGACTTGGCGATAGCGAGCCCAAGGCCGTAGCCGCCGCTCTGCCGCGAACGCGAGGCATCAACGCGGTAAAAGCGGTCGAAAATTTTATCCAGATGCTCGGCGGGTATGCCCGGACCTGTGTTAGACACGGACAGCTGGATATGATTTTGATGCCTCTTCAGCACGAGAGAGATGGATCCCTTCGGATTGCAGTATTTGATCGCATTGTCCAGAAGAATCATGGCCACCTGCTTCATCTGCTCGCTGCTGCCGGTGACGGTAAGGTTGGGTTCGATGTCGTAGTCAAACGCGAGATCTTTCTCGAAGATGACAGCCTCCATTGTGAGGATGACGCTCTCGACGGCTTCGCTCAGGTCGAACGGGACGTGGATCATGCGCGATCTGGCGTCTTCCATCTCGGTGAGATACAGCAAATCTCTCGTGAGTATCTTCATGCGTTCCGTCTCCGACTTGATATGGTGTAACCACTTGGCCTGCTCGTTGATCGTGTCTGTGCCGTTGGCCAGCAGGACGTCGGCGTTGGTGTTGATAACGGCCAGCGGCGTCTTCAGTTCATGAGAAGCGTCGGCGATAAACCGCTTCTGTTTGTCGAACGCCTCCTTGACCGGTGCGATGGAGCGGTCGGCGAAGTAGCGGCTGGTCAAATAAATGATTCCCAGCATGACAAGCGCAACGACGGAAAACGTATAGATGAGAGTGGTTAAAATACGCTCCTGGGGCGTAACGTCCATAAAGACAATGAAATAGCCCGCTTGATTTTGCATCGCGCTGTACGCCCACCGTGTCCCATCGAGTGTGAACTTGCTGTATTGCGCAGGATTGGCGGCTGCCTTTTTGGCGACGGCTGCATAAAAATCACCGGTCATTTCAAAACGGGAATTCGTCTCCAGGATGTTTCCTTGCTCGTCGGTTTGCAGCGAGAAGGAGACCGAACGCGGGTGAGCCGGCCCTGTCATCTCTCCGCCTTTTTTGCCGGGGGGGCCGCCTCTTTTGCCCCCAGCCCCGTCCGGTTTGCCTATAGCCCCGCCAAGTTTTCCAAAAGAATCCACTTCATGCTGGAGATCCATCTGGACGTCTCTCCGCACATTCTGATACGTAATCGTATAGATGGTTGCGAAGGCGCCAAGCATAATAACCGAAATGATGACCATGTTCATCAGGAGGAGCCGGTTGCGCAGCTTATTAAACATCAGGAGGACGCCTCCAATACGTAGCCCACGCCGCGGATGGTATTGATGCGGACCGAGGATTGCAAGAAAGCGAGCTTTTTCCTAAGAAACGAAATGTACACTTCCACGTTATTATGCTCGGCGTCGGAGTCGAATCCCCACAGCTTCTCGATCATCTGCTCTTTAGACGTGACGGCCTGCTTCCTTGTCATCAAAAGCTCGAGCAGCTCGCTTTCTTTCAGAATCAGCTTCAGCTCCTTGCCCTTGCATGTAAGCTTGAGCGTTGACGTGTTCAGTTCAAGATCTTCGAACCGCAGCCCGTCCTCCGGCATAACCTCGCCTTTGCGCCGCAGTGCCGCCCGGATGCGCGCAAGCAGCTCCTCCGTGGAAAACGGTTTGGAGACATAGTCATCTGCTCCGTGATCGAGTCCGGCGATTTTGTCCGGAATCTCGCCTTTCGCCGTTAGCATTATGACCGGCGTATGGATACCTTGTGTGCGAATTATCCTCAATATCGAAAGGCCGTCCATCCCGGGAAGCATAATATCGAGCAGCAACAGGTCGTATATGCCGCTGAGCGCATTGTCCAGACCCGCCTGCCCGTCATGAACGACGTCTACGGAGTAATTTTGCTTCTTCAAAATCTGCGAGAGCGCCTCCGCTAAATTCACCTCGTCTTCTACGATCAAGATTCTCATGCAGTACAACCCCTTTATTTCGTCATGTCTTTATTATGATGTGAGAACCTTTAATCAACCTTAAGCCGGGTGAAGCTATCATCGCAAATCCGATATACTTTAAATTCTTCGGCCGGTGTAATAGTTGAATGGAATGGAACATGCGTTTTCCGCCCTATCCCTTTGTTTCCTTAAGCCTCGACTCTCTTTATTCCGTTTATATCATAGCATCGAATCCATTTTCGTAAAAAATTATTTTGCGCCGTTCTCCATTTAAGATTCGTTAAAGGTTCGCTCCCTAAGATACGACATATGGAAGGCGATGACGTCGCCAAGCAAGGAAAGGGGAGCAGGATCATGGCGATCGAAGTGTTCAATCGATACGAAAACAAATACCTGATGGATACCAAGGCTTTTTACAGTATCTATAACTGCCTGATGGAATACATGGAGCTGGATGCCTTCAACAAGGACGACAAGTTTTATTCCATCAGTAATCTGTACTACGACACCAAGCAGCATACTCTGGTGCGCAACAGCCTCTCGAAGCCGAAGTACAGGGAGAAGCTGCGGATCAGGGCCTACGGTGTACCCGCTCCGGATGCCAAGGTGTATTTGGAGCTAAAGAAGAAGGTATTCGGCCTGGTCAACAAGCGGCGGACGGCGCTGAAGCTTCATGAAGCGTACGAGTTCGTTCGGACCGGTCAAGCGCCGGATTACAGGAAAGGGATGAACGGGCAAGTCATCCAAGAGATTGATTATTTTCTGTCAAGATACGAGCTGCGGCCCATGGTGTATCTGGCGTACGACCGGATTGCGATGTTTTGCAAGGGCAATCGGGATCTGCGCATTACGTTCGATACGAACATCCGGTCGCGGCGGTACGATCTCAAGCTGGAGTCCGGCGATTATGGCGATCCATTATTGGAACGCGGCCAGTGGCTGATGGAAGTAAAGGCGGAGAAGACGATCCCGGTGTGGCTGGCCAAGCTGCTGGCGGAGCATCAGATGTACCGGACGAGCTTCTCCAAGTATGGCAATGAGTATAAAAAATCGATTCGGTATGCGAATCAGAATCAGGAAAGGAAGAGTGTAATCATATGATTGAATCTATTTTTACCTCAAGCACAGCCGTCACGGAATTGAATGTCGCCCATGCGTTGCTAACCTTTGCGGTCGCCATCCTCCTCGGCGGGTTGATTAGCTGGACTTACATAAAGACGCAGCCCGCCTATTCCCCGAGCTTCACGCTGACGATGATGATTTTGCCGACGATTGTTGCCATTATCATCTTGCTGATCGGCAGCAATATCGCCCGCGCCTTCAGTCTCGCCGGCGCTTTCTCTATCATCCGATTTAGAAGCGCCCCTGGCGACTCAAAGGATATATCGTACGTCTTGTTCTCCATGGCCGCCGGCCTGGCGTGCGGCGTCGGCGCTTATGGCTACGCGGTGCTGTTCACTGTGCTCCTGTGCCTACTTATGTTTATTCTGAAGGCCTTCAAATTCGGAACGAACAAGGAGCCGGTGAAGACGCTAAAGGTGACCATCCCGGAGAACCTCGGCTATGAGGAAGCGTTCGACGAAATCTTCAAAAAGTTCAACATCGATTACGAGCTGAAAAAGGTACGCACAACCGAGCTCGGCAGTTTGTACGAAATCGTGTACGCCGTGAAGCTTGGCCCGAACACGAATCAGAAGGAGCTGCTTGACGCCGTCCGCACGCGAAACGGCAATCTCGATATCACGCTGACCATGAATCCGGCTGCGCTGGAAAACTAATGAAGAGAGGGTTATGACATGATGAAACGTTCTAATAAAGCAAAGATGATGACTGCCGTGCTCTTAAGCACCTTATTGGCTGCAGGATGCAGCGCAAAGTCCACAGATACGACTACAGCAACCGCCAGTGCCTCCGAAACCGCCGTGTCCGCGGTACAGTCGGGCGGTTCGGCATCGGCTGCCGCGGTGCAGCTAGCCGGACTGAACGCGACAGAGAAGGCTGGCTTCAAAGATAACGACGCGCTGACGGCTTGGAGCAAGGACAGTTCCACCTCGATCAGCCTGAGCGCCTCCGGCGCCAGTGTCGAAGGCTCGGGCGCGAAGGCGGAAGGCGGCATCGTGACGATTACGGCGGCCGGCACCTATGTCGTGGCCGGCAAGCTATCCGATGGGCAGATTGTAGTCGATGCGCCGAAGGACGCCGACGTACATCTCGTGCTGAACGGGGCACAGATCAGCAAACAAGACGGTCCTGCCATTTATGTGAAAGAGGCGGACAAGACGATCGTCACGCTGCAGGACGGCACGGATAACGCCGTTTCCGACGGATCCGGTTATTCGGATACGTCCGAGGACGCGGCGATCGCAGCGATCTTCAGCAAGGGCGATCTGACGATTAACGGGTCCGGCAAATTGACCGTTCAAGGCAAAATGAACGACGGTATCGTCAGCAAGGACGATTTGAAGATGCTGGGCGGCACGATCGACGTGCAGGCGGTCGATGACGGCGTGATCGGACGCGATTTGTTCGCGGTACAGGACGGCTCCATTACGATCAAAGCGGGCGGAGACGGCGTCAAGACAACGAACGATACCGACGCGGATAAGGGCTTTGTCGCTATCAAAGGAGGGACGTTCAACATTACGTCCGCCGGCGATGGCATCCAGGCGGCGTCTTCGATCTTGATCGGCGGCGGCACGTTCGATATCGTATCCGGCGGCGGCAGCGCGGCCTCCACAAAGACGCATCAAGAGCAAGATCCGCGCGGCTTCGGCGGAGGGCCGCAAGCTCAGACAGCGACGGACGATGCGGAGTCCAGCAGCGGCAAAGCGTTGAAGGCGGGGGCGGACATCGCAATTGCGGACGGCAAGTTCCAGGTCGACGCGGCGGACGACACAATACACAGCAACGCCAATATTTCGATTGCAGGCGGACAGCTCGTGTTGGCCGCCGGCGATGACGGCATTCACGCGGACACGACACTTTCGATCTTGAACGGAACCATCGATATTACCACGAGCTATGAAGGCATCGAGAGCTTGGATATCGCAATCTCGGGAGGAAAGGTCCGTCTCGTCTCGAAAGACGACGGCGTGAATGTCAGCAGCGAGAGCAATAGCTCGGCCGCCGGCGGCAAAGGTATGACGAATACCGCAAGCGGCAAGCTGACGATCAGCGGCGGCTATATGGTTGTGGACGCCGCGGGCGACGGTCTCGATTCCAACGGCTCGATGGTCATGACCGGCGGAACCGTCATCGTGAATGGTCCGAGCGGCAACGGTAACGGCGCACTGGATTACGACGGGACCTTCGAGCAGTCCGGCGGCACGCTCATCGCGGCCGGTAGCTCGGGTATGGCTCAGGCGCCTTCGGATACTTCGTCGCAGCGAGCGGTTCATATGACCTTCCCGGGCACGCTTCAGGCCGGCACCTTGGTGACGTTGAAGGACGGCACGAGTAAGACGATCGCGACATTCGCGCCGGCGAAAACGTTCAGCAGCATCGTCATCTCCTCACCGGAACTGAAAGCCGGCACTGAGTACACCATTTCTACCGGCGGCAAGTCTACCGGTACTGCGACCGACGGTATGTACGCAGGCGGCGTGACTAGCGGCGGCACGAAGATCGTCACCTTTACGCTTGGAGACAAAGTGACCTATGTGAACGAATCGGGTGTGACCACAGCCAATACGTTCGGCGGTCCCGGCGGTGCTGGCGGTCGCGGTCCGGGAGGCGGCCGTGGCGGCCGTCCTGCCGGAATGAACTAAAGCATCGGGAGCTGGAGCTTCGTACGAGCCAAAGCGTAACCTAACGAACCGTGCCGCCTGCTTTGGCCGTAGGGAGCCGGATTTGAAAATAAAGCAGCATACAATAAGGAGTGTTAGGGCAATGAGAAAATTTCGTCAACTTCATCTATGGATCGGATTACTTACATCTATTCTTATTTTAGTCGAGTCCGTGACGGGGTTACTCCTTTCAGAGCCTTGGCTTATGGGGCAAACCTCCAAATCGGAAATGAGGATGCCGGTACAGGCGGCTGGAACGGCAGCTCCATATCGTCAAGACGCTGCTTCCACAGCACCGGCGGCTGAGGTAGGAAACGGCAATAATCAAGGGACGAACAACGGTACCAACGGGCAGCAAGGTAAACCCGCTAGAGGATCCGGACAGCAAGGGAGTTCTTTTTATTAGGATTCATTCATGGGATCTACGGACGTCAAATGGCTTGCCGATGTGACTGCCATTGGATTAATTATTTTGACGGTTACGGGAATTTCCTTATCGGTCCAAACGTTGCGAGCGCAAAGCAGAAGCAGGAAAAGAAGAATGGCAGCATAAAACTCAATAAGCACTATGTTCATTTAAACCAGAACGATCATAGTGCAAAAGGATATGACGGATCCCGACGGTATTGGCCTAGCCCAAAGTAGGAAATACGAAATATAATGGGATCCCTGCCTGCCGGGCAGCGGATCCCATCAATCACCATTTACATACAAACGTACATTCGGTATTCTTATATTGATATTTCCATATTTATCATAACAAAGATGTGTATGAGATGGGGAAGAGAATGACACAAACCGGGATGATTTTGGTTGTTAGCGTATCTATCATTCGAGCCGACAAAGTGTTGATTATCAAAGAAAACAAACCATCTGTCAGAAATAAATGGAATTTTCCTGGCGGAAGGATAGAACCTGGCGAAGATATTCTGGATGCTGCGCGTAGAGAAGTAAAAGAAGAAACCGGGTATGATGTCAAACTTACAGGTACAACCGGCATTTATAATTTTATTAGCAGCGAAACCGATCAAGTCATTTTGTTTCATTTTATAGGCGAAATTGCTGGAGGTTCCCTTCAATTACAAGATACTGAAATCAGTGATTGCAAGTGGGTCACGGCATCCGATTTATTGATTCCTAACCTATACGCAATTCGCGGGGAGGCTGTTATGAAACAAATTGTGGAAAACCTCATAGTTGGAACGAATCATTCATTATCTATGTACAATCATAAATTGGTCGTGTAGACGTACTATACCAAAAGGAGCGTGTGAATCGTGCGCGAAACCTGTGTTCCGAGTGGCGTGAAACTAAAAGATACCGGATTTGGGTACACATTGTCCTTAATAGGCGGTAAATATAAAATGATCATTATGTATTGGCTGGCCGAAAATAAGGCTATGCGGTTTAATGAACTGAAGCGATCGATCGGTACCATCACTTTTAAATCGTTAAGCATCATGTTAAAAGAGCTGGAGGCAGGCGGCCTTGTCGTACGCAAAGAATTTCCCCAAGTGCCTCCAAAAGTCGAATATTCCTTATCTGAACGTGGTCGATCCCTTATTCCATTGTTAAATATGATGTGCGAGTGGGGAGAGAAAAACAGTTCGCCAGCTCTGGAGAACGTACCGCAGTAGACATTGCTATATTGTTTTAAACGTAAAGAAGTATCTCCTGAACAAGGAAATACTTCTTTTTTTTGTGTGATTTTACAGACTGTCAACAAATTTCAAATAATCTTGTGCGCTTTTTTCCAATGCGCTTGCCGGTGGATCATTTTCTGTGCCAGGGATGTTTTCGCCGGGCTCGTTTTCTGAACCATACAACGCAAAAAACGAACGATAATCTGCATTGCAGTATAAGAAAGTAGTTTCAAAAGGAGATAATAGCTGATCAAGTGTATAACGGTATCTTCCCTTTTCACTATAATCTTCTTTTTTTATTCCGGCAGATACCGCTAGAGCAGCTTTGCGGTTCTTTAATTTATCGCCACCATTTGAACCATAAGCCCAGCCATATGCCAAAACGTCGTCAAGCCATTTTTTGAGGAGCGGCGGACAATTGAACCAATGTATGGGGAATTGCAAAACAAGAGCACCATGCGATTCAACCAATTGCTGTTCTTTTTCGACGTCAATGTTTCCATCCGGGTAAACCTTATGCAATTCGTGTACGGTATACTTTTCCGGATATTTGTTAAGCTCATCTACCCATCGCTTATTTATGATGGACGTTTCTATGTTTGGGTGAGTTACGATAACGAGAGTTTTCAACGATTTGTCCTCCTTTAGAGCTGATTGTTGTTTTCTTGAGTATAAAGACTGCTCTATCAAAATGTAAGTATGCACTTTTAGGATAGGTACTGTCCTAAAGGTGAGTGTTGCCCTGTTGGGCGGCGAATAGAAGGTACCTTTTTTCTCTTGTCAATCAAGTTGGTTTTTTTGTGTGAAAATCCCTTTTATGGAATAAAAAATAGTTTGCAGGAAAATATATGGACAGGTGGTGAGGTTGATGTCTTCGTTTTCCAATCCCAAAATCAATCCCTTGCATGGTTATATCCTGTGTATGAGCGGGACTTTTTCCTTGTCTCAGATTTCAGGTCCAATCATATTGATGGAACAGGCAAAACGTGATGCGTTCGTTAGCAGTATCCTCGGGTGCATTGCATATTGCTTATATGCTTTTTGGATTTGTCGTATATTAAACAATCAGGCGCCTAACCAATCCTTCCTCGATATTTTAGAACTAAAAATGGGGAGTTTTATCACTTGGGCGGTGAGATGCTGGATTGCCCTATACTTGTTGTCTGAACTGTTTGTCGTTCACAAAAATGTCGTCACGTGGGTTAAATCAATGATCATACCCGTTACGCCCATTTGGGCGATTTCATTGCCTTTACTGATCGTTTGCGCCTATTTAGCCGTCAAAGGAATCAAACCGATCGCCATTTCCTTTGCCATTTTATTTCCGGCCTTTTTGATACTGGGCATGTTTATGAATGTGTTAACTTTAAAATACAGACATTTTGACCTTCTACTCCCTCTGTTAAGTGAAGGAGCGCGGCCCATCTTAGAAGGCGCGGCAACCACGTTCAGAGTAGGCTTGGAATTGTTCCTGCTATTATTGATATCGCCTCATATTCAAGGCCATTTTAAATGGAAGCATTTTGTAGTGATCGTATCTATTATTTCGTTTTTTATAATCAGTACGGTTGTGAGTATGTTGACTACATTCGGCCCTTATGAAGCCTCTAAACAGCGATTCCCTGTCTATACTCAGTGGCGGTTAGCCAGTATCAGCAGTTTCATGGAGCATCTTGATTTTTTATCCATGTACCAGTGGCTTAGTAGTGCCGCTATTATAATTAGTTTGGGGTTGTTTGCTTTAGGGGATTTGCTGACTTCAAAGCAATTGCCGAAAAAAATAGCGATCCTGATATTGACGACGGCCTTATTTATCGGTGTGGAGTTTCAAATAAATGACAGCGATTTTTTAACATTCACTAAATACTACTTCTATCCTTTATCCACATTGTCCATTCTCTGTTGGACTGTATTTGCCTACATTACAACAAGGAAAAAAGGTGTGTCATGAACATCAAAAATGCAAAAGAAGAGGATTTCAGAGCGTTATTCGCTTCCTGTTACGATGTGAAAATCGAGAAGCGCGGCGGCGCACTGGTCATTCATTGCAAAGGCATGGCGGATACGAAGCAGTTAAATGAAAATGTACTCCCGCGAATTACAGAAATGATGCAAAACGAGGAGTTGAAGCTTTTAGATGAAAGTGTAGAGCTCAATCAAATTGAACAGAGTGTATTTTCGGGTAATGTGATTATTCTACATGTGCACGAGAATCGTTCAAAAGTATATGAAGCGGATATTTCCAACCCGCCAAAACGGCAGCCGGAAGAATCGACCAGCGAAGTATCGATTCGGGGATCGCGGGATGGGTTTACGGAAGAGGTGATCACTAACGTAGCCCTTATTCGCAAACGGTTGAAGACCGCTTCTCTTCAATACGAACACTGCATTGTCGGCAAAAGAGGAAACGTGCGTTTAGCCATACTGTATATCAAAGATATTATTAACCCAGAATATGTTGCTGAGGCGAAACGGCGGATTGCCGAAATCGATGTGGACACAGTGATTGGAAGTGCACAGCTTGAGGAATATTTAAGCGATTCGAGCGACTCCATCTTTCCGTTAGTGGATTACATAGGAAGACCTGATTTTGCCGTAGAGGTGCTGCTGCACGGCAGATTTATAATCTTAGCCGACGGATCTCCAATGGCGATCATCGGACCATCTAATATTATCGAGCAGTTAAAATCTCCCGAAGATGTTCACTCCCCTTACTATTACACGATTTTACAACGGTTTCTGCGTTTTGTCGGTTTAGTTGCCGCCATGTTTCTGCCTGGATTCTATATTTCATTGACCTGCTTCAATATCGACCAACTTCCGTTCCCGTTGCTGGCGTCCATTGCTGTTGCCCGTACGGGCATCCCCTACCCTGCTCCTCTGGAAATCCTGTTGATGTTTGGATTATTCGAATTGTTTCGGGAAGCCGGCGTTCGCCTGCCGAAAGCGGTCGGACAAACGGTAACTGTAGTTGGGGGTCTGATTATCGGGGATGCTGCTATCCGTTCCGGGCTTGCCTCTCCTTCTATGCTCATGGTTACTGCGGCGACGGCTGTTGCTTCCTTTACGTTGGTTAATCAATCCTTAACGGGCACCGTCACCATCGTTCGAATTTACATGCTGCTAATATCTTCCCTTTTGGGTATGTATGGATTTTTCATCGGGTTAATTTCAGTGGTGGGGTATACCTCTACTTTGACATCCTTCGGCATATCCTACTGGTCTCCGATGGCAGAACTCGATATTAGGTCTTCCATATTGGCGATATTCAATCAACCTTTCAAATCCAAAAATAAAAGGCCGAACATGTTGCATACGATAGATTCCAAGTCACAAGGGGAAAGACAATGAAACCGGTGCTGCTTCTATTCACGATCAGTTTTATGCTGTTCATTTCAGGCTGTTGGGATAATAAAAATATTCAAGAATTGCTTTACGCTACTGCTATAGGAGTTGATTATAAAAATAATCTTTATGAAGCGTATATTCAAACGGTATCCTTTACCCATGTAGCGAAGTCCCAAGATGGAGGGGGAGGGGGCGGACCGCAAGTGTATGTCGGCAAAGGGAAAGGGAAAACGCTCGCTCTGGCATTAAACAATATATACGATACGGCACAAAGAAGGCTATATTGGAGTCATGTTCGCACGTTTCTATTTACAGAAAGTGCGATTCAAGCCGGAGGCGACGATTACTTTGATAATTTAAAGAGGTATAGAGAATTTCGGTATACACCATGGATATTCGGCACGAGAGGATCCATCGAGGAAGTTTTTAAGACACCGTCTCTATTCCAAATGTCTCCGATAACCACCATTCTTGGCCAACCGGAAGAAAATTATCTTCAGAAATCATTCGTCAAGCCTCTACAGGCGCAAGAATATCAAATGAATCTCAATGAGCCTGGCGAGACGGCTTTAGTCCCCACCCTTACCATTGATAAAACCTCATGGCAGACCGAACAGAAAACCGATCCAAAATTGAAAATAAACGGTGTGTTTGTAGTTCGAAAAAACAACTTTCAAGGATGGATGGCAACCAATCAGCTTAACGGACTGCGATGGATGGATAAAGAGACATCAAGAACACCGATCGAGATCAAGTCCGGGACCATCTCGCTTGAAAAACCCAAACATAAGGTATCGGTAATGGAACAAGACGGGAACACGATTTTCAATATTGAGGTTAATGTCAAAGGTAACATTGTTGAATTAATTGACAGCGATCAATCAGAGCAAGAAATGGAGAAAGAAGCAGAGCAGCAGATTGAAAAAGAAATCCGATCAACCTATGAAGACGGATTACGCATTGGGGCCGATATTTACAACTTAAGAAATGTTATGTTTAAGAAAAGATTTAAAAACTGGCAGGATATAAAGCTTACTTCTTCATCGCTAAACCGAATCGAAGTCCATGTTTATTTTGAACATAGCGGAGAGCGAAAGAAAACATAGCCTGGATGAATACGATAGTGTGGGGCTGCCTCAAGGATAGCTCCTTTTTGATGTTCATTGAACAGGCAGGATCACGCAATACATGTGCACAGGAGTTGTGGTAAAATATTTCCAGTGAAATCTTGTCGACGGTGAAATAGCGGCTCTCGG
The DNA here is from genome assembly GCF_042659105.1 of Paenibacillus allorhizosphaerae. NCBI lineage: Bacteria > Bacillati > Bacillota > Bacilli > Caryophanales > Paenibacillaceae > Paenibacillus > Paenibacillus allorhizosphaerae. The sequence continues at coordinate 1,905,528 of NZ_JBHSRV010000001.1, read as the reverse complement.
AGTTATTGACGGTAGCGAACTGCTTCGGTTAATCTCTGCCTTTGGGAAGATCCCGCCCAAAAGGGATTGTCTGTCTCTTGCACGACATGCTATGGTGGAAGGGGAATCGATAATTGGAGGAGGGTAACAGAATGTCCGGCAATTTGCTGCTGCTTAAATCTCTTTTTACCGGCTGCTTGGATGTAGCCGAGACGGAGGAAGGTGTAGCTCCGATCCGGTTCACGGAACGGCAGCTGCGCGTATACGCTCCTAACGATGCTCAAAGTCTCCGGAGCCGCTGTCTGGCAGGATGCCGGCTGGAGATGCGGACGGACAGCGACTATATCCGCTTTGATTACATCCAGAAGGGTAGAGCCCGTAAATACATATATTTCGATATTTGGGTCGACGGCAGATGGGCGGCGGATATCGGGGAAGACAACCCGGAACGGCCGGAAGGAGCGTTCAGCTTTGAAATAAGCGGGAATCAAGGTGTGGTCAAACATATTTGCATCGATCTGCCGCATAGCGCGGAGATCGTATTCCACTCGTTCGAGTTGTCGCCGAACGCTGTATGCGAGCCTGTCGATCAGGCGCATGGCGGTTTGCTGTGCCTCGGCGACTCCATCACGCAAGGAATGGACGCCAAGCACCCGTCCAGCACGTATGCGGCTTTGCTGGCGAGGGCGCTCGATATGCCGCTGCTCAATCAAGGCGTTGGCGGGTACATATTCAACGCCGACAGCTTGGACGAGAACTTGCCATACAAGCCGCAAATCGTGACAGTCGCGTACGGGACGAACGATTGGGGCCGGTATGAAACGATGGCTCAGTTCCGCGACAAATGCGCGGCATACATCGATGCCGTCAGCAGGCAATATGCTTATGCCCGCATATACGTCATGACTCCGATATGGCGCAGCATCAGGAATGAACGTAAGCTGCTCGGCACGTTCGATGAACTCGTGCAGACAATAAAGGAGATATGCGCCGAGTACCCTGCGATACATGTAATAGACGGGGAAAGTCTCGTTGCTCATAGCGGCAGACTGTTTGCCGACGGCACTCATCCTACCGATGAAGGCTTCGTTCATATGGCATTGAATTTGTACAAGCAAATCCGGAATACGTTGTAATCATCATGAAGACAGAACCCGACACCATCAACGAGGTGCTCGCTCTTATTTGATACAATCCTAACTAAGAAAGCGCGTATGTTTGTGTCGCTACGCGACGACACAAACATACGCGCCTAATCGTTTTGGCACTAACATAGCTGCATAATCATAATAATGTATTCCGTTGATCAGACGAGTACAAGAGCTCAACGGGCAGATCCCCGAGGCGCGTCTGCTTATTCATTGGAGTAACGCACAGAGCTTTTCGCGAGTTTTGGAATTCCAGCAGTGGTGGAGCAGTATCGGCTATTCTAACTTTATTTTTGGTACAGTTTTGGGGGGCTGACTCGTATGGCGGTTACTTAAAATATGCTGTCAGGAACGTAATAAATTTTTTGCGTATTTGTTTTATTGACTGGGTCTGTAACGATAGTAAAATAAACGTTGCTATTTTTTGTTTGTACTCCCTCGATTTCATGGGTCCCCACATTTGTAATATTAACAAGAGTTTTGTATGCTCCCGTGTTAGACATCATAGCAATCTGCGGAGTATCGCCTTCCCCGCCGCCTGACGTATATATTTCCGTATTACTGAGCATATCAAGACCCTGGAAAGATCCGTTCGGTCTGACTATAGCGCTGCCCGACTGCGTAACGCTGGTAACGCAAGCGCTTATCGCCGCCGCGCTGTCCATGCGTACCTGTTCATTGCTGTCAAGAAGCTGGTTCAATGCGACCGTGTCATAAATCGACCAAGTTACCGTTCCTTCTGCTGTTTGTACGCGGAGTACGGTATGGGTGCTGTTGCCGCCGCCGTCAACACGGTATGTATCGCCCAATCTCGAACCGGTCTTATTGGCGTAATTCATATAGGTTAACCGATGAAGATCCGTATAATCCACTGTCGTGCCGGGCGAGTATTGAAGTCTTGCTACCTGGAGCGACCAGTTATACGTTGTTGAAGGATCCGCTTTTGAACTGAAATAAAAGTAATTTATACCGTTGTACGTATACATGTCGAGGGTTTGGCAATGACCGGCATTGGTGACGGTCATTTCATCAACGTACGTAGCGTCACTTCCGTTTATGAGCAATCTTGAAAGATAGCATGTTCCCCCAGACCGCTGAGTTACGTAAACATACGTCGAAGCGATGTAAGCTTTCTGGACAGCCACGTTGTGATTAAGTCCTTTGAGATTGTATGCGAGCGTTGCTGAAGCGTTTACCGTTTTCGCAGGGGTTGCCGCATATACGGGCAATACAGACATTCCCAAAATAAGAATTGCGAGAACAAAAGATGTGAGTAATTTAGATGGCCTTTTCATAAAGCTCAACGCTTGAACTTGAAACATAACGATACCTCCATTAAAAAAGATTTCTGTTAAAACTCTTTTGTACACTGAACGCTGTAACAATATCATTCGTGCATTTAACTCATGACAAAAATATATTCCTCCTCTCTTTAGGCAGGGTCAGCAAAATAACGATTCCCGGTTTTTCCGCCAAGTATAAAAATCTTTACCCATTTTCGCAGAACAATACGCAGGATTTTTATATTTGCCGATCCCTTTCGTTCTAGATTTGGATATCATAAGAAACCGGACAATCCACTTCAGTCAAAATTTACTACGACTGTCCGGTTTTCTCATACGTGTTTGAATACTGCGGATATCATTGCACGTCGCTGTCTGGCATTTTATGTAGAGGAAAGCTGGGACTGGTAAGTCGACATTATTCAACGATAGGCCATGAGACTCAATTTAGAACAGTTGCCGGTTCACTCGATCACGGACTAATTAATATTGAGGATGTAAGGAAATTAGAACGATGGAATTCAGAATGAGGCGGGGAATTTAAACTATACATTGTGTCTAAAGTGATGGATCAATCTGGTCAGAAAGAATTGCCAACGACACTTGAAGAGCGGAAGAGCTCGCCGCCTATAAAATCATTGACACAGGAACATCAGTTCGATATCTTGAAAATAAGGGAATAAATTACAAAGGAGTAAGTTATCCATGCCATATGTACAATGTAACAATCTGGAAATGTATTATGAACAAATGGGCGTCGGTGATCCGGTTTTATTCTTACATAGTGGATTTTCGCGAGGAATATTAGCTTTTGCAAGCCAAATACTAGACTTTCAAAGTAAGTATACATGTTATTTTCCGGACTTTCGAGGACACGGGCGAACGAGAAGTCACAGTCTTGAATGGAGTACACCGCAGCATTCCGAAGATATTATTGCATTCCTTGATCAGCTAAATATTCCCAAAGTGCATCTTATTGGGTATGGTATGGGAGGAGGTGTCGCGCTTTATTGCGCAGTTAATCATCCTCAAAGAATTGCATCACTAACTTCTATTGGCCAAAGCGGCTTTATCGCCTCAATGGGATCTGAAGAGTTCGAACCAGAGTGGCTGCTGCAAAACGATCGCAATGCATTTATTAATTTGATGAAAGAAAGACATATGGAAGCTCATCGAGGGAATTGGCAACAATTCTTGAGGCAAAAAGTAAGTGATTGGCGGACGTACCCGCAGCTCAGCGATGAGCAATTAAGCGACATAAGCTGTCCTGCCTTGTTTATTGCCGGACAGCATGATCCGTATGCTCCTGAGGAGGCACTTAAGCGGGTTACTACCTTAATTCGTGACTCTCGCTATGTTATTGTACCAGGTTGTGGCCATAGATCCCATATGAATAGAGAAAATCCCGTTTTTGTTAATGATACCATCTTGCAATTCTTAGAGTTACTAAAGAATGAAGTAAGGGCAATATAGCAGGAAAATAATGGATGTATCTGGAATTACAATTACAACCACGAATTGTAAAGGAGACTAACGCACGGATTGAAGTAGTTCAACTAGGTGAAAGAAAATATATCGGTACTGCGGTAACTTCTCCCTTAAAAAACGTTAAAGGTATCGGCGAAGCACGCCAACTTTTCATGGAAAGACAAGGAGAAATTCAAGGTAAGGCAGATGAAAGCACTTATGTTTGTGTTCATTTTGCAAACGAAGTGCTATTCACCTATATCTATTGTATGGAAGTCACTGAGCTACAACTAATACCTGAGGGGATGATTGGTTTTGAAGTGCCTAGTAACCACTATGTAAAAGTACAATCCTATGGCGAAGAACCTTATGGACTTATTGATAAGTTTTTACGGAACAAAGGAATGCGAAGTAATTTACATTCTGTGTCATTTGAAGTGTTTCAGTTTGGAAAAGAGGAAAGTAAGTATAATGCTGAAATATTAGTTCCAGTTGCTGTATGACGGGTCATTTCCAATTAGTGGAACCTACTTTTTCGTTCATGGAGGCGGTCCAGTAAAGGTAGTGCATACAGCCGTACATAAACAACATAATCCATTTATAAGGAGGTCTCACACATGATCATTACTGTGCAGATGGTGCTGAATCGCCTCATCGAACCGGTTGGCCATTTGGAACCTACAGTTGATACGCTGAAGAGCGGACGCTTGAATGCAGAGGTCCGGAAAGTGGCCGTTACGTTCATGGCGACTTATGCTGTAATCAAGCAGGCGGTTGAATCGGGTGTTGATCTGATCATCACACATGAGCCGACGTACTACAACCATAAGGATGAAGTGGAGTGGTTGGCAGGGGACCCTGTATATGAGAGGAAGCGGATGCTCATCGAGGAGTCAGGTATTTCGATCTTCCGACTGCACGATTATGTCCACAAATACAAGCCGGACGGCATTTTAGTAGGCATGCTTAAGAAGCTGAAATGGGAAGCTTACGCCAATCCAGAGAAGATGAATCTACTTACGATCCCCTCTGATGAGCAGCATACCGTCCGTACCATAGTCACTCATCTGAAAAATAAACTCGATATCGATAGCGTGCTGGTCGCCGGAGATCCGGAAATGCCAGTTAGGCGATTTGGATTGATGCCCGGTGCGTCAGGCGGCCGTTCGCATATCAAATGCTTTGAGAGCAAAAATATCGATCTCCTAATCGTTGGCGAGACGAATGAATGGGAGACGAACGAATACGTGAGAGATGCCATGGATATGGGACTTTCAAAGGCGCTGATTATTACAGGACATCAGAACAGCGAGGAGGCAGGGATGCTAACAGTCGTAGAGATGATGCGTGAAGCACTCCCTGATCTTCAAGTGGATTTTATCGCGAGCCCTCTCGCGGTAAAGCGCATTTGAGTGTTGACGGCGGCAATATTCTCAGATTTGTTATCGACGTAGATAGCTAGCTGGTGCACTAACATTCATTCTTATATTATTTTCGTAACGAGAGATAAGGGGAAAAAGAGATGCCAACATTACATCAATATCGAAAAGAAAATAGGCAAGAGTTAGGATATCAATTGTTTTTGCCAGCCAACTATGAAGAATTATACGAAAAAAAATGGCCTTTAATATTATTTCTCCATGGTTCCGGAAGAAGAGGAGCGGATATAAGAATTCTTGATGGTTATGGACTTAACGGGATTGCTGAGAATAATGAAGATTTTGAGTTTATTGTGTTGACCCCTCAGTGTCCTTCATCAGAGGTATGGGCGAACCAACATGGTTCGCTCTTGTATCTTCTAGATAATATAGTTTCAAAATACCGTGTTGATACAGATAGGATATATTTAACTGGTTTTAGTATGGGTGGTATTGGTTCTTGGAGTTTAGCTGCACATGCACCACAACGATTTGCTGCAGTAGCTCCAATTGCTGGTTGGTTTGAACCCGAGATGGCTCATAGTCTGATGAACGTACCTATTTGGAATTTTCATGGGCAAGAGGATGAAACAGTGCCGTTTCATAGATCAGAAAAGATCGTTTCAAGATTAAGTGAAATCGGTGGTAACGTTAGATTTACGAGATATCCAAATGCAGGACATGGGGTAATGAATGAAACATATAGAAACCCAGATTTGTATAAGTGGTTTTTAGAACATACGAAGAAAGTCACTTTGTAAGTAATTCAATGGAGGCATGGATTGAAAATAGGACAGGCTTAACCTGACGGGTAATACATAGCATAACAGCCTTTGGCTTTTCGCATAGACTTGAGGGAATGTAGTATCAAGCAGAGAAATAACAGATATATTTGTCAAAAAAAATGTGAATGTTCAGTAAGAAATAATTTCATTACAATGATGACGAGTCCGCCCCACAAATGAATTGAACGGTAGACGACTTGGGGACGGCGGGAGAAGAAGAAGGAGGGAGGCTGTACTATACGAAGCCGCGCCCAGCGGCAGCGGATGACATTCAGGTGATGGAAGGGCGAGCGGCGCTGCGGAAACGGTAAGATGTAAGCGTTTAACCGAAGCATGGATCAGATGAAAGCATGCGATGCGAAAAAGCCCGACTCCTATTCTGAACGTTTTTTTCAAGGAGGGAACCTATTAATGAAAAGAACGACGGTTTTGCTGCTCGTGCTATGTATACTGCTAGCCTTGCAAGGCTTCGGCTTTGTTCCCGTGATGGCTCAAACGAGCGATTTGAGCGAAGCGAGCGTCACCTCGCAGCTGCCCGATACGAAGCCGGACAAGCACTATATCGTGCTAACGGCGGCCAGCTTTGCTTCCCATATGGGCAACTGGACGAAACCGGCCGACAAGAGAGGAAGCCTGCTCCCGGATATTATGATGGGAGGGGCCGACGGGAAGGACCACAGTGCCACGCCCGCCACGGCAAAATACGGGATTCCGGCTGACGGCATTTATAAAATGATGGTGCATTCCCGCGATTTCTCGGTTAGCCCCGGCACCCGGCCGTTCAAGCTGAAGCTGGACGGGAGCGAGCCGGCGACATACGGTGCTCACGGCACGGAGGGTTGGCGATGGGAAACCGGTGGCCCGATGCCGTTGATCCGCGGAGAGTTTGACCTCTCGGCGATCGATTTCCGCGGGAACTTCGCGCGGTTCGACATGATCGTAATTACGGACGATTTGAGCTTTACGATCGAGGACAGTTCGACCGCGCTGCAATGGCTTGCCTCCCAATATACCTATGTGCCCGGCACGATCGTAAACGGGCAACCCGATCCGAACCGGCCGCCGGTTGATATTGCGATGAGGCTGAACGGGCAATACGTAAATTTGAACGCACAGCCCGTTCTGGAGCAATCGACGGTTATGGTACCGTTTGCGGAAATATTCGCTTCGCTGGGCGCGGCGGTCACTGTCGATGCAGCGACCTATCAGGAGACGGCAAGCAAAAATGGAAAGCGCTTTCGAGTTATAACGGGGCAGGATTCGGCCTCGATTAACGGCAAAAGCATTTTGCTGGAGAAGCCGGCGATGAGCCATGGGGGCATTACGCTTGTGCCGCTCAGCTTCGTGAAGCAATACTTTGGCGCGTTTACTTATTGGGACGAAGGGGGGAGGACGGCTGTGATCGTAGCGAATATTCCGCCTAACGCATTATTGTTCCGGCCTGAAAGCTTTGACGATTTCGGCACATGGACGATGGAGGCGAATGTCGACGGCGCGTTCGAGAAATCCGTCCTCCGCGGCCTCATTCCGAGCGCGGGAGGGGCTACTCCGGATATGGCCGATCCGTCGGGCGCGCAACCGGCGACCGCAACGTTTCAGGCGGAGCAGGCCGGAACGTACAAAGTTTGGGTGCGTTCCCGCGATTTCGAAACGAATCAGCAAGGATCGCGGTTTTTCAACGTCGGGCTGAACGGCCAAATGCTCCCGCAGCGGCTCGGCACGCACGGGCAGGATGGCTTCAAATGGGCGGAAGCCGGAGTCGTTCAGCTGCAGCCAGGAACGAATACGCTGGAGCTTTATGATACGTCGGGCTTTTACGCCCGCTGCGACGCGGTGCTGCTGACGGCCGATTTGCAAGCGGCTCCATCGGAAGATTACGCGCAATTGCTGCGGACCGCCGTGCCGCTCGGAACGGATACGGAAAGCTTCCCGGCCTGGGCGCTGTCACAAGGCGAGCCTTCACAGAGCGTTACGCTAGAGAACGCCTCTACACGGGTTGTTTTCTATAAGGTGCCGACACCAAACGGGCAAGTTGTGCAAAACGCAGTATACGCCCGTTACGAAAACAGCTGGGTCCAAACGAAAAACCGCTCGGAGGAGCTTGGCTATCTCATATTGGCCGCCGATTCAAGCTCTACGGTTTCGACCTCGCAGGACTTTTATTCGTACAAAAGTAAATATACGACGGCAAACGGCAACGAAAGAAGCTATTCGGGCACCGATCTGTATAAGGCGGGCCGGTTCCATTGGTTTATTCCGAACGACTACGTGATGACGCCGGGCGGCGGCGTGAAATTACTGTTCAACGAGCCGCTGACCGACTTCAGCTCCGAATGGGAGATGGACGGCGACAACCCGGCGCCGAAAGTAACCGTCCGCGCGACCTTCCATCAGGCCGGCACATATTCAATCGGGGCGTGGGAAGGACGCGGGTTCGCCGACGAGCAGTACGACTTCGCGCTGGCACCGTACCGGGTGATGGATAAACGAATCGCTCCCGGGGCGGGACTGATGACCGAGCAATATTTATTTACGCCGATGGGGACGCTTACTTTGAACGCCAACAATTCGTACTTGCCCGGACACGCCGTAACGAAAGGCGTCGCGGCGGAGCCGTCCTGGATCCCGCTTCGCTGGGTGTACGGCAGCAACGGAAAATTCGGCATCTCGATGAGGGGAACGGGCTACAATCCCAAAGGTTCGATATTCGCCCCCGTGCTCGGCTCGACCGATGCGAAATTCACGCCCGGCCAAAGCTATACGATGCAGTACCGGGTTATAAGCCGGGTATCGGATTGGTACGATGCCTACAAGTTTGTGGCGCGGGACTTGTTCGGCGTTCACGATTACCGTCAAAACGTATATGGCAATTTGAACGAAGCAATCTTTAACGCGCGTTCGCTGATGATGGACGATCAGTTTGGCGGGTGGGACATCTACGACAAGGCGCATTACAATATGGAAGGGAAAAACGTGACTTCCTCCGCCAACCCGATGCAAGCCCTGCAGGAATATTTGCTCACCGAGGACAAAGAAATTTTGACCCGCAGAACAATACCGACCCTGGCCAATTTCTTGACGCGCAAAGAGCTGCATTTCAACCGGACACCGGAGTGGGGCGGAACCGAATCTTGGCAATCGAACGATTTGCCGAAATCGATCGGTTCTCCGATTAACGGCTACAACCTCAATGTAGTCGGCGGGATGTACGAAATGACGCACGGGGCCGTTCCTTATTTGTACCAATACGGTTTGGATAAGGGCAAGGCGACGGTGACCAATGCGTACGGCTCGATTCCGACGTTCTCGAACAACCTGTATTTATATAAGTATACCGGCGATTCGCAGTATTTGACTAAAGCCCGGCAACAAGCGCAGCAATACGTGACCGATGTCGTCTACAAGCCCCAGACGGAGCCCGTCGGCTGGTCGAGCTTCATTAACATCTCGTATTTTCCGAACGTTGCTTCCTTGATCGACCTGTACGAGGTCACGCACGATCCGGCCGATTTGGCCGCGGCCGAGGAAGCGGCGCGCTGGCTCACGGCGACACTGTGGGTGCCTGGCATTGACGGCACCAAGGGGAATCAGCCGATTACGGTCAACGACATGACGCAAATTCGCGCCAATTTCCACTACGGCAACGAGGCGAGTGGCGGCTTCTGGTGGCACGGCGACCAGCAGGAACGCCTTGGCCGTCCGCCGGGCGATCCGGGCAACCTCTCGAGCAACTACTTGATCGAGCAGCAGCAAGCTCAGGTGCCAGGCTGGATTCCATCCCGTGTCGGGCTTGGCCTGGAGCAGTCCTCAACGTTTGGCCGCAGCTCGAACATCATCATGTCGAGCTGGGCAGGCGACCTTCTGAGGCTTGCAGACTATACGGGAGACAAGTATTTTGCCGATGTGGCGCGCAATGCGATCGTTGGACGGTTTACCAATTATTCGGGCTATTACCAGAACGCGCTGACGACGTTCCAGCAAAAGCCGGATTATCCGCTGCAAGGACCGGACTATACGGGCATTTACTGGCACCACCTGCCACCGTTTCTGGCGATGCTGGAAGACTTCTTGATTAATTTGACGCAGCATTGGTCGGATGACCGCATCCAGTTTCCTTCGCTGCGCCAGCAAGGATACGCCTACTTTAATTCGAATCAATATGGGCACGCGCCCGGACGGTTTTTCGACGAGCAGGGGATGTGGCTGTGGCTGGACGAAGGTATCGTGGACACCGACAGCGTGCAGATCGATTGGCTTGCCGCGCGCAAAGACGGCGTGCTCGGCATCGCCCTGATCAATGAAAGCGATGCAAGCGTGACCTCCACCGTCCAGCTTGGAAGCAAGGTGCCCGGCGGCAGCGGTTTTAACGGGACGGTCGAGCTGTACGCCCCGGACGGCAGCAAGGTGCTCGCGAACGTAACCGCCGGCAGCTTCAACGTCACGATCCCGGCGAAAAGCTTGAAGGGTGCGGTGCTGCGCATTCCCGGCGTGCAGAAGCCGGCGTTCTCGCAGATGACGTACGAGCTGAACGGTCAGCCGCAGCTCGGGCAAACGGTGACGGAACATACTTACGGCAGGGCGATGGTGCTGCAGATGAGCCCCGAGTCGTATTACGCTTACGTCTATGTGACGGATAAACCGGATCAGACGCAAAGCGTCTCGCTTATTTACAGCATTGGCAACGGACCGGAGCATACGGAGACGACGAACGTGTATCCGTACGAATTTATTATGGAGGTGCCGGATGCTTCACAGAGCTTTACGTACCGATTGGAGGCGACGACCGTCTCGGGAGGCGTGCGGAGCATCGCCGGAGGGACCATAGCGCCGCTGCAAGCTCCCGGTTCCAGTCCATAACAAGCGTTAGGAAAGCATAGAATAGTTGGTTTTCCGGATTCGCTTAAATGGGCAGCCAAGAATCAAAAGCGCGAGTGGTGTGGGCTATGTGGCCTGCAAACTCGCGCTTTTGGTTGGCCTAAAAAAGTACATGATTATGATTATTTGGGGAATATGGACTCCATATAAGGATTGGCGAATAACTTCTTCTGCTAAAAATTCGTAAATCGGCTGTGTACAATAGCAATCGAAAAGAAATCTAGCTGCCAATAATATGCTAATATAGGTGTAGGTAAGATATTCATATGAGGAGGTTAAACTATGGGAACAGGTACTCCAGTAACAATAACAGTAGAAACGATTGTTCATTCTCCCGTCGAAAGCGTATGGAAATATTGGACGGAACCGAAGCATATCATGCAATGGAATAACGCTTCCGATGACTGGCATACGCCATACGCCGAAAATGATCTAAAGGCCGGCGGTAAATTCGTCTCCAGAATGGAAGCCAAAGACGGCAGCTTTGGATTTGATTTTGGCGGAGTATACGACGAGGTGAGCCTTAACGAGAGCATCGCCTATACGCTCGGAGACGGTAGAAAAGTGAAGGTCGCATTTATTCGCCAAGACAACGACACGAGAATTATCGAATCGTTCGAAGCGGAAGAGACCAATGCGATCGAGATGCAGCAAGCCGGGTGGCAGGCGATTTTAGATAATTTCAAAAAATACGCGGAAAAGGCAAAAGATGAATAAGAAACTTTCGCTTCCTTAAATGCAAGTTATCCAAATGATTCCAAAGGAGTGTTAGACGATGTCAATCACGTTGAACCCGTATTTAAATTTTGACGGAAACACGAAAGAGGCGGTCTATTTTTACGAGAAAGCGCTGGGCGGGAAATTGATGGGTCTCATGACGTTCGGAGATATGCCGGCGGACCCGAATCATCCGTTGCCGGATCAGATGAAGGATCGCGTTATGCATGCGCACTTGAAAGTAGGCGACGCGGATCTCATGTTTTCCGATACGTTCCCAGGCATGCCTTATCAGCCGGGCAATACGGTTCAGATTGCCATCCATCCGACAGAAGAGGCAAGGGCGAGAGCAATCTTCGCCGCTTTGGAAGACGGCGGGCAAGTCGTCATGCCCCTTCAGAAGACGGATTGGAGCCCCTTGTACGGGATCGTAAAGGACAAGTTCGGGGTTACTTTCCAAGTGAATGTCCCAGGGGAGCTGCCGCAGTAATAGCGCTTAGACTTCCGCTCCGCCAACAAACAAAGCCTCCTGTTCGCGAATGGACAGGAGGCTTACTGTTATTCCGCCGGTCTCCCTCAGCTAAGGCAAGTACCTTTGAGCAAATATAGCAAAGCTTGTTACCTATGCACATGAAAACGAGATCGAGCGGCCTTTTCCTAGCGTCTTTCCATTCATGACAGTACGTAAACGGTGACGCCTATTTGCAACCCGAATTGCTTCGCTTCCTCTAGATCTTCGAAGTATACATCCAGGCGGCTTCCGATGATCGCAGAACCCGTATCTTCAGCGGTTCGATATCCAACCCCTTCGATATAAAGCTTTGTCCCAAAAGGAATGATCGAAGGGTCAACTGCGACGGTCCGTCCTTCCTCCACATAGGCGCCGCTTTTAGTGACGCGATAAGCCGGATGCGAGGGGGATTTGCCGGTGGATTCGTAGCCGGCTGTGTAAGCGGTCAAGGTGGCGTTAAGGACGTGGCTGACAATGATCTCGCCTTCGCCTTCGGGCAGCTGAAAACCAGGGATATACAATAACTGGCCGGCAGCGATTTGTTCCGGATCGGCAAGTTGATTGCTTTCGGTTAGTTCCTTTATACTTGTACCAAACATTTTTGAAATTTTGTAAAGGGTTTCTCCTTTTTTAATTTGATACAATATTCGTTGAGGGACAGGCGTGTGCTCAGTATTGTCCTGCGGGGATTGGGCCGATGCAATTATGTCGGCAGCATCGCCGATGCTGCCCTTGGCTGTCTCGGCCAAACTATCTTCCGCACGTTTGGGCTGTTTGCAATAAGCCTGTACAATAGCGGATGATGACAAAGAGGAGCCTCTTGCCGTCAATTGGTTCAAAACAGGCTCGGAGGGCCGACACACCTGCCGAACCTTTGAGCGCTTGATGAGCTCTACCGCTTCCGCTCGGGTGATCGGATCGGCTCCTCGGTAGCTTTCCACCGTGAAGGAGTCATCCTTGCCGTCGGCCAAATCATTAGCCATAACGAAAATAATGGCGTCATCGCCTTGATAAGCATAACCGTAAGCACCGGCCATAATTTCAGCAGCATGCAAACGCGAGAGATATGTGTTGCGCTTCGCAACATCGTCTATGCCCGACACCGGATACCCAAGTTTGGCCGCTTTTTCATATAAGGGATCCGCCCAATGTCGTTGTGCATTTAAAACGGGTTCGGTGGGAGCGGGTCCGCTCACGGAATAAACCGCTTCCGTTACAGGCGTGGAGCGAAAGAGCATAGCCAGAAATTCCGCTTCCGCTACCGGATTGTTCGGTTGAAAGGTGCCGTCCGGATACCCTTGAGTGATATTGTTGTGAATCGCCCATTCTATCGCTTCGGATGCCCAGTGATCTGTCGTGTCTGCAAAACGGGCGGAAACCGAGGCTTGCGCGGCCGGAGCGAACACGGCTCCGATCAGCAGCAAGCCCGAAAGCGCAGTCGGGATCATTTTCGCAGCGTTCATAGCTTCTCCTATCTAATGCCTCTATTACTGATAATGAGATTCGTCGAATATTTTAATGGAATATTATGGGTTAGTCAACAAAGAAACCTGTTTGGTCAATTTGAAAACTTTATGTTGTATTTTAGGCTAAGGGGAAAGATGCTATGAAAAAGCTAATCAGTGTTGCTAGAAGGATTGGCCGCAGTGAGGGCCGATTTAGGCTGGACATATATCGATGCGGATGGTAATTGGTTATTTGAACCCATTTTTGATCGGGCAGGGCCGTTTAGCGAAGGGGTAGCTTACGTTGAATTGAAGGGAAAAGACAGTTTTGGTTACATTAGTAACCCGATCGTACGGTCTAATTGATTCAGGCTTTAATATGGAGAACCATCAGCTGCCCCGGATGTGCATCTTGCCTTTGTATGAGGGTCCACAAGCTTGCGGTAGCGGACTTCACCCATTTCCGAATCAACCGAGTCAGCGGCAGTAGGGTAAAGAGATCCAGTCTTCGCTGTCTCCTAAACCGTTATCTTGCCTATTACAGACGGATCAGGAGTTATATAGTATTAATCAATTTTGAAACATTTCAAGCTCATCCTGCGTCTTCCCTGTCAAAGGAGTTGAGAAGCTTGAGACATCGAAAAGCGTTTCTTATTCTCGCTATGCTTTGCAGTATGATGCTCACGGCATCATGCCAACCGGGAAGCCGTTCAACGGACTCCGCGGCAAATCAAACCCCAAGCCAAAAAACAACGGCAGTCAAGGCTCTTGACAAAGGGAACATCGTACTAAAGGACGGAAACCGCTGGTTAATTACAGCATATGTGAATAAAAATGGCACCTCTTCTATCGACGCGTTTTGGTTTACGGTGAATGAGCAGACCGAGTTGCTGAGTACGGGCGGCCAAAAGATTCAGCCCGAGAACATGGCGATCGGCGCAGAAGTGGAGGCTTGGCATACGGGAAAAGTCGCAGAATCGTATCCTGCTCAAACCGTTGCCGCTAAAATCGTCATGCATGATGATACGCAGGCAGTACCAACGGGCATGATCGGTCAAACGAAAGCCGTGCAGCAGGCAATGCAATCGCAAACGAAGCCAACCGCCGCTAAAGCCGTCAAATCGGCCTTGCTAGATGCCGATAAGGGGGTTTGGAAAATAGAACTCGTCCAACACGAAGCCGCCGAACAACCTATGACGATACAGGTTGACGCCCGCTCCGGTCAAATCATCCGGACACCGGTTGCGGAAAATGATGCCTTCCGTATATTTTCGCCTATCCCCGGGACGAAAGCCGGTCCTGCTTTCACAGTCGAAGGCGAAGCACGGGTATTCGAAGCCGCTTTTAGCTGGACGCTGGAGGACGGGCATGCCATTTTAGCCGAAGGGCACGAGAGGGCAGACAAAGGCGCCCCGGCTTGGGGACGTTTCCGCTTCGACGTCAATTATGAGCAAGCTTCGCAGCCCAACATGATGCTAATCCTGTTCATTCACAGTGCCAAGGATGGAAGCGTCGAGCATGAACTGATCATCCCATTGAAAGTTCCCGAGGATCGAATCCATTACTCGGTTGAGGCGAACAAGTAACATTCGATTCAGCAGCAGGAACGACCCATGCTTCGAGGGGGCTCAGTCCCCGAATACGGCAAGATCGAGCCGGCGTATGCGCGCCGGGTCGGAAATCAAGTCGACCTCGGCGATTTTGTCGTTTTTCATCGTAAATTGGAGTACGTAAAGCAGCCTTCCGCGTGGAGCTACGATGACTCCTGCCGATCCGTTCACGAGGGCGGATTGCGCAGCGTTTGCGCGCCCGGCAATCTGCTTGGCCAGCGCGTTTGCGCCGCGAGTTACTTGCGAAGCCGCGGTTCGGCGATCGTCTCGAAGCACAACATCCGGATCAAGCGCCGCGACCAGCGCATCAAAATCTCCGGCGTGCGCCGCGGCAAGAAAGGCGTCGACCAATTCCCGTTGGCGAGCAAGGTCGGTATCGGACGCCGCTGCCGCCCCTTGCACCCGGCGGCGCGCACGACTCGCCAATTGTCTGGCTGCCGTCTCGGATTTTCCCACAATCGGGGCAATCTCGGTGAAAGGGATAGCGAATATATCGTGCAGCACGAACGTGATCCGTTCGGCAGGATTCAGATGGTCAAGCACGACGAGCAGCGCGAGGCCGACAGAATCGGCCAGCAGAGCTTCTTGTTCGGGATCGAACCTATCCTCATGGCTGACGAACATATCGGGCAAGTGCGTTTCTATCGATTCCTCGCGCCTCGATTTTCGCGACCGCAGCATATCGAGGCATATCCGCGAGACAACGGTCGTTAGCCATCCCCCCAGATTCTCGACTTCCCTCGTATCCGAACGGCTGAAGCGCAGCCAGCACTCCTGTACCGCATCCTCCGCCTCGCTCAATGAACCAAGCATGCGATAAGCTACTGCCTGCAGGTGACTTCGGTGCGCTTCAAACTGCTCCGCCGACCATGTATGTCCGCTCATTCTCCACATTCCTTCTTCATAATATAATTAGTCTTCATAAATACTGACGAACGGAATTGGTCCAATGTGACAAAAAGCCAAGCATTCGATCATGGTTCCCATCCTTTTTGCCAGCATGTCACACTCCAGAGCTTCGTTCCGTCATCGTAGTGTAG
This sequence comes from Paenibacillus allorhizosphaerae, assembly GCF_042659105.1. Lineage (NCBI taxonomy): Bacteria > Bacillati > Bacillota > Bacilli > Caryophanales > Paenibacillaceae > Paenibacillus > Paenibacillus allorhizosphaerae. Next base: position 1,889,250 of record NZ_JBHSRV010000001.1, on the reverse strand, counting down.
GGCCGAATCCCAGGCTCCAATCACAATTATGAAGGAGTGTTTTTCTCGTGCAAAAGAGAATGAATAGCCCGGTTTCGATCGTACCGGAAGCGACGCAAGCGTTGCAAGCTTTAGGCAAAGCCCTGTTCGCGTCTGCAGAAAAAACCGGCATTCCAAGCCGTACGCTCTTCCTTGCCTATCTTCGGGCCAGCCAAATCAATGGAGACCGTGTGTGCGTTGAACTTCATTCGCGCAATGCCTTGGCTGCGGGTGAAACGGCAGACCGGCTTTTGGCCGTGTCGGCATGGCGTGAAACGCCGCACTTCACCGACGCCGAACGTGCTGCCTTGGCACTCTGCGAGGCGGCTACCCGGATGAGTGACCGAACCGATCCGGTGCCGGACGAGATCTATAACGAAGCGGCGCGGCATTATGACGAGCAGGCGTTGGCTACGCTGATCACAGGCATCGCTACCGCCAACCTCTGGAATCGCCTCAACGTCACTACGAGGCAGGTATGATCCGTATGGCAACCGTATTATATATTACCGCACACCCGCACGATCACGAACATTCTTATAGCATGGCAGTAGGAAAACAATTTGTACAAGCTTACCGCTCCGCAAATCCAGGGGATGAAGTGATTCATCTTGATCTGTACGAAATGGATATTCCGCAACTGGACGCCGATGTTTTTAGCGCTTGGGGCAAACTTGGTGCCGGCGCCTCCATCGAGCAGTTGACCGATACCGAGAAAGCGAAAGTACGTCGCCTCGACGAACTGGTAGATCAGTTTGCGGCCGCTGACAAATATGTATTTGTCAATCCGATATGGAATTATTCGTATCCTCCCGTAATGAAAGCATATATTGACTCCATCTGCATAGCCGGCAAAACTTTCAAATATATTCCAGGGAAAGGTCGAACCGGCTTGCTCAGCGATAAAAAAGCCGTTCACATTCAAGCGAGCGGAAGCGTATTGTCTCAAGGCTCAACTTCTGAAGACATGGAAATGGGCCATCGCCACCTGAAGGTGATTATGGATTTCCTCGGAATTACCAGTTTCGAAGCCATCTTTGCGGAAGGGATGGCTGCGGCTCCGGATCAAGCGTTAGCGATAAAAGAAGAGGCGATGGAGCGAGCGCGCGAAGCGGCTCGTAGCTTCTAGCCGCTCGGTAGGCAGATATTAAATAGAAGAACTCTCCGAGTATGGAGAGTTCTTTTCTATGAGGTACAGCGAATCGTTAGTTCCCTGTCATGGCGTTATTTCTTAGCCGGACGCGGCATAAGCTTCTCTCCAAGCAAATGTCCGAGCCATACGATGGGGAGCAATAAGAATCCGTAAGGAAGACTGATCCATATATCGTGCCAGTCGATGATACCTTCCCTCAGCAATCGCGAGAACAAATACAGCGAGTAGGGAAGCGTAATCGCTACGGCGGTGATGACGCCGGGCACAAGCTTATTCACAATCCATGCTTGACCCAGATGCATAAACACGTGCAGCAGCATGACGGCATTAAAACCGAGAAACAACAAGTACGAATGACGTTCGGCCGCCATGAAAGTTACCGGGAGAAAGATAATGAATTCGAGACATACCGCAATGGCGAACTGGGAGGTTGTCACCTGGGAAAAAGTCTGTACGGTCGGTCGAAATGCGGCGGGCACTTTGCCGTAAACGACATCAACATTTTTGCGAAACCAAGGTTCGATGCGAATGATTTCTTCAAAATCATGGAGCATAAATGCCGCAAGGTACAGCCAGATAAGCGAGTTAAGACTTATGGATGAATCCAGCCATTCGAGCAAGGATGGAATCCTCCTTTCCTGTTGTAGACAAGATGAATATAGCATCATTCGTAAAATATGCATACTTCTTCTTTGAATATGCGAAGAACCGAATTCGCGCTTGTGACACAATGAAGGAGAGATGAGGAAGCTACGAGGAGGCCTGCGGCCGTATGAGCAAACTGACGCAAGAGGAAGTTGCCTTTTACAAGGAGCATGGATATTTGCTGTATAACAAACCTTTGTTTTCGCCGGAAAAGCTGCAAGGGCTGACGGAATTGTTCGAGGAGCAGCTTGCGCAAAAAGGGAAAAAGCTTTCGGATGAGCTGGATACGCCTCATTTTCGCGAAGAACGGCTGCTGGATTATTTATTGAGCGGGGAAGTGTTGGATCTGGTCGAGCCGATCGTGGGTCCAAACATCGGGCTGTGGTCCAGCCATTTTATATGCAAGGACCCGTACGTCGGCCGGGCGACGCCCTGGCATGAGGATTCGTCGTATTGGAAGGGAAGGGTCAGCAGCTTCCATAATATCGTTACGGTTTGGCTGGCGATTGATCCGAGCAATAAGCAAAACGGCTGCATGCGGGTCATTCCCGGAACCCATACGAACGGCTTCTCGGAGTATGAGCCGGTAGACCGGTCCAACAACTTATTCGGCTCCCAGGTTAAGAAGGTGGACGAAACGAAGGCGGTATATTTTGAGCTGGAGCGGGGCGAATGCTCGCTGCACGATTCGCGGATTATCCATGGCGCGGAACCGAACACAAGCCCATATCGGCGGTGCGGCTACACGATGCGGTATTTTTCGACGGATATCGAGGTGTACCCGGACAAAAATAAAAATTTCAAGGTATGGCTGGCGCGGGGAAAAGATTTGGCAGGCAATGCATACGCCAATGTATAATAGAAGAAACAGCGGCAAGACCCGGAGGATAAAGGCCGGGAAACGAGAATGCCTGTTACGGTAGAGAGGCGTTAGCGCCGGTTTCAGCGTTTTGGTGCTTGCCAGTATGGTTACAATATGCATTCTGCGGATCGGGGGGTGGAGCGGTGAAGAAGAAGGAGCCTATAAGACTGCTGAATGACCGCTACGTCGGATCAACCTTCCCGCTGCAAATGTATTCGCAGGTGATCGATTCGCATTTTGATGTGCATTGGCATGAATTTTACGAGCTTTGCTATATCTTAAAAGGAAACGGTACGAATGTGATTAACGGTTTGCCGGTATCGCTGCGGGAGGGCAGCTTGTTTTTGCTGACCCCGGCCGATTTTCACGAAATTTATTCGGTTGGTCACGTACCCATGGAGCTGTACAATATCGTGTTTTCCGAGGAACTGTTGACCGGCGAGCTGCGATCCCTTTTATTTGCCGGTCAAACCGCTTATTCCGTGCAGTTCGACAAGGAGAACGACGTATCGGTTGTGCAGGAGTTTCGACGGATCGAGGCGGAAATGGGCGTTCGCACGACCGGTTATCCCATTGTGGTGAAAGGGTCGCTTGAGCGGATACTGGTGGAAATGTTCCGCAAATCGAGCGCTGCCCCGAAAGAACGGGAGCGCGATATAACGCAGCATGCCGCGTCTATTCGCAGAGCGCTTATTTATATGCAGCATCATTTTCGCGAGGAGCTTAAGCTGGAGGACGCTGCGCGGGAAGCCCAGATGGCGCCCAATTATTTTAGCGCGTGCTTCAAAAAAACGGCGGGCATTTCATTCCAGCATTATTTGCAAGAGCTGCGCATTTCGTTTGCCAGCTCCTTACTGCGCGCGTCGGTATTGCCCGTGACCGAAATTTGTTTTGCATCGGGGTTCCAGACGCTGACGCATTTTGAGCGGGTTTTCAAGCAAAAGCACAGCAAATCGCCCAAGGCATACAGGCAATCGTTTGAAGAAGCTTTAACCCAATAAGGCAAGGTGCCGGCCGCACACAAAAAAACATCGCTAGAGCAAGACGACAGCCTGACTGCCGGCAGAAAAGGAGTTGCTATGGAACCGTTGCGGTCCAGATGGGCGTTGTTGCTAACCGGCGGCGGGGGTACGGATCCCGGCGATCCGGATGTGGCAAGCCGGATCATGCAGTTGACCGATCAAGCGCGGGACTGCTGGGAAAGCATGGATACGGGGAAGAACCGAACGTATCTTTGGAGCGACGCGGCAAGCGTCACGGATTCAGGAGCACTGACGACGAATTACAACAGGCTGTATCAAATGGCAATCGCTTTCAAGACGGCGGGGTCTTCTTTGGAAGGCAGCGCGCTATTGGAACGGGACATTAAGGAAGGGCTCGACTGGATGCTCGCGAACCGGTATAACCGGAGCGTTCAGACTTACAGCAACTGGTGGCATTGGGAGATCGGGGCGCCGCTGGCTTTAACCGACACGGTACTGCTGATGCATGAACACTTGTCCAAGCGGCAAATCGCCGCTTACATGGACGCGGTCGACCGGTTCGCGCCCGACCCGGCGCTGTATCTCGTTTCCCGCTGGCCTGCCAAAGTATCCACCGGGGCGAATCGGGTATGGATCTGCAAAGTGATTGCGATCCGGTCAATTTTGCTGGATGACGAGCCGATGCTTCTCCAAGTTCGCGATGCCTTAAGTCCGCTCTTCGAATATGTAACCGAAGGGGACGGATTTTATACGGATGGCTCATTCATTCAGCATGATTCCCACCCGTATACGGGAGGTTACGGCAAATCGCTGCTGTCTGAGTTGGTACCGCTATTGCACCTGCTCGAAGGCACTGCGTACGAAGTGAGAGACCCGAACAAGCAGAGGATTTACGATTGGGTGTACGATGCGTTCGAGCCAATGATGTTTCGCGGGTCGCTTCTGGATATGGTGAGCGGACGCGAAGTTTCGCGGGATGGAACGCAAAACCACGAGTCGGGACTTACCGTCATCGGCGCGGTGCTCGCGTTGTCCGCCTTTGCGCCGCAGCCGCATGCGGACACACTGAAGGGAATGGCGAAGGCTTGGATGATGGCCGATACCGCCAAGCCGTTCAAGCGCCACGCCTCGCTTTACTTGATCGGACTTGCGTCGGAGCTGCTGCGTGACGAGCGCATCGCGCCGCAGGAAGAGCGGGCGGAGTACAACATGCTCGCCAATATGGCCAGAGCGGTTCATCGCCGTCCGGGATTTGCTTTCGGCATCAGCATGTATTCAAAGCGGGTGTCGACGTACGAATCGATCAACGGGGAGCATTTGCACGGCTGGTATACTGCTCATGGGCATACTTCGCTGTATGACGGCGACCTCGTGCAATATTCGGACGGTTACTGGCCGACCGTTGATCTATACAGGTTGGCAGGCACCACGGTGACGAACAAGCGCAGGGAAGACGGGTTCGGCCATCGCTTCCTCAGCAGCGAAAGCTGGACGGGAGGCGTGGAGCTGCTCGGCCGTTACGGCACGGCGGGCATGATGCTTGAAGATTATCCGGCGGATGGCGGGTGTGCGCCGCTGCGTGCGCGAAAATCCTGGTTTTTGTTTGACGACGAAGTGGTGGCGCTCGGCACGGATATATCGACGGAGGAGCCGGTGCAGGTCGAGACGATTGTGGAAAACCGCAAGCTGGAGGCGGAGGGCGCGAACCGTTTCGTTGTAAACGGCCGGCTGATGCCGGGCTCCTTGGGCTGGTCAGGCGAGCTGGAAGCCGAGTGGATGCACCTGGAGGGCAACGCGCCCGGAGCCGGAATCGGGTATTATTTCCCGGAAGCGGCAGCGCTTCAGGCGAGGCGTGAACGGAGGACCGGCCGCTGGAGCGACATTGGCGGCGGGCCGCGTACCGAGCTTGCAAGACATTACTTAACGCTTTGGCTGAACCATGGTTTCGCCCCGAGCCAGGCGCGTTACGCTTACGTGCTGCTGCCCGGCAAAAGCGCGGCGGAGACGGAAAGCTATGCGCGCCGTCCGCAAGTGAAGATCGTCGAGCAAAGCTCGGCGGTTCACGCAGTCTCCCACGGGCCGTCTGGAATCGTCGGAGCGAACTTTTGGACGGACGGCACGGCGACAGCCGGCTGCATCACTTGCACGGGGAAAGCCGCCGTCATGCTGAAGGCGGATGCCCTTACGATCGACATCGCCGTAAGCGATCCAACGCATGAGAACGATGGCGCGATTGTGCTGGACGTCGGCTTGGAAGCGCGAGACGTCATCGAAGCCGACCCTCGCATCGAAACGATTCAGCTACGTCCGACCGTCAAGCTGAAGTTTCACGCCAAAGATGCCCGCGGCGGCACGGCGTCTATCCGGCTCCGTAGGGCAGATACGTCAACAAGCGATATGGGTGAAACGGCGAATGGAAGGATGGAACAATCATTGCAATGAATAAAGGCGATGCGTCCCTGGGGCGGCGGCATGCTCTTCGATGGAAGGAGGGCTGCTGCGGACAGGGGACTGCATCGCCTTTGATTAAAACTTGACTTAATCTTAATGATACATTATGTATACATGTATTGTGCTATTAATACAATATTGATACAATTCGTTTCGTGTTTCCTGTTTATCAAAAAAGTTTACAAAGGTAGGGGGTGTTACTAACGACTTCCGGATTGCTGAATGGTAAATGGTCATAGTAATGAACAACCATTTGTACTCGTAGACAATTCGATAAACAATTGCCAGACTCAATCAGTCGTAGGCCCGGATTATGATTACAAGCTTGTAATACGGAACGGATGTCGGAAACAAATATTTGATCAGCAGCCGCGATGACGCGATCTCCTGTCTGCGGTCCGTGATGACGAAGCGAAGGATCGTCAGGCTGGGGGTGAACGTCAAGGCACGAAGCAAGGAGTGGGCAGCGAGTGAAGGCAGCAATTATGCGATCTTGGGAGGAACATTTGTGAGTCGGTACAGGCAAATAACCGGAAAATGTATTTCGGTCGGTTTAGTATTTTTAATGAGTTTATTTTCATTGTTTCCATTCGTTGCGTTGGCGGAACCGGAAAAGCCGCAACCCAAAGAAACGCCATTTCCGCCTATTCATAATTCCATTGCGGCTCTGGCACTTCCGAACGGCCAGATTGCAAACGAGCATATCCAGGCTCTCATCGGCTCGAGCGGAAGGTTTAATATGGGGATCAAGGATTTGTCGGCGGCAGATCGTTGGTACAATATTATTTACAATTGGCCTTCAGCGCCCAATACGTCGTTTACTACCGTAAAGGTGGATGGGGCAGACCGGGTTTTCGGCCAGGACGGCGCTTTTACATCGGCACCGCATAATGTGGATGATTCGACGAACGAAGCGATATGGAAATTTGGCGATATCTCCGTAAAACAGGCGCTGCAAACGGGGATCAACCCGGCGACCGGAATCCCCGACGCGGTCAAAATTCGCTATACGATGACCAATACCGGCACGCAAAATCACAACGTCGGATTGCGCATGATGATCGATACGATGGTGAACGGCAACGACTCGGCGCCTTTCCGGGTACCGGCGGCAAGCGGCGGCATCGAATCGGTGAATACGGAAAAAAATTATTTGAACGATCAAGTACCTGCCTTCTGGCAAGCGTTCAACAATTTTAACAACCCGGACATTAGCAGCCAATACACGATGAGGGGCAATGGGGCCACCCCACCCGACCGGTTTACGATTGCGAACTGGAACTCCATTCAGGCGACGCAATGGGATTACACGATCACACCGAACCGCCAGACTGGCGATAGCGCTGTCGGCATGTGGTGGAACCCGGAAACGTTGGCGCCGGGAGAAACGAAGACGATTACGACGTACTACGGGAGACCGGGTGTAGGCGGCAATCAGACACTCGTACTGAGCGGCCGGCAGCGTCTGTCGTATCCGGAATGGTCTGCTTCTCCGCTCAATTTGATCGCTTACCTGAATAACAATCTGGGAAGTACCCTGAATAATGTCACGGTTAAGCTAGTTCCCAGCTCCGGGTTAACGCTTGTGGACGGCGATGCGGTTCACACGGTCGGCAACCTTGCGGTAGGCGCGAATGCTCAAACGACCTGGAGAGTGAAGCCTACTGCGGAAGGGATACATCAACTGACGGTGAACGCGTATCGGGACGGTGCGGCAGACCCGTTTGCCACGGCCACTTACCAAATTGAAGCGTTAGCGCCGGTCGTTCCTCCTAATGTTTCGCTGGGTGGAGACCGCGGCAATCAAAATGACGGTACGCCGATCGCCGGAAGAACGTCTCCGTTAACCGTCAACGCATCCTTCAACAATCCGCAAGCGTCCAGCGTTACGCTCGTTGCGATCGATGCGACCGGCGACCGCTATCAGGCGGAAATGCATACGACGAACGGCATCGATTGGACGCTGACGTTTACCCCAAGCCAGGTGGGGCTGTGGGAAACGCCTTTGACGATTGAAATTACGCCGCATTATCCCGATCGTCCTGATGTAACGCAGCATTTCGAAATCGTCTTGATCGATCCGAGCGGCATCGTATACAATGCGGAGCGCGGAGATCAAACAGTTTGGCCGCTGCCGGGAGCGACCGTCGTTCTGCAATACAACGATCCGGAGCTTGGCGCATGGGTGAACATGAGCGAGGAAGCGTATCCCGGCCGATTGGATCCGATCACGAATCCGCAGACGACGGGGCAAGACGGGCGCTATGCGTGGGATGTAGCGGCCGGACAATATCGTGTCCTTGTCAGCCGCCCCGGATTCCAGTCCGCTACGAGCCGCGTAGTTACTGTACCGCCGCCGGTAACGGATCTGCACGTCGGATTGACGCCTACCGACAGAGTGGCGCCAACCCTTCAAGTGAACGGCGTGACCGAGGGAGCGACATACACGGCACCGGTTACGGTTCAATACAGCGCATCGGACAATGAAGCGGGCGTCCGCAGCGTAACTTACCGTCTGGATGCCGGAGCACAGCAAAGCGCAGGCACAAGCGGTTCTTTCCCTGTAAGCGCGCCGGGAGCTCATACCGTCGACTTCCTGGTTGTCGATCATGCCGGCAATGAACTCGCGAAGCAAGTCAAGTTCACGATTGCCGAGCCGCCGGATACGGTAGCGCCTGTTTCCACGTTGACGGCCAATCCTGCCGCACCGAACGGCACAAACGGCTGGTATACCAGCAATATTACCGTGACGTTCAGTGCAGTTGACAATGTGTCCGGTTCGGGCGTGGACAAAATACAATATCGCATGAACGGCGGGACGTGGAACGATTATACCGTTCCTGTGGTCCTGACGGCGGACGGCAGCTACAACGTTGAATATTTCAGTAAAGACCATGCCGGCAACAGCGAAGCCGTTAAATCCGTTACCTTAAAGCTGGATAAAACCGCACCGGTGACAAGATACAATCTGGCTCCGCTGAGCTCCGTCAGCCCGTCGGGCAAAACGTATATTTCCGGATTCAAGGTGACGCTGACGCCAAGCGATAACGCGTCTACCGTAACGGGAACCGTGTACCGCATTAACGGATCGGCGTGGAGCCCGTATACGGGAGCATTCGATATTCAGGCGGCAACGACGCAAACCGTGGAATATTACAGCACCGACGGCGCCGGGAATAAAGAAAAGTTCAATCTGATGGATTTTATCCGAGGCATCTTTACAGGAAATCAGTAGAAGGGAGAATGAACGGCTATGGAGCAAAAGAAGAAGACGTATACGTCACCGAAAATCATCACGCACGAACCAATCCTGTTTGAAACGGCTTTAAGCGGTGCCAGCTGCCCCGGCGGACATTGGGAGTTCCAGATGTCGGATACCGGATTCTGGAAAAGAGTATGCGTTAAAGACTGATGATTTGGTAAAAAAACGGCTACCATAAACGACCGCTCAGCCGAGCAAATGTTTGATGTTCATCGGCTGGGCGGTTTTTTGCATGCAGACACGAGGAAGGCTGTCCTTTGTTAGCCATGATGGCTATGTAAGGACAGTCCTGCTGTTCTTAATAGGATCCGAATTGGGCTTGGTGCAGGCGGGAATAAGCGCCTCCCGCGGTCACAAGCTCCGTATGCGTGCCGTCTTCGACGACGCCCTGCTCGGTGACGACGATAATGCGGTCCGCATGCTTAATCGTAGCGAGCCTGTGGGCGATAATGAGCGTAGTGCGTCCTTTCGAAAGCTCGGCGAGCGACTGCTGAATCGCCAGTTCGGTTTCCGTATCGAGCGCCGATGTGGCTTCGTCCAGGATCAGGATCGGAGGATTTTTTAAGAACATGCGGGCGATAGCCAGACGCTGTTTCTGCCCGCCGGACAGCTTGACGCCTCGTTCTCCGATGACCGTATCCAGTCCTTCCGGCTGCGATTGAATGAATTGGTCCAGCATTGCCCGGTGCGCGGCTTCCCAAATGTCCACTTCCGATGCTTCCAGCTTGCCGTAGGCGATGTTCTCGCGGATGGTGCCCCCAAACAAGAATACGTCCTGCTGGACGATGCCGATCTGTCGGCGCAGCGAGGAAAGCTTCATATCGCGAATGTCGATGCCGTCAATCGTAATCCGGCCTGACTGCACTTCGTAGAAGCGCGGAAGCAGGGAACAAAGCGTCGTCTTGCCGGCGCCGGATGGTCCGACAAAGGCAATCGTTTCTCCTGCGCGAATGGAAAGATCGATCCGGTTCAGCACATTCGGCTGATCGCCGTATCCGAAGGACACGGCGCTGTAGCGAATTTCTCCACGCAGCGTACCGGCGTCGACCGCGTCCGGAGCATCGGTTATATCCGGCGCCAGATCGAGCAGCTCCGTATAGCGCTTGAAGCCGGCCGCGCCTTTCGGGTAGCTCTCGATGACGGTGTTGATTTTCTGAATCGGCCCGAGGAATACGTTGGTCAGCAGGACGAATCCGATAAATTCCCCGTACGACATGTTTTCATTCAGCACGAACCACGTTCCGCAAATAAGCACGAACAGCGTGACGAGCCGCATCAGCATATAGCTGACGGACGTATTCCACGCCATGATTTTGTAAGCGAGCAGCTTCGTCAAGCGGAACCGTCCGTTATTGACCGCAAACAACGATTTTTCATGCTCCTCGTTCGCGAAAGCCTGAACAACGCGGATACCGCCCACATTGTCTTCCACCCGCGCATTGAAATCGGCGATATCCGAGAACATGCGGCGGAATGCTTGCGACATACGGCTATTGAAGAATGCGGCAAAAAAGATCAGGAAAGGCACAACCGCGAACGTAATCAGCGCCAGCTTCCAATTGATCCCGAGCATGAGTGCGAAGGCGCCGACCAGCGTCATGCAGGCGATGAACAAATCTTCGGGACCGTGGTGCGCCACTTCCCCGATCTCCATCAAATCGCTCGTCATTCGGGAGAGGAGGTGGCCTGTTTTCTGATTATCGAAGAAACGGAACGACAGCTTCTGCACATGGTCGAACAGCTTCTTGCGCATGTCCGTTTCGATGTTAATGCCGAGCATATGCCCCCAGTAGGTCACGACAAAATTCAGGAAGGTATTCATTGCATAAATCGCCAGCAATCCTGCGCACGCCCACAGGATGAACGTCCAGTTGCGGCTGGGCAGCAGATCGTCCACAACCCGATTGACGGCAAGAGGAAATCCGAGCTCCAGCAGCGCGGCGATCACGGCGCAGGAGAAGTCGAGCAGGAACAGTCCTTTGTACGGCTTATAATAACTGAAAAATCGGCGAAGCAAGGATCATCACATCCTTATTGGCAGCGTTTATAGAGTATCCGATCTATATAAACCATCTATGATTCCATATTTTGGACAGCTCGTCAATTGTAAATTACGGCCTGGCGGGTGGGAAGCGCTCCATTCGATGGGTTTTTCCGAGAGCGTCACTTTGTCCGCTTTGACGGTGCGCAGCTGCTTCCAAAACTCGTTTTTCTCAAGCTCGTTGAACGATGCCTTCTTGCATTTAAATGATAATGATTTTCATTATCGATTATTATAGTCGGCTTCCGCGCTTTTTGTCTACCCAAAAAACACCATTTGGGGAGAAACGGCGGGTGCCTCGGTTGACAGCACTCGGATACGTAAAGACGAAATGCGCAAACAACACGGACCCGATCATCTTGCATCTACGGCGATAATCGTACCCGGACTCCGGACATCGACACAGTTGCCGATAACGGTACCGGATATGAGACATTAGCACATGCCAAGCCCACGAAATAAACTCCGGGCTTCGGCGTTACAGCGCAAACCCGAACGTAGCCTCCGGACATGATCACATCTGTAGACGCCGGATCCGAGCACAGGCCGCTTGACATATACTGGCCAACGTGCTAGGTTTTTTATTGATTATGATAATCATTATCAATTACACTTAATTCATACCCAAGATGGAGGAGCCTATGCTGCCGTTTCAAAAACGCTCGACCTTTTGCATCGCATTATGCATTGCGTGCATGCTTTGCATTCTTGCTGCTTGCAGCTCGAATCAAGCGACGAGCGAAGTCAAGAAAAATGAGGTCATTACATATGAAGGGGCGAAAGGGCCTATTCAGCTTCCGGCGAATCCGCAGCGAGTCGTCGTAGCGGTTCAAGACTATGTAGGTGACGTGCTGGCTTTGGGCATAAAACCGGTGGGTGCTGCAGGATGGGTGTTTCAGACGCCTTATCATCAAAGCTTGTTAAACGGCACCGAAACCGTCGGAGACACGTCGGGTATCTCTTACGAGAAAATTTTGAGCCTTACTCCCGACGTCATTATTACGTATCAGGAAGATGCGTATGAGAAGCTGTCGCAAATCGCCCCCACCGTCCTGATCCCGTACGGCAAATATAACTACCGGGATCGGTTGCTCGAAATCGGCAAAGCTTTGAACAAGCAAAATGAGGCGAATCAATGGCTTAACCGGTTCGATCAGAAGATGCAGGAGAAGAAGAAGCAGTTATTGCAAAGCGTGAAGCCGGATGCGAAAGTCGCCATCGTCGAGATTACCCCGAAGGAATTGTTCATTTACGGGAAATCGTACGGCAGGGGAGGCGACATTATTTATAACGGGCTCGGCCTGCGCGCTCCGGCCAAAGTGGAGCAGGACGCTTTTCCGCAAGGCTGGGCCAAAATCTCGCTGGAGGCGATACCCGACTATCTCGGGCAAGCCGATCAGCTGTTCCTCGGCGTACGCGATGCGGCAGTCGGGGGAGCCGACGCTGAAGCCGAGAAGCGCAAAGCGGAGGTAACCTCTCTCGCGGTATGGAACAATTTGCCCGCCGTGAAGGCGGGGCGCGTGCATGAGTACAGCGTACAGTCGTTTTATTTTAACGACCCGATCGCGCTGGATAATCAGTTGGATTTCATAGTGAACCGTCTGACGAAATAAGATGGAAGAGGGAGAACGGCAATGAACACAACTACCGAAGCGTCTTCATCGCATCGTTCCGAACTGCGAACCCGACCCATTGTCGCCGTCATTATCCTGATCGGGGGGCTTGCGGCGCTTGCACTGGGGCTGGCGGCTTCCATATCGGTCGGAGCGGCGGATATTCGTCTTCAGACGGTATGGGAGGCGCTGTACCGCTTTAACCCGGATCTGACGCAGCACCAGATTATTTGGGAGCTTCGCCTGCCCCGGGCGTTGGCGGGAGCGATGGTTGGCGTCGGCTTCGCCGTGTCCGGCGCGATCATGCAGGGGATGACGCGCAATCCGCTGGCCGACCCGGGGCTGCTTGGCATCAATGCCGGAGCCGGGTTTGTGCTGGCCTTGTGCTTTGCTTTTTTTCCACAGCTGCCGTTTTCCCGGCTGATCCTGTTCTCGTTTCTCGGGGCGGCGATCGGCACGGGTCTCGTTTACGGCATCGGATCGGTAGCCAAAGGCGGGCTTACCCCGGTGCGGCTTGCGCTCGCAGGCGCTGCGGTCAGCGCGCTGCTGGTCGCTTTAAGTGAAGGCGTTGCGATTTATTTTAAAATTTCGCAGGATCTTGCTTTCTGGTATGCGGGAGGCGTATCCGGCACCAAATGGATGCAAGTCAACATTATGTGGCCGTGGATCGCGATAGGCGTTATCGGCGCATTGCTGCTTTCCCGCTCGATCACGGTATTAAGCTTGGGCGATGAGATCGCCGCCGGTCTCGGTCAAAGAACGGGCATCGTGAAGCTGGCCGGGGCGCTGTTGACGCTCATTATGGCCGGCGCATCCGTCTCGGCCGTCGGTTCCATCGGATTCATCGGCCTGGTGATCCCTCACGTGTCCCGCGCGCTTGTCGGCGTCGACTACCGCTGGATCATTCCGTGCTCGGCCGTGCTGGGCGGGCTGCTGATGGTGCTCGCCGATATGGGGGCGCGCATGATTCACCCGCCGTTCGAGACGCCGATCGGCGCCTTGATCGCATTGATCGGCGTGCCGTTCTTCTTATACCTGGCGCGCAGGGAAAGGAGGGGATTGTAGCGATGCAGCCGCTCCAAGACCTGCACAAAGCACGTGCCATTCGGGCCTATGCGGTACTATCCGCGTTCGTCGTGTTGATTTTGGCCGTATTTGTGGTCAGTATGAATACGGGGTTCACCCGGTTGTCTCCGTTGGAGGTGTTCTCCACTTTATTCGGCGGAGGAACCGATAAGCAGAAGCTTATATTGTTCGAGTTCCGGCTGCCGAGAATCGTGATATCCGTTCTCGTCGGTTGCGGTCTTGCGCTATCCGGCGCAATATTACAAGGATTGTCGCGCAATCCGCTCGCCGACCCGGGGATACTCGGCATTAATTCCGGAGCGGGCCTTGCCGTCGTACTGTTTATTTCATTTTACCCGGTGAAAACGGCGGCTCCCGCATTTATGCTGCCGGTGCTTGCGCTTGTCGGCGCGGGACTGATCGCTGCTCTTATTTATGCGCTCTCGTATAAAAGAGGGATCGGCATTTCTCCGACCCGTCTTATCCTGGTCGGCATCGCCGTAGCAGCGGGGATCGGTGCGGCAATGATCGTCCTGACGATCAGGCTTGAACCCCAAAACTATCAATTCGTTGCCATATGGCTGGCCGGAAGCATCTGGGGCACCAATTGGAAGTTCGTTCTGGCGCTGCTGCCGTGGATAATCGTTCTCATCCCTTACGTAATCTATAAAGCAAATGTGCTCAATGTGCTCAATTTGGGCGATCAAGCCGCCGCCGGCTTGGGGGTTCGGCTGGAGCGCGAGCGCCTGACGCTGCTCGCTTCCGCGGTCGCGCTGGCCGCCTCCTGCGTCGCCGTCGGCGGAGGCATCGGCTTCGTCGGTTTGATCGGCCCGCATCTGGCCAGACAGCTGATCGGCCCGAAGCATCAATTTCTGCTCCCGGCTTCCGCGCTGGCCGGGGGGCTGCTGCTGATCATCGCCGATACGATTGGCCGCACGATGCTTCAGCCGAGCGAAATCCCGACCGGCATTGTCGTAGCGGTGATCGGGGCGCCGTATTTCTTATACCTGCTCGCCAAATCCAAAGCGTAATGCAAATAAAGGAGGAACGAACGATGATCCGTTTGTATACACAGCAGCTGGACGTCGCTTACGAAGACCGTGTGATCGTCAAAGGATTGAACTTGTCGATACCTACCGGCAAAATTACGGCGCTGGTCGGCTCCAACGGCTCGGGCAAATCGACGATTCTCAAATCGATGGCGCGCATCATGAAGCCGAAGGGCGGCCAAGTGCTGCTGGACGGCAAATCGATTCATCAGCAAACGACCAAGGAGGTCGCCCGGCAGCTTGCGATTTTGCCGCAAAATCCTACCGCTCCGGACGGGTTGACGGTCAGCGAGCTCGTCTCTTACGGCCGATTCCCGCATCAGAAAGGATTCGGCTCCTTGACCAAAGAAGATAAAGATGTGATCCATTGGGCCGTAGAGATGACGGGCATGTCCGAATTTGCCGATCGCCCGGTCGATCAGTTGTCCGGGGGACAACGGCAGCGGGCGTGGATTGCGATGGCTTTGGCGCAGCAGACGGACATCTTGTTTCTTGACGAACCGACGACGTTTCTCGATATGGCCCATCAGCTTGAAGTGCTGAAGCTGCTGCAGAAGCTGAACCGGGAAGAGAACCGAACGATCATTATGGTTGTGCACGACCTGAATCATGCAACCCGTTATGCCCAACACATGGTAGCGATTCAGAAGGGCCAAGTGGTAAGCGAAGGCGCACCGGAGCAGGTAGTAACGAAAGAGGTCCTTCGTCAAGTGTTCGGCATCGAAGTGGACATCGTTCCCGACCCGCGGACCGGGGTTCCGCTGTGCTTACCGTTCGAGCTGGTAGGGGCGGCTGCAGCCGATCTTGCTTCGAACGACAATACAGCCGTTGAAAAGGAAGTGGCGGTCGTGCGGTAGACGGGCGGGGAATCGGCCGTTTCACCCGACCGTACCGGGAGCTTAGCCTGACATGCAAGGGCAAGCTCCTTTTTGCCGTTATTCATCCATTTCGACAGGTGCACAGGGAGGAACTGAACGCACTTACGGGAGCTTTGCTGCAAGAAGACGGGGATCTATCCCCGTTCGAAGCTTGTCTTGTCACGGATCGGGAGTCCAGGGATTTGTTCGTTTGCACCCACGGCAGCCATGATGTGTGCTGCGGTAAATTCGGGTATTTCATCTATAAGGAGATCGACGACCGCTACGCGCTTCATTCCGGGGGCAGCTTGCGCGTATGGCGCACGAGCCATTTCGGCGGACACCGTCATGCGCCTACGATGATCGATTTTCCCGAGTGCCGCTATTGGGCGCAAATCACCCCCGGTCTTCTGGATGCGCTGCTTCTCCGCAAAGGCGGCTTCGAGCATATTGCCCGGAACTATCGCGGTTGGGGCCGCATCGGGACGTTCGAGCAGGTGGCGGAGCGGGAAATATTCCTTCGTGAAGGCTGGGACTGGATTAAGTACAAGAAACAAGCCGTGCTGCGGAGAAAAGACGATACATCGGCCGTCGTGCGGCTGAGCTTTTGGCGGAGCGAAGACGGTGCGGAGTGCGAAACTTACGAGGTTGAAGTCTGCATATCGGGTAAGGTCGAGACCGGCGGCTGCGGCCATGGCTGGGGCGAAGCGAGGCAGTTTACGGTATCGAACGTCGCGAAAGTGAGCGCGAGCGATACGGAAACGACCGTCTGAACGGTGCGCGCGCTATCTTGAGCAGAGCAGAAGCTGCCCAATGCCCATAAGAAAACTCGCTTTCGGCTGCTTTCCCCGGTATGCTGTCATGAAGCTGCATGCGAAAAGACGCTTTCATCCCCGCTTGGATAGCGGTTATGTAGGCGTCTTTGAACATCATCATGTGGGGCTGCCGATTGCCGGCACCGCCTATGGGAGCGGGCGGCCGCATGACGCTTGTATTATCGGCCGAGAAAACTTTTGATAAAGAAATCTAACTGATAATCAAGCGTCAGCGGATCGTTGAAATAAAACTCTTTGGCGTTGACTTCGAAGACGCGGTTGTTTTTGACGGCCGGGATGCCTTTGTACAGCTCCGTTTGCTGGAATGCGTTGTCAGCATCTTTATTTTTGCTGAATATGACGTAATCGCCGGCGAACGCCGGAAGCACTTCCAGCGACAGCGCGTAGTAACCGGGTTTCAGCGCCGTCTCTTTCACTTTATCCGGCATGCTCAATTTCATTTCCCGGTAAAGAATTTCGGTCCCCCGTCCCCAATTATCGCCGAATACATAGATTTGCTTATCAGAGCTTTCAAAGACGGAGACGGTGGCGTTCTCGCCGATTTTTGCTTTGATGTCTTTTCCGGCTTGCTGCGCGCGCTTTTTGAAATCGTCGATCCAGGCTTGCGCTTCTTTCTCTTTATTGACGAGCTTGCCGATCTCCAGCTGCTGGGTCAAGTAATCCACGCTGCCGTACGTATATGTCACGGTGGGAGCGATCAAGTTTAATTTATCGGCGTTTTTTATCGTGGACATACCGATGATCAAGTCCGGCTCCAGGGCGGCGATTTTCTCCAAGCTTTCGTCCGATACTTCCTGTACGGAGCTTAGCGTTTTTTCAAAACGCGGATTCATCTTCGACCATGTATCGACGCCGACGAGATTGATGCCGAGCGCCATCAGATTGCCTGCGAACGATAGGGCGACGACACGTTTCGGATGAGCGGGTACTTGGATCGGTCCATGTTCCGATGGATACGTAATGGTGTCCGGTCCGCTCTGCTGCACCGGAGCTGAAGTGCCCGGCTGTCGCGCCGGACTTGCGCAAGCGCTGGGCAGAAAGATAAGAGCAACGGCAATAGAAAGCAGCATTTTATTCATTCGTTTTACCTCTGAAAAGTGGAATGTTGATACATAAACCTAAGATGGGGCAACTACAATATGATAATGATAATCATTCTCGATATCATTTAAGATAATGCGGATTTTTTCCGTTGTCAATCGATTGTTGTAAAAATAATGAAAAGAAGGTATAGTTACTAATAATGATAATCATTATCAATTAGGAGTGAAGGAGAAAACCGAGATGAACCAAGAGTTATTCGACGTCACGATCATTGGAGGAGGCCCGGCCGGGCTGTATTCCGCCTTCTATAGCGGGCTTAGGGAAATGAAAACGAAGCTGATCGAGTTCCAGCCCCGGTTAGGCGGAAAAGTGCATGTCTACCCGGAAAAAATGATTTGGGACGTTGGCGGGCTGACCTTGACGTCAGGCGCGAAGCTTATCGAACAGCTCGTGCAGCAAGGGCTGACGTTTAACCCGGATGTCGCGCTGAATGAAAAAATACAATCGATCTCACGCAGTAAAGAAGGATACTTTGTATTGCGCGCCGCCTCCGGTCGCGAGCATTGGTCCAGAACCGTCATCGTTGCCGTCGGCGGCGGAATCCTGAACCCGCAAAAGCTGGAGATCGAAGGCGCGGAACGATTCGAAGTGACGAATTTGAACTATATCGTCAAGTCGCTCAAACGGTTCAAACAAAAGACGGTCGTCATTTCCGGCGGAGGCAATTCCGCTATCGACTGGGCCAATGAACTGGAACCGATCGCCAAACAAGTATATTTGACGTATCGCAAAGACGCTCTGACGGGTCATGAAGCGCAAGTCCGGCAGCTCATGAACAGCTCGGTCGTTTGCCATTTTAATACGTCGATTACGAAATTGATCGCCGGCGCCGATCATGAAACGATCGAACGGGTGCAGCTCACCAATCATGAAACCGGGGAGATTACATATGTTGAGATCGATGAAGTTATTATTAATCACGGTTACGAACGCGATGCGGCGCTGCTGAACAACAGCGATCTGAATATTGAAATTGCCGACAACTATTATATAGCGGGCAATGCGTGCAGCGAATCCTCGATCCCCGGCCTGTACGCCGCCGGAGATATTTTGCGTCATGACGGGAAGCTGAACCTGATTGCCGGAGCGTTCCAGGATGCGGCTAACGCCGTGAATAAAGCAAAGCAACACATCGAACCGGATGCTAACAAAATCGGAATGGTTTCTTCGCATAACGAAATTTTCAAGCAGCGGAACCGCGAAATTGTGAAGCAGCTGATGGAGCTGTAGCTGACCGGCTTCATACGATTATGCCCACCCGGAGGATTGGATTTCCATGATGGATATGTATAAAAAAACGGTGTCCCGTTGTTTTTGTTTTATTGCCGTGTGCGTCATTATTATGCTGTCGGCCTGCGGGAATAAGCAAAGCTCGCCCGTCGGGCAAACGGTGAAAGACAGCATGGGACATGAAGTGAAGTTGCCGGTGAATCCTCAGCGCGTTATCGCCTCCTATTTGGAGGACCCGCTGCTCGTTCTCGGTATCAAGCCGGTGGCGCAATGGTCCGTCAAGGAAGGCAACGTGCAGGACTATTTGCGCAGCGAGCTGGAGGGTGTGCCCGCGATCCCTTCTACGCTGCCACCGGAAGTTGTATTAAGCTTTAATCCCGATTTGCTCATTATCGGGCAGGAATCGGCTGTGGAGAAAGGACTTTACGAGCAATATTCGAAGATCGCGCCGACCTATGTGCTCGGCAGCGAGACGATCAACGACTATCGGAAAACGCTGAATAAAATGGCGGAGCTGCTGAACAAAACGGACGTCGCTGGTAAAGCTTTGCAGCAATACGATCAGAAGGCGGCCGAAACGAAGGAAAGGCTGAAGCCATCCATCGGCGACAAAAAGGTTGCGATACTTTGGCTCAGCAAAAAGAACTTCTACGTGGTAAACGGAAAAGTGGCGAGCGGGGCTGTCGTCTATGGCGATCTCGGTCTGAAGCCGCCGAATATTCTCTCCGTGCTGCCGGAGGCGAAAGCGAACTGGACGCCGATCTCGCTCGAGAAGCTTGCGGAGCTGGATGCCGACTATATTTTCCTTGTGAATAGCGATAAAGGGCAAGCCGGCAACCTGGAAGATCCGTTATGGCGCAACATACCGGCCGTACGAGCCGGTCATGTATATGAGATGGATTCAAAAAGCAGCTGGCTGTACAACGGCGTCATTGCCGGACAAAAAGTAATGGACGACATTGTAAAATCTATATCCGGCTAGCAACACACGTCATAAAGAATGACAAGTACCCATCCAATAACGGATAGGGTGCTTTTTTTGCGTTTGCGACACTGGATAAAAAAGGTCGATAAAACATTTTTATTTAAATAAATGTAATATAATATAACATTAAAAATCGAAACGCCTATTAAAATTGTGGATTTATCGAAAATTAATGTTAGATTACTAGACATATTACTGACGTATACTGTATAATCATATTCATTAACTGGTTGAATGAATTATTTTATACGGGGTGGTGATGAATTTTTTGATACAGACGCCTACATTGTCCGCAGAACAGCTCAAAGAAATGCTTAACAATGTCATACTTTCTGACGCGTGTACGCCGAATAACCGTAAAATTGCCGAGTACATTCTTGTGCACTACAAATCGATCGCTTTCATGACGGCATCGGAAATCGCCGAGCAGGTAGGTGTCAGCCAGCCGGCGGTGACCCGGTTTGTAACGAACAGTCTCGGATTTCAAGGCTTCTCGCATTTTTTGAAAGTCGTTCAGGACATTATCCGCAATGAAGTGACGGGGGTGGAGCGGTACCATATTTCCGGCAAGACGAAATCGAACATCGAGTTATTGATCGGTCAGGAAATCGACAACCTCAATAAATTGATGGAGTACACGTCGGAGGAAAAATTGATTCGCGCGGCCGAACGGATCGCAAGCCACAAAACGATTTTTATTATCGGCTTTCGCACGGGCGCCCCGCTCGCAAGCTATTTCTCCTTTTTTCTAAGAAAAATCCATCCCGATATCCGCGTCTGTACAAGCGGCGGCAGTGAAGCTTACGACATGCTTCATCACCTGGATCGCGAAACGACGCTGGTGCTGCCCTTTATATTTCCGCGGTATCCGCGCGAGATGATCGAGGTCATTCAGTACATGAAGCAGGAGAAGTTTCAATATTTGTCGGTCACGGACAGCTATACGCTGCAGGTGGAAGGGATATGCGATTGCGAGATTGTGACGCCGATCGTCATTACCGCTTTTACCACGCTGTTCGACTCGTATACGTCCAGCTTCTGCATTTTGAATATTTTGCTCGATATGATCGGTCGGGTCCAGCTCGACCAGACAAGGGATATGCTCGGCAGCATTGAGGAAATGTATCAGAAAAATCGCGTGTTTTACCGAAAATAGCCATCCGCTAGAACCAGTCATTTAATCCAGGGAGGAATTCATATGAAACGCAGGATGAAACAATCGTTTGTGATGGTAGCCGTTACGATGCTGTTCCTTTTGACGGCGGCATGTGGAAGTAAAGCTGATACAAGCGGCTCCACAGGTCAAACGAACCCGTCGAATGCAGGCGCCAGCGCAAGCAAGGATGACGTGCTGCAAAAAATCGCCGGCTCCAAAACGCTCGCCGTCGGCTTGGACGCCACCTTCAAACCGTTCGAGTATAAAAGCGGAGACAAGTTCGATGGATTCGACGTGGATCTCATTCAAACGGTAGCCAAAGAGCTTGGAGCCGATAAGGTGGACTTTGTCGACACGGAATTCAAAGGTCTCGTTCCCGGGCTGCAGGCGAAGAAATTCGATATTATCGCCTCCGCGATGTATATTACGGACGAACGCAAGCAAACGATCGATTTCTCGGACACGTACTTTCCCGGCGGATTGTCCATCATGGTGAAAAAAGACAACGAATCGATCAAAGGGCTGCAGGACTTGAAAGGCAAGAAAGTTTCCGTGCAGATCGGCACGAAGTCGGTCAAGTTTTTGGAGGATAACGTCAAGGATGTTCAGCTCGTGAAAGTCGAGAAAAATACCGAGATGTTTCTGGAACTGGAGACGGGGAAAGTCGATGCGGTCGTAACGGGATTGCCGGCGGCGAAAACGTACACGAAAGAAAAAGGAACGACGAAAGTGCTGCCGGACACGTTGACGGAAGAGTATTACGGCTACGGCATCCGTAAAGAAAACGCAGAGTTCAAAAATGCAGTCAACGCGGCTTTGAAAAAAGTGAAGGACAGCGGACAATACGATCAAATCGTGAAAAAATGGTTTGAATAAAGGAGCGGACGACGATCCGGCTGCGGTAAAACGAGAGGGGGGAGCATGATGCAGCACTTTGATTTTTCCGTACTTGGACATTGGGACAACATTCGCCTTTTATTAAAGTCTTTGTGGCTGACCGTCGTTTATACATTGGCCGGATTTGCCGTCAGCCTCATGCTCGGAACAATCGTTTCGTTCGGGCAGATGGCGAAGCTGAAAGTCATCCGGTTGATTTCCTTGGCGTACCTTTCCTGGTTCCGCGGAACGCCGCTGCTCGTACAATTGTTTCTATTATATTACGGTCTTCCGATCGTGTTCGGCATCGATACGGTACCCTGGGTGTCGGGGGTCATTGCGCTCGGCATGTACAGCGGCGCTTACGCTTCGCAAATTATAAGGGGTGCCATTCAATCCATCGACAAAGGCCAGATGGAGGCCGGAAGAACGCTTGGCTTCTCACACCTGCAAACGATGTACAAAATCGTCATTCCGCAAGCGGTCATCCGCATGCTCGCGCCGATGACCAACGAACTCATTTCCTTGACGAAAAACTCATCCTTATTATCGACGATTACCGTCGTCGAGCTGTTCCGGCAGGCGAATCTCATGATCGCCGATACGTACAAAACGATGGAGTTTCTAATCGCGATCGCTATTTTGTACTATTTGGTAAATAATCTCATTGGCGTCATCGGTCTTGCCCTCGAAAAACGATTAAGCACAGGAGATGATTTACGATGATACGGATCACCGGACTCAATAAATCGTTTCGCGACAATCACGTACTGCGCGGCGTGGATCTGCAGGTCAACCGCGGAGAAGTGGTCGTTATTCTGGGGCCTTCCGGCTCTGGGAAAAGCACGCTGCTGCGCTGCATCAACTACCTCGAAACGTTCGACCAAGGGGAAATCCGAATCGACAATGAGCCGATCGGGCGCCAGGTCGTCGGCGGCAAAGTCCGCGAGATGCCGCAAAAAGAACTGAACCGGATGCGCCGGGAAGTCGGCATGGTGTTCCAGTCGTTCAATTTGTTCCCGCACAAATCGGTCATTCAAAATATTACGATGGCGCCGGTTTCGCTGCTAGGTTTATCGCGGGAGGAGGCGGACCGGCTGGCGCTCGATTTGCTTCGCAAGGTCGGCTTGGAGGAAAAGGCGTATGAACGGCCGTCCAGCTTGTCGGGCGGGCAAAAGCAGCGTGTCGCCATTGCACGGGCGCTGGCGATGAAACCGAAAGTGCTGCTGTTCGACGAACCTACATCGGCGCTGGATCCGATGACCGTCGGCGAGGTGCTGCAAGTGATGAGAACTTTGGCGCAGGAGGGCATGACGATGGTCGTCGTAACCCATGAGATGGGATTCGCCCGCGAAGTTGCCGATAAGGTCGTGGTGATGAACGGCGGCGTCATTATCGAAGAAGACCGCCCGGAGAACATCTTCACGAACCCGTCGCACCCGCAAACCCGGCTGTTCTTAAGGCAAGTATTGGAGCAGCAGGCGCATGTCCTGTAACTGCAGCGGTTCGGCAGCCGCATGGTGGCGACTTGCGGCCGCACGTCTGGAATGCGCGCGTAATATGATTTTATCCACACACGTGACAACTGACATGCTTTGCGCATGTAACAGTTGCACACCGGGAGGCACGCAGCATGTCAGCTCATTATGAAGTGATCGTACTTGGCGCCGGCGCCATGGGGATGGCAGCCGGTTATTACTTGGCGAAGCAAGGGGTGAACACGCTGCTGATCGATGCGTTTGATCCGCCGCATGGATACGGCAGCCATCACGGCGATACGAGAATCATTCGCCACGCTTACGGCGAAGGCCGGCAATACGTTCCCCTTGCCCTGCGGGCACAAGAACTGTGGGAAGCGCTCGAACGGGAGAGCGGCCAGAAGTTGTTCCGCCGAACGGGAGTTCTCGGCGTTGGGAGCAAGCAGTCGAAATTCATCAAAGAAGCGATCGCCAGCGCGAACAAATATCATTTGCCCTTGGAAGTGCTGTCAGCGGATGAAATCATGCAGCGGTGGCCGGGTATCCGCATACCGGAGCATTTCTTCGGCAGCTTCGAGACGAGCTCGGGCGTGCTGTTCAGCGAAGAATGCATCCGTGCGTACCGCAGGCTGGCCATCGAGGCGGGAGTGGTTGTGCGTTTCGACACGCCGGCGGACCGCGTCGAGCTTCATACGAGCGGCGCGTCCGTGTATACGGCGGAAGGCGTCTTTCACGCCGACCGGCTGATCGTCACAAGCGGCGCCTGGATCGGCAAGCTGCTGGCATCGTTGAAGTTGCCGTTGCAGCCCGTACGCAAAACCGTCGCCTGGTTTCAGTCGGAGGAAACGCTGTACGGTGAAGGCCGGTTTCCCGCGTTCATCTTCGATCTGGAAAAAGAACGGTATTACGGCTTCCCCAGCTTCGACGGCTGCGGGGTCAAGCTCGGGCGCAACGATGCCGGTGAGTGGACCGACCCGGATCAGGTCGACCGCGAATTCGGAGCATACCCCGAGGACGAAGGCGATGTGCGGCGGTTTTTGGAAACTCATATGCCGCAAGCGGCCGGGACGCTCAAACAGGGGAAAGTTTGTCTGTTCACGTTAACGCCGGATGAACATTTTGTGATCGACCGGCATCCTGAGTATGCGCACGTCGCCATTGCCGGCGGCTTTTCCGGTCACGGCTTTAAATTCGCAAGCGTGGTAGGCGAAATCATAAGCCAACTTGCGATAGGCGGCGAAACCGGATTTGACCTTTCCGGATTTTCGATTGCGAGGCCGGCCATCCGGTAAGTAACAGTGGACTAATATTTATTTGTTCAGGAAGGAGCGGCATCCTATGGAATTACTGCACATTGATCCCGAAAGGTTACAGCGACGGCTCGAGGAGCTTGGAACATTCGGTCGCAACGAAAGGGGCGGACTGGACCGTACGACGTTTACGCCGGCAGAGCTGGCGGCTAGAGGTTGGCTCAAGCAAAAGCTCGGCGATCTGGGGTTGGATGTACGCGTCGACCCGGCCGCCAATATATGGGCAAGACGGGAAGGGAGCGATTCGTCGCTGCCGGTCATCGCCTTCGGCTCCCATATCGACACCGTTCCGAACGGGGGGATGTACGACGGAGCGCTCGGCGTGCTGATCGCACTGGAGGTGATGCAGGTGCTCGAAGAGCGACGAATAAGGACGCGCCATCCGCTGGAGCTCGTTTCGTTCAGCGCGGAAGAGCCGAACCCGTTCGGACTGTCGACATTCGGCAGCCGGGCGGTCACGGGCAAGCTGAAGCGGGAGCATCTCGCGGGCGTCACCGACGACCAAGGGAGGCCGATCGACGAGGCGCTGCGCAGCGCCGGAGGGGACCCGGAGCGATTCGAGGAGTCCCGGCGCGATCCGCAGCAGCTGGCTGCGTTTCTGGAAGTTCACATCGAGCAGGGCAAGCGCTTGTTGAAACGCGATATCCCGGTAGGCATCGTCACGGCCATTACGGGCATTTACAGGGAAGAAGTGACCGTTCACGGTCAAGCCAATCATGCAGGAACGACGCTGATGAACGACCGGAACGATGCGCTTATGGCCGCTTCGGAGATCATGCTCGCGTTCGAAGCTGTTTGCCGCAGCCATCCCGCCGATGAAGTGGTGGGCACGGTCGGCAAAATCGTCAATTACCCGAATGCGGCCAACATCATCCCTGAGAAGGCGGTATTTACGATGGAGATCCGGGGAAAGACGCGCGAGGAAATCCAGGAAGTTTTGGATAGCTGGCAGCAGCGGCTGACTGCGATTGAGCGCAGTCGAAACTGCAAAGCGGAGCGCCGGCTTCTGCTCGATCAAGCGCCGGCAGCAATGGATCGGGAAGTGATCGACATTTGCCGGGAGAAAGCGCGTGACCTGGGGTTTGAAACGCTCGACCTGGGTAGCATGGCCGGGCATGATGCGACGCACATGGCGGCGCTGTCGCGGTCGGGCATGCTGTTTGTGCCGAGCCTTGACGGCAAAAGCCATTGTCCGGAGGAAGAAAGCCGGTTGGCGGATATCGAGAAAGTGGCCAACGTGTTGTTGCACGCCATTATAGCGCTCGACCAAGCGCTGGAATAACACAATAATAGGGACGTTCCGCACGCATACTGACTACGAGCTTCGGGAGGTTAATTATGGAACGAATATTTGCAGCGGATTATGTATATACGAAGGACGCATTTGTACCGAAACAGGCGGTTGTCGTCAAGCATGACAAAATCATAGACATCGGCTCCCAAGAGGAGATCGCGGTGCGCTATCCCGGCGTAGAAACCGTTCGATGGGACGGCAAAGCGATTGTCCCGGGAACGGTGAATTCGCATAACCACTCGTTTCAAAGCTTGCTGCGCGGCATCGCCATCGACAAGCCGTTTCTGGAATGGCGCGATCAGGCGCTGTACCGCTATACCCCGCTTCTGGACGAAGAAGCGATCTATACCGGAGCGCTGCTGGCTTTCGGCGAGATGCTCCGCTACGGAGTGACGACCGTCAGCGACTTCTTCTATGTGCATAACGGCGGGACGGCGCATAACGAAGCGGTGATCCGCGCAGCGAACGACCTCGGCATCCGGCTCGTATTCGCCAGCACGATGTACGATTGGGAAGGCGCTCCGATGGCGTACAGGGAGACAGTCGACGAAGCGGTTGCCCGGACGCGTAAGCTGGCGGTCAAATACCAGGGCAATCCGATGGTGACGGTACACCCAGCGCCGCACAGTCCTCATGCCGCCTCGCCTGAGATGATCAAGGCGGGACACCGCTTGGCGCAGGAGCTCGACACCCCGTTCCACATTCACGTCGCGGAAGAAATGTTCGAGGTCGAGGAGACGCTGCGCGACTACGGGCTGCGCCCGGTGCATTATTTGGACTCGCTCGGCGTGCTCGACGAGCGGATGATCGCGATTCATCTCGTGTGGCTGGACGATTCGGAGATCGAACTGCTCGGGAAACGGGGCTGCTCGCTCGCTTATTGTCCGTCCAGCAACATGATTCTCGCCGACGGCATTACGCGTATCCCGGATTTGCTGCAATCCGGCGTCAACATTACGCTTGGCTCGGATGGAGCGTGCAGCAATAACCGGATCAGCGTATTCGAAGAAATGCGCATGTGTTCGCTGCTGCAGAAGGTGGCGCGTCTGGACGGCACATGCGTTACGGCCAAGCAAGTGTTTGACATGGGCACGAAGCGGGCGGGAGACATTTTGCGGCTGCCTGTCGGGACGATTGCAATCGGGATGCATGCCGATTTCGTCGCTCTGGATATCAACGATTTGTCGCTTGCTCCTAAAAACGAGCTGTTCGCGAATATGGTGTATTCCATGCAGCCGAATGCGATCTCGCATGTCGTCGTAGCAGGCAAGGTCATTGTCGAGAACGGACGGGTCACAACGGTTCGGGAACAACGAATCGTCGATCGGGTAGACCGGTTGTTCGCCAAATGGGCGGAGGTGTAAGGTCGTGAGCAAAGTAAACTCGCCGATTACCGGCATTTGTTCGTTTGCCAAGTATCCGATCTGCACCGACCTGAACGAGCTGCAAGCCGACATGGCGATCTTGGGTGTTCCTTACGATTTGGGGGTAGGATTTTTGAGCGGAACGCGGCTGGGACCGCGGCGCGTGCGGGAAGCATCGACCCAATACGGCCGTGGCGATGCGGGTTTCTATGATCCGGAGCGGGATGAAGTGTATCTTGCCGCTCCCTGGAAAATCATTGATGTCGGCGACGCGGACATTATTAATGGCGATATTCAGGGGTCTTTCGACAACATCGAGTGGGCCGTCCGCAAAATGATCGAACAAGGCGCAACGCCGGTCGTCATTGGCGGCGACCATTCGATCTCGATCCCGGCGGCGCGCGCCTTGGACACGCTCGGACCGGTGACGGTGGTTCAGTTCGATGCGCATCTGGACTGGTCGGATGCCCCGGGCGGCCAGCGATACGGCAACGGCAGTCCGATGCGCCGCATGTCGGAGATGGACCATATTCAGGGCATGGCGCAAATCGGCATCAGGGGGCTAGGCAGCAGCCGTAAAGTCGATTTCGACGATGCGAGGGAATACGGAAGCGTCATCGTGACCGCTTCGCAAGCCCGGGAGCTCGGCGTGGACGGGGTGATGGAA
The DNA here is from genome assembly GCF_042659105.1 of Paenibacillus allorhizosphaerae. NCBI lineage: Bacteria > Bacillati > Bacillota > Bacilli > Caryophanales > Paenibacillaceae > Paenibacillus > Paenibacillus allorhizosphaerae. The sequence goes on along the minus strand of NZ_JBHSRV010000001.1, from coordinate 1,860,951 downwards.
CGAATCCCCGCGTCGGAGCGGTATTATGTCACTATCGATATCGATGCGCTGGACATTTCCGTTGCTCCGGGGACCGGTTCGCCGATGCCGGGCGGATTATCGTTCACGGAACTGAACGCATACCTTGAAGCGTTGACCCGCAAAGGAGAAATTGTCGGTTTCGATTTCGTCGAAGTGGCGCCTCAGTACGATCCGGCAGGAGTGACGGTCAGAGTTGCCGCCATGACCATTCTCAGTTTCATGGGCCATATTTTAAAACGAAGGGAACAGAAGCGTGACGTCTAGTTGTCTAGTTGCACAACATGAATCTTATCCCAATAATTTAAGGCCATTCCCCTCCGAATAATAAGGCCAGCGCTACTGCACGGCAACAGACGGTCTTTTGCGTAGCCAATAGTTGGATTAGCCCAAGTTATCGTTAGTCAAACTATTTTCGAACGGAAAGGCCGTTCTGTGCATCTCATGCAGGAAACGATCGGTCGCTTCCGGTTTGGCTCGTTAACTTCCGCGAGCCATACTGAACGTGTGGGAAATTATTCGAAAGGCGTTGATGCGTATCACTTACTCAATGCGAATGTATAGAAAAGCGGACCACGTAACCCGTTCCTGGTCGGGAGGAACCACAACCGAAATTGCCATTTCTCCTGCCAATGCGGGGTATGCGAAACGCAATTTTGCGTGGAGGATCAGCACGGCAACGGTTGAAGCGGAAACTTCCCTGTTCACGCCGCTGCCGGGTGTGCGGAGAATAACTATGGTCATGGACGGAGCAATGACACTTGAACACGTAGGACGGTATCAGGTACATTTAACGCCTTTCGAACAGGACAGCTACAGCGGAGAATGGACGACAAGAAGTATAGGAAAAGCTCGCAATTTCAACTTGATGATGACCGAAGGCTGCGAAGGAGCGCTTCAGGCTGTCCGCATCGATGCCGAGACTTCGCTCCCGTTGCATTTCGGCAATGAACGCTTTCGCCAATCAGCGGAAGCTTTGTATTGTGTAGACGGGGAGATCACCGTAACCGTTAACGGCGACGAGTCTTATGACTTGGCGAGAGACGATATGATGCTGTGCACCGGAGTGAATGAATATGGTCTCCTGCGTTTGAGGGTGTGCGGCAAAAATAATCGTACGGTGCATATCATTAAGGCAAGCATATATGCATGTGGAATGCATAGCATTGGAACGGCGTAACCAGTCTGGTCGGCGAGCCGATAAACGTACTGCGGTTGCAGGTACCGGGTTTGTAAAACCTCTCATCGATTCGTACGATATCATAATCCGAACAACAGGCAGCAACTGCAGCTCGAATTTGCAATTGGTGCCGAAGGAATGGGATTCGCAGTCAGGTTGTTTCAAATATTGACAATCGATTCATATATTAAGATTGATATGCCCGGCGTAAATACTTACTCTTAAGTAAGATGCTGCGCAAATGACGAAGAGACCATCGCTGATATAGGTTTCAGATTCCCTTACGTTTCATTTGTCCGGCAGCATGGAGTTCGTATGAGAGGGGGCTATTCATTCCCCAAAATGTAAACGCTTACTTTTTTTAAGGAGATTGTGCGGGAGGGATTGGATTGATCAAAAGATGGAAAGCGCACTTATCCGCTTTTCTCAGCGCGGCGATCGTCGTATCGTCCGTCTGCGGATTTGGACTTATGAGCGCGGATCGGGCGGAGGCAGCCGTACCCCAAAATGTAAAGTTCGATTTCGGCTCGGAGTCAAGCCCGGTGGCGGCAGGCTACAGCAAAGTGTCCAATACGACGCTTTATACGGCTTCCAGAGGCTACGGGCTGGATAAAACGGTTGATTTTCGCGACCGCGGCGGGGGTGACCCGCTCCTTGGGGATTTTGTCATTAGCAGCAGCTTTTCCTTTATGGTCGACCTTCCGAACGGGGATTATTCCGTCAAGGTGACCGCGGGCGACTTGATTGCCTCCAATAAAACGGACGTGAAGATCGAAGGCGTATCGTACGGCACGCTGAGCTCGAGCACGGGCAATTTCAGTTCTCTAACAAAAACGATTCGTCTCATCGACGGACAAATGACGTTTCAATTTTCCAATAACGGCCGGGTAAATGCCATTGAGATTGCGCCGGCGAACGCCCCGACGGGACTGACGGTGACGGCTATGACCTATTTGCCGGCCGCTTCGGTCAGCTTGGTCTGGGATGCAGTGTACGGCGCCGCCGGATATAACCTATACCGGACCGGAGACAATGACAACGACTTCGCGAAAATCGGAAGCGTGGCCGGCACTTCATACATAGATGCAGGAGTAGCTTTGGCAGGTACATATCAATACAAAATAACGCAGCTGACCGCCGAGCAGCTCGAATCGGTAGCCAGTGCGCCGATTACGGTATCGGTTAAAGACGCGTCCGTTCCGGTTCCGGCAGCGCCGACCGGGCTTTCGCTCAAAGGCATCTCGAAGGAGCAGCTTACGATTGGTTGGGAACCGGTTCCGGGTGCCAGCCTCTACTACATTTATCGCGCCAAGTCTCTGGACGGCCCTTATGTCAAAGCGGGCAGCTCGGCGGGCAATGAATACACGGATACGCAAGTATTTACGACCGTTCCTTATTTTTATAAGGTGGCGGCAGTCGGTCCCGGCGGATTGTCCGCTCCGTCCGATGTGTTGAACGTGCCGGCCGCAACGGTATTGTATCGGCAAGCGGAAACGCTGGATCGCAGTCCGGTCGCGGTGAAAGTGGACGGAGGCGTGTATATCGGCTGGCGGTTATTCGGTACCGATCCGGCGAATATCGCGTTCCAATTGTACCGGGACGGAAAGCTCATCAGCAGCGCGCCTATTACTGCGGTGACCAACTACCTGGACGCGGAAGGCACAGCCGATTCGTTATATGAAGTGCGGGCTGTGACGGGAGGCGCAGAAGAGCCGGGAACGAAACCGTTCGGCGTATGGAATCAAAATTATTTGGACGTTCCGCTGCAAAAGCCGCAGGAAGGCGTTGCGCAGGATGGAACGGCGTATACGTATTCCGCCAACGATACGAGTATCGGAGATCTGGACGGGGACGGGAAGTACGAACTGATTGTGAAGTGGGACCCGTCCAACTCGCGCGATAACTCCCAAAGCGGCTATACCGGCAACGTCTATTTGGACGCTTACAAACTGGACGGCTCGCTGCTCTGGCGCATCGATCTTGGACGAAACATACGCGCCGGCGCGCATTACACGCAATTTATGGTCTTTGATCTGGACGGTGACGGCAAAGCGGAGGTCATGTTCAAAACGGCCGACGGCACCATCGACGGAAGCGGCGTCGCGATCGGAGACCCAAGCAAAGATTACCGCAATAGCAGCGGCTATATTTTATCCGGCCCCGAATATTTGACCGTATTCGAAGGAGCGACGGGCAAGGCGCTAGCTACGACGAACTACGATCCGCCCCGCGGCAAAGTCGCAGACTGGGGCGATACTTATGGTAACCGCGTGGACCGGTTCCTTGCCGGCGTCGCTTACTTGGACGGCGAACGGCCGAGCGTCATTTTCGCCCGCGGTTATTATACGCGCACCGTACTGGCCGCTTACAACTGGCGCAACGGACAGCTAAGCCAGCTATGGAAATTCGACAGCGACAATCCGGGATATGGCGAGTATACCGGGCAGGGGAATCATCAGTTATCCATCGCGGATGTGGACGGCGACGGCAAGGATGAAATCATCTACGGGGCCATGGCGCTGGACGATGACGGAACGCCGCTGTTCAATACGCGTTTTGGTCATGGGGATGCGCTGCACGTAGGCGACCTGGACCCGAGCCGGCCCGGTCTGGAAGTGTTCAAAGTCGACGAGCATACCGATTCTCCCTACGGAGCCGTTGTGTTCGACGCGCAGAGCGGCAAGGCTTTATGGGGCCTGAGCACCGGCCAGGATACCGGACGCGGAATGTCCGCCGATATCGATCCGCGTTACAAGGGCGAGGAAGTATGGGCCTCCAACGGCGTCGGTCTGAATAGCGTGAGAGGGGAAAAAATCGGCAGCTCCACGCCTTCGATCAACTTCGGCATTTGGTGGGACGGCGATTTGCTCCGCGAGCTGCTGGATCACACGTATAACAGCAGCATCGCTGCAGGCGTCGGCAAAATCGACAAATGGGATTACATCAATAATAAGCCGGTTAGAATATTGACGGCTACCGGCACCTATTCGAACAACACGACGAAAGGCACGCCGAACCTGCAAGCGGATTTATTCGGGGACTGGCGGGAAGAAGCCGTATGGCGGACGGAGGACAGCAGCGCTCTTCGCATCTATACGACGACGGATAAGACGGACCACCGTCTGTATACGCTGATGGATGATTCGCAGTACCGCCTTGCAGTCGCATGGCAAAACGTCGGCTACAACCAGCCGCCGCATCCAAGCTTTTTCCTTGGCGACGGGATGGACGCTCCGCAGCTACCTAAGCTCAAGCGGATCCCGATTCCAATGACCGCGATCGATCTTTCCGGAACCGCAACGGAGGTTGCGGCTGGCAGCGATCTCGCGGTATCCGCGGTCGTTGCGCCGGCGGCTGCCACAAACAAGTCGCTTCGCTGGTCGGTCACCGCGGAAGACGGCTCGGCGACGGACCTGGCCGTCGTCGACGCCCGAGGTGTTTTGCACGCCAAGACTCCGGGCAAAGTAAAGGTTACGGCGGCCGCCATGGACGGCTCCGGCGTTTCCGGCGGCGCGATGGTGACGATTAAGCCGGTGCTTGTTACGGCCATTGACGTAAAGGGAACCGCTCAAGCGGAATGGCTGCCTGTAGGCGGGACGCTGCAGATGAACGCCGACATAGCGCCTTCAAGTGCATCCGACCGATCGGTCGCCTGGTCGGTTAGTCCGGCCGATGATACGTCAACGGTCGCCGCTATCATCGACGCAAACGGCGTGCTGCGCGGGTTGGCGGAAGGGGCCGTCAAGGTGATTGCCGCGGCTCGCGACGGATCAGGGGTCACCGGCAGCATCGTCATGCAAGTCGTCGCCTCGAAGGTAAACGGCGGGACGATCGACCGCTACGTCATCCCGGACGGGCAAGGCCGGGTTACCGCGGACATCAAGCTGTCCGATTTGGAGCAAGCTGCGGCAGGGTCGGGAACCCATGCGATTGAGATCAACGTTCATTCCGCTCCAGCCGCCGTTTCGGTACAGGCGAATATTCCGGCCTCGTTCGTATTTGACGCCGAGAAACGAGCTGCTTCCCGGATCGGTATTCGGACGGAGATCGCGCAGATTGCGATCGATCCCGACTTGTTCAAGCGGCAAAATATCGATCACGGCGCAGCGAGCGTGCAGGTGAAGATCGCGCTGGCTAATATTTCACTGCTGAGCCACCGCGAAAAGCAGGAAATACAAGGTCATCCGGTGTATGAATTTGGCCTGAGCTTCGATGGCCGGGAAGTGAGCGGCTTCGGCAACGATGTACGGGTGACCGTTCCATACGTGCTGAAGGACGGGGAGGACCCGAAAAAGATTGTCATTTATGTGCTGGATGACAATGGCAAGGTTCGTGCATTGAAGAACGGAGTATATGACGCCGCGACGGGGACGGTTGCTTTTCAACCGGGCAATTTTTAAAGTAGGAAACACGGCGCCAGCAATGAATTCGTAATAATAAAAGCCTGACGGGGTACGCTGCGCAAGCACTCCGTCAGGCTGTTTGTTTTCTCTGCATTTTTCTCGAATGGATGATTACCATAACTCAATCGCTTATCAGTTTCTTTATCTTTTGCTCCAATTGCTCGCGTTCCATTACGTACAGCACGTCGACGACTTTGCCGCTTTTATCGATCAGAAAGCTTGTGGGGATGGCCCGCACCTGGTATGAGCCGGTCGCGTCTCCTTTCGGGTCGAGCAGGATCGGAAAGCGGAAGTCGAACTCTTTGACGGTCTCCCTCACATCCGCGATCGTGTCCTGGTGGGTAGCGTTCACGGCGTAAAGGTCGAGCCGGTCTTTATATTGATCGTACAGCGCTTTTAGATCCGGCGCTTCCTGCCGGCAAGGTCCGCACCACGAAGCCCAGAAGTTCAAGAGCAGCGGTTTGTCCCGGCTCCCGCCCACGCGATACGGCTGTCCTTCAAGCGAGGCCAGCTCGAAGGATGGCGCAAGATAGCCGGCTTGGGGCGCGGTATCCGCCGACTTCGCTGCGTCTTTGGACTGAAACATATTCAAATATACGGTCGCTCCGGCGAATAACAAAATGATCATGGCAATAATCCGGTTACGCATCATACCCGTTCCCCCGCCCGCAGTCAGCAGCTGCCGCCGATGCCGGGCAGCGCTTTAAGTTGGATGCCGTGAGGCTGCGCGCCGACGGTAATCCGGTCGACGACTTCCTGTTTCTCGGTATCGATCACAGCTACCTGATTGGAGCCGCTGAGCGTCACATACGCTTTCGTTTGCTGCCGGTTGAACGAAATATGCTTGGCGCCCGGCAGACCGGTGATCGTCTTCGATGCTTTATTGCTTTGCAAGTCCACAAACGTGACGGCGTTGCCTTCCATTCCCGTGACGATCGCGGTCTGGCCATTATCGCTTACGACGACATCCGTCGCTCCGTCCGCCACGTCGATTTTGCCAAGCAGCTTGCCGTCGGCGGTATTGTATATTTCAAGGGCGTGGTCGCCGGCCGTCGGAACGTACAGCTTTTTCCCGTCGTCGCTTACTTTGACAGCGCGCGGAATTTTCCCGGTAGCGATGGTGCGTTCGACCGTCTTCGTTTTTACGTTGACGATGTAGACTTTGTGGTTCTCATGGTCACTGACATACAGCTTGTCGCCGAGCAGGGCAACATAATTCGTTTTGGCGCCGGTGCCCAGATCGATCGTTCCCGCCTCTTTCCCTTCCTTCGTGTTGACGATATAAATAAACTGATCAGCTACAGTTGCCGCATATAACGTTTTATTATCGGGGGAAAGCACGATGCCGTGCGGCATGGGGCCGACGGGCACTTCCTTAACGACTTTTAACGTCTGCGTATTGATAATGGAAATCGTGCTGCTGTGCTGATTGGCCGCATAAGCTTCGCGCATCGTACTCGAGAAGATGACGGTCGACGGGGATTCCGACACCGGGATGTTCCCGACCACCTTGCCGGAGACCACATCGATGACGGAGATGCTGTTCTCTTTCTCGGAAGGGACGTAGAACTGGATGCTCGTCAATTTGCCGGCCGCCGGCGGATTGGCTGCCGCGGATTCGGCGGCGTTCACAGACTTCCCGTGCAGGCGCTGTTCCGCCTCCTGCTTCGTTTCCAGGGCGCATCCGCTTAACAAGACGGTTAGCGATGCGGCAACGAGTAAACCTTTTTTGTACGTATTCATTGCAGGCTCTCCTAACTTGAACAACATTTTCATGGACTCTAAAAATAATCATTGTATTTCTATCGGAATTAATGATATTATACAGTGGAATCGGGAAGGAAAGCAATCATTCATTTTCAACTTGTAGGGGGAAACATCAATGAAAAGCAAATGGATTACCGTAACCTTATTGGCTGTGGCCGTATTGTCTGCAGCTTGCGGTAAAAAAGAGGCACCCGCAGCGGTGAATGCAGGGGACGCCAAGACGAACGGATCGGCAGCGGTGGTGAAAACGTCCGATACGTATCCGAACGCACAGCTGCTTGCGGATGTGAAATGGGTGGAAGAGCATGCCAAGGATGGCAAAGTGAAAATATTCGACGTTCGCGCCAAAGGTTACGAACAAGGCCATATTCCCGGCGCGATCGCGTTAAACTCCGGTCAGCTTAAAGATGCCAAGAACAATACGATCCTGGCGACCGAGCCGTTCACCGAGCTGTTCCAGAGTCTCGGCGTGAACAGCGACACGACGGTGCTGCTGTATGATGAGGGCAATGCATTGAATGCGACGCGCGTATTTTACGCACTGGAATATTACGGACACAAAGACAAAGTGAAAGTACTCAACGGGGGATACGCAGCGTGGGCTTCCGCGGGCAAAGACGTATCGACCGACAAGCCGGCGGTGACGAAAGGCAATTTTGTCGCTAAGCCGAACGATAAGCTGGTCACTACGAAGGACCAAATCAAGGAATTGAACAAACAGCAGTGCGTGCTGCTCGACGTTCGTTCAGCCAAGGAGTATACGGGAGAAGACGTTCGGTCCCAGAAAGGCGGACATATCGATCAAGCAGTCAACAAGGAATGGAGCGATGCGATCGACGCGAGCGGGGCGGACGGCGTACCGAAATTTAAAAGCTACAAAGATTTGAAAGCGGCATTCGATCAAATCGGCATCGTGCAGGACAAAACGGTCGTCCCGTACTGCCAAACGAACGTGCGCGGGTCCCACACTTACTTCACTCTGAGACTACTCGGGTTCTCCGATATTCGTCCATATGAAGGCTCTTGGGCGGAGTGGGGCAATGCGGCTGACACGGAAGTCGTAAAATAAGGAGCGGATCTCATTGGCACAAATCATCGAAAATATATCCCATCTCGATACACAGGAACTGCTAGCTTTATCGGCTGACCCCGATCGTCAGGCCATCTTCATCGATGTACGGGAGCCAGAGGAGTACGAGGCGGCCCATATTCCGGGCATTCCGCTCATCCCGATGGGCGAGATTATAGATTTGATCGAACAGCTCGACCCGGACCGGGAGTATGTGTTCGTTTGCCGGAGCGGGCGGCGAAGCCTGGAAGTCGCCAAATTTTTCAGCGCGAACGGGTTTGAAAAAATACACAATTATTTGGGCGGCATGCTGCAGTGGCAGCAGGAAGCGCATAAGGTTGCTGCCGGCCGTGAGCATATCATCGATGCGTTTACATTAGAACAACTGGAGAGGAAGATTAACCTATGAGCTTGAGCGAACAACAATTACTCGAATTGAAAGCCGATATTACCGTCGATGCGGTGGGCGAGGTGTGCCCGCATACGTTGAATTTGGCGCTGGACGGCCTGAAACGGGCGAAGCCGGGCGAGATTGTCGTTGAAGTTACCGATCATACGATCGCAACCAAGACAATACCGGCAGCAGTGAAAATGAACAAGTACGGGGAGTTTCTCGGCGTTGCCAAAAAGAACGGGCAGTATCATATTTTCGTTAAAAAAATATAAGAACTGAGCTGGAAGGGGAAGACCGATGGCATACACATTGGATGTCTTTATACTGGCCGCTGTCTTCGGGTTCCTGTACGGGTTTCTATTGCAGAAGGCGGATTTTTGCTTCGTTGCCTCCATTCGCGACTGGATCAGCGTAAAAGATAACCGGATATTGAACGGCGTACTCGTGCTGATCGCTACGGCGCTGCTCGGGTGGGGACTTGTGCTGACGCTGGGCATCAAACAAGTGTCCGACGTCTGGACGGTACCGCTTGGAGGAGCGAACCTGCTCGGCGGCATTTTGTTCGGCATCGGGATGACGATTGCAGGCGGCTGCGGCTCGGGGACGCTGTATCGGTGCGGCATGGGATATGTGCAATTTTGGATCGTGCTGCTGTTTGCGATCGCAGGCAATCTGCTATTCGCCTTCTTTTACGACCCGTGGGCTAGGGATGCGCTGCAGCCTTTAACGCTGGTCAAGAACGGGTATACGTTGTACTCCCTGCCAATCCCTTACTGGGTCATTCCCGTCGTACTAATTGCGGCGATGCTTATTATTGCCATTTACCGGTACGGCGCGTCCGAATTTTGGGGCGGGGTGAAAGCGGCGCTCACCGATTGGGAGAAAAATCCGCTGAAGCAATCGCACTGGGACATTCGGCTGGTCGCCTTCCTGATCGGCGTCGTCGCGACGGTTCAATTCGCGCTCATGTCGAACGTGGGCATTACCGGGCCGGAGACGCGTATCGGAGCCGTTGCTTTGGCGCAATTGCTCGGCGACGACGTCGTATTCAACAACACCTATTTGAACGCGCTGTTTGCCGATTTTCCACGGGTCGGTTTGGGGCCGGAGGAAACGCTCGTCATTTTCCTCGTCATTGGCTCGCTTGCGGCATCGCTGCTGAGCGGAAGCTTTAAAATCCGCATTCCGCGCTCGTCCCGCTTGCCGTATGCGATCGGCGGCGGCTTGTTGATGGGCATATCGTCGCGGATCGCGCCGGGCTGCAACATCGCGAACGTCATTACGGGCGTTGGCGGGCTGTCGCTCAGCAGCGTATTGGTCATCATCGGTATGATGATCGGAATCTTTATCGTCGTCGCCTTCGTATTCAAAATGCCTTTGATGCTGTTCCAACGCTATGACTCGATGTAACGCCAAAAACACGGTTCTCTAGGAGAGTCGTGTTTTTGGTTCATAGATTTGCGTAAAAAAAGCGCTGCAACGGAATTGTAAATCCCGCTTAGGTCCATACGCTCATGCAAGAAAACCGTGGCTGCACGTGTACAATTCCTCGATAATTTTTTTTCGAAATTGGCATTGACAAAGATAGGCTGCAGGTGCTACGATCCATTTATGAATAAAACATAGTAATCACATCGGAATAAACAAATTACTTTTCATAAAGCCCGGCCGTCTACTGGTCCACCAGAGACACGACATTGAGATTTCATGTTGTGTCTTTTTTTGTTGCTCGTACGGGCCCGACGACAAGAGCTTTTACTTACGAAGGAGGGATAGACGGCATGTCCGTTATGAACAGCGATTATCGGGTCGAAACCGTCAACCGTGCTCCGAGACAGGCGGCAAGCAGCAAGAAAAAGCTTTGGCGTTACGTATGGTTTCATCGTTATTTATATTTGATGCTCGCCCCGGCGCTCGCCTACTACTTGATTTTTCATTACATCCCGATGTACGGCGCAATCGTCGCGTTCAAAGATTTCAGCATTACGAAGGGCATACTCGGCAGCGACTGGGCGGGATTCAAGCATTTTGCGTACTTGTTCTCTCAGGATAAGTTTTGGCAGGTGATCAAGAACACCGTCATCATTAGCCTGTACCGGCTCACCTTCGGATTTCCGGCGCCAATCATCGTCGCCTTGCTGCTCAACGAGGTCCGATCAAGGCTGTTCAAGCGTACGGTGCAAACGGCCATCTACCTTCCGCATTTTATTTCATGGGTCATTCTCGGAGGCTTGCTGCTCAATCTGCTGTCCACGGACAACGGCGTCGCCAATAACATCATCCGCACATTCGGCGGGACACCAGTCGGTTTTATGAGCGATGAATCCTATTTTCGCAGCACGCTCGTGTTCTCGATGATTTGGAAAGAGTTCGGGTGGAACACGATCATTTACATGGCGGCGCTGGCGGGCATTAACCCCCAACTGTACGAGGCGGCCCTGATGGACGGCGCCAACCGATGGCAGCGGCTGCTGCACGTAACGCTTCCGCTGATGCGGGGCACGATCATCCTGCTGCTCATCCTGAGGCTGGGCGGCATTATGGAAGCCGGCTTCGAGCAAATCTTCGTGCTGTATCATCCCGGCGTCTACAGCGTCTCGGACATTATCGATACGTACGTCTATCGCATCGGCCTGACCGAAGGACGGTTCAGCCTGGCGGCGGCGGTCGGATTATTCAAGTCGTTGATCAATTTCGTACTGCTCGTCCTGGCGAACCGGTTAGCGAGGATGATGGGAGAGCAGGGAGTATATTAATGAAGAAAGAGGAAGCGATATGCACCGTACGGGAACCGCAGGCAAACTGTTTGACTCCTTCAACTATGTGCTGCTGGCATTGCTGGCGCTCATTACACTGTATCCTTTCTGGGATACGCTCATCGTCTCGATCATCCCGCTGGATGAATATTTGAACGCAAGCATCCATCTGATTCCGAAAAGCATTACTTTCGGATCGTATCAATACTTGTTTTCTATGAAAGAATTGTGGAACTCCTACGGCGTAACGATATTCGTAACGGTTGTAGGCACGGCGATCAACATGCTGCTGACGGTCATGGCCGCCTATGCGTTGTCGAGAACGGAGTTGAAAGGCTACCGCGTCATCATGTTTCTCATCGTATTTACGATGATGTTCAGCGGGGGCGTCATTCCGACGTACCTGATCGTCAAAAATCTGGGCATGATGAACACCGTCTGGGCGTTAATCATTCCGAGTGCGATCAATACTTACAACTTGATCATCATGCGAAACTTTTTTTCATCGCTGCCGGACGGCCTGATCGACGCTGCGCGAATCGACGGCTGCAACGACGTGGGTGTGCTGTTCAAAATCGTCGTCCCGCTCTCCATGCCGGCCATCTCAACGATCACGCTGTTTTACGCCGTGTCGCGCTGGAACGAATTTTTTAACGCCGTCTTCTTTATCAGCGACAAAAATTTATGGCCGCTGCAGCTGTTTTTGCGCAGCATGCTGTTCGAGAACGAATCGTCGTATTCCGGCGGCGGAGACAGCCTGTTTCTGCTGGGGCCTTCCATTAAGATGGCGACGGTGATGGCGGCGACGATTCCGGTCATGCTCGTGTATCCTTTCTTTCAAAAATATTTCGTCAATGGGGTCATGATCGGCGGGGTCAAAGAATGACCGGCCGGTTCAAAACAAATACAACCTAATAAAGTTGATGGTGGAGGAAACGTACGATGGGGACAAACAAAGGAACATGGAACAAATGGATTGCGGGCGCAAGCGCAGCTTCTATGCTGCTTGCGGCCGGCTGCTCGAATAAGCCGGCAGGTTCCGAGGCGGGCAGCGCTAACGAACCTTACGAGCTGACGTATTTGACGACGGGAGACCAGGGAGCAAAGCCGCTCCAGCCGAACGACCGCATCATCGCGGAAATTAACAAACGGCTGGGCATTAAGCTCACCGTGAAAATTGTGCCGGAATTTTCATATGACAAAATCAATGTAGCGATCGCCAGCGGAGATTTGCCCGATGTCGTCACGACCCAATATCCGTCCGAATCGGTGTCGCAGTGGATTAAGGAAGGCATTGTTGTGCCGCTGAACGATTATTTGAAAGATACGCCGACGCTGAAAGGAAAGCTGGAGGGCGACTTGAAATGGACGGCCGTCGACGGCAAATTTTACGGCTATCCGTTCATCAGCGGGGTGGAGCGATCGAACTACACGCTGCAATTTAGGCAGGATTGGCTCGATAAGCTCGGGTTGAAGCCGCCGCAAACACTTGAAGAGCTGCATACCGCGCTTAAAGCGGTAGTGGAGAAAGACCCGGACGGCAATGGCAAAGCCGACACCTACGGTTTCATTACGAATAAGCCGAACGCAGGCGATGCGCTGACCGCTTTCGATTTTGTATTCTACGCCTATGGCTTGCCTAACGGTGACTATGCCAAAGATGATAAAGGGAATATCATCCCGAAATTCGAGCATCCCGCCTTCAAGAAAGGTTTGGCCGACTTGAGGAAATGGTACGACGAGAAGCTGATCGATCCGGAATTTATCGTATACGACCGCCCGACGAAGGAGCAAAAATTTTTCCAGAGCAAGGCGGGCTTTATGGACGGACCGTTGTTCCGCCATGTGAGCCGGATCGAGGGCAGCCTGCAGCAGGTCATTCCGTCGGGAAAACTCGGCTATACGGCGCCGCCCGCCGGACCGGAAGGGAAGCAGGGCATGGCTACGAAGTCGAAAAACGCCCTGTTCACCTCGGTGACCAAGAAGGCGAAAAATCCGCAAAAAGCGGCGCAATTTGTTGACTTTTTACTGTCTAAGGAAGGTCGCGAGCTGCTGCAGCTCGGCATCGAGGGTGTCCACTACACGAAGCAGGGGGACAAAATCAACTACAACGAGCCGGAGCGCGAGAAAGACGGCTTCGCACCCAACGGCTGGGCGCATCCGATCGCGTGGGGCAACGTCACCTGGCCGATCGACGAGAGCTATTTGCCGCAGACGGAGCCCAGAATCGAGCGGGCGCTTGATTCCGTGAAGGTGGCGTCCAAATACATTATGCCGAATCTCGTCAATAAAAAGACGGACGCCGAGATCGAATTCGGCAAAGCGGCCAATGAGGTTTATAACCAGTACCTTGTCAATTTGCTGAACGGTAAACTCGACGTCGACAAAGGGATCGCCGAATTAGGGCAAAAGTGGCGCCAGGCCGGCGGAGACAAAATTTTGAAGGCCGTCACGGAGGAATACAAGAAAAACGGCGGTAAATAATACGGAACCGAAGCGTGCAAAACGAACCATAGGTTCACTGCCGAAAGGCGTACCGATAATCGTCTATTTGAGAGGAGAATGTCATATGTCTGAAGTAGTAGCAAATCATGAACGTCCTTTGCAATTGCCGGATCGCGGCCTCAAAACCGGACCGCGCATCGTTCGCCCTCTGCCGGAAGGGGTGGAAGCTCAGCCGTACACGCTATTCGCCGTAAAGCCGCTCGGTCCGATCATCGGCGCAGAAATCGAAGGCGTTGATTTAAGCAAGCCGGTAACGCCGGAGCTGCAGCGGGAATTGAACCGGGCTTTGCTTGAATGGAAGGTGATCTTCTTCCGCGATCAGCATATTACAAGCGAGCAGCAGCGTACGTTCGCCCAGTTGTGGGGCGAGCTGGAAACCCATCCGTTCCTGCCGGTTGGGGATTCCGACGAAGTCGTCCGGTTCGCCAAAAACGAGAATGCCGTCGGTAGGGAAAACAGCTGGCACTCGGACGTGAGCTGGCGGCTCAATCCTGCGCTCGGCGCGGTGCTTCGGCTCATTGAAGTGCCGGAAGCGGGAGGAGATACGCTGTGGGCCGACATGGGGGCCGCTTACGACAACTTGCCGGATGAAGTGAAGCGGCGCATCGACGGCCTGACGGCGATCCATGATTTCACGCATGTGTTCGGGGTGAGATTGCCGGCGGATCAGCTGGCCGTGAAGCAGGCCGAATTTCCGGCAGCCGAGCATCCGGTCGTGCGCACGCATCCGGAAACCGGACGAAAGACGCTGTACGTCAATCCGAACTTTACGGTGCGGATCGTAGGGCTGGAAGCGGAGGAAAGCGAAAAGCTGCTGCAGTATTTATTCAGGCAAGCGCAAATTCCCGAATTCCAGGTGCGTTTCCGCTGGGAAGCGAACACCGTTGCATTCTGGGACAATCGCGCCACCCAGCATTATGCCGCATCGGACTACTATCCAAGCCCCCGCATTGCGGAGCGGGTCGCGATTGTCGGGGACCGTCCTTATTGATAAAATCAAAATAGCAAGCAAGAGCAGGGGAACCTGGCGGTATGCCGGATTCCTTTTGCTGCCGAAGGGAGCGTTCAGCATTGACCGATTTTGCAAGTAAGCCGCAGCCAAACCTTATTTTTATCCTGATCGACGATATGGGCTGGACCGATCTCGGGTGTTACGGAAGCTCCTTTTACGAAACGCCGCATCTGGACGCCTTGGCAGCAGAAGGGGTACGGTTCACGGAGGCGTACGCCGCTTGCCCGGTATGCTCGCCGACGCGGGCAAGCATCCTGACGGGCAAATATCCGGCGACGCTTGGCGTAACGAACTGGATCGGAGGAAAGGCACGGGGCAAGCTGATCGATTCTCCTTACGTCGACCACTTGTCCCTGGAAGAAAAGTCAATCGCCGCAGCGCTGAAGGAAGGAGGTTACCGTACGTGGCATGTGGGCAAATGGCATCTTGGCGGACGTGAGCATTATCCCGACAAGCACGGATTCGACGTGAACATCGGGGGCTGCGACTGGGGTTCACCGAAAAAAGGATATTTCAGCCCGTACGGGATCGAAACGCTCGAGGAAGGGCCGGAAGGCGAATATTTGACGGACCGGCTGACAGATGAAGCGATCCGGCTCATACGGCAAAACGACGGTTCGCCGTTCTTCCTGAACTTATGGCATTATGCGGTGCATACGCCGATTCAAGCGCATCCGGAGCTGACTCGGCGATTCGCAGCGAAAGCGAAAGAACAGAGACTGGATGAGACCGAGGCGATCGTGCAAGGGGAGCTGTTCCCCTCCGAGCACAAAAAGCATTTGCATGTGCGAAGGCGAGTCATCCAGTCCGACCCGGTCTACGCGGCGATGGTGCACAACCTCGATACGAACATCGGGCGGCTGATCGAGGCGTTAAAAGAAACCGGGCAGTACGAAAATACGGCGATCGTCTTCACCTCGGACAACGGGGGGCTGGCGACGGCGGAAGGGTCGCCGACCAGCAATCGTCCGCTGCATGAGGGGAAAGGATGGATGTACGAGGGCGGCGTCCGGGAACCTTTCATCGTCAGGTGGCCCGGCGTCACCAGGCCCGGGACGGTCTGCGACATTCCCGTGACAAGTCCTGATGTGTACCCGACACTGCTGGACATCGCCGGATTGGAACTGCTGCCGGAGCAGCACAGGGACGGCCGCAGCCTGGTCCCTCTGCTGCTGGGAGAAGGCTCTCTGGAACGCGAAGCGATCTATTGGCATTACCCGCATTACGGCAATCAGGGAGGTACGCCGGGATCGTCCATCCGCATGGGCGATTACAAGCTGATCGAGTTTTTCGAAGACGGGCGGCTGGAGCTGTACGATCTGAAGAACGACATCTCCGAGGCGCACGACTTGTCGTCGCAGCTTCCAGAACGGGCGCAGTTCATGCAGGCGAAGCTGGCGCAGTGGCGCGAACGCGTCGAAGCGAAAATTCCGCAGCCGAACCCGGACTTCGTTCCTTGGCGGTAACCGTTTGCGCCGTGCACTAGTACCGAGAGCAGTTATAACCGCTTACGCTTATTCCCGTATCGCGGTCTTCCTGTACCTTGTAGGCGACATGCCCGTATGCGCCTTGAACTTTTTGCAAAAGTAGCTGCCAGACGAGTATTCGGCCGAGCGCGCCACTTCGTCGACGGTAAGCTGCGTTTCGGTCAGCAGCTTCTTGGCGATCTCCAGCTTTTCCTGCGACAGCTTTTGCTTGAAGGTCAGCTGGAATTGTTTTTTCATCAGCCGGTGCAGATGGCGTTTGCTGACTTTCAGCTCGCTTGCCATTTGATCCAGCGACATATCGGGCGTTTCCGAATTCATGAGAGCATCGAGCAGATGCTCTCTTTTTTCGTTTAACGTTTTACGGGGCAGCGCATAATCGGCTTTATTCTCGCCCCGGTAGCTGCGAACGGCATTGACGATAATTTGCGAAACGTAGCTGCGGATGTTGTGGTAGTAACCGACCAGCCGATTGTCCAGCTCTTCCATAATTTTCTGGAACAGCTCGATGCTGCCGTACTCGTCTTCCCCGAACCAGAACCGCGTGGAAGACAACGTTTCGATGAGCGCCTCGGTTTCGATTCGGAGGAACTCGTTGTCCTCCTTTCTTTTTTTCGTTACGGTAATATCGAAGTTAATGCAGCATTCCGCGAGCGGATTGTCGGCATCGGTCATTTGTTCGTGATAAATCATCGGGCCGGTCAAATAAAACGTATTGGGCGTAATCCGGTAATCGTTTCCCTCGGCAATAAGCCGGCCGTACCCGTACGGGATAAAGTGCAGTTCATAGCCGCCGTGCGCATGCTTCTTGTTCGTGCGCAAGGAAGCGGGAACGAACCGGATATACCATACGTTGATTTGCAAATGACCCATCTGAATCCGCAAGTCCAAGTCGTCATAATCCCGGCGAAATTGAATTTCCATCCCCGTTCTCCTTTCGTTTTGTAGGATCAGGACATTTCTCTAGAAATATTGTCCATTATGTCTATTTTAAACCAAACGCATATTTGATACTATAACGAATTGTAAGGGTTTACATAGAAAGGCATCTCATGTAAGGCCGGGTCTTTTAAATAGAAAGGGAGGTTAACGATCATGGTCCATCCCATCGTGAAAAAAACAGCGGCAGCCTTGACCATTGCCGCTATCACGGCTTCTTGCAGCAATACGGGCAGCGCTCCTAAGCAACCGATAGCCGAGGCGCCACCGGTCACTTTGAAAATTTATATGTGGGACGCCATTTTCCAAGAGGAGGCGTTTCAGAAGCTGATTGCCGAGCCCGTCAAGAAAAAGTACCCGAACATTACGCTGCAGCAGGTGGTTCGCGGACCGAATGCGCAGCCGGAAAGCATCGTCACGAGCGACGACAATGCAGTCGATATCATTATGGCGTGGAACGACGTGCTCGTGCAGTTTCAGGATTTGAAGCTGCTCGGCGATATTACGCCGGACGTCAAGAAGGCGGGGCTCGATCTCGGCCGGTTCGACGCCCAGGTGCTCGACGGGATGCGCGACGGGGACAAGAAAGAGATTTTGTACGGACTGCCGTTCGCACAGGACTTTTACGCTTTGTTTTACAACAAAGATTTGTTCGACAAGTTCGGCGTAGCTTATCCGAAGGACGGCATGACGTGGGAGGATGCGATCGAGCTGGCCAAGAAGCTGACGCGCGAAGACGGCGGAGTGCAGTACAAGGGGCTTGACCCGGAAGGGCCGGAGAAGCTCGGCAATGCGCTGTCCTTGCCGTTTGTCGACGCGAAGACGCAGAAGGCGACGCTCGATACCGAAGGCTGGAAAAGAGTATTCGATACGCTCAAGCAAATTTACAGCATCCCCGGCAACCAGAATACGATCTCGAACCATGCAGGAACGGTAAACCGTTTCGCCAAAGATAAAAATGTGGCGATGTACGCTTCCCATGGCGTGGTGAGCGGCCTGGCGCAGTCCGATGTGAATTGGGATATCGCCCAATATCCGAGCTTCAAAGACAAGCCGAATTTGTACGGCATGGTGAAAGCGTACGCGCTCTGCATTACGACAACAAGCAAACATCGCGAGCAGGCGATGCAGACGCTTCAGGTGATGACCTCCGACGAAGTGCAGCTGGCTTATACGAAATCGACGGCCATGCTGTCCGCACTGAAAAATCCGGAGATGAACAAACATTTCGGCGAAGACTTGCCGCTGCTGAAAGGCAAGCATATCGAAGGGATTTTCAAAAGCAAGCCGGCTCCGTTCGTCGCCCAGTCGACGTATTCGGGCAAGGCGCGTCCGTCGCTGGAGGCGAAGTTCAAAGACGTGATGGCCGGCAAAGATATCAACACGGCGCTGCGGGAAGCGCAGGAAGAAGCGACTAAGCAGATCGATGCGTTGAAGAAGTAAAACGGCAGCTCAATCGAAACGGAAAGGCGGAAGATCCGATGAATAAAATCGCAAAGGCGCTTACCCTGACGATGGGCGGCATGCTGCTGCTCGGTCATCAAGCGTTTGCGCTGACGCCGGCTCAAGAGATCGGCTCGGTCATGGGAGGCGGCAACTTCACGAACGGCAGCGTGACGCAACAGAATCAGTTTGCCGCCCTTCAGACCATCGGGGCGCGCATGGCCCGCATGAACGTATACCCTCAATATTATTACGCGAAAGGACAGCCGACGCCGGCACGATTGGACAGCGTGATGCTGCAGGCATACCAGAGTGGCGTAACTCCGATGATGCTGTTCGAATATTACGGCTCATACGCCAGTAAGGGGCAGCCGCTCGGCGATTACGACTATTGGTACAGCGTCGGTTACGCCTTCGCCGAGCGGTTCCGGCCCGGCGGCGCCTGGGCGCAGGCGAACGGCATACAGGACTGGGGCGTTACGATCTATACGGCGATGAATGAGCCTGACGTGGAAAATTTGATCGATAAAACCGCGTACCGCAACGCGCTCGAGGGGCTTGCGGACGGCGTCCATGCGGTGGATGCCGCCTTGAAAGTGAATCCCGGCGGTTTCGCCCGGGCGAATTCGCACAGCGATTATTCGCTCCGGGGCTACGGTCCCGCCATCGCCGACCTGTATAACACCGGCAAGCTCGACGGGATCGACCTGCATACATATTTCGACGTCCAGTACAGTCCGATGGACGGCATGTACAAATTTTCCGCACAAAGCAATTTCGATTCGGTCAAGCGCGTGTCCGGCATTACGGCGGACGTGAACTTTTACTCGACGGAATTCAATTTCAAGAAGCGGCTCGTTACCGAAGAGGAAGCGGCCAAGGGCTTCCTGACGGCGATATGGGACCATCTCGGCGTCGTGAAAAACGACGGGGCAACGTCCGCCACCGAATTCGCCTTTCCGTGGAGCTTATTCAACTCGGCGGCAACCGATACGAATTACGGGATGAATACGAGCTTGAGCCCCTGGACGCCTACCGCCCGCGCAAGCACGCTGCAAACCGTTCTGGACAAGGCCACCGGGATGTCGTTTGTGTCCATGGACCCGAAGGGAACCGGAGAATACGTGCTGAGCGGAGGCGGCAAAAAAATGTGGGTATGGCAAAACCGGCCTTATTGGACCAATCATGCGGGAACTTCCTATACCGTTACCGGTATTCCGCCGGGAGCTTACAAGCTGGAAGTGATCGGTTGGGACGGCGTCCGGCAATCGATTCCGCTGGCGGGCGAAACTTCCGTGACGATCAGCCAATTGGCGGAAAAGGAGACGTACATGTTCGTCGCGTATACGGAGGCGAGCAGCGCGGAGGCCGGCGGAGGGTCCGGCGAAACGGGAGCCGCACCGACGCCATAGCTCTTGTAGCACGCTGAGGTACTGAGAGCGTTAACACGACGGCGCTCCCCCTCCCCAAGACGATACGAAGAAGCAAAAATAATCAGGGCTATTCCTCAGCCGTTTCCCGGCTTTGCGGAATAGCCCTTCTTGCATGTGGACCGCCTGTTTCTTCGAAACGAGCATCCGGTGCTCGAACGTATAGAGCGAGCGTCCTGCACATCGTCAGGATGGCGAAAGCTTGCGCTTTGCGCAGCCGAATATGCGGCAAATATTCGCGCCATTTGCGGCGTGGTGCCCCGAATCGCTTGCACCACTTGCTCTATCGAAACGAGTTCCACGAGCTAGGCGCGCTTTGATATTCGCTGAATCCAATCGTAACCCCCGTTGCGCCGCGGAATGACGACAAATTTTTTCGGAGGCATCGTTTAAACGGCATGAAATCTGTCCATTCTATTAATATCATTGGTACTCTAGTTTCCGAGAAACGATAGAGGTAGATCGGTAGGTGTAAACAAAACGATGTCCATTTTCAAATGGCTCAACAAGTTTAAAAAAAAGCGTCCGGCCGTTCAAGTGCCGAATTCGTTTTCCGAACAAGCGGGCAGCGCGAATATTAGCGGCAGACTGGAAGAAACGATAGCTTCCGTCACTCGGATTTTGGGCGGCAACGACGATCTGGGCATACGTCGTTTTCATGTTTTCGGCAAGTATCCCGCTGTCATGTTCTACTATTCTACCATGACCGACCAAGTGATGATAAATGCCGATATATTAAAGCCGTTCATGTATATGCCTCCTCACCTGGAAGGAAAGAACATCGAATTGAACCGGTTGAAGGATACGCTGCTAAACGATTCGCTGTTTCACAGCGAAGTGATGACGGATAGCCGGATCGGCAAACTGGTCGGAGGCGTGCTGCGCGGCAATACGATCGTTATCGTCGATGGGCTGACGGAAGCTTTCATTATCGGCACGCGCCATATTGAGCAGCGGGCCGTCGATCAACCGGCGACCGAGCAAGTCATTCGCGGACCGCGCGAAGGCTTTGTCGAACTGCTCGGGACGAATATAGGCTTGCTTCGCTACCGGCTGCAAACGGCCGATTTACGTATTCAAACGATGGAAATCGGACGCCGGACCCAGTCGAAAGTCGCGATCTGCTATATGGAGGGAATTACGAATCCCGAGCTGGTGAAGGAAGTCGAGAAACGCCTTTCCGGCATCGATATAGACGCCATTCTCGACTCGGGCTATCTCGAACAATTCATTGAAGATAACCATCTGTCCCCGTTTCCGCAAGTCCAGTATACGGAGCGGCCGGACAAAGTGGCTGCCAACCTGCTGGAAGGCAGAGTGGCGATTATGGTAGACGGCTCTCCGCTGGCTCTTGTCGTTCCTACCGTGTTCAGCCAGTTCTATCAAACGGTAGAAGATTATACGGAACGCTTTTTGCTGATGAGCGCAATTCGACTCGCTCGGCTTGTCGCTCTCGTATTTTCATTGGTATTTCCATCGCTTTACGTTGCGATTATTTCCTTCAATCCGGAGCTGATCCCGACGGAATTTGCCGTCGCCGTCGCCGGTGGACGGGCGGGCGTCCCTTTTCCTGCGATCATTGAAGTGCTTGTAATTGAAATTTCAATGGAAGTGTTGCGGGAAGCGACGATCCGCTTGCCGCAGCAGGTCGGCGGCGCGCTCTCCATTGTCGGCGTGCTTGTTGTCGGTCAGGCCGCGGTGGCGGCGGGATTCGCGAGCCCCATCACGGTCGTTATTATCGCGCTGACGACGATCGGGTCGTTCGCCACGCCGGCCTATAATGCGGCGCTGGCTCTGCGGCTGCTGAGGTTTCCGCTCATTGTGCTGGCAGGTATTTTCGGCCTTTACGGCGTGATGATCGGCTTGATCCTTATCGCGAATCATTTGCTTTCCTTGAAATCGTTCGGCGTCCCTTACCTAAGCCCGCTCGTTCCGGGCAATTATGAAGGAATGAAAGACGTCGTGATTCGCGGCCCGTTATGGTGGATGAATAAGAGACCTTCCTTTCTGCATCCTCTCGATAAAACGAGATTGAGCGAACAGACGATGGAACAGCTGAAACAACCGCCGAATAATGTGCTTGATCCATTAAAATTCAAAGATCCGAAGGAATGATCGCGCATGCAGTTTACACGACAAATCACTACAATTCAAGCGGCTGCCATTTTGGTCAGCACGATCATAGGCGTAGGGGTGCTCCCGCTTCCGCTGTTTGCCGTTCGCGCAGCGGATTCGGGTGCCCCTCTAGTTACCTTGCTCGCCATGATGCTGGCTTTCGTAGGGTTAGCTCTGGTTGCCCTGCTCGGGATGCGGTTTCCCAATAAATCGATTATCCAATACAGTGAGGACATTATAGGGAAATGGCCGGCATGGATCGGAAGCTTGTTTATTATCGCTTTCTTCGCCATGCTGACATCACTTACCGCGCGCGAGTTCGGTGAAGTGGTTGTGACCTCCGTTCTGAAAACGACCCCCGTCGAAGTAACCGTTATCGTCATGTTGGTGCTGGCGGCGATTTCTACGCGCAATGACCTTACAACGTTTGCCTATATTCATCACTTTTATTTTCCCGCTCTCCTGGGTCCCGCCTTGCTGATCGTCGCGCTTTCCTTGAAAAATGCGGAAATGATCAACTTGCAGCCGATCTGGGGAAATGAACCGAAAGGGATGATGGGAGGGGTGCTTACGATCGCCGCCTTGTTTCAAGGATCCTTTATATTGACCGCGGTCATTCCGGCCATGCGCCGTCCCGAAAAGGCGATGAAGGCAAGCATCCTCGGCATGCTGATTGCCGGAGGGCTGTATGTAGCCATCGTCATAGCAACGGTCAGCGTATTCGGAGCCGAAGAGAGCAAGCTGCTGCTGTGGCCGACGCTTGAGCTGGCCAAGGCAACATCTCTGCCCGCAAACATATTGGAACGGCTTGATGCGGCGTTTCTTGCCGTTTGGGTAACCGCCGTGTTTACCACTTTATTCTCAAGTTATTATTTGACGATTCATTCCATGAGCAAGCTGTTCCGTCTGCGTGATCATCGCATGTTTTCACTTTTTCTTCTGCCGATTGTGTTTGTGATGGCGATGCTGCCGCTCAACATATTGCATATGTACGAAATTATCCAGAACGTCGGCCGCATCGGGCTCATTATTACGATCGCGTATCCGGGCGCGCTATTGCTGATCTCGATCATTCGTAAGAAGAGAGGGGATCGCGTTGGGAACAACCCGATGGATCAGAGCGCTTAAGCTGCTCTGCATCATGCTGCTCCTCGTTCCCCTGCTGACCGGATGCTGGGACCGGCTAGAAATCGAAGAGCGCGCCGTGGTGCTGGGGATTTCGGTCGACGAGGCGGAACCGGGATCGCAGAAAGAAGAGGACGAGGTTTCCCATCTCAAAGACCGGTTTCCCGCGCCGCAAAAAGAAATGGTTCGCGTCGCCGTCCAAATCGCCATTCCCGGTAGAATTCCGCTTGGCCCGGGAGAGAGCGGAGGAGGCGATCGCGGGGCGGGAAAGTCGGTCTGGGTCGTAGACGTGGTGGGCCATACGATCGACGATGCGCTGATGAATTTGCAGCAGCAAATGTCAGGCCGTTTATTTTTCGGCCATTTGCGCGTGATCGTCGTCTCGGATGCCGTAGCGAGAAAAGGGCTGCAAAATTTGAACGATTACTTTCGACGCAACTCGGAAGTGCGGAGAATGGCCTGGCTGCTTATTTCCAAAGGAAACGCCGAAGAGCTGATGGCGGCATCGCCGAAATTGGAACGCGTGCCGACGCTGTATTTGATATCGACCATGGATAGCGCCGTCAAGATGGGGAAATTTCCGAACGATTTCGTAGGAAACTTTTGGAGCAATTCCTCAAAGAAAGGACAGGAAGGCCTCCTTCCCTACGTGGAGCTGATGAAGGAAGACAACGTTGAAATTTCGGGACTCGCTATGTTCAAAGGCGATAAATTGGTCGGTATAACGCAACCGCTTGAAATTGGCGCGTACATGGGGATCAAAGGGATGAATCCGGCAGGGTACCGGGGAATCATCAGCGTGGGCGGAGCTCAGAATACCGTTACGCTGTATGCAACTCACCGCAAAGCCAAAATCGACGTTCAGATCAAAAACGGCCTTCCCCATTTTACGGTAACCATTCTCAACGAACTCAACATCGAGGAAAAAATAAGCGACCAATTTCTCATCGAAAACCCTGAGATCATTAAAGAAATCGAGCGGGAAGACGAGAAAGCGGCAATAAAACTGCACGAAGGCTTGGTTAAAGAAACGCAGGAAAAAGGATCCGACATTTTCGGCTTTGGCGAATATGTGCGGGCGAAAGAACCGAAATTTTGGAACGAGCAAGTCCAGACGAAAGAGCATTGGCAGGAAATGTACAAAGACGTTTCGGTCGATGTGCAAATCGACATTAAAGTTCGGCGTGTAGGAATGAAAGCCAGATAACGAATAATGCGATGCAAGAGAGGGGGCGGTTCGGATGATTGGCACCGGTTCCGTCGGTTATCTCGGTTACGCGATCTCGTTATGGCTCGTAACCGGGGTTATTATTTTACGGTTGGATGTAAAAGGATACGAATTATCGACGATGATGAAGGAGAAAAAGGTTGCCCGGTTCGTCGGTTGGCTCAATGTTTGCCTCGGATTCCTGATGCTGATAGGGTATTGGTCGATGCAGAGCTGGGAATGGTAGAGGCCCGTCGAAGGCTTCATAATTTTGTCACCCCATTCCTTGTCCGATTATGGAATAATGGGTAATGTAATCCATTTCGTAGCTGAAGGGATAGGGGCCAGAATGTCCATTGGTGAAATCAAGATTTTTGCAGGAAGCTCCGGTAAAGCGTTTGCCGACAAAATGTGCCGGTATATGGGGGCGGATGTCGGCCGTTCGGAATCGTTTACGTTTTCCGACGGCAATACGTTTGTCCGAATCGGCGAGACGGTGCGGGACAAAGACGTATACCTTGTGCAATCGATCGGTCTTAAGCCCAACGACGAATTCGTAGAGATCTTGTTTTGGATCGATGCCTTCAAACGGGCGAGCGCCAACACGGTCACCGTCATTATGCCCTATTTCGGTTATGCGAAAGGCGACAAGAAAGACGAACCGCGAGTATCCATTAGGGCCAGAGTTTGCGCCGAATCGATCGAACTCGCCGGGGCCGACCGGGTTGTGGCCATGGACCTGCACAGCCATCAAATTCAAGGATTTTTCAAAAAACCGGTTGATCATTTGTTCGCACTCCCTGTTCTGTGCGAGACGCTCATGCGCATGCAGCTGCCCGAGCCGGTCATTGTTTCGCCGGATGCCGGCTTTGCCAAACAAGCCCGGAAGTATGCGGACTATATTGGCGCACCGCTTGCCATAGGAGACAAGACGAGGAAGGATCATAGCGAACGGGCCGAAATCATGGAGCTGATCGGCGATGTGCGCGGGAAGACGGCGGTCATTATCGACGACTTCTCTATCTCCGGCGGGACGCTGGTCGAACTGGCCGGGCTGCTGGTCAAACGAGGGGCTGCCCGAGTGCTGGCCTGCCTGTCTCATCTCGTATTAAGCAAGGAAGCCGTGAAGAAGATCGAGGACAGCCCGATTGAGCTCATCATCGGCACCGATTCCATCGACAATCCGCATATTGCCGAGTGTTCGAAGGTGATGGTCGTTTCCATCGCTCCTCTATTCGGAGAAGCCATCAGCAGAATTCATAGGAGAGAATCCGTCAGTCCGCTGTTCGAAAAAGTTCCGGACAAGCTGATCACCTGTTCGTTTGACTAATATGATTGCTTCAAGAGTCTGCCCCGGCAGGCTCTTTTTTTTTGGATTTCCCTTGTATGAGACTCCAAATCAAATGTCATCCTTTTTTCCACAATTGTCCAATGGATGTGTGCATGAGCCGTCTCCTATAAAATGCGTCTTCCATAGCTCTCGCGCAAGCGCGTATCGGCGGTTGAGGATCCACAAAAGGACTGGGAAGAGAAGGCTTTTGCGGCAGGCGCCCGATCCGTCGGTTGGTTTTGGCCGAAACTTGCCCCTGGGGAGCCGCCGAGTGACGTACAATGGGCCCACCAGCTCAATCTATGCTGGGCGCAATGGTGTTTCGCAAACATAAATTCAAGGAAATTCCGCAAACGACCTACCCGCTTGCCTGCAAACGGTTCATCCGCGGATTTTGCGAAACGGCCAATATTCAAATCAATAACGACCTGCTGCTGCCGACAACGAAGAAGGTAGGATGCGTCATTACGGCGATGAACGAAAGTGTGACGCTGCAAACCCAACTCAATGAACTGGCGCGTCTTCCGTTCCAGGAAATCATTGTCGTTATCAACGGATCGTCGGACGACAGCTATGAGGTGACCCGCAATCACCCGAGCAAAGCCACGATTATACATTTCGATGCGGCGCTTGGCTACGATGTAGGGCGGGCCGTCGGAGCCAAAGTATCCGAATCCGACATGTTGCTGTTCCTGGATGTGGATATGTCCATCGGAGTGGATTTGCTGCTGCCGTTTATTTACGAGGTCGAGAAGGGGGCGGTGACGTTGAATTATGGCCTGCAGGCGGAACCGCTGCCGAACCTACGAAATGAATAAGTTGAAGGAAACGGCATATGCCGGAAGTCCAGGAGCTTTCCGTCCACCGTGCCGAAGTCTACTTGCAGCGGGTGAGGGTACGGAATCGATACCCATACATCGAAGGGCCTGTCGGCTTGCGAGCACAAAGCTTTCAAATTAGAGTGAGGAGCGAATACGTCGCCGATCCATAACAGCCAATCCTCCAAATCGGACGGCATGCCGAAAGCAGTATACATAGGGTAAAGAAAGCGCCCGGGTCTGGAGCTGATGCCGCTGAATATAAATCCGCCGAACATAGGTTCAGCCGGCTTCCCTGCCGCCGCATAACGGACATACGGAGCAAGGTCGGACGCGGTCCACCGATTCAAGTCGTGCGGGGAACGTCCGCCAAACGGCAGTACGCATAGATGATTGCGACACTGGAGCGATGCCGGTGATAAATAACCTCCTCCGTCGGATGCGGTCGACATACGAGGTGCCACGCCCTTCCCGATATGCATTTACTGATACAGCATATGTGCGGAGGCTAAAAAATGTTTTTCAACGAACAACAGGTGCGGGGTGAGCGGTTTGAAAATTGTCCATGCGCCGATGGAAATCGGCGGGCAGGTCGGGCTCATTTGCAAAACTTTAAATGAGGCGGGGCACGAGGCGGTCGGATTTCAATTTTATCGGACATTTCATAACTTTACCGACCATATCATCCCAACGGATACATACGAGCTGATGAACATGTTCGGCGAAATGATGGATTATTTCGATTTGTTTCATTTTCATTTTACGATGTCGATGGTGCCCGGCTACGGCGATCTGGACATGCTGGCGCGGGCGGGAAAGCCGATGGTCATGCACCATTGGGGCAATGACGTGAGAAGGGGCAGCATCGCTTCCGCGTACAATCCGTACGTTTATACGGGAAATTCGCCGAAGGAGGAACAGATTCATTACCAATTGTCGCGGGTCGGTTCCGTCATCCCGGTAGGTATCGTTCAGGACTATGAAGTATACGACTACGTGAAGCCGTACTACAATGAAGTTCATGTGATTCCGCTTGCGGTCGATGTGGATCGCTTCCAGCCGGCGTATCCGGAGGAGGTTGAGCCTTGCCCGCTCGTCATCCACGCGCCGACCGATCCCGCGTTCAAAGGAACGGCTGTCGTCGAGCGCATCATTGAGAAGCTGAAGCGGGAATGTCCACTGCGCTACCGACGCATAGAGAAGCTGAAGCATAAGAAGCCGTCGCGTTATACCGCGAGGCGGATATTGTGATCGACCAAGTGTTGTGCGGCTCCTACGGCTTGCTGAGCGTAGAAGCGATGGCGCTTGGCAAGCCGGCGGTCGTCTTCGTACGGGACGATCTGCTCGGCACGTTCGCCGGCGGAGTTCCCCCGGTATGCAATGCGAATCCGGACACCCTCTATGACGTGTTAAGAGCATTGCTCCAGTCGGGGAGTGCCCTTCGGCAGAAGGGGATGGAAGGGCGGGCGTATGTAGAAGCGTATCATGACCGCTGTGCGGTAGTCCGGCAGCTGCTAGGGTTGTACAGCCGGGTGTCCGGCAGGTCGACATGACCCGGCGATTGCAGCGAATCCCGAATCGTATCACGAGCCCCGTCCCCGTGCGAAGCGCGCTACGCCAGCTTGCGAACCAAATGGCCGAGATAACGCAAGCGGGTTATGAAGAAATACGCGGTCTGTACAACGATGAATACAGCAAATATCGTAAGGGCCTCCGCAGCGATAGAAAAATCGACAAGCTGCTGCAATGCGGTAAGCGCAACCGTGCTGTGAATAAGCGCCATGAGCAGCGGGATGAAGAACATAACCGTGAGCTGACGCGAAACAATCGTCTTCAGCTCAGTACGGCTCAGTCCGACCTTGGCTATCATCCGGTACTGCTTCCGGTCCCGCTCCAGATCGGTGTAAAGCCGGAAGTAGAGGAAGCTGGCGGCAAACGTGAAAAATACAATCCCGAGCAGCACGCTGATCATGAGTAAAATACCGTTCGTTTGCCTGGAAGCAATCCATTGCAATACTAAAGGCGTCTCAAGACGGTACCCGGCTCCCTTCCCGCCGTCAGGAATCGAATCGGCCAATGCCTGGGCCAGTTCTTTCGTCTGCTCCCAGTTTTTCACGGCAAACGCGTAATAGGTTCTTTTTCCCGCCGTGCCGCCATCGCGATCCGGAATTCGATCGTACATCGAATCCGATACAACGGCGATCCATCCGGCTTCGCCTTCGGGCGTTACGATATACGGTATGCTTTTTTGGATGGGCAGTTGGACATTCCTTTCCTCTTGAAGCAGAGTGATCGCTGAGGGCAAATTTTCGTTTTTCACGATCGCTCTTTTTTGCGGGAGAGTAGACGGGACCAGCAGCGCCTGCTCATGATCGTCGAGCGTTTCTGCCGGATGGCCGAGTGCCGCCGCCAAACGGTTGTAATCGCTCAGCTTCATCGCGATCATGCCATCCGTCGTTCGTTTGGGAGTGAAGGAGCCCATGCGGTAGGCGAATGGAGCCTGGTTCAGCCGCTTCTCGATTTCCGCAAGATGCTGCTTTTCCATGGCATTGCCTTGTTGAGACACGTACGTAAATGCATACGGGTTCATCATCTCGGACAAGCCCGGATTGGCAAGTGAGACGCATGATCCGATGCCGGTTATCGCGACGGCGGAAATGACCGCGATCATAAAGAACATCGTGGCGTTATCTTTCATCCGGTACATCATTTCCGAAATCGTAATGAGGTTCGTCCGATGCAGCAGGACAAGCTTGTTGTTCCTGAAAACCCGGATCACGTGCACGCTCAGTTGGGTGAACAGGAAGTACGTTCCGGCTACGGTGCACGCTACCCCGGAGAACAGCAGCCGGAAGGAGAAGTATCGCTCCACCGCAAAGAAAAATACCATAGCGTAACCCGCTCCGATCAAAACGACAGCGAGCAGCGACAGAAGGGCGGATGCTTTCGGCTCCGGCTTCGGCTTCTCTTCGGACTTCAGCAGTTCGACCAACTGCTCTACGCGTACGATCCGGGAGGTAAACAGCGAGATGAGCAGGAATAGCGCCATGAACACTCCCGACGTGGTTCCGATGGCCTTCAGCGGAAAATAAAACGGCAGCCCTCGATCAATGACGAGCGCAGCGGCACCCGCCAATAAGATGAGCTTGGAAAAGAGGAGTCCGACCGCGCTTCCGGCTATAATGGACGCGCCGCCGATCACCATGTTTTCGATATAAATGAGCCGGTTTTGCTGCCGTGGGGACATGCCGTGAATCATCAGGATGCCGAATTCTTTTTTCCTTGTTTTCAAGAACGCGCTGACCGAATAAAGCTGGAATAGAAAGGAAAATACAACGATCAAATATTGCGATATTTTCATTCCCATCGAGCCGAGCATCGCGATCGTCTTGCTGGTCGCTTCAAGCTCTCCCTGAAGCTGCGGATGAAACAAGAGCAAAGCGTAGATGAAAAATATCATGACGGAAAAGGCGCTGCTCATAAAGTGGGCGGCATAGATCCGCTTGTTGCGTAAAATGTTAAAAAGCGCGAGTTGACGAAATGTCATGCTTATTCCCTCCGAACTGCGATCCTACTTTGATTAGACCATGGAACATCTTGCGGATGCCCCGTGGCAAAGCTCGCCCTGAAGCTTGCGTCTTATATCCAGACGACACGGTTGCGGAAGCTCGCCACCTCCTTTCTGTTTAAAGTGTAAGGTACCCTTTCATTTGCCGCTATCGAGAAACCTTGCATGAATCTAACAGTTTTGTAAGGTTGGATCTTCGAACAGACGCACTAAGCTTGTTTTGCGTGCCTACAGCAATATTGTTTTATTTTTGCACAATGCAGCGAGAGAAGGGAGAAACCCCGATCCATTATAATAAGGAATATAAAGGCGTTTTGGAATGATAAACGGCGAAATGCGCGGCGCTTCGATGAGTCGATGCTCCGATGCTCCGGAAAGGGGAACGTGATGATCGGCGTCGGGAAACGAAACAAGCGGACAACCGTCCTCGGGCTGTTGGCGGCGGCGATATTGGGACTGCTCATCATAACGTGGACCGGTCAAAGAGAGAAGCCGGTGAAGGAGGAAAACGTGATGCAGCCGGATTATGCACGGTACATAACGGCAACATTTCAGGATTTGACGAAGCAAGTGGACTTCGATGTGGTGCGCAAACGAATATACCACACGAATACCGGCTCGATCGACATTCGCAAGTCGACCAACTTCGCTGCGCTGTCGTGGCGGATGTACGCGCTGACCGGCAAGCAGGAATATCTCGATTACAGCAAGAAAACGTGGGACATATTGTTCGAGGAATGGCGCAAACATCCGGATTTGTACAAGAAATCGCAATTCAATTCTTTTTTTATCGGCGAATCGTTGATGGTGGCCTACGAGGGCTTGAAGCAGAAGGGACTCGTTTCAACAGAAGATGAAGCGGTCCTGAAAGATGCTCTTAAAGTAACGAACGTTTACCAGCCGGGAGACAATAACCAGGCGCTATCGCGCATGGTCGGCACGTTCCGTTCGTTAGCCGCGTTTCCGAATCATCCGGATGCGGGCGCGTGGAAAAGCAACGTGGAACGCGGCTGGAACAACTGGTACCGCAACAAGGACATTACGGAGAATGCCAGCGGCTACATGTCCATCAGTCTGATGCAAGCGATCAAGCTCGCCAAGCTGCGGGGAACGGAGCAGGAGCTGCTGAACCCCGAGGTGCGCAGCATGTTCACCCGCTGCCGCGATATGGTTGCGCCTTCCGGAGCGATTCCGGAATACGGGGACGATTATTTTATGGAGTGGACGAACTGGGTATACGTTTTCGAAAGCGCCGCTCGATTGTACCGGGACCCGAGCTTTTTGACGGCGGCGGACAAGGTGTTCCGGTTCGGAACGGCCCATTACCCGATGACCAACAATCCGGGCAACTTCAGTGCCAATCTGGACAATCTGACTTCGCTGTTCTGGATGAGCGACCTGCTCTATCTGGAGTCGACGAGCCTGAAGCCGGCGGAGTGGCCCCGCGCAAGCGCCGTGCTGCATCGAAGCGAGCCGGGTAATCCGAAAGCGGCGGATAAACTGATTTTATCCGCCTCCGGCAAGCCCGGCGCCCCGTTCGTCATGAGCGAACTGTTCGGCCGGGGAAGCCATGCCCATACGAATCGAACGGGAGCGATTCAGTATTACGAGGCCGGCGGCATACCGCTCTATCACGGGATGGCGCGCCATAACAAAGGGGCGACCGATTCGAACATCGTAGCGATGCTGCCGCAGATCAGCTCGCATAATTACCCTTACGGCGAAACGAAGTTCGAGCCGGATACCTGGTACACCGAATCGATACCCGCGCATCTGCTCAATTTGTATGAGGAGACGGATGAAGCCGGCGGCAATAAGGCGACCTTCAAGGAATTGACGCTGCGCCTCGATGCAGGAACGAGCGATTCCAGCCAGCCGTTCGATCTGATCATCGATAATTTGCGGCTGGAAGGTCCGGCCGGCGTACTTATGATTGACGATTTCGAGACGCTTGGCGCCAGATGGATGCGCCAGGACCAGCCGTACACGCTATCGAAGGAAAGCACGAACGGCAAGGCGGCGCTTCAGGTGACGGTCAAACCGAAAGCTTCGCTGTTTTACGCGACACGGGAGCATTACAATGTACCGTTTGATGTGAGAGATTACACGACGATCAAATACGACTGGAAGTATAAGGCGCCGGCCAGAGCGATCTCGTTCATTTTCCGATTGAACAACGACTCCGGTCTTGATACAAAGCCCGGCGATGTGAATATGATGCCTGTCGTCCGCAATCCCCGGGCGGAAGACAAGTCGAAAGACAGCTACGGCGAATATACATTGGACAATTATTTCGGCTTCGATACGTCGCTTACGCGAAAAATGGTGCTGACCGAGGAAGGCTTCCTGATCGTACAGGACCGGCTGCAGCCGGGCAAGTCGACGGACGGCTATGTCGCCGGTCCGGTGTGGCAGCAGTATTCGCCGGGCGACAAGGGCGCGAACTGGTTCGACTCGCAGGGGGAGATGAAGACGGCTGCAGGCCAGCGGTTCCCGTGGAAAGCATTGGACGGCACATCCGTTACGCCGCTCAACGTGCTCGTTTACTTCGATCAGGCGGAGGGCCGTACCTTCGGCGTGCAGAAGGCGTCGGTTACCAATAACCCGACGCCGGCTTCGACCGTTTACGCGAAGCAGCTTGCGCGCGCAGGGCAGCCGGTCACCTTCGTGTCCGTGCTCGTGCCGCATGCGCCGGAAGAAGCGGCCGCCGAGGTGGCGGGCCGAATCTCGGTTCAAACGACCGGCGGCTTGAATTCCGCGGTCACGATTAAACCGGCGGGCAGCAGCGCCAAGCCCGTGACGATTCGCATCGAGTCCGCGGACTGGAGCGTACGGCGCGAATAACAATGCCATTGTGGTGCAAGGAGCGGGGGCTGCGCGTTCCCGGGGATACGGCGATCGCAGGCTTCGATAATTTGGAGGCGGCGCGTTTTGCCGAAGTGCCGTTAACGACGGTTGCGTACAACGTGGAGGAGCTCACCGCTCAAGCGTTTAACGTCATGCTCCATTTGATGTCCGCCGAGGACAATCTTGCTGCTACCGCGCCGGTGAAAATCCAAATCGAGCCTTCTCTGGTGATCCGACAATCGTGCGGGGCGGTTGAGCGTGAGCACACCCCGTAACGGATCATCCGCTTGCGCATTATATCTTGAAACGAAGCATAGTCGACGGTGGTGCATATCACGCCGTTGGGTGTGCTTTTTTTCGTTGTGCTGCCGGCGGATGGTATATTTCCCTCTGCTGAGAAAAAATAAGTTGAATATCGCGCAAAAACATGTCGGTATCCGTTATGGATTGTTCGCAAAAATGCTTTTATAATGGCAGGAGCTTTGATCTACAACAACACTGATATGCAGGGGAGAGCTCAACGAATGTTCAAAAAAAGTTTGCTCGCATTGCTTGCTTTATCGACTGTAACCGCTTGCAGCAGCGGCGCCGGAAGTAAAAACCAGGCGCAGGACGCCGCGGAAGGCAAAAAGGAGCCGGTGGAACTGACGGTATATTATCAGTACGGTACCGATTGGAGCGAGGACGATTTCAAGAAAGTATTCGCCGAACCCGTCAACAAGAAATTTCCCAATGTTACGTTGAAATACCTAGTTGGGGGAAAAGGGCAGAACGTGCCGGATTTGATCACCGCCGGCCAAAAAATCGATATTTTATTTACCTCGATCGGATTGACTTCAGCGCAGCTGCTTGAAAACGGCCTTCAATACGATATTTCGCCGCTCATTAAAAAGAAGAATTACGATCTCGGCAAGCTGGATCCGACCATGGTCGACGCCGCCAAAAAATTGGCCAAAAACAATGGGATTTACGGCTTGCCGGTATATGTCCCGCCTTCAACGGTTTACTATAACAAAGACGTATTCGATAAATTCGGGGTGCCGTATCCGAAAGACGGCATGACGTGGGACGACATGTACGAGACGAGCAAAAAGCTGACCCGCACCGACGGCGGCATTCAATATTGGGGAATCGGTTCCTCTTACCAGCACTTGGCGCTGATGAATCAGTTCTCGTTGCCGCTCGTGGATGGTACCACCAACAAGACGGCATTCAATACCGATGACCGTTGGAAAACGTGGGTAAACAACCTGACCCGGTTTTATCAGATTCCGAACGGCCCGATGCCTGACAAGCTGTCGGAGCCGAATGAGCGGAACCGCTTTTTCAAAGACCGCTCGATCGGCATGTTCCTGGCCGTCACCGCGCTTCATTCCGCCACGGAGCTCGGAGATATGAACTGGGATTTAACCTCGTTCCCGGTGTTTTCCGGCAATCCGATCGGGCCGCAAGCGTATCCGACTTATTTCTACGTCACTTCCATGAGCGATCGTAAGGATGACGCATTCGATGTCATCGCCTACTTAACCTCGGAAGAGTATCAGACGGCGCGCGCCAAGGAAGGCTCGCTGCTGCCGACGCTCAGCAATCATAAGATCAGAGAACAATTCGGTCAGGACAATCCGTTGTACAAAGGCAAAAACGTCAAGGCGCTGCAGCCGGACAAGTACGCCCCCGCCGGTTCGGTCAACCCTTACAACAAAACCGGCGGCGACGATTTGGCTAGCGGCATAAAGGATACGCTGATCAAAAACAAAGATGTGAACACGATGCTGCGGGACGTGACGGAAGCACTCGACAAAAAAATCGAGCAGGCGGAAACGGCCAAAAAATAGCGGCACCAACGAATGGAAAGCAGGGCTGACTCGGATCATAATGAACCGCTCAATGGGATGCATGGGGCGGTTCATTGCTGTGAGCAAACGTGGTGTCGTGACCGCATCACAAGGGCTACTTCCGCTTCTCGTCGATCGCTTTGGCGACGTCTTCGCCGGCCTGCCTTAAGGCCGTATTGATATCCATGCCGTCGATGACGACTTTCAGGAACGCATTATTGAAGGCGGCGAGCACTTTATTCGGGTCGGCACGGACGAGCCCTTTGTCACGCTGCGGAGGAGCGGGGGCAATATCATATTTGTAGGCGGCTTGCACGTGCTTTCCTTTTAACGCCGGCACGTTTTGGCCGAACGTCTTGACCGCATTGTCCGACGCCTTCAGGGACGGGATGCCGGCCAAATTGGTCGCGTAATCGGCCTGTATTTCATCCGAGAGCAAATAGGCGACGATCTTGAAGGCAATGTCTTTATGCTTGCTTGTTTTCGTAACAAACCAATAGGCGGACGACGCCTGGTTCATCGTATTCGGTTTTTCCTTGAACGTCGGCATGGTCACCATGTCCCAGTCCAATCCTTCGGGGAACGTCCTGAACTTGGTCAACTGGTTGACCTGCATGGCGACGTCGCCGGAATTGAAAGCGTCCGATTCGACGCCGGCCGAGCGGTTTTTCGTGTCGCGGTTGTTATTCGGGATTTGATAGAAGCGCGCCAAATTGTCGAACTGCTTCTTCCATTCCTCGTCATTGTAGATTTTGTCGGCGCGCGGATCGAGGTACGGAAGGCCGAGCTGGTTATCCCTCATGACGACGCCGTGCTGGGAGCTGAAGCCGCGGTATAGTTTGCCGCCGTCCGCCCGGGTCATTTTTTTTGCGAGCTCATACGTTTCATCCCAGGTCATGCCGTCCTTCGGGTATGGAACGCCGAAGCGGTCGAACAGCGATTTGTTGTAATAGAGTACTTGGGGATCGAAATCCGGCATCGGCAGGCCGTACAGCTTTCCTTCCGGATTCGTGTTTTTAATGGCTTCGATCAATTGCGCTTAAACCGGTTCAAATCGTAGTTGTATTTTTTCACTAATTCCGACATGTCGTAGGCCAAATCGGTGTCGATGAGCAGCGCGTCTATGCCGATCGTTTTGCCGTACATCACGTCTGGAAATGTACCGGCATTCAGCAGATCCTGAATCGTTTGCCCGGTGACGCGAGGAATGAAATTGACCGTAACGTTTGGAAATTTGGCCTTGATTTTATCTCCGTAGTAGCGGTTGAATACGTCCATGTCGTCGGGGAAATCGGATTTGAAGATGAGCGTAACCGGCTCGTTGTCCACCTGGTTCAAATCGGCAAAAACTTGTTTGGGCGATTCGGGCTTAGCGGAGCTGCATCCCGCCAGCAAGGAGCCGGCAAGTGAAAGGGAAAGGAAGAGGACGCTTGTTTTTTGGATCAAATCTACACCCCCCAACGATATAGAAACGATTAAAGCGGTTACATGTTATGACCCTATTATATAGAAAGGAAAATTATTATAATATTCACAAAATTCACTTCTTTTTGCCCGAAACCGATATGACCGGAAAAATTTCGATTTCGGCGCTCAGGGGTTGAATATTTGGGCAAAACGGTATTATAATAAAACGTCATCTAAACATGAGCGACCGTGATCATACTGCCAGAAAAGAAAACCACCGGGGGGAAAAGAAGTGGAAACGCCAACGTCAACATTAGAACAGCCTACACAGCAAATACGAATTTGGGAGTGCGTGGAGAAAGATTGCATCGCCTGGGTTCGTGAAGAATTCATCACCGAGGCTGCGCCTGCTTGTCCTTTATGCAAAAGCTCGATGGTGCGAAGCGAGAAGCTTGTGCCGGTCGCCAAAAAGAAAGTAAACCGCACTTTTTTGTTAGGCAGAAGAAGATAATCATACATACGCACGATCTTCCTCCGACCGTTCCGGCCGGAGGTTTTTGTATTCGGGGGCCATGCGAAGGATATTTATGTTCATTGTTGAATTATATGTACCATACGATCGTTTTGTCTGGACAGGAAAGCCGTTTACAACGCTTGGGGGGAAACGGAATGTGGAAAGCGATACGAAGAGGAACGAACGGTCACCGCGTGTTTTTGCGTCTTCTTGTGCCCAATATGCTGTTCTTGCTGCTGCCGCTTCTCGTCGGGTGGGTCATCTACAACAAGACGCTGCAAGAGATGGAGAAGGAAGTCACGACGGGCAACATGCATCTGCTGCAGCAAAGCAGGGACATACTCGACCGCCGGTTTGCGGAAATATCGTCGATCGCGACGCAGCTCGCGGGCGATCCGCGGATCATGCAGTTCCAGCCCGTTACGGAGCCGTTCGAAGGGGCGAATACGTACCGCATCCTGGATACCCGTAAAAGCTTGTACAATTACGGCTTAACGAATAATTTCATTTTCAGCTATTTTGTGCTCTACAAAAACAGCGAGCTCGTATTGACGGAAAACTCCACTTACGGTCTCGAGGAATTTACGCGTTATTTTCAGTACAGCGGCATGGAACTTGGCGATTGGAAAAGCACGTTTCTGGAGCGGTACCACACCCGCAAAGTACTGCCTGCCCGTGATGTCGATGTGCGGGGCGGCCATTATTCGCTGCTCACCTACATTCAGTCGCTCGGCTTCCCCGGCGCTCCTCAAGGGGCGATCGCCGTCACGGCGGACAATCGGGAAATTCAAAAGCTGCTGGGCGGACTCGATTTGTCCGGCGGAGGCTGGGCTTATATTACCGACGAGAACGGAGCCGTCGTGAGCGAGATTTCCTCAGGTACGCCGAACGGGCGGATCGACCGCGGCAGCTTGCCGGGAAAGGAAGGCAGCGTTCCTATGAAGATCGGCTCCCGCGATATGCTCGTCACCTATACGACGTCCGCTTACAACGCTTGGACGTATATGGTTGCGCAGCCCGCTCACGTCGTGCTGGAAAAAGTGCTGTACATCAAAAAAATTACGTTCACGATGGCCTTCATTTTTTTGGCTGCGGGACTTCTAATCGCTTATTTGATCGCGTACCGCAACAGCCGGCCGCTTCGAAGCATTATCGAGACGATTATGGAGCGGACGGACGGGGAAGCTGCTGCCGGATCTTCCGGCTCTCCAGGGTCTCCGGGGGCGGACGCGTATCGGTTCATTCGCGAATCGGTATCCCGGCTGATCGACAATAACCGCGAGCTGCAGGAGAAGATGAAGGCGCAAGCGCCTTTGCTGCAAGCCGCCTTGTTTGAGCGGCTGCTCAAAGGGGAGTACGTGTCGCTGGAGGATCACCGGGCGCTGCTGCAGCATGTCGGCGTCGAAACGGAAGGGAACTATTTCGCAGTGGCTATTTTGCAGCTGCGGGGATACGACGGCGGCTTGAACCGCTTTGATCTGGAGGCGCTCGACGTGAAGCGTGTCATGGTCAAGGACATCCTGCACGAGGCTTTGGGCGCCAGCGCGCATTGGCATGACGTCGCGGAAGACCGGATCGCCCTGCTGTTCGTATTCCGTTTCGCCCATACGCAGCATATAAGGGAATACTTGGCAGAAGCAGCGTTTCGCATTAGCGAGACGATCCAGCATAGGCTGTATCTGGCAACCCGGTTTGCAATCGGCGGTGTGCATGAAGATTTGCTCAACGTCTCGCGCTCCTACGAGGAGGCGCGGCAGACGCTTGAATATTTGCTCTGGAGAAATCGGAGCGGTCCGATGCAGTTTGAGGAGCTGCCGATAGAGCATAACAGTTATTATTATCCGTCGGATTTCGAGCTGCGGCTCGGCAATTTGGCTAAAGCCGGCGATCTTCAGGCGGTGGAGTCGATGCTGCAGGAGCTGTACGACATCAACTTCAAGGAGCGGCGGCTGTCGGTTCCGATGCTGCGGCTGTTTATGAACGAGATGTGGGGAACAATTGTGAAGATGCTCCCGCAGGTCGGCATGGATGAGCGAAACGTGTTCGAACAAATGAAACCGTTCTCCGGAGATATGTCGTCTTTCGAAGGGCTGGATCACAATTATCGTGCGCTCGTAGAGACGTACCGCCATGTGTGCGGTTTTGTAGGGGAGCATAAGAAAAGCCAAAATGTGCAGCTGATGGATAACATCATTCGACTGCTGCAGGACGGATATGTCGACCAGGAGCTTTGTCTGGAAGCGGTGGCCGACCGGATGGATATATCCAAAGGCTATTTGTCCCAATTTTTCAAGGAACAAACCGGCGTGAACTTCTCCGATTACTTGGAGAGCCTGCGGATGACGCAGGCGAAAGTGCTGCTGGCGGACACGGATTTGCCGGTGTACGAAATTGCGGAAAGGGTAGGGTACAGTTCATCCAATACGTTTTGCCGGGCTTTTAAACGGATTAACGGGATCAGCACGACTGCCTACCGCCGCTCACACGCCGGTTGAAAGCGCATTCTTAACGATTGCACATCGTTTTTTTCATTGCACATACTTCATCTGAATGCATGCACATGCAGCTGACGGATATCCCTTTTACTTTTTTTCTTTCGCCGTTTACGCTAAGGACCAAGGCTTTCCGCCGAAACAAGCGAAGAAAAAGGAGGGTGTATCGGCTTTGGCAACTGTAAAGGCGAGTCCGGCCGTACGGGTTGGCATCCGCGGCGCGCCGGCAAGAGCATGGAAGCAGATGAAGCGCAGCTGGCGGTTGTACGCGCTGCTCGCGTTACCGCTTATTTATTTGCTGGTATTCAAGTATTACCCGATGTATGGCGCGCAGATCGCATTCAAAGATTACGTCGCGACCAAAGGCATTACCGGGAGCGATTGGGTCGGGTTCAAGCATTTCATCCGTTTTTTCAAATCGTACGAATTTTCCAGATTGATGCTGAATACGCTGCTGCTTAGCGTTTACAGCCTCGTTGCGGGCTTCCCGTTCCCGATTTTGCTCGCGCTGTCGCTCCATTATATTCGCCAGGGCGTATTCAAAAAATCGGTGCAAATGATTACGTACGCGCCGCATTTCATCTCGGTCGTCGTCATGGCGGGCATTATTATGGAGCTGCTGGATCCTCGGGTCGGTCTGGTCAACAACATTTTGCGGGCGTTCGGGGTAGAACCGATCAATTTTATGGGCAAGCCGGAATATTTCAAGTCGATCTTCGTATGGTCGGGCGTATGGCAAAGCGTCGGGTTTTCCTGCATCATTTATTTGGCAGCGCTTTCGAGCATCGACCCGTCGCTGCATGAAGCGGCGATCGTGGACGGCGCTTCGAAGCTGCGGCGCATGTGGCATATCGATCTGCCCGGCATTATGCCCATCGCGATCATTTTGCTCATCCTGAACACCGGTCACATTATGGACATCGGCTTCGAAAAGGTGCTGCTGCTGCAAAATCCACTCAATCTGCGGACTTCCGAAGTGATCGATACGTACGTCTACAAGGTCGGTCTAACGTCGCAAGCGATGAATTACTCGTACTCCTCCGCCATCGGCTTGTTCAAGTCGGTCGTCGGATTTATATTGCTCATTGCCATTAACAAGCTGGCGCAAAAAACGAAGCAGGCGAGCTTATGGTAACCGGAGAGGAGGGAATGCAATGAGCGAATCGAACATTCCGGACACGGGGAGAGACCGGTTGTTTTCGGTCATCAACTATGCGGTATTGATCCTTTTTACGGTGACCGTGTTGTATCCTCTCGTGTATATTGTGAGCGCTTCCTTCAGCGACGCCTCGGCGGTCGCCCAAGGGAGAGTATGGCTTTGGCCGGTAGGCTTTACGCTCGACGGCTACGACGCCGTGTTTAAAAATCGATTGATCTGGTCCGGCTTTCGCAACTCCATCTTTTATACCGTGGCCGGTACGCTGATCAACGTCGTCATGACGCTGCTGGCGGCTTATCCGCTGGCGAGGCGGGATTTGTTCGGCAAAAACGTGCTGATGTTTCTGTTCGTATTCACGACGATGTTTTCCGGCGGCCTCATCCCTTCTTACTTGATCGTCAAAGACCTCGGGATGCTGAGTTCCGTCTGGTCCTTGATTATCCCCGGCGCTTTGGGCGTGTGGAATATGATCATTACCCGAACCTACTTTCAGACGACCATCCCGACCGAGCTGCTCGAGGCGGCGCAGCTCGACGGTTGCAACGATTTTCAGTTCGTGCGCAAGATCGTCATCCCGCTCTCGGGGCCGATCATTGCCGTCATCTCGCTCTATTACGCCGTCAGCCATTGGAACCAGTACTTTAATGCGATGATTTATTTGAAAAGCCCGAATTTGTATCCGCTGCAGCTCGTGCTCCGCCAAATTCTTGTGCAGAATCAAGTGGACGCCAGCATGCTGGGCGGCGACGTTCTCGAAGCCGCGAGACGCGAAAATTTGCGGGAGCTGCTGAAATATTCACTCATCGTTATCGCCACGTTCCCCCTGCTTGTCGTGTACCCGTTCGTGCAGAAGCATTTTGTGAAAGGCGTCATGATCGGCTCTTTAAAAGGATAGTTAAGCGATTAGCGCGTTCCATAACCAAGGAGGAGATTGGTTTGAGGAGAGGGTTGGTTTCCGGTCTATGTTTGACGGTCAGTGCGGCCATAATGCTAAGCGGATGTACGGATACGAAATCGAAGGACGGCGGCGATAAAAGTTCCGAAGCGAGCAGTGCGAAAGTAACTCCTGCAGGGCAGTTCCCGATCACGAATGAGAAGACCACGCTCAAAGTGCTCGTCAAGTCGCCGCCGTTCGTCGAAAACTTCGCTACGAACGAGCTTACGAAATATTTGGAGGAAAAAACGAACGTCCACATCGAATGGGAGGTTGCGGATGAGAAAGCGGCTGCGGAGAAGCTGAATCTGGTGCTCGGCAGCGGCGATTACCCGGACGTCATTATGGGCTTCGGCGTATCGAACACGCAGCAGCTCATCTATGGCAATCAGGGCGTCTTCCTGCCGTTGAACAAGCTGATCGAGCAGTACGGGACCGAGACGAAGAAGATGTTCGAGGCCGCTCCGTACGCCAAAGATATGATTACTGCGCCCGACGGCAACATTTATGCGCTGCCGCAGATCAACGAATGTTTCCACTGTACGTATTCGCAGAAAGCGTGGATTTACAAGCCTTGGCTCGACAAGCTCGGACTCAAAATGCCGACGACGACGGACGAATTTTACGAGGTGCTGAAAGCGTTCAAGACGAGAGATCCGAACGGCAACAACAAGGCCGACGAAATTCCGCTCGTTGGGGCGGCAGTAGGTCCGGCTGTAGGCATCGACCAGTTCCTTATGAATGCGTTTACGCTCAATCCGGTCGAAGGCTCCGCACCGCAGCCCGAGAAACGGCTGTACTTGAATAACGGCAAAGTGACCGTGCCATTCAACAAGCCGGAGTGGAAGGAAGGGCTGCAGTATTTGCGGAAGCTGTATGCGGAAGGGCTGATCAGCCCGCAGTCGTTCACGCAGGACCGCAATCAGGCCCGGCAAATGGGGGAAAACCCGGACAACGTCATCGCAGGCGTCGTCGTGGCGCAGCATAACGGCGTGTTCACCGAGTTTTACGGGAAAAGCGGCCGCTGGCTCGACTACGTGACCGTACCTCCGCTGAAAGGACCGAAAGGCGTGCAGGTGACGCCATATCGGGCCAGCGTAGGCGGC
Source organism: Paenibacillus allorhizosphaerae (assembly GCF_042659105.1). Classification (NCBI taxonomy): domain Bacteria; kingdom Bacillati; phylum Bacillota; class Bacilli; order Caryophanales; family Paenibacillaceae; genus Paenibacillus; species Paenibacillus allorhizosphaerae. The sequence goes on along the minus strand of NZ_JBHSRV010000001.1, from coordinate 1,818,094 downwards.
GGACAGTATTTAATTACAAAAGCAAGCAAATATCCGGAAGCGGCGTTCCGGCTGGCTGATCTGATGTATACGCAGGAATGGGCGCTGCGCATGGAGATCGGCCGTCCGGACAAAGAATGGAAATGGGCGGACAAGTCGGAGGTCGGGATTAACGGAAAGCCTGCGATCTGGAAACGGCTCGCGAATTTGCCTCCGGTTCAGAACGTGACATGGTCTCAAACCGGCCCGTCGCTTCGAACCAACGATTTCCGGCTCGGGCTCGTGGCGGATCCGAATAATCCGCAGGAAATCATTTTGTATAACGAAACGAAGAAAAACTACGAGCCTTATAAGCAGGACCCGGCCACGTTCCTGCCGCAGTTGTTCTTCACGAACGATCAGGCGGCCGAGCTGGCCGACCTGGAGAAGACGATCACGGATCACGTCAAGGAGATGATCGCCCGCTTTGTTACCGGTGACGCGAATCTGGATAAGGATTGGGATAGCTACCTGAAAAATTTGGATAATATGAATCTTAAGCGGTACCTCGAAATTTATCAGGCTGCGTATGACGCTAAAAACAAGAAAAAGTAATAAGCATAATAGCGCCCTCCATTCGTTCTATGAACCGATGGGGGGGGCTTTTTGCATCTCGTCATTTCCCCGGCAATAATGTCGACTTCGGCTTCATACGGTTTTCGTTTTGTCGAACGATTACGGTCTTTCGCCGATTCGATTGCAGCGGAAAGAATGCTTGATAACCATTTTGAACGATCGGGCGATACGGAATGTAGGGTATACTGGGAATAAGCTGTGTTAACGAATCGCATGAATAATGCCAGTACCGGCGAATATTGCAGCCGAAGGAAGGGATGCTCCAATGAAATCGTTTAAGCCTGAAATGACGATCGAAAGAGCAAAGGAATATTTGCAGACGATCGAATCGGAGGCCATTACCGATATTGCCCCGATCGAAATGGGAGAACTGAGCCGAGTGTTCAGTTACCGGGTGAGTACGAAACTATTCGTTATTCATTTTAAAAGCGATAAAGACACGGTTGACAAAGTAAAGCTGATCACCGACCGTTTCTCGTCGGAACTGCCGATACCGCGAATCGTGAAGGCAGGCACATGCGACGGACTGCCTTATATGATATCGGAAAAAGCGGCCGGCGTACCCGTCATCGCACAGCCGAAAGAAGAGATCGTTCGCGTCATACCCGATTTGATTCAGCGATTCGCCGCCATCAACCAAGTTCGCGTCGATCATTCGAGCGGCTATGGCTGGATTACGCCTTTCGGAGAAGCGTCCGCCGCCTCGTGGACCGATTGGCTGGCGTCTACGTTTAAGGAAGATCAGGAGGGGTTTTACGAGGGATGGACCGCGCTGTTTGAAAGCAGCTTCCTGGAAAAAGACATGTTCGACCAAACGTATGCGGCGATGATCGATCTTGCGCAGTATGCGCCCAAGGAGCGGTATCTCGTTCACGGCGACTTCCATCTCGGCAATATGCTGTCGGGCGACGGTCGTATTACCGCAATCGTCGACTGGGAGATGGCGATGTACGGCGATTTTATGTTTGACGCAGCCGTGCTGCATTTGTGGGTTCCGCAAATTCGATTTCCGCAGCGGCTGCGGGAGTTTTGGGAGCGGGAGGGGAAAGAGATCGCCCATTTTGAGAAAAGGCTGTTGTGCTATCAGTTGTTCAAAGGGCTGGACGGGCTGCGATTTTACGCCAAAAAAGACGACAAGCCCAGCTACGACTTCATGAAATCCCACCTGATCTCGCTGCTAAAGCAAGTGGAATAAGAGCGGCGCATGTCGTAAGCCGCCCGAATGAACGTTCCATACGTTTCGGGCGGCGATACGCGATAAAAAGCTATTGTCAACAATGGAAGCGGTATAGTATAATTCAAGACAAGGAAAGCGCTTAACTAACCTTGGTTTAATTATTGTTTCTAATTGAACGAAGGTTTTTATCAAAGGACAAGGGTAAGCGCTTTCGTATCTGATTGCTGCGTCATAACCGACAATTGGTTAAACTATCCGACGCATGAGCGAGGGAATCGATGAACAGCACGATTATAGACATTGCAAGGCATGCGGGCGTTTCCAAATCGACCGTTTCACGCGTCATTTCCGGTAAAGGCTACACGAGTCCCGAAGTCCGCGAGAAAGTGATGCTGGCGGCCAGAGAATTGCAGTACAAACCGAACGCGGTGGCCCGGGCGATGGTGTCTCAGCGGACCTATAACATCGGCATCATCATTTATCGGAAAGATTATCCGATCGTATCACATCCGATATACGGCAAAATCGTCGACTCCATCCTGGCTGCCGCAGAAGCAATGAACTATTCCGTATTCGTCTCCACGGATAAAGAGATGTCGCAACGCACCGCCGACTACATGCTCGAGAAGAGGGTCGACGGGCTCGTATTGATCAGCCGCCTGAGTCAGGAAATGATCGGTTATATCGACAGCTTTCATATTCCGTATTTAATGGTGAACGGGACCGTGGAGAACAACAACGTGATCCAGATCGTGAACGATGACCGGCAAGGCGGGAGAATCGCAGCGGATCATCTGTATGCGCTCGGCCACCGGCGGATCGGCATCATTGCCGGACCGCAAGACCACCGGAGCCATCATCTGCGATACGAAGGCTTTTCCCGAAGGATGCGCGAGCTCGGCTGCGACATTAGCGAGCAGCATATTGCTTTATCACCGCATTCGACGTTTGAAGAAGGGGCGGCATGTTTTCACCAATTATGGGAACGTTCCCACAGTAAGCTGCCGAACGCGATATTCGCCACCAATGACATGCTGGCGCTGGGAGCGATGCGGGTCATGCTGGAGAAGGGGCTGCGCATTCCTCAAGACATCTCCGTGATCGGCTCGGACAATATCGATTTCGCGAGCTTCTCCAATCCGCCGCTCACGACGATTCATACCGAGAAAGATCAGATGGGCCGCGATGCCGTGTACAGGCTGAACCGTCTCATTCATAAGCTGGAGCTTCATCCGGAGCGGATCGAGTATGAGCCGAAACTGATCGTCCGCGGTACGACGGGGCCTTCTCTGAGTTCCGGGTAACATCCCGGTTCCGGCCATTCGCAAAAATGTAAGCCTTTACAGAGTCGGAGGTGGTGTCATGTAACGCAGGATTGCGTGAACGGATCGCCGGATTACGAAGCAAGACCATGATCATTATTGGAGGGGTAAACAAATGAAAAAGAAAGCGGGCTTACTGAAGTTGGCATTACCGCTAGTCCTCATTTCACTCTCAGCATGCAGCGGCGCACCGTCCGGACAAGGAACGAAGGGAACGGCAAAACCGGAAGACATGAAACCGCCGGCGCCTCCGGAACCCGTCACTTTGACCATCACCAATCATAAGAGCGTAGGATTTACCGAGAAAGATTTCCAGACGTATTTCGTCGAGCCGGTGGCGAAAAAGTACCCTCATATTAAACTCGAATACATTAAACCGGATAAAGGGACGGAACTGGAGGACCTCATTGCCGCCGGGAAAACGCCGGACCTCATCTTCGCCAGCAACGGTTACTTCGCCCTGCTGAAGCAGCTCGACATTATGCAGGACATGAACGAATATGTGAAAAAATATAAGGTCGATTTGTCCGTTTACGATCAGCCGATTTTGGAACGGATCAAACAGGCGGGGGACAAGGGCGAGCTGTACTCGATTCCGTTCTCGCTCAACTACGGCATGATGCTGTACAACAAAGATATTTTCGATAAATTCGGGGTTCCCTATCCGAAAGACATTATGAGTTTCGAAGAAATTCTCCCTATCGCGCAAAAAATAAACCGGACGGAAAACGGAATCCAATATGTCGGCTTTGAACCGCAAAATGCCGATACGATTACCGGCCAATTGGGCATTCCGCCTGTTGGCGCCGACGACAAGCCGAATATCGACAAGCCGGAGTACAAGAGAGTGTTCGATTTCTTGAAGCAGGTATACGACCTTCCTGGCCAAATCGGTCCGAACGGCAAGCATAACTGGGGCCGAAACGGCTTCCTGAAAGATCAAAACTTGGCGATGTTCCTTGAGTGGACGAACGACGCCGCCGCTCCGCTGGAAGAAGCGTCCAAGTCCGGATTCAACAGCTGGGATATTTCCGCGCTGCCCAATTTCAAAGATAAGCTCGGCAACGGCCGCCCGGTCGACTCGCATATGACGTTCATTTCCAAATCGAGCAAGCATAAGGAAGAAGCGTTCCAGGTGATCCTCGAGTCCGTTTCCAGGGAAACGCAAATGCTGGTCAGCGCGAATGCACGGATCAGCTCTATCCCAGACAAAACGATTCAGGCCAACTACGCCAAAAATTTCGAAAGCTACAAAGGGAAAAAAGTGCAGAACATCTTCTTGACCAAACAGACGCCGCAGCAAAAATCGTCCAACTACGGCTCCAAAGCGTCGAGCATTGTTCGCGAAGAGCAAAAGAACATGGCGCTTGGGCTGAAAGACGTCAATACGGCGCTGAAGGACGCACAGGAAAGAGTACTCAAAAACGTAGAGGAAGAAAAGTCGAAGTAACGAAGTTCCGATGCATGAGAACGTACGTAAACCCGGCCGACGGCCGGGTTTTGCTTTTTGTTAACGCCATGCGTGCCATGCACGTGCTACTCGGCAGGTTCCGGCTCATGGACCGGCAGCCGCTTTTTGCGAAATTCGGACGGCGTGCAGCCGTTGTACCTTTTAAAAATGCGGATGAACTGGGTCACGTTCGGAAAGCCGGATTGAATGCCGATATCGGCGATGCCGAGCGGCTTGGTCAGAAGCAGACGCTCGGAAGCTTTAATGCGCCTCAAGTGCAAATAATCGACGAAGGACATGCCGATATGCTGCTGGAAGTATTTGATAAAGTAGTGATACTCCAAATGGACAAGCGGAAGCACGTCCTGAATATGAATCGACTCGGGGTAACGGGCTTCCACATAATCGAGCACAGGCTTCAACCGCTGCCAATCCGGGGGAGACATAGGGGCGGAGGAGACCGCGTGGCGTACGATCAGGGCAAGCAGCTGTTTGAATCCTCCGCTGACGGCCAGCTCATACCCGGCTCCCATTTCGCTCGCTTCGTTGGAAATGCCGAGCAGCAGCCGGTACATCGCTTCTTTCGCTGCCGCGTTGCCCTTTAATATCTCGTTTACGCGATCGAGCGGTTCCGACAGTTCCAACAAGACTGGCGCAAATTCCTTGGCGTAGGAATCCAGCTGCGCCAGCATATCGAATTGCAGCACGATTTGCTTGACGTGTTCCGTCCGTCGAGTCCGGTGCAGCCGGGAAGAGCCGAGCAGCAGCAAGTCAAGGCCTTGCAGCTTGTATACGCGATCGACGGTTTCGACCAGCATCATGCCTTCCAGCAGGATGATGATTTCCACCTCTTTATGATAATGCCATGTATTCCACGGGGCCGACGGCAAAGGGGGAAACTCCAGGTCCCATATTTTGTAGCGCAGCAGCGGATGATGATAATTGACTTGTTCGTTCTTCGCATTTCCCTCCACCGTTGATCCCTCCATTTCTTAAAAGACAGTTTTGTACGATGATTAGACAGTTCTGTATCTGGAGCTTCCCCCGGAGCAGGCTTACAATGAAAGAAACGAAAGCGCTGTCATTTTAGCTATATGCAGCTGAACCGGCGTAAAGGGGGAACAGATTTGATTAAGATAGGTTTGATGGGATGCGGAGTCGTAGCCGCATACGGACATGTTCCTGTCATCGCGGCATCGCCCAAATTCGAACTGACGGCGATTTATGAGCCCGACCCGTCCCGTACGGAATCATTGCAGTCGACATACAACGTACCGGTGTTTACGGAAGTAGACGCCTTTTTCCAGGCTGGCTTCGAAGCAGTTATCATCACGTCTCCCGCCCCTAGCCATTACAACAATGTACTGGACGCGGCCCGTTACGGCAAACATGTGCTGTGCGAAAAGCCGCTGGCTACGGATGAGCGCGAGGCGGCGGAAATGATCGCCGTCATGGAGCGGAAAGGCCTGTTTTTGTTTACGGCGTTCGACTACCGTTTCAGTCCGGCCGCCCAGACGATCAAAAGGATTGTAAAAGACGGGCTCATCGGTGAAGTCCGCTCTCTCCGGCTGAGCTATATATGGAACTTGCACGGAAAGTTCGCCGATCCGGCTTCGGATGATAAGCCCCGCAAGCTGAATATGCGCCGTGTCGGGCGAATGCTGGAGGGCGGGCCTATGGTGGATTGCGGCGTGCATCAGATCGATCTTGCCAGATGGTGGCTCGATTCCGAAGTGACAAGCTATCGCTCGGAAGGCGCCTGGGTCGATGAATACGAAGCGCCGGATCATATGTATCTTCATATGCAGCATGCAAGCGGGGCCCACACGCTGGTAGAGATCAGCTACTCCTACTGCTTCACCGCCAGGGAGCCGGTCTCCCATTTCACTTATCGTCTGATCGGTACGGAAGGCATCGTATATTACGACCGGGAAGCAAAAATATTCGAAATGAGAAATTCTACGGGCACGACCCCGTTTCCTTTTGCCAAGGAAAAAAACTTTTCCGGTATGTACGAGGCTTTCGCCAAAGCGCTTAGAAGCGGTTTAGCGGGCAATGTGCCTACAGGGACAGACGGATTAATTGCAACCGGGATTGCGCGGACGGCGACGGAAGATTTGATCAGGCGGCACTCCGACCGCCGCAACGGAAAACAATCGAAGGAGGATGTTTATGAATCATAAAAAAGTACTGGTGCCCTTTCTAAGTCTAGTATTGCTCCTCTCCGGCTGTGCGGGAAAAGAGGCGGCCGCTCCGCAGCTGGAGTCTTCCGAACCGAAGGACGTCCCGGCATCCGTCACGAAGGACCCGGTAACGATCAAAATGTACCACAAAGGGGGAACGATTTCCGACCAGGAATTTAATAGTTATTTTGTCGAGCCGGTTGCCAAAAAATATCCGAACATTACGCTGGAATTGGTTCGGGACAGCGTGAAAGGAAACAGCCCGGAAGAACTGCTGACGAGCGGCAATTTTCCCGATCTTATGTATACGAGCAATCCGAGCATTCCGGTCTACCAGGATTTGGATATTGTCGAAGATTTGAATCCGCTGATCAAAAAACACGGACTCGATTTGAGCAAATTCCAGAATACGGGCTTGGAGATGATGAAAGGATACGACAGCAAAATATTGGTCGGGCTGCCCTTAACGATGAATATGGCGGCCATGATTTACGATAAAGATATTTTCGATAAATTCGGAGTCGCTTACCCGAAAGATATGATGTCCTGGGATGACGCAATCGCGCTCGCCAAAAAACTGACGATTACGGATGGGGGCACGAGCTACATCGGGATTGATCCGTGGAGGGTGGAGGCGGTCGGAAGTCAAATGACACTTTCCATTGTCGATCCGAAGACGAATAAATCGACGATCAATATCGAAGGCTGGGGCCGTGTGCTGGAGCTGTTCAAACAAGTGATTGATATGCCCGGATATGTCAATAACGGTAAGTTCGAATACGATTTCTTCAAAGACAATCTGGCGATGGCCCCGATGTGGGCGACGGATTTGGTAGGCAAATTGACCGATCCAACGGTCGCCAAGCTGAAAAACTGGGATCTCGTTTCCATCCCTTATGTGAAGGGATATGAAGGAAAAGGCAGAAATGTGGATACCCATATGCTGATGATTTCCAAAGTGAGCAAGCACAAGGATGAAGCGTTCGCCGTAATCAAGGAAGTGATGTCCGACGAAGTACAGATGGCGATGGCTAAAGCCGGAAGAATCAGCCCGCTCAAGGATGAGTCGTTCCAAAAAAATTATTTGCAGTCCAACGCCTCCTTCAGCGGCAAAAATATTGCAGCTTTATTCAAACTGGCGCCGACGGCGCTCCCGGCTCATTCCAAGTATGAGAATCAGGTGCGAATCATTATAAGAGGGGCCAAACAAAAGCTGGCGGTAGATCGCAAGGACATCAACACAATCTTAAGAGAACTTCAGGAAGAGGCCGACAAGTGGATCGAGTCGCATCCGTAAAAATGCCAAGGTGCAGCGGCGTGCCGAAGGGAGCAGCAGCAGACCATGATATTCGATGTTGTGCAATTTGGAGCGAGCGGGAACGGTACCGATCTCTCGCATGAAGGGATACAACAAGCGATCGATGCGTGCGCGGAAGCGGGCGGCGGAACGGTCTATGTTCCGGCCGGCACTTACTTATGCGGCACGCTGCATCTGAAGTCCAACATCAATATGCATCTGGAACAAGGCGCGGTTATTCTTGGAGCGGACGACGCAGCCCTGTATCCCGAGATTTGCAAAACGCCGTACGGCAACTTGCCAGGGCAAATTCAGGCGCTCATTTGGGCCGATAACGTTTCGAACGTGACGATTACCGGGCAAGGTATCGTTGACGGAGGAGGCAACTCGCCGTTAGCCCCGAGCGATGCGGTTCATGTGCGCTTCCGGCCGGCGCTGATCTTTTACCGGGATTGCCGCAACGTGAAGTTTTTGGACGTTACGCTGCAATATTCTTGCTTTTGGACGCTTCATTTGCTTCGCTGCAGCGATGTGCTCGTTCGCGGCATGACGATTGTTGCGCATCGGGAGCGCATCAATACGGACGGGATCGACCCGGACGGCTGCCGCAATGTGATCATTAGCGATTGCCATATGAAGACGGGAGACGATTGCATCGTGATCAAGAGCACCGAGGGCGATGTGTGCGAAAATATAACGATCACGAACTGTATCCTCAGCTCCAGACACGCTGCCTTGAAGCTCGGTACCGAAGCGATCGGAGCGATCCGCAACATCACGTTCAACAACTGCATCATCAACCATACCAATGTAGCGCTTGCTCTGTATATGAAAGACGGAAGCAGCTATGAAAATATTATTTTCAGCAACATGGTCGTCGAAGCCTATAATGAATTTCCGGTCGTTATCGACATCACGCCACGGTACTACAAGGAGCCTGCCATCGGAACGATACGAAGTATCATTTTCGACAATATCATGTTCACCGGAAAAGGCAGGATGTATATCGAAGGCGCCATGGATGCGCCGGTATCGGACATCTCACTTCGCAACATCACCTGGAACATTACCGGCAAATGCAAAACGGACGGTATCAAGAAGCCGGACGGGGCACGCCGGATCGAAATCGACCCGAACCGGGCCAACTATGTCGTACACCCGTATCAATTGATTGCCGTACATGTAAACGGACTTTTCGTCAGCAACTGGAAGGTGTTGAACCGAACTGGCGAAATGTGGTTTGACCGCGGGCCGTTTTATTTGCTGTCGGCTGACGATGTGACCCTGGAACATATCAGGCATCCGGAAATCGTATCGGGACTCGACACCGTGAAGCTGATCGAATGCAATAGACAGGAGTAACGTTCCTTTAGATTTTCCTCGTTCGTCCATGTGCGGTCAGTAGAGAAACGGTATCCTTTTCCAGCAAACGTTCGGAAACGACAAACCACCCGCAAATAATTGCGGGTGGTTTGCTGTGGAAAACATGGGAGCGATTGGATAGCCTTATCCCGAATCATGCCGCCCTTTCGACAAGGGATGACGAATCCGAAGCTGCCCGTCCGAAGCTTAATTTTCGGTGAATCGAATGATCAAATGCTCATAAGGTCCTACATGCAGTGGCCCCGGATCGACTTTGCTGCGCGACAATACGTCCAGCCCTTCCTGCGGAATCGTCACGCTTCCGCCACTGCCGTCCATGTTGACAATTACCCACAGCGTATAGCCGTCTCCTTGCCGGGGGGCGACGATCGTTCCTTTCGTCACGTCCGTTCGGAGCGTAACCCGGGCTTCGTCAGCGTAGTACTCGATCAGCTTTTGCAGCAACCGGTCCCCGTCTTCTCCCATCGGCATGGAGCCGAGCATGACGATTTTCCCCTGACCCCGCTTGCATTCGGTGATGAACGCTTTCCCGGACTGAGCCCCTCCTCAAGGAGTCCGATAGCAGCCGCGTCCTTCGGTTCGAACACGGCGCTCCATAAGCCTAGAGGGGCCGACAAGCCGAAGGCGCGGCCGATTGCGCCGGTGCCGTCCATGGGGTAAGTAAACAGCGTCTCGACGCCCGCCAGATGTTCCAGAGCACCCAGTGCGGCATCGGTGTGAATGGTATGGTGCTCCGTTCTTCCTCCGGTCAATGGGCCGACGATCCAAATGCCGCCGTTTTCCACGAACGCTTCCGCCCGCTTAATATAATCCGCAGACACATAAGGCAAAAATGGCGTAAACAGCAGCTTATACCCGTCCAGCTCCGCGCCTTCCGGAATGACGTCGCGATGAATGCCCATATGCAAAATACGCTCGTAAAACGAGGTCGTCAGACCGCGGTGGTTCAGCTTGCGATGCGGCTCCGTCTTCAGAAACGCTTTGGCCCGGTCCGAATAGGTGAGGGCCACCTCCGCTTGCGCCGGCCGGGCAGCAAGCAGATGCGCTTCGATCTCCTTCCTTGCCCGCTCGACTTCAAGCACGCCGGCATAGCCGACGGTCGGCTTGCCCCAGGCGCTGATCACCGAGCCGTGCGGCTGCTCGCAGCCTGCCCACTGCTGCCGCCACAGCCAGTAGCAGAACGCTTCCGCGCCGAGCGCATAGGCGGCCACCGCCTCCGCTTTCAAGTACCCGTTCGGGTGCGGCTTCGCATAGCTTTCCAACGATGCGCTGAACGACGTGCTCGTCTCCATGATCCAGAACGGCCGGCCCTGCTTGAAATTTCTCCATAGATCGCAGTTGACAAGGTAGGCGGGGAAGTTGTCCGAACTCGCATACGTATCGAACGAGGCGAAGTCGAGATGGCGAAACAGCCGTTCATTGTCGACGTGAAAGGCTATGCTGCTGTTATGCGTAATCGGCGCTTCCGAATAGCGGCGTATAATTGCGGCTTGCTCGTCGGCAAATTCGGCGATCTTTTCCATCGAAAACAGCTGATACATCGTCTTCAGCGACGAATTGTGCAGGAACGGCGCCGGACCCGGCTGCGGCACCTGATCGAAACGGTGGTAGTATTCGCTCCAGATTTGCGTACCCCAAGCGGCGTTCAGCTTGTCGATGTCGCCGTAACGCTGCTCAAGCCATTGGTGCCATAAGCTTCGGCAAGTCGCGCACATGCATTCCGCTACGTGCGCCTTGAACTCATTGTCGAGCTGCCAGCCGATCACACCGGGCAGCGCTCCGACCGCCTGAGCGAGATGCTTCGTAAGGATAGCGGCCCGCTCCCGGAAGTAAGCATTATTCGTGCACACATGCTGTCTGGACCCGTGGCCCATAATCGTACCGTGTTCGTCGACGTACATTCGTTCCGGATGGCCGTGCGTGAGCCAGATCGGCGGCGTAGGGGTCGGCGTGCACATGACCGAATCGATCCCGTTATCGTGCAGCTTGTTAATGATGTCGACGAAAAAGCCGAGATCGATTTTTCCTTCCTCGGGCTCCATGTTGACCCAGGCGAATTCGCCGATCCGGGCTACGTTGATTCCGGCTTCCTTCATGAGTCGAATGTCTTGTTCAATCGTTTGTTCGTCCCATAGCTCAGGATAATAGGCGGCGCCGTGAAATAAGGTTTTGCTTCGCATCGTACACCTCGTTTGTTTTTGTTTACATCATATAAAAACGGAAATGAATAAACAATGATTTTTTTGGCTTTATGTTTGTTTATGAGATAATAATATTTTGATTTCATTTGTATATTTTTGCAAATGTCCTGATCGGCAAGAAACATGGCAGGATCGGCCATACCCTACCCGATCGACTGTGAATTATGATGGTTGTAACCGTACGAACGGACGATGAACCGGACCGGCGGCCGGAGGGGGAGGTTCGACAGGTGGATGACGATCGGCAACGGGATTGTAAGCGTTTCAATGGAGAAGGCGAGTGCAGCCGTCACTTCGATGTCGTATCGAGACGGACGGGCGATCTGTATACAAGCCTCTTGTACGACGCCATTCGGATGGAAGTGGATGATGCAGGCTCCGCTTGGCAATGAGCGGGAACGAGAGAACAGAAACAGACGATGGAGATGAGAGAAACCGTATGAACAACAACATATCCGTAAACGTACACCGGCTTGGGTCCCAAACGATCAAACCTGCAGAAAGCGGCGTGACATGGGGCATCCCGTGGAAAAAAGGCGCGCTGCTGCGGGAGGAAAACTTGACGATGACCGGGCCGTCCGGAACGCAAGTACCGCTGCAAAGCTGGCCGACGGCTTATTGGCCGGACGGCAGCGTCAAATGGAGCGCGCATGCCGCCGCGCTTGGCGCAAGCGAAAGCGATGCCGTTTCGTTCGTCGTGTCGAAGGGGAAGCCGGCGGTTCCGGCCGCCCCGATCCATGTGCGCGAGGAGAACGAATATATCGAAGTCAGCACGGGCGCGATCATGTGCCAGGTGAATAAGGCTGGCGCCGATATCGTCCGCGCGATGTACCGTGGAGAGACGCTTGCCTGCTCCGGCGGCAAGCTGGTGTGCATCCGCGAGGAGCAAAGAAGCGAAGCCGGAGGACGCGTGTACAAGGAGCAGGACTTCGTAAGTCATATTACGAAGGCGGCGGTAGAGCAGAGCGGGCCGGTTCGCGCCGTCATTAAAGTAGAAGGCCGGCATAAGGCGGTTGCCGGGAGCCGGGCATGGCTGCCGTTCTCGCTGCGGCTGTACTTTTTTGCCGGGCTTGGGCAGATCCGCATCGTGCATTCCTTCGTCTACGACGGCAATCCGCATCAGGATGCGATCAAGGGACTCGGCATCGCCTTCTCGCTGCCGATGAGCGGGCCGCTCCATAACCGCCATGTCCGGCTCGGCGGAGATACCGGCTTTTTCGCCGAATCGCCGAAGCATCTCATGACGTTCCGCACGAAAGGGAAGTATGAAGAGCTGTTCCGGCGGCAGACGGCGGGGGAGGCGATTTCCTTCGACCCGCAGGAGGATGCGGCCTTCATCGGGCTGCTGGAGGATGCGGCGGTTTGGGACGATTTCAAGCTGGTGCAAAGCGCACCGGATTATTATGAAATCTCCAAGCGGACGCAGGAGGTATGCTGTTGGTTGAAATCCGGCAGCGGCAACCGTTCCGCCGGCGTCGTCTTTGCGGGGAGCGAAAGCGGCGGCATGTCGGCGACCGTCCGCAATTTTTGGCGGAAATGTCCGTCCGCGCTGGAGCTTCGCCATATGTCCACCGATACGGCGGAGATGATAGTATGGTTCTGGTCGCCGGACGCGGCCCGGGCGATGGATTTGCGTCATTACGATACGAAGACGCATTTGCTGTCCGCCTACGAAGGGTTCGACGAAATGCGCAGTACGCCTTACGGCATAGCGAACACGAATGAGCTGACATTACATTGCTTTGAGAGCACGCCGACTGCCGAACGGTTGAAAGCGCTTGCCGAGGAAGCGGATGCACCGTCGCTTCTCGTATGCGAGCCACAGTACTATTACGATGTCAAGGCGTTTGGCATTTGGAGCTTGCCCGACCGGAGCACGGCCATGAAGGCGCAGCTCGAAGACCGGCTGGATGCGGTCATCGATTTTTACAAAACGGAGGTCGAGCAGCGCAAATGGTACGGCTTCTGGGATTACGGCGACTTCATGCACAGCTACGATCCGACGCGGCACGTATGGCGCTACGACGTCGGAGGATGTGCTTGGCAAAATACGGAGCTCGCGCCGAACATGTGGCTGTGGTATATGTTCCTCCGCTCGGGCCGGGAGGATATTTTCCGGCTGGCCGAGGCAATGACCCGGCATACGAGCGAGGTCGACGTGTACCATATCGGCGAATACGCGGGTTTGGGCACGCGGCACAACGTCATTCATTGGGGCTGCGGCTGCAAGGAAGCGCGCATCGCGATGGCGGGACTGCACCGCTACTATTATTATCTCACGGCAGATGAGCGGATCGGCGACATCATGAACGAAGTGGCCGATTCCGACTATACGACCGTACATTTGGATCCGATGCGTTCCTACTACCCGAAGGACGAATTCCCGACCCATATTCGCGTCGGGCCTGACTGGGCGGCGTTCAGCTCCAACTGGATGACCCGCTGGGAACGGTACGAGGATACGCAGTACCGCGACAAGCTGCTGATCGGCATCGCCGACATCAAGGGCATGCCCTTCCGGCTGCGGTCGGGTCCGGTCTACGGCTACGATCCGAAGTCCGGCAGGCTGACGCATTTCGGCGACGATAACTGGGGCCGGCATTTGGCGGTCTGCATGGGCGGACCGCAGGTGTGGTTCGAGCTGGCGGAGCTGCTGGAAGATCCGGAGTGGGAAGAGATGATGGCGGAGTTCGGGTTGTTTTACTTGCTGTCCAAGGAACAGAAAGCGGAGCGGACGGGCGGTGCCATCGCCAAGTGGAGCTGGGATCACCCGGTGCTAGCCTCCGGCATCATTGCGTACGGCGCATCCCGCGGCAATGACAAGGAGCTGGCACGCAAAGTGTGGGATATATTGCTGAACGAGCCATTCATGGCCCGAATCGGGCAGCCCGATTCCGTGGACGGGCTCCATTATGTAAGACCGGTACAAGAAATCGACATTGCTAGCACCAATATCGCCTCGCAGTGGTCGCTCAATACGATACTTAGCCTGGAGCTGCTGGCGGACTCGCTTCCGGAAGGCTAGAGATGTGCGAAGGAGAGCGAAGCCGAGCGAGCAAGCCCAGGACCGGATAGCTACTAAACCATAGAGGTGGGGTTCTGATGAAAAACAGATCATGGGGAACTGCAGCGGTTGTATTGTCTGTAAGCTTGGCCCTGTCAGCGTGCAGCGGCAAAGAAGTGAAAGCGCCTGCGTCAGCGTCAGGGTCGGACGATCTTTCCAAAATAGCAAGCGAGAAGGCGGAGCTGATCTTTTATTCGATGAGCCGCGATTCGGAGGAAAGCTTCAATGAGCGGTACGGCGACGCCATTCGCAAAAAATTTCCGAACTATACGATCACGTACATTCAGCGGGTTGTCCCTGGCAAAGACTTGAACGATTTGATCAATGCCGGGCAGCGGATCGACATCCAGTGGGACTCCATCGGTTCGTTCCCGACAAGCAATATCGCCTCCGAGCTGAACTTCGATATGACCGATTTGTTAAAGAAGCATCAGGTCGATCTCGGCCGGTTCGAGCCGTCGCTGATCGATATGATGAAGCAGTTCGGCAATGGAGCCATTTACGGGCTCCCGGTGTACAACGAACGGATGGCAATGTTTTACAATAAAGATTTGTTCGACAAGCTGAACGTGCCTTATCCGAAAGACGGCATGACGTGGGATCAGTTCAACGAGCTGACGAAGAAGCTGAACGTGGAGAGAGACGGGGTCGCTTACACCGGGTTCTCGCCTTCGGTCAACCATTTGTTCCTGGTCAACCCTTACTCGCTTCCGCTGATCGACAAAACGACGATGAAATCGACGATCAACAGCGACAAGTGGAAGCAGCTTTTGCAAACGCAGCTTATCGAGCCTACCCAAAGTCCGGTATACCAGAAAGCGATGACCGACTATAAAAAAATTCTCGACCTGGCTCCGTTCTCGAAGGAACAGAAGCTGGCCACGTTCCCGTCGTCTCCGGTGCTGCCGCTTGTGCAAAAAACGGAGCTGTCGAACTTTAACTGGGATATTGTGTCGATGCCGACGATGAGCGATCTTCCGGGCGTCGGGCCGCAGTCGTACCCGGGCATATTCGCCATTACGAAGCAGGCGCAAAACAAGGATGCTGCGATGCAGGTGCTGAAATTCCTTACTTCGGACGAATTCCAAATGGAAATTTCCAAGAAAGGCTTGATGACGACGCTCAAAAACGAGCAAATTCAAAAGGCGCTCGGCTCGGAAGGTGCGTTCAAGGGCAAAAATTACGGCGCCTTTTTCTACAATAAATATCCGAAGATCGCCGACAAGACGGTGGAGGAGAGCAAAGCGAATATCCTTTCCATTTATACGAAAAACTTGAATAAGCTCGCTTCCGGCCAAATGGATATCAATACGATGCTGCGAACAGCGGAGGAAGAAGCGAACAAGGCGCTGGACGACTTGAAGAAGAAGTAATCCTCGGGAGTCCAAATAGAAGCTGTTCTCGTCAATCCGCGCTTCGCCGCCGCTTGGCGGCGCGCTTACGATCTCGAATACGACAAAAGGAATGATTTATTGTGCCACCTTTAATGTACGACGAGCAAGAAGTGAAAACGACGATAGACAAGATTGTAAACCGCACCTTCGCCATGGATTTCACCTGGGATTGGCCGGCGGGTGTCGCTTTTTACGGCGTCAGCAGAGCCCATGAAGCGACGGGCAACGAAAGCTACTTGCAGGCGCTCGCAGCATGGGTGGACGCCCAACTGGAGGAGGGGCTGCCGAAGCTGACCGTCAATGCGGTTTCGATCGGACATTCGCTGATTCATCTGTACAACGCTACGCAGAAAGATATTTATTTGGAAACCGCCGTGCTGATGGCCGACTTTTTGCGACATGACGCTCCGCGGTTTGCCGACGGCATTTTTCAGCATACGGTGTCGCAAAATTACAACTTCCCCGAGCAGGCGTGGGTAGACACGATGTTCATGGCCGGCTATTTCCTCGTTCGCATGGGAACGCTGCTCGGACGCGCCGATTATTTGGAAGACGGCTTGCTGCAGTATCACGGGCATGAACGGTTCTTGCAGGATCCCGAGTCGAACTTGTATTATCATGGCTGGGATCACATCGCGCAGAACAACATGTCCGCCATGTTCTGGGCCCGAGGCAATAGCTGGGCCGCGTACACGATGGCGATGGCGCTGAAGGATGTGGAAGTGACGCATCCGTCCTTCATGAAGATTCACGATTCTCTGCGCGACCAGCTCAGTTCGCTCGTTCGGCTGCAGGCCGCCGACGGATTGTGGCATACGCTGCTTCAGGACGCTTCGTCCTATACGGAAACGTCCGGCTCGGCGGGCATCGCGGCGGCGCTTGTCCGTTTCAACGAAGCGATCGGCAGCCCGCTGTACAACAAGGCGATTCAGCCGGCGATCGCGGGCGTCCTAGGGAAAGTGACTGCCGCCGGAGCAGTGACGTCGGTTTCTGCAGGAACGGCAGTCATGAAGGACGCCGACGGCTACCGCAACGTCCCGAATCAGCGCGTACAAGGCTGGGGGCAAGGACTGGCGCTCGTCTTCCTGTCGTCGCTTCTGACCTACCGCTTGAAATGATGTGCCCTCTATAGCGGCATTTTACTGCAGCGCGTACCTTTGCCGGTACGCGTTGTGTGCTGCTCGGCAGTCGCGGCGCAATCAGGCGATTCAGCTGGAAATTGCCGTTTCGCAAGCGCGGGGCCGTAGCCGCCAGGTCTTCTAAATCGCGCACAGTGCCTACCATCAACGACCGAGAAGCGGTATAGTTGGTGGTAGGGGGTGTGCAAGCGTGATCGTCAAAAAGTTAAAGGATTACATAAAAGAGGAAGGTCTTTTCTGGATTCAGCGCTCGTCCCACGAAAGGCACAATACGCCGCCGGAGCATGTGCACGAATTTATCGAATTGGTGTATGTTGTGAACGGAAAGGGGCTGCATAAGATCGGGGAAGTTACCTATCCGATTCATGCCGGCGATATATATGTGGTTCCTATCGGGGAACCGCATGTATATCGGGTGGAGGAAGGAAGCGGGCTGGAAATTATCAACTGCATGTTTATGCCGCAATTTGTCCGTGCCGGCTTGACCGATCAGCCGTCCGTTTCCGGACTCCCGTACTTGACCCCGATGTTCAAAGAACATGAACCGTTCACGTCCGTCCTGTCGCTAAGCAGCCGGGAGTCCTCCGCCATGTTGGCGCTACTGGAGGATCTGCTGCATGAGATGAAGCACGAGCCGCCCGGATATCTCGTTGTGGCGCGCAACAAGTTGACCGAGATTTTGATCCTGCTCTCCCGGTTCAGCCAGCGTAGAGCAGGGACGGAGCCGATCAGTCCTACAAGGTCAATCGGCAATGAAATCGTCGTCAGAAAAATCGGAACGTACTTGGAACGTTATTTTGCCCTGAAAATTACGGTGTCCGACTTGGCGCAGCAGTTTAATTTGAGCCAGCGGCACATTATCCGCATTTTTAAACAGGAAACGGGAGTAAGTATAACGGAAATGCTGCATCAAATTCGAATCGAACGAGCCAAGCATCTTCTGCTCGAATCGAATCGCAGCGTCGAAGCGATCGCGATTGCCGTCGGATTTGCGGACAGCTCCTTTTTCTCCCGCTTGTTCGCCAGAAAAGAAGGCTGCACCCCCGGCATGTTTCGAAAACGGGCACAGCAGCGATGAGGCAACGCATGCACGAGAAGTTTCTATGTGACGGCTCCGATTTGCACAAGCCGGTCGAAATAAGTTCCTTTGTCGATAGCGAGGCCATTATGGGGAAAACTCACGTTCTTTGTCGAGAACATCGGCGAATGGACGAAATTGCCCGTATGTACAAGATAGAAGTCCATTTTAAATAGGCAAAGTCAGGAGTGAATTTCATGTTGATATATGAGAATGCGCTAGCGTCAAGCGATGATATTCGCGATTTTG
Source organism: Paenibacillus allorhizosphaerae (assembly GCF_042659105.1). Taxonomy (NCBI): domain Bacteria; kingdom Bacillati; phylum Bacillota; class Bacilli; order Caryophanales; family Paenibacillaceae; genus Paenibacillus; species Paenibacillus allorhizosphaerae. The sequence continues at coordinate 1,799,563 of NZ_JBHSRV010000001.1, read as the reverse complement.
TACTGGAGGGCGAAGCCGCCGTTTCGTTTCCGCTGAACCGGATGCGGCTGGAGAGCGTGAAGGACCCGGCCGAAGGGCAAAAATCTAATTTCGTTTTTTGGTGTCCGGCCGTTTTTCCTCCCGACATTCGTATCGAATGGGAGTTTCGGCCGATTCGCGAGCCGGGTCTGTGCATTCTGTTTTTTGCGGCTCAGGGCAAAGGGGGAGCGGACTTGTTCTCCCCGACGCTTACACCTCGCACCGGGGAGTATGAGATGTATCATCATGGCGATATGGACGCGTATCATCTCTCTTATTTTCGCAGAAGATGGCCGGAGGAGCGCGCTTTTCATACATGCAATTTGCGCAAGAGCTACGGCTTTCATTTGGTTACGCAGGGCGCCGATCCGATCCCGGACGTCGACGATGCAACTCGCGCGTACCGGCTTCAGTTGGAGAAGCGGAATGGAAACATTTCCTTTGCGGTGGACGGCTTGACCGTGCTTCAATGGGAAGATGACGGGCATACGTTCGGTGAGACGCTTGGCCAAGGCCGTATCGGGTTTCGTCAAATGGCCCCGCTCATTGGCGAATATGCAAACTTGAAAGTGTATTCTGTATAGCGTTGGACAAGGAGGCGCCAAAATTCTTCCTTATGTTTTCAATATGAAACAAATGTTCACAAAAAATATGTATTTTTGAAATTTTTTTGCAAATTTTTAACTATCGACAAAATGCAACAGCATAATACAACCGCTCTGTTTTATACTACTTTATAACAGTAGTTAGAACGGAGTGGGAACATGGAACTATATTTGAAAGAGAAGATTGAGGCTCTTCGCTATAAGATGATCAAAGAAGCGGCGGAGTACGGGTGTCTTCATCATGAGAAAGTACTCGAAATCAGCAGGCAGCTGGATGAGTACATCGTGGTGTACCAGAAAGCCAAGCCGGAAACAATCGGCGTGCTGAACAGCTGGTCCTGTTGACAGGCATGTCGCTTTCGATCATACGACGGATTAATGGAAAAGCATACAATATGATAGCGGTCCTGGCTTCCCCAAACCTTCATGATTTCTTCATGGAGGTTTCATTATTTCTTCATGAAAGAAATGATTTCCAGTGGTATGATCGGTGTGTAAATAAATTTAGATTTAGTATAAATATAATGAGTAGGAGGGAACTGTATATGTATAAATCCGTTATCATAGGCACCGGCCCCGGGGGGCTGACCGCCGCGATTTATTTGGCAAGAGCGGGTCTGGCGCCACTCGTCATCGAGGGACCGGAGCCGGGAGGACAGTTGACGACAACGACGGAGGTTGAAAATTTTCCGGGCTTTCCTGACGGCATCATGGGGCCCGAGCTGATGGACAATATGCGAAAGCAAGCGCAGCGGTTCGGCGCCCGTTTTCAAACCGGCTGGGTCAACGAAGTCGACTTCTCCAAGCGGCCGTATACGCTTCAGGTGGAGGGCATCGGGGAAGTGCAAGCGGAGTCGGTCATTATTTCCACCGGGGCGTCGGCCAAATATATCGGCATTCCGGGGGAGAAAGAAAATGTCGGCCGCGGCGTGAGCACCTGTGCGACATGCGACGGATTTTTCTTCCGCAATAAGAAGATCATCGTCGTCGGAGGCGGCGATTCGGCCATGGAGGAAGCGAATTATTTGACACGGTTTGCTTCCGAAGTGGTGCTCGTTCATCGGCGCAGCGAGCTTCGCGCTTCGAAGATCATGCAGGATCGGGCTCGCAACAATGATAAAATCAGCTGGAGCCTGAATCGGACGCCGCTGGAAGTGGTGGCCGGGGAACGGGGCGTGACCGGCCTGAAGTTGAGAAACAACGAGACCGGTGAAGAGGAAATCATCGAGACGGACGGCCTGTTCGTGGCGATCGGCCACACGCCGAACACCCGGTTTCTCGGCGGCCAGCTGACGACGGACGATTACGGTTATCTTCTCGTAAAGCCCGGCACGACCGAAACGAACATTCCCGGTGTTTTCGCTTGCGGAGACGTGCAGGACAGCCGTTACCGGCAGGCGATCAGCGCAGCGGGAACCGGATGCATGGCGGCGCTCGACTGCGAGAAGTTTTTGGACGAAGTGGAAGCGGCCCAAGTTACGGTGTAACCAATTCTCATAAAAAGGCGGGATGACCAATGAGTACGACGATGATTCAAGCATTGAATGGGCAAATTGCCAACTGGACGGTATTGTATGTGAAGCTGCACAATTACCACTGGTATGTCAAAGGTAATCAATTTTTTACGCTGCATCAAAAATTTGAAGAACTGTATAACGAAGCGGCGCTTCATATCGATGCATTGGCGGAGCGGGTGCTGGCGCTCCGCGGCATGCCTGTCGCGACGATGCGCGAAGCACTGGAGCTGGCGTCCGTTGCCGAGGCGGCCGGGAACGAAGACGCGAATGCGATGGTAGCGACGACGGTGCAAGATTTCGAGCGGCTGCTGGCCGAGCTGAAAGAAGGAATGGCGTTGGCTGACAAAGAAGGGGACGAGACAACCGGAGACATGTTCCTGGCGATCTATTCATCTCTTGAGAAACATACTTGGATGCTGTCGGCATTTCTCGGCTAACATACCTATTTTTGTCGCCCGCGATTGACAATATTCAGAATATTCCATATTATAGTGACAAGTGAAAAAGCCGTGTGTGACTGGCGGAACATGGGGAACCATGGGGGAGCACGCGGAATCCAAGTGCCGAACGCCTGGGCGAGTACTTTATCGAAAGATGAAGTGCTCTTTTTTGTTTTTACTTAAACAATAAAAACGGGAGTGATGGTATGGAAAACGCGGTTCGCTATCTTACGAAGTACGATCAGGAGGTCGGCGCACTGGTATCGGCCGAAACGCAGCGGCAGCGCCGTACGCTCAGCTTGATTCCTTCGGAAAATTACAGCTCCAAGGCGGTGCAGCTTGCGCTAGCCACTTCTTACACGAACAAATATGCCGAAGGCTATCCGTATTTATGGTCGAACGGCAGTCGTGAGGAGCAGCAGAGCGGCCGGTATTACCGGGGGCAGGAGCATACGAACGAATTGGAGCTCCTTGCCATCAGGCGCGCGCTGCAGCTGTTCACGCCTAATCCTGGCGATTACCACGCCAACGTCCAGCCGCTGAGCGGCGCGCCGGCCAATCTCGCGGTATTGAGCGCCTTTTTAAAGCCGGGCGATACGTTTCTCGGGCTGGCGCTTGATTACGGCGGACATTTGACGCACGGGCACAACGTGAATATTACCGGGCATTATTACAATGCCGTGCAGTATCGTCTGAACGAAAGCTATGAGCTCGATTATGAAGAAATTCGCCGCCTGGCGAAGCAGCATTCGCCCAAGCTGATTATTTGCGGCGCGACGGCCTATCCGCTGCAAATCAGCTTCCGGCAATTGGGAGCAATCGCCCGGGAAACCGGTGCGCTGTTGGTGGCGGATATTGCCCATATCTGCGGCCTGTGCGTAACGGGCTATCATGAGCACCCGTTTCCCCATGCGGACATTGTGACGACAACAACGCATAAAATTCTTCGCGGCCCGCGCGCCGGTCTGATTGTTTGCAAGAAACCGTACGGCGCCGCGATCGACCGGGCTGTATTCCCCGGATTACAAGGCGGGCCGCACATGAATACGATTGCGGCAATGGCGGTTGCATTGAAAGAAGCGATGAGCCCGGACTATAAGCTGTATGCAGGTCAAGTGGTGCGCAACGCGAAACTGCTGTCGGAGATGCTCAAGGCGGAAGGCTTCAAACTGATGGGCGGCCGAACGGACAATCATTTGCTGCTGCTGGATGTCGTCGGCTCCGCTAACGGTCTTAGCGCGAAGAATGGAAACTGGCTGGCGAAGCGATGGGAGACGGCGGGCATCGTAGCGAACAAAAACGCCATCCCCGGCGATACGAAGCCGTGGTATCCGTCAGGGGTGCGGCTGGGGACACCGGCGATTACGACGATCGGGATGAAAGATCAGGATATGGCGAATGTGGCGGAATGGATCATCCGAGCGACCCGTCATGCGGAGAATGAAGCCGAATTGCAGCGCGTTCGCGATGAAATCGAGCAATTCATGGGGCGGTTTCCTTCGGAACCATTTTACGTATAAACCCGGATTTGATCGGATATCGCCATGCAGACACTAAATTCATAAACGGCTGGAATATGGATACGTTATAAAATAAATAGAAAGCGTTCAATGCGGATTACGTCCGGAATGTAAAAAAAACCTCTATCGAGGCGCCTTCAAACTTGCGCGTCTGCGATAGAGGTTCGTGTTATATCAGGAAATGACCATTTGCTGTTCCTCGCGTTGCTATCCCGCTTTCTTGACGGCTGCGGATTCATGAACGGCGGCACCGGCGTCCTGCTTGCGTCCAACATTGAACACGAGGTTCAATACGATCGCCGTAATGCTGCCGGCAACAATGCCGTTGTCAGTCAAAATTTGCACCATTTGCGGCAGTCGGTCGAACAGCTGCGGAACAACCGTTACGCCGAGACCCATGCCGACGGAGCAAGCGATGATCAGCAAATTCTCGTGCCGGTTGAGGTCTACTTGCGAGCCGAGCATCCGGATGCCCGAGGATACGACCATGCCGAACATGGCGATCGAAGCGCCGCCGAGCACCGGTGCGGGAATGATCGTCGTCATGGCCGCTACTTTCGGGATCAAGCCGAGGACGACCAAGATGCCGCCTGCCGTAATAATGACGTCGCGGGTTTTCACGTTGCTCATTTGCAGCAGTCCCACGTTCTGCGAGTACGTCGTATAAGGGAACGCATTGAACAAACCGCCGAGGACGATGGCTAGTCCCTCCGCACGGTAGCCGCGGGCCAAATCTTCCGAGCGGATGTCACGGTCGACCATTTTGCCGAGGGCGAAGAAGACGCCCGTCGATTCGACCAAGCTGACAACCGCTACGAGAACCATCGTGATGATGGCGGAAGCGTTAAACGTCGGTGCGCCGAAGTAGAACGGCTGAACCATATGAAACCAGGAAGCTTCGCCAACGGAAGCGAACGATACTTTGCCCATGAAGGCTGCGATGATCGTACCGATGATCAGGCCGAGAAGTATCGAGATCGCCCGCCAAAAGCCGGTGAACAACCGGTTCATGACAATGATGAGGGCGAGTACGCCGAAAGCGAGCAGCAAATTCGACGGAGCGCCGAAATCCGGGCTGCCTTGCCCGCCGCCCATGTCGTTGAGCGATACGGGAATTAACGTCACCCCGATGATCGTAACGACGGTGCCTGTAACGACCGGAGGGAAAAAGCGGATCAGCTTGCCGAACAATCCGGCAAAAATAACGACGAATATACCGGCGACGATAATCGCACCGTAGACGGCCGAAATGCCGTATTCGCCGCCGATGGCGATCATCGGGCCGACGGCGGTAAACGTACAGCCGAGAATGACCGGCAAGCCGATGCCGAAGAAACGGTTCGTCCATACTTGAAGCAGCGTGGCGATGCCGCAAGTAAGCAGGTCGATCGAAACGAGATAGCCGAGCTGCTGCGGAGTCAGCTTGAGCGCGCCGCCTACGATCAGCGGCACGATGACGGCTCCTGCATACATGGCGAGCACATGCTGCAAGCCGAGGGAAAAGCGGCGTAAAGGCGGTTGATTTGGAGCGGACATGGGAAAGTTCCTTTCACATTATATTTTTTCCGTTAGACGGGTTGATGCTGCCGTTCGTCCGCAAAGACGATGCGCCCTTTGCCTAGTGAAGCGATGCGAGCCAGCGATTCTACACGGTAGCCCGCGGCCGCCAGCTTGTCGCCGCCGGGTTGAAACGCTTTTTCAATGACGATGCCGATGCCCGATACGACCGCGCCCGCTTGCTCAATGATGCGCGCCAATCCGAAGGCTGCTTCGCCGTTCGCGAGGAAATCGTCGACGATCAGAATGCGTTCTCCCGCGAAAAGAAACTTTTTGGATACGCTGACTTCGCTTTCTTCCTGTTTGGTGAAGGAGTATACTTTCTCGGTGTACAGATCTTCGCGGAGCGTCAGCGATTTTCTTTTTCTTGCGTAAATGACCGGGACCTTCAGCTCCAGCGCCGTCATCACCGCCGGGGCGATGCCGGACGACTCGATGGTCAATACTTTCGTGATGCGTTCCGCATGGAATCTTGCCGCAAATTCTTTGCCTATTTCGGCCATCAGGACCGGATCGACCTGGTGGTTCAGAAAAGCGTCTACTTTCAATACTTGATCGCTGAGCGCGATCCCTTCTTGTATGATCTTGTCTTGTAAAAGCTTCACGTGGGCCTCCTGAGCAGGGTAAAAGTGGGTAACAAAACAAAAAAACTCGAAGAACCGGCTCCGGATAGCGGAGAGATACTTCGAGTGATACACAGACATTGAGCCGATGCGGCGCAGCAAAAATCGCCCGCCGTGGCGTTGTATCACTCGTAGTCCGGCCATTCCGGTGGCCGGGTAGAGACGAGCAGGCCGATTCCTGCTTTTATACGAGCATGGACTTATTCTGAATAGCATTATATACGAAGCAAGTCAAATGCGCCATATAAAATTCGTGACAATTCGACACGAAAAAGACGAGCATCGAGGAATGCCCGTCTTTCACGCGTTGTAACAATATGTATCATGCGGCGGATAACTGAAGGCGGTCTTGCACCTTTACAACGAACTCGACTTATTTTGCGAGACGGATTGCTTCTGAGTTTTGGAGTCGCCGACATTTTTGAACACGTTCACGAGAAATACAATGACGGCAACCGTGACCAGAACGCCGCCGACGGCAATGACCGGCTCCGTATTTCCCCCGCCGCTGACCAGAATGATAAGTCCGATCATCATGATGGGAAGACCGATGTTATGTAACCAGAAATGCGTTTTGCCAAGCTTCGATTCGGCCGCCTTCGGGAACGAGTGATACACGAATCCTGTAAGCGCTAACGATACCCAACCCAATAAATTAATGTGCGCATGTACCGAGGCGAACTCAAATTTATGCGCGATGGACATGAACATGCCGAACAAGACGCCGATCACAAAATAAACGGATGCAATCTTAATTAATTTAACTCCCAACGATATTCACCTCCTTTGTTCATCATGACTTTATGACGATTTTAGCACGAATATTTCAGATATGGTTCGAAATGTATCATTAAATAAAATTTATAAATAAATATTTTTTTTTGATAATATAACAAAAATTTGATTGTAGTATGACGGGCTGTCCCCGGCCGTTCCATAGGGCGTTTTAGCGTCGTTGCTTTCACAGGTGCGCATTATTTGCTATAGTAATATCATTGTTACTGCAATCGATTACTATCATAAAAGGATCGTGCCATTGCTTATGAAAAAACGCGTAACTATCCATGATATCGCCCGGATCGCCGGCGTGTCTTCCGCTACCGTCTCGCGAGTGCTCAGCAAGAGCAGCTACCCGGTAAGCAGCGAGCTGAGGCAAAAAATAGAACAGCTGGCCGAGGAGTACGATTACATTCCGAACATGGTCGGAAAACAGCTGAAGACGCATACGAACACGACGATCGGGGTCATCGTTCCGACGATCAGCAATCCGTTTTATTCCTCGGTCGTCCTCGGCATTGAAGAAGTGGCGCGTCGAAATAATTATCATGTTTTTTTGTGCAACTCGTTGCAAAACCCGAAGCAGGAAGACGAGTATTTGGAAAAGCTGTTCGAGAATCAGGTAAAAGGGGTCATCATTTCATCGATCTCGTTCAATCGCAAGTTAATGGCCCGGCTCATCAAGCTGGGACTGAAGGTGATCGCCATCGATCAGCCGATCGACCTACCGGATATCCTCCAGATCAAGTTCGATTACCGCAAGGGCGGCTACATGGCGACCAAATATTTGGCGGATCAAGGTCACCGCCGTATCGCTTACGTTACCGCGCCAATGGATCGGCCGAGCCGGCAGAGCATTTTTGAAGGCTACCGCGACGCGCTTCTGGAATCGGGCATAGCCGTGGAGGACGGGCTGGTAAAAGTATCGGAGCCGACGGAAGGCGACGAGACGAGAGGCGAGTTCGAGAACGGCAAGCTGCTTACGCGGCAGCTGCTGGAGCTGAGCGAACTGCCGACGGCCATCTTCGCTTGCAACGACATGACCGCCTTCGGCGTGATCAGCGAGCTGTCGGCGCACGGAGTGAAAATACCGGAGCACATTTCCGTCATCGGATTCGACAATATCGATTTCAGCCAAATGATCGCGCCGCCGCTGACAACGATCAATCAGCCGAGCTACGAGATGGGGAAGCTGGCGTACAGCATGCTGATGGAGCTGATGAAAGGCGGGCAAGCGGAGATGGACATCGTCTTGCAGCCGAAACTCGTCGAACGCAGCACCGTAGCGGCGATCAAGTAAAGCATAAGGGTTCAGCGTAGAAAGGAGACGCGGAACCCTTATGTTCGGCATATGCCAATCCCAAATGTGTTACGGCTCTGCGAGGCGCGGCCAAGTCTGAGCGGCAATCGGGCTGGCAAGAGCGGGATTTCCCGGTTCGCACGGTCCGGATTCTCCGCACCGCCGCGAAGCTCCTGGTCTTGGAATGGCTGTGCGCGGCCAAATGACGAGGGTACAGGCAGGTTTACATTTTTTTAAAATTTTATGATGACAAATCGGTGATCGATGTGCTATCCTGCAGATAGAAATCGATTACTATACTTCATGAGAAAGGACTGAAGGCATGAAAAGCTATGCAATCGTTGGGGCCGGCGTGCGGGCGCTCAGCATGTTTGCCCGCCCGCTCGTTTCCGAGCTGGGGGCGTTCGCCAAGCTTGTCGGCATCTGCGACGTCAACTTGAAGCGGGCCGAGACGATGAGCCGTCTATGCGGCGGCAGCGGAATCGCCGTATTCGACGACTTCGACAACATGCTGAAGTCGACACAGCCGGATACGATCATCGTGACGACGATCGACCGCAATCATCACGAGTTCATCATCCGCGCGCTCGAAGCGGGCTGCGACGTCATTTCGGAGAAGCCGCTGACGATCGATGCCGACAAAATGAACGCGATATTCGCGGCGGAGAAGAAGACGGGACGCAGCGTTACCGTGACGTTCAACTGCCGGTTTATCCCGTACATGGTGCGAATCAAGGAGCTTCTCGCATCCGGAGTCGTCGGCGATATCCACAACGTCCATTTCGAATGGTTTTTGGACACGAAGCACGGCGCGGACTATTTCCGCAGATGGCACCGCCGCATGAGCAACAGCGGGGGCTTATTGGTACACAAGTCGACGCATCATTTCGACCTCGTCAACTGGTGGCTGGACGACGTGCCGGAGACGGTGCACGGCTTCGGCGATCTGCGGTTTTATGGACGGAACGGAGCGCATTCCGGCGAACGATGTCAATCATGCGAACATCGCCATACATGCGACTTTTACTATGACATTACGGCCAATGAAACGATCAAGCAGCTGTATTTCCAGGCCGAAGCGGAGGACGGGTATATTCGCGATCAATGTGTCTTTGCAAAAGAAATCGATATCTATGATACGATGACCGTCCAGGCCAAGTACGAGAAAGGCGCTTCGCTCTCCTATTCTTTGACGACGTATAACCCGATGGAAGGCTGGAGAATCGCTTTCGTCGGCAGCAAGGGCAGGATGGAAGCGGAAGACTTCGCCAGCGGTCCTTTCTCGGGGACGTCTCACAACACGATTCGTCTATTTGACCGCAAGGGAGACCTGACAACGGTTCAAGTCCGCAAAGCGGGCGGCGGACACGGCGGCGGGGACGAGCGGCTGCGCCGCATGATTTTCGCCGGCGATCTGGAAGATCCGCTCGGCCAGCAAGCTGGATCGTGGGAAGGCGCGATGTCGCTTCTGATCGGAGCGGCCGCGAATGTGTCGATCGCCGAGAAGAAACCGGTCGTTATTCGCGAGCTGCTGCAGACCAAACCAACGCTAATTCACTAAAGGACACTTAAGGAGGCTATTACACAATGGAAGTAAAAGTGCTGAACACCTCGGACGAACTCGGAAAGGCGGCGGCTGCGCACGCGGCGGAAGTGCTGCGCGCCGCGATCAAGGAACGCGGCAGAGCGCGGCTTACGCTGTCCACGGGAGCGTCGCAGCTCGATTTTTTGAAGCATTTCGTTCAAGCGGATGTAGACTGGAGCAAGGTGGAGATGTTTCATCTCGATGAGTACGTCGATTTGCCGGAGACGCACCCGGCCAGCTTCCGCAAATATTTGAAGGAACGGTTTCTCGCCCATGCTACGGTCGGCCGCTACGAATTGGTGAACGGCGAAGGCGATATTCGCCGCAACATCGAGCAGTTGAACGCCCGCTTGAACGAAGCGCCGGTTGATCTTGCCTTGATCGGCATCGGGGAAAACGCGCATGTCGCTTTTAACGATCCGCCGGCCGATTTTGACACCGAGGAGCCGTATCTGGTCGTCGATCTCGCCGAGTCCTGCAAACGGCAGCAGGTGGGCGAAGGCTGGTTCCGTTCGATCGAGGAAGTCCCGAAGCAGGCGATTACGATGAGCATCCGGCAAATTTTGAAAAGCGCCGTTATCATCTCGTGCGTTCCGTACCAGGTGAAAGCGAACGCGATCAAGCTTACGCAGGAGAATGAGGTGACGAACCAAATTCCTTCCACGATTTTGAAAACCCATCCGCAATGGACGTTGTATCTCGACAAGGATTCGGTGTCTGCGGTGGATTCAGGCCGTTTAACGGTGTAATCGAAACATTCGGTTTACAAAAGAAATCGATTACTATATTGTTTTACAAATTTGCGGAAGGAGGAATGGATTTGGCGAAGAAGGGCTGGACGGTCCTGCTGGCAGCTGTCATGCTGCTCTCCCCTTGCGCCATGATTGGCTGTACTGCCGCCAAGGCGGGCGCCGGATCTGCATCGGATCAATCGAATATCGGCGTTTACTTGGCCGGAGACTCCACCGTGGCGAGCTATTCTCCCGACAGAGCTCCGCTTGCCGGTTGGGGACAAAAGCTGCAATCGTTTTTTACAAGCGGCGTACAGGTTCATAATTACGCGGCATCGGGCAGAAGCTCCAAAAGCTTTATCGACGAAGGGCGATTGCAGCCGATTCTTGACCAATTGAAGGCGGGCGACTTTTTTTTCATACAATTCGGCCATAACGACGAGAAGACGAAGGACCCTAACGTCGGTACGGACCCGTATACGACTTATATATCGTATCTTAGCCAGTATATCGACGGCGCACGTTTGAAGGGGGCGATCCCTGTGTTGGTTACTCCCATGCAGCGCGGCAGCTTTGATGCGAAAGGGAGGCTCAAGCAGACGCATGGCGACTACCCGGCAGCGATGATCCAGTTAGGCGCGGAAAAAAATGTTCCCGTGATTCGCTTGCATGAGAAGTCCAAAGGTTTGTTTGAACGGTTGGGCGAAAAGGCGACCCAAAAGCTGTTCATGATGCTGGAGCCCGGGGAATACCCGAATTATCCGGACGGTTCCGTCGATCTGACCCATTTCAACGAATACGGGGCGTCGGAGATGGCCCGGTTGGTCGTACAAGGCGTGCTGGGGTCCGGCCTATCCCTTTCCTCGCTGATCCGTGACGTAACTCCCGCCGCGGGGCAAATGGAGTAAAAACGTCATCTTCGACAATGAAGCATCACTCCGCGCAACGACGGGTTTATCCATTTCATTGATTGACGGCAAAGGGAGGTAGCCGGGAATGGTACAACGGAATCCAAGCATCGCGTTCGCGCTCAAAAACGCATTCCTTATCGGGCTGTTGATAAGCGGCGCTATAATTTCGTTAACGGCTTGTCGACAAGCGTCTTCCCTTGAATCGAAATCGGCGGCAAGCGGCGCAGCGCAGACAAATTCACCCGTGATCGTAAAGGCGGAAACGGCCGGGGCGAACATCGTCGAAATAACATTCAGCGAAAAGCTGAATCCGTTCGTTGCGGAGGATCTGAAGCTCGTCGCCGCCACCGGGTCCTGGTACGAGCTGAATCCGAAGCTCACCCGATTCCTTGCGGTGGAGAACGTGCAGACCCGTACGAACGACCGGAATCAGACCGTCGCGGTATTCACGGTCAAGGACCGATTCAATCCAGACGGGTCGCTGGTCGTGCAGGAAAGCCGCGACCCGAAAAAGGTCAAACTGCTGACCGCCAAATACTACACGGGCATCAGGGAGGCTGACGTGAAGCAGGCCGACAATCTGCTGACCTGGCAGATGGAACATGGCGGATGGTACAAAAACATGCAGGAAGCGTACGCCCGTCCGTGGAACGGAACGGAAAAGCGCAGCGATCTGATGACGAAATCCGGGGTGGAGATCGGCGAGATCGATAACGGCGCGACTACGAACGAGATGATATTCCTGTCGATCATGTACGACCAAACGAAAGACGACAAATATAAACAAGCCGTGCAAAAGGCGGTTGGCTTTTTGCTGAAGATGCAGTATGAAAGCGGAGGCTGGCCTCAAGTGTATCCGGCCAGAGGCAACTATTCCGACGAGGTTACTTTTAATGATTACGCCATGACGCGGGTCATGGAAGTGCTGCGCCTCGTTGCAGAGGCGAAATATCCGTTCGATACGGATATCGTCGACGGAACGGTGCGAAGCAAAGTCGGTGCTGCGCTTGAACGGGGGCTCGATTTTATCGTGAAGTCGCAAATCGTTGCCGACGGCAAGCTCACCGGCTGGTGCGGGCAGCACGATCCGGTAACGTATGAGCCTCGGCAAGGCCGGCCTTACGAGCATCCTTCCATCTACAGCGCGGAAACCGCGGCGGTCGTCACCTACCTAATGTCGCTGCCGAATCCGCCCGAGAACGTGGCGAAAGCGGTGCAAGGGGCGTTGACCTGGCTGGAGGAGGCGCGCGTGAAAGGTAAGAAGTACGATACGAAGACGCCGACGGGCTCGAATTTCGTTGCGGATGCGAACAGCTCGACCTGGTACCGGTTTTACGAGATCGGGACGAACCTTCCCGTGTTTTCCGGGCGAGACGGTGTGATCAAGCACAATCTGCCGGACATTGAGGACGAACGGAGAAACGGCTACAGCTGGGGCGGAACGTGGCCAGCGGCGCTGCTGCAGACGGCCGGAACGACCGGATATTACGAAAACCGGGCATACGTAAGAATCGTCGGCAGCCAGTCGCTTTCCGAATCGAACGAACCGCTGTCGTCCGGGCAACTGGTCAAGATTGCCGGAGTCTTTGCGCAACCATAGTCTGAAACCCAACATCTGATGTCGAGTCTGCGATGAAATTGAGCAATGATAAATATAAGGGGAGGCAACCGCATTGAAAACAAAACGTTTGGTCGTCCTTACCGGTGCAGCACTCTTGTCATTTGTTACGGCATGTCAATCGGGCGGCGGGGACAAGGTAGCGGAGAAGCCGAAGGAGAGCGTCGATTTATCCAAACCGGCCGAGCTCACTTTCTTTATGATGGCAGGCGACTCGGAGGAAGGCTTCAACGAACGAATCGGAAATCCGATCCGCAAAAAGTTCCCTCACTATACGATTAAATATATTCGCAGCCAGCAAGGCACGACGCTGCCCGAATTGATCACCGCAGGGCAAGTCATCGATATCTACTTCGACTCGATCGGCAATTTCTCGGACGGCTTGTTGAAATATCAGATGGAATACGACATGACCGATCTGATGAAAAAAAGCGGCGTCGATGTCAACCGGTATGAACCTACGCTGATCGATGCGATGAAGCAAATTTCCGGCGGGAAAATGTACGGCTTGCCCGTATACAATAGCAATCTGGTACTCTTTTACAATAAAGCGATATTCGATAAATTCGGTGTACCGTATCCGAAGGACGGCATGACCTGGGACGAAACGCTCGCTTTGGCGGGCAAACTGACGCGCACGGAAGACGGCAAGCAGTATCTTGGCTTGACCGTATCGCCTACCCATTTGTTCCGAATGAATCAATTCTCCTTGCCTTATGTCGAACCGGGTAAAGATACACCGACCGTCAATCGGGACCCGTGGAAAAAACTGCTGCAGAAGACGATCATCGAGCCGGCGGCGGATGAAGGATACAAAGCGAAAATCATCGAGCTGAAAAACAAGCTGCCGTACCGGGAAGCCTTGCTGAAGGAACAATACATGGCCATGTTCGTATTTTTGTCTTCAATGCCCTTTACCGTACCGGATGAAATCGCCCCACTGAATTGGGATATGGTTTCGCTGCCTACGTTCAGCGAAATGCCCGGCATCGGCTCGCAAGCGTATCCGACCTATTTCAGCGTGACGGCAATGAGCAAAAATAAGGAAGCCGCCATGGAGGTCATCAAATTTCTGGGCTCGGACGAATACCAGACGGAAATGGCCCGCAAAGGAACGATGCCGGTGCTGAACAATGAATCGATCAAGAAGCTGCTCGGTCAGGATACGCAGTTCAAAGACAAAAATTTCAACGCCGTCTTCCACAACAAGTTTGCGCCGATTTCTCCCAAAACGATCTATGACGTCAGCATCGAGAAAATTTTGACGAACAAGCTTGTCCCGTTGGCGAAGCAGGAGATCGACATCAATACGGCGCTGCGCACGGCCGAAGACGAAGCGAACAAGAGCATCATGGAGTTAAAACTGAAGTAGCCCGGCCGGAATGAACCGGGAAACGCAGAGCAGAAGAAAGCGAGGAGCCGTATGACTTTCAAGGTAGTGGTCGCAGGTGCGGGCCATAATGCGGCAGGCCATGTGAAGGCGATGAAGGAGCTGCCGGAACGGCTGAGGCTTGCCGCGGTTGCAGATATCCGGACCGACCGCGCGGAAGGGCTGGCGGGAGCGACGGCCGGCATGAACGCATATGCGGATTATCGCGAAATGGTGCTGCGGGAGAAGCCGGATATCGCCGTCATTACGCTGCCGCATCATTTGCATAAGGAAGCGGCGGTATTTTGCGCCGAAGCAGGCTGTCATGTGCTGCTGGAGAAGCCGATGGCGCTGACTGTGGAGCAGTGCGACGAGATGATGGCAGCCGTGCGGCGTAGTAACGTTCGGCTCATGGTCGGCCATACGCAGCATTTCATTGCGGAGAACATGCTGGCAAAAAAAATCATCGCAGACGAAGCGTACCGCTTGGGAAAGCTCGTCATGATGAATGATACGCGCCATACCGCTTACTACACAGCGGAACGGCCCGCCTGGTTTCTTGACAAGCAGCGCTCGGGAGGCGGCATCCTGTTTAATCTGGGATCGCATTCCGTCGATCGGATCATGTGGCTCGGCAGCGCGAAGATCGCTAAGGTTCGGGCATTGATGAGCCACTACGGATCGGTAGGCGATGTGGAAGGCAGCGGAGTCGTGTTCCTTGAGAATGAGTCGGGCGTCCCTTCCACCTTAGCACAATCCGGTTACGGCGGCGTGCAGAGGAACGAACTTGAGCTTGTTTTCACGGAAGCGATGATGAAGATCGTTCCGGGCCAAGGCGTCTGGATCAGCCGCAACGGCCGGTACGAGCAAATCCCCGTTCCGCGCGAAGCGGCTCCCTTTGTTTTGCAATACCGCGAGCTGCTGGCAAGCATCGAACAGGAGCGCGAGCCGGATTGCTCGATGGCTTATTCCAGAGACATCATTGCGGTACTGGAGGGAATATATCGCTCGCACGAGCTGAAATCGGAAGTGGCTATTTCCTATGGGGGAGCGTGATCGTATCATGAGCCGGTATGATTGGATCGAGGGACGACATTACCGTACGGGTGAACCGATTGCCGTGAAAATCGAAGACGGGGGCGTTGCGCAAATTCGCGTATCCGAGCGCCGCGAAGCGGAGCTGGCCTGGCTTGCGCCGGGCTTGACCGATTTGCAAATTAACGGATTCCGCGGCCGCGACTTCAACACGCTGCCGTTTGACGAAGCGATGGTTCGCGACGTCACAAGGGACCTTTGGTCGGAGGGCGTAACATCGTATTACCCGACGGTTATTACCAATGCGCCCGAAGCGATCCGGGAGGCCGTGGCCACGATTGCAAGGGCTTGCAGGCGGCATGCCGAAGCGGACCGCTGCATTGCCGGCATCCACGTCGAGGGGCCGTTCATTTCGCCGGAGGACGGACCTCGCGGCGCGCATGACCAAACGTTCGTACGCCCGCCGGAGTGGGAGCTATTCCGGCGCTGGCAGGAAGCGGCCGAAGGCCGCATCAAAATTATCACCGTATCTCCGGAATGGCCGGAAGCGCCCGGGTTTATCGAGAAATGCGCCGCAAGCGGCGTGGCGGTATCGATCGGCCATACGAAAGCATCGGCGGAGCAAATTCGTGAAGCCGTGCGCGCCGGCGCCCGCATGTCCACTCATCTCGGCAATGGCGCGCATCCCGTGCTGCCGAGGCACCCGAATTACATCTGGGATCAGCTGGCCGCAGACGCCTTGTCCGCCTGCCTGATCGCGGACGGGTTTCATCTGCCGCCTGCCTTTATCCAGGTGGCACTGCGGGCCAAGGGCGACAAAGCGATGCTCGTCAGCGACGCCGTATCGCTAAGCGGCATGCCGCCGGGATCCTATGAGACCAATATCGGCGGCAAGGTCGTCAAGTCTCCGGAGGGCAAGCTGTACTTGGCAGAACAGCCGGCCATTCTTGCCGGTTCCGCGCAAATGCTGCTGTGGGGGATTGAACGGCTTGTCGCCGGCGGCCTGTGCAGCTTGCCCGACGCTTGGGACATGGCGTCGATTCGCCCCGCCTCCTTCATGGGCTTGCCGCAAGCCGGAGGACTGGCCGAAGGCGCTCCGGCCGATCTGGTGCTTTTCCGCCGCGACGGGGATCGTGTCCAACTCGTACAGACGTACAAGAATGGCGAAGCATTGCTTTGAAATGAACGTATATATAAATAATGGCGGCCAGGTTAGGGCCATCCGTAAAGCGCTCTCGTTCATGATGAACCGGAGCGCTTTTTTTGTACTTTGCAAGAAGCGTTCGGTTAAGTAAAAAGCTTCGATTCAGAAGTTTCTCTTACAGGTCTAGGCCCGCTGCTATGCAGTTTGGGAATACCAATTATTTATTGGGGCAGAGCTATTATTTTCATTCGAAAATATAAAGAAATTGATTGTAACAGGCCAAACCAAATAATTCGGAGGGGGATTGCTCTGAATAGTTCGGTTTGGCCTATTATTGGCCTATAAACTATCATTTCATCGGAAAACAATTGCCTCAGACCCACTATTAGTTCATTTTGCCTCGGACCACTATTCGTTCATTTTCCGCTACTGAGCCGCGAGCATATCACTGTAGTTAATAAACACGAGCGGAGAAATACAGAGCAGAGCACAGCAGATAACTAAGGATTCATGGAGAAAATCGTCGTCGATGCGTGGGTTAGCACGCGGTAATCTTCCGCCGTTTTTTTTCTTAGCCGGACATTATGGGCGAACGGTTAAACCCGGTTCATTTCCCTGAATTTGGCTGGCGTCATCTTCATTTGGTTTTTGAACACGCGGTTTAAGTAAAACCCGTTCTGGTAGCCGATGCTTTCGGCAATTTGCTCCAACGTCAAATTCGTCTCGGTCAGAAGCGTCGTAGCCTTCTTTAACCGGAGCGACGTAAGGTAATGGATCGGCGTGACGCCGAAATCGCCTTTAAATTTTTGCGTCAACCGTACAGGACTCAGGTTGAGCTCGCTGGCGATTTGTTTCAGGTCCAGCTTTTGGAAGGCATATTTTTGGATAAGAAGAGCTGCTTTTTCCATGAGCGGGTCGGCATTGCGGCCGGCAGTCTGTTCCAGGTCGGCCATCCACGATTCTTCGCCGGATTCGCAGCTATATTTCAACCAAATATCGCGCAAGTAATGATTTTGAATCCGTATTTTCCGGTCATGATCCAGCGCCTCTGCCTGCTTCATAACCGCGTAGTCGGCGGTAAGGCGAGCCGTGTCCCGGATGCTTATTATGCCGTTTGGCAGCTCTCGCAGTTCATCGGCAGTGGGTTCGCTGGGCAAAATCCATTCCCAACTGAGCCGAAGGAAGAAAAACGTGAGCGGCGTTACGACGACACGGCGAAACGTCAAATGCGGCGGACAGATGAACAGATCGCCTAGCGTTGCCGTTCCCGACTTCCCGTCGAGCTCATAATAGAATGATCCGTCTTCTACCGCAATGACGATCCATTCGGTGTAAGTGTCTTCGTAGAATTTGAATTTTTCTTTGCGCTTCCAATAATAAGAGGAATGCAGACGAGGAAAGAAGTCGCTTGATGCATACGCTTTCATTTTCGTTCGTCCTTTCGCACAGATCGTGAAGACTCTGTTTAATTTTGTATATAGTGTAGCTTAAAAAATGGCATTTCAACAGAGGGACAGTTCCGATAGGATAAAAATAAAGATGATCATGAAGGAGGAGCTGGAGTGAGTAACGAGATAATATGCAGCAGAACCAAGCTTCAAACGCAAGTATTCATCGCAGGAGGCGGGATGACCGGCGTGGCGGCTGCGCTGGCTGCAGCCAGAAACGGAGCGGCCGTTATTTTATGTCAAGACCGTCCCGTATTGGGAGGGAACGCGTCTTCGGAAATCCGCATGCATATTTGCGGAGCCTCGCCGAGAGGCAAGGAGCTGCAGACCGAAGCGAGGGAGAGCGGGATTATCGAAGAAATTGCCTTGGAATGCGCGGTCCGCAATCCGCAGCGAAGCGCCAGCATGCTGGACCTTATTTTATATGAGAAATGCCGGGCCGAGCCGAATCTGACGCTCATGCTCAATACGACCGTCGTCGGGGTGAACATGGACGGCGACCGGATCGCAGGGGTGTATGCCAATCGGGAAAGCACGGAAGATCATTTCGAAATCGAGGCGGATATTTTTGCCGATTGCACGGGCGACGGCAGGCTTGGCTTTGAGGCCGGCGCGCGGTATACGACAGGAAGGGAAGCGGCCGAGGAATACGGCGAGTCTGCGGCCGAGGCGATTCGGGATGCGTACCGGCTGGGATCTTCCTTGCTGTTCACGGCCAAAAATATGGGCAAACCGATGCCTTTTACCGCTCCGCCGTGGGCTCGCAAGTTTAGCGAAGAGGACCTGAAGTTTCGCGGACACCGGTCCTGGGAATACGGCTATTGGTGGATTGAATTCGGCGGTATGCTGGATACGATCAAGGATAACGAAGCGATCCGTGACGAGCTGCTGTCGATATTGATGGGCGTCTGGGATCATATCAAAAACAGCGGACACCACCCGGAGTCGGAAAACTGGGCGCTGGATTGGTTCGGCTTTTTGCCGGGCAAGCGGGAATCGCGCCGGTTTATCGGGCATCATGTGCTGACACAGAACGACCTGGAGAAGGCGGTCGATTTTGACGACGTGATCGCCTACGGCGGCTGGTCGATGGATACGCATCCGCCCGGCGGCATCGATGCGAAAGATACGCATCCGTGCAACCAGCCATATACGCCTTACATGTACGGCGTTCCACTGCGCTCGTTAATTAGCGCGAATATCGCCAACCTGATGTTTGCGGGCAGGAACATGTCGGCTACGCACATCGCTTTCTCCAGCACGCGGGTAATGGCGACCTGCGCCGTCATCGGCGAAGGGCTCGGCACGTTCGCCGCAACCGCAGTGACTGGCGGGAAGCCGCTGCAAGAGGCATGGCGCGACCGAGAGATGGTGCAGCTGGCGCAGCAACAGCTGCTCAGGCAGGGCGCCTACTTGCCCGGACGGCTGCTCGCCGACCGCAACCTGGCTGCCGAAGCGCAAATTACCGCCTCTTCCGAGCAGGAGGGCGGCGAGGCGTCGCAAATCGTCGACCGCCATACCCGCACCGTGCATGGACCGCGCGGCGTTCGGCCTGAGCTAACGGAGCCCGGCCTTCACCGCTGGATGTCCGCACCGGCGGATGAGAAGCCGTGGCTGGAGCTGCGCTGGGATCGTCCGGTAGCTATCCGCAAAATAACGTTAGTGCTGGATACCGGGCTTCACCGCCAGTTGATGCTATCGCATCAGGATTCCGTGTACGAGAAAGTGGTGTGGGGGCCTCAGCCGGAGACGCTCAAGGAATTCAAGCTGCTCGCGGACACGGGAGGGACGGTCACCGAAGTGGCCCATATACGGAATAACTACAGGCGTCAGCTGGAGTTCGAAGTAACGCTTACGGATGTATCCCGATTGCGTCTGGAGGTCATCGCGACGAACGGTCTGGATCATGCGAGAATCATAGAAATTCGTTGTGAATAAAATAGAAAATCCAAAGCCGTCCGGCTTTGGTACAGGATTTTGAAAACGTTATCAATGGGGGAAGCGATTTATGCGAAAAATCATTGCGATGATGTCGTTCATGTTCTTGAGCAGTGTTATTGCATCCGGCTGCAGCACAACCTCAACAGGCGGCCAGCCCAATGGTGATCAACCGGGATCTCAGAACAACGCCAGCCCGGTAACGCTTGAAGTGGCCAGCAGTGGAATAGGCGCTACGATGGATGAAGAATTTCAAAAGGTCGTGCAACAATTTTTGGCAAAGAAATATCCGCACATTACGCTCCATTTCAATCCCGAGAGCGGAAGCACGACGCTGGACGCGCTGCTGGCCGCCGGCACCGTCCCGGACCTTTTCGTAACGTTTAATGGCGCTTTGGCCGGATTTAAGGACAGAGACCTGCTGTTCGATATGACGCCACTGTTCAAACAGGCCAACGTGGATCTCGGCCGTTTCGAGAACAATTACATGACGGATGTGAAGAACGCTTCGCCAACAGGAGAGCTTTACGGCCTTCCGATCAATGTCAACTATCACGCGATGTATTATAACAAAGGCATCTTTGACAAGTTTGGCGTTCCCTACCCGAAGGACGGCATGACGTGGGAGGAGCTCATCGAACTGGCCCGGAACGTCACGCGTACGGATGGAGGAACGCAATACCGCGGTCTGGATCCGGGGAACAACCAGGTCTGGATGTCGCAGCCGCTCGGAGTCGCCGCCGTCGATCCGAAGACCGATAAAGCGACCATGAATACGGACCAGTGGAAGCGGGTATTTGAGCTCGGAAAGGCCATTTACAGCATTCCGGGGAACGAGGCGATATCGGGAACGCCGAAAGATCAATTTATGAAAACCAAAACGCTGGCGGTTCTGCTGGATCTGAACATCTTGACACAGCTCACTACGGCTCAGAAGGACGGATTGGACTGGGATATCGCGCAGTATCCAAGCTATAAGGAAAGACCGAATACGTACGGCAACGCCAGCGTATATGTCATGACCGCAACGAAGACGAGCAAGCATCATGAGGATGCGGTGAAGGTCATCGACCTCATTACTTCGGAAGAAGTACAGTTGGCGTTATCGAAGATCGCCAGATTATCTCCTCTCAAAAGCACTCAGGTCAAGCAGGCGCTTGGCAGCGACAATCCGCTGCTAAAAGACAAACATTTGCCCAGCATATTCAAAAGCGTCCCCGTCGCTTATCCGATCGCTTCGCAGTACAGATCGAAAGCCGAAAGCATCGGCGCGACGAAATTTAAAGAAGTCGTCGGCGGCAAGCTCGATGTCAACACGGCGTTGAGACAGGCCGACGAAGAAATCGACAAAATGGTCAGCGCGGAAAAAGGCGGCAAATGAGCCTATCGGCTGCAGGTTGAACCTGGGCGCTTCGTTTCCGTTATCTCAAATAACCCAAAGTCCGCTAGTAAGACGGGCTTTGGGTTATTGTCATATTTGGGGTTAATCGTTGACCGGAAGCGTATCTGCAAAACATTATGGCATATGGAGCCGTTGGGACGATCCAGGCATCGCCTTTATTCGCTGAGTCCTTCCGCTAGCGTGCCGGCACTTTTTGCTTTGTTTTGCCGGGAAACGATTTTAATAATGCTAAACCTATCAGGATCATAAGGATCCCGGTTATATCGTAAGCAAGGTCAAAAAAGAATTGATTTTGGCCTGGTCTTTCATGATGAAGCTGAAGGATATGATGATTGATTACCCCTTCTAGAAAATTAAAGAGGCCGGCGCCTGAAAGTAACCCACTCGCAAACAGTTTGTTTCTATTCCCGGTTTCCGTTGGATCGCTATTCCAAAGCACAATGCTTGCCACAAAAGTAATGGCGGTCACCGTGAGGTGGAAAATTCCGTCGCTAACGATTTGATGCTGACGATCCGTATGCATATTTGTGCTGTGCCACTGTCCCCATCCAAGTCTTATATGCGCAGCTTTTTTTGTTTTTGCTCCATGCTATGTTGCGATGCCGCTATGCTTATTCGTTGACCAAAAGTTTATTTACAAAACATTAATAATTGGTCAAATCGGCGCTATATATGGATAAGGTATGTTAAGATTTTGTAAATAAAGGAAAAGGAGGCATTAGGTTGTTCACCGTAGCATTGAATAAGGCCGGCCAAGAACCGGTGGTGCGAATCGGCTCCAAAGCACTGCAGCTTGCCAGATTGACCGGGCGCAACATCGCGATCCCGGGCGGTTTTGTCATCACATCCGAGGCGCTGGAGCGGTTTCTTTCTTACAACGGCATCCAGCCGGGCGCAGCGGACAATGAGTTCGAGGCCCGGCTCCTTGACGCGGCCATTCCGGATGATGTACAGAGCGAGGTTGCCGCCGCTTTCGAACATTTGAACGAGCAGGAGGGCAGGAGCGCGGTCGCGGTTCGTTCGTCCTCGTCGGCCGAAGATCTGGAGAACGCTTCGTTTGCGGGGCAGTATGAAACGATTTTAAATGTGACGGATTTGCCCCATTTGCTGGAAAGCTTGAAGCGCTGCTGGGCTTCGCTTTTCTCGGCTCGGGTACAAGGCTATGCGCTCCAGAGTCATATCGACTGGAACGTAAACGATTTGCCGATGGGCGTGCTTGTTCAGCGAATGGTTCAGGCCGATGTATCCGGCGTGGTGTTCAGCATGAATCCGGTCACGCAAAATAAAGGCGAAATGATCATTAACGCCAGCTACGGTCTAGGTGAAGCGGTCGTATCAGGACTTGTCACCCCGGATGCGTATTTTATCGAAAAACAGTCCGGGAGCATACATAAGGAGTTAGGCTGCAAAGAAATGAAAATTGTCGCTGCGGCGAAAGGGACGGTGGAAGCCGAAACGACACAGGAAGAACAAAACCGCTTCTGCCTCACGGACGACCAGGTGCGGCTGCTTGCGGATCAGACGAAAACAATCGAGGCGCTTTACGAAAATCCGGTAGATATCGAGTTCGCCGTAAAGGACGGGCGCGTCTACATCCTGCAGGTGCGTCCGGTTACAGCGTAGCGGATGGCTGTTCCTATATGAACGTCAATATTCGGGAGGGTTCTTATGGAAATTACGCAAACGTTTCAAAACGAACTTCTGTTAAGCGAGGAAGACCGGAAGCAAGGCTTCTGGATTCAGGATGACGTTCACCTGTCGCACGCGCTTACCCCTTTATTCGCCTCCTTTATGGCGCCGGCTGTTTCGGAAGGGACGCAACGCGCCTTTGACAATTTGAAGCTTCCGCTCACACAGTTCCGGTTTAAGCTGGCGGACGGCCGCATCTACCAGCAAAACGTACCGTTTCCCGGCAATCCGGAGCAGCGGTTGAAGGAACATCAGGAAGCGATAAGTTCTTTGCTTCCGGTCCAGAAAGATCGTTTGTTCGGCTTTGTTGAAAATGAATTTTTGCCGTTTTACCGGAAGCTGGATGAATACCGGAATTCGACGTCTACGCTGGAAGAAGCCAGGGAACGCGTCATGGAACTATTCGATTTTTACCGCAGGGCCTGGCAGCTCCACTTCGAAATCGTCATGCCGCGAGGAGGCTTCATGGCTCTGGAGCAAATGTATGGCCAGCTCACGGGCGAAACGGAAACGACGGTCGTCTACGATCTTCTTTCGGGAGTGATGAACAAGTCGCTGGAGACGGACAGGGAGCTGTGGAAGCTGGCCGATCTGGCCAAACGCGACCCGCAGACAAGAGCGGCATTAACGGTGCAGCCGGCCGAGTCGGGATATATAAAGCGTCTCGAAGCAACTGAACCGGGAAGAGAACTGCTTCGGCATTTACGGCTCGTATTGGAGGAATACGGCCACCGCTCGGCCAATTCGCATGAGTTCGCCGACGAGACTTGGGTGGAAAACCCGGAGCATGCGCTGCGCATTATTGCTTCGTATATCCGGAAGGACTACGATTTCGACGAACAATTCGCCCGAATCGTAAAAGAAAGGGAAGCACGGGCTGCGGAGTTGTTCGCCAAGCTTCCCGAAGGGGAATTGAAGCGGAATTTCGCCACGATGTATCAATGGGCGCTCGATTCGTGGGGACTCGATGAAGATCACCACTTCTATATCGATGCCATGCTGCCTGCCAAGTCGAGGCCGTTTCTGCTTCGCACCGGCGAGCTGCTTGTCGAAAATGGGGTGCTCGCGGACCGTCAGGACATTTTCCATTTCTATTTGGATGAGCTGCTTGACGTTTTATCCGCACCGTCGGCGCAGCACGGCAAAGTGGAGCAGCGGAAAATCGAGCACGAAGCCAACAAGCGCAAAAAAGCCGCACCCTTTTACGGGGAACCGCCGAAGCAGCAGTCGCTCGATCCGGCCTTGGAGCGCGTTTTCGGTGGAAAGCCGCCGGAAATTCGCGAGCAGGAGCAGACGTTTACAGGCTATGCGGCGTCGCAAGGCGTCTATACGGGTACGGTGAAGGTCGTTCTGGGGCCGGAAGATTTCGGCAAAGTGGAACATGGAGACATATTGGTATGCAAGACGACTACACCGCCATGGACGGCGTTGTTTTCGATCGTCGGGGCGATCGTTACCGATACCGGGGGCATTTTATCCCATGCGGGTACGGTAGCCAGAGAATACAAGCTGCCGGCGGTAGTCGGTTCCAAAGTCGCAACCTCCGTGCTGAAAGACGGAGATCGGGTTACGGTGGACGGCTCCAAAGGAGTGGTGCATTTTGGGCAAGTCTAGCCAGCGGCTCGTCATGCTATCCATCTTGACCGGAACGTTCCTGGTTCCGGTCAATTCCACCATGATTGCCGTCGGATTGCCTACGATCAGCGATGCGCTTGCCATCCCGCTCTCCCAAGCTTCCTGGGTCATTACGATTTACTTGATCGTCATGGCGGCCGTTCAGCCGATTGCCGGGAAGATGGGCGACCTATTCGGTAAACGGACGATGTTTTTGTTAGGGATGGGGCTGTTTCTAGCTGCGGCGGCAGCCTGCATTTTCTCGTTCAATTTGTTGTGGCTTATTGTGTTTCGGGCGATTCAGGCTATAGGCGGGGCGATTGCGGCGCCGAACGCGAGCGCTTTGATTCGCGATGTCGTCCCCAAGGAGCGGCTCGGCCGGGCATTCGGAACGTTCGGCTTGCTGATGGGGCTTGGCGCGGCGATCGGCCCTTTGGCAGGTTCGCTGCTGATCGGGCTGTGGGGGTGGACGTCGATTTTCTGGGTGAACCTTCCGTTCGCGCTGTTCAGTCTCGTGGCCTCCTGGGTTTATTTGCCCAAGAGCAAGGGAGTTCAAAACGGATTGTCTCTCGACATTCTCGGCTCCGTGTACCTCACGATCGGGCTTACGGTGCTAACCTTGTCCGTTACCCATCCGCAATTCATCAATGTATGGACGGTGGCGTTGCTTGCAGTTACGGTTATTTTGTTTATTCGCCGGGAGCTGCGCTGCGCGGAACCGCTGATCCGGTTCGATCTGTTCCGGCAGCCGATGTTTGCCAGCGCGAATGTGTCCATACTGCTCAGCAATGCGATAATGTACAGCACCATTCTTGTGATGCCGGTGCTGCTGCAGAAGGAATTTCATTATTCCGTCCAGGCGGTCGGGACGATGCTGTTTATTTTTTCGCTGGCGATGTCGGCGTTCTCCTGGTTTGGCGGCTCTTTGAGCGAGCGCATCGGAAAGCGGCGGCTGATCGGGGCATCGTTTATCGTACAAGGCGCAGCTTTGCTCGGATTTTTAGGGATCTATTGGTATCCGTCGTTTATTTTCATTGCGGCCGTCTTGCTGGTAGGAGGCGTCGGCGCAGGAATCGGCACTCCATCCATGCAGGCGGCATCGCTGCAATCCGTATCCAAAGACATGTCCGGCGTGGCTTCCGGCATTTTTTCGACCTTCCGGTATATAGGCGGGATGGCTGCTTCCGTCATGGTCAGCCTTATGGCCGATTATCACCGATTGTTTTACTGTTTGCTCGTGTTTGCCGTGATCGGTGTGCCGTTGTCCCGGGGATTTAGGGAAGCACGCAAACTTTCCGCGCGGACTTAGAACTTTTTTCCTGCGCTTCTCGTCAAAAACCAGTGTACCCTATCGTACGGAAAGGTGAAGATGATGAAGCGTTTGTCCCGATTGATTGCGTTGACGGTAACGGCTGCCTTGACGGCTGCCAGCATTCCGCTGAGCGACGCAAGACACTCCGCTCATGCGATGGAGCTGGTCAAGGAACCCGTTTGGCCGGAGGAACTGGTTCGTACGGTGAGCGAGGCCAAGGAGGCGTATGAGCGCAAACATGTCATCCCTCCCGAGCTGTCGGCCCGGCTCACCGAGGCGCGCGAGCTGCTGTTGCCGACTGCTTTGCAGCGGTTGACGCTGCGCCCCGCAGCAGCGAAAGACAGCGGGTCGCAGCAAGAGGCCGTGCTGTCTCCCGATTGGCGGTTTTGGGCCGCAACGGCGCAGCTGTGGAACGATAAGCGGTTGCTGCCGGCTCTGCTCGACTGGACCGCCTCGTTCCCGCTGGAGACGTATGAAAGCGAGCCTTACGTCCGGCTTGTCGCCGAAATACTGAGCGACGAAGAACAGGCACTCGTGCTACGCAGACTGGAGTCGGCCGATGCCAATGGAACGCAGGCGCTGCTTGGGGTGATGCGCAGCAAAAATTGGCTGGTTGCGGATCGTATCGATGAATGGCTCGCAGCCTACAGGCAAAAGCCGCAGCAGGAAGGGATCCTCAATTTTGTGTTGTATCATGAGGACGGTACGAGCCTCATCCGATTGGTTGAGAAGCATGAGCACGATCTTACGTCTGCCCAAAAGCTGCGGATCATCAGCAGACTTGTCGGCGGGCCGACGCCGGGCGAGGAGACGACACAATGGCTCCGTCAGCTCGCTGCGGCTACGGGAGAGCCGGCGATCGAGCAAACGATCGATCAAGCGCTGTTTTATTCGAGCGGCGACCGGGAGGCGGCGGAGCGATTGTATCGAAGCGGGACCGAAGGCGGTTTTGCCGTTACCTTGAATGGGCGGGTAGAGAAGGCGCTGACGGAAATGTACCCGTCCGGGGAGCTCGCCGCGGGAGCGCGACTTTACGAATCGATTCGCGGCAAACCGTACTTTTATTTCGAGGAGGACGGGTGGTATAACTCGGACGGAAAAGATTACTATGCGCCGGAAGAAGCGATCGGCTTGTGGCTTGATTTCTTGGAGCGCTATCCGAAGCACCCTGGCGCCGATGATGCCGCATACCGGCTCGCGCGCTGCTATCAAAAGGCCGGAGACAGCGAGAACGCGATGCTCTGGCTGATCCGGGCTGCGCAGCTCGGGGATCGGGATCTGGGCTACGACGCCAGCGGCATGCTGCTGTTCGTGCTGGATGTCGAGATGTCTTCGGCTCGGCTTGAAGCGGTTCGCGCCGACCGTCTGCCGGCATGGATGAAGCCTTGGCTGGACTATTCCATGGCGGTCGAATACATAAGGGAAAAGCGTTACCGGGAAGCGGCTCGATCGCTGCAATCTTTTATCGATACGTATCAAGGGAAGGACTTGTTTACGGGGGCCCGTGCTTTGGCCCGAGGGGACGAGCAGGAAATCCCGCTAGCGGCAAGCCGGTATCCGTTCTGGGAGAAGGTCGGCGAGCAGTTGCAGCTGGCGGAGCGAATGGCGAAGCTGACGGAAGAAGCGGAGCAAGCGACCGGAACCGTGAAGGCAGACGGGCAGTATGCTCTGGCGGCGGCGATCTATCGGGAGCCTCTGCTTTACTACAACCATCTGTGGCGGGGGGAGCGGCAAAGCTTCTTCTGGCTCGGCGGAATTAAAAGCATGGATTATAACGAGCCGCTGGACCGTTATATCGGGCGGTTCAACCATTTGATTCAGGCGATCGAACAATTTCAAAAGATCGACGTGCAACAGGCGAACGCGCAGACGGCGGCCAAAATGTTGTTTTCCATTGCGCTGAGCTACAGCAAGCTGGCACATTATGGAGAAGAAGTGTCGTATCATACATCCGGTGCCAAGTTAAATGAGAAGGTGACGGAATATGCGAAGCTGCTTGCGGAGACGTTTCCCGACTCCGAGCTGGCTGATGATGCACTGATGTTGATCTATTCCCACACGAAAGACAAGCGCTGGCTTGAGCAGATCGTGGCGCGCTACCCTCAAGGAGATCGAGCGGAGGAAGCCGGCAAGCAACTGGAGCAGTTGGTGGCTAAGGCGGCGGCACAGGACGAATCTTCTCACGCAGCTTACGATCCGGGCTACATGGTCCGCTATGAACAACTGCGTCTTGATGACAAACGGCTACCCTCTTCGGTCCGAAGCTGGGTGGAAGAACAACAAGATCGCAGCTTGGTTCGCGGAACGATGACGGACGGCGATTGGGTGTACGTGCTTGTGACGGCCGATGAAGGAAAAGCGCTCGATTACTTGTACATCGGCAACCGAGGCTTCCGAATGATCGTCTCATCGAATCAGAGCTCCAAGGGTGCCGCACTTGGATTGCCCTCCGCCATGCTGGCGCGTGTAAAGAGCAAGTTTGTGCCGGACGGGGAGTGGCAGTGGCAAATGTACGGCAATTAAATACCCGCTTAAAACTAATCGCTTCTAACCGCAGTGATGCGGCTGGAGGCGCTTTTTTCCTTCGCGGATAACTGCGGAGCGGAAATCTTTATACAATGAAAACATTTGGATTGGGCGGTTGCATCAGCTGCCGATGTCGGTTGTCGGCAATGATTCTCATGGTATAATTGAGCAAATACGAAAGTGCAAGCTTTCTGGCTCGTGGGGGAGGAAAGCCGCTTGAGAATTTACCATGAGAAGGTCGCTTATGAAAATCCGCTCGTGCCGCTCAAAATATTTTATCATCGCAAAATCGATGATGTGTGGAATGACTGGCACTGCCATAAGCAGGTGGAAATGCTGTACATTCTGCGGGGTGGTCTGGACGTATACGTGGAAAAGCAGCAGTACTTGCTCCGCGACGGCGATGTCATTCTGATCGGCTCCAATCAGCTTCACAGGGATCATTCCCATGGGGTGGAGTATATTGTGTTTCAGTTCGACTGCAACCAGTATTACGATCCGACGACGATGCCTTATTTCAAGCTGTTCATGGACAGCAGCGTTTCTTTGAACGAACTCAATTATTTGTTCAGGGAAAGCGTGGAGGCCAAACAAGCCGTCATTGCAAGCATCCTCGACATTTTCAAGGAAATGCAGGACAAGAGCTACGGTTATGAAATGGCGGTCAGCTTGCATATTCGGCAGCTGCTGCTCACGATGCTCCGGTACGACTCCCGTAAAATTTTATCGATCAAAAATCAGCTGGACATGGCGCGACTGAAGCCCGTGCTCGATTACATCGAAAAAAATACGAATGCGAAAATCACGATCAAACAAGCGAGTCAAATGGCGAACATCAGCTATTCTCATTTTGTGACCTATTTTAAAAAAGTGATCGGCATGTCGTTCATCGACTATGTGAACTATCACCGGATTAAGATGGCGGAACGCATTTTGCTGACGGAGGACGTCAGCGTTGAAGAAGCGGGCGTGCGGATCGGGATGGAAAACAGGGGGCATTTTTACCGCATTTTCCGCAAGTTCAACGACTGCTCCCCGAAGGAGTTTCGCAAAAAGATGATGGAATGGGGAAAATGAGCAGCGCGGGGATATAATCATTTTTTAGATCCGGGACATTCGTCCGCGGGTCTTTTTTGCTGGGGGGGGGGGAGGGTGGGAAATATGAAGGAAATATGTTGCATACGGATAACACCCTAAAATCAGGTACAAAGTTCAAGGAATCGGGTATCTCTTTTTGAGCGGGCTGAATTTATAATGAAGACGTCGCGACATAGATCAATATGAAACTTATTCGGAGGTTCACCGTGTCTACAACTGGCAACAACGACATACATCCGCAAGGAATAGATCAAACGTTTGCTTTATTCGCCCGTTCCACCAAGCATGTGCTGGTCGCAGCTCACCGGGGCGTATGGATAGCGGCTCCGGAAAATTCCATCTCGGCGATCCGTGCGGCGATTGACGCCGGAGCTCACATTGTCGAAATCGATTTGCACCGGACAAAGGACGGCGAACTGGTTCTGATGCATGATCCGACAGTCGATCGAATGACGAACGGACAAGGCAAAATCGCCGAGTTGACGCTAAATGAGATCAAATCACTTCGTCTCAAGAACGGGTCCGGCGGGGCGGACACACCGCTTACGGATGAAACGGTGCCTACGCTGCGGGAAGCGATGGAGATCGCCAAAGATCGCATTATGGTCAACGTCGATAAATGCTGGAAGTTCAAGGACGACGTCTGGGCGATCATAGAGGAGACCGGGACAACGGCGCAGACGATATTCAAAGGCACGGCCGGTCACGAAGAAGTGGCCCGATGGCTGGCATCCAAATCGCCCAGACCCGTCTACATGCATATCGTACTGGATAAAAACATCGGCGGACTGGACGACATCATGACCACCGTCAAACCGGATGCGTATGAGCTTGTATTCGCTACGATGGACGATCAGGCGATTTCCGATGCGACGATTGCCAAAATCAAGCAAACCGGAGCAAGAATGTGGATTAATATGATGTTCAAACAATTCGCCGGCGGCTTGACAGACGACCCGACTTGTTGGGACTGGTGCATCGAACGGGGGGCTACGATGCTGCAAACCGACTTTTCGGCGGATATGCTCCGCAAATACGCTCATGCCCATGTGGACATGAAAGCGTAATCATGTGGGCTGTCCGGAAACGGCCCAATTCTTTTTTAACTGGCTAGTATACGAAATAAGGGGGAAGCACCATGTTGAATAAAAGCGTAAGCGTCATATCGATCTTCGCGCTGGCCGCAGCTATGCTGGCCGGATGCGGAGGGGGAAGCGGGAGTGGGAGTACGGACAAGCAGCCTGCAGCCGCCCCCCAAGTGAAGCAAGATCCCGTAACGATCACACTGGGCATACGTGCAAGCTATTTGACCGATACGGAAATCAAGCGCTATTTCACCGATCCTGTGCAAAAGAAATATCCGCATATCACCATTGAAGTCGTCAGAATCGACGATAAAACGAATTCGTTCCAAAACCTGATCGCCACCGGCGGCTTGCCGGATGTGAACTTCATCGATTCCTTGACATTGCAAAGCACGAAGCTGCTTGGCATGCAGCAGGATCTTACAGAAATCGTCAAGAAGCATAATTACGATTTGACTAGGTTGAATACGGATTTGCTCGACATTGTGAAGACGAACAATCAGACGGATTTCCTTGTTGGTTTCCCATACGTCGTTCAGTTCAATGCGCTGTATTACAACAAAGACATTTTCGACAAGTTCGGCGTGCCTTATCCGAAGGACGGGATGACATGGACGGAAACGATCGACATCGCCAAAAAGCTGACGCGCAGCGAAGGCGGCATCCAATATCGCGGGCTGGAGCCGGATTCGGTATTCCGTCCCGGTTCCCAGCTGTCGCTTCCGCTCATCGATCCGAAAACGTACAAGTCGATTGCCGATACGGATCAATGGAAAAAAGTGCTGCAAATGTGGAAAGACATCTACAGCATCCCAGGCAACAACAAGGTGCAAGCATTCGCCTCCGGCGTCAACAGCTTCATTAAAGATCAAAATATCGCCATGCTGGCCGGCCTGAACAATCTCGGACGCCTTGAAGAGATCAAGGATAAATGGACGAACTGGGATATGGCTTCGTACCCGGTATTCCCGGAAAAGCCGGGCATCGGCACACAGGCGGATATGCACGTCATGCTGCTGTCCCCGAACAGCAAAAACAAGGACGCCGCTTTCCAGGTAATGACGACCGTCCTCTCGGACGAAGTGCAGCTCGATATGGCGCATATGGGCAAAGGCTCCGTGCTCAAAGACAAGAAGTTCCAGGATGAATTCGGTAAAAACCTCGATTTCATGAAGGGGAAAAACATTCAGGCGGCGTTCAAAACAAAGCCGGCCAAAGCATATCCGCCGACGGAATTCGCGGGATATGTATTCTCCGAAATTACGGCGCTCATGGGCAATATCGTGAAAAACAATACGGACGTCAATACGGCGATTCGCCAGTACGATGAAAAGGTGAATAAATACATCGAGCAGAACCGCAAATAATCGCCTGTCGTTCGTGAGTCGAGGTGCGAGGCGTAAGGAGGCGGCAAGTATGGAAAAGTTCGTTCGAAGGCCGGTCATATGGCTTGCCGCAGCATTGGTTGTGATCGTTATGACGGTGCTTGCCGTAACAAATGCCAAGGTGACAAACGGCGAGACGTCAGGTGAGCAGTCCGATCCGGGAGGCGGCCCTATGCGGGTCATGACGTTTAATCTGCGCTATGCGGCAGCGGATGACCAGCCGTGGGAGAAACGCCGTCCGGTGATGAAAGAACTGCTGCTGAACGAGCAGCCCGATGTTATCGGCACGCAGGAAGGGCTGCTGCAGCAAATAGCCGATCTGGAGACGAATTTACCCGCTTACGGCCAGATCGGGGTCGGTCGCGAAGGCGGGAATATTGGGGAACATATGGCGGTATTTTACAAAAAAGAGCGTGTAAAGCCCCTAGAGCACAACCACTTTTGGCTGTCCGATACGCCGCATGTGATCGCTTCGGCAAGCTGGGGCAATAAAATTCCGCGCATGGTGACTTGGGTGCGATTCCAGGATCTTCAGACGCAAAAAACGTTTTACTTTGTCAACACGCATTTGGACCATGAGTCCCCGGGTTCCCGCGAGAAGAGCGCACAGCTTCTGCTCGATACGTTCCAAACGTTCGACCCCGAAATTCCCGTGATCTTGACGGGCGATTTCAACAGTTGGACGGATTCGACCGTCTACAAGAAGCTGACGGGGGCGGGCGCCGGGAACTTGACGGATGCGTTCCTTGATGCGAAGCAGCGTGCGAACGATACGCTGGGCACGCTTCACGGGTACAAAGACCCGACCGGCGGCAGGCCAACCCATCGCATCGACTGGATTTTGTACCGCGGCAAAATCAACGTGATCCGGGGCGAAATCAATACGTTCAGCAAAGAAGGCCAGTATCCGAGCGACCATTTCCCCGTTGCGGTTGATATCGTGCTGCAAAAAGCAAGCAAAACGACAGCGGAAACGGTCGTCAAGCAGCCGGCTGCGCCGGCGCTGCTTATTACGGAAGTCGTACCGAATTCGAACGACAAAGGGAACTTCAATTACGTAGAAGTTTATAACCAGGGCGAGACATCGATCGATCTGAACGGCTACAAGTTGATTTATTATTCCGGCGCCTCGTTCGATAAAGCGAAGTCGAACAAATGGACAATCACCAAAGATGCGTTCAGCGGGACGACGGTGATCGGACCGAGAGAAACGAAAGTGATCTGGATCAAGAAACAGCCTTGCTGCTACAATCTCGGGATGGATGCGTTCTTGCGCAATTACGGACTTACGGCAAGCGATCTTCGGCCCGAGCAAATGCTCGCCGTGTTTACCCCGGGCACCAATCAAGGGTTGAACGGCACGGCGACGGACGGCCGCTCCCTCAGCATTGCAAGCCCGGACGGCTACCATTTGGTCGGCGTGGAATATAACCAGGGAGCGCTGGATGTGAAAGCGAACGAATCGGTCACGTATGTCAAACCGGAGCCGTTCATCAGCGTGATGCGCAAGCAGTCCGGCAATCAAAAGCCGACACCCGGAATTGTTGCTTCTGACCAGGTCGGGGTGGTAAAGCAGCCGTAGCCGAACTGCGGATTGCTGTCAAGCACGACCTGCACTTGCGGGAAAACGGAGGATCGAGACTGAGTAGCCAGAACGTAGAAGTAAGCAGAAGGTAGATCAGAGAGGGAATGGGTGTGGGGTGGAAGAGCGTAGCGGCCGTCCTGGTCGTCACCAACGGTGACTGCTCGGGTATGCAGCCGACCTTTAAAATCGTGAGATTACCGCTAGTCTAATTCAAAACCACACGATTTTAACAGCGGCTGGACTCCCATACCCATCCCTCCCAGGCGTAAACGTATGGAAAAGCACGCGACAGGATCGTCCTGACCCGGACGTTTTTTTTATTTGGGCTGTTGGGAAGTAAAATTTGGATAAACAAGGCAGAAATGAATCCTCTCAAGAAGGAGAAAATACGTTCGTGTCGAATCAATAATATGGAAATGGGAAACTTAATCCATATGCCCAATCAAGGAGGTTTTGACATGATTCATTCCATTCAAGAGTTTGAGCAAAGTTGGAAAGTGGAGAGTGCGTCCACCCAGAAAATACTTGATGCGCTGACCGATGCATCGCTGTCTCAGGAAGTT
The DNA here is from genome assembly GCF_042659105.1 of Paenibacillus allorhizosphaerae. NCBI lineage: Bacteria > Bacillati > Bacillota > Bacilli > Caryophanales > Paenibacillaceae > Paenibacillus > Paenibacillus allorhizosphaerae. The sequence goes on along the minus strand of NZ_JBHSRV010000001.1, from coordinate 1,765,168 downwards.
TCGCCGAAAGACCGGACGCTGGGGCGCATCGCCTGGCATATCGTTACTTCCGTGCACGACATGGCATCCCATGCGGGACTCGAATTCGACGCTCCAGGCCAGGATGCGGCGCTGCCTGCTTCTGCGCAAGTGATTGCCGACAGCTACCGGACTGCGAGCGCGGCTTTCGCGGAAGCGGTCAAGAAGCAATGGACCGACGCTTCGCTGCTAGAAGTGCGCAATATGTTCGGGGAACAATGGCCGAACGGATTGACGCTATCGATCATCATGAGCCATCAAACCCACCATCGCGGCCAGATGACCGTGCTGATGCGTCAGGCGGGCCTTGCAGTTCCCGGCGTATACGGGCCATCCCGCGAGGAGTGGGCGCTCATGAACATGGAAGCCCCCGTCGTATAGCTGCATTCTTTATACAAAAGATAACGAGCACTTCTCGCCAGGTCATTTGGCGGGAAGTGCTCGCTTTCATTCAGGGGTCAACAATCCTCGCTGAAGCCGGACCCCGTATACTTTACCGTTCGGTTCTTGCCGCTTCGCTTGGCGGCATAGAGCGCCGAATCGGCACATCGAAGCGCATCTTTCGCGCTTGCAGCACTGACAGGGTACGATGCTACCCCCAGCGAGATCGTGACGGGCAGACCGGTCGGATTATCTTCAATTCGCAGCTTTTGACGAATTTTTTCCGCAGTCTTGTAAGCGGCGTCGACCGGCATATCGGGCTGCAGCACGACGAATTCCTCGCCTCCGATTCGGCAGCAGCAGTCTTCTTTTCGCGTCGACGACACCATAATTTTGGCGAGCAATTTCAGCACTTCGTCGCCGGCCGCATGTCCGTAGGTATCGTTGATTTTTTTGAAATCATCGATGTCCATCGCTATTACGGAGAAAGACATACCTTCCTGCACCCATTGCTCGATCCGGGCATCAAGCGTCCGGCGGTTGGCAAGACCGGTCAACGAATCCGTCTGCGCTTCGCTGTACAGATGCTCCTCCTGCTTTTGGAACGCTTCGATCGCCAGCAATATCGTTTTATTCAGGTGATGCGCTTCGTAGTTCCAATGATTCGCTTTCAGAAAACGGTCGTATCGTTTGCCATTCAGTAAATCCCGTGCGATATCCGTCAGCGAAGAGAACGGAGCGGCCAACGTTTTGGCGAGCCAGAACGTGATGATCAGAATGATGATGAACAGCGGCAACGAGTACAACAGCATATTCGCGATAAGCTTGAGCGAGATGGACTCGATTTCCGAGAGCGGCGTCTGGACGACGATGCCCCAACCGTTCTCGCTGGAGCTCGCGTAGCCGGACAAAAACGAGATGCCCTTCGAATTGACGACGAGTTCTTCTCCGTGCCGTCCTTGCATTAATTTTTCAACGACCGAATTGCCATTCACATTATCTCCAAGCCGGCTTTGATCGGGATGGTATATAATATTGCCTGACCCGTCGACGACGAATACATAAGATCCGGATTCGCTGAAAACATTCGTGCCGAATATGCCGTTCAGTACATTCGGTTCGCGCAAGTAGATCGTTCCGCCCAAAAATCCGATATATTCCCCCCGGGCATTGTAAATCGGGTTCGTCATCAGAACGATGAGCCGGTCGGTCGTGCTTAAATACGGCTTCGATATGGTCGGCATGCGAAGCTCCAGGGCGTTTGTTACCGCTTCGGAAGTCAGCGCGAGTCCCGTGTTGCCCGATGTTACCGGTGATATCGCGCGAAGCGTGCCGGTTTTATCCACATAAATGACGGAGTTGAAGTAACCGCTGCTCTCCGTAAAAAGATTCAGTTGTTTTTGCAAAATCTCGGGTTGTTCGACTTCTAGTTGAGCGGCCGTGACGCGCAGGCTGTTTTTCATCGTCAAAAAAAGCGTGTTCATCGTTACGGCCATTTTTTGCGCGCTTTCGTGGTTCATTCCGAGCGTCGTTTCGTAAAGCGAAAGCTTTTCAGCCCGATACGCGGCGAAAATTTGCACCAACGAAGTTCCGAGTATGGATATAAATACGAGGCCCGTTAACAAATATACAAGCCGGATTCTGCGGTTGCCTTTTTGAAGGATCATCGCTTGTTCTCCCATATGGCGTTATCGTCTCTATACATTCGACATAATTCGCTAATTTCCTCTAATATTTTACAAAAATCATGCGAAACGAACAGACATAATGGGACGGACTGCTTTTAAAAAAATGTTGACAATGAATCTGCTCGATGCTACGATCCAATCAAGTAAATCACAACGAAATGTTTGAAACAACAAAACTTAATGTCGACCAATCCATTGGAGACGTTATCCCGCTGAGGATAGCGTCTTTTTTCGTTCGATCGGCAAGGATTCGATCAGATACGGAACAGCACGTCTCAACGAAGCGGGAAGCATGAGCGTTATTTTTTTTTGGAATTATACCAAGTAAACATATGAGAATAATGAAAATGAAGAGGCGGTGGTTTTTATGTTCAAAACGATATCGGCCGGTTTGATGATGACAGGGATCATGGTGCCCATCCTAGGCTGCGGCGGCGAATCCGTACCGAATTTGACGGCGGTCAGTGCGAAAGACGCGCCTGCGACGATTACCGTGTACAAATCCGGATTGAATTTGACCGATACCGAATTTCAGACGTTTTTCGTCGATCCGGTCCAAAAGAAATACCCGCAATACACGTTGCGATTGATTGCGGACGAAAAAGGCGCGACGCCGGAGGAACTACTGGCGGCCGGTACATTTCCCGATATTATTTTTACGAGCAACCCGTCGTATTTCCGCTTCCTTAGTTTGGATGTCGTTCAAGGCTTGGATGATGTCATCAAGAAGGACGCATTCGATCTGAGCCGGATCAAGCCGGTCATTACGGATTCGATTCGGCTGTATTCCGGCAACCAACAGTTGATTGCTCTTCCGTTCTCGTTAAACACCGCTGCTTTATTTTATAATAAAGATGTATTCGACAAGTTCGGCATGGAGTATCCGAGAGAGGGGCTGACGTGGGATGAGGCGCTAAAGCTTGGCAGGCAATTGACCCGTACGGACAACGGGACGAAATATGTCGGCATTGACTTGACGGAACCGATGAATGTCGCGCGAGGGTTGTCGTTGCCGTTAATCGATCCGAAAAGCGGAAAAGCGGCGGTCGGCAGCGAAGCGTGGGTCAAAGTGTTCCGGCTGTTACAGGAATCTTATGAAATTCCGGGCTACATCGGCGACAACGACCGGTATTCTTACGGCAATAAAGCATTTATGCAGGAACGCAATTTGGCGATGCTGCCCAATTGGCTCGGCGGACTGATCGGCCCTTTGCACGAGCTGGCCAAGCAGGGCAACCCGCTCAGTTGGGATGTCGCGCCGCTTCCGAATTTTCCCGAAGCGCTCGGTACCGGGCGGGAAATCGATATTCACTCGATGATGCTGTCCAGGCTAGGCGCTCATCAGGAGCAGGCGTGGCAAGTCATGAGCCTGATGCTGCAGGACGAGGTGCAGAATATCATCTCCAGAGCGGGCCGCCAATCGGTTCTCGACAACCCGCGGCTGGACGAGGAATTCGGCAAGGAACTCGATAGCTTGGCCGGCAAGCAGACGGCGAATATTTTCAAGACGAAGCCCCGCCTCCTTCATCCGCCGAGCGAGTTCGATAAAGATGTGGCGATCAAGCGGATGAACGAAGCCGCCAAGGATGTCGCCATAGGCCGTGTCGATGTCAATACGGCATTGCGCAACGCCGCGGACAATATAGATAAGGATATAGCCTCCTTGAAAAACACGGACCGAGCGCAAGCCGGAGCAAAATAAAGTCACTCGCAACGAAACAATACAGAGGAGAGGTTGGAGGACATGTCGAATTCCAAAATGAACTATTTATTTTTCTTTCCCGATGAAATGCGCGCCGAAAGCTTGGGCTGCTACGGCCATCCGGTTGTCCGGACGCCTCATCTGGATCGTTTGGCCGGGGAGGGAGTGAGGTTCGAGCAGTGCCATGTTCAGCACACGGTCTGCACGCCGTCCCGCTGCAGCTTGATGACCGGATGGTATCCGCATACGGCAGGGCACCGAACACTGTGGCATTTGCTGCGGCCCCACGAGCCGAGCTTGTTCCGTTATTTGAAAGAAGCCGGCTACCGGATCGAATGGTTCGGTAAAAACGATCTATATTCGCCGGAGTATATCCGGGAAATATTGGGCGAGCCGAATAAGGCGGATGCAGGTGACACAGCTTCAGGCCGAACAGGAAATGGCGGGAATTTCAAGAAAGACAACCCGTATGCACCGGACGATCCGGCGTTTTACAGCTTTTTGTTCGAACCGAGAGGAGGAGACGAATCCGGAACGGAAACGGCCGTCAAGATGAAGAAGGCGATCGACTTTTTGCGTTCCCCACAGGCGCAGGACGGCCCGTTCTTTCTTTATTTGCCGACGGCGATGCCGCATCCGCCGTATGCGGCACCGCAGCCGTACCATGATCTCTACGATCCGGCCGCGCTGCCGGAGCTGCGTCCGGCTGATTTGAACGGCAAGCCGGGATTTTACCGGCTCATTCGGGAATACCGCCGGCTGAACCGGGCGGACGAGGATCTCTTCAAGAAAATTCAGGCGGTATATCTCGGCATGATCAGCCATGCGGACTACTACCTGGGCGAGCTGCTTCAGGCGCTGGAAGAGAGCGGTTTGGCGGAGACGACGACGGTAATCGTGGCATCCGACCACGGAGATTGGGCCGGGGATTACGGGCTTGTGGAGAAATGGCCGAGCGGCTTGGACGATACGCTGACGCGAGTGCCGCTCATTATTCGCAGTCCCGGCAATACGGCGGGCCATGTCGTGAAGGAGCAGGTCGAGCTGTTCGATATTATGGCGACGGTGCTGGATTTGTCGGGCATTGAGGCTAAGCACAATCACTTCGCGAAGTCGCTTGCTCCGCAGCTTCGCGGGGCGGCGGGCGATGCGGGACGGGCTGCATTCGCCGAAGGCGGTTACGATACAAGGGAGCCCCACTGCTTCGAAGGGGATCCGCAGCGGATGTTCGGCGGCATCGCCCGGGATACGAGCCATATTTATTACCCGAAGGGCAAGCAGCAGCAGGATCATCCGGAAAGCGTATGCCGCGCTTCGATGATTCGAACAGCCGACTACAAGCTCGTTCGTCGAACCGCCGATACGAGCGAGCTGTACGATCTGCGCAGCGATCCCAGAGAGCTGGAAAACGTATACGCCCGGGAAGCCTATAGAGCGGTACAGGCGGAGCTCGAATCCCGGCTGCTCGACTGGTATATTCATACGTCGGACGTCGTGCCGACAAACGAAGATCCGCGCGGATTTCCGGGCGGCATGGAGAGGGGCTGAGATTGCATGAACATCGTATATATACATACGCACGATACAGGGAGATACATTGAGCCGTACGGGTACCTGGTGCCGACACCCCGGCTGCAGCAATTCGCCGAAGAAGGCATATTGTTCCGTCAGGCGTACAATGCAGGGCCGACCTGCTCGCCGAGCCGTTCCGCGCTGCTTACCGGCATGGTGCCGCATTCGAACGGCATGATCGGACTGGCGCACCGGGGCTTCCGGCTGCACGACCCGGGTCAGCATCTGGCGGCGTTCTTGAAAAACCGCGGGTTCGAGACCGTGCTGAGCGGCGTCCAGCACGAAGGAAAGCAGCCCGAAGCGCTCGGTTACGACCGCGTGCTGCACAGCCCGGGCGGCAGTAAAAAAGACGGCGCTTGGGATGAAGAAAACGCGAAGAGAGCCGCCGAATACATCCGGGGCTGCTCGCCGGACCGGCCGTTCTTCCTTGCATTCGGGATGTTCAGCACGCACCGGGAGTTTCCCGACCTGGACGGCAGCGTCAATCCGAACTATGTGCAGCCGCCGCACCCTTTGCCAGATACGAAGCAGAACCGCGAAGATACGGCCGCCTTCATCAGCTCGGCCCGCATTGCCGACCGGTGCGCGGGCATTGTGCTCGATGCGCTCAAGGAGACGGGACTGGAGCGGGATACGCTGATCATTTATACGACGGATCACGGCATCGCTTTTCCGCGGATGAAATGCAATCTGTTCGATACGGGGATCGGCGTATCGCTCATACTGAAAGTGCCGGGCCATCCGGCGAACGGCCGGGTGATCGATTCGCTCGTGTCGCACATCGATCTGTTCCCGACGATCTGTGATCTGCTCTCGCTGGAGAGACCTTCCTGGCTGCAAGGAACGTCGCTGCTGCCGCTCCTAAGCGGCGAAGCGGAGAAGGTAAGAGACGAAATCTTCTCGGAAGTGACGTTCCATGCCGCCTATGAACCGATGCGCTGCATCCGCACGGAACGGTACAAGTTCATCCGGCTCTACGACGATCACGATGGGCACGTACCCGCCAACATCGACGACGGCTTAAGCAAAACGTTCCTGCTGGATAGCGGCCTGCTGGAGGAAAAGCGGGATCGCGAGATGCTCTTCGACCTGCATCTCGACCCGGTCGAGCGCGTCAATCTGGTGAACGATCCGCGGTATAAAGCCGTCTTCAGCGATTTGTCCGCGCGATTGCAGAGCTGGATGGAGCAAACCAGCGACCCGCTGCTGCACGGCAAAGTGCCGGTGCCGGAAGGGGCAAAGGTGAACCGGAGAGACGCGATCAGTCCGAAGCTGAATGAGTTCGAGTAAGCGAAACGGAGTGCTTTTCATTAAAAATCGCAGCCTCCCGTTGCCACGTTCATCGTGGAGCGGGAGGCTTTTTTTGTGCAATCGAAGGGAAGGCTTTTCGCGTATGGGATAGTCTCTGTCTAGGGGTGACCGTCCGATTTGCAGCGCCGAAACGGGCTAAGATCGGCGCGCGTTGGAATAGGTAACGCTATCGGCCTTTCTAACCACCGCTGCACGGCAAGGGCATGAAGGCGCTCCAAAAAGGACAAAGAATTGAAACTTTTGCCCGAAAACGACGTCGTTCCATAAAGATTTGCTGCAAAATGTACTTTATAATGGATGTACACTCGAAAGTTACAAAAGCAACAGCAACTCAAGCGTTCGCAGCGGGCATGTTCTGCAGCGGGAAAAATGAAAGGGTTTGCAGAGAGAGTGCGTACAAACGACGCGATGAATAGGGGCGGTCATGTGAGAAGAAGAACAGAACAAGTGACGCACACGCTGCGTGCAGCCAAATGGATCGGCGCGCTGCTGCTTGTCTCCTTGACGGCGGCGGCATGCCAAGGCACGGCTTCACTGGAAACCGGCGGCGCGGCGGCCGTCGGAGCGAAGCAGCCGCTGCAGATCGTCAAGGCGGAAGCGGTCGGCGCAAGTACGGTAGAAGTTACGTTCAGCGGCAAGCTGGCCGGCTTCGACCCGAAAGATATTTCGCTCGTGGCGGCAGCAGGGACGTGGAGCGAGCTTGATCCGAAGCTGACCCGGTTTCTGACAGTCCAGAAAACGAGCACCCGCGTTGATGCGGACAGCCGCACGGTTGCCGTATTCGACATTGAGGAGAAGCTGAATCCCGATGCGACGATGCCGAGGCCAGCGGTGAAAGACCCGCGGAAAATTCCGCTGCTGACCGCCAAATATTATACCGGTAACGAGGCGGCCGACCGGAAGCGCGCCGACAACCTGCTCACATGGCAGACGGCAGAGGGGGGCTGGGACAAAGCGCTGGAGGAACGGAGCAAACAGCCGTGGAGCAGCGGCCCGAAATCGACATGGCGCTCGAAAAGCGGTGGTGACCTCGGAACGATCGACAACGATGGGACGACGAACGAGCTGCTGTTTTTGTCGCTCATGTACAACGAGACCAAAGAGGCAAAATATAAAGAAGCGGTGCGCAAAGGCATCGATTTTTTGCTGACCATGCAATACCCGAGCGGCGGCTGGCCGCAAGTGTATCCGGCCAGAGGCAATTATTCCGACTATGTGACGTTTAACGATAACGCGATGATGCGCGTCGTGGAGGTGCTGCAGTTTATCGGGCAGGGCCATTATCCGTTCGATACGGATGCGGTCGATGCCGAGCGAAAGAGCAAAATTCAGAAGTCTCTGGATCGTGCCACCGACTACATCGTGAAGTCGCAAATCAAAGCGAACGGCGTGCTGACGGCGTGGTGCGCGCAGCATGATCCGGTTACGTACGAACCGCGCAAAGGAAGAGATTACGAGCATCCTTCCATTTCCGGCTCGGAGTCGGCAGCGATCGTGAAATATTTGATGTCGATTCCGAATCCATCGGATGAAGCGCGCAAGGCAATCGACGCGGCGCTGCAATGGTTTGAAACGGCGCGCATCAAAGATACGAAGTGGGAGAAGACGCCAAGCGGCAACAACTTCGTTCCTGCGCAGAACAGCTCTACGTGGTACCGGTTCTACGAAATCGGCACGAATAAAGGCATGTTTTCCGGCCGGGACGGCGTGATCAAGTACAGCGTGCTGGAAATCGAAGACGAACGGCGTAACGGGTACGCTTGGGGCGGCACATGGCCGCTGCCGCTGCTAGGTGTAGCCAAATCGACGGGATACTATGAAAATCGCGTCTATGCCCGGATCGTCGCCGAAAATTCCAAAGACGCCGGCGGGCAGACGCTGCGGATGGGGGAACTGAAGGTCATAGGGAAGCCGGATAAAGCGAAATAAGGTTATCGCGATGTCACTGGCAGCAGTTTGCCTAAATGAAAAAGGATTTCGTCGTTGTCATCGACGGATAGGACGGGTGAAGCGAGCAGCGGGAATATTTGTAACGTTCGAATCGGGGCGGAATACAATACGATTATAGGCATTTGTCAGGGGGGGAGCAGCTTGGCCGTTACGATTACGTTCGTAGCAATCAATGTCAATACGTTGAACCGCGGTGGCGTCGTATCCGTAGGAGAGGTCGCTCAGCCCGGCTGGGCTCAACACGGCAAAAATAACTTCGGCAACGGGAACATGTACGGCGTCAATATCGAGACGAATATCGTCAACAATGTGCTGGACAGCGATCTGGTCGATTCGCCGATCAGCGACGTGCAAAATACGCCGAGCTTCCAAAATCAGACCGTCTGAGGAGGCGTTCCGTTTGACCCAAACGTGTCAGAATGCGTACGTTGTATTCAACAAGCTCGTCGTAACTTCCATCGAAAATACATCGGGCATTTTCGTCGGGACCAATTATGCGGTTGGCTGGAGCGCCTACAGCAAGAGCAATCAAGGGCTTGGCAGCGTTCAGGATGCGAACGTCGCCCATACAGTCAACGTCGTCTACGATCAGGACATCAGCGATATGCCTGTTCAAGATTGCAAGCAAGTAGCGGCGGTGTCCGGCAGCGGCTTGCAGCAGCAATGCGACATCGTCTTTCATTCGATCCATACGAATACGGTGAGCAACGGTTCGGCGATCGACGTCGGAGAGAACATGCAGGCCGCATGGAGCGGCATGCATAAAAACAATTACGGCACCGGCAAAAATATCGGGCTCAACCGTTTGAAGCATATCGCCAATCTGATCCAGGACAACGATATCATCGACAGCCCTGTACGTTCGGAAAGCAAAATATTCGGGAGCGGCATAGGATAAATCTTCGTTACGCCGGGCCTTTGCCGATATCGGGCTCGGCTGCTTTCGCAGCCGCTCCGCCGGCCGAGAGGATCGCTTTTTGCAGCCAATCCGGCACTTCGGCGTCCGTAATGTTGAGCATGTCGAGAAAATCGGAGTCGTTCAGCAGCGAACGAATCCCGGAGACGACATTGCGGTCGCCACTGACCGAACCGAAGCCCTGGGTCAGCTTCTGATGGCTCTCGAATCCGGTCGGCCAGTTATTGCCCATATTGATGCAGGCCGCGTTTTCGACCGAGCCAATGCGAATGGAGCCGATCACAAATTGAGGCGATAAAAAAGAAGACATGGCGAATCCCTCCGATCGTCGGGATAATAGTGTGGGTGCGTTAGCTTCGCTTCAGCCGAAAGCCAGTCGGCGTGGATTGCAGCCCTGCCTCGGAATGGCCGGATGGCGGCCGATCCGCTGCGGCATTTGTTGTTGCGGAACCGCCGGCGGGGACGGTTTCGTCCTTCTTTTTCGTCAGCGGCATCGTTGAAGGGCCTGGGCCAGGGGGCGTTTTTCCGCCGAAATTATTTCCGAGATTTAGCGAACCGCTTAGATGCTCGATATCCAGAGCATCCAAGCGGTATTCCATTTTTTCCACTACCGGCTGATGGATATGTATATTTTCAATCGTAATTTGCGGCGCTTTGGCGGAAAGCCGCTCGAGCGACTCCTCCAGCCTGCGGAATTGGGCGTTCAAATCGCGAAGCTGCCGTTCCAAATCGCGAACCGACGTATCGGGAACGGTCTTCTTTTTCCAAAACAACGGCATCACCGGGGAGATGGCTTTCCGGCGTTATGCATGTCGATCCGGTCGCGATCGTCCAATGAAGCTTGCACGTCCGAGACGATGCACGACTCTCCGCTGATCGTACCGAAAGCTTGATTTTGTTTGGCCGCATGCTTGAACTTATGTTGGCTATTGCTGCCGGAGAAAATACCCGATGAACCGGAGACGGTTTCAACCCGCAAATCTTGAAATTGTATGCGTACCATGTGGATCCCCCTTACCCTTGGCTGAAATCGATCGGAATTGGCGGTTGCCGCGAATCTTCCTCGATCTGCAGCTCGACAATCAGCAAGCCTTGCGAATAACGGGCATAAATTCCGTTTGCGGAGACAGGCTTCGGCATCGGAAGAGAGCGGCGGAAACTTCCGAAGAAGCGCTCTTGTTGGGTAATCCGGTTGTCGGTAACCGGGTACAGACGAGGGATATCCCCTTCCACGACAAGCGTTTGTCCCTCCAGGTGAATGTCGATATCATTCGGAGATGTCAGTCCTGGAATCTCGGCCAATACAACGACAGAGCCGGCTGTATAATATATATCGATGCGCGGACCCGTATTCGGAATCAGGCCGGCGATGTCCTGCCAAAACTGTTCTCCCAGCACCTCGCCGGCCTGTTTATGGAACGAATTCCAGTCGATCATCGGATTTTGCCGCTCTTTGTCCTCCATCGCCATCACCGCTTTCCAAGGGTTCATTACCATTTATATGTGAAGGCTCCGCCTTATTTGTATAAGCGGTGATGACTTTTTATAAAAATTATTGTGCAGCGGTTCCAGACGTCGGACCCAAAAGTTGATCCAAAACTTTGTATTGACAAACAAGCGACGTCGGTGCTACCATACCCTATATAATCAAATCCGATAAAACATATTGGAATTAAAGTGATTAAATGTGCAGTTGACCGGACCGCCGGAGACGCGCTTCCCATAGTGGAGCTGCGTCTTTTTTTTGTATTACTTGCTCGAAGGGGAAGGAGACATCTGATGGCTTACGTATTGGAAAGAAAGACGGCCCATGGGAAGCGGGAGCGTGTGCATCATCGGACGCGCAGGCAGTTATGGTGCTTATTGTTCATTGCGCCGCAGCTCGTATTATTTTTACTCTTCACGTTGTACCCGATCATCATGAGTTATGTATATGCCTTTTTCAACTGGAGCGGATTCGGCCCGCTTAAAGATTATGTCGGCTTCACCAATTTCAAGGAGACGCTTCTGGATCCGATCTTCTGGAATGCGTTCCGCAACAGCTTGACGTTCATGCTGTACGTTGTCCTCATTCAGGTGCCGTTGGCACTGCTGTTGGCGCTGCTGCTTAATGTCGGTTGGCTTCGAGGAAAGGCCTTTTACCGCATGATCTATTTCCTGCCGGTCGTAACGACGACGGCGGTTGTCGGTTTGGTGATGCGCTTCATCTTCGGCGCCTACAAGGGGCTTGTCAACGAGGTGCTCATTCGGATTGGACTGCTAAGCACCCCCATCGATTGGCTCGGCTCGGTCGATACGGCGTTTCTGGTCGTTGTGCTGGTAGGCATATGGAAAAGCTTCGGGATGAAGCTGATCTATTGGCTGGCCGGCATTCAATCGCTGCCGAAAGAAGTGTTCGAAGCGGCGAAAATCGACGGAGCGGGTCCGCTGCAAATGCTGCGTTACATTACGATCCCGCTGCTTTTGCCCGTCGGGAGCGTGATTCTGCTGATGTCGGCGGTCAATGCGCTGCATGTGTTCGACCTCGTCAAAGCGATGACGGACGGCGGGCCGGCGTTCAAGACGGATATGGTCGACGTGTATATATACCGCTACGCCTTTTCCGGCAAAGGGGAAGCGCGGGTCGGCTTCGCATCGGCGGCAGGCGTCTTGTACGGCATCGTCGTCATGGTCATATCGCTCGTCCTCGGTTTGCTCGCGAAACGTGCCGGGGGACGCAAAGCAGGGAAAGGCCCGAGGGAGGAAACAACATGACAAAACAAAATATCAAACGTTCGCCGCTAATCCTGCTCGTCCATCTGCTGCTGATCGGGCTGGGGATCGTCTGGATTTATCCGTTCGTATGGATGATTATGGCTGCATTCAAAACAAACAAAGAATATATCAGCTCTGGCATTTCACTGTGGCCGGAACAATTTCAGTTCGCGAATTTCAAGCGGGCCTGGGAAACGGCGCATTTCTCCGTTTACTTCTGGAACACGGTGCTCGTCACGGTGGCGGTCGTCGCGATCGTGATCGTCGTGTGCTCGATGGCGGGTTACGCGGTCGGACGGTACAACTTCAAGGGCAGAATGTTCTTTATTTCGGCCATCACCGCCACCATGTTCATGCCGAAAGGCTATACGATCATTCCGATCTATACACTGGTCAATCAGCTCGGTTTGAACAATACGCTGTGGGGCGTCATTTTGGCGGAGGCCGGAGGGGCGCATGTCCTGTTTATATTATTGTTCGTTGCTTATTTCCGCGGCTTGCCCAAAGAGCTTGAGGAGTCGGCCGAGGTGGACGGGAGCGGCTTTATACGAACCTTCGTCCAAATTATGCTGCCCCTTTCCAAACCGATTATCGCTACGACGGCGATCATGCAGTTTATGTTTACCTGGAACGCGTTCCTGATGCCGCTCGTCTTTACGCTCGGGAAGCCGAAGCTGCGTACGCTTGGGGTCGGCATGTTTCAGTTCGTAGGGGAGAATACGCTCGATTGGACGGGAATGGCGGCGGCGGCCAGCATCTCGCTGATCCCGATCTTAATCGTATTTCTGCTGCTGCAAAAATATTTTATCGAAGGCGTTGCCGGTGCGGTAAAAGCTTAACAGAGACAAAAAGAATTATGCGGAGGTATGGAGCGATATGAAAAACAACTGGAAAAAATCGTTATTGGCCGGGTCAATCGGCGCAGCTTTGCTCGTGACGGTGGGCTGCTCAGGTTCGGCGGATGGGAATGGCGCAGCGGCCGGTGACGGAAAAGAAGCGGTCATCACCTTATGGGGCTTGAGCGACTTTCTGAAGGGCGACGAAAGTCCCGGACAGCAAATGGTCAAAGAGTTCAATGGAAAATATAAAGGGCAGATTCGCGTGGAAGCCCGGTTTATGCCGGCAGCGGAATACAATACGGCGATTCAGGCGGCGATCTCCTCGAACGACATGCCGGATATATACCAGACGCCGTCGAGCTCGGATATTCGCACGTTCGTAGCGAACGGTCATGTGCTTCCTTTCGACGGGCTCGTGTCCGAAGGCTGGAAAAATCGCTTTTTCCCGGGAAGTTTCGTGGAGGGCGTCAACGTGATCGACGGAAAGACGTACAGCTGGCCGCTTACGGGCCCGCAGCTCGGTTCGATCTTGTATTACAACAAGGACGTATTGAAGCAAGCGGGTCTCGATCCGGAGAAGCCGCCGAAAACATGGGACGAGCTGAGGGAAATGGCCAAGACGATTACGGCCAAAGGGAAAGGCGATGTGTATGGCGTCGTGTTCGGAGGCGGCGAATCCGGCGGCAATTCCGGCGTCGTTAACTTCGTCAACGCTTTGGCGGCGGGGACGTCTCCCGAGGCGGCAGGAGGCTTTAATTACAAAACGGGCGAGTACGCCTACGATTCCAAGGCGATGCTCGACTCGTTCGATTTTTTGCTCAAGCTGAAGCAGGACGGCAGCATTCTGCCTTCGTCTTTTACCTTGAAAGGAGCGGAAGCCGGGATCATGTTCGGTCAAGGGAAGGCGGCGTTCCTGATCGACGGCAGAGCCCGGATGTGGATCGTCAAGCGGGATACGCCGGAAGCGAGCTTCGGCCTGGCCCAGGTACCGACGCCGGACGGCAGCAAGCCGACCTATTACTACGTCCCGGTCAACCCGACCGGTTATATGATTTCGTCGAAGACGAAGCATCCGAAGGAAGTCGGCACTTTCCTCGAGAACGGCTTTACGGCCCCAATGTTCTACGATCGCTATCTGAAAAGCGGCGTGGCGCTTACGCCGATCGACAGTATCAATAATAATAAATCGCTGTACCCGTATCCCGAGTTCAATACGTTTATGCAGCTTCATAAAGATCTATTGAGAGTGAGACCGGATTATGCGGTGAGAAATGCGCAAACCGCCAAAGTCATCGTCGAACTCGGCTCGCTCGACCAGCCGAAAGTGAAACCGGGCTTCAACGACATTTTGCAATCCGTCCTGTCAGGGGCGCAAAAGGATGCGGCCGGTCTGCTCAAAGCGTACAACGACAAGTTAAACAAAGGACTGGAAGAAGCCGTGAATAAAGTAAAATCGGCGGGCGGCAGCGTCAGTCTAGGCGATTTCAAATTTCCGAACTGGGACCCGAAAAAAGATTATACGGCCGATGACTACAAAGCGTTGAAATAAACATGGATTAACGGAAGGAGATCGTTCGATGAGCAAGCCGAATATCGTATTTATCGTAGCGGACCAGCACCGGGGGGACTATATGGGCTGCGCGGGTAACCGCGTGGTACGTACGCCGAACCTGGATCGTTTGGCGGAAGGCGGCGTGCGGTTTACGAATGCGTACTGCAATTCCCCGCTTTGCGTCCCGTCCCGCATGTCCATGCTGACGGGACGCTACCCGCATCAAACCGGCGTGTTCGCCAACAGCGATCACCTGGCATCGGACATTCCGACCTTTGTGCACGGGCTTGGACTGGGCGGCTACGAAACCGTGCTGTGCGGCCGCATGCATTTCGTCGGGCCCGATCAGCGGCACGGGTACGAGCACCGGCTCGTCGGCGATATTACGCCGACTTACTTGGGCGGACCGTCTACGGCGTACGGCGATTTGAAAGGCACGTCGGGCCAAGGCTTGCGCTCCATCGAAACGGCCGGCCCCGGCAACAGCCCGGTGCTGGAGTACGACGAGCAGGTGACGCAGGCGTACGAACAATACGTATCCGGGCGCAGCCGCGAGGCGGCTCGGCCTTTGTTCATTACGGTCGGGCTGTATGGACCGCATCACCCGTTCATCAGCCCGCCGGAGCAGTATGAGCAGGCGGTTCGGGCAATGGAAGCGGCCGATGCGCCGATTCCTCCCGATTCGCTTCCCCGTCATCCGTGGCTCGATCATTGGTTTCGCCGGCTGAAGGCGGAGCAAATTACGCCCGGGCAGCTGTTCGAGGCAAGGGCCAACTATATCGGCCTCGTGAATCGGCTTGATCAATTGGTCGGGCGGATCGTCGAAGCGTCGGCGGCGCTGCCGGGGGACACCTGGATCGTCTACGTATCCGATCACGGGGAGATGGCAGGAGACAAGGGCATGTTCTGGAAGCGCAGCTTCTATGAGGGCGCGCTGCGCGTACCGATGATCTGGCATCCGCTGCGGCACAGCGGTTCGGACGGAATCGTCAGAGGCGCAGCAGTCGATACGCCGGTTAGCCTGGTCGACCTGGCGCCGACCTTCCTCGGGGCGACGCAATCGCCGGCGCCATCCACCTTGACCGGGAACGATTTGTCTCCACTGCTGTTCGGCACGGATCAGGCCGGAACGGTGTGGGAGCAGGAACCGCCGGTGTTCGGCGAACTGCTGACGCCGCAGGATTCGGCGATCCGCATGGTCCGGCAAGGCGCGTACAAGCTGGTTTACTACCATAACTACCCGCCTGTGCAGTTGTTCGATCTTCAGAGCGATCCTCACGAAACGACGAATTTGGCTGAACTTGAAGAGTACCGGGAGCTTGTGCAGCGGTTGATCGGACTGGCGCTGCAGGGCTGGGACCCGGATTCGCTGATCTCGTCCTCCTTGCAGCGTCATGCGGATCAGGCCTTCCTCGCCCAATGGGGCAAACAGGTCGGGCTGGAGCGGCATGAGGTGTGGAATCCGGAGGCGGTCCCCGGCGCTGATGCAACCGGCGCTGCGCAGCGGGAGATCGCAGGGACAAAGGAGGGAGCTTGACCGTGGCGGAACATGTACATAAGCTTTCATGCTGCTCCATAGGTCGTCGCGGCAATGAAAGGGCTGAAGCGGAGGCGGCCGCTGCCTTGGCGATCCAAGGCCATGGAGGGATTGAGCGGCGGAACGATCTTGTTGCTTCGCCTTCTGGAGCAACTATCGCTGGAATCGGCGCAAGCGCAGCGCAATCGATGGTGTATCTGGCAGGCGGCACATTCCTTATGGGCACCGACGATACGGAAGGCTTTCCGGCCGACGGGGAAGGACCGGTCCGCGAGGTGGAGCTTTCCCCGTTTTATATCGATAAAACGACGGTTACGAACGCAGAATTCGCGGATTTCGTGCGGGATACGGGATATGTAACCGAGGCGGAACGATTCGGATGGTCGTTCGTGTTTCATTTGTTTGTTCCGGATTCCGCCCGCAAGGCGGATGCCGCGAGCGTACCTGGAGTCCCCTGGTGGCTCGCCGTCCCGGGGGCAAGCTGGCGGAAGCCGGAGGGTGAGGGCACGGGCATCGACGAACGGATGGACCACCCGGCGATTCACGTGTCATGGAACGATGCCGCCGCGTACTGCGGCTGGGCCGGCAAACGGCTGCCGACGGAAGCGGAGTGGGAATACGCCGCCCGGGGCGGGCTGGTGCAGAAACGGTATCCGTGGGGCGATTTGCTGAAACCGGGCGACGAGTACTTATGCAACATTTGGCAAGGAAAGTTCCCCGATAAAAATAACGCAAGCGACGGCTATATCGGGACGGCGCCTGCGCTTTCTTTTCCTCCGAACGGTTACGGCTTATACAACGTGGTAGGCAATGTGTGGGAATGGTGTTCGGACTGGTTCAGCCCGAACCCTGCAGCGGCGGCCGGTTCGGCGAAAAATCCGAAAGGCCCCAAAACCGGCGTGAATCGGGTGATGCGGGGTGGATCTTACTTGTGCCACAAGTCGTACTGCAACCGGTACCGGGTCGCTGCGCGCAGCTCCAATACGCCGGACAGCTCGACCGGCAATCTCGGCTTCCGCTGTGTGCGGGACCCTTAAGAATGAGGCAGCTTATCATGTAAATGTTGGGCGGCTTGAAGTAAAATAATAGCAAACGGGTTAGAGGAGAGTGTACGGGTCATGGCGAAAAGAAATGCACAACCGAATGTTATCGTCTTTTTTACCGATCAGCAGCGCTGGGATACGACAGGAGCACACGGCAATCCGCTGGGTCTCACACCGAATTTTGACCGCATGGCGGCGAGCGGTGCGCACTTGTACCACTCTTTTACATGCCAGCCTGTATGCGGACCTGCCCGGTCCGCGCTGCAAACCGGCCTATATCCGACGACCACGGGCTGCTTCCGCAATTCGATTCCGCTGCCGGAAGGGTCCAAGACGCTGGCGCATTATTTCCGCGAGGCCGGCTATACGACGGGGTATATCGGCAAGTGGCATTTGGCCGACGAGAATCCGGTTCCCGAATCGAAGCGGGGCGGCTATGAGTATTGGCTTGCGGCCAATGCGCTGGAACGGACATCGGATGCGTACGATACCGTTGTGTTCGACAACGACAACGAGCGTGTGAAGCTGCCCGGCTACCGGGTAGATGCGCTGACGGATGCGGCGATCCGGTATGTCGACCGGCATCAAGACGAGCCGTTCTTCCTGTTTGTTTCGTTCCTCGAGCCGCACCATCAAAACCACCGGGACGATTACCCTTCGCCCGACGTGTACGCGAATGCTTATACGGGCCGATGGACTCCGCCGGATTTGGCGGCGCTCGGGGGTACGAGCGCACAGCATTTGGACGGCTACTACGGCATGGTGAAACGTCTCGACGAAGCGCTCGGCCGCGTGCTCGACACTTTGAAAAGTTTGGCGCTGACGGACGATACGGTCGTACTGTTCACCTCCGATCACGGCAACCATTTCAAGACGCGTAACGGCGAGTACAAGCGATCGTGCCACGAAAGCTCGATTCGCGTGCCGACGGCATTTACCGGACCGGGCTTTACGAGCCGGGGGCAAATCCGCGAGCTGATCAGTCTGATCGATTTGCCGCCGACACTGCTCGATGCCGCAGGCATTCCGGTTCCCGCCTCGATGCAGGGCCGATCCCTTATGCCGCTGCTGCGCCGGGAGACAGCCGACTGGCCGGAAGACGTCTTCGTGCAAATCAGCGAAGCGCAGACCGGCCGCGCGATCCGGACGAAGCGGTGGAAATATTCGGTGTCCGCCCCGGATTCAAACCGGAACAGCGCTTCGTCCGACGCTTATGCGGAGGAGTTCCTGTACGATCTTCAGGCCGATCCGTATGAGCTGACGAATCTGATCGGCTTTCAATCGCACCGGCAGACCGCCGAAGTGCTCAGGCAGCGGCTGCTGCAGCGTATGGCCGAAGCGGGCGAGGCGCCTGCGGAGATCATTGCTGCCGAAGAGAAGAAGAGCGGCCAACGCCGCGTAACGGAGCAGGAAACCCGGCTTTAGGCTACCCGACAAAGGAGGAATACCGAATGAGCAACAGCATCGTATTCATGTCCGACGAGCATAATCCGTTTTATTCTGCCGTGTACGGCCATCCCTTCCTTCGCACGCCGAACATGGAGCGTTTGGCGGCGGAAGGCACCGTGTACGAGAATGCGTATTGTCCTTCGCCGCTTTGCTCGCCGAGCCGCTCCGCGTTTATGGCTGGCTTGCGCGTGCATGAGCTGCAAACGTACAGCAACTGCAACGTCGGGCTGCGAACCGACTTTCCGACCTACGGCAAAGTGCTGCATGATCAAGGCGTTTATACCGTCCATTTCGGCAAAACGCATGTATATGACGCAGGCCAGCGGCTCGGCTTCTCGGAAATTCATCACAGCAAAGACCAGAAGAAGCCCGGCGACACGAACTTCAGCCGCAGGCCGCTCGCGGTCCGCAAAGATGCCGCACAGCGTGCGGACGGCTACGGCGTAAAAGAAACCGCTTTTGACGGCGATTTAAAAGTAATAAACGATGCGCTCCAGTGGCTGCGTGAAGTGGCCCCGACGTTAGAGCAGCCATGGTGCCTGACCATTAATTTGCTCAATCCGCATTTCCCGCAGTGGAACACGCAGGAGTATTGGGATTTGTATCCCGAGGGTGGCGACCTGCCCCGCTATGGAAAAGAGGAAGCAAGCGCGAATCATCCGTATGCGAGCGATTTGCGAAGTCACTTCGAAGCGGATTTGTTTACCGAAGAGCAGGTGCGCGGGCTGAGAAGAGGTTATTTGGGCAATGTGGCGTTTATTGACGATCAAATCGGAAGATTGCTCGGTGTATTGCAGGAGAACGGACTGAAAGAAAGCACGAATGTCATTTATACATCGGATCACGGGGAGATGCTCGGCAAGTTCGGCATGTGGTGGAAATGCTCGTTATATGAGGACTCCGTACGAATTCCGTGCATTGCGGCCGGACCGGACTTTGCCAAAGGCAAACGGGTAGAAACGCCTGTCGATACGCATGACGTGCAAGCCTCGCTGTTTTATGCCGCAGGCGCCATAAGACCGGAGCATTGGGCCGGGGAACCGCTGCAAACGGTGAGCGTACGGGACGCGGAGCGAGTTGTTTTCTCCGAATACCATGGGCATGGCACGAGATCGGGGGCTTACCTGATCCGCAAGGGAGACTGGAAGCTGATCTATTATACCGAAGCGCCGCATCAGTTGTTCCATCTGCGGGAAGACCCGGAAGAGCTGAACAACGTGTTCACGCAATATCCGGAAAAAGCGGTTGAGCTTGAGACCGAACTTCGACGCATTTGCTCGCCGGAGCTGGAGGATACGCGGGCGCATCAGTTTCAGCAGGAGCAGCTGCGATTATTGAGGGAAACCGATAAAGGCAGTTCGTCGGTCGAAGCGATATAATTTGATTCGTTAATTTGGTAATTAGTGTAAAAATACAAAAACAATCCGCAGCCCTTTCCTGAGAAGGTGCGCGGATTGTTTTTTGTGTTCCGTCATGATCATACAGCATCGGGGGCATCCAAGATCCGTTCTATTCCTTTTTATCCTTTTCCTGCAGCACCCGCAAATAATCGTCAAGGCGGTCGAATCGTTCTTCCCACATGCGGCGAAAAGACTCCATCCACGTGTCCAGCTCAACGAGCGGTTCGGCCCGCAGCCTGTATATGCGCCGATTGGCGTCCGGATGTACCTCGACAAGCCCGGAATCGCTTAGTACACGAAGATGTTTGGAAGCTTGCGGCTGGCGAAGTCCAAGCTCGTTGGCAATTTCCCCTACCGTAAGCGGTCCGTTGCGCAAAAGCTCGACAATTTGCAAGCGATTGGGCTCAGCAAGTGCGCTCAAAGTTGTTAATTTCCCGCCCATACGCATTTCTCCCTTCATACTATTAAATATACATAATATGGAATATTCCTGTCAAGGTATATTGATATCTCTCGATATATATCACAAACATGAGCTGTAGGATTCTAATTCATATTATTTCCAATTGTGTTATGATGAGGTGATATTCGCCAAAATAAAATAACATTGGAAAGGACGAAAACAATGACTCCATATATTGAAGGAATCGAATATACGGAAATTCCCGTTTCCGATTTGGAACAAGCTTTGGACTGGTATTGCAATAAACTGGGGGCGAAACTAGGTTTTAGAAATAAAGATCTTGCCTATGTTGATTTTGCGATGGGACCAAGCTTGTTTTTGGTAAAGACCGCTGACGATACATCGGCGACTTTCCTTGTTAACGGGGAGGACCACTACACGATCGGTTTTAGAGTGAGAAATATCGTTGGATTTCACGAGCACCTCCTGCAACTGGGGGCAAAAGTGGGGAAAATCATTGACGAGGGGAACATAGGCAAGTTTTTTACGTTTTACGATCCTTTCGGAAATATGTTTGACGTACATCAGCCCGTCCGTTCACGTAAATAGTTCATACTGGTGGCGGCAATATTTGATTGCTTATTTGGAGCGTAGTTCAAGGGCTGTAGCGATGCAGTGGATGTAACGTATTAGTTAGTTAATATTGGGGGCTCGCCATGAAAAAGAAGTTCGCCGACGAACCGGGATGGTTTCGAATCTATGAAAAAAGCTATGTGCAAATGTACGTTGAAGAAGCGTCGTTTACCGGCTATGTCTCCCTACTGACTTTAAAAAAAGTCGAAGAGCCGATTTGCGTAAATTACGGGGGCGGCGATTTGTGCATTGTAGATAACGATTACGAGTGGTTAATGCTATTCCCGATACATCGCAAGTTCGCGGTGACGGCATCAATAGATAACCATGGCAACATCGTTCAGTGGTATATCGATTTGATTAAAGATATGGGGTTAACGGAAGCGGGGGTCCCATATATCGAAGATCTTTACTTGGATATTGTTTATTTGCCTGATGGATGCGTCTATGTATTGGATGCAGATGAATTAGAGGATGCCTTGGAAAAAGGAACCGTCTCCGAAGAGGACTATATAACGGCCAAAGAGACGGCTGCACAATTAGTCAAAAACTTGCAGAACGAAAATAATCTCATGATGGCAGAAACACTAAGATTTTTGGGATTGGTCAAACATGCAACGTCATGAAATGCACTCCCTATGTACGAACCTGAACATACTGCTCTTCTCTTAAATGAAAATAGTCTTCAATCCGATATTGGGCTAGATCGATCACCCGATGAGGGGCATCGTTTTTTTGACGCCGTTCATTTCCTATCGAACAAGTGTAAATCTCAAACGTTTCATGATTTTTCCCATAATCTTGAATGAGCCGAAACAGTTCCTTGATGCATTTGAGATTCACTTCGTACTCTTCCGGGTACAACGTCATCAGTAGTGGACTCAAATTGAATTTTCCCCAATTGGGGTAGAGTTCACAGACGTAAGAATTGGTAAAATGCCGCGTGATCATTTCGTTCCACGGCTGAAGCGCTCGAATAATAATTCCCGCTGCGCGTTCAGGGGAATCGTATATCGCTGTTTCGTCGGCTTGAACATGGGATAAGTCGAGGATCTGATCGAGCGGGATGCTTCCTTCAGGAATGACGGCCGATTTAAATCGAATTGATTTGATCGGCTTGCTGCCGCTCTTATCTTCCGCCGACTTTACGCTTCCCCGTTCTCCCAGAGGCAGTTCACGGGGGGAACCGATATAGTAACAATGACTCATGCAAACTCTCCTTTCAACTCACTAGCTACAATGAGCTACTTTTACACCACACGAACATTTTTCCCCCGCTCTTCAAAGCCTGCCTTCAGATATACCCGCAAGGCATCGTCAGGCTCGGGATCGAGCGTCCATAAGCCTTCATGGTTGATGTACAGCTTGAGAGCGCCAAGAGCTATTAACCGGCGTATGCTTTAGCCAGCCCTTTTCTCCTGTAGCTTTCTTTCGTTCCGAAAGGCTCGATGACGGCTATATGGTTGGGTTTATCATGCCAAACATTGGCAAATGCAGCTACTTGATTATTCGGATCGACCACGACCAGATAGAGCTCATGCTGTACGTTGGATTCTCCATTAAACGAAGATATTTCTCCAATTGAGGTACGCCATGCCCGATGCTACTCCGATTATAAGGTAAGCGGCAGCCATATTCATTGGAAAAAATGATTATAAGCAACAGAACAATTTCATTATAGTTTTACAGCAATAATGAAATGTTTGGATACGGTTGCTTTTTCTATAATCAAAAGTACAGCGGTGGGAATTACCAGCAAGGGGGATTCGGATGGATGTAAGGTTTGATATTTCGGTTACAAGGAGGGTATATGGAGCTGGAACGCGATAAGAAAGAAACAACATCGATGAGCCGAAGAACATTTTTTACAGGTTTAGGCGCGGCAGGCATCGGTTTGATTGCGGGGAGTACGTTGACGGGGATGGGGAACGCGGCGGCCGGACAGAGCGTAACCGATTCGGTGTACGGCAATAACGGCGATCCGCCGTTGGGCTGCTGCACCGAGTACAACGTGAAGGACAAGGGAGCGAAGGCCGATTACTTTCTGGCCGACGGAACGTTCAATCCGAATCCGACGAACAATACGCTGCCGTTCCAGCAGACGTTCGATGCGATCGAAACGGGAGGAGCGGTCTATATTCCTGCCGGCGCGTATTACGTCACAGGCAATGTGACGGTCAGCGGGAAGCACGTGGCGCTGATCGCCGAAGGAGTACGCCTATACGGCGGCGGAACGTTTCTGCTCGATGCGCCGACAGGCGCGGCGGGGGCGGCAAGCGATGTGACGGCAGGGGACTATCGGTTGACAACCGCCGTATCCGCTGCGGCCGGCGACTTCGTCGAAATAGCGGGCACGATCGCGCATTCGCTTTATACGCCGAGCCGCTATGCCGCGACAAAGTTTATCGCAAAAGTCGTTGCTGCGGCCGAAGGCACTCTGACGCTCGACCGAAACATCATGTTCAGCTTGACTGGAGTTACGGTGGCTCGAATCACTCGCCCCTATACGCTGCACGTTTCCGAAGGGCTGTCGCTTCATTCCGTCGGCATGTCCGTCAGCCGTTGTATCGGCGGAACGGTAAGCGTTTCCATGACGGGGGTGCGGGTAGCGTCCAGCTCGGGCATCGCCGTCTCGAAGTGCTGCGATCTAAGCTTGCGGGTGCAGGCGACGGACTTGCTGTCCACGCACACGGTCGTGCTGCAGGACAGCAACAACGTCAGGCTGGGCGTCACTGCCGCAAGGTGCGGCCAAA
Source organism: Paenibacillus allorhizosphaerae (assembly GCF_042659105.1). Taxonomy (NCBI): domain Bacteria; kingdom Bacillati; phylum Bacillota; class Bacilli; order Caryophanales; family Paenibacillaceae; genus Paenibacillus; species Paenibacillus allorhizosphaerae. The sequence goes on along the minus strand of NZ_JBHSRV010000001.1, from coordinate 1,741,267 downwards.
CGGACGGTTCTTCCGTGAAGGTTATACGCGCCAACGGCATTCAAAATGCGACCATCGACGCCCTATGTAACGGCAGCTTGACAGGAGACAGCACCATTTACGGTAGCCGGAACGTCCGGCTCCATATCGAATCCGTCGGCAGCGGACGTTACAACCGGGAAACGAACGTTACGGGCGGGAACCGGCTGGAGGCGGTGCAGTTTTCGGAGTGCAACGATATTACGGTCACCGGGAGCTTAACCGAAGTGGATGACCAGGCGATCGAGTTTCTTTCCGTCGAACGCGGTGTCATTCAGGCCAAGGTCAGTACGCTGCCCGGCAGCACGGAAGGCGCTATCGTCATTAAAGGCAAGTCCAAAGAGGTCGATATCGTGAACCCGGTCATCCGCTGCTGGAATCCGTACGGGATCAAATTCGAGTATGTCGACGGGATGCAGGGATACCACAAGGTTATCTACCCGGACATCGTCAATCTGAACGATACGTCCCACACCGGGATTTTCATAAGAGACGCGCAGACGGCGCTTGACGCGAACGTGACCGTACTGGGCGGGGTAATTGAGGCGAATACCCCATTCATTGTGAACCCCAATCATAACAAAGTGACGATAAAAGATACGATCATCGAGTGCAAAGGCGGATACGGCGTGCAAATGAACGGCGACTTCGGTATCGTCGATAACGTGGCCGTCACCGGCACCACGACACGGGCGGTTGTCGTGAACGGAGCGAATACAACCGTATCCAGGGTTCGTTCTCACTCGCTCCTATATGTTCGAAGCGGGGTAAGGCCCGGCTTTTCGATCGGCAAATACAGGAGCAACGACGTGAGCCAAATTTATTTCGATCAAGGCAGCTGGCATATTCGTGCAAGCCAAGGAAAGTACGAGGCGCCTTCGGCGCCGACGGAATACGCCTGGAGCACGGGAGATGTGCTTTATAATCAAGCACCGGTCGAAACGGGGGCGGCCGGGAGTAAGTATATCGTCACCGGCTGGGTATGCACGGCATCTGGAACACCCGGCGTCTGGTCGCAGCTAAGGGCACTGACCGGGAATTAACCGGGATCAAGCCCGTTCGGGCTTGTCTGTCTATATTTTGTGCGGAACTGCTTCGGCGTCATTTCCACGTGTTTCTTGAAGATCATGCCGAAATACGGGTAGCTGTTGAAGCCGACCATCATCGCAATATCCGAAATGGTCAGGTCCGAGCGGGTTAGCAGCCTTTTGGCATGGTGGATGCGTGTATACAGGATGAATTTGCTAATCGTATCGCCGGTCGTTTTTTTGAACAGATGGCATAAGTAGTAAGGGGTTATGAAAAACATTTTGGCGAGCTCATCGAGAGAAACGTCTTCGGCATAATGCTCGGATAAATAGTTGATGACGTTTTCGACGATGGCATTGGTGGAGCTGCCGGACGCTTTGGAATCCGGTTCTTTGCCGGAATGAAGCAGCCGATAAATTTCGAAGAGCAGCCGGTTCAAATAAACGCCGAGCATTTGGTCGAAGCCATACTCCCGGGTAGAGTACTCCTCGTGCATGCGGGACAATATAGCGGATATGTGCGAATGCTCCTTGGCATTCAAGCGGATGTGCATCTTATCCGGATGGTGCGCTCTCTCGAACATCTCGAGCCACTTCTTCTTGGTGCTGGAATGCAGAAACTCCGGCAAAAAATTAATGACGGTCCGGGTAAACGGACGGCCTTGGGCGGGAATCGGCTTATGAATCTCGTTCTCTCCGATCAAAAAGATATCGAATCCGTCGATCGTATAAATCCGGCCGTCTGTCAAAAAATTGCCGGTGCCGTCATGGACGAAATACAGCTCATACCCGTTGTGGGAATGAAAATTCATGCGAAAATGCAAGTCGGTCCAGCGATGTTTAATAAAGAAGGGCAAATCCTTCAAATCATTGTTGACCATGCTGTCTACAAAAGGTTCCGAATCATGAACGTTCATCACGAGCCTCCTCCCACGACCTCAATTGCACATTCCTCATAGTAAAATCGGATATGAAGCAAGCATGCCTTGCGTGTAGTACGCGCTTTAAATTTGGTTTAATCATATACGAACGCCTTGGTATTCTGGAAGCGTTTTACTTAGAAATGAAAAAAAATTTATTTATTTTGATCAATCGGGAGGGTTCAATATGACCTATACAAAGAAGAGCAGGTCTGCTTGGCTGGCCGGTGTAATGTCACTGGCGCTAGGAATGGCGGGGTGTGCGCAAGGAGGCCCGGCAGGTGGGAATGCGAATCCGGCTCCGTCGGATAAAGGCAAGAACGAGCCTGCGGCGATGAGTACGGAACCGATCACGCTCACGGTATTCAACACGAGCATGGGGGATGAATTGTTCAAAACCGCGTTCGAAGAGCCGATCAAAAAGAAATATCCGTTTATTACGATTCAAGTGGTGAAACGGGCGAAAGGCTCCATGATCGAAGACCTTGTGGCGGGGGGCACGGTGCCGGACATTCTTTTCCTCGACAGCGGTGCGGATATTATTACGTACAAAGACTTGGACGTTCCGCTTGACATGACGCTGCTCGCCAAAAAATACAACTTCGACCTGGGCCGGATCGACCCGGCCGTAATCGATGATATGAAGGCGTATGCAGGTGCAGGCAATGAAGGAAAGCTGCTCGCATTGCCCCGCTCGATCAATGTGGAGGCGCTGTTTTACAATAAAGATATATTCGATAAATTCGGCGTACCGTATCCGAAGGATGGCATGACGTGGGACGATGCGATCGAGCTGGCCAAAAAAGTGACGAAGCTGGTGGACGGCGTGCAGTTTCGCGGCATCGGCATCAATGACAACATCTTGATCCCTTACAATCAATTATCTCTGCCGCTTCTCGACGCGAATGACAATGCGGTGGTCAATACCGATCCGTGGAAAAACTGGTTCGGCACAATGAAGCGGATTTACGAGATGGACGGCGGCAAGCTCGCTTCACAAGATTACGGAAAAGCGTCGCAGTATTATTTGAAGGACAAAACGCTCGCCATGTTCGCTTCGACGACGATTTTCGGATCGCTGCCAGAGGCGATCAAAGGAGGCCTCAACTGGGATGTGGTCGCGCTCCCGACCTTCAAGGAGGCTCCCGGCCGAACGATCCAAATGTTCGCCCCCGGCATGGCGATCTCCAAAACCAGCAAGTATAAGGAGCAAGCCTTCCAGGCGATCGCGCATATTTTATCGGATGAAGTGCAGACGGCGGAGATTAAGCAGGGAAGAATGACCGTGTTGAAAAACCAGGAGATCAAGAAGGAGTACGGAAAGGAAAACCCGATACTGGAAGGCAAAAACCGCGAAGCTTTAATTAAAAATCAGCTTGCCCCAACAAGAAAGCCGGTGTCGAAATATGATTCCGTAGCCGCTCCCGTCATGCAAGCGAAATTCAAGGAAGTTGTCGTGAACGACAAAGACGTCAACACTGCGCTAAGAGAAGCAGAAGAACAGATCAATCAGCAGATTGCCAAGCTGAAAGTTAAATAAACGATATACGAAATGGGAAAGAAGGCGATCATTTCATGCTGGCAGCCAAGCTTGTAACGAACGCGCAAACCGGCCGCACGATCCATTCCGTCGGCAGCGAACAATCCCATACGGTTCACGGGTATTTTACCGCTTCTTCGTGGAGAAGCAACAGCCGCGACCTGATCGTATCGGCGAACGTGAATCCGGACACGTACCGATGCCGGTACGTGCTGTACAATACGGAAACCGGCGGCAGCAAGGTTTTGGCCGAGAACGTTCCGTACGAGGCGGGGACATCCGCGTCCGACGATCATTACTATTACTGCGTCGGCAACAAAATTCTTGCCGTCGATTACAACAGTGCTCACGTTCGCGAAATATGTACGGTCGATGAAGAGATGAAACTGGTCGGTCCCGTGTCGATCTCAAACGATTGCATGACCGTATCGGTCATAGGCAGCCGGGAGGAGCACACGCTTGTATTATCAATCGACGTTCCTACCGGCGAATGGCGCGTTGCTATCGACCCGTTGTTTGCCAAGCCGTTTCCGATAGCGAGCCACGCCATGGTGAATCCGGTCTATCCGGTCTCATCTTCTACGCGCATGAAGGAGCGACCGAGCACATACCGGACCGGATCTGGGTTGTCGATGCGAAGACAGGCAAGGCGGACAATATTTTCAAGCAGAAGCGGCTGGATGACGGCACGGTCGGCGAATGCGTAGGCCACGAAATGTGGTCGCATGACGGCGAGCGATTGTATTTCGTCAAATACGGAGTCAGTCCGCTGACTCCGACAGGAATATATTACGTAACGAAGGACGGGGAGCGCTGGGGCTGCGTCAACAGCGAGCATGTCCATTGGCACGCTGCCGTTAGCCCCGACGGGCGCTGGACCGTATCGGATACGGGACCTGGAGGGACGCGAAGCCGAATCGTGCTAACCGACGTACGGAACGGCAAGTCCGCCGTTCTGTGCGAGATCGACCGCTGGAAGCATCATCCCGGCCATCCCCATCCGTCGTTCAGTCCCGACAGCAGCAAGGTGGCGTTTACTTATGAGGATGAAAGCGGGTTTTTACGGGTCGGCTGCATAGATATTGACTCAGTGCTGTAGCCGGTATTGTGAATCAATATCACTCACGAAACGAATCGTTTGCCCTTGGTGACATTCTCTCACCAAGGCTTTTTTTTGTTACCGGGAATTTTATAATGGCGGATATTTTTATTTTACTGTACCTTATCGAGGACTTGAACCGGAGTGGGAATGAATAAAATAAACTGTTCGAGTAACCTGGAGGTATCACCAACACGTTTCAGTTAGATTCGACCGGAAATACCCCGTAAGATAGCGACCGATCGATAGGAATGAAAGGGAGTGAAAACCATGGCCACGATCCCGATTATTGAAAAGATCCTGTCAACGGGAGAGCACGTTGTCATCCGGTCCGCAGCGCCCGCAGATGCTTTGAACGCCTATCATATTCAGCGATCGGTTGTGGACGAGAACGAATTTGTCATCACGCAGCCTCATGAATTGCGCAATTCGGAAGAAAGCTACCGCGGTTTAATCGATAAAATCTCCAGAAGCGAAAAGGAACTGTTCATCGTCGCTGAGGTGAACGGCGAGGTCGCCGGCTGGCTCGTTTTTCATACACCCTCCTTGCAGCGGCGAGCTCATTATGGTGAATTTGGCATGATGTTGTTTCGTCAGTGGAGGGGAAAAGGGATTGGAAAGCTATTGATTTCCGCTATGCTGGGTTGGGCTGAATCTCACCCGGTCATTGAAAAAGTCGGACTGGAGGTATTTTCTACGAATGAGCATGCGATCCGGCTCTATCAAGGTTTTGGTTTTCTGGAGGAGGGCAGGCGTATGCGGCAAATCAAGCTCGGCTCAGGCAGCTATATCGATTTGATTCTCATGTATAGAATGGTCAGCGAATAAGGCGCTGACTGGCGGGAAGACTGCTCCTGCTTCGAACATGCACGGGTAAAGTTTAACCTCAAACGGAAGTTTCTCTACTGGTACGCAGCGTCATGTTTGTATAATAATCCCACTGGAAGGAGTGAAGCTTGTGAAAGAAAACGACCATCTCCTCATGATCCAAAAGCAGTGGGATGCGTACCACCCGGAATACATGGAAGCGATTCTGAAAGACAGGCCCGATTATTACAAGTTTTTTGCCGAAGGCGGGGTGGACGATTCCTTTGAATTTCGTCTATTGGGCGATGTTCGGGGACTTCGACTGCTCGACACTTGCTGTGCCTGCGATGCCAGCCAAGCATTCACGTGGACAAATTTGGGCGCAAAGGTGACGGCGTGCGACATTCGCGAAGTAGCGATCGAAATCGCTAAGAAAAATGCCGCAATCATGGATTTGGACGTGGATTTTCAAGTAGCCGATGCCCAAACCTTGCCACCCATCCCGAATGACGCCTACGATATCGTTTACGCCACCTATTTGGTCTGGTACGAAGACATCGAGAAAGCGTTCAAGACATGGTACAGGGTGTTGAAACCAGGGGGACGCGTATTATATGCAGGAGTGCATCCGTTGAGCAAGTTGTTGCAAGAAAATAACGGAATGCTGGAGATTAAGCGCCGTTATCACGACAGAGCGCCGCATTACTATCGATTTGACGCAACCGCAGCCGGAAGAAGGTTCGGTGTCAATGTGAACAAGCCGACCGTCAATAATTTTTCATACGATGGCCGATATCGTCAATGCGATTTCCGAAGCCGGTTTTACAATAGAACGCATGGTCGAAACGGAAGTGCAGGGCAGTACAATGAAATCGTATTTGCCTGATGAAATCGCCATCGTCGCGAAGAAACACATTTGATTACGGGAATGAAAGGAAACCGAACGAGGCTCGCTTTGAAAAAAGCCTTGCTTATTGCAGCCGGTCGACTATAATAAGAGTAAATATTTGGTATGTGCGACTGGCGTAAACGTGGTGAACCACGAGGGAGCACATACGGACAAAGCCGTACGCCTGGGCAAAGTGTTCGATCTTCGGATCGAATGCTTTTTTATTTTCTAGGAGGTGCACGTATGGATCATTTCAAAGACTTTTCTACGGCTGTCAATTGGATTGAGGGGATCGTTCCTTTCGGCATCAAACCGGGCTTGAAACGAATGGACATGCTGCTCGATAAGCTGGGGCATCCGGAACGCGGGCTGTCATTCGTTCATGTCGCCGGTACGAACGGCAAAGGCTCGACGTGTGCGTTCTTGACAGAGATGCTTCTAAGAAGCGGGTACTCGGTAGGAACGTTCACCTCGCCATGCATTGAACGTTTCACGAACCGGATCAAATGCAGCCGCGTAGATATCCCCGAGCACGAGGTGCTTGCGATTACGAATCGGTTGAAGCCTTTAGTGGATGAGGTCGCGCAGTCCGATCTTGGTCACCCTACGATGTTCGAAGTGACGACTTGTATGGCATTCGTTTATTTTTCCCAAGTTCGGCCCGATTTCGTCGTCCTGGAAGTAGGTCAAGGCGGCAGGCTGGATTCGACGAACGTCATTACGCCGCTCGTTTCCGTCATAACGAATATCGGTCATGACCATATGGCCGTATTGGGGGACTCGCTCGAAAAGATTGCCTACGAGAAGGCCGGCATTATCAAGCGCGGTATCCCTGTCGTAAGCAGCGTGGAGCAGGAAGAAGTGATCGGAGTCATTCGGCAGCGTAGTGAAGCTCAAGGTTCCCCACTGTATTTGTTGAAGCGGGATTTCGATTTTGAGGAGGTATCCTCCAAGCTTAACGAGCAAGTTTTCAACTTCCGGAGCGCGTTCGGGCGCCGTGAACGGTTGCAAATCTGGCTGAACGGACGGCATCAATTCAAGAACGCGTCGGTTGCGCTCATGGCTTTGGAGGTATTGCGGGCCGGGCACGGCATAAGCTTGTACGGGCTCGAAGAAGGATTAGCCCGAACGGAGTGGGCCGGCCGGCTCGAGATGGTCTCCAGCGAACCGCGAATCGTACTTGACGGAGCGCATAATCCGGAAGGAGCTCAGACGCTCGCGGATGCACTGCGTACGATCTATTCATATAATCGATTGAACCTGATGATGGGCATGCTGAATACGAAGGAGCATACGGAATACCTCAAGCACATGTTACCGTTAGTCGATACGCTTATTGTTACCGAACCGGCGTTTCGGAATCAGATGCCTGCAAACGATCTACTTCAATTGGCGCGGCGCATCGCCGATGAACATCATTTGCAAATCCGGATGTATGTGGAGCCGGAATGGAAGAACGCGCTGAAATTGCTTTATGATGTAACAAAGAAAGATGACCTTGCCGTGGTTTCCGGGACGCTGTACCTTATTTCCGATGTCCGATCGTGGATACTATATAAGGTGGAATCATATAAAGGCTTTTGACCCGAGCGCTTCCCCACAATAAGGCTGTGGCTTGTTGCAGCAATCGGACTTCGACGTTTGATACGGTTATATGCAAAGCAAGGCTGCCGGCCATATTCTTAGCTCGGCAGCCTTGCTTCATTTAAGGGAGAGGGCGTATGTCGAAACCGGCGATCCCGTTAGCCATGCTGCGATTGAATTGATGCATCTGAATTTCGGATGATCCGTTCATGATCGTATATTGCAGATGAGCGCCTTCCTTTTGTCTTAAAAAATAAGATCCCGGCTTCAGCGCAGCGCCGTTGCGATCCTTGCCATCCCAGCTCCAGGCCGGCGATTGAACGCCCCAAAACATGTCGTTATTCGCTCCGGGAATCGGAAGCCCGTTGATATGGGCCGGGCCGTCCTTCAAAGGGGTGTGTTCGATGGAGCCTTCCCATACGACCTCCCTGTTTCCGTCTTCGCTTCCTCTCACCATTTCCAAATCGATCTTGAACCCGTTTAACAGAACCAGATCCTGCTCGCCGACGTTATAAATCGAAGCTTGAAATTGATACTTGCGGTCTTCCAAAGGCTTGTTTTCCTCAGGATTTACTTCCTTCATGTTCAACATGAGGGAGAGTGGAGCATCTCTATGATTGCCGGGCTGCATCAAGTAGGTCAAATGCCATGCTTGCCCCGCCGAACCGCGGTCCGGAGAACCCAATGTTACGCTGCTCTGCTCGTTCGTCCGGCCTTGGTTGTATTCGACCTGCTGCCCGAGCTGCTCGGAGAAAAATCGGAGGGGGACGTAAGTCTGATTGTTGTAGTTCAGGACCGGACTTTCCGCAGGAAGCGCCGGAGCTTTCCCATTGATGAATACTTGAATGGGAAATAACACGGCTTTCACGGCATCGGTCGCAAAAGCGGTCGTCGTACCGGCGATCAGCAGGCCGGCGCTCATCGCAAGCGTTAATGGAACTCTTTTCAAGGCGGCACACACTCCATCGTTTTAAACGTTAATCGTTCTAACAAATAAACGCAGTCCGATCGGTCTTTGTTGCATTGGAAACGGGATTGATTTCCCATAAAAAGGGTGGTATAATTCAGTTGTGGACGAAATAAGTCCCTACGGGACATTATATGTCCCATAAATGATAGGAGAGGGAGCGATAGTATGGGAAACATTGCAATCCATGGATTCGGGAGAATTGGCAGAACGGCCACGAGAGCCGCGCTTTTAAAAAACATGTTTGTTCCATTTTCAATCTCCGATATTAAAGACAGTAAAGCATTGGCAAGCTTGTTTGCATACGATACGAACTACGGCAAGTATCCGGGCCATGTAACGGCTCAATCCGATCGATTCATCATAGACAATAACGAGATTGCATATCTGAATTCGAAAGACGCATTGCCGGATTGGGGAGCGCTGGGCGTCGACGTCGTTATCGACTGTACGGCAAGAGCGACGACTCGAAGCGGCGCCCAGGCACACTTGGATCGCGGGGCAAAGAAAGTGCTCGTAAGCGCTCCAAGCAAGTCGATGGAGGACTGCGATGCGATTCTGCTGCCGGGCATTAACTTGGAAGATTATAACCCGTCACAGCATCACATTATTAGCATGGGAAGCTGCACCACCAATGCGCTGGCTCCGGTAGTGAAAATCATCGGGGAAAAGCTGGGGATCAAGAGCGGATTTTTCTCTACGGTGCATGCCTACACCAACAGCCAATCTTTAACCGACCAGCCTATGAATGCGATGAGAGACTCCTGGGCGGCGGCCGAGAACATTATTCCTTCCTCTTCGGGCGCAGCCAAAGCGCTTAAATTTATATGGCCGGAACTCAATATTACCGGTAAAGCGTACAGGGTACCCGTTCGTACCGGCAGCATCGTTGAGGTGAATGTGCAAGTGGAAAAAAGCACTTCGCGTGAAGAAGTGAATGAAATGTTCAGAACGGCTGCGAGTAGCGATCAATTACGCGGCATATTATCCGTCCTTGAGGACGAGTTTTCTTCCGCCCGGATCGTTGGCGAACACCATTCATCGATCATTGATCTTCCGTTAACCCAAGTACTCGATGGAAACTTGTTATCCGTTGCTGCTTGGTATGATAATGAAATGGGCTACGCCACCCGATTGGTGGAAGCAGCACTTTATTTTTCCCGGCAATGAGATAATGTTAGCGAAGGAACAACGGATAAGAAGCCTTTCGGTTGAAAGGCTTCTTGGCATGAATGCGAGCGGAGTCTGATTTCAGGCGGTAACGAAGCGGATCCATCCCAATACCGCAAAACAGAGCAGCACGGTACCCGCGCCGATTCCGGTAATCGCACTGCTCGCGACGTTAAGCTTTTTGGAGACGAATAATGAAATGACCGACACCGCGATGAGAAGTACGGCCAGAAGATATAAGCCGGCATCTTGAAATACGCTTTTTAGCCAGAAAAAATGAACGCCCACAATAAAAGCAATCCATGGAGCGACAACATTACTACGTTTATTTTTTAGCAGCCAGAAAGCGCCGATACCAGCCAAGAAAAACTCAATGAAGACGAACAGCAAGTAATGATCGTATGCGCCGGGCTCCGACAAGGCCGTGCCTGCGTCCCAATGCGTTATGCTTAAATAAATACCGAATAAGCCAACCAGCAGCGAAATGCCGGAAGCGATGCCGAGATACAGGCGCCAGCTTGGTCTCGGGTTTTCCAGCGCCCAGCCGAACCAGCTGCAGCTAAATATGCCGAAAATGGCCGTATACATCGCATAATCCCGTATGTAATCCATCGTACAGCCCCCTCTATCCGTTTCGTCTATTAGTTTATAAACGCAATTCGGGTGGCGATGGTTGCAATGAATCAAGCTGCAAAACGTTCGGCTGCATGATGCAAGGGGCTTTATTAGTTGACTATGCGCTACAAATAGTGTAAATTAAAGCAAATTACGAAAACAATGGCTTTGACCAAGGACATGAGGTTCATATCGTCGGTTACAGAGAAGAAGCCCCCGGGTGAAAGGCTTCTCCATACGAATGAATGCTCCCCGCCTTGCGAGCTGTAGCGGTGAAATCGAGTATCCGCTGCCGGCACCGACCGTTAATCGGGCAGAGGATCGCTATTGCCTGCGATTAAAACTGGGTGGTACCACGACACATTCGTCCCTGATGAATGTGTCTTTTTGTTTTTCATTTCATTTTTAGAAGGAGTGATTTTCGATGCGACAGTCGTCCCTATTTTCCAGCACGTTACGTGAAGCTCCGTCGGATGCCGAAGCCGTAAATCATCAGCTTATGCTCAGGGCTGGGTTTATCAGACAGCTTGCTGCGGGCATTTATACGTACATGCCGCTGGGCAGGCGGGTATTGCGCAAACTGGAGCAAATCGTGCGAGAGGAAATGGATCGCGCGGGTGCACAGGAAATGCTGATGCCGGCGCTGCAGCCTGCCGAGCTGTGGAAGCAATCGGGCCGCTACACCGTATACGGGCCGGAGCTGATCAGGCTGAAGGACCGTCATGACCGCGAGTTTGCCCTCGGTCCTACGCATGAAGAAGTGATCACCACTTTGGTAAAGAACGAGTTCAGCTCCTATAGGAGACTGCCCGTAGCCGTGTATCAAATCCAAACAAAGTTCCGGGATGAGCCTCGTCCCCGGTTCGGGCTGCTGCGCGGCAGAGAGTTTTTGATGAAAGACGCATATTCCTTCGATGCCACCTGGGAAGGTCTGGATACATCGTATAGGAGAATGTACGACGCGTACGTACGGATTATGGAGCGCTGCGGATTAAACTACAGGGCCGTCGAGGCCGATGCAGGAGCGATTGGCGGCGAAGGCGGCACGCATGAATTTATGGCGCTGGCCGACATCGGCGAGGACACGATCGCAGCTTGCACATGCTGCGGCTACGCGGCGAATCTGGAGAAAGCGCAGTCTCGTGCCGAGAGCCATACGTACACGGACGCTGAGAGAAACCGGATGGAGAAGATCCATACGCCGCATGTTCGTACCATTGAGCAATTGAAGCAGTATTTGCACGCGGAGCCTCGGGACATGATCAAAACGCTCATTTATATGGCCGATGGGAAGCCGCTGGCCGTATTGGTTCGCGGCGATCATGAAGTGAATGAGACGAAAGTGAAGAACGAAGTCGGCGCGCTGGAATTGGAGCTGGCCGATGCTCAGACGACCACAGCCGCTACCGGCGCACCCGTAGGATTTGCAGGGCCGGTAGGGCTGCAAATACCGGTTCTTGTCGATGCAGCCGTTGCGCAGATGCCATGCGCCATCGCCGGGGCGAACGAAGCGGACTATCACTGGAAGCATGTCGTGCCCGGCCGCGACTTTCCGGTCGAACGCGCAGGCGACTTCCGAAACGTGAACGAAGGCGACCGCTGTCCGCAGTGCGAAGACGGCTCGCTTCAATTGTTCAAGGGCATCGAAGTAGGTCATGTGTTCAAGCTCGGCACCAAATATAGCGAAGCTTTAGGCGCACGCTACTTGGATGCGAACGGCAAAGAGCAGCCTATCATTATGGGCTGTTACGGCATCGGCGTGTCCCGGATGCTGTCGGCGATCATCGAGCAAAATCATGATGAGCGGGGCATGATTTGGTCGCCGGCGATTGCGCCTTACCATGTGCATATCATTGCGGTATCGATCAAGGACGAAGTCCAGATGCGCCTTGCGGAAGAGCTATACGCCCGTTTGCGCGAGCGTGGAATCGAAGTGCTGCTCGACGATCGCGATGAACGAGCCGGCGTGAAATTTAACGATTCCGAGCTTATCGGCATCCCGATACGGGTGGTTGTCGGCAAGCATGCCGCGAATGGGAACGTGGAATATGCGGAGCGCAAAGACAACGAGAAGCAGCTCTTGTCCAAGGAGGAGGCATTCTCCCGGATTATGGAAACGTTAGAGCCGATATTGGCAAGGAGCAGGTAAGCAACTAGTGAAATACGACTTAGCAAGCGTTTGGCGACGAAAAAAGGAAGCGGTCTATATGATCGAATCAAGACCGCTTCCTCACAGGATTGTACCATTTTTTAAGAATGGTACGATGTACCGTTGAATTATTTTATATATTCCTTACTAACCAATGCGTCAGCAATTACATTCGTCGGTATGATAAATTCCAACACGCCCATTGCTCCGGGAGCGACTTCGTATTTATTAAAGGAGATGACCAGTTTGCCTTCGTTGTTGATATAAAAGCTTTGATCTTTGGCGATCGCTTCAAAGCCTCCGCTGCCCTCTAGCCAATAAACCTTATTAGGGTCCGCCTTCATCTGTTGTTTCATCTGTTCCTTAATATTTTCGCTAATCTGGCTTATATAGCGGTCATCCATAAATAGACTCGGTAAAGTAATCAAAATTTGATTTTTCTTGTCGATCGTGTCGTACTTGAATGTCGTCGAGGAAGAACCGACCGTGTTGACAACATACCTGCCTACGGCAAGGATCTGGTCGTTGTCGGTTTTGACGACATAACCACTGTTTACCCCCAGATGACCTCCGCCATTTTGTTTTAATTTGTCCATCTCAGCCGTGAAATCGTTGTATAGCTTTTTATTTTCTTCCAGGTATTTATTGTTCAGGGCGGCTTCCAGCGCTTTATTATCCATGTTCGTAATCGCCGGTACTTTAATATCCGCATTGGCCATTCCGTCATCTAATTTAAATTCTTTAAAAGTCAGCACCTTGATCACCGGGCCAACGAGCGGCACTTCGGATAACGCCTTTGCAAAGGTTGGACTCGTATTAATGCCCGCTACCAATACAATTGCCGCCGCTCCAATCCCGACAAGACGCTTTATCATCAAATGTCTTTGCTTTTTTTGCCGGAGAGCTTTCTTCACGACGAAATCTAATTCACCGGGAATCGGCACATTCTTATATATTTTTTTCAATTGTTCCAACTGTTCGTTCATTTTACTTTACCTCCTCCAATATTTCACTGCTCATTTGAATTCGAAGTTTACGCAGGGCTTGGTACAATCTTGTTTTTACTGTACTGATGTTTTCATTCAGCACTTCCGCAATTTCTTCAAGTTTTAAATCTTCAAAATATCGAAGTACAACCACGGTCCGAAAAGCATAGGGCAACTCCTCCAACGCCTTCTCTAGATCCACATCATGATAGGCGTCTTCAACAATGGGACCGCGCAATTCCAATGTTGTATCATCCACGAGCTGAATCCTCTTTTGTTTTCTGAGGAAGTCGAGCGATGTATTCACGACGATCCTGAAACACCAGGCCCTTATCGAGCCTTCGGATTTTATGCTTTCCAAGGATGTTAAAGCCTTATGGATCGAATCTTGAACGATATCCAGCGCATTTTCGGCATTCTTTACATAACTGAAAGCCAATCGGTACATATTCTCTTTGTTTTCCGTAATAAAACGAATAAGTAATTGTTCTGACTTGCTATTCATTTGAAGACTCTCCTTTGATACGCGCGTATCATTTTCTTGCTTTACTTAGGTATGACGTATGAGCTCCATAAAAAGTTTGTTAGGTGTTGGCGGATTCCCGCTAGGTAGCTCTTCGGTCGGATTATTTTCCATTGCAAGCACATTTTTCTGTTTTGCCCAATCCCGAAAGGGCTAGATAAAATACATAAGCTGAATGGAGGAGGGAGGCATAATCATGACCGATCACGGAAAGAGACCCGCAGTAATGAGCTGAGGGTCTTATTTTGGAAAGACGACTGTATCCGTGGAGAGCAACGTTAGCCGCAGGGCGTATTTACTCACATTGCCCGTTATTACGTTATGACGGATACGATTAAACGATCTGTTGAGCAGCTGCCCGAGGGCATAAAATACAGGGGAGGATCGGAAATTTTCAACCCAGGTTTCTATTGACATCATCCCGGGCTGCATGGTACTTTAGGTAAAAATTTACATAAAAAAGACTGGAGGACATTGCGGTGATTTGACGCGTTTGACCTAATGCTCGAGCCCCTCCTTCGAATATCGGATCTTTCGGGAACGATATCTAGGGAAGGGAAGAGAATACGTGGAATTCGTTTATATGTTTAAGCAGCTCTGGTTGTATGCGGACCGGGAACGCTGGAAAGTAGTCGTCTATTTATCGCTGCATACCGTTTCTTTGCTAGGCGAACTGGGCCAGCCGTTTGCGTTATCGATGATCATGAGCACACTGCAAAGCAATCGCGCCACGGTCATCGATGAGGTTATCCAGTGGGTTCTGTTCTATGTTCTCTGTTTCTCCGTCTTTGAAATGTTTCACCGCGGCGCTCGTAACATCGAACGATTCGTCTCATTCCGAAGCCGGAGAAGATTCGTCCTGGCGATGTACGATCATCTTCAATCGCTGCCGCTTCGCTGGCATACCGACAACCATTCGGGGGCGGTCATCGATCGGGTCAATAAAGCGGCTGACGGACTTCACAGCTTCTGCGTTTCGCAGTATACTTACGTAGCCTTTTTTATGAAGTTTTGGGGACCTTTGATCATCCTGTGGCAAATATCGCCGGCCGTATCCGCCATAACGGTGTGCAGCGGGATCCTTTCAGTTATGATTACAAAGCGATTATATCAATGGTCCGTGCCGGAATACCGGGCCCAGAATGATAAGTTTCATCAAGTAGCGGCCGCGCTTCACGATTATATCAGCAACATTCGAACGATAATTACGCTGCGATTGGGACCGTCAGCCAAAAAAGATTTGGAAGCGCGCGTCAACAAAGCTTTCCCGCATATCGTGAAAGAGCATCATATTACGCAGATCAAATGTTTTATTGCCGCATCTATTTTCATGCTTCTTGAAGTCGGGACGATCTTTTATTATATTGTATCGCAAAAACAAGCCGGACAACCGATTCTGATCGGATCCGTCACGGCGATTTTCTTTTATATCCGGCAATGCGTCTCTTCTTTTAAATTTTACACGTTCGATTACGAAGCCGTTATTCACCAAAAAAATGATTTTGAAGCCGTGCAGCCGATCTGTAGCGAAAGAGAAAGAAGCCATACGAAGCTTGAGGAGCGGACCGTGCTGGATCCGTGGAACCGGCTTCATGTCCAATCGCTATATTTCTCTTATGGCGATGAACGGTCCCGGTTGGATGACATCTCGCTCACGCTAACGAAAGGCCGCAAAATTGCTTTGGTCGGCGAGAGCGGTGCAGGAAAAAGCACGATGCTGCAGCTATTGCGCGGCTTGCTATCTCCTCAAGAAGGTACGCTGATAAGCGATGAGGGCAAGTCTCTGCCGCTTTCGTCGCTTGGCGGCATCACGACGCTCATTCCGCAGGAACCAGAAATATTCGAGAATACGATCCGCTACAATATAACGATGGGCATGCTGGCGACGGATGAGGATCTTCTATCGGCAATACGGATAGCCGGTTTCGGCGATGTCCTAGAGCGACTGCCCAATGGTCTTGAAAGCGACGTTCGCGAGAAAGGCGTTACGTTATCCGGCGGCGAGAAACAGCGGCTTGCGCTGGCCAGAGGCATATTTTCCATTCAAGACAGCGAAATCGTCCTGCTTGACGAGCCAACTTCCAACGTGGACCCGTCCAACGAGTGGAATATATTCGAAGCGTTATTCGAGCATTTATCAGGCAGGTGCGTCGTAAGCGTTCTGCATCGGCTGCATCTGGTGCAGCATTTCAATTACGTATACGTATTTAAAAAAGGAACCATCGTCGAGGAAGGCACGTTTGCCGACCTTTGCGGCCGCAACGGGGAGTTCACCCGCCTGTGGAATAAATACTTGGCTGACGGAGACGCACGGGATCGGAACGTTTCCGTCACGTAACGAGAAAGCCGGTTGCTTCCCGTGAAGCAGCCGGCTTTTTTGCGAACGGAGGATCGTTACTTCTTGACTTCCGCCGCCTTCTTTTCGTCGAGAAGCATATTGATCGTTTCCTCCGCATCTCTTAAGGCCGAATTGCTATCCTTGCCGCTGTCCCGAACCAGTGTGTACTGTTTATCCAGTAAACTGCGGGCGTCCAGATAGTATCTGGAGAACGCCGTGCCGGGAGAGGGTTGGCTTTTGAAAATCGATTGCATGTCGACCCCTTTGAGAAATTCGGAAGCATATGCTTTTTGAATATCCGGATTTTTGAGCGGCGACTGTTTGGCCAGCAATTTGGAGGCCATGAGCTGCACCTCGTCGGAAGTAAGCGTCTCAATCACCTTCATCGCGGCATCCTTGTTCTTGCTGCCTTTCGTCACGAAAATATAGTGGGCGTCGGCCATCCCGTACTTGTTAGGCAGTTCTTTATAGCTCGGATATTGGGCTACGCCTACGCTAAAGAGCTGCTCCTCGACCGCTTTTTTAATGCTGGCAAGCTGATCCCCGACCGTAGCGAACATCGCGACCTCGCCTTTGGCAAACGTTCGGTTCGGGCTGTTGCCGGGAATCGAATCGATCGTTTTGGCCAAATCGATAATTTTTTTCCACATTTCGTTGTTGACGTTGGCCCGTTCTTTTTTCTTATCCACGATGTCCGGCGACCAGGGGAAGGAAATGCGGGTCAAGTTCTCGTAGTTCAAGCCTTGAATTTGCGTGCCGTTGTCGAGTCGCGTCATTCGTTTGCCGAGTTCAATCGTCTCTTCCCATGTCATGCCGTCCCGCGGGTAAGCAACGCCGAATTTATCGAACAAATCTTTGTTGTAAAATAACGCGTTCAGCTGCGCGTAGTAAGGAATCGCATATAATTCGCCTTTATCGGCGTTCACTCGAATCGCGTCAAGGTAAACCGAATGGAACCGGCCGAGGTCAAAATTATGCCTTTTCAGCAGCGGTGCCATGTCTTCCACAAGATCGAAATTGACGTAGTTCGGCACGGCCCCGTTCCAATCCGTTATTAAATCCGGGACTTCTCCTGAGGATAAAAAATCCTCCAATTTTCCCTTTACCCTCTGCACGGTAATATTCGGATATTGCTTACTTACAGGATCTGTAATCAGCATTTGAAAGGCTTCGTCAGTCATCGAGGCGTTCCCAAGCACATTGATGGTCACTGGGCTTGTAATTTCAATACGGTTGCCTTCTTTGGCCGGAAGTCCCTCGGCGGCGGGTTTCGCGCATCCTGCAAGCGCTCCTGCGGGGAAGCTCAGCGTGAGCAACACGGTCATGGCTTTTCGAATCATAATTATTCCTCCTGCTCATATAGAGTTTATATGAAAGCGTTACCAATGAAGTCTAAAAAAACGGGTTTCTTCTTCATAACCTTCAATCGTGATTGTATTCATGAAATCGGGCTGTGTAGTGGGGTTTATCCGTAAACTTCAAGGAAAGCTTATGCAGGCAGGTAGGGCAAAGTTCGAGCAGAATATTCTAGGAGCTCTAATAAGAGGATATTAACCGTTGGAAAATAAATGACTTAAGAAAATATTACCATATCGCGAGATGGTATTATATGCAAAGAAATGACATAGGGACTGGGAAATTATGACATAAGATTCACTGCTTTCGAACAAAAGGGTTGTTGCACAAACCGTTCATGCTTATTTCTTATGAACGATCTGCACAGATCCGATTTCGTTCTTCGGGACTATTCGAGCATATATACCGGACGGAGCCGATTTCGAGGGTATTGGCATATCGCCGGATATCGCTGTCCGGAATGAACGGGAGCATATGTGCGAGAACCGGGATGCCATCTTGAATAAAGCGCTTGAACTGTTGTGAAATTGTCAGAAAAAAGTTGCTTCTTTTTGCGTCCATTTATATTTTTCGAACGTCTCCAATAATGTAAGAACAAACATCGGAGGAGGAGTTGGAATTGGAGTATACGTTTCTTGGAAAAACAGGGATGCGGGTAAGCCGGCTATGTTTGGGCACGATGAACTTCGGCGTCGATACGGACGAACGGACGGCATTTCGCATTATGGATGAAGCGCTCGACGTAGGCATTACTTTTTTCGATACGGCCAATATTTACGGCTGGGGCAAAAATGCCGGTCTGACGGAAGCCATCGTCGGACGATGGTTTGCGCAGGGAGGACAGCGAAGGGAGAAAGTTATTCTTGCTACGAAAGTGTATGAGCCGATGTCCGATACCTTAGACGGGCCTAACGATGCAAGGGGCTTGTCCTTATACAAAATCAGGCGCCACCTCGAAGGATCGCTGCGGAGATTGCAGACGGATCATGTGGAGCTGTACCAGATGCATCATATTGACAGACGGACGCCGTGGGAGGAATTGTGGGAAGCGTTCGAAACGCAGGTACGGTCGGGTAAAGTCGATTATATCGGGTCCAGCAACTTTGCAGGGTGGCACCTGGTGAAGGCGCAAGCAGCCGCGAAAGAGCGGCATTTCATGGGACTTGTAAGCGAGCAGCATAAGTACAACCTGCTGGAGCGGCTTCCCGAGATGGAAGTGCTGCCGGCGGCGCGCGACCTCGGGTTGGGCGTGATTGCGTGGAGTCCGCTGGCCGGAGGGCTGCTCGGAGGCTCCGCATTGAAAGCCGATGTCGGTACCCGCACCGCCAAGCGGCAGAAGCAGCTGGACAAGCATCGCGGGCAGTTGGAACGGTTTTCCGCTTTATGTGCAGAGTTTGGCGAGAAGGAAGCGAATGTAGCGCTGGCTTGGACACTAGCCAATCCGGACATAACCGCTCCAATCATTGGGCCGAGAACGGTGGAACAGTTGCAGGATGCGATCCGGGCGGTTGAAATTCGGCTGAGCGAGGACGTGCTGCGCGAGCTGAATGAGATTTTCCCCGGGCCGGGCGGCGAAACGCCTGAAGCGTATGCGTGGTAATGCGATGCAGCAGGTATGGAATCGGACAAAAGCATCGCGATACCTATATAAAGAGAGGGCTGCCGTTTTGGCAGCCCTTCGCTTTGCAAAGAAGACGATGCGTAACGATCCTTTAGTCGGCCGATTCGGAATGGCCCGAAGCAGCGAAACGATCGATTGCATCCAGGGGCAAATGATCCGTCACCAGTCGGCCGTAATGCGCCACTTGCACGATGCCGTTCTCGTCGATCAGAAATTCGGCCGGAATGCGGTGCATATTGGCTCCCTCCTCGGGAGTCAAGGCAAAGCCTTCGGCTTCAGCTTCGGATATGAACGTCTTCGTATTGGCATCGGCTATCGTCGCCTGTACTTTCTCTGCCGAAACTTCAACGCCGTACCTTTCATAGAGGTCTGCCCCTGCATCGGCAGCTAATGGGAATGGCGCTTCCTGCCGGCCGACATGTCGGGATATGCTGGATTGCGGCGATTCGAAGACCGCCACAATCTCCAAGCCTTGCCGCTGCCACTCGTCATAGCGACGAATGAAATGCCGCACCCGCAAGTTGCAAAGCGCGCAGGCGGCGTTGCGAAAGAACGCGATCAGCACCTTTCTTCCGCGAAGATCGGACAAACGAACGGGCGTGCCGTCGATGCCCGTGAATGTAAAATCAGGGGCGGCGTCCCCTGTAGTTAATGAAACTCTCATTGCGATAACCTCCCGATCAATAGTAGCATCTAAGTCTTATGGGACTGCGGTTACTATACCAAAGGAAGTTAACCTTCTTCTGTGACCTGGTCACCAACGAATGTTTCGAGCGCCTCGCGCTGGAGGATGGAAACGGATCCTCTCCCCGTTGAAATCCAGCCTTTTTTAAGCATACGGCTCAACTGGCGGCTGACGACTTCGCGAGCGGATCCTAGTTCGACGGCTAACTGCTGATGCGTGATCTTCACGCCCGGTTGTCGTTCGGAAGTCAGCTTGAGCAACGTGTCCGCTAACCGTATGTCTAACGGGAGCGACGATTTTTCGGTGAGAAGGCTGCCCATGCGAATCAAGCCGTCCAGTACGCTGCCGAATACCGCATGTCGCACAGGCTCATACATTTGGACCCAGCGCAAAAACGAGCTTTTCGCAACGTACAGTACGGTCACCTCGGTCTCGGCGGTGACGTTCCCCGGATATTCCCGACCGCTCAATCCGCTCAGCACCATCATGGAGCAAATATCGCCGGCTGATAAACGTACCGTTAGCGCTTCGCGGCCGTCCGCAGTTATGTTGGTAATCCCGGCCGTTCCGGAGAGCAGGAAAAAAGCGTATTTACCCGCCTCTTCGTTGTGAAATAGTGACGCCTGAGCGGGAATGGTTTTGATCATGGGCTGTGCAGCCTTCCATTCCTCGGCGGGGAGTGTTCGGAAGCAGGGAAATGTATCGAATAAAGTATGCAAATCAGGGAGGGCTTTCGTCATGACAGTTTCTCCGATCGGGTAATGTGGATAGCTTTATTTTACAAGCATGAGCGCACGGAGGCCAGTCAAATGAAGAATGGTTTATTTTTTCGACTGCAAGGGCCAATATTTTTTTTGAAAATTGCGCAACAATGATCATGTAATCCGAGTCGATATAGAAGGAATAATAAAATGAACAAAGAAGCAAGAATCTTATGCGAATTCGAGGGGATTGCGTTGGATAACCAAATTATAGTCGAACAACTGGAATCAATTGGTGAGCGGCTTGCTGAACTCGCGGAACTTTTAATGCTGGTCGTGGAGGACGGCGCGTCAATCGGCTTTTTGCCGCCATTGAAATATCCCGATGCTGCTGAATATTGGGGGACGGTATTAAGTCCGAATGTCGTTTTGTTTGCCGCCACCATAAACAAGAAGATCGTCGGGAGCGTACAGCTGCATTTAAGTTCAAAGCAGAACGGAGCGCATCGAGCCGAAATCGCCAAATTGATGGCGCATCCGCACTACCGGCGCCGAGGGATCGGACGTACTTTAATGAGCATGGCTGAAGAGAGAGCGAAGCAGGAAGGCCGTTCGCTATTAGTTCTCGATACGAGAGAAGGGGATCCCTCGAATCGCCTGTATGCATCTATCGGATTTATTGAGGCGGGGCGAATTCCCAACTATGCGAGATCGGCAAACGGTGAGCTTCATGCAACCATTTTTTACTATAAAGAGCTGCTGTGAAGAAGGAATGAAACTATGAATCGAAAAATGAACGGAGTTCTTATTGCAACAGTATGCTTGCTGGCGCTTACTGCCTGCCGCGGCGGGCCCGGCGTAACGGCTGTATCTTCCCCGGCTGCGGTTCAAAAAACGGTCATTACGCCTGCCCCTGCGGAAGGGAATGCCTCGCCCACCGCCCCGGTTCCCGCGCCGGTGACCGGGGAGCCGCAAAAGAAACAGGATGTGTCGGTCCGGGCGATCGGAGCGCATCCGAAGGGGCGTCTTATCGTCAAACCGGCAAGTCAAGCGAGCGTTATTCCATTGGGTGCGCCCAGCTGCTACGGACAGGAGGCCGATCTTAACTGGTCGGGAGACTATGAAGCGGTATGGGAAGCCAAATCGGGCGGCGAGCCGGGCAAAATATTTACTTTTCCGGTCGACTTCGAAATTATTCAGCCGGTCGATACGCCTGTCGAGCTGCAAAAGTTTACGTTGGGAGAAACGGATATATTCGTCTATGTTCCGCGTTACACCGATTGTCATGCGCTGGAGACGTATTTATTCGGAGTAAAAGACGGGAAAGCTTTCCCGATCACGTATGAGATGGAACCAGCTCGGGTTTTGACGAATATAGGCCAACTGCCGAACCGCCGTTTGAAGTCAAACGGAGAGGAACTCATCGTAACCGGGGGATACGGGGCGGGGCAGGACTTTATTGATGTGTATCACTTCCGTTACGATGCAAAGAAGCACTCCATGATTTTGCGTAGTACCGATAAAGTGAAGCCAAGTGATTTGCAGTATGATGAACAGAACGGCGGATTATATTTTTAATTTCCAGCGGAAAGGAGCCTATGTTATGTTTCGAACCATAGCCGTACGGGCTGCAGCAGTGATTATCTTCACAGGACTTGCATTCGCCTGGCCTGATTCTTCAGCTAAAGCGTCGTCAACGGAGTACCCAGCTGCGTATCCGACATTCCCGGTTACCGTCAATGGAATGGCTATCGATCAATTGCACAACCCATACCCCCTACTGCTTTACCGCAATATTACGTACTTTCCCATGACGTGGGACTATACGTCCGCACTCGGTTTGACGGTGACGTGGAATGAGCAAACCGGACTTTCGCTCGACAAGAACGAGATGTGCGCTCCTCTCAAACAAACACTATCAGCGCAGACCAACAACCGCAGCGATTCATTAGTAGCGATTCCCGTGCCGTTTCCAGTGAAAGTGAACGGCTCGCTCATTGATAATTCACAAGAACGTTATCCCGTTCTGTTGTACAACAATATTACTTATTTTCCGATGACATGGAGATTCACCAGTGAAGCGTTCAACTGGCAGACGACTTGGGACGATGTACGCGGCTATAGCATTCAATCGTGCGAGAGGCAGGCCAGGGAGGCATCGTTGCAAAGGGATGCATTGAATGCGGCGAATGGAGGCCAGCTTGCCATGAAGGACGAGTGGGTCTACATGAATCCATTGCGCAGCGGAGGCGGCTCCCACAGTCTGGTAAAAGCCAAATTGGACGGCTCCGATCGGATGGAGCTATCGGCGGATAATGCCCTGTCCATCAATGTCGTAGGAGACTGGTTGTACTATATCGTTTCGGAACCATCCAAACCGAATGAGATTTATAAAATCCGAACCGACGGGACCGGCAGAACGCTCGTATCGGATACGGACGGAGAGCAATTATGGGTGCTCGACGGGTATATGTACTTCCTGCGGTACGCGGGACGGCAACCGAGCGGAACGGGAGATACGGCCCAAGTCCAAGGACGTGTCGGGATTTTCAGGATGAGTATTGACGGTTCGAACGAGCAGCAGCTTCTTGCGGACCCGGCAGTGTTGGGTTTTTATATGTATGGCGGTCAAGTCTATTTCCGAACAATGGAAGACGGGAAAAACAAACTGTACGCGATGCGATGAACGCAGATGGGTCAGAGAAAGAGCTTTTAAGGGAAAATGTGACCTCATTTATTATCGTCGATGATTGGATTTACTACATGCAGGACCAAAGGCAGCTTCGCAAGATGAGCCTTGATGCATCGACGGATATTGATTTGAACGATTTTGAGATCCCGCGGGCTTCGATCAAGACCTATAATAACGGTTGGCTCTATGTTACCGTTGCCTTATCCGGCAGCATTGCCGGTTCGAATCCGATCGAACGGGTGAGGATGGACGGGACCGGCCGGGAAAAGATCGCGGAGGCCCGTCCGCTGGCTCTCTATATAGCCGGGGACGAAATGTATTTCGCCAACTGGGTTATGGGCGATCGCGTATTGGAACATTTCAAGCTTGAAAAGTGAACCAACGATCCGAGCCGTATAAGGTAAGCGCACAGGCACGTTGCTCGCGGGACGAAAGCATAAGAAAAGACGAGCCAATGAAAGAAGCGGGAGGGATCCCCTTCTTCCTTCAAATGCCAGCCGCGTCCCTGTCGACCAGAGCAATACCGACACCTGTAGCGGCAGCCCAAACATCTCTCATGTCCAAGGCTGCCGCTATAGTGTATTACTGTGCTGATCGCGTTATCGCCATGAACCTGGGCGACGATCGATCTGATCGTTGCTAGTTTTATTTTAACGCTTTCGCAACGACGGAATCGATCATCATGGCGCTAAACCAGTTCGGGTACAGCGGTGTTGGACGCGTCAACTGCTCCAGCAGCGCGACTTCTTCCGTCGTCAGCTTCAGCTCAGCCACTTTTAGGTTATCTTCAAGCTGAGCAATTTTGCTCGAGCCCACCAGCACGCTGCTTACATGAGACTGGGCCAGCAGCCATGCGAGCGAAACCTGCGCAGGTGTGGCGTTATGCGAATGCGCAATGTCTCGAACCGTATCCAGCACGCTGAATCCCCACTCCTTGTCATGCGGGAGAAGATCAAAGCCGCTCAGCCGGTTATCCGGATCCTTCAAGTTGTCGCGGGTGTACTTACCGCTTAGAAAGCCGCCAGCCAGCGGGCTCCACACCGTGAGTCCGACGCCGTTGTTGTTCATGAAAGGAACCGAATCATGCTCGATATCCCGGCCGATTAAAGAATAGTACATTTGCCCGTTGATAAACGTGGCCCATCCGCGTTCGCGCTGCAGCTGAACCGCCTGCGCAGCCATCCAGGCCGGCCAGTTGGAGTATCCGATATATCGAACTTTGCCCTGCCGAACGAGATCGTTAAGCGCCTCCAGCGTTTCCTGGAGCGGGGTGAACGGATCGGTTTTATGCACGATGTACAAATCGATATAATCGGTGTTCAATCGGGTTAAGCTTGCCTCGCACGCCGCGAACAAATGCTTGCGGGATAGTCCGGCCTGGACGAGGCCCTTGCCTACACGGAAACCTGCCTTGGTGGCGATAACCGTCTCCTGCCGGCGCGCTTTCAGCAGCCTGCCCAGCATTTCTTCGCTTTGTCCGTCGGCATAACCGTCCGCCGTATCGAAGAAATTAATTCCGGCGTCGATTGCGCGGTCAACCAGCTTTTGGGCCTGGTCCAGCTCTACTTTGTACACGCTAGGCACATTGCCCGAGCCGAATGTCATGGCCCCGAATGCCAGCTTGGATACGAGCAATCCGGAATTGCCCAATTGTGCGTATTTCATATTTTTTTTCAGCCTCCGTTTGTTATGTTCTTTCATTTCTCGAATCAAGTATATCGAACGCGACCCCATTGTATCTTGAATAAAACCATCACGTTATTGAACAAAACGCTCACGAATCTCCACAGCAGTATTGGTCATTATTGGAAGACTGCGGTAAAATAAGTAAAGGATGAAGAGGGGAGGATTCCTTTTGCCAGATTCGCCTGTTGTAACAAGCGACGACTTCGAATGGTCCGAATTGAAATTTTCGGGATGGGAGGGCGTATCTCCGCAAGAGGCATTCGAGCCTGAGTTGACCGGTCATTTAATCGTAATCCATACGACGCCGCAGCCGGTGCGGGTGTTTGAACGAGCGGACGGATACCATGCGGAAGGCGTGGCCATGCCGGGCAATATCAATATGTTCTCGGCCGGCGATATGTCGTTTTGCCGGTGGGAGAAGGAGCTTTCCTTTCTGCGTCTGGATCTGTCTACGCTGCTTGCCGACAAAGTGGCCGCAGAGCTGGAGCTGCCCATAGGGAGCGGTGCGGTTGAATTCGGAAGGCACATTCGGCTGCATGACGACCGGGTGGTGCAGATCGCCCAGTGGCTGTGTGAAGACTTGAAGCATGGCGGACTGGGAGGCAAAATATATGCCGATTCGCTCATTCGGATGCTGACGGTACATATGCTCCATCGTTACGGCACGGTCTCCGCACGGCAGGCGGCTTTGCCCAAGGCGCTCGCGAAGAAACAGTTGGACGGCGCGCTGCAGTATGTTCATGCCTATCTGGAGCATGAGATATCGCTGGACGATATTGCGGCTGCCGCACATGTCAGCTCGTCACATCTGGTGCGACTGTTTAAAGAGGCTACCGGATTGCCGCCTCACCGGTATATCATTCAAGAGCGTGTACGCAAAGCGCAGCGGCTGCTGCTCAGCGGACTTCCCGTCCATGAAGTCGCCGCCTCGCTCGGGTTCAGCGACCAGAGTCATTTTCACCGCCATTTTAAACGGATGCTTGGGGTGACGCCTCGCGAATTTGTCGTTCAATTTCGCTAGCGCCAAATGTCGAGGATCATTCGATCAATAGGGGAAAGAGGTGCGGAATTGATACGTAAAGCCGTAGGCGCAATCGTTCAATACAATGGCAAGTTTTTGCTGGTACATAAAGTGAAAGGTGCGCAAGGCAAAATAAGCGGCGTCTGGGACTTTCCCAAAGGCGGCTTAGAATCGCACGATGATCATTTGGAAGCTGCACTGCTAAGGGAGTTGAAGGAAGAAACGGGTTCGGCCATGTACGTAATTAAAAAGCAGTATGAAGCGAAAGTCAGCTTTGCTTTCGATGCGCCTACAAGACAAATCATCGGTTTTGAGAAGCAGGAAACGACCATGTTTCTCGTTGAATACACGGGAGATATGACGGACTTAAAGACCGAAGACGACGAGATCGACGGTGTTCGGTGGTTTACCAAGGAAGACGTGGTGCGACTGGTTTTTCCCGAGGCAAGACAGTTTTTCGAACAATATGTAGTACCGCAGGGAGAAACGCTAGTCTGATGGAATATTCGGGCGCGGTCGAAATGATCGTCGTAACAAGGCCGCCACGGCGGGACAGGGAGGGTTGTAACGAAATGACTCACTCGCTTCATTTGCCTGTTAGAAAATATAAAGTGGACCCTGGACTACAGATTGAATGGACCCCTCAAAAAACTGCATTCCTTTTAGTGGACTGTGATGAATCGAGTGGGAACCGCTCGGTTGTAGAAAATCCAATTTGTCATTCGCTTCGTTTGGCCCGTTCGTTGGGTATGCCGATTGTTTACTTGTATAATGCAATTCAAGGCGTAGGCGGTCCTCATGATGTTACCAGAAGAATTCACGGTCTTCATGAGCTGGACAATAGTTGGAAGCCGCTAAATCCCTCTTACAATCCCCTCATTGCCCCGCTGCCGGTTGAAGCGGTGATTCCCAAGTCCGGTAAAGACGGGTTTCATGGAACCGTGCTTGATTATTATTTGAAAACATGGGAAGTGGACACGATTATCGCCGTCGGGTTTCATCTTAAATCGTGCTTATTTCATACTTGTATGAGCGCCAGACATCATAATTACCGTGTCATCCTGTTGCGGGATTGTACCGATTCGTTCGAATTTCCCGATACGACCGATCCTCATAATGTTGAGGGAGGCTGGATGCGATTCGTTTTTTTGCGTTTGTTCGAAACCGATATCGGCTATACGTCGACCTCGACGGAATTCTTAAATAGCAAGCGGATGGAGGATGGAGGCTCACGGCAATACGACCTACAGTGAACGTGTGCCATTGATGAGACTATCGTATTATCCATTCCCAACGTCAAGGGATCGGGAAAGCGCTGATCCATACGATTTGCAATGCGGTTCGTGAGTTGAGCTCGAGCCGCGTTATTCTTTACACGCTAGGTCATGCCGGGAATGAAGCAACGCTGCAGTTTTATAGCAGTCTTGGTTTTGAAATGACGGAACGCGAGAAAGATTTTTTCAAACCCGGTTTTGATCGAATCGCATTCGTTAAAGAGCTTTGATCATCGACTATCGGACGAAGGGATGTGAACCTATTTGACCGTGAGCGCCTATTTCCCTACGCAAGCATCGATTTTATCCAATCAAGCTTTAGAGACGGTTTTCCGCTCAAATTATTCATTGGTCGCCGAGACCATTCATTGCCATTTATATCGCAAAGGAATGCACGATACTTATGTAGTCAAAGCGGGTTTAAAGCAGTATTATTTGAAAATTTATTACTGCGGCTTGCGTACATTGGAAGAGATCGAGGCGGAAGTCTCGTTACTCCATCATTTAAAAAAAGAAAGTATTCGCGTCGTCGATCCGGTAGTCCGCAACAATGGAAGCTATGTATTGGAATTGAAAGCCGTAGAAGGGATCAGATTTGGCGTTCTTTATGACGAAGTAGAAGGGGAAGAGGGCGGAACCGACGGGGAGATGATCGAGAAGCTTGGCACTTATATCGCTTCCATTCACAATGCTTTCGATAAAATCACCGTTCCCGTTCAACGCTGGCATCTTGATTGCGCCTCTCTGATCGATCATTCGATGCAATATTTAATGAAATATGCAAACACATATCCCTTTGATTTTGAGTTCCTGAATAGTATTGCTGCTGAAGCGAAAAGAAAAATCGAAGCTGATTTTACAAAAACGTTGCCGACCTATGGGCTTTGTCACGGGGACATTTATGGAGGCAATATACGATTTGATCACTCGGGAAATCCGATAATTTTCGATTTTGATTTAAGCGGGTACGGCTGGAGAGCTTATGATATTTCGCTGCTCGTGTGTCGCTACGGATGGGGCGTCGACCGTGAAGCAATGGAGAAAAGGGAGCGCAGAAAAGAAGCTTTTTTAAGCGGTTACACGAAAGATAGAAGCTTATCTGCGAAAGAACTGGACTCATTATACATATTTGCCGTTTTTCGCCGCATTTTTAATATGGGCAGTTTGTATGCCTTTTTTGCGGAAAGCTGGGGACATGATATTTTTTATAAAAACGTGCAGGAAGAAATTACGTTGCTTAAAGATTGGGTACGAGCATACAACATCTGAAAGAAAGAGTGATAACAAGAGATGTGAGCATTTCGTTTTGTGCCGTGAACGAAGCGAAAGGAATGGGTATACGATGATTATGACACAAGAAGAAATGATGTACATTGTGCAATCGCAACTTGCAATTGATCTGAATTGCACGATCGATGACCTGAATGGCGAAAAGGACAGCATTATTTTTGTCGAAGCTAAAGAAAATCCCGGACGCAGGCCATTTCGGAGGAATGCGCGTTTTTTTGAAATTGTATCTATGGGGAAATCAATTGTGGTATCGGCTACGCCGGAACGGTTGTTAATTGCCAAAACGCATATGCAAGGCAAAGACAGGGATACCGTATTCTCCTTGCCATTTATCAGAGGTCTTTACTTGCATTATCTGCCTGATCTGAAAAGAATAAAGCCTTTGTCACCACCGGGAAATTTTACATTTGTACTGATTGAGCGAGATGAAGTGGTCAATTTATTTGATGTTACAAGATTCAATAATGCAATTATATATGATACGAATCATCCCTGGCAGACTGATCTGGCTGTGCTTGCAAAGAAAGAAGGGGAAATTGTTGGTGTGGCAGGAGCAAGCAAAACCTGTGCAAAACTGTGGCAAATTGGCATAGACATATTACCCGAATACCGTAATTCGAGATTGGCGAGTTATCTTGTAAACAGGCTAACTTCTGAAATATTGGCACGTGGAGATGTACCGAGTTATGACGTAATCGCCAGTAATCTTGCTTCACAAAGAGTAGCTCAACGATCAGGTTATTTTCCCGCGTGGGTATCTGATTGGCGATGCAATTTTGAAGGGTTGGAAGCTTTACCGTTTAATTAACTGTCTTGTGCTGCTATCTCTGTAACTCAAGAATACATAAAATCGCCCCAGGTGAACGGATTTCATTTTGTTTTGTGCCGTGAGCGAAGCGAAAGGAATGCTTAATTAGCTCTACAACTTTTGAAGACATGGGAGGATGCATCAAATGAAAGAAACAACTTTTTTGCGGGACCTGGAGGCACAGGTGATTGAACATGACGAGTTGAAATTGATTGGCATTCCCTGTATTGGACTGAATGACATGCCAAGTAAATACCGTCTGGCAAAGGATAGTTTGCTCGGACTCGCAGCCCATATGCCCCAAATTGTCGACGCATCCGTTCAATACGGCATGTGGCCGCAAGTCCCTGGGCAAAACGTATCCGATACGCATGCCTATATATTATGTGTGGAGGTATCCACCTTCGATAGCGTGCCGGAGTGGTTCGTACGTATGACGGTTCCGGCACAACGCTGTGTTGTTGCAGCAAGCTACGAAGGCGATTTTGATCGGGCGGGACGAGTGATTGACGCGTATATCGCGGAGAAAGGGTTGACGGTAGGCAAGCAGGGGCGTCAATATACGATCTGCGAACGGTATCGTTACAATGCGGAAGGCTTCGCGCGCTATTCGCTGCCGATTGCTGACAGCAACGGTCGATAACCAATAGTTCATAAAGGCTCATGATAGTAAACAAATGGGATCGCTCCTGACATGGGGCCGATCCCATTTTCGTTTGTCATATTGATCTGCTTTCACCGCACCTAATCAACATTTGCGCGCTACAAGAAGTTCATTGAGATAACATTTACTCACTTTGCCATTGTACTGGTTATCAATTAGAGAGCTTACACATTCGAACAGCTGCCGGCGATTGGAAGCATCAAGCGTTCCATGAGTGGAGTACGTCGATAGCAGATCGATGTACTGTTCCGAGCTGTACGTTTCCTCCGTAACGTAATTTCGAACAATAGGCTTTTCAAACAACCCGCTGTCTTCAAGCGGCCCTGTATCCGGCTTCATGTCGGAAATTTGGGGAAGGCGGAGATTCGGCGGCGTTCCCGGCATATATTTTTCGTAACAAGACTGCACTTGTTCAAAAAACAGTTGATCGCCGCCGGCAACGTGAACGTAGTTGACGATCGCTAAGTAACCTCCTTGGCGCAGCAAAGAAGCAGGCTTGAGATAGCGCACCTCCGGGTCCAGCCAGTGGAACGCCGTTGCCGCAATGACAAGATCGAAAGGCTCAGACAACGGCGGGGTCCAGTCCTCAAAAGTGCCGACATGAATTTCCACATTCGGATAAGCGGCCAAATTGCGCCGCGCGACGGCGGTCATCTCGGCACCGAGCTCAACCGCTACAATGCGGCAGCCGCGTTTGGCAAGCTCGAGCGTGGCGATTCCGGTGCCCGGCCCGATTTCCAGTATTCGCGCTTGCGAAGTGAGCTGCGTCGCATCGAACAAATCGTCGAACAATTGCTCGGGATAACGATTGCGAACGCGGTCATACAGTTCGGCTACTTCGTTGAATGTAGCCCTTTTTTCTTGACGCATGTCCATTCCACCTCCACAAAGGATATTAATTCTATTGAACGCTGTCTTGTTCCTTCGACGCCAAAAATAATAACCGCTGCGGCGTCGGCCGACTCATGTCCATCCTCATCTCGGCCACTCGATCCTACTTTTCGAATACATGACAGATGTCCCCAGTTTATGCTACTATTTGTTTACTTTTCATGCAATCGAGGTAAAAGGGGTATTTTCAATGGCACTGCTGACAGGAAGTCGAATTTATTTACGCGAATTCAAATTTACGGATTGGGTCGACGTGCACGCCTATGCTTCCCAGGAAATCGTGTGCCGTTTCCAGCCTTGGGGACCTAATAATGAAGAACAAACACAAGCATTCGTAAAACAAATTATAGACGACGCCAACAAAGCGTCAAGAACGCGATTTGTGTTTGCGATCGTTGAGCTAGGCTCGGAAAAGCTGATCGGCGCGGGAGAGATCAACATAAGAAGCGCTTCTAACCGAAGCGGAGAAATTGCGTACATTGTTCATCCGGATTATTGGGGGAAAGGCATTGCTACCGAAGCCGTGGGATTATTAGTGAAATATGGATTCAGCGAATTTCGGTTGCATCGCATCTATGCTACGTGCGATCCCCGCAATATCGGGTCATCCCAAGTGCTGACCAATATCGGCATGACACAGGAAGGACGAATGCGCGATACGTTATTATTAAGGGACGGATGGCGCGATTCCCTTGTATTCAGCATTTTGGAACAGGAATGGGAGAGATTGTCTTCCTGAGAGAGGAGCGTTTGATATGAACGAGCAAGTTCCGTCACAAGATAACGAATCTCCGTGCCATTATCGTCGCGCGCTGGAAGTCGTCTCAAGCAAATGGACGGTCCTCGTCTTTTATGAGCTGGAGAACGGCAAGAAGCGTTACAGCGATTTGAAGAAAGCCATTGAAGGCGTAACGCAAAAGATGCTGACGCAGACGCTACGTCAACTGGAGAGAGACGGATTGGTAAGCCGCTGCGTTTATCCAACCGTCCCCCTTACCGTTGAGTACGAGTTAACGACGTTAGGCAAAACCTTAATTGAGCCGATGCGGATCCTGCACAAGTGGACCGATGCTCACTATGATTCCGTATTACAAGCGAGAAAAGCGTACGACAAGGAGAACGCGTAAGCTAGCATACCGGTAAAGATAGCGGCGGTGCGGATCGAGTTTAGTGCGCCTTTTGCAGTTCTTGGCGGATCAGATCATACACGTCGTTGCCGTCATCGAACACGTCCGTCATGGCATAAAACAAGTGGATCATCCCGGGATACCGTTTGGACGTCACTTTGACGCCGTTTTCGATCAGTTTTTGTCCGTACCGTTCCCCTTCGTCGCGGAGCGGGTCGTACTCGGCGGTAACGATCAAGGCCGGCGGCAATCCGGCGACGTCTCCCAAAAGGGGAGAGGCGAGCGGGTTACATTTATCGGCTTCATCGTTCAAATAATGGCCGGCGCAATAGTCAAGAAGGGCGCTGGTCAGAAAATAACCAGTGCCGTACGTACGCATCGATTCATGGTCGCCGGACCAGTCCGTCAGCGGACATAGCAGGATTTGCATCGTGATGGCCGGACCGCCTTGGTTGCGGGCAAGCTGCGCGACCACGGCCGCCAGATTTGCTCCCACGCTTTCGCCCGCAACGGATAGGTTGCCCGGGTCCAGCCCCAGCGAAGCGGCGTTCTCATGTACCCATTTGGCGGCAAACATCGCTTCATCGACCGGAACGGGAAATTTATGCTCCGGCGCCAGATGATAATCGACGGACACGACGGCATAGCCGGTTGCCGCCGCCAGTTTGCTGCACATCGGGTCGAAATGCTCCATTCGGTTGAATACGAAGCCGCCTCCGTGAAAAAACAAAATTACGGGAAGCTTCTTCTCGTCGGTCGGCCGGTAAATTCTTACGGCGAATGCGCCGTGCGGACCTTGCAGCTGTCTATCTTCCGTGCCCGCCAGCTCGAAATTGTCTGAAATGGCCGTCGCAACGACGACTTTTCTGATTTCTTCCGGCGATAAAAGATGAAGCGGCGGAAACCCCGAAATATCCTCCAGAAATTTTCTTGTTTGCTCATGCATGCTCATATGCTTTACCTTCCTTTTCTTTATTTGAGTTATTTGAATTTGTAATTCAACATTAATCCATCGTCCGGTTTTTGTTAAGAAGGCACTTTAAAGTGGCTTGCGCTCAAAAAAGTGCCTTGGATATGGGAGCTTTTTTAGCAACTGAAACTGGAATATGCAAGCAGCACTCAGCCTTAGGGTTGGTAATGTTGCATTATTGTTTTCCGTACCAAGGACTGGAGATTGAAAGTTTCGATAAGCTGAGCCATTCGCTTTCCTTGCCCTTCGTTGACCCGAAAACCAACAAGACTCTCGGACGAGGTTCAACTGGAGCTCGCAAAATCCGCGTTGCTTATTCCGGCGTTAAGCGCAAATATTTTCAAGAGCAAGCCTGCGCCTTTTGTGGCACAATCGGTTTATACCGAGAAAGTCCGAACCATCTTCGATAAAAAGTACAAGGAATTCCTCAGAGGGAAGGATATCAACACGACGATCCGCGAGATCAATGAGGAGGGAGATCGATGGATCGAAGCCGCGAAGTAAGCGGCATTACGCCCGGACAATGGCTTATTGAAGGAAAGAATACGTTCATTCGATTCGAAAATATATCCCTTACTAAGTAAAGTGAAACCGGCTGCTATTCCTTTGGGAATGCAGCCGGTTTATGGTTCAATCAGGGTTCGCGCTTGCGGCGCACAAAAGGCAAATACAGCAAAACGAATATAACCGCGGCTACCGCTTCAAGCGAAAGCAAGTACCAAGGCCATGGCCCCAAATAATCGAGCAACGATTGGCCGGGCGGCTTTTCGGCGACGAACAAATAATTACCTCCCGTGAGCCGATTGATAGGCACGATGACGGCAAGAAGCACATTGAGGATCAGCAGCACCCTCCAAATCGAACGCCATGTAGGACGATAGCCGTGAACCCAGGTCATATACAGCGCAACCCATACGATGGCGCCGTGGCCGACAAAGAAGTAAAAATACGTGAAATGCGGGAACCCGGACAAAATCGCTGCCGGCGTTAACAGTGCCTGAAGCGCACCGCCGATCCCTGCGAAGTATAAAAACTCATACAACCGATACGAGGGAAACAGCAGCACGATAATCGTCAAAATGTAGCTGATGCTGCATAGCTGTAGAGGAAGAGATTCCTCAAGCGAAAACCGCGCGTAATAAAAATACCAACCATACAGCAGCGCTTCAAACACAATGAGGATGAAACTCAGAGCAATCCGGATCGTTCGCACAGAGACGTCCCGTTGAAGTGGTCTTCGGTACAGGTACAGCAGCAGGATGAGCAGCGCAATGCCGGCTAGCGGAATGATATGCTGCGGAGTAAACATCATAAACGGGTAGCCGGTCTCGGAGAACCAGTCCATGTAGAACCCCCCTCCTTATAAAAGGAAAAATATGTTGCGTAACCGCCTTTTTACGCCAATCATTGCTGCTTATTCTTCATCCGGGCGGCACAAAGTAATGGTACACTAATCATAGTGGATGCGAGATCACCTTTCAACGCTCAATTGGAAGAAATGTGGAAAGGACGTTACCGATGCCTTACCAACCGTACATAGCGGCCGAGACACCCGCTCCGCCACCGGGGGCGCTTGTTTCCAGCCATAACCGCAGTCCGTTCGGCTATTCGTGCTGGCGTTCCTCGGGAACGAAAGATTGGCTTTTGATGTACACGATCTCAGGCGAAGGGTGCGTGAAAGAACAACGATACGAGCAGTTATGCCACTCCGGCGATATGATCGTGCTTCCGCCCGGAACGCCACACGATTATTTCACGACGCGAGGAAATGTGTGGAACATGATGTGGGTTCATTTCATCCCCAGACCGACGTGGGCCGCCTGGCTGCAATTGCCCAAAGTTTCGAAGAGCTTGTTGTTCCTGCACATCGAGGATGCCGCCGTACGCAGCCGCATCGAGTCCACCTTCACGAGCCTGATCGCGGATAACAAGGCAGTAATGAATCCGCTGTTCGAGGAACTCGCGCTCAATTCGCTGGAGGAAATTTTGCTCCTCGCTTCCAGCTTCCATTACAAGAAATCGTCGCATACGCTCGATCCGAGAATCCATGACGTGCTCGATCTGCTGTCTCACAACATTAAAGAGCCTGTTAGCGTGCCCGACTTGGCGAAAAGAGTGAACTTATCTCCATCCCGGCTGGCGCATTTGTTCAAAGAGCAAACGGGGGATTCCATTATAGAGACATTGCTGAAAATACGCCTGAAGCAAGCGGCTAGGCTGCTGGAGCTCACCTCTCGCCAGATTACGGAAATTGCCGAGGACGTCGGTTTTCAATCGCCCGACTACTTCACGAGCAAGTTCAAGCAGTACTTCGGCGTCAATCCCAGAACGTTCCGGAAAAATATGCAGAAATAGCAGAATCGTGAGGATTTACAGCCGGAATGGCAATTACGAATTTCGTCCCGTTTCCCTACAATGAAGGTAACATTTTTCTTGCTTTTGGCAGGAAGATGCCAGCTCTTAATGGCAGTACCGATAGGGTACGGGTTGGCTTGGGAGCGCATTGAAGTTGCCCAGATGAGGAGGATGAAAGATGTTATCGTACAAACAGGTTATGGATTATGAGCGTGACGGCTACGTGACGGTCGAAGGGGTATTCAGCCAAGAAGACGTCGATAAAATGATCGACGCCGTAGAAAACGGAGACCGGGTGGCGAGAACAGTAATGACGGGGCAGGCGGACGTATCCGGCAAAAACTCCAACTTGGCCATATGGCATGAGCTGGGAAGCGACATCTGGTCGGCGGCTTCTACGGCGCCTCGCGTCGTCAACTCGGTCCGCATTTTGCTCGGAGAGGATGCGGCCTTCTTTCACGGCAAAGTGATGCTGAAGGAGGCGAGAACCGGCGGGGCGTGGGAATGGCATCAAGATTACGGGTATTGGTATAATCAAGGATTCATATTCCCGAACATGATCAGCGCCTTCGTCGCACTCGATGAGGCAACGATAGAGAACGGCTGCTTGCAAGTATTGAGAGGGTCTCATCTGCTTGGCCGTCTCGATCACGGGAAGGTAGGCTCGCAAGTCGGCGTCGAACCGAGACGGCTTGCCCAGGTCGAATCGATGTTCGAGCGGGTGCATTGCGAGCTGAAGCCGGGCTCGGTGCTGTTCTTCCACAGCAATTTGCTGCACGCTTCCGCAGCGAACGAATCCGAGCGGCACCGCAGATCGTTCATCATGTGCTACACCGCCGTGTCGAATCCGCAAATTACGAAGAACGGCACCGTTTGGCGGACGTCATGCCCGATCAGCGCGGAGGGAGCCATTTTGGCCTGATCCTGCGACAGGCAGGGGCCGAAGCTTTCAGATGGTTGACCGCGCTTATTCCATGGCCTATCGCCAAGCTTCGCATAAGCGTTTCAAGACAATGGGTCCATTCCCCACGAGGGAAATGGACCCATTGTCTTGCATATCGAAAGAGACGTTTCTCGAACGCCGACCTTCCCGTTATTCGATCTGAGCGACAAAAGAATCGGGATCGAGCAGGCTCCAAGCGGCAGGAGGCTCTCCAAAATCCGGCACATCGAGCATTTCCCCGTCCCGTTTGGACGATTCATGGGCGATGAGCCCCGGCACCATATAATCGGCAGCTCTCCATGCATGGTTCGGAGGCAGCCGGTTCGTATGGACCGCCTTGGCGAAGTCGTCGGCCAAAAATTGATGCGATCCCAGATGTCCGTTCGGCATCCCGTTGTAGGAATCGGGAAGACGATAATGATGGTGCACCTTCGCCAGCGACGCATTGAAATCATGTGCTAACGTTTGGTGGACACCTTGTTCATCCAGTCGAACGCGTATGTTTTGGCATTGGAGCTGCGGGGTCAAATCTTCCACGGCCCCCCATTTCAAGCTGGTCCAGGCCGAGCCGCCGGCATGCTCCTCGTAGCTGCCTTGCGTGCCGAACATGCTCATGTATACGCTGTTTCGTCCGCCCCAGCCTACGCGACGAAACTCGTTAAGGCGCATCATCCCGCCGTCGGAGGTGCGTACGAGCGCGCTTTGGTTGCTGAATTCGTTGTCCCACAAATTGGCGCCTTTGCGGAATATTTCATCCTCGTGCTCGTCTTTATATCCGAGGCAGGACACCTTCGTCGCTTTGGCGCCTGTAACCGAAAGCACCATGCTGACCGAGTGCGTCGGGTAATGCATGGGCGGGATACCGGCTACCTTCTTCCAATCGGAGCCTCCGGAATATTGGAAAGCATTGTAAAATCCGTGCGACATATCATGTAAATATTGCGCTTCCCCGTACACGAATCCGCCGAATTTCCCTGTCTGGAACTGATCCCGGCAATATACAGTGCTAGGATAGTAGTAGCTCGTCTCACCGGTCATGTAGATGAGTCCGGTACGGTTCACTTCATCAATGATTTGCCCGATTTCCTCCAAGCTTTGGGCCATCGGTACGGCGCAATACACGTGCTTGCCGGACCGCAGCGCTTGGATCGCTTGGGGACCGTGAAGATGCCGCTGCGTGAATAAAGCCACCGCATCCACGTCGCTGCTCAGCAGCTCGTCGAGCGAAGCGTATGTGCGCTCCAGTCGAAACGCTTTGGCGAACTGCTCCCGCCGATCGGTCTGCAGCTCGGCGAGAGCCACTTCCTCGATATAAGGATGCGCCTGAAATAAAGGGATGAAGCATTTCGAAAATTGACCCGCTCCGACAACGCCCAGTTTAAATCCCACT
The DNA here is from genome assembly GCF_042659105.1 of Paenibacillus allorhizosphaerae. Lineage (NCBI taxonomy): Bacteria > Bacillati > Bacillota > Bacilli > Caryophanales > Paenibacillaceae > Paenibacillus > Paenibacillus allorhizosphaerae. Next base: position 1,703,160 of record NZ_JBHSRV010000001.1, on the reverse strand, counting down.
TCGTAACCACTCCTTTGCATTCGCTATAGCATAAAATGATGTTTTTCGCGAAATGACGGTGACGCTCGCCTAACATGTTTCCTCTTTTATTGTAAGGAGCCGTGCGTCCAATGTATTTGGTTCAAACCTATAAATTTGTAACCAAAATCACAACGAGGATCAATTGTCTGGCGTATCCTTGAATAACGAAGCGCAAAACTCGGAGAGGCTCATGCCCGTTTTACGTTTGAATATTTTTCCGAAGGCGTGAATGTTGACATACCCGACCTCGCTTGCGATTTCGCTGAACGAGAGGCCGGACTGAAGCGCAAGCTCTTTGGCTTTCTCCAGCCGAATCCAGATGAGGTACTGCGTCGGAGACATCCCGAACGTTTTGCGGAATTGAACGATAATGTAATTGCGGCTCCAACCCGTCAGCTTCTCCAAATCGCGGTGGCCAAATCCTTCGCGGAAGTGGCTCGCTATATAATTGCGCACGAGAATAAGCTTCGCTTTATTGGCATCTTCCTTTTTGCTTGCCACAGGGTCGAGGGCGTTGCTCGCCGCGGACAGATGGAGCAAAATTTGCATGAGCAAATTTTGGCAGTGAAGCTGATGGTACAGCCCTGATTGGCGATAATGAAGCACGAGCTCGGACAGCTTGTTCTCCAAGGCGTGATTGGCGAAGTTGCCCATGTGGTGGTTAGCATCCGCGGAATCTGAACGGAGCAGGTCATGGATCGGAAAGGATGTGCTGCCGAAGTGGAAGACGATGGAAATGCATACGTAAGGCGTACCCGGCATCGTGCGGACATAGTGCTGCTCGTTCGGTCCGTGAAGCAGCAAATCGCCGCGATTCGTCACGTAGGACCGGTCCTGAATTACGTATTCCGCCGATCCCTCCAATACGTATTGCAGCTGGTATTGTTTGAGCCGTCTCGGTTTCAAACTCCATCCGTCCGGAGCGTGGAACATATGCGCAAGCGTCAAATAGGGAGGAAAATAATAGTCTTGCAGCTGCTCCAGCGTATCGTTAGGCTCGAGAAAATACAGTTTCTTGGACATGGCTTCCACCTCTGCCTCTATTGTACGTGCATTACGGGTCATATCCAAGATGAATATGATTTTGGTTACGACATTGTTACTTTGAACCAAATACTTTCGGGGAGAAGTTCTCTACAATGAATAATCGAAAGCGATGAAGGAGGAGGGGGAGGATCCGAATGTCATTGGCAGCGGAACGAAGAAATTACAGCCTTGCCGGGCCGGAGAACAAGCTTGCGCAGCAGAAAGGTCTTGCCGATGCGCACTGGTACACAAGCCCGGTGCCCAGATCGAGGCTGAAGCAGCTGATGAAGCGAAAAGACGGGCCGGCCATCCGAGATACGATGATCTGGTTTGCGTCACTGTTCGCCGCAGGCGTATGGGCGTATAACGCTTGGGGAACATGGTGGGCCGTCCCCGCATTTGCGCTTTACGGCATCCTTTACGCCACACCGGCCGACTCCAGGTGGCACGAGTGCGGGCACGGAACCGCATTCAAGACGGCATGGATGAACGAAGCGGTGTACCAGATCGCGTCATTTATGGTATTAAGGTCGGCTACGCCCTGGAGATGGAGCCACGCCCGGCATCATAGCGATACGTACATTGTCGGCCGTGACCCGGAAATTCTTACGGAGCGACCGCCGATTTGGAAAATCATGTTAATGCAAATATTCCACCTGTACGGAGGGCCGTTGGAAATCAAACGCTTCGTCCTCCATTGCTTCGGGAAAGTGGACAAGGAAGAGAACGAATATATACCCGAATCGGAGCGGCGCAAGGCATATCGGGAAGCGCGCATCTACTTGCTGATCCTTTTGTCGGTTGTCGCCTGGTCGGTGTATATTCAAAGTTTGCTGCCGCTCCTGTTGATCGGATTGCCTTCGTTCTACGGCAGCATCGTCGTGCTGCTCTTCGGAATGACGCAGCATTTGGGCTTATACGAAGACGTGCTCGATCATAGGTTAAACACACGCACCGTCTATATGAACCCCGTTCTCCGGTTCCTTTACTGGAACATGAACTATCATATCGAGCATCATATGTTTCCGATGGTTCCTTACCATGCCTTGCCCCAATTGCATGAGGAAATGAAAGCGGACTGCCCGCCTGCGTGCCGCAGCTTCATGTCCGCGCTCTTCGAGGTGGTGACTGCGCTTGTGAAACAAGGGAAAGACCCCGCGTTTACGCTGGTGCGTCCGCTGCCGGGCACGGCGCGCCCTTACAAGTACGGGCTGGAACACGATACAGCGCCGGAACAAACGGTAACGGCCCAACCGGCGGCGACGGGAGGACTCACGCATGGAATTTGACGGATGGATCGAAGCTTGCTCCGCCGATGACATCGCACTCGAGGATGTCATTCGGTTTGATTATGGCAACCGGTCCTTTGCCATATACCGTACGGCGAACAACGAATATTTCGCCACCGACGGGTACTGCACGCATCAAAAAGTTCATTTGGAGGGAGGTTTGGTCATGGGACGGCTCATCGAGTGTCCCAAACACAACGGCAGGTTCGATCTATCGACCGGCGAGGCGAAGCGGGCGCCTGCTTGCACCGCCTTGCGATCCTATCCTGTCAAGGTCGCTTCGGGCAGTGTCTATCTAAAGCTCAACGATTAACATGAGAGCAGAGGAGAAGGAGGGGGAATTCCGTGAGCGAACCGTACGGCCGAATTCGGGAAACCGTCCATCGGGGCTTACCCTCGGTGGAGATGGAATCAAGCGAGGTGAAGCTGATCATGATCCCCGAGCTGGGGGGCAAAATCGTCTCGCTCCAGTATAAGCCGGGAGCAAAAGAATGGCTGGTCGACTCGGGGACGAGGGCATTGCAGCCGGCCGCCTACGGCTCCGAGTTTGTCGCGGCGGACATGAGCGGCTGGGACGAATGCTTCCCGACCATCGTCGCCTGCGCCTATCCGGCCGAAGGAGCTTTCAAAGGAACGATGCTGCCCGATCACGGGGAGCTGTGGTCCGTCCCATGGCGAGCGCATATGGAGAACGGGAAGCTTGTATGCAGCGCGGCGGGAAGAGCGCTTCCCTATGCGTTCAAACGCACGATGCATTTTCTCGATGAACGAACGCTGCGCTTCGATTACAAGGCGGCCAACTTGGGTGACGAGACGCTTTCGGTGCTGTGGGCGGCCCATCCGCAGTTTCTTTGCACGGAACACACGCGTATTGTTTTGCCGGTAGGGACGGAGAAGCTGCTCTGCGTCGACGGCGGCCGGACGCTGGAAACCGGACGATCTTACTGCTGGCCGACAGACAGAGGCATGCTGGACGCAACGTTCATCCGAGTAGGCCAGGCGTCGTTAAAAGATTGCCGCAAATATTATGTGGAAGGCCTGGTGCCCAAGGGATCGATTGGGCTCTACGAGCGGCAAAGCGGCAACTACATCGAGCTGGAATGGCAACCGGAAGCCGTTCCTTATGTCGGCGTGTGGATCGATGAGGGCGCGTTCAATGATCAGCCGGTTTGTGCTTTGGAGCCGAGCAATGGATATTATGACGCATTAAGCGATGCTTACCGGAGAGGAACGCTGCTTCGGATCGGCGCCGGACAGACGTCGAAATGGCATCTTGACATACGGTTGGGGTGCGAGGCCGATTTTGTTAACGACATTTTGTAAGCGCTTTATAACTGGCTGTTATTTATCCAGGCAGCAGTATGTTTAGGGTTTGCGTTTCTTCATCGTGTCTATGCTCTCAAATAGTGAAGGCTCAGCGGTGGACAGCACCGTCATAATGGGAGGTATATCGCATGAATCAGAAGAACGGTTGGATCATGGCAGCCATCCTGCTTACTTTGTCCATGACAGCGGGGTGCAGCAGTAGTCAAGCGGCGGTTGAGAAAGGAACGGGAGGGAAAGGAGCGGAGGGGACAAATAAAGAAAACTCCGGTCCGCCTGCGGTAAGCACGGAACCTGTTACCTTGAACATCCTGGCTTCGGCGTATCAAGTGGATTTTGAAACGATGCTGATCGATCCGGTGAAGAAAAAATATCCGAACATTACATTGAACGTGATGGCGACGGGGACAGGGAAGAACATCCAGGACCTGGTCGCAGCCGGGAATACGCCGGATTTATTCGCTGGATACACCGGCATGATGCCGGCGCTCAAACAGCTGGACGTACTCGACAACCTCGAACCGCTTGTCAAGAAGTTCCGAGTCGATCTGGACCGGTACGAGCCCGCTGTCATCGACGCGATCAAGGTATCGGGCAACAACAATGAATTGTCCGGATTGCCTTTTAACCTACAGTTGAACGCGCTTTATTACAACAAAGATATTTTCGATCGATTCGGCGTTCCCTATCCGAAGGACGGCATGACGTGGGACGATGCGATCGAGCTTGCCAGAAAATTGACCCGGACCGAGGGCGGCGTAGCGTACCGCGGGCTGGACCCGGAAAGCTTTACGCGCATTTTTTATCCCAGGTCCGTCAACATTGTAGACCCTAAGACGAATAAGGCGGCGGTGAATAACGAGCAGTGGAAGACCGTCTTCGATCTGGGGAAAAGAATCCTTTCGATTCCCGGAAACGAGCGGAAGGAATCGAGTCCGATCAATGAATTTCGCAAATCAAAAACGCTAGCGATGCTGCCGAGCTACAACTTTTTTAGCGATATGAAAGAAGCGAGTGAATCTGGGTTGAACTGGGACGTGGCGCAGTATCCGAGCTACAAGGACCGGCCGAATATTTACGGGATGGTCGACCCGTGGATCATGTTCGTAGCGAAGACAAGCAAGCATAAGGACGCTGCCATGCAGGTGCTCGAAGTGCTGACCTCGAATGAGGTGATGCTGCAGATGGCGAAAAATACCGCAAAGCTCCCACCGCTGAAAAATCCGGAAATGAAAAAAGCACTGGGCGAGAACATGCCGTTCCTGAAAGGCAAAAGCATTGTATCGGTATTCAAGAGCCGTCCCGCACCTAACCCTTCGTTCACCAAATACGATACGGAAGCACAGAAATGGCTGGAAGCTTCGTTTTGGGATTACATCAGGGACAAGAAAGATATCAATACGGCGCTCAGGGACGCCGAGGAACAAATCAATCAGATCATAAGAGAATATTAAAATCGGCTGCTTTCACTCCTTGATATAGCTTGCGGCTATAACTGGATATAGTATAATTGATTGACACTATATCAAATGATCATGGTATCTTTAAAGAGGGATTCCGCAATGCAGAGCGAATAACTAAGGATACATGATCCATAGCCGAGTTATACTAAGTCGAGGATGTGGCACACAATGCTAAGAGATAAAATCGTGAACAAACAAGCCGGCATTTTAACATATGGCATGACGCCGCCAAAGGAATCGAATCCGCCGGAGAAAGTGGCTGAAATCTCGCAAAAGCAATGCGAAAGACTCAAAAATCTTGATATTGACGCATTGATTCTGTACGACGTGCAGGAAGAAGCGGACCGGGTCGAGCAAGAAAGACCGTTCCCGTATTCGCCGATGATCGATCCAACGGTATACAGCCATTACCTGGAACAATTAAACGTTCCGAAAATATTGTATCGCTGCGTCGGAAAATACACGGAGCCGCAATTGACCGATTGGATTCAAGCGGACCGCGGCCAAGACCGGTATTCCGTATTTGTCGGCGCTTCATCCGGCAAGCAAGAGGTAACGCTCCGTTTATCCGATGCTTACCGTCTTAGCAGACAACTGAATAACCGTATGCTTTTTGGCGGAGTCGTCATCCCCGAGCGCCATATGAAGAAAAATGACGAGCATATCCGCGTGGTGGATAAAATAAAAAGCGGCTGCGATTTCTTCGTTTCGCAGGCGACTTACGACGTTGAGGCGACCAAAGACTTCTTGTCCGACTATTATTATTATTCCAAGGAAAGCGGGCTGGAGATGGTGCCGATCATTATCAATATCGCGCCCTGCGGTTCGCAAAAAACGTTGGAGTTCATGAAGTGGCTCGGAATTAGCATTCCGAAATGGCTGGAAAACGACCTGAAGTATTCCCATGACGTCCTGGACCAGTCCATCCGGCTGTCTCAAAAAATATTCGAAGAAATACTGGATTTCGGACTGGAAAAAGGAATCCCGGTCGGGTGCAGTGTAGAGAGCGTATCGACGAGAAAAGTCGAAATCGAAGCATCCATTCAGTTGGTGAAAGATATTAAATCCATAATCGATAAGAAGCTGCTTGTCGCACTGTAATGATGAACAGGCATGGCTTCATTTACAGACAAGGGCTGCCGAATTGATCGGCGGCCTTTTTGAATATAACCATTTTCCCTGTTCACACGAAATCCACCAGACCGAACCGGAACTTGTCGTCTCTGCGATCAGCGAATTGTTGTACGGAGGATGCTGATGTTCTCTGGGTGGAGATCGATCAAAAGCTTATTTTATCTACGAAATCAAAGACGATAGAGGACGTAAGAAACATAGTCAGGAGAAGGATAACAATCAAATAAAGCACCGTGCTACGTCTGAAAGCGGATAATGGCGCATCGGAAGCATGCGCATAATGAGCCGCCGTTAAGCCGGACAGAATGCCCATGATGAGAAACCATGGTTCGTAAAACAACAGATCCCATAAAGCAAAGCGGTTCGTATCGACAATCCAGCCAGGCAGGTTAATGGTGATCACGCCTGCTAATAAAAGAGCCTTTGTAATCATGCCGGTTAGTCCGTGCGCAATTAAGAAGGCGGTACATAAAAGGGTAGGGACTAATATGACAAGACGCTGAATTTTTCGGCCTCCGATCAACGGCACCCATACAGGAACAACCTTGCCCCATGGCTTGACGAGCCCTATCAAGACGAATCCGCATAATAGGATTACAACACCCGCAATATAGCTTGCCATGCTAAATGACTCCGGGTCATCAGGTTGACCGAAACCGCCGATAAAACCGTCGACGGCTTCATAGAATCGGACAAATACGGCATACATAAGCGCCCAGAAACAACCGGCGTAAGCAGGCCAAGCGGATGTCTTTGTAAAACGTTCAAAGGCATTCAAAATTTGTGATGACGGCGTATCATTCATTGTCATTTTGGACATTTTTACATGCTCCTTTCTTCTTTCGGGGACTGCAACCGGAAGGCGGCGCAATACGGCTCACTCTAATTTGGTAGGCCAAAGCGGCCAGGCTAATCGTGATCCCCCATGTGAAAAATCCTCCATATACAGGAATCAGTACCCATGGCTCAAAATCCGTGAAGTCGGAAAAGCGAATAGAACCCATAATAATTTTGTAAAATGTCACCATGCTGATGGTTGTGAATAACAATCCTCCGAGCCAAGCGGGGATGAGTGGCAACCAGCAAGGAACCTTCCGTCCGCCAACGAGCGGCAACCCTTGAGGGATCATCCGTCCCCAAGGTCGAACCAGCGCGAGCGCGAGCAGAGAGGCGATGATAGCTAAAATGGCGGTGATGTCGATTCCGTAGGAATACAGCAAACCGCTGACCGGATCGGCGACGGTTCTCATGGATGCGTGCAATTCCTCTATGCCTTTCTCGGATACGAGTAGAGGGACTCCAGTCGCCCAAACCGTCTTTAATAGGGCATAGGGAATGAGGGCGACGGATGCGGCGTATCCCCATTTTTTAGACAACAGCGATTTACTGCATGATTTTCGTTTCATGTTATCGTCCTCCAGCAATGATGCATCCTTCTCTGATTCGTTCTCTTGATGTTACATCAGAGCCGTCGGTTTGAAACGCGTCTGCAGATCTGTTCCAACACGCGTCCGGAGATGTGTTATTGGCAGGAAAGAACCGGTGGAGACGACGACAGAAAACTCTAGGGCGATGAATGTGTGTCTTAAATGGAGAGGGATTACGTTGGAAAGCGCTATGAACTCAATCAATCACGAGGTTTCGAGGCTGAGGAGATAGAGGCGGTGAAGTCGAGAAGAGAAGAAGCGATCTCGCTTCCTCCCTAATCCGGACGCATAAGTCCTTTCTCCCAAGCAAAAACTGCTGCTTTGGTACGGTCCAGCATATGCAGCTTGCTTAATATATTGCTGACGTGGCCTTTAACGGTCTTTTCGCTGATGATTAATTGCGCGGCGATCTCTGCGTTGGAAAGTCCGCCGGCAATTAGACGCAGCACTTCGAGTTCACGTTCGCTCAGTTCGGCGAATGGATTGGAATCCGTCCGTTTCGTGACTCGAATCTCCTGAACAACACGCGCGGCTACGCGCGGATGCATCATCGATTCGCCGAGTACGGCTCTTCGCACCGTTTCAACCAATTGACCGGGATCGATATCTTTCAGCACATAGGAAATCGCCCCTGCGCGCAGCGCCGGAAAGATGTGCTGATCTTCGTGAAACGAAGTCAGCACGATCACTTGCGAGCGCGGACTGACTTGTTTCACGCGCTGCGTAGCCTCTACGCCATCGATACCGGGCATCACCAAATCCATGATCACGATATCGGGCACAAGTTCGGCAGCCATGTGCACGGCGTGCTCTCCCGAATCGGCCTCGCCGACCACAAGGAAGTCAGGTTGAAGCTTGAATAGCGCGTGCAGGCCTTGTCTTACAATCGCGTGATCGTCAACAATCAGAATCGTGATCGGTTCCATTTTTGTCATTCTCGCTCACCCCATGAATGAAGAATTCCACCTTGTTCATTTTTAATTACGATCTTGAAGCCCATTTTGTGTGCAGTGTACCGTTATGATCGTGCCGTTGCCCTTCTCGCTGCGGATATCGATATGCCCACCCAGAGCCTGTACACGTTCGCGCATGGAGGACAACCCAATGCCTTGCCGATCTTCATTCTCGGCATCAAAGCCGCAGCCGTTATCTCTGATGGAAAGCGCCATCGTCTCAGCGCATTCCAGATGCAGCCTTACAGCGCTTGCCCCGCTGTGACGGGCCGTATTGGACAACGCCTCCTGCGTGATTCGGAACAAGGCTTCTTCGATCATTGGGGAGATCGGATGTTCGCCCACTACTTTTAGATCTGCAGAAATTCCGGTTTGCTCTTGCCACGTATGCACATAATCTTCAAGAGCGCGCGTTAAACTTTTACCTTGCATGGCAACCGGCCGCAATTCCGATATGAGTGCGCTCAGTTCCCGCTGCATGTGGCTGATCAAATGCTCCGCCTCTGCCAAATGCGATCGTGCGGCCTCCCCGTCTTGTCCGATCAAGGATTTTCCGGTATTTACCCAGATCGAGAGCGCAAACATCTGCTGTTTGATGCTATCGTGCAGTTCCCGGGCCAAACGGTTGCGCTCCTCCATCGTGGCCAGATCGTGTCTCGTCCTCAGCAGCTGCTTCAGCTGTTCCGCCATTTGATTGAGCCGATGTACCAATTGCCCCAATTCGTCACCGGAAGGATCGTTTATGAAAGTAGTAAAATCTCCTTGGCTCCATCGATTCGCAGAGGTCAATATCTTTTGAATCCGGCGAACAAGACTTCGCGAAGTGACAATTCCAAAAGCGAGACCGACAATCGCCGCCCCTATAAAAAAGCCGATTAAACTAATGCCAAAAAACTGAAAGGCTTTGGGCATAAAATCCCGGAATTTTTGAGAAGAAAAACGTATATGCTCCGCTTTCACCACCAAGGCTCCCCTAATCGCCAATTTATTGGCAATCGGAGCAACAATATAGACAGCCTCTTTTTCCTTATATGTGTATGTTGCTGCCGCTTCAACCGCGGAATGATCAAGTGACAATACGGTCCGTATGTGTTGCTCTACGCTTGTGGGAAGACCAAACCTTGTCTTATCTTCAGAAGAGGCATCGTCGGCAATGGCGATCAGTCGGCCGTCAGAATCGACGGCCGCGGAATATCCTTGAAATTCTGTGCCCATTTCGAGCGGCCAATCTTTTAAAGCTTGATATAGCTTGTCTTGGTTAATGAACGGTCCGCTAAAGTTAACCGCTGCATTTTGCGCTACCGAGCCTACCTGAGTGGCAAGCATTCGATGTGTATTAAAGTTCATATAGCCGTAAAAACCAAGGACGACCATCATTTCGAGCAGGAGCATGACAATAATCGTGGTAAGAATATAATATAGCGTTAATTTCCATTGCAATCGATGGAATCGCTTAGAATAATCGGGTGGCACGTCGATTTCCATTCCTTCCTTATCTCAAATTGCTCGACTACGGTCTTTGCGTTCGGGTACTGAAAGACCGAAATCTTGTTATGAATCCAGTTGATTCTGACGTAAGCTCCCATATTTCGTTGCTTCCTGCTAAGGTTCTCATAAAATACTGTAGCATAAAAGCGCTCGAATGACGAAGGGCGGGAATTGTCCGGGTAAATGGACCGCGGCGGCGAATTATACGGTTAATTTGGGTATTGCTTTCCATTTGCCGTTTGGATATAATGACTTTTATCTTAATAAGTCAACGAAATTCGATGAAGAGAAAGAGTACGTTATCCGATTGTTCTACAGAGAGTTGGGTCAGGTGAAAGCCAACGTTCAAGCGATAACCGAAAGCCATCTCCGAGAAGCAGGCTGAAATCGAGTAGGTGCTGCCGCATGTCCAGCGTTAACGGGAACGCGTATTGATGGATACGTGAACGGAGTGTCGCTTCGCGATGAAGCGGAACTAGGGTGGTAACACGGGTATATAAACTCGTCCCTTTTGGGGCGGGTTTTTTTGTTTTTTAACAAAAGGAGGAAAATAAGATGACGCAAACGCAATTATCCATATCGGACCTATTGTCCCCGGCCGTACGCGAAATGCAGCCTTCCGGCATTCGCAAATTTTTTGACTTTGCGGTAAATCGAAAGGATGTCATTTCGCTCGGCATCGGCGAGCCGGATTTCGTAACGCCGAAGCGAATTCGAGATGCCTGCGTCCAGGCGCTCGAGAAAGGAATGACCTCGTACACGACGAATGCGGGACTTCCCGAGCTTCGAGAGGCGATTGCCGATTATTTGCACACCGGTTTTCAGGTACAATACGATCCGAACTGCGAAGTGCTGGTCACGGTAGGCAGCAGCGAGTCGATCGACCTTGCCTTGCGCGCCTTGATCACGGAAGGTGATGAAATTTTGATCCCTACACCCTGCTATGTGCCGTATTCGCCGATCGCGTTTCTCGAAGGAGGGAAACCGGTCCATGTGGAGACGTACGCGCAAGACCAGTTCAAGCTCAAGGCGGAAGCGCTGGCTGCGAAAGTGACACCCCGCTCCAAAGTGCTTGTGCTCTGCTATCCGAACAATCCGACCGGGGCGACCATGACGTACGAGGACTGGCTCCCTATCGCGAAAATCGCGGAGGAGCATAATTTGATCGTGATCTCGGATGAAATTTACGCCGAGCTGACGTATGGCGAGAAGCATGTAAGCATTGCCTCCCTTCCCGGCATGAAGGAGCGAACGCTATTGGTCAGCGGCTTTTCCAAAGCTTTTGCCATGACCGGCTGGAGGATCGGTTACGTATGCGGCCACCAAGAGCTGATTTCGGCGATGCTGAAAATACATCAGTACACAGTCATGTGTGCGCCGGTTCTGGGGCAAGTGGCCGCGCTCGAATCGCTGAGACATGGAATGGAGGAGAAGGATCGGATGATTGAGGTGTATAACCGGCGCCGCCAGGCATTCGTTCGCGGACTGAGCCAGATCGGATTGACCTGTCATGAGCCGTTGGGTTCGTTTTACGCCTTTCCCTCCATTGCGCGGACCGGGCTAAGCTCGGAACAATTCGCTCAGCGGTTGCTGCAGGAGGCGGGCGTCGTCACGGTTCCCGGTCATGTATTCGGTCCGGGCGGCGAAGGGCATGTCCGCTGCTCCTATGCCACGTCGCAGGAGCAGCTGGATCGCGCCTTGGAACGAATGGATACGTTCATGAAGCAATATGTTTAGAGGAAAGAGCCGTAAAGGAGGCTTGACGGATGAGGGAAACGATCATAAAAAGATTGTCCGAATGTACGCTGGTAGAAGCGCTGGAAGCGTGGAACAAAGGCTTTGAAGGGTATTTCATCGATGCGACGATGACGCTGGACGCGTTTCTTGCGCGGATGGTGAATGAAGGATTGTCCCCGGCGCTATCGGTCGTCGCATTCGTCGACGGCAAGCCTGCGGGTATCGTGCTGAACGGAGTCCGGACGATTCGCGGCGACAAAATCGCCTGGAACGGAGGAACCGGGGTCGCTCAGGCGTATCGAGGGCAAGGGATCGGCAAAAAACTGATGCAAGCGTCACTCGATATATATCGAGAGGAAAAAGTGAACATTGCGACGTTGGAAGCGATTCGGGCAAATGCGCCCGCGATCGAGCTGTACAAACGGATGGGCTACAGCATCGTCGACCGCTTGGCGGTGCTCCAGCATAAGGGAATGTACGAGTCATCTGCGGAACAAAAGGCCTACTACGTCGCAGTAACAGGAAGGACGCAGGAGGCGGCGCGCCTTCCCTTTTACGAAGCGATGACCGCCTGGCAAACGCAGTGGCCGAGCATTCGCGACGGGGAGTTGCTGGTCTTGACCGATACCGATGGGCAGGAGGCGGCGTACTGCCTATACCGTCACGGCTTTGACTCCTCTGGTGCGCATGTGTCGGCGACCTTATTTCAATGCGTGGTAAAGCCGGGCCGCCCGGACCGGGATAAGCTGGTGCGCTGCGCGCTGGCCCATACCTTCGGCTCGCCCCGCGAGTTGACGCGAAGAGCGTTCAATCTTCCGCTTGATCATGACGCGGTTCGCCTGCTGCTCAGCGCAGGCTTTGAGTTGACGTCGGAGCAGGTGATGATGACGAGGATGTTGGAGTAACGCGTCAGGTAGACGTCGAGGAGGCGGAACCCATTCCAAAAGGAAACAGCGGCGGCGAGGACTTTAAGATAATATTTAGGCTACCGCTGTTTTTTCTTTCGCTATCACTCTCCGTTCTTTCAAAGATAATATCGTCAACATCGAGACTCCCTACTCTTAAAACAAACTGTAGGGACTCTATGCCTATTGATGTCATACACGAGAATAATAATATTCTCGTCATTGAATTAAATTTTCGAAAGAGTAAAGGCAAAAAGAATCCTAAAGGCATCAAAATGATCACATTTCCAAAAAGGTTATTAAACCAAGTATGAAAAAACGGAACGAAGTTGACTTGGAAAAAACGACATTCTTTTGGGATAATGACTCTTCCCAAGAAGAAGATTTTTATAGAATAGAGGGTATAAACGATAAAAAGTATACTAGTGAAAATGCGCATCACGCGATTTTGCAATTGCAAATCTCCGTCTTTAACTACCTCCAAGTCTAAACCGTCTCTGATTCTACCATTATACAATATATGGATTTTATGTTTATGACCTATTTGCAAATGCTCCCGTTTCACCAATCACGTCACCATGCGAGCTCGTTCGTCGCATCCGTTCATGAAAAATCCACTGTCCCCATATATTGAGTTAAGAGGACAGGCGTCACCGAACGCTGAAGCTGAATGAGGTGTAATCACATGGCGATGAGAATGGATATCGATCCGTTAATTCTGGATATTACCGGGATGACGTGCGCTGCGTGCTCCGCCCGTATTGAGAAAGTCGTCGGGCGGATGGACGGTGTGGAGGAGGTCGGCGTCAACCTTGCACTGCAGCGCGCTCGGATCGTATACGACGAAAGTAGGGTCGGCCCCGCGCAAATCGAAGATAAAATTCGCGGTCTTGGGTACGGCGTACTCAAGAAGGAGGCGAACACACCATCGCGCGAAGAGGCCAGAGCGCAGGAAGCGGGCAAGTTGAAAGCAAGATTGCTATGGTCGGCGCTGCTGACTTTACCGTTCTTGTGGGCGATGGCCGGCCATCATGCGGCGACATCGTTCATTTGGGTTCCTGAGCTGCTGGTCAACCCGTGGTTTCAGCTCGCGCTGGCAACGCCGGTGCAGTTTGTGATCGGGTACCCGTTCTATTACCGCGCGTATCAGGCGCTGCGAAGCAAAACCGCGAACATGGACGTACTCGTCGTGATGGGAACGACAGCGGCTTACTTGTACAGCCACTACCTGATCTTTCACCCGAGCAAGATCGAGTCGGTCCATCACGGAATCCCGCTGTACTTTGACAGCAGCGCGATGATCATCACCATCGTACTGTTCGGCAAATGGCTGGAAGCGAGCGCGAGGAAGCATACCGACAGCAGCCTGAGACAGCTGGAGCGGCTTCAAGTGAAGACGGCGCGGGTCGTGCAGGGCGCTCACGAAATCGAAGTGCCGATCGATCGCGTCTCGGCCAGCGATGTGCTGCGCATCCGTCCCGGCGAGGTGATCCCGGTAGACGGCGTCGTTACCGAAGGGCAGGCGGCTGTCGATGAATCGGCCGTTACCGGCGAGAGTTTGCCGGCGAGCAAAAGTGTCGGCGATTCGGTCGTCAGCGGCACCGTCAATACGGATGGGGTGCTGATCGTAAAAGCGACCCGGACGGGAGGCGAGACGACGATTGCCGGCATGCTGCGGCTGCTCGAAGAGGCGCAAGAGACGAAGCCGCCGATTCAGCGTCTTGCCGACCGGCTGTCCGGCATTTTCGTTCCGGTCGTCGTCTGCATCGCCGCCGCCGCATTTCTACTCAGCTATTACGCGCTGAAACCGGGGGCACTCGGCGAAGCGCTCGTGACGGCAATAGCCGTGCTCGTCATCGCCTGTCCGTGCGCACTTGGACTCGCAACGCCGATCTCTATCTGGGTCGGAACGGGAAGAGCCGCATTGTCCGGCGTATTGTTCAAGAACGGCGCCCATCTGGAGCAGTTGAATCACGCCGATACGCTGCTGATCGATAAGACCGGCACCTTGACGGAAGGCAGGCCTGCCATTACGGCCATTCACCCGGCGAGCGGTTCGGAGCATGCGCTGCTGCAAATCGCCGCCGCCGCCGAGCAATTTTCCGAGCATCCGTATGGCGTCGCCGTTGTTGCGGAAGCCCGGCGAAGAGGACTAACCGTTCCGGCATGCTCCGCGTTTCAAGCGGTTCCCGGCAGCGGGATCCGGGCGGAGGTGGGAGGGCGGCAAGTGATGGTCGGTTCGATGAAATGGTTCGGGGAGCAGGGACTTCGCATTGGCGTTCCTGGAGGATCGCCGCCGCTGCTTGGGCAAGAACGATCCGTCTTGTGCGTCGCCGTCAACGGGAAGTGGGCGGGCGCGATATCGCTTGCCGATCCGCTGAAGCTCACCTCAAGATCGGCCGTCAAGCAGCTGCGTAAGCTGGGGCTGCGAATCCTGATGGTAACGGGTGACCGCAAAGAAACGGCAAGAGCCGTCGCCGTACAGACGGGCATTCAGGAAGTATACGCGGAGATGCTGCCCGAGGATAAGCTTCAGCTCGTGAAACGGCTGCAGGAGAAAGGAAAAATCGTAATGATGGCCGGGGACGGGATGAACGACGCTCCCGCGATGGCCGCCGCCAATATCGGTGTAGCGATGGGATCGGGAACCGATTTGACGAAAGCATCGGCTGATCTGTATTTGATGAAAAATGACCTGCGCGGTATCGCGCAGGCGATGCGAATCAGTCGGCTGACGATCAATAACATCCGCCAAAATCTGGCCCTCTCGCTGTTGTATAACGCGATCGCGATTCCGTTTGCCGTCATGGGGCGGCTGGAGCCCTGGATGGCCTGCACGGCGATGGCGTTCAGCTCCGTCACCGTCATCGTCAACGCCTTGAGGCTAAGGCGGGCGTAAGTCATACTGGCTTCGTTTCCATCAGCTTGTGCAGCAGAAGCGTGCGGTTCGTTACATCGAATTTGTGAAACATCGATTTCATCTCAGTGCAGCAAAAAATGGACTCGGTTCACGAAGCGATGTCGAACATATCCCATATTTTGAAATGGGTACAGGAGGTTTCGGCCCAGACGCAGATGCTGTCGCTCAATGCGGCCCCCTTTTTGCAATTGTGTAATTTATTTGTAGAAAATGTGAATGATTTTTGAACAAAATCCGATTGTTTGTGGTATACTCTAGATAAGGAAAGCATTTTCATTCAAGTCTGGAGTGATTTTATCATGACAACCAAAACGGTATCGGACAACAGCATGGCTCATGCGAAGCAGGATGTAAATCGGCTGATTGCGATCATGACGGCGGCGGCGTGGATTTTTCTCGGCATCGGCTTGCTGCTCAGTCTTTTTAATATGAACCACTTTAGCGATCGCAATGCTTCGCTGATGGTAGGAATCGGTTTTATGGTCGGCAGCGTTCATATTTATGTCATCCGCACGGCGATTCACCTCGTCCACTCGCGTTCGGAATCGGAAGACAAGTAACGCGTACAGTCGTCTGCTGTTCCATTTTCGGATCATTCAAGGAACATTGCCTTTATAAAGTGTCGGTATATTAGAGGACTTCGGCACCGCCATTTTCTATGAATATGTTCTGCACAACCCCTTGTTGGCTTACGCTAATAAGGGGTTTTCTTTGTTTTGACGCTAATTTCGTCTAACTCGTGTCGAAAATATTGCAAGAAAAAGGCGATCGTTTGACGTATTTGTTAACACCGGCGAAACCTTCGAACAAATCTGCTATGTTAAGGTTAATCAACAACTTGAGTTTGCAGAGGCGAGGTGGAATATATGTTTCGCATCGCACAATTGGGGAGGATCGCCATGCAAAAACCGAAGAACGCATTTCGGATCGCAGTTCCGCTGCTTATGATGTTCATGTTATTCCTGCTGGCGGGTTGTGAACAAATTATTGTTCTTGACCCGAAAGGGCCGATCGGCTCCAGCCAAAAAGATTTGATTCTGATCTCGTCCATCCTGTGCGGAATCATTCTCGTTCCGGTCCTCATCCTGACTTTCTTCATCGTGTGGCGCTACCGCGACAAGCCGGGCAACAAAGCGGCTTATCGACCGAATTGGTCGCACAGCACGACGATGGAGACCGTATGGTGGGGGATTCCGATTCTTGTCATTATTATACTGGGCGTTGTGACGGTCCGTTATACTTACGCGCTCGAGCCGTCCAAACCGATCGAATCGGCGCATAAACCGGTTACGATCCAAGCGACGTCGCTGGACTGGAAATGGTTGTTCACCTATCCGGATCAGGGCATTGCCACCGTCAATTACTTGCAAATTCCGGAAGGGGTGCCGATCAAGTTCGAGCTGTCGTCGGACGCGCCGATGAACTCGTTCTGGATTCCGCAGTTGGGCGGGCAAATGTACACGATGTCCGGCATGGTGATGACGCTGTTCTTGCAGGCCGATCATCCGGGCACGTATTACGGCTCCGGGGCTAATTTCAGCGGCGAGCATTTTGCCGATATGCGGTTTGACGTGAAAGCGACGTCCCAAAAGGAATTCGACGCGTGGGTACAAGAAGTGAAAAAGTCGCCTTCGTCCTTGACGATGGAAAATTACGAGCAATTGGCGAAGCCGGGCAAGTCGGATAAACTTTCCTTCTCCTCGTTCGAGGATGGCTTGTTCCACAAAGTAGCTTTCAAATATGCGGTTGACGGACAAGGTCACGGATCTCACGGGGCGCCGCAAAGCGCCGTAGAGCCGAAGGCCGTGCAGCCTCCGCAGACGAAACCTCAGCAGGCGGGTCATGAGCATGCCGGCCATTAAAATTATGGAAAGGAAGTCCGCTTATGCTGGATACAATAAAGCAGTTCGCTTCTGAGTTTTTCGTTACCGGCGACCCGATGATTCTTGGTGCGCAGGTCAGCATTGCCATCGCGATGGTAGCGATCGTGTTCGTGCTATCCTACTTTCGAAAGTGGGGATGGCTTTGGCGCGAATGGCTCACCAGCGTCGATCACAAGAAGATCGGCATCATGTATATCATTTGTTCCATCTTGATGCTGTTCCGCGGCGGCGTCGATGCGCTGCTTATGCGGCTGCAGCTGGCGATGCCGAATACCGAGTTTTTACATGCCGAACACTACAATCAGATTTTCACGACGCATGGCGTCATTATGATTTTGTTCATGGCAATGCCGCTCATGTTCGGTTTGTTCAACATCGTCGTGCCGCTGCAAATCGGCGCGCGCGACGTAGCGTATCCGTTCCTGAACTCGCTCAGCTTCTGGATGTTTTTTTGGGGCGCGATGCTGTTCAACGTATCGTTTATTATCGGCGGTTCGCCGGATGCGGGATGGCTCGCTTATCCGCCGCTGTCGGGACTGGAGTATAGTCCGGGCGTCGGGCAAAACTTTTATATCTGGGGGATTCAAATTTCCGGGATCGGGAGCCTTGCGACAGGCATTAACTTTATCGTCACGATTTTGAAAATGCGTGCGCCGGGCATGAAGCTGATGAAAATGCCGATGTTCACCTGGTCCGTATTTTCCAGCTGCATCATTATTATATTCGCGTTCCCGATCTTGACGGTGACGCTGGCGCTGTTGTTCCTTGACCGCTTCTTCGGTGCGCATTTCTTCACGCTCGACGGCGGGGGCAACCCGATGATGTATATCAACTTGATCTGGATGTGGGGACACCCCGAGGTATACATTGTCGTACTGCCTGCGTTCGGGATTTTCTCGGAGATTGTCGCTACGTTCTCCAAAAAGAAATTGTTCGGGTACAGTTCCATGGTCTTTGCCATGTTGATCATTAGCGTACTGTCGTTCTTCACTTGGGCTCACCATTTCTTCACGATGGGTTCCGGTGCGGACGTCAACGCCTTCTTCGCCTTAACGACGATGGCCATCGCGATACCGACCGGGGTGAAAGTGTTCAACTGGCTGTTTACGATGTTCCGCGGCCGAATTAAGTTCGCGACGCCGATGATGTGGACCATCGCCTTTATCCCGTGCTTTGTCGTGGGCGGGATGACCGGGGTGCTGCTGTCCGTGGCTCCGGCCGACTTTCAGTTCCATAACAGCTACTTCCTGATCGCTCACTTTCACCAAGTGCTGATCGGGGGCGTCGTGTTCGGTTACTTTGCCGGATTATACTACTGGTGGCCGAAGATGTTCGGCTTCAAGCTGAACGAGCATCTGGGCAAATGGGCGTTCTGGTTCTGGAATATCGGGTTCTATGTATGCTTTATGCCGCAATATTTCCTTGGACTGATGGGGATGACCCGCCGGATGTACACCTACGATTTCGATATGGGCTGGGGACCGCTCAACATGATTTCGACGATCGGCGGCTTCCTGATGGGGATCGCGTTTATATTCCAAGTATGGCAAATCGCCTACAGCATCAAGCATCATGAGCGCGACGTCACCGGCGATGCATGGGGCGGCCGTACGCTGGAATGGTCGATTCCGTCTCCGGCGCCGCTGTACAACTTTGCCGTTCTTCCGCAGGTGGAAGCTACCGACGACTGGTGGGAGACGAAAGAGAAGCTCGCCAAAGGAATTAAGCCTGCTCCCCAGCCGCTAGAGCCGATTCATATGCCGAAAAACTCCGCGATTCCGTTCATCAAATCGGCGCTTTGGTTTTTCGTCGGCTTCGGATTCGTGTGGGGTTGGCTATGGATGGCGATTCCGGCGCTCGCAGGGGTCGGCATATGCATGCTGGCGCGTTCGTTCTCTTACGATACCGACTATTATATTCCTGTCGATGAAGTCAAGCGGACGGAGTCCAAGTTGAGGGGGGTGAACGTCTAATGGCACATACCGCAGCGGTACATTCCGGTCATGAACATGAGCATGACCACCATGATCACCACGATCATGAATCGATCAAAACGTTCGGGTTCTGGCTGTTTCTGATCACGGACTGCATCTTGTTCGGCACGCTGTTCGCGACCTATGTCGTGCTTCACGGCAATACGAACGGCGGGCCGACCCCGCATGAATTATTCAAAATGCCGGGGATTATCGCAGAGACGTTCATCCTGCTTACCAGCAGCTTTACGAGCGGATTGGCCGTGCTTGCGATGCATCGCGGCAACAAAAAAGGACTCATCGGCTGGCTCGCCGTCACAGCGCTGCTCGGCGCTTCCTTTATCGCGCTGGAAGTGACGGAGTTCGTCACGATGGTGCTGCATGAAGGTGCGACCATCAGCACGAGCGCATTCCTGTCTTCCTTCTACGCATTGGTCGGGACGCACGGTTTGCACGTTTCGCTCGGGTTGATCTGGATGGTTGGACTGATGCTCCAGCTTCGCAAAAGAGGAATTACCGCCGTAACGAAACGGAAAGTGGAAGTGATCAGCTTATACTGGCACTTCCTGGACGTAGTATGGATCTTCGTCTTTACGGTCGTTTATTTGATGGGGGTGATGTAAGATGGAACATAACGCACATTCCGTGTCGCATGACCATCAAGGGGGACATGGTTCCCTGAAATCTTACGTGATCGGCTTCATCCTGTCGATCGTGCTTACGATCATCCCGCTCGTCGTCGTTTTGAACGGCCTGATGAGCAAGACCGGGACGCTGGTGCTCATCCTTGTGATGGCCATCCTGCAGTTTGCCGTACAGCTTGTCTTCTTCATGCATTTGAAGGAAGGTAAAGACTCCAAGTGGAATATGATGGCGCTGCTCCTCGGCATCATTATACTGCTGACGATCGTAGCCGGATCGATCTGGATTATGACGTACAACCAAGTGGCGCACTAGCCGAAAATAAATGAGACTCTTGCCTTCTAAAATGGGCGGGAGTCTTGTTTGTGTTATGGACACTTCCTATGCCATACCGCTGACGGGAACGCCTTGACAATTTGAACATTTAGAGGATATTATAGATATATTAACTCTGTAATTGAGGTGCAGCCATGAGATTTTCAAAAGCGACCAATTATGCTCTGCATACGATGCTCATGCTTGTCGACGCTTCCACGGTTAAGCCTGTAGGCGTCCAGCAGTTGGCGGAATCCCAGGGCGTTTCCCCGACGTATCTTTCCAAAATTTTAACGAGGCTCGTGAAAGCGGGAATGATCGAATCGGTTTCCGGGGTAAACGGAGGCTACCGGCTATCCCGTACAAAAGACGACATTACGTTTTTGGATATTATCCACGCCATAGAAGGCACAGCCTCTTTATTTGAATGCGATTTTGTCCACGGCACCGAATGTTCGATTCAAGCGGTCATGAAGGAAGCGGAAGAGAAAATGGAGCGGCATCTTCAACAAACGAAATTGGCGGACCTGGCTCAAAAGCAAACGCAAGTGTAAGGCGAGCCTCAGTCAGAAATTGACATTTGGCTTGCTACGTAGGAGCAGCGTGTTTTTTTATATTAATTATAGATATCATGAGTCTTTAATATCTAATGCATAGGAGCTGATCGACATGATTTACGATTGCGCCATTATTGGCGGCGGACCCGCCGGGTTGAATGCCGCCCTTGTGCTTGGGAGGGCAAGGAGAAGCGTCGCTCTGATCGACAACAATCGGCCCAGAAATGCCGTAACGCATGCGTCTCACGGCTTTATTACGAGAGACGGCGTCACGCCGGCCGAGTTCCGTCGCGTGGCTTATGAGGAGGTGCTGCGTTATCCGTCTGTACATCATCTGCAAACCGAGGTCGTATCCGTCAGCAAACTCGAATCCGGATTTGAGCTGTTTGATACGTCAGGTCAATGCGTTCAAGCGCGGAAGCTGATCTTGGCGACCGGCGTAAAGGAGATCTTTCCCCATATCGAAGGTTTTTATCCGCTGTACGGGAAAAGTTTGTTTAATTGCCCCTATTGCGACGGATGGGAGCTGAGGGATCAGCCGCTTATCCTTGTATCCGAACACCCAACCGTTTATCATACGGCCAAACTGCTCTTCAATTGGAGCAAAGATTTGATCGTATGCACGAACGGTCGGACGTCCCTGTCGCAGGAACAAACAAAAAAGCTTCAATCCAAGGGAATCGTCGTGACGGAGCAGCCTGTTGCGGCTTTCATCGGTCAGCAAGGGCAGCTTGAGCATGTTCGCTTTGCGGATGGGTCTGAGGTGCCGAGAAGCGGCGGCTTCGTGTCTCCCCGATTTGTGCCAAGCACACCGTTCGCAGAGCAGCTGGGTTGTGAAAGGACGGAATCGGGAGGGATCACGACGGATGAAATAGGAAGAACCTCGATACCCGGGTTATATGCCGCAGGGGATGCCTCGTACTTTATGCCTTCCCAATTGGTTTATGCCGCGGCGGACGGCAGCCGGACGGCGATGAGCGTAAATATGGATTTAACGGAGGAAGATTTTGAAAAATGAGCCGGCGATCTCATCCGGCTTCACGAGTTGTTTTCATACGAATGAATAGTAAAAGCTTGAGCTCATCAGGCTTTTTCTTTTTTATACGTAGAAACGTTGAAGCCGCGCGCGCCCAATCACACAATCGTTCGTTCTTTGCCGTCGATGGCACGGCTCCGATGGTGGAATGTTAAAAAAAATTTATCAAACGGAAATACAGATTTCAATAATTTGCATGGATGGCATCTCGAATCAGGTATAATCTTATTCGTCGTCCTAGTGGTCCTTAGGTCATATTACCTAGAGACTGTGGGATTCACGGGACATTGGACACATTAAATATACATAGATACGGGAGAGATGTGGTTTGAAGCTGTTCCAAAAAAGTCGCCGCAAAATCAGCGCAATCCTCGCTTCATCGGTGCTCTTGAGCGCCATGATGCCGGTGCTCACGCATGGAGCCTCGGTTGAGCTCAAAGATATTGCGGACTCCTACGCGGGTTCCGAGATTCAGAGTCTGGTCGATGCGGGCATCATTTCCGGATATGAGGATCATACATTCGGACCGCACAAAGCGATGACTCGTGCTGAATTGGCCAAAATGATCGTTCTAACGATGGGGTTGAAGGAAGATGCAGCCAAGGCGAGTGGATTCCAAGACGTCGATCCGTCAAGCTGGTACAGCGATTATGTGGGCGCTCTGGTCGGTTCAGGCATTACGCAAGGTTCTTCGGAAACGACCTTTTCTCCCGATGCGAGCATCACGCGAGAAGAACTCGTCGTATTCTTCATTCGCGCCCTTGGACTGGAGAACGTAGCCAAGACGCTTCCTGTCGACGCGGAACTGGCCGATTTATCGGAAGTATCCGTTTGGGCCAAGCCGCATGTATCGATGGCGTTCAATATCGGTTTCGTGAACGGCATCCAAGAGGCCGGCGGCAGACTGAAGTTCAGCCCCAAAGCCGGAGCGGAACGGCAGGCGCTTGCTCGTCTGGCTTATGAATTCAAGGCGAATAAATCGAAGTACACAGAGAAGGCGCAAGCGCTCGCTGCAAAAACGGAAAACAAGCCGCCGAAGAACGATGAGCCGGCAGTACCCGGAAGCGCCACGGCGGTCGTGGGCGGAGGCGGCGAAGACAATTCAGGAAGCGGCGGAAACGACGAGAATGGGACCTCTACTCCAACCGTTTCAGTAGCTGAACTACTGAGAAGCGGCACGGTGCTGGACAGCATATCGATCAATGAAACCGGATTGTACGGTCCTGAAGATAGCGCCAGCCGTACGACAATTACAGGAACATTGACGGTTGACCCGGGCCCTGACGGGACCGTTACCCTTCAAAATATCGTTATGGGACCGGAATCCGATCTGGAAGTATTGTCCGGCGACATCCATTCGATCAAGCTGCAGCAAACCGTGATCAAACAATTAAGAGTCAACGCGGTGAACAATGCCGGGAGAGACGTCCGGATTGAAGTGAAAGACGGTGCAGAAGTAGAAAGCACACAGGTTCAATCCCAAGCTGTACTGGAATCGTCTTCGCAAACCGGCAAGTTGGGCACAATTACGCTCTCTTCCGGTGCGGCAAGCAAGACGCTTACGCTTAAGGGCAACATAAACAGCGAGGTTTCCGTTGATGCTCCTGACTCCAAAATTGAATTGGCGCCGCCGTCAGCGGGAAATCCGATGAACACAAAGATTCAAACGTTATTGGTGAGAGCGAATACTACCATTTTCGCAGGAACCGGCACCTCCTTGTCGTCTGTACAGGTTTCGGGTCCGAACACCACCGTTGGGATCAGCGGACAAGGGGCCGTGAATAGCGTAAACGTGGACAGCACCGCGACAGGGACCACATTGAATATCGGCGTGGGAGCCAGCATTAAAAGCTTGCGACTCGACAGCCCCGTCGTCTTGAAAGGCGACGCGGAAGCGATCACCAAACTACCGGCCAGCACGGGCAGCGGCACGGTTTCGATAGATGATTCGGTCAAAGCGGATGTGAAGGCTGCAGCGATAAAAACGATTGTTGAAGCAATCGACGACATCGGCGAGATTAAAGCTTATTCCGAAGCTTTGGAGAACCGCATTAACGAAGTGACAGCCAAGGTGGAATCGGCTAGAACATTGTATGATATCAAAGATACCGATATTTCCAACCTTTCCGTTCTTGATCGAGCACGTAACGAAATTATTTTGTATAAGGACTTATCTTTACTCGAAATCGAATTTGCTAGTGGAGACAACGATTCGTCTATTACCAAAAACATCGGTTTGAAAAAGGAAGGATCCGCTTCGACAGCCATCTCTTGGACTTCCGATAAACCGGCTTTTATCCAAAATGACGGAACCGTCACTCGTCCGGCAGCGGGCAGCCCTGACGAAATGGTTTCACTCACTGCGACCTTGTCTCGTCACTTTCAGTACACGGTCACCAAAACATTTGTCGTGACGGTAAAGGCTGAAAGGAAGCCGTCCGGAGAAAAGCCCGATACGGATGCTCCAGAACAAGTGACGGGATTGAGAGTGCAAGAGACGCTTGAGAATCAAGTAACCCTGGCGTGGAATGCAGCGAAGGACAACGTGGCTACCGTAGGCTATAGCGTATACGTAAATGACATGAAATATCGTGACGTCAGCTCGGAAAACGGCATTGTGTTGGGCTTATCGCCAAATACACCATATTCGTTCAAGGTACGGGCATTCGATAAAGCCGGCAACGCGGGGCCGTTCTCTGCCGCGCTTGTAGTTTCTACGAAAGAGGCTTCGATCGCGGCTCCGGGATCGGTAACGAATCTTGTTTATTCTGCACGCTCTACTACTATGAACCTGAAATGGGTCGCACCCGCGAATGCAATGGGAACGGTAAGTTATGCGGTCTACAAAGACGGCGCGTTTCTAGTAAATACGTCGGCAACGAATATCGACATTATCGGATTGCTTCCCGGAACATTGTATCAATTCGAGGTAAGGGCGTTTAATGAAGCAGGCTATTCCGTTGCGGCTGCCCTATCGGCAAGAACGGTTCCTAAGTTAACGGTTTACAGTGTCCGTCTATATAACTCCCAAACCGGGAAACTATCCGGGAATGTCCCTAAGCTTAGCGATGGGAGATTTTTAGTCCTTTCCTCGGGTATCAGGGATGCGGATGCCTTGATCGTTACGTTTAGTGATTCAACCACCGGCAATTCATTATCGGGAACCATCGATTATCAAAATGCCGCCGTTTACCGCAACGCGGACCCCGTCAAGGTGGCTTCCGGCGTGTATAATGATGCGGTAAGCGGTGCCGTTTACTATCAGTTTTCATTAAACGATGCGAAGAGTTCTTCATCGACTCAGTCCAGCGTTACGATTTACGGCCTTCAATATGAGATTTCGTCCGCTTTTTATCAAGTGGATCCCATTACTGTTACGATGTTGGGACTTTAATACAGTGCCGTCCGGAAATAAAACACCGGACGGTTTTTTTTGTTGTTTTCCGCACTATCGTAACATCGAGTATTAAAGTTAGTTGATATCCTTAACAAGTTGATAAAAAATGACATAACCTCGTTTGGAAAATTATATATAATGCTAGGTATACTTCAATATAAGGAGGCGTTGACCTTGGCCGAGAATGCCAGGAAGCGAATCGGAATTCACCAACTCGAGTTAAAAGGATCAGAGGCGTACAAACCGTTCGTCCTTCCCAATGCAATAAAAGTGATAAAAGGCAATCTTACAACAGCGGAAGAGGCGGTCGAGGAGATGACGTCCATTACCACCCTATGCCGTCATTCACAAGAGTTTATCTGACGATGCAAAGGATCTTTATGGAGTTTGGAACGAAGGATGGGAGCGACAGCGTGCGGGTTATACGTACGAATACTTTTACGAAAGTATGTTTGAGTATAATGAGAGACTGAATGGCAATGAGCAAGCTTTTGAAATGGATCTCTGCATACCGATCAAATAATCGACGGTTGGCGAAGCACCAATAGAAGGCGGGGAGTGCCATGTGCTCCCGACCGTCTGATGTGAATCTCCGAAGTGCGACTAGCGCTGCGCTAACAGGCTAGACTTTCGCGATCAAAAGTTGAAAAACCGGGTGATCATCCCGATTACCAGCAGGATGAGGGGGCCAATCACAGTAACCCCTAATATCACTGCGATAAATTTAAGAGGGGTCGATAACCCTCTGTGCTGATCCATGGTATCCAATTTATCATTTATTTTTTTCAACTCTTCAAGTATTTCCTTATTCAATTGTTCCGACATAGCCTTCTCATTCCTCCTTTTAAAACCCGACTTCCATTATACTCCATTTATTCAAATTAAGGCAGAGAAACAAAGCGAGAACTCGTCCTGGATGTTAATTCGACACAATGAGTCGTCGA
Source organism: Paenibacillus allorhizosphaerae (assembly GCF_042659105.1). Lineage (NCBI taxonomy): Bacteria > Bacillati > Bacillota > Bacilli > Caryophanales > Paenibacillaceae > Paenibacillus > Paenibacillus allorhizosphaerae. The sequence goes on along the minus strand of NZ_JBHSRV010000001.1, from coordinate 1,676,727 downwards.
ATATAAATAAAAAAGCACATTTGGCATTCAGCCAATGTGCTTCTTTTTTCAGTGCCCTGATGGGGCAGCGAGACCTACCTGCTCAATAAGCTTTTTGCTTTCTTCGTTCAAGCCGATTATCGTTACTTTTTTATCGATTTGCTGATACTTGAGCAGCACTTTTGCAATAGCGGTTACCGCCGAATGGTCCCAAACGTGGGAGGCACTAAAGTCAATAATGACGGCTTGCGGGTCGTTCCTGTAAGCAAACAGATCTACAAAGTGCGACATTGTGCCAAAAAAGAGCTGACCGGAAATATGGTATACTTTCGTTCCGTTCATTTGTATCGTTTCATGTGCTTTAATTTTCGCCGATCTCCAACCAAAGATAAGAGCGCTTAAAATGACGCCTGAGATAACCCCAATGGCCAGGTCCGATGTTGCGACGACAATGGCGACCGTGATGACCATGACGAGCGCATCGCTGCGCGGAATTTTCGCGATTGTTTGTAGGGAGCCCCAGTCAAATGTGCCGATGGAGACCATGATCATAACGCCGACGAGCGCCGGCATAGGAATTTGTTTGACCACATTTCCCATTACCAAGATTAAGAATAGGAGAAACACGCCCGATACAAAGGTCGATAGGCGCGTTCTGCCCCCGGATTTTACGTTGATGACCGTTTGTCCGATCATGGCGCAGCCGGCCATGCCGCCAAAAAAGCCCGAAACGACGTTGGCGATCCCTTGCCCTTTGACTTCTTTATTCTTATCGCTTTTGGTTTCCGTCATTTCATCAACGATCGTTGCGGTCATCAGGGATTCGGTAATGCCCACGATAGCAAGCGCAAACGAAAGCGGCAATAGGGTCCAGAGGACCTCGAAAGATAGCGAAACATCAGGAATATGAAAAAAAGGCAAGGCTTGCGTGATTTCACCCATATCGCCAACGGTACGAAGGTCAAGATGCAAGGTGATTGAAATGATCGTCATGATAATAATCGCAACAAGCGCGGAAGGCACGGCTTTCGTAAGAAGCGGAAGCAGGTAAATGATCGCAAGCGTACCTGCAACCATGGCATACATTTGCCAGTTTGCGCCGCGGAAGTTTGGCAGCTGAGCCATGAAAATAATGATGGCAAGCGCATTTACAAAAGCGGTAACTACGGAATGAGGGATAAATGTAATGAATTTCCCGAATTTCAGAACGCCCATGAGATACTGAATGATGCCCGTCATGATCGTTGCGGCGAAAAGATACTCGATTCCATGTTTGACGATGAACGGTCCCATCAACGATGCCATGGCTCCTGTCGCGGCGGAAATCATGCCCATTCGTCCACCGACTATAGAGATCGTCACCGCAATGCAAAAGGATGCGTACAATCCGACCATCGGGTCTACTCCTGCCAAAATAGAGAAGGCGATCGCTTCTGGAATCAACGCTAAGGCTACCGTCATCCCGGAAAGCAAATCTTTCCGGACGTTACTGAACCAACCGATTTTCAATTTTTGGTACAACAAATAAACTTCCACTCCTTATATGTCATTTGGACTTTTCAGTCTCAGAAAAGTCGCGGTCCGCTCGATTAGTGACAAATGCTTTAAAACAAAAGACTTTCCACTCTCAGAAAAGTCGGTTCCGATAATCAACGCATTTCATTATACACATTTATTTCGTATATCTCTACCCCTGATTCGAGTCGGTTCAGATTGACTGGAAACGTCTTGATGCGATGGTATGTGTGATATAACCTTACATGGAATATCGTTTTATGCACGAATAATAGTTTTTTCGATGTGAAAAGACGAAAATATGACGATTTCAATAAGAACTATTTCTATATATCGTCATTTTATGTTAACTATATTTACATAACACCTTGCCGGGTGTACAATGAAACCCAAAAACATAAGCGGGTGAGCGCGATGAAGATTGGTTTCCGGACGATCAAAACCGCCGTCGGCGTCAGTATTTCCATCCTGCTGGCGCAAACGCTTCAGCTTGAGTATTATTCCGCGGCGGGGATATTAACGCTTCTATGTATTCAAAAATCGCGAAAGCAGTCCGTTCATGCCGTTGTCAGCCGATTTTTCGCTTGTTTGGCCGGTCTTGTCGCTTCCACGATACTCTTTCAGTTGATCGGCTATCAGCCCTATGCGTTTCTAGTATTTTTGCTGCTGTTTATTCCGCTTTGCGTCCGTTTGCGCATTCAGGAAGGGATCGCCAGCAGCTCCGTCATCGTGATGCACGTTTATATGCATCGGACGGCGAATCTTGATTTTTTTGTGAACGAAGTGTTCGTTATTGTGATCGGTCTTGGCGTGGCGCTCTTAATCAATTGGTATATGCCCAGCATCGATAAGGAATTAAACCGCTGCAAGGAAGAGGTCGATCGGCTCATTTCCGCCATTCTCAATGAAATGGCGCTCTATTTGAAGGAAGGGAGCACGCTCTGGGACGGGAAAGAACTGCTTTTGCTGGCGGACGCCCTGCAGAAGGCCAAGCGGCTCGTGCTGCTGGACTTGGAAAACAACCCTTTGCGCAGATATAATCCGTACGAGCAGTATTTTGAACTCAAACGAAAGCAGTTTGAAATTCTCGAGCGCATGCTCCCGGCGATCTCGCTGATTAACGCTAAGATGGAGCAAGGCATCCGGATTGGTGATTTCGTCCAGCAGCTCAGCCGAAATTTGAATAATCACGACGGCATGGACGATTTTAGCCAAGTGCTTCGCATCATCAGGGAGTACCATAAGAAGCTGCCGCTGCCGGAATCGAGAAGCGAGTTTGAGAACAGAGCCAATCTGTACGCCGTAGCCAATGAGCTGCAGCGTTTCGTGAATACGATATGAACGCATTTTTACGATAAGATTCCGAATTGCGATAAGGCTGCCGACACGGTAGTCTTATTTTTTTGCCGCAAGCGCCGCTCCAACGGGTCCAGTGCACGCCAATTGACAATAAAAAGATTCGGCAGTATACTTACTTTTTTTAAGTAGGATGCCTCATTTCATCTTATAAACAGAACGGTTTGGAGTGATTGCCATGAGCAACCGGCCAGATGTAACAGAACCACCCTCCGGGCCATTCGCCCGTTTCCGCCGCACCCGATTGGTCATCGTGTTGGGTTTGCTGTCGGCGTTCGGCCCGCTTTCGCTGGATATGTACCTTCCGGCCTTGCCTGCACTGGCGGGCGATCTGCAAACCGGCACGTCGCAGGCGCAGCTGAGCCTTACCTTTTGTTTGCTCGGCCTCGCGCTCGGTCAACTGCTGAGCGGCCCGATGAGCGATGTGCGGGGGCGACGCTATCCGCTATTTATCGGACTTACCGTATATACCGTCTCCTCGCTGCTATGCGCGTACAGCCCGAACGTATGGGTGTTTATTGCACTACGTTTTATACAAGGGCTGGCCGGAGCGGCAGGCATCGTGTTGTCGCGCGCGATTGTCAGGGATTTGTATTCGGGCCCGGAACTGACCCGATTTTTCTCGCTCCTGATGTTAGTGAACGGCGCGGCGCCGATCCTCGCCCCTATATTCGGCGGACAGCTGCTGCAATGGACGTCGTGGCGGGGCGTATTCGTCGTCCTTTGCTGTATCGGAGCGGTTATGCTGGCCGCCGTCCGGTTCGGTCTTCCGGAGACGCTGCCCGCGGATCGCCGTTCCAAGGGCGGCATTCGCAACACGCTGGCGACGTTCCGCAAGCTGGCGGGCGACCGCAGCTTTATCGGCTTTGCGCTCGCGCAGGGGCTGGTGACTGCCGGCATGTTTGCTTATATTGCCGGCTCGCCGTTCGTCTTGCAGGACATTTTCGGCGTATCGCCGCAAATGTTCAGCGTCATCTTCGCCATGAACGGACTCGGCATTATAGCCGCGGGCCAAATGACGGGCCGACTGGCAGGGAAGGTCGGTGAGATCAGACTGCTGACCAGCGGTCTCGGGATCGCGTTTATCGGGGGCGTTTGTCTCCTAATAGCCATTCTGGCGGGGGCCGGATTGCCGCTCATTTTGCCTTCACTGTTCCTGGTCGTATCGAGCGTAGGGATCGTCTCGACGTCCGGCACGTCGTTGGCGCTGCAAAAGTACGGTCAATCCGCAGGGAGCGCCTCCGCGCTGCTCGGCCTGCTGTCGTTCATTATCGGCGGTGTGGTCAGCCCGCTCGTCGGACTTGGCGGCAGCGGAACCGCCGTGCCGATGGGCATCGTTATCGCCGTCGCGGAAACGGGAGCGGTCTTATGCTATTTGTTGTTGGCAAGAGGAAAGTAGAAACGGGGGACGGAGGAGAGACGGCTACATGGTGCGTGTCGTTATTCGAACGGTCGGTTCTGATACGAAAAGTTAGGCGAAAGCCTTTCATCATTGTACGATTTGTGGAAAATATGAGTCGTCGCGGGAGAAACGGGCGGAATCAGCCACGTCCAATCTCCGGTGACCTCGCGTCCGCATGCCCGCTCGTTCTCTTCGAACCTTTTCAATTGCGCCGCTGCGGTATGATGGTCTACGATCGTCACGCCGGCCGTTTTAAACGAATGAAGGACGGCGATGTTCAGCTCCACCAAAGCCTTATCTTTCCAGAGCGTAATATTCTTCTCCGTATCGAGCCCCAGCAGCGATGCCACCTTTGGCAGCATATTATAACGAAACGGATCCGCGAAATTTCTTGCCCCGATCTCCGTCCCCATGTACCAGCCATTAAAAGGCGCCGCCGTATATTCGATCCCTCCGATTTCAAGCATCATATCCGAAATGATCGGCACGGCATACCATTTTAGCTGCAAACCGGCAAAAGACGGAAATTCCGGATGCTCGATCGGCACTTCCAGCACGACGTCCTCGTGCAGGTTGTACCATCTGGGAGCATTCTGTTTCGTTTGGATGACCAGCGGCAACAGATCGAACGGGGTTCTTGTGCCTATCCACCCCAGTTTCTCGCAAAATGTAGTGAAGGAGAGCGAGGCCGGATCTCCGATGATTAGTCCAGATGTGTCGTATCCTGCGTAACGAATAAGTTGATGATTCCATATGCGGATCTGCTGCGCTCCGTTTCTTTTGGGTTTGAACACGGTGATCATCGGTTTGATTTTGCTGCCATTGCAGGCCGTTTGAATATGGTTCAAAAGTGCTGCATAAATCTCATCTTCCTTCTCCAGATGGCGGGCATCCACAACTTCAAGTGTTTGCCAAAACAATCTTCCGATGCAGCGGTTGCTGTTTCGCCAAGCCAATTTGGCGCCATGAGACAGTTCTTCCGCCGTATGTTCGTAATACCCGTACCGGTCGATGTCCGTGGTAATTTGGATTAACCGTTCACTGATAGCGTCTTCTTTGCCAAGTTCCAGGTAGCAAGTTTCAATAAATGGTTTCGCTTTCTGGAAAAGCTCGTTTTTATAGTCCATAATACCCCTCTTCGGCGAGTTGGTTTCACTCGATTCATATCGATCATGCCCGGCTTCTATCATTTCATCATACCCAAAGTTCACTTGCCCTTGAGCCATATTCCGGAATTGTCGAAAAAAGTTCTAATGATTTTGACAGATTTGCTGAAAAAGCCAAAAGCACTAATTATTAAGAAAACTTTATGAAAATTTCAGGTAATTTTGGAATCTCATTTCGCAAATGGGAAGGGAATTAGAAAATAATGTCGAAAAGTATCGAATGTTAAAAAAAGGAACGAGAAAAGAAGGGGCTTGATTGCAGTTATGAGTTGGTTCGCTACGATAAAGAAACGATTGGCGCTGCGCATCGCCGCCGTCGTTATGGTGGTCATCCTGCTGTTGTCGGCAGGCTACATATGGCTGCAAACCAGCAATGCGAAAACGGCGGCCGCCGAAGTGATTACGAGCTACGGGACGCGCATGGCCGACAGCTACTCCAAGCAGTTGGACACTTCGCGGCTGGAACAATTTTTGAAAAATCCGCAAGAAAACGACTTGTATTGGTCGCTTCGTCAGGAGATGGACCGGTACCGCACGCAAATTGGAGCTCTTTACGTATATTTTGTCCGGATCGACGAAAGCAAACGTCCGCTTATTATGATTGACGGACAGCCGAAGGATTCGGATTCCGCTTCGCCGATCAATGAAGTGACCGATATTCCTCCGGATGCGGTCGAGTCGCTGCTGGCCGGGAAAACGGCGAGCTCGGAGCTGATCGACAATCCGCAATACGGCAAATATATTTCTTCCTACGCGCCTATCAAACGTTCGGACGGCACAGTGCTTGGGGTCATCGGCATCGACACGGAAGCGGGAGTCATTGGCAGCATTGCAAGCAGCGTCATTCGTGAAAGTGTTCCGTATTACGTTCTGATGATTATAATGACGCTGCTGGGGCTTGGTTTGATCGTTTGGGTGCTGCTCCGTGCCTTCGAACCGCTGCGGCGTATCGTGTCCGGTGCGGAGCTTATTGCGGTCGGCGAGTTCGCAGAAGCGAACAAAATTCTTATGGAACGCCCGGTGAAGTCGGAAGACGAGATCGGGGCGATGTATCAAGCGATCGTCCAAATGTCGGTCAGCCTCAATGCGATTGTCGGACGCATGGTGTCTAATATCGCTCAAATGTCCGATCAATTGGTCGTTTCCTCCGATCGCTTTGCGACCGATGCAGGACATTTGCTCGAGATGAACACTCGAGTCAATAAGGCTGCCAATGAGGTTGCAGACGGGGCGCGTACGCAGCGGACGAGCTCCGAAGAAAGCGCTCGTTCGATGGAGGAAATTACGGTCACGATTCAGCGCATATCCGAAGCCTCGTTAACCGTTTCCGACGCTTCCTTGAACGCGCTGGAAAACGCGGAAGCGGGTCAAAGAACAATTGAGCGGATGGACCGCCAAATTCAAACGATTTCGTCGGCTACGGAGGAAGCTGTCAAACGCGTCTCTACGCTGCGCGAGTATTCGCGCGAGATTGAAGGCGCATTGGCAGCCGTATCCGAGATTGCGAACCAGACGAAGCTGCTGGCGCTGAACGCTTCCATCGAAGCGGCGCGCGCCGGCGAACATGGCGCCGGGTTTGCCGTCGTTGCGGGCGAAGTCAGGAAGCTGGCGGAAGACGCCTTCGGCTCGACGCGGCAAATTGCCGCATTGCTGCATAACGTGCAGAGCGAATCGCTTCGAATCAGCGAGGCGATGGAGGTCGGGGCCGAAGAAGTCCGAACGGGAGCAAGCTTATCCGGCGAAGCACAGGCGTCGTTCGCGAATGTAGTGGAGATGTTCCGGTTAGTCACCGAACAGATTCAGGATATTTCCGCCGCGACGGAGCAAATGACAGCCGGCTCGGAGGAAGTGTCCGCTACGGTAATCGAAATTTCGGACATCGCCAAGGCTACCTCGGACCAAACGCTGCACATCGGGGAGCTTACCGACAAACAGCTCGATATCGTGCGATATTTCGCCGATTCCGCCGCGCAGCTCAGCGGGATGACCCACCAGCTGCGCGAGTCGGTACAACAGATTAAAGTGTAAGTGAGTGTAAACGAAAGACGCCGTTCCTTTCTCTACGGAAAGTGACGGCGTCTTTTTTGGGGCGTGCTCATCAGAAATCGAAGTTGTCCGGATCCGGGCCGACCCGCTCATTCCGGTTCAAAGCGTCGATACGTTCCATATCCTCGGTTGATAATTGGAAATCGAACACCGATGCATTTTCAATGATGCGCTGCGCTTTCGTTGATTTGGGAATCGTGATGACGCCATGCTGCAGATCCCAACGCAGGATGATTTGCGCTGCGGATTTTCCGTAGTTGGACGCGATTTCGCCGATCACCGGGTTATCGAGCAGCTGCCCTTGCATTAACGGCGACCAAGCTTCAAGCTGGATACCCTGCTCGTTGCAGAAGCGGCGAAGCTCCTGCTGGGTAAGGCGCGGATGGAACTCCACCTGGTTAATCAACGGTTTGATTTCCGCTTCCTGCATCAAGTCTTCCAGATGATGAATTTGAAAATTGCTCACGCCGATCGCTCTGACCCGGCCATCGCGATACAAGCGTTCCAGCGCGCGCCAAGCTTCTTTATATTTGCCTTTTACCGGCCAATGGATCAAATACAAGTCGAGGTAGTCCAGACCCAAATTTTGCAGACTGGCTTCATAGGCGGCGAGCGTCGCTTCATACCCCAAGTCGGCATTCCAAACTTTTGAAGTTACGAACAGCTCTTCCCTTGCTATAGGATTCTCAAGTAAAGCTTGCCGGATTCCTTCTCCGACGCTTTTCTCGTTTGCATAAATTGCGGCCGTATCGATGCTTCGGTACCCGTGCCGAACGGCGGATTTCACGGCGTCTACCAGCTCGGAGCCTTCTTCGACTTTAAATACGCCAAGCCCCAACCAAGGCATGGCCACGCCATTGTGCAGTGTGATCTTGTCTTGTACATGTTGTGCGGTATTCATCGTTGAATGTACCTCCAATATATTAGTTGATGAAACATGATTTATGCTGCTGTGTTTAACCGATCTTTGCGGTGCGGACAGGGGGATCGGGTAATGCCGAATGCAAGCTCGCTGCTTCTTTCTTCTCCAGAGCGCGGCTCCACCCGGTCAGGATGACGGCTCCCATAACCATCAATGCGCCGACCCATGTCGTATGAATGAGTCCGATGGAATCGGCCACGACGCCGCCGAAGTAAGCTCCGAGGGCTATGCCGAGGTTAAACGCGGCGATATTGACGGCGGAAGCGACGTCGACCGCTTTCGGGGCAAAACGTTCCGCCAACATGACCACGTACACTTGCAGGCCGGGTACGTTCATAAAGGCCAGGAGCCCCATGAAGAAGATCGTGATGAGGCCTGCTATTTTGAACGGGGCGGTAAACGTGAATAGAATAAGGACGACGGCTTGCGCGATGAACATATAGAATAAGGCTCGAACGGGCCGGCGGTTGGCAGCTTTTCCGCCGATTACATTACCGATGGCAATGGCAATCCCGTAAACGAGCAGGATGGCGGCTACGGTCTTTTCCTCAAATCCGCTTATGTCGTGAAGTAAAGGGGATAAATAAGTAAAGACGACAAACGTGCCGCCGTATCCCAAGGCGGTAATGGCGAATACAAGCAGCAACCGCCCGTTCGTCAGCAGCTTGACCTGATCGCGCAGCATGATTTTGGCGCCTTCGCGCAGGTGGGAAGGTACCAGCACAAGATTGGCGACGAGCGCTGCGATACCGACCGCGACGATTGCGATAAAGGCGACGCGCCAGCCCCATTGCTGGCCGACGTAGGTGCCAATGGGCACCCCGGTAACGGTAGCGATCGTGAGACCGGAGAACATGATCGATATCGCGCTTGCTCTGCGATGTTCGGGCACGAGATCGGCTGCGATCGTAGAACCGATCGACATGAAGAGGCCGTGCGAAAAGGCGGAGATGACGCGCGCCGCCAGCAGTACGCCGATGCTGCTCGCGGCGGCGGCCAAGCTGTTGCCCGCAATAAAGACGATCATGATCCACAGAAGCAACGTTTTCCTAGAAATCTTTGCGGTTAGGGACGTGAGGAGCGGGGCTCCGATCGTTACCCCAAGCGCGTATAAAGTAACGGTTAAACCGGATGTTGTAACGGATATATGCAGGTCTTCAGCGATCAGCGGGAGCAGCCCTACGCTGATGAACTCGGTTGTTCCAATCGCAAAGGCGCTTACGGCGAGCGCCAGAAGCGCGAGCGTACTTCTATTTTGATCTAGTGACATGCGTTCCACTCCTATTGTGGTATTGCCGGCCGGCAAATGCTATTATGGGTCAATGAGAATGAAATGAACAGTACGTACTTTGTAGTGCTATAGGTACTCAGAAGTACTGTAGATACTTAAAAGTGCCTATCTTATACGGGAGGGACAGGCTGTGGCCGAGAAGAAATACAACATCTCTGTAGAAGCGACCCTGGAGGTCATCGGAGGGAAATGGAAGTGCGTGATCCTTTGTTATTTGACGCATGGGAAAAAACGGACAAGTGATCTAAAGCGCGGCATGCCCGGAATTACCCAGAAAATGCTGACTCAGCAGCTAAGAGAATTGGAGCAGGACGGGATCGTCAACCGGATCAGCTATAATCAAGTTCCGCCGAAAGTGGAGTACGAACTGACGGAATACGGTTGGAGCCTAAAGCCGGCATTGGATGCGCTATGCGCTTGGGGAGAGAAGCATATTATTAAAGAATACGGCGATAAATTCGCCGTATTGGAAGATAATGTGCTGAATCAGACGTGAATGCAAAATGGATGGAAACAACAGCAGCTTATGCGATAACAAATAGACCCGGTTTGCTTGAGCGAGTTACAAGCGAATCGGGCCTTTTTGCGTTAGACGAGAGCGGTGCGAACCGGACATGCAGGCACGGTTCAGCCGGAAACTTTTTCGGTTTGGCGTCTGGTTTGCAGCAGCGGAAGCAAGAGCAGCGCGCCGAGCAACAGCAGAACGCCGCTTGCCGCGTATACGGGCAACAAAGATAAAGCATCTTTCAGATAGCCGGCCAGCGACATGCCGATCACCATCATCCCCATAAAGACCGGCGTAATGGCGCCGCCGACCCTGCCTACAAACGCGCCTTTGGTATGATTCAATAGAAGCGTTTGAATGCCGATGTGTACGCAAGGGTAAAATAGGCCGTTCAAAATTTGCAGCAGAAACGTAAGCGGTATGCTCGTCGACCATCCGACCCCGAGGGTGCTAAGTGAACTGACAACTAAGCCCATGGCAAGCAGCGTTTGCGGCTTTAACTTCCTCGCGATCGCCATGATGAGGCCCCCGCCGACGAGCATGGCAGCGCCGTTTGCCATGAGCAGCCACTGCAGGAATGCTTTGTCCTGGCCCAAATTCTCCATGACAATAAACACTGCCAGCGGCTGAACCAAGCCGGCCGCAAGCCCGGCTACGGAAAAGACGATGCCGAGCGTTCGAAGTGCGCTGCTGTTCCACACATAACGCAGCCCCGCTGTCAACTCCTTTGTAAAGTCCGGCGTTTCCTTCGAATTCGCTTCCTCCGCATCGCGTGGGAGGGACATTAGGATCAGTGCAGAGCCGAAAAAAACGATTCCCGTCACGATAAGCGAAACCTCAATTCCATATTGTTGATACACGAATGTGCCTATGACCGGGCCGATGACCATGAAGATGGCCATGAGCGACTGGGACATCGCCATGACACGCTGCAGCTGCTCCGCGGATACATGCCGCTTATACAATTTCATCGCCGAAGGCTGCGAGAATTGGGATAATACTGCGGAAACAAACGTGCCTGCAAGCAAGAAATACCAAGATCCAAACGCAAGAACGCCGAGGACGACAAATACGGATAAAGCTGATAACAAATCGCACCAGACCATCGTTCGTTTGGGCTGCCACCGGTCGGCGAACGTTCCTCCGATAATGGCAAAAATAAAAATAGGCGCGAATTCCGCAATGGAAATAAGCGAAACATAATTGGGATCATTATGGGTCAAGTCGGTCACATACAACAAAATAGCAAAATTTCTGACCCAAATTCCAAGCTGCAAGAGTACGCGCGATAACAAAATAGTACGAACATAACGATTGTTTAACATCTGTGTGGCATCCTTTCAATGTAGTAGGTTAATAAACAGATATATATTGATATTGTCTATTAATACTTAGACATAATAAAACAACATCTAAGTTTTATCAAGATATTTTTCAAACAAAAAGCGAAAACGTTTGGAAAACGGCGCGAGATAGGCGCAAAAAAACCTGCATCCAAGAACGCGTCTTAAGCGTTCCTTGATGCAGGTTTCGTACTGTCGTTTTCTATAAGCTTTATTTGAAATTAATTTTATTTCTTTCTGCCATAAAAGACGGCGAAATCCAAATACTTATACATGCAGTCCACCTCATCAAATCCGGCTTGCTCCATCCAAGCGATTTGATCCGAGACTTTGGCGTTGATGTCGAGCTTTCTTCTCTCGATCGATGCGTCGATTGCTTCCTTCGCGAGCCCGCTGTCGTGAATAGACGTCAGCCAGCGCTGTCTATAGTACCGATCCGTGTGCGGATGGTTGCCTTCGACCTGGTCGGCATTGACGAATACGCCGCCTTCGATCAGAAGCCGATATACCGCGGCGAACAGCTGCCGTTTGGCCGGATGAGTCAAGTGGTGGATCGATAACGATGAGATGACGATATCGTACTTCTCGGCGAACGGATACTCGGAATAATCACCGACGATATACCGGATGCTGTCGTTTTGAGCAAACCGCCGGCGCGCCCCCTCCAGCATTTGATCGCTCACATCCATAAGCGTCAGCTTGGCGTTCGGGTATTTTTGCAGAACCATGCCGGAGAACAGCCCGGTGCCTGCGCCTAAATCTAGGATACGCGGGGCCGTGTTATCGGTCTCGACCAGCGACAACGCCATGCCGTAAAAATCGTCAAAGCAAGGGATCAACTGTTTTCGCTGCCGGTCGTACTCGCCGGCAATGGCGTCGAATAGCTTTTTGACGGATTGGTTCATCGATCTTGCCTCCCATTCGAATGTTAGTTCCATTGTAATGGTATGGCGCTTATCCATGAAATATATAAATTGTATTAACTTTATACATATGTCCTATAGACATACGTGCCGGCACATGGTTTACTAGCTTATTAGCTGTCATTTTCCATCAGATGTCCGAATCTCGCGAACGTGTCGCTTTACTCCGGATGATTGCGGGTATCGCTGCCGACAGCGTACGGCGTACTTACCCCTTCGTACGTCAGATGCATTGTCATGCCTACCGCCGCGTGGGTCAGATTATGGCAATGATCCATCCAAATGCCGGGATTGTCCGCGCGGAACGCCACTTCATAGGAATCCCCCGGCAGCACATCGAGCGTATCCGACCACCATGTTCCTTGAACCGGCTTGCCGTTGCGGGACAGGACCAGCATATGGTGGCCGTGCAAATGCATCGGGTGATCGACCGCGCCCCGGTTCACGATTGTCGTCTTCACCAGCTCTCCTTCGCGAACCATAAACATCGGCGTATTCGGGAACACTTCGCCGTTAATCGTGTACAAGGTTTCAAATGTCCCGTTGAAAAATCCCAATTTGTTATCTAAAATCATCGTAAACTGCCGGTCGAATTTGCTGTCGGCATCGAACGGCGTCGCCATTTGTCCGCCGTAAGCCGCCGGGTCGAAGGATGCCAAGGCAGTCGGGATTTCAGGGATACTCCCCGCGCCGTCGGAGCTCATGAACAGGCCGATTTTGCTTTTCGCGCCGACGCCGAGATAAACGGGCGTGCTTGGCATGACGAACGTGATATCGTAACGTCCGCCTGTCGTCAGTTCGAGACGCGTGTTCTGCAGCGTGCCGGGCTGATGCAATTCCGTCCCGTCGATCGCCGCGACCTGGAACGGCGCGCCGATCAGCGTATATTGCTGCCGCGACCAATCGTCCGTATTGATGAGCCTCAGCCGCACGGGGGTTCCCGGCGCGATGTTCATCCGCTCGATTTTATCGGAAGAGCCGATGGCTAACGTATCGTTCCAGCGGTGCGTAATGATCGTCACGTCCATCACCTTCGGATCGGCGCCGACCAGCGGCTCGACGACCAGCGGTCCGAACAGTCCTTTTTGCACGGCTTCTTTCGACTGCTGATGCGAGTGATACCAGAACGTGCCGGTCTGCTCCGCGATGAAACGGTACGTATGCGATTCCCCCGGCATGACGGCGTCCTGCGTGGCTCCGGCTACGCCGTCTTCGGCGTTCGGCACATCGAGGCCATGCCAGTGAATGGTTGCGCCTTGGTCCACATCTTTATTGATCAGCGTCACTTCGACGAGATCGCCCTCCTTCATGCGAAGCTCGGGGCCGGGGATTTGACCGTTGAACGTCCAGGCGTCAACCGTCTTGCCCGAGCTGAGCTGCACCGTTTTCTTCTCCGCCGTCAAAGTGAATTTCTTATCCGGAATGCCCGTACGGGGCCCGGTCAATTGCGTGACGGATACCGATGCGGCGGCCGTGCTTCCGCTGCCGGAAGTTTGGTGATGGCTGTGATCGTGGGACAGCGCGGTGCCGCCGCCGTAATCGACGGTCCCGGACATCATATCCATCCGGGCGGGCAGAACGCTGTTTTGCCTCGCCCAGTCAAACAAACCGATGCCAGCGGCAACGATGATGCCCAGCACGACAACGCTGCCCAGTAGCGACAGCCAAGGACGCAAGCGCACTTCCTTATCGGCGCGGCTGACTTGCCGCTTGCGCAGCGTATGCCGGATCCAAAGCGCGATAACCGCCAGCAGGAACGCGGCGACCGGAATCAAATGGATCCACAGGAATGGAAAGGGCGGTGCGAAAGCAAAATAAAAGGAAACGAGGGCGCCCAAGGCCGTCGCCTGAAACGGAACGATCAGCCCCGGATCCGCGGCCAGTCCCCGCACGGCCGGCGCAAGCGGTGCTTCCGGCGCTTCCGGCGCTTGCTTTGTTTCCTTGCGCAGCCGCAGGAGCTTCGGCACCGCGAGGAACAGGACAAGCAATACGGGAATGACGATCAGCGGCGCATGCACATATGCGCGGTCGTACCAGAACACCGCGTCCAGCGTATAAACCATACGGCCGATGACCGTTGCGATCCCCGCCGCGACCACGGTAAGCCAAACGGCCCATAGCGCCTGTTTGCCCGCTTTGCGGTGCAGCTTTGCTCCTTGGGCGTTGTAAACAAGACGCGAAGCTTTCATTCCTGCGATGCAGGCTAAAAGAAACAAAAGAAGCAAGCATCCGAGCTCGGTCATCATCAATATCGAATACACAATGAAATTCCCCCTGGTTATTGAACTTTACGTTAACCAGTGTAGCTTTCGGACCGCTGCGGCAACACCGTCCCGGGAACGGATTGCATCTGGACCTGAGACGGGGAACATCGCTCGACCCTCGGTGTAATCAGGCCGGGTGGCGGCGCTTCGACTTACATTCACGGCTTTTTTTGTGGTATTCTATATTGCGGATTATAAGTCAGCATAGACCGGGTGACAGGATGAACAAGCTGTTTTGGGTGAAAGCCAAATTATTATTTTCGGACAAGCAGACGAAATTGATTGTCTACGTGACATTATTCGTCTCGGCGTTTATAACGTCCGTCGGATTATTTTTATACGACAATTACAAGGACATATTGGACAACGAGCTGAACCAGCCGCACAATGAGCTTCTGCAAATTAATCTGGACGTAACGAACCGGGCTTTCCGCGAAGCGGACGAGCATGCCGTGAAAGTATCGTTCCATACGAACACGCTCCGCTACATTCGGGCGAATCCGCAGATGAAGCAGGAAAGCGCCGCGCTGCTTTCATCCTATTTGAATACGATTGCATTCGATGAGGACGTCCATTCCGTTTACGTGCTGGATGTGCGAAACAAGCAGCTTGTTTCGAGCGGCACGGCGGGCAGTCTTGATTGGGCCAACTTTCCCGATCAATCGTGGCAGCCTTGGGTGGAACCGATGCGAACGAAGCCGCTGCTGATCAAAAGACGGACGCTCGGGACGGAGGACAATACCGTACCGACGGAGCTGATTTCCTTGCTGCGGCCGATTATTGCGGATGGGGAATTTCTCGGCATCGTCATGGTGAATGTGGATTACGACCGGTTTTTTTCCAAAATATATACCCAATTGAAAACGCCGCAATATATTTTCAGTCTGGAAGGCGATCTCATTTATCCGAAGCTGAAAACGGAAGTGCCTCTGGAAGAGCTGTATAAGGCAATCGATTGGTTGGGCGTCCGTCCGTTCGGCGAAGTCAAACTTGAGGGTCAGTCTTACCTCGGAAACCAGGCTTTTTCAGATATGACGGGGTGGCGCTGGGTTTCGTTCATTCCGCTCGAACAATTGCTGAAAAACGTTAAGATGATTCGCGATATTATCTTTTTGCTGTCGCTCGCCTCCATTATTGTAGGGACTGCAGCTATTTTCATCTATAATTTTGCCGCCTTTAAGCCGATCAAACGGATCCGTCAGCTGATTGCAGCCAAGGCCCCTGCATCGTCAGGCTCCGATCTTCATGACTTGGAAGCGGTCGTGCAGAAGCTGTTGAAAGAATTCGACTCTCGCTCCTCCGTCGCCGAACGGAGCTTGCCCGAGCTGCGCTCCAAATATGTGCAAGACGTGCTTGAAGGCCGGATCGGTTCCAAAGAGCTTCAGGAGAAATGGGAGGCGTACTTTGCGCAGTGGTCGCACGAACCGATCGTTGCCGCGGCCGTATCCATCAATCGTTATTTGGAATGGTCGGAAACGTACAATGAAGAAGACCAGCTGCTGCTGCAATACGCGCTTATGAATGTTATGTCGGAGCTGATGGAGCCGAAGTGGCGCGTCCATTGCGTGCCGCTGGATAAGGAAAACCTGATGCTGGCCATTCAATCAAAGGAAGTCGGCTTGCCGGGGCTGGAATCGTCGGTTCAGGAAGATTTGAATGCGATGACGCAGACGGTCATGAAATATTTGCGAATGAGCCTTTCCGTCGGCATCGGGCAAGCGGTCGAATCGGTATCGGGCCTGGCGTCCTCGTTCGAAGAGGCGAAGATCGCTTTGGCAAACCGGCTGTACGAAGGCTACGACAAGACGATTCGATACGGCGAAGTGAAAGAGAGAGACCGTCTTCGCGATGCGGATGCCGAAGTCTGGAAGAGCGAAATCATCGGAAGCCTGGATAGCGCCGACATCACCTTGTGCAGGCAAGTATTGGAGCGATGGGCCCAATGGATACGCGAGCATCCGGCGGCGCCCGATTCGGTGTATACCTTCGTCGACGGAATCATCGAAGACGGTACCCGCATCATGATGGCCCGAGGTATCAGGAAACCGGCCGAACTGGACAATTACACCGAGCATCGGCTGAAAATGATGGACTTGGACGACGTGCAAGAGCTGCTGATCTACACGGCCGAAGCTGTCGTAAGTGGAACACAAATTCATAAAAGCACGAAGGAATATCAGCTCGCCAGACGCATCATCGGCTTCATCGAGGAGCATTTGCACGAGCCGATCGGCTTGCAGGATATCGCCGAATTCGTAAATCTCAGCACTTCGTCCGTCAGCAGCTTGTTCAAAATGGAGACCGGCTTTACGATATACGAATATTTGACCAAAACGAGAATCGACCACGCCTGCAAACTGCTATCGACGACGGATTTGAAAATCGCGGACATTGCCGTTCAAGTCGGCTATCAGAACGAGAACAGTTTCATTCGCAGCTTCCGCAAGCTCAAGTCGGTTACGCCCGGAAAATACAGAGAAGCGAACAAACAAGGAGAATTTCCCAGTTAAGGGGGAATTCTCTTTTTTGGCTATCGTCCAATCGTCCAAATCGTATGCAGATCGGCCAAAAGTGCTGTAATTTGTCGGATCTGCGTATCGTTTAGCGGAACGAATGATTGTCTGCGATGCACGGGCAACCTATACTTGGGAAGCCAACAGGCAAACGGCATGAACAAAAGCTTTCGTCTCGAAGGTATTCGAAGAAGATGCATTCTTGTCTTGTCTGAATTCTTATACAAAAATTGAAATGGGGAGTATCACTATGAAACATCAAAAATGGCGTACATTACTCGCTGCTTCCATGGTACTTAGCGTAGCCGCTCTAACGGCCTGCGGGGCAAAAACCGATTCGGCAGCAGGCGGGGCGCAAAGCAAAAAAGCCGACTTTCCTAAGAAAGCGGTTACGTTGATCGTTCCATATGCGGCCGGAGGCGGCACCGACGCAACGGCTCGGGCGCTTGCAAAAGCCGCGGAGAAGCATCTGGGACAACCGATCACGGTCGTCAACAAAACGGGCGGAGGCGGTGCCGTCGGTATGACGGAAGGCGCCAACGCCAAAGCCGACGGTTACACTGTAACGATGGCTACCGTGGAATTGACGACGCTGCCGCATATGGGCTTGTCCCCGGTAACGTACGAAAATTTCAAGCCGGTTGCGCTCATCAACTACGATCCGGCCGCAATTACCGTACGGGCGGACAGCCAGTGGAAGACGATGAAGGAATTTCTCGATTACGCAAAGGCGCACCCGGGCGAGCTGAAGCTGGGCAACTCCGGTACGGGAGCGATCTGGCATCTGGGAGCCGTCACGTTGGAGAAAGGCGCAGGCGTCAAGTTTAACCACATTCCATTTGAAGGCGCGGGTCCTGCCATTACGGCATTGCTTGGAGGACATGTGGACGCCGTTCCGGTCAGTCCGGCGGAAGTGAAAGCACAAGTCGATTCCGGCAAACTGCGAACGCTGGCCATTAACGATACGAAGCCTTCCGATGCGCTTCCAGGCGTCAAGACGCTGAAAGAGGAGACCGGCTTGACCGTCACTGTCGCCGGTACATGGAGAGGTATCGCCGTACCGAAGGATACGCCGGACGACATTGTAAAAGTGTTGACGGACGCGTTCACCAAAGGCGCGGGAGAAGCGGATTTCAAAGATTATATGAAGAAAAACGGGCTGGGCATCGAAATTAAAGATTCCAAAGCGTTCGGCCAGCATTTGAAAGAAAACAACGAGCTGTTCGGCAAGCTCATTCCGGAGCTAGGCCTCGGCAAAAAATAGCGGCAATTGGGCTGAGTGTTCAGCCCTTTTTTCTAACGGGGAGGATTCGTATGTTTAACAAGGTAGGCGTAGGGTTGGGCGGCTTTCTGCTGCTCGTGTCGGGCGTCATCTTCTGGCAATCGTTCTCATTCGAGTATTACAGCGACCTCGGCCCGGGCCCCGGCTTGTTTCCGCGCTGGCTAAGCGCCTCGCTTATCGTGCTTTCGGCGCTTTATATCATCGGTTCGCTTCGCAGCGAGCCGGTCAAATGGAGCGAAGTGCTGCCCAAAGGCAAAGATTTGCGTAACGTACTGATGGTTCTCGTATCGGTCATTGTTTTTATGCTGCTGCTGGACCCGGCGGGTTTCATCGCAGCGGGCTCCGTTATGTTAATGCAGCTGTTGATGCGTACGTATGCGTGGTACAAAGCGGCGGCCATCTCTGTGGGAACATGTGTATTGTTGTATGTGGCATTCAGTTTAGGACTCGATGTTCCGCTGCCGACCGGCGATTTATGGGATTGGATGGGGTGATGACAGCATATGCCGGCCTTTGATGTAATTGCACAAGGATTTGCTACCGCTTTTACTTGGTATAACTTATTGTATTGTTTGCTCGGCGTAACGATCGGTATGCTTGTCGGCGTGTTGCCCGGACTCGGTCCGACGACAGGGGTGGCGGTTTTGCTGCCGATTACGTTCGGGATGGAGCCGGTTTCGGCCATCATCATGCTGTGCGGTATTTATTACGGCGCCATGTACGGCGGCACGATTACTTCCGTGCTGATTAACACGCCGGGAGAGGCGGCGTCCGTCATTACATGTCTCGACGGCAGTCCGATGGCCAAGCAGGGAAGGGCCGGGGCCGCGCTGGGCATTTCGGGGCTCGGCTCCTTCATTGGCGGGACGGTCTCGATCCTCGGCTTGATTTTTGTCGGGCCGCCGCTCGCGCAATGGGCGTTGCGGTTCGGACCTCCGGAATTTTTTGCCTTGATGGTGCTCGGCTTGTCGACCGTCATCGGGCTGATGGGCAAATCGGTCATTCGGGGACTCGTATCCGCGTTTCTGGGACTAAATTTGGCGATGGTCGGCATGGACCCGGTGTCCGGTTCCGTCCGATTTACGTTCGGCCAAATGAATTTGATGAACGGGATCGATTTTGTCATCGTAGCGATGGGTTTGTTCGGATTGTCGGAAATATTGCTCGGCATTGAGAACATGGCCACCGCGGAAAAGCCGCCTAAAGTCAAGGGCATGCTGCCGCGAAAAGAAGAATGGTCGCCCAGCATGAAAGCGATCGGGCGGGGGACGGTGCTCGGTTTTTTGATCGGACTTATTCCGGGCACGAACTCGGTCATTCCGGCGATGCTTTCCTACTCGGTGGAGAAAAAAATGGCCAAAGACCCGTCGCGCTTCGGCAAGGGAGCCATCGAGGGCGTTGCCGGCCCGGAGACGGCCAACAATGCGTATTGCGGCGGAGCGCTGATCCCGCTCTTCACGCTGGGGATTCCCAGCTCGCCTACGATTGCGATCATTCTCGGCGCCTTCATGATGCACGGCTTGACGCCGGGACCGATGCTGTTCGAGCAGAACCCGGTATTCGTCTGGGGCGTCATTGCCAGCATGTTCATCGGCAACTTCATGCTCCTGATCATGAATTTGCCGCTTGCTGGCTGGTGGGCGAAAATTGCGATGGTGCCTCCCAAGCTGCTGTATCCTGTCATTCTGATCATCTCGGCACTCGGCGCGTACACGGCCAACAACAATCTGTTCGACGTCGGGATCATGTTCGCGTTCGGCGTGCTCGGCTACTTGATGAAGAAGGCGGACATTCCGATGGCGCCGATCGTGCTGACGTTCGTGCTCGGCAAGATGCTGGAAAGCTCCTTGCTGCAATCGCTTAAACTGCTCGACGGATCGTTCCTGGGACTGTTCCAGCGGCCGATTTCGGGCACGTTGCTCAGCCTGGCGCTGATCATCATCGTGTTCGGATTAATTTCGGGGCTTCGCAAAAAACGCAGCGGGTTTGCCGCTGATGTAGAAATGTAAGCGACGATTCAAGCGCTTGGCTGCAGTTGATTCATATGGGGATAAGGGCCTCTGTGCTCCTTATCCTTTTTTTTGCTTTGGCTCGACAAATAGCGAGTTTTTTCCAAAACATAAATTGACAATAAAGATATCGAGTCGGTACAATCTGATTATGATCGAGATAGGACTAATGGTACACGCGTACGTTACGATGGGATGAGGCAGACACTATGGACGAGCAATGGATCAAAAGCGCAAAATTTCTGATCGTAGACGACCAGGAGTTCAATATTTCGCTGCTGGAGCGAATTTTGCGGCGCGCGGGTTTTACCGAGCTTCACAGTACGACGGATCCGGCGCGGCTGGCTGTTCTTTATAACGAAATTCAGCCGGATATTATTTTATTGGACCTGCATATGCCGGAGATGGACGGTTTCGCCGCATTGAAGCTTTTGCGGGAATGGAAGCAGGAAGACGATTACTTGCCCATCCTTGTGCTAACGGCGGATGTGACGCCGGAATCGAAGCAGAAAGCGCTTCACGAAGGCGCCAACGATTTTCTTACGAAACCGTTTGATCGAACCGAGGTCGTTTTACGAATTCATAATTTATTAAAGACGAGATTTCTCCATCTGCAGCTCCACAACCAAAACCATCAGCTGGAGGAACGCATCCTCGAGCGTACGAAAGAGCTGGAGCAGGCGAAATTCGAAATTTTGGAGCTGCTTGGGCGCACTTCCGAGTATCGCGACGACGAAACGGGGCAGCACACGCAGCGGGTAGGCAAAATTGCCGGGAAAATCGCATTGGCGTTAGGGCTGCCCGAACACGAAGCGGAGCTTATTCAGCTCGCTACGCCGCTGCACGATATCGGCAAAATCGGGATCCCTGACGGCATCCTGCTGAAGCCGGGCCGGTTCACCCCCGAAGAGTTCGAACAAATGAAATTACATACGAGCATCGGGGCGAACATCCTCGTGGGCAGTCAGTTTCCGGTACTGCAATTGGCGGGAACCATTGCCGGCACTCATCATGAAAAATGGAACGGAACCGGGTATCCGCAAGGATTGAAACAGGAAGAAATCCCGCTCGCCGGGCGCATTGTCGCCATTGCCGACTTTTTTGACGCGTTGACGCATGAACGGCCGTATAAGAAAGCTTGGACACAGGAAGAAGCGCTTGCGGAAATCAGAAAACAGCGGGGTGAGCATTTTGATCCCACGGTGGTAGACGTGTTTCTGGCGATTATCGAGAACGGCGATCATTCATCAGAAAAGAGAGAGAAGGAGCCGGTATGAAAGCGATCGTTAACGGCTGCATCGAGCATTACGGCGAAGACATCGACTTAAAGCGGGACCATATGCCGGGTGGATCGTCGGCCCGATTTATATTGACGGAGCGGCGGTGAAAGGATTGGATGAGCTCGAAGTACTGCGCGGACAGCTTGAGCGAGAAAAAAAGGCGCGCCAAGCCGCGGAGCAAATCGCCGAACAGAAAACGCGCGAATACTTATACGCCAACCGGGAGCTTCGGGATTTGAACGATCAATTGGAACAATTGGTGAAAGCGCGCACGCAGGAGCTTTCCCAGGCGCACGATGAAGCCGTGAAAGCGAATCAAATCAAAAGCCAGTTTTTGGCCAATATGAGCCACGAACTGCGCACCCCGCTGAATGCGATTATCGGATACAGCGAAATGCTGAAAGAGGAAGTCGAGGAAATCGGCGAACAAGGTTTTGCCGACGATCTGGAGAAGATCAATTCGGCGGGGAAGCATCTGCTGTCGCTGATTAACGATATTCTCGATCTGTCCAAGATTGAAGCGGGCAAAATGGATCTATATCTGGAAACATGCATTATTCCGAATACGATTAACGACATCTTGACTACGTTGAATCCGCTAATTGAAGCGGGCGGCAACACGATGGAAGTCGACGTTCCGGAAGGCGCCATGCGTACGGACGTAACCAAGCTCAGACAAATTTTGTTCAATTTGCTCAGCAACGCCTGCAAATTCACCAAAAAAGGGACGATACGGCTATCGGCCGCCTACGAATTGAACGGGGGAACGCGCGGCATCCGGTTTACCGTCGCCGACACGGGGATCGGCATGACCGCAGAACAAATGGAGCATTTGTTCGAGGCGTTCAAGCAGGCCGATTCTTCGACCACGCGAAAATTCGGCGGCACCGGTCTGGGACTGACAATCAGTCAGAAGCTGTGCCGAATGATGGGCGGGGATATTTCCGTCGACAGCGAATATGGCCAAGGCACGATGTTCACGGTGTGGCTGCCGGCCATGACGGATGAGGCAGCGGCTCCGGAGCCGGCAGCGGATCATGCCGCCGTGTACTTGAAGGGAACGCCGACCGTCCTTGTCATTGACGACGATGCGGCGGCGCTGCAGCTTATGCAGCGTATTCTCGGCAAGGAAGAATGGACGGTGGCACTTGCGAGGAGCGGCCAGGAAGGCATTCGCCTCGCTAGGGAGCTGCATCCCGCGGTGATCTGCCTCGACGTGCTGATGCCGGGCATGGACGGTTGGGCTGTGCTGACGGCGCTGAAGAACGATCCGGAGCTCACGGACATTCCGGTCGTGATGATTTCCATGATGGATGATAAAAGCTTAGGCTACGCGCTGGGCGCATCCGAGTTTTTGACCAAACCCGTGTACCGGGACCGTCTGCTCTCCATTTTGGATAAATATTTGCCCGAACCTGATTCCAATTCCGTGCTCGTCATCGAGGATGACGTGACGACGAGTCAAATGATGACGAAAATGCTGGAGAAAGACGGCTACCGGGTTACCCGGGCCGGCAACGGGCGCATCGCGCTACAGTGCGTGGCGCAATCGGTTCCGCATCTGATCCTGCTTGATTTGATGATGCCGCAGATGGACGGGTTCGAATTCGTCACGGAGCTTCGCAAGCGCGAGGAATGGCGCAGCATTCCGATCGTGGTCATGACGGCCAAGCATATTACGGATGAGGATCGGCTGCGGCTGAATGGCTACGTAAAAAATATCGTGCAAAAAGGAAGCTTCCAGCGTGAAGCGCTGCTGAATGAAATTCGCTGCCTGATCGCCGGGTTGAACCAGGGAGATACGGGGGCGACGAAAGACGAATCGACCACTTAAGGGAGAGGGGAGTGCGGAGAATGTATAAAATATTGTTAGTCGAAGACAACGAAATGAATCGGGATATGCTGTCTCGCCGGTTAATGCGCAAAGGCTATCAAGTCGTTATAGCCGTAGACGGGCAGCAGGGCATCGATATGGCTAGGTGCGAGTCTCCCGATCTGATTCTGATGGATTTGAGCTTGCCGGTGATCGACGGCTGGGACGCGACGCGCCAGCTGAAGCAGTCCCCCGAGACGAAATCCATACCGGTCATTGCGCTGACCGCCCATGCGATGACAAGCGACCGGGAGAAAGCGCTGGATGCCGGATGCGACGATTTCGATACGAAGCCGATCGAATGGAACCGTTTGCTCGAGAAAATACAACAATTTTTGAAAGAAAGCTGAGCGAAAGCATGAATGATGCAGCAGGGAACCCGAAAAGGGAACCCTGCTTTTCTTCGTTTCCCATTGCTGATGGGCGGCAATGTTGCTGTTCCCCGGCTACTCAAGAGCCCGGGACGGATGGCGCCGCAGGGCTGCGCTTCCTTCCAAGCGCCAGCACGGGAGGGAACATGACGGCGGCGAGCGCGGCAAGGATGAAGAGGCAGAGCAAATACGAATCCGCATAATTTTGCGCCGTTGCTTGACGGACGCCGTCCGCGTACAAATGGCTCGCCGGCGAAGCGTCGGCGGCAGCGATGCTGCAGTCGGCCGGTACGGCGGACGAATCGCTGCTTCGCGCAAGCAACGGGTAGCATGCACGGAGCGTCTCGAGCACAGCGCCCCTCTGTTCGGCGGACATTGACGCATACGCCGGCATGCGCTGCTGGAGCTGCTGCGCTACTTGTTTGCCGACGCTGTCGGCGTGATGGCCTGTCGCATTCAGCCAAACGATGCCGATCAGCCCCGTTCCGATCGCAAATGCCACCTGCATCCCGGTCGTCAGTATGCCGGAAGCCGAACCGATATGGCTGCTCCGGACTTTGGAGAGCACGATGTTCGTAAGCGGAGCGGCGATGAAGCCTTGACCGAGGCCGAGTACGGCCAATGCGGGAACCCATACGGAGCCGCCGGGCAATATCCCCGTCGCATGAACCGAGAGCGCCAGCGCAAGGAAGCCGGCGACCGTAAGCGTCGTTCCGAGCGTCAACACGTGCGGGCCGAGCCGGGCGGAGGCTCTGGATGAAAGCAGCGACGCGGCAAAATAGCCGAGGCCCATCGGCAGGATGACAAAGCCCGCTTGCAGTGCCGTCAAGCCGAGCCCGCTCTGCAAAAAGTAGGCGGTGACGAGGAAAAAAGCCGCTTGCGAGCACATGAGCAGGAAGACGATCATCATGCCTACCGTGAACATCCGTTGGCCGAACAGCTCCACGTTCATAAATGGGATATGACCGTGGCGAAGCAGGCGCTTCTCATACCAGGCGAATGCGGCGAGCATGGGAACCGAGAGGATAAGGCTTGCGATCAAGCCGATCGGCCAGCCTTCCTTTTGCCCTTGGACCAGTGGATATACGAGCATGAGCAGTCCGATAGCTACGAGCAGCGCGCCGGCCCAGTCCAGCTTGGCGCTTTCGTCTGCTTTGGATTCGCGAATGGAAGGAATCATGAACAGGAGCACAATGCCGACCGGCACGTTAAAGAAAAAGACGGTTCTCCAATCCAACCCCCCCGGATTGAGCTGGAGCAGCAGCCCGCCGATCACTTGGCCCGTCGACGCCGCGATCCCTTGAGCTGCGCCGTACATCCCGAAGATGGCCCCGCGTTTGTCCGGGGGATAGTTGACCTGGATGAGCGACAGCACCTGCGGCGAGATCAATGCGGCGCTCAAGCCTTGAATGATCCGGGCGACGATCAGCATCGTTACGCCGGAGGATATCCCGCACAGTACCGACGATACGGTGAATCCGGCTACGCCGAGCAGCAGCATTCGTTTGCGCCCGAACCGGTCGCCGAGGCGCCCGCCGATAATAAGCGAGATGGCAAAGGCGAGCGTGTAGCTCGCAATAACGAATTGGACGTCGGAAAACCCGGCGTGCAGCCCGCGTTGAATCGAAGGGGTCGCTACGTTGACGATGAAAATATTGGCTACCGACATGAACACGGACAGCAGCATGACCGCGAGCATCAAACGAGGCTTTCGGCCCGCATCCTCCGATACGGCGGGCTCATGAAGCACTGCGGACTTGGCATATGTGGACATCGTGCATTCTCCTTTGCACCCCGATAATATGTTCTGTAATCCGCTCCGGAACCGATTGACAGAGTGACGGGACGTTTTATAAAATTAGAGAGACCGTTCTGTCTCATTTCCAGAATTATGATACAGACAGATCTGTCTCGTGTCAATACGCATTTTCAAAAATATGGAATGGGTTGATGAGATGGTGGAAGGCGTAAAGAAGGAATCGGCCAAAGAACGCATTTTGCGCGTAGCGGCGGATTTATTTTACCGGGAAGGCATACGGGCCGTAGGCATTGACCGGATCATAATGGAGTCCGGCGTGGCCAAGGCCAGCTTTTACCGCAACTTTGCAACGAAAGATGAGCTGATCGTCGCCTATTTGGAATACCGCCATTCGCTTAGCATAGCTAACGTGGAGCATGCGAAGCGCAAGCATCCGGATTCGCCGATAGATCAATTGAACGCGCTGGTCGAAGGCTTGGCGGAACGTATGGGGAAATATGAGAACCGGGGCTGTCCGTTTCTAAATACGGCGGTCGAATTTCCCGATACGGATCATCCGGGTTACAAGAAAGCGGTAGCGTGCCGTGAGGAACTGTGGAACATTATTGAGGCGATTGCACAGCAGGCCGGAGCGCGAGATCCGGTGGAGCTTGTCGCGCATATACGCATGCTGAGCAGCGGCGCGATTATGATCTCTTATATGAACCGAACGAGCCAATCGGAATCGTTTCTCGGCGCAGCGCGGCTGTTGATCGAGAGGCAGTTCGCTTAAATCGGCTTTTTGGTTCATACATGGATCGCCACAAAAAGGGAATCCTGTTAATTATGCCCGTCAAATCAATCGGATC
Organism: Paenibacillus allorhizosphaerae; assembly: GCF_042659105.1. Lineage (NCBI taxonomy): Bacteria > Bacillati > Bacillota > Bacilli > Caryophanales > Paenibacillaceae > Paenibacillus > Paenibacillus allorhizosphaerae. The sequence goes on along the minus strand of NZ_JBHSRV010000001.1, from coordinate 1,650,080 downwards.
GCACGGAGGGAATTCATGAACACGTTTGCCTATTACAATCCGACCCGGCTTTTTTTCGGAAAAGACACACTGGATCATCTTCTCACGCATATCCCTTCCTACGGCAAGAAAGTGCTGCTTGTCTATGGGGGAGGCAGCATTAAGCGAAATGGAATTTATGATCGTGTCATCAGCCTGCTCACTCGTCAGAACGCCGAAGTGCACGAATTAAGCGGCGTCGAACCGAACCCGCGCCTTTCAACGGTGCATAAGGGAGTTCAGCTTTGTCAAAAACAGGGCATACAGTTTATTCTCGCCGTTGGCGGAGGAAGCGTCATCGACTGCGTGAAGGCGATCGCCATCGGAGCGAAATATGACGGCGATGTGTGGGATATTATTACTCGCAAGGCGACGGCTCAGGATGCGCTGCCGTTTGGAACGGTGCTTACTTTGGCGGCTACCGGATCGGAGATGAACTCCGGCTCCGTCATTACGAACTGGGAGACGCAGGAGAAGTATGGCTGGGGAAGTCCGCTCGTTTTTCCGAAGTTCTCCATTCTGAATCCGGAATTCACGTTCTCGGTTCCGAAAGACCAGACGGTATACGGTATGGTCGATATTATGTCGCATGTGTTCGAGCAATATTTTCACCATACCGGCAACTCGCCCGTACAGGACGGATTTTGCGAAACGATCTTGCGCGTCGTCATCGCCACCGCACCGAAACTGGTCGACAACCTCGAACAATTCGAGGCACGCGAAACCATTCTGTACAGCGGCACGATGGCCTTGAACGGAACACTGGCGATGGGCGTCCGCGGCGACTGGGCGACGCATAATATTGAGCACGCGGTGAGCGCCGTTTACGACATTCCCCATGGCGGCGGGTTGGCGATTTTGTTCCCTAACTGGATGGAGCATGTGCTGGATTCCGGCGTGTCCCGGTTTAAACAGTTCGCGATTAACGTCTTCGGCATCGATCCTGCCGGAAAAAGCGACCGGGAGACGGCGCTGGAAGGAATTCGGGCACTGAGGTCTTTCTGGTCTTCCATCGGCGCTCCAAGCCGCCTTGCGGACTATGGGATCGGCGACGATAAGCTGGAGCTTATGGCTGACAAGGCGATGGTGTACGGGCCTTTCGGGAACTTCAAGTCGCTTCAACGCGAAGACGTGCTCGCTATATACCGTAAGTCGCTTTAATGGGTGAAAGATAATGCTATTCAAAGCCGGGCGGCGGCAGCACGGGAAACGCTTGCTCCAGAACACGCGCGTACTGCAGCAGTTTGGCTTCTTGCAAGGGGGCGGCGATCAGCTGAATGCCGATAGGCAGCCCGCCGCTCGAGAGGCCGCATGGAACGGAAAGGGCAGGGAAGCCGACAAGGTTGAAAATATTCGTAAAGCGATTGAAATTGCCGTGTCTGGGGACGGACTTGCTGCCTGCGCTCATATTCGATTGACCGAGAAGCGGCGTCGTTACCGGCATCGTCGGCGTGATCATCACATCGATGTGCTCAAACGTTTGCTCCATCGAGCGCCGAAGTCGTTTGCGAACTTGATCCGACGATACGTAATCGAGGCCGGAGTATTTGCGTCCGCTTTCCATCCGCCGCCGCACGTCCTCGCTGTACGGCGATTGACTGTCATTCAGCCACTTGTCATGAAAAAGCAGCGATTCCGACTTCGCGATGACATTCATCGCATACGAACCTTCCTGCAGCTCCGGAATCGGACCGCACTCGCGTAGGGCTGCGCCGGATTGTTGGAGCACATCTACCGCTTGCAACAGCCGGGCTATGATTTCCGGTTCGGTATCCCGTAAAAAGGAATCTGGTCCGATGGCAATCGAGCCGCCGTTCACAGGCTCGTCCAGGCATCTCATATAATCCTGAGCATTCGTCTGTACACTGTTCGGATCGCGCGGGTCGTAGCCGCTCAGCACATTCATCATCAGCGCAAGGTCGCGGACGGATCGTGCCATCGGACCTACGTGGTCCAGCGTAGGCGCCATTGGGAGAACGCCGTACATGCTCACCACGCCGTATGTCGGTTTTAACCCGTACACGCCGCAGCATGCGGAAGGAACCCGAACCGAACCCCCGGTATCGGAGCCAACCGTAACCGGCGTTAAGTCCGCGGCTACGGCGGCCGCGCATCCTCCGCTCGAGCCTCCCGCGGACCGCGTGACGTCCCAAGGGTTCAGGCATGCGCCATAGTGCGGGTTTTCCGATGTGGCGCCCCACCCGAATTCGTACATATTGAGCTTGCCTAGCAGCAGAGCGCCTGCCTGTTCGAGCCGCTGCCACAAGGCTGCGTGTTCGTCCGGGACGAACCCTTCCAAAATTTTGGAGCCGGCGGTTGCCCGGGTTCCGGCGGTACAGATGAGGTCTTTGATCGCTATCGGAATTCCGTGCAACATACCGGGCTCGTGGCCACGGGTCCATTGCCCGTCGGCTTTGCGGGCCGCCTCCCGTGCAGTTTCTTCGCAAACTGTTATAAAAGAGCGGAGCGTTGGGTCAAGGGCTCGGATGCGTTGCAAATATGATTCGAGCAATTCTGTACAAGACAATTCGCGGCGTCTCAATCGGCCGATCAACTCCGTAGCATCAATACGCATGTTTTTAGAAAGCCCCCATCCACTTTTTTTAATCATTGTAATATGGTAATAGATGGGGATCAAAACAATTAATAGATCAAACCGATCTGAACTTACGATTCATATATTCCATTATTTTCCAAGAGAATGATTACCTATACGGTATAAATTATTCAAAACAAACATTTGCTTTAAAGCGGCTATGCCCTATACTGAGTACATACGAAATTTTACTAAAGTAAAGGGATGGGGAACGTTGAAATTCAGACCTTGTATCGATCTGCACCAGGGGAAAGTGAAACAAATCGTCGGGGAGACGCTGAGCGACAACGACCAGGCCGTCGTCGAGAATTTTGTATCGGAACACAGTCCTGCTTATTATGCGTCTACGTTCAAGCGGGACGGGCTGTTAGGCGGGCATGTCATTATGCTGGGAGGCGGCAACGAGGCTGCCGCACTGGAAGCGCTGCAGGCCTATCCGGGCGGCCTTCATATCGGCGGCGGAATTACGGCGGATAATGCGACGTATTATTTGGACCGAGGTGCGTCGCATGTTATCGTGACTTCCTACATCTTTCGCGATGGCGAACTGAACATGGATCATCTGGAACGTATCGTTTCCACCGTCGGAAAAGAAAAGCTTGTGATCGACTTAAGCTGCAAGGAAAAAGACGGTAAGTGGTACGTCGTTACCAACCAATGGAAAACGTTCAGTAATTTTGAATTAAACAAACAAAATATCGAGATGCTTGAAACCTATTGCGACGAGCTGTTGATTCACGCCGTCGACGTGGAAGGAAAGCGCACGGGCATCCATGAACAGCTCGTTAAGCATTTGGCGGAGTGGGTGTCCATTCCTACGACGTATGCCGGCGGGGCGCGGTCCATTGAAGATCTGGAATTGTTTGACCGGATTACGCAAGGCAAGCTCGACATAACGGTTGGGAGCGCTCTTGATATTTTCGGAGGAAAGCTGCCTTATCGGCAAGTTGTCGAATATTGTAACGGGAAACAGGAAAAATTGCCGGGGAAATAATCCGGCTGAACTAGAAAAGCAGGACGCCCGGCAGCTGCTTTTAAAAGGCGTCCTGTTTATTGCATTAAATGATCCACTCCACGACTTGATCGATGGATTGTCTTGTTTTGCCCCGCGGTTCCCTTACCCGGTATCCGAATGCCACCATGCAGGAGACGCCGAAGCGTTCTCCGTCCAGCAGCCCCTCGTTCTTCAATACGGCTTCCACTTTCTCTTTATCAAATCCTTCGATCGGGCAAGAGTCGATGCCGATTTGTGCCGCAGCGGTCATCATGTTGCCCAAAGCAATGTACGTTTGACGGCTGGCCCATTCGAACATCGCTCTTTCATTGTCCAGCAGCTTGAAATCCGCAGCCAAAAATTGATGGTACAGGTTGCTCCTCTGTTTCATAACCTCGGAAGGAAGGTGCTGCACCTCATCCATGATATGAACGATATGGGGGGAGTCGGCCAGCATATCCGCCTTGGTACGGGAAAGCATGATGACAAAATGGCTTGCCGTCGGCAGCTGTTTTTGTGCTCCCCAGGTTACGGGCAGCAGCTTTTGTCGGATCTCCGCATTTTGCACGATGAGAAACTTCCAAGGCTCGAAACCGAAGGAACTGGGGGATAAACGTCCGGTTTCGAGAATAAATTCAAAGTCCTCCTGCGCAATTTTGCGATGAGGATCGAACTCCTTGCACGCATGTCTGAAACGGTAAGCATCCAATATGTGTTGTTTATTCATTTTGCGGGTCACTCCTAACCGATATATGATCATTTTTGTTTCTATACGCATTATAATTTGTATATTTACTTTAGAAAAGTACGCACATTTATGATACGTAGTGTCAAAATGAATACCGTGCATGACGCTCGAGCTCGCATCGATCGATGCCTTCCTTCGCCATACGAACAACAACGATTCCTTGGATCTATAAATACGGATATACAAAAAAGAGAGGCGACGCCTCTCTTATCATTTGGTTGTTGCCTAAACCCCGGATAAACGCTCAACCTGTCGGATCGCGTCCACAACCATATCGACCGTCACCGGGAACGGCATATTCCCCATAGTGCTTTCCGGCAGCAGTGAGATGCGAGCGATTTCATTCAGATCTTGCTCCGTCAGCTCCCGCTGAATGCCGATTTGCTCCAGACGGTACGGAATGCCTGTGCTTTTATAGAAATCCAGCACTTCGTGCAGGTCGCTTTGCGGACGGTTCTCCAGGACAAGCTGCACGAGAATGCCATAGGCGACTTTCTCGCCGTGATACGCTTCATGAGTATCCGGAATGACGGTGAGGCCGTTATGAATCGCATGGGCAGCGGCGGAACGGCAGTTATCTTCACCGAGACCTCCGACAAGACCGCTGAACAGGATGTTGGCGTCAATGACTTGCTGCAGCGCTTCGCTGGAGATGCCCTGCCGAGCGTCTTCCATCGCCTGCGCGCTGTACTCAAGCAATGTGTCGTAGCATAGCTTCGCAGCCTGCAGGCCGCCGATGGTTGGCAGATTATGTTTTTTTCCGGTAGCGGACATGGGCGCTTCAATCCATTTGGCGAGTGTATCCGCAATGCCGGCGGCCAAATACCGGACCGGCGCTTTCGCAATAATGTCCGTATCGACAAGGCAGAGCAGCGTACCCCGGTAGAACACCTGGAAGTGGAGATATACCCCCTCTTCGGAATACATAACCGACAAGTTCGCGACAGCCGCGCAAGTAGCCGCCAGCGTCGGCACGGCCACGAACGGTTTGCCCATCGCATTCGCGAGCGCTTTGGCCGTATCCATCACCTTGCCGCCGCCTACGCCGCAGATCAGATCCGTATCCGGCGCGACCAGCGCCTGCAATCGCGCGATTTCTTCGTAGGAGCACTCCCCGCGGTATTTATGCACTTCGTAGCGAAGCCCCGCTTCATCGAGACTGGCTGTCATTCGCTCCCCGCAGCTGCTCCACGATTTTTCACCGGTAATGATAAATACCGATTGTCCGTATTTGCCCATCCATTCTCCCGCTTTGTGTAAAATGCCCGGTTCGTGGATGTAAGCGTTTGGCGAGCCTAATACAAAATGAACCCCGTTCATGATCGTTCCCCCTTGGCTGATGTGGTGTCTAATCTATTATTATGGTAGATCTCGCGGATAAGGTCAATGATGATGCTGAAGAGGTGCAGGTCTGATACAATACATTTCATAGAGAAAGTAGAATCATAGGGAACAGGAGCGGGATCCGATGTATATCCAGGTGAACGATGTCATTGTTTTGAAATTACTCCAAGCGGACAACGCTGAAAGCTTGTTTGCCCTTACGGATGCTTCCAGGCCGTATCTTCGGGAATGGCTCCCTTGGGTCGACGGTACGGTCAACGTAGGGAATACCCGGGAATTCATCGAATTTTGTGAGCAGCAGCACGCTTCTAATAACGGCTTCAACACCGGAATATGGTATAAGGGAGAGCTGGCCGGCTGTATCGGATACCATGCGATCAATTGGGGCAACAAGAAAACAAGCATCGGCTACTGGCTAGGCCAGCGGTATCAAGGCAACGGCATCATGAGCAGCAGCTGCAAAAAAATGGTGGACTACGCCTTTCACGAGCTTGGCCTCAACAGGGTCGAAATCCGATGCGGTACGGGAAACGCAAAGAGCAGAGCCATTCCGGAACGATTAGGCTTCGTGAATGAAGGTGTCATACGGCAGGCCGAATGGATCTATGACCGTTTTATCGACCATGTCGTATATGGAATGCTTAAACAAGACTGGAGCGGAGGAGCTGGCGGCCATGGCGGATATGAAACCGGAAACTGAACAACAGCCGGCAGGGGAGGGATGCCCCGTCGAATTTACGCTGGAGATCATCGGCGGAAAATGGAAAGGCATCGTGCTGTATCATCTGATCGGCGGCACGAAACGGTTCAACGAATTTCGCCGCATTTGTCCGAGCGTTACCCAGCGCATGCTTACGCTGCAGCTAAGGGAGCTGGAAACGGACGGTTTGATTCACCGGGAAGTGTACCATCAGGTTCCGCCCAAAGTAGAATACTCGTTAACGCCGCTCGGGCAAACGTTGGTGCCTCTCATCCTGCAAATGAAAGCGTGGGGCGAGACGCACAGGAAGGACATCAACGCGAAAAAAACGGCGGCCGAGCAAAGCTGAACGCTCGCCACCGGGCCGCATCGTCGATATAGATGAGGCGTTCTGCATCAAAGCCGTGCAGCGGCAAAGAAACGGCGGCGACGAGCCGCTCCATTTCGCCGCTGCGTCGATCCTAACGCTGGCTTCCGACGTAGGCCGATCCGCCGCTCGTGTTAGTCCGGCTGCCACGCGGCTCGAATAACGTCGGCCGCTTCTTCGGCGGACATGTCCCGTTCCGTAGATTGCGCCATATCCTTTAGGCGCACTTGACCGGTAGCCGCTTCCTCATCGCCGATCAAGATCACGAAGCGGACGCCCTTAGATGAAGCGGCGGCGAGCAACTTCTTCAGCTTCCGGCCGCTCCAGTCGATACGGGTGCGAATCCCGGCTGTTCGCAGCGTTGAAGCGGCAAGGAGCGAAGCTTCGGTCGCATTCCCGATCGGCATAATGACGACGGCATCGTCGGCGATAGCGACTCCACGTTCCTTCAGCAGCTCCATGATCGACTCGATCCCGAAGGAGAGGCCGACGGCCGGGTAGCGGATATCGTCTCGATCTACCAGCTTGCCGATGATCGAATCATACCGGCCGCCGCCGCCAAGACTGGAAGTGAGCGTTTCGGTTTTATCGAAAATTTCGTAGACCGTACCGGTGTAAAACGATAGGCCGCGGGATAAAAACGGATCGAAGGCGCACCATCGGCCGAGTCCGGTTTTGTCGAGAAGAGACTGGAGTGCATTGACCTCTTTCGTGCCCTGACTGTCCAATATACCGTATGCTTCCACTAACTCATGACAGGATGTTTGTTCGCGCTGAATGAGTTCCATCACGGCGCTGGACACATCCGTAGGTATACCTTTCTCCAACAGCTCGTTTTCGACGCCAGCAGCGCCGATCTTTGCCAATTTGTCCAGCGTCAGCATAACCGACAACTGCGTCTCGGCTGGAACGCCGATCCGCGATAGCAGCTCACCGAGAAACTTGCGATTGTTCCACCGGATCACAATATCGATATCGAGCGCGCCGAAAGCATCTACCGCGAGCTGCATCAGCTCCGCTTCAGCCTCAGGACCTTCGATGCCGACCGCATCGGCGTCGCATTGAATGAATTCGCGCAAGCGTCCGCGCTTCACCGGACCGTCGCGAAACACTTTTCCGATTTCGTACCGCTTGAACGGCAGCTCCAGACCGGGATTCATCGCCGTCACTTTGGCGAACGGAATCGTCAGATCGTACCGCAGCGCAAGGCTTCGATTCCCTTGATCCTGCAGCCGATACATCTCTTTCAATATTTCATCCCCGCCTGCATATTTGGACGCCAGCAGCGTCTGTTCGTTAAGCACCGGCGTTTCCATCGCATCGTAATCGTACAGCGTGAACAGACGTTCGAGCACGTTTTGCACTTTTTTTCGAATCGCCTGCTCCATCCCCCAATAATCGAACGTCCCCTTTACATTTTGCATACATGTCCATCCCTTTCATTGGATTGAAAAAACAAAAAACGCGCCGGACCTCTTGGTCCTGCGCGTTCGGTATGCCGCAGGGAGGCCAACGCGATTAGCGTTAGCCCACCCTGTCCAATGTACAGGTGTGCTAACGCCGCTTGTGATGATGAAGTTGTACGAACATGCGCTTCGTCATATCGTTCGTCCCCTTCGATAAGTAAAGTAAACCAATTATAGCGAAAGGAATCGCGAAGCGCAACTCCTCTTTTAAAGAGGCTTGATCATGTGGACGTACGTTTTCTTGTTAATGATCGTTTGCTTATCCGCGGTATAGCCCAGCTTGCCATATAAGGAGCGGGCCCGTTCGTTATACTCCTCGACATTCAAAGCGATTTTACCGTATCCGAGCTGCCGACCATGCGCTTCGGCCGCCCGAATCAGCTCTGTGCCGAACCCGCGGCCGCCCCACTCGGAGGACACGGCAAGCGCGTCGATATAATATTCGTCCTCGTCGGCTTCTTTATCGATCGTTATGGACGGATCGTTGCGGACGAGGCGAAGCCGGTCGACAATCGGTTTGTCGATCGTTTCGGCATGCGAGCCGTGATAGCACAAAATCATGCCGGCCGCTTCGCCCTCTGCTTCTTTCACCAGGACATTCGTATAACTGAATCGATTGCCCTCGCGTTCGAAAAAATACGTTAAGCCATCCACTACTTCTTGTTCCGTAGCGGCGCCCGTCAGCTGGTACCCGATATCTTTGATAGCGTCAAACAATAGTCGTACGACTGCGGAAGCGTCCGCCGGTTGTGCCGGTCGTATACTCATAATTCCTCCTGTTGGTTTGATGGACGGACCTGCCTTTCCAGCGATCAAACGATATCGGCCGAAAGCGTATCGAGAGGACCCTCGGGAGCGGCGATCGGCAGCAGCGGATATATCGAAATCGGGAACATCGGGAAGCCGACATAGTACGGGGTAATCTCGTACAGTTGGAAGTAGACGATAATCGATTTGTCGGCCAAATAGTAATCCTGATTCGGTTTTATCGCTGTAAAGCCGTTCAGCAGCGGAAGCTCCCTTTGTTTGATCTGTGCCTGGATTTGCCCGGAAAGCACGCTCACATAATCGGAGCCGGGCTTGAACAGGTCTGATAGATTGTACAGCTTGCCGGTAGCTACGTCAAACGTTAGCGATTTGACGATCGTAAAGCCGTGGGCCATATGCTCGGAATAAGCGTAATTGCTAAGGAGCAGGCTCAGGATTCCCCGCTCGTTCGTCTTGATTTCGTAATGTCCCGTCATTTGCATGTGGGTGCCGGTTTGAACCTTTTGCTGCGCTTGCTGTAAATAATATACCATATTCAAAATCGTACGATTCACGTGTTGCTGTACGCCGCGATCTGGGAGTCCGGCGACTTGCGGGTAGTCAATGGTTGTACCGGCCGGAGAAGAAATGGCGCCGGTATGAATGGTTACCGGGAGCTGAAATGCCATGGGTGACCCACCTTCCTGATTCGGTTTTTGTTACATTAGCCTATTCATCCCGGAGGTTTCGGTTACGCATGCATGGGGAGCCGCATAAAATACGATGGTGCCTCGTTTACGAAAAAGGGACTGAACCTAACGGAAGAGGGCGAATACGGATGATTTTCAACCAAAAGCACGGGAGGATTGTTTTTCGGAAAGGAAAGTCTAAGCATCGGAAAATCAATCGGAATAAATGGAATTTTGGGAGCACGCGTATAAAGCGCTCGACTTGGGGGAGTTTGCGAAACGGAGGATTTGAAAAGGCGACGCCCATCCAAGCGGACTACTGGTCCGTTTCGAGCAACGATATCTACTTTGAAAACGACAACCCCTTTTTCGGAAGACGATATGCCGTCATCGCGCTTTCCAGAGGGGAGTTTGCCGTCCTGTCTCAAGTAACGCTGCCTTTGCGAGACTCGAGTTACAAACTCACGTTTTGGTTAAAACGGGTGGCGGCACCGATGAATGGAACAATCACCATCTCATTGATAGGGTCAAGCTTGCTCCCGGTCACGTATAAGGCGAGCCTTGCTCCATATGGGCAGTGGCGAAAGTTTGTCGTTACGATTGGCAGGAGGGCTGTGGATCCGGGCAGACAGCACACGCTGTCTATCCGTTTCGACGCGATTTCATCCAACCTGCTGCTGCATATGGACAACGTTTCATTGTTGCCGGCGTAACCCTATGGAGTTAATTGAGCTTTGTGCGAAGCGAATAAAAACGGCCGTATCCCTAAAGCAATGCGGGGATACGGCCGTTTGAATACGATCATCGTAAAGGGTTCCGGAAAATGGAAGCTTTACTTTAATTTATTGCTGACTCATCGTAAGCTTCCATTCCGCTTCCCGAACAGCGTCCTTCGGTCGCAGCTGCACCCGGTACACGTGCTCGCCCCAGACGCCGCGGAGGCGCCGGTCCTCGACCGCGATCCGTTCGCTCGCCGCCGTCAGCTGTGCGGCGTCAAACGCGACGCGCAGCCGGACGCCGGCTCCGTCATCGAGCAGGAAGTGCCCTCCGCCTTCGCTGAATAGCGGCTCGCGAAGCGTCATCAAGCTGAGCGTCAGCTCGGAGGTAGGTTCGTTCAAGACGAACCGGTCGACGATTTCGATCGAAGCGGGCGATTTGCTGCCGCGGTTTAAACGGCACGTGCGGTACCAGCTCCGGATGCCGGCTTCAGCCGGGTAGGCCTCAGCGATATTCATCGAGATTTCGGCCCGGTCGTCATCGGCCAAGCAGGCCACCTCGGACGCACGATACGCTTTTCCCGCCGCTTGTTGAACGCCGCGCACAGTCGGAAGGCCGTGATACGCCGATTGCATCGTCCAAATTTCGTATCGGCGCGAGCTGAACGTTTTGGATATATAGGTCTCTACCCCGATGTCAATGATCATCGGCTTTCCGGAAGCGTATACGATAAAATGTCCTACGTCGTTATGGTTGTGGCTTTCGGCGTTGTGTCCGCCTTTGGCGGCGATGTACAGCCCCTGGTCGGTGCCTCCGCGTTCTCTCGCCGCGAACATCTGTATGCCGTCCAGCCATACGTCCCGCAAGTAATGCGGTACGCCGTCATGCTGCATCAGCTCGTCGTAGACGTCGAGACCGGGCAGCAGCCGCAGCAGCGACAGAAAGTTAGGCTTCGACCCGCCGTGCTGCCGGAAGGCGTACGCTCCGAGCGCACACATGGCTTCGTCACCGATGCGCCCTCCGAAACGGTAAACGAGATCGTCGCTAATGCGAAGACGGGCGTCGCCGTCGGCAAAGTTGACGTAATCATTGCCGCTAATATGGGCCCGGCTAATATAACGGCCGATTTCTCTTACCAGCGGCTCGTCGTAGAAGGAGATTTGTCCGTCCGACGCAACATACAGCAGCTCCAGACAATCGAAGAGCGAACCTCCGGCGCGTCCCCAATAGCCGGGCCCTTCATCGCAACCGCCGTCGGGATAGTACACGGAAGTAAACGCTTCCAAGCTGCAGAGCGATTTGGCGATTGCCTGCGCGCGCCGACCGGGGTTATCCTCAAGGAGCAGGAAGGAGCCGATAACGTTGGACAGTATCCAAGGATTCCAGTTGTTGACCCCGCGCGAGCCGAATCCCATCCACCAGAAATCCGTTCGTTCCATAAACGGGGTGAACATGCGCCGCTCCATTTCGCGTCGGATACGTTTGCGAATCATCGGGCACTCCGCATCGAGCGGTTCCTTGAGTATATAATCGGCGCAGGCGACTAGGGCGGCGGTTTCGGCGGCGAACAAGTCGATGACCTGATCATCCACGTCGGGAAGGGCATAGCCGGCGCTTGCTTTGGACAAGGACATGTGGGCGGGGAGGACCCAGTACGATTCCTCGCACAGCGTCCATAAGCCGTTTATGATTTGCTCCATAAAACGTCCTGCGCCTTCCACGCATTCCGCAAGCACCAGCTCGCCGAGCGCTCTCCTTCGCTCGAAATAAACGTCTTCGTAGCGGGAGCGGTTGCCGTTCTTCACAAAATCCATGTACCTCGTTGCCGGCAGAGCCGGCCATGCGAAATCGAGTCTTGCTTCTCCCCGCTGAGCGAACATTCGCCGAAGCGGCTCCGCCAGCTTGCTCCAGTAGGCGCGGTCGGATGCGGTTGCAAAAGGCCGGTAACGATCGTTAGGCAGCAGCACTTTTTCCAATACTTTTTCCGGATACCGTTCATGAAACATGAATTGATTCACCCTTTCTCCGAAATGGCCAGCGTGTTCCCATGCCCATTGTAGCTCGAATGAAGCGGGAATGGAATTGTATTTTTTCCTGATTATGGATCGGGGATTGGAACATGCACATGAACGAAAAAGGCGGTACTCTAGAGTCATGCGGAAGGAGACGGCTTCTGAAAAAATCGACGAAGAAGCCTCCATCATCACCGATAAGGTGAGACAATGGAGGCTTTCCCGATCTACTTGGCGATGCTGGCTTGCCCCGAAAAATGCGTGAACGACATGTGCCGGTCAAGCGCCATATTGGCCGCGCCGAGCGCACCGCCGATTTCTTTGAATTGGCCGATCTGTACGACCGTGGAGGCCGACAGCTGCCCCATCGCGCGTTGGCGCATGACTTTCACGGCGGTTTGGACATACAGCGGGCAATCCTTTGGGATAGTGCCGCCCAGTATAATCGCTTCCGGGTTCAGCAGGTTGATCAAATTCGCCATCGTAATGCCGAGGTAGGTGGCTGCGCCGGAGACGACTTGACCGGCCAGCTCGTCTCCCTGCTCGGCTGCGCGGCAGATGTCTTCGACTTTCAGCATTTGCAGATCGAGGCCGGGCTGCAGATGGAGCGACGAGATCGCGCCAATGCGCAGCAGCCTGCGCGCTTCCAGTTCCATGGCGGGTGCGGCCGACATCATTTGCAGGCATCCGCTATTGCCGCAAGGGCATAACGGACCGTCGATCGCAACCGTCGTATGCCCGATCTCGCCGGCGCCGCCGAGCGCTCCGTGAATAAGCTCGCGGTTGACATAGATTCCCGCGCCGATACCGGAATCGACGCCGATGTAGATCATGTGCCGGTAATCTTTGCCGGCGCCATACCGGCATTCCGATAAGCCGCGGGCACGGCTGCGGTTGAGCACGACCGTCGGCCAGCCGAGCGCCTTCTCGAGCATGGTTCCGAGCTCCACCTGCTGCCAGCCCAGCACGGCCGAACTGAGCAGCCGCCCGTTATGCGTATCGACAATGCCTGGGATACCAATCCCGAGCAAGGGGATCGGGCTTTTGTCCAGTTTTTCTATAAAGTTCGGGATTTCGCTTGCCAGCGCTTGAACGGCGGCTTCCGGCGTAAGCGGGCTGAAAGACAGCCGTTTCGTCTCCACGGTGTTGCCAAGCAGGTCGAACGCGCCGAGAATCCAGCTTTGATTGTTCAGGTCGGCGCCCAGAATAATATGAGAGTTCGGGACGAGCTCCAGATTCGTTGCCGGTCTGCCGCCGGTGGATTGACGAAGCTCGGTTTCTCTAACAAGTCCAAACTCGATGAGTTCATTAATCGTAACCGAGATGGTCGCCCGGCTTAAATCGGTCAATTGAGTCAGCTCGATGCGGGACAACGGACCGTGAACCCTAAGCATCTGGAGGATGGCGGTTTTGCTGCCTTTCTGATCCCAGACTTTGCGGATATTCTCCATAGTTTTCCCTCGCAATTCATTTCGGACTTTCGTAAAGCATCTACTCTAACATATCAAAAATATGAAAAGATAGCAACGCCACAGCGGATGTTAATGTACAAAACTAACAAAACTAATCCAATAAAGTATGATTTTTTTAACCAAACAAGATTTTATGTCGTTTATTAGTTTAGTTATTGACATAAGTTTTAAGGGTGACGTATGATGAAAGGGAAGGCGGCGGACTAATGCGCTGTGAGGCAAAGCGAGACCAGACGGTTTGTGCGGCTATCGTGTTTTTTTATACATAAGCATATGGAAGTCGAGCCGGCAACGGCAAGCAATACATAACGATAAGGTACGAATGGAGGACGGAGGAATGTTTCCCAAACCGCCGATTACACCGCCGCCGGAGCATCCGCGGTTGTTTCTGCGCAAAGAGCATTTGCCCGGGCTGCGGGACAAGAGGACGAGACCGGAATTGAAGCAGGCATGGGGACGGCTTACGGATTACAGCCGATTCGGGATCGAGGAAGCGAACGCCGAACATAGTCCGGGCGACGTGTACGTGATTGAAGCGAACGCGCTGTTGTATTTGTTAGATGAAGATACGGAAGCCGGACTCAAAGCCAAGACATTGGCGCTGTCAAGCGTTACCAAAGATTTTAACCCTAATTATCAGGACATTTCCCGAGAGATCGGACGTCTCATGCTGGCCGGCGCGATCGTGTACGATTGGTGCTATGAGCTGGTTTCGGATGAGGAGAGAGCGTTCTTCATCCGCCATTTCAAACGGCTGGCCGGACTACTTGAATGCGGATACCCGCCCGTCAAAGAAGGTGCTTTTGTCGGCCACAGCTGCGAATGGATGATCCAGCGGGATATGCTCGGCACGGGCATCGCCATTTACGACGAAGATCCGGAGATGTACGATTTGGCGGCAGGCCGCTTTTTCGATCAAATGGTACCGGCGCGCAACTTCTTTTACCCGTCCGGCTGGCATCATCAAGGAGACGGCTACGGCGGCGTACGGTTTCAGGGGGAGATGTTCCCGACGTGGATGTATGGCCGAATGGGCTTCGGCAACGTATACGACGATTCGCAGCGCGAGGTCGGCTATCAGTGGATCTATACGCGGCGCCCGGACGGCAAGTTGCTTCGCGACGGGGATTCGACGCCGGTCATGCCGAAGCAGACGAAGTATACGCGGCTTCATTTTATATACTTGATGCTCGGCGGTTATTTCAAAGATCCCTACTATATATATCAGATGCAAAAGGATGAGGGGCGGTTTCAAGATAAAGACGTGCTCTTCGCCTTTCTGTTCGCCGATCCGGATGTGGAAGCGAGACCGCTTGACGAGCTGCCGCTCACCCGCTATTTCGGCGCTCCGACGGGCGTGATGGTGGCGCGAACGGGGTGGGAGGACGGCATCGACTCCGGCACGGTCGTTGCGGAGATGAAAGTAGGCATGTACCAGTACAACAATCATCAGCATCTGGATGCCGGAGCGTTCCAGCTCTATTACAAAGGAAACCTGGCGATCGATTCGGGTTCTTACAAAGGTTCGTCGGGCAAATACCATTCGCCGCATAACAAGTATTATTTCAAACGAACGATTGCCCACAATACGATGCTGTTGTATGATCCGGGCGAGCTGAAGCAGTATCCTTACGTGAAGGACGGAGGTCTCGTCTGGCCGAATGTGAACGACGGAGGGCAGCGCTGGCCGAACGAAGGGCGTCCACCGCTAACGCTGGACGATCTGCTGACCAAAGATTTCAAGCGCGGGGACGTGCTCGCCCATGCGTTCGGTCCCGATCCTGCGCAGCCGGATTACTCGTACTTGAAAGGCGACATCACCGCGGCCTATTCCAATAAAATGAAGCAGTTTCAGCGCTCATTCCTGTTCCTGAGTTTCAAGAATGCTGCGCATCCGGCGGCGCTCATTGTATTCGACCGCGTCGTATCCGCGAATGCGGAATTCCGGAAATATTGGCTGCTTCACAGCATTGAAGAACCGCATATCGAAGGCAGCCGGACGATCGTTTCCCGAAGCGAGGACGGGTACAACGGGCAGCTCGTCAACGACACGCTGCTGCCGGAGCCGGGGAACCAACAGATCGCGAAGATCGGCGGTCCGGGCCGGGAATACTGGGTGTTCGGAACGAACTATGTCAATGATTTCCCAGGTACGAAGGAACAAGGCGAATGGCGTATCGAAGTGAGCCCGCGCGAACCGGCGGAGCTGGATTTTTTCCTGAACGTGATGCAAGTCAAGGACACGGACGGATCGGCGGCGCTTCGTACGGAGAAGGTGGACACCGGAACGTTGACGGGCGTAAAAATACGCGACTGGGTCGCACTGTTCGCTATGAGCGGCCAGCGACTGCGGGAAAATACGGTCGTTCCGGCAGTGTCCGAGGCACCTGTGGACAGCGGCGGCTCCGATTGGAACTACCTCGTTGCCGATCTTGCGGCAGGCATCTGGACGATAGAGTGGCATGAAACCGTTATCGATGGCGACGCTTCGGGCAGTGAACAGGGGCTGCGCGAATCTGTCCGGGCTGAAATCGCCCGGCAGAAAGGGCATGTGGCCGGTCCGAGTGCCGATGGACAGCAGAAGCAGCGGCATGTGGCCACGGTGGAAGTGACCGAGGAAAGCGGGCTGCTGCACTGGCGTTGGCAGGCGTCGACCGGCGCATTCGTCTTGAAGTTTGGCGGAGGACGTACGAATAAAGCAAACGAGTCCGGGGAGGTACGAAACGATGAGCAGTCGTAAAAGCAATCTGGTCGTCATTATGGCCGATCAACTGAGATGGGATGCGCTTGGCGAGCATACGCCGAACATCAACGCGCTGAAGGCGGAGAGCGTCGTATTTGAACGCGCTTACTGCGCGTCGCCGCTTTGCGTTCCGGCCCGCGGATCGTTTTTTACTGGAAAATATCCGAACGTAACCGGCTCGCTGATCAATCCGTGGACGGAGCAGGAGAAGCAGCACGGAATCGTTCGCCCCGAACACGCGAATTTGTATGAGCTGCTGGAAAACGAGTGGGACAGCTGGCATACCGGCAAGCAGCATTTGTTCACCGATCCGAAATTGGAGCACAGCGAAGACAGCCGTACCCATTGGCTTCAGCTGGAGCAGCGGTATGAGGCGTTCATGAAGGCAAACGGCAAGAAGAAGCCGGGCGGGCCCGCCTTTCAAGGCCTCGTACCCGAGCTTGCGTACGGCAAAATTACGAGGAAGCGCAAATATTCGATTCCGACGGTGGGACGGTTTGACGAGGCGCTCGACTACTTTTACGACGGTTTTATTTTGAACGATTCGCTCGAAGCGATCCGCGGGCGGGATCGTGCGAAGCCGTTTGCGCTGAATGCGATGTTCCTGGCCCCGCACCCGCCGCTGCACATCCCGGAACCTTGGTATTCGATGATTCAAGACGTGAAGCTGCCGGACAACGTCGGCGTATGGGGCGATAATCAGTCGCCGCTGCAGCTGTACAATTTGACGGGCATGCTCGGCTCGTCGTATACGCGGGAAGAATGGCAGCGGATTTGGAAAGTGTATATAGGCCTTGTCGCGCTGCTCGACCACTGTGTAGGGAAGCTCGTCGCCGAGTTGAAAAACGAAGGGCTCTACGACGATACGCTGATCGTGTTCTGCAGCGACCACGGCGAAATGCTAGGCTCCCACAAGCTATGGCAAAAGATGTGCATGTACGAGGAGTCGGTAAAAACGCCGCTGTTCCTGAAATTCCCGTCCGGCTTCGAGCCGGCGGTTCGAAGTTCGGACGCGCCGGTAAGCAGCGTCGACGTGATGCCGACGCTCTGTGACGCGCTTGGGCTGCAAACGCCGGATGGCGTTTCGGGCGAATCGCTCATGCCGTTCATTCGCGGGGAGAAGGCGGGGCCGGTGCGCGAACGCGTCTTCATCCAATTTGACGGCAACGGGGCGCGCAGCAATTTCCAACGGTGCGTCATCGAAGGGAACTACAAGCTGATCGTCGATATTTTCAAAGATGAAATATTCGTCGAGCTGTACCATCTTGCGGACGACCCGCAGGAAATGAACAATCTAGCTTTTCGCGCGGAAGAAAACGGCAGCCGCATCGAAAGCATGCTGGCGGGCTTGAGGGAGCATATGCGGGCAACGAATGATTTGCTCACCTTGCCGGCCAATGTATTTAGGCAATTTTTGACCGACTACGGTCCGTTTCAGGACAAACAAGGAAGCTTGCCATCAAACTAACCGGAGGAGAATACGAATGACGGCGGATACATACGAAACGTGGATTGACGAAGCATGGGAGAAAACGGTAGCAAAGATCGAGCAGATGAGCCGGACGATCGGCAGCGGATTTCCTCATGTATCGAAGGATGGGAAATACGACGGGACGGAGCCGCAGGCGTGGACCTCGGGATTTTGGCCGGGACTGTTGTGGCTCGCTTACCGGGAAACGAACAACGAACCATTCAGACGACTTGCCGAAGAATGCGAAGCCAAAATGGACGTATGCATCGACGAGTATACGAGGCTCCATCATGATGTCGGTTTTATGTGGTCTCTCTCCTCGGTTGCGAACTACAAGCTGACCGGCAGCGCCGAGTCAAAGCTGCGCGCCTTGAAAGTGGCCGCCTGGCTGGCCAGCCGGTTTAATCTCAAAGGCGGCTATATCCGGGCATGGAACAACAGCAACTGGAAAGCGGACGGCGGCAACGCCGGCTGGGCGATTATCGACTGCACGATGAACTTGAGCCTGCTATTCTGGGTGTCCGCCGAAATCGGCGACCCGCGGTTCAAGCATATAGCAGCGGAGCACGCGAATACGGTGCTGCGCGAATTTCTTCGCGAGGACGGATCGTGCTGCCACATCGCGGCGTTCGATCCGGAAACCGGGCAGCGCGTCGGCACACTGGGCGGTCAGGGCTTTGCGCCGGAATCCGCGTGGGCGAGAGGTACGGCTTGGGCGCTGTACGGTCTTGCGCTGTGCTACCACTATACAAAGGATGACGCTTATTTGCAGGGCAGCAAACGGTCGGCGCATTTTTTTCTGGCAAATTTGCCGGAAGACCATGTCCCTTACTGGGATTTCCGCCTGCCGACGCAGGAAGGCGCGCCGAGAGATTCTTCGGCGGCGGCGATCGCCGCTAGCGGTCTGCTGCTGCTCGCGGAGTCGGTGCCTGCGGAGCAGAGCCGGCTATACGCGTCGGCGGCGAAGCGGATCTTGAAATCGCTCGCCGATCATTATGCGGTATGGGATCAGCAGGATGAAGCGATTTTGCTTCATGGTACCGGCCATTATCCGGCGGGCAAAAATATCGATGTCGGCTTGATCTACGGCGATTACTACTTCGTTGAAGCGCTCGCGAAGCTGCGCGGTCAAAGCGAAATGTTTTGGTAAACGCATCGTTCACAGGGGGAGAACCTAATGCGGTCACATACTCGAATACGCTCGGCGTTCGTATGGATGCTGCTGCTCTGTATCGTCGTGCTGCCGGCCTGTACCGGCAGCGGCGACCCTGCTCCCCGGACGCAGCTGGGGGCGACCGATCAGACAGCGCTTCAGGCGCCGCTGCCGCTGCAGGCGTTCGCGCCGTACAACGGGCCGCCACCAACGGCGGACAGCATCATCGCCGATCTGCAAAAAAATAACCCGAACCGGCAGCATCCGCGTCTCTTCGCCACGGCCGATACGTTTGCGAAGCTGAAGGAGGGCGTAAAGAGCGATCCGCTGTTGAAGAAATGGTACGGCGATCTGCGGAAGACGGCGGACAAAACGTTAACGAAGCCGGTCGGCGCGTACGAGACACCCGACGGCCGGCGCATGCTTTCCGCCAGAGACGCTAGGCCGATCATCGAGCAAAACGCGATGATGTACCGGCTTAGCGGGGAAGAGAAATACGCGAAGCGGGCCGTTCAGGAAATGCTTGCGATGGCCTCGTTTCCCGATTGGAACGACAAGAAAGAATTTCTCAATACTGCCGAAATTACCGCCGGGATGGGGATTGGCTACGATTGGCTGTACGAAGTACTGACGCAGGAGCAAAAAGACACCGTACGCAAGGCGATGGTGGAAAAAGGGCTGCAGAAGGCGGTTGATGCCCATAACAACAAAGTATGGTGGAGCGTCCGGACCGATCCGGTCAATAACTGGAGCGCCGTTTGCAACGGCGGCATCATCGTCGGTGCGCTCGCGATCGGCGATGAGGATGCGGTTAGGGCGCTCGCGGGCGACATCATCGTCCGTTCGATGAAGTCCGTGCAGAACATCATCCTGAGCCATTGGGGGCCGGACGGCGGCTGGAGCGAAGGGCCGGGCTACTGGCGTTACATGATGGAGTATACCGTCAGCTACATGGCGGCGCTCCAGACCGCGGTCGGCACGACTTACGGCCATGTGCAAACGCCGGCCTTGGCCAAGACGGCCTACTTCCCGGTATACATTACCGGGCCGCAAGGGACGTACAATTTTGCCGACAACGACAGCGGCAAAATGAAAATTCCCGAGCTGTTCTGGCTCGCCAAAGCGATTAACGATCCAAAGCTGGCCGGTCAGCGGCTGGCGATGATGGAAGATGCGAAGCAGGCGGGTGGCGTGTACGACCTGCTCTGGTACGATCCGAAGTTTCGCGAATCGGACATGACGCTTCCGACGGACGTATATTATCGCGAAGCGGAGCTCGTTACGCTGCGAAGCAAGTGGTACGACCCGGCGGGCGTATTCGCCGGATTCAAGGCCGGCACCTCCGTTGCGAGCCACTCGCATTCCGATATCGGCTCCTTCGTCTTCCAGGCCGGCGGCGAGCAATGGGCGATCGACGTGGGCAAGGACGACTACAACCTGAAGGGATACTCGAACTACGATAAAGAGCGTTACACGTATTACCGGCTGAAGCCGGAAGGGCATAATACGCTCGTGATCAATCCCGACGCGCAATTTGAGCAGGATCAGACTTCCATGAACAAGATCGTAAATTACGCATCGACGCCGCAGAAGGCGTTTGCGATTGCCGACATGAAGCCCGCCTACGCCCGAAATGCGGAGGCTGCAAAACGGGGCGTCATGCTCGCCGACCGCAAACGGCTGATCATTCAGGATGAGGTTCAGTCGAAAAAGCCATCCACGGTCTGGTGGTTCATGCACACGAAAGCGACCGTTCAGGTGGCGGAGGACGGAAAGTCGGCGCTGCTTACGCAAAACGGCAAGCGGTTGTGGGTGACGCTGACGCTGCCGAAAGATTCTCCGCTCAAAGCATCTTTCCAGGTAATGGAGGCGAAGCCGCTGCCGGAGTCCCCGAATCCTGCGGGGCAAACGGCGAATACCGGCATCCGCAAGCTGGCGGTCAAGCTGGACGGCGTAACGGATGTGCGCATGGCGGTGGAGCTGGTGCCGCTGGCGGGCGGCGAAGCCGTACCTGCCGCAGGCCAAGGCTACGTACCTTTGTCCGATTGGAAGTGACGAGCGCTACGACGGGCGGCAATCGGGCAGTATTAGTACCTAGTGCGATGCGGGTCTCTTGGATGCAATGAAATCGGCCCGCGAAACATGTTGAAACTGCGGGAGGGGTTACGATGTTAAAAACAAGCGCAGCGCTATCGTGTTCGCTTTGTCTGGCGGTTGCTTTGGCCGGCTGTACAAAAGATGAAAAAAGCGAAGGACCCGGAACGGCTGCGAGCCATGAACCGGTCAAACTGATCGTGTACAGCTACAGCGCCGGCATTCAGGATTCGGAGTTCCAAAAGTTTTTTGTAGAGCCGATCCGAAACAAATATCCGAACATCTCGATGCAACTCGTATCGCGCAACGGCGACAAGAATACGCCGGAGCAAGTGATCGCCTCCGGCGAGCTGCCCGATCTAATTCTGACAAGCAACGTCTATATCGGCATGTTCAACAAGCTGGGACTCGGCATGGACCTCAGCGGGCTGGCGAAGAAGCATAACCTCAGCTTTGACAAATTCGATCCCGCCGGCATGGCCGCCATCAAGCAGTTCGGGGATAAAGGCGAAGTATATGCGGTTCCTTTCTCGATGAACTACGGCATGATGGTGTACAACAAGGACATTTTCAACAAATTCGGCGTTCCGTTTCCGACGGACGGCATGACCTGGGATCAAACGATCGAGCTGGCCAAAAAACTGACGCGCAAAGAAGACGGCATCCAATATATCGGCGTCGATCCGGACTACCCGGAAAACTTGACGAGGCAATATTCGCTGCCGTATGTCGACGAGAAGGAGGAAAGGCCGCTCATCAATACGCAGGGCTACAAGACGGCTTTTTCCAAGCTGAAAGCCATTTACGAAATTCCCGGATTTATCGGCGAGAAAAACAAGTTCATGTACGCGTCGAACGGATTTTTCAAAGATCGGATTCTGGCGATGTACCCCGTCTGGGGCGACGGCGTCGTCGGCACGCTCGAGGATACGGCAAGCCAAGGCAATCCCGTCAATTGGGATATGGTGACGTATCCCAGCTTCGAGGACCGTCCCGGCATCGGCAAACCGGTGGACCTGCACCTGATGATGCTTTCGCCGAAGAGCAAGCATCAGGAAGAAGCATTCCAGGTCATCGCGGCGCTCGTATCCGACGAAGCGCAAATCGCGATGAACAAGACGGGCCGCATGACTTCCTTGAACAACGACAGCGTCAAGAAAACGTATGCGTCCGAGCTGAAAAGCTTCCAGGGCAAAAACGTGCAAGCCGTGTTCAAGACGAAGCCGGCGCCGATTGTGAAGCCGACGGATTACGACCTGCCGTTCAAGCAGCTGATCCGCGACGGAGCGAAAGATATGGCGCAAAACAACAAGGATGTCAACACCGTGCTTCGCGAAGTCCAGGATAAAGCGGAGAAAGCGATGCTGGAGGTCAAAAAGTCGAAATAACCGACACAACCCAATGAGACCAATCTACCTTATCCGAAAAGGAGGCCGGCGCCATGTATCCGCAGCCGCCGCATATTCCTCCGCAGGAGCATCCGCGCCTGCTGATCCGAAGCGAAGACGTACCTGCGCTAAGGGAAAAAAGAGCAAAGCCGGAAATGAAGCAAGTATGGGAGCGGCTCACCCGGTTCAGTCAAGTCGACATCTGCGATGCCTATTCCTGCGAAAGTCCGGGCGACGTATATCTCATCGAAGCGAATGCGCTGATGTATGTCTTGGACGGCGACCAAGAAGCCGGCTTTCGCGCGAAGCAGCTTGCGATGCGCAGCCTTACGAAACCGTTCAATTCGAGCTATCAGGACATTTCCCGGTCGATCGGCCGGCTGATGCTCGCTGCCGCCGTCGTCTACGATTGGTGCCGCGAGCTGATAAGCGATGAAGAACGCCGGTTTATGATCGGCCACTTCAAACGGCTCGCTCTTCTATTAGAATGCGGTTACCCCCCGAATAAAGAAGGTTCGATCGTCGGCCATACGAGCGAATGGATGCTGATGCGCGATTTGCTCGGCACCGGCATTGCGATTTATGACGAAGACCCGGAAATCTATAACCTGGCAGCGGGACGATTTTATGCTGAGATGGTGCCTCCGCGCAATTTCTTTTATCCTTCGGGTTGGCATCACCAGGGGGATAATTACGGCTCGTACCGGTATCAGGCGGAGCTGTACGCCACATGGATCATGGACCGGATGGGGGCGGGAAATCCGTTCGACGCCTCGCAGGAGAACGTGGGCTATCAATGGATTTACACCCGTAGGCCGGACGGCAAGCTGCTGCGCGACGGCGACAGCGACAACCCGCTCTATGCCGAGCACGAATATATCCGCCTGTTCCCGCTCGTTTATTTGATGGCGGGGAGTTATTATGGCAATCCGTATTTTATCGATCAGCAGTTTCGCGAATTTCAGACGATCCCGGACATGTATGTGTTTCACGCTTTTTTGTTCTACAACGCCGATATCGCGCCGAGACCGGTGCAAGAGCTGCCGCTCACACGCTTTTTCGGCTCGCCGATGGGGATCATGATCGCCAGAACGGGCTGGGATGAAGCGATGGACCGAAGCTCAGGAACCGTCGTTGCCGAGATGCGCGTAGGCGAGTACCAGTACAACAACCATCAGCATTTGGACGCCGGCGCATTCCAGCTGTATTACAAAGGGTATTTGGCGATCGATTCCGGCATTTATAAAGGGTCTTCCGGCAAATACCATTCGCCGCACAACAAGTATTACTTCAAACGGTCGATCGCGCACAATACGGTGCTGGTGTACGATCCGGACGAGTTGAACCGGTATCCGCACGTCAAAGACGGCGGACTTGTGTGGCCCAATGTGAACGACGGAGGGCAGCGCTGGCCGAACGAGGGACGGCCTCCGCTCAGCCTGGAAGAGCTGCTCGGCAAAGATTTCAAGCGGGGCGAGGTGCTGGCTCACGCTTTCGGCCCGGACCCGGTGCAGCCGAATTACTCTTACCTGAAAGGCGATATCACAGCCGCTTACTCGGATAAAATGAAGCAGTTCCAGCGTTCGTTTCTGTTCCTAAATTTCAAGGAAGCGGAGCATCCGGCGGCGATGATCGTATTTGACCGCGTCGTATCGACCAAAGCCGAATTCCGCAAGTATTGGCTGCTGCACAGCGTAGAGGAGCCGCAAATCACGGAAGAAACGGGTCGGACAGTCATCTCGCGCAGCGAGGACGGGTACAGCGGGCAACTGGTCAACGACACGCTGCTGCCGGAAGCCGGCAATCGGGAAATCGTTGCCGTTGGCGGTCCGGGCAAAGAATATTGGGTGTTCGGCACCAACTTCGTCAATGATTTTCCAAGCACGAAGGAGCAGGGCGCATGGCGCATTGAAGTGAGTCCGCACGAGCCGGCCGAGCACGATTGTTTTTTGAACGTGATGCAGGTAAAGGAAGTCGACGGCCCGCCGGCGCTCGTTACGAAGAGGGTGGAAACCGATGCCTTGGTCGGCGCGAGGATCAAAGACTGGGTCGTGCTTTTCAGCAAAAGCGGCGAACGGCTGCAGGAGACATTGACGGTGCCCGTATTCGGCTTGGCCGATGGCGTTTACCATAACGAAACGACCCAGTGCCTCATTGCCGATCTGGCCGCCGGCGGGTGGATTGTGGAAACGGATGGGCGGCGCGAGAGGCATAAGGTCACGGAAGCAGGCGGCGTGCTTCATTTGACCGGCGTAACCGGAGAAGTGCGCCTGATCCCGGGCAGCGGGGCGCAAGCTAGTGAAGAGGGGAAATGACAACGATGAGAAGTCTAAGCGAATGGTTTTCTAAGGAGCAGCTATCGGATCAAGTATTGTCCTGGACCGAGTACCGTCCTTATCCGGATGCTAGCCGGCGAAGCGAGTGGGAAGGACTGCCCGCCGAGCTGCGGCAGTCGGTCGTAGCGGAGGGCGAGAAATATATCGATTATGCATGGCCGGCGTTAACCGCTTCGATGTTCATGGAGTTTTTGCAAAACGGCAACCGAACAAGATACGACGGCGCTTACCATTTGCGCAGGCGGGCCGTGACCAGTCTGGCCTTGGCCGAGTGTGTGGAGAACAAAGGTCGTTTCGTGAAAGATCTGATTAACGGCATATGGCTGATCAGCGAGGAATCGAGCTGGGTCATCTCCGCGCACAACCGTATGTTTCAAGAGCGGCATCCCGATTTGCCGGACGTCCTCAGCCAACCGGGAATCGACCTCTTTGCTGCCGAAACCGGCAATTTATTCGCTTGGCTCGCTTATTTGCTCCGGCCGGTGCTGGATCGGGTCAACCCGCTCATCTGCGAGCGTATTCGCAGCGAGCTGCGCCGCCGCATACTCGACCCTTACTTGCATCGGGACGATTGCTGGTGGATGGGTTTCCGGGAGCGGGATAAACGGCTGAACAACTGGACGCCGTGGTGCACTTCCAACTGCTTGAGCGCCTTCCTGCTCGCGGAAGAGGATATCGAGCGAAGAGTGCAGGCCGTTCGGAAAGCGCTGCGCAGCCTCGACCGGTTTCTGTCCATGCACCCGGCCGACGGCGGCTGCGACGAAGGACCGGGCTATTGGAACAAAGCGGGCGGCTCGCTGTTCGACTGCCTGGAGCTGCTGTATGCGGCCACAAGCGGGAAGTTCAACGTCTACGCGGAGCCGCTCGTTCAAAACATCGGACGCTACATTTACAAAGTACATATTCAAGAACGGTATTTTCTCAACTTTGCCGACGGGCCGCACCGGATTACGGTCGAGGAGGATGTCGTGTACCGCTACGGCGAGCGGATCGGCGACGATAATATGATGGCGCTCGGCACGTCCGTGCACCGCATGCTCGGCAGCGAAGGCTGGAAGAACATGAAGTTCCTTTCCTTCCTGCGCGTCCTGCCCGCGCTGTTCGATTACCGCCGGATCGACGACGATTCGAAGCCGCTGACGTTTCGGCGCGACATGTACATGGACGGCATCCAGGTCATGGCGGCGCGCGAGACCGAGGCGTCGGACCGGGGGCTGTACGCCGCCATGAAGGGCGGCCATAACCTGGAGAGCCATAACCATAACGACATAGGCCATTTCGTCGTTTATGCGGACGGCATGCCGGTGCTGATCGACGTCGGGGTGGAGGAATACAGCGCCAAGACGTTCAGCGCGCAGCGCTACGAGATTTGGACGATGCAGTCCGGTTATCACAGCCTGCCGACGATTAACGGCCATATGCAGCGGGACGGCAGCGAGTTTCGCGCCTCGGAAGCACGGTATGAACCGGGCGATGACGGAACGCAGCTCACGCTGAATATTGCCGGCGCGTATCCGCCGGAAGCGGGCATCGTGTCATGGACCCGCAGCTGCCGTCTGGTTCGCTCGCCGCAAGCCGTTGTCGAGCTAGAGGAACGGTACGCGTTTGCAGACCGGGCGAATGGCCGGTTTGCGCTGAACTTTATGACCTGCTGCGAGCCTCAGGTCGATACCGGCGGCAGCCGGATCATGCTGCGGCGCAGCGAAGGGCCGACGCTGCAAATGGAATACGATGCAGCGGCGTTTGCGCCCGCGATCGAAACGATCCCGCTCGAAGATAAGAAGCTCCGCAATTCGTGGGGCGAACGCTTGTACCGGATCGTCCTGCAGCCGAAATCGGTTCAGCCGGAGGGCCGGCATACGATCCGCTTTCGCCAGGTATAGCCTTATCCGGCACGCTGTCCCTGTTTTTAGACAAACATATGGATTCCAAATTTATACTGCTTTCTACCATCGACCATACAAATAGGAGAGGATCAACATGCCATTATATTGGGGAGATTTGCATAATCATTGCGGCATCAGCTACGGATTTGGGGGACTGGAGAACGCATTGCAGGCGGCCAAAGGCCAGCTCGACTTTTGCGCGATCATCGGTCACGCGTCCTGGTACGATATCCCGGCCCGTACGGAAGGGCTCGAATATTTGGTCGATTTCCATAAAGAAGGCTTCGCCAAGCTGCGGAACCATTGGGATTATGTGCTTGAAACGGTAAAAAGCTTCAACGTGCCCGGCGAGTTCGTCACGTTCCAAGGGTACGAGGCGCATTCGAGCAAGTACGGCGATCACCATTTTTTGTCGCCGGATGACGATTTCCCGCTTGTCGAAGGGGAATCGCCTGCGGCGATTGTAGAGAAGCTCGCGCCTCGGCGGGTCATCGCCGTGCCGCATCATGTCGGCTACACGCCGGGCTACCGCGGCGGCAACTGGGACAGATTTAGCGCGGCCATCAGCCCGATCGTCGAAGTGTATTCGAAGCACGGCAGCGGCATGTCCGATCAAAGCCCGTTCCCGTACTATCACGACATGGGGCCGAGAGACTCGCGCAGCAGCGTATACGCCGCACTCGCGCGCAAGCTGAGATTCGGCTTCGTCGGATCGACCGATCACCATGCCGGTTATCCCGGTTCGTACGGAGACGGCCGCCTGGCGGTGTTGGCCGACGCCAAGACGCGCGAATCGATATGGGAGGCGATCCTTGCCCGCAGAACGTACGCGGTTACCGGTGACAAGATCGAATGCAAGTTCACAATGAACGGGCTGCCGATGGGCAGCGAAACGACCGCATCCCAGCGCCGGTTCGAATTGAACGTTACCGCATGCGACCAGATCGACAAGATCGTCGTCTATAAAAACTTGCGTCCGTGGAAGGTCGTGAACGGTGAGCTGCTTGCAGGACAAAGTTCCGGTGTCTCCCAAACGGCAGGCAAGTACAAGGTGAAGGTGGAACTGGGCTGGGGGAACAATAAAGCCGGGTTCGAATGGGACGCCATCGCCGAAGTGCGGGGCGGCAAGCTGGCAGCGGTGGAAACGTGCTTCCGCGGCCGCAGCATTCTCGCTCCGACGCCCGAGCTGAGAGACGACCCAACGATGAATGCGCTCGGCAACCGGATCGTCAGCCAGTCGGATCAAGCGGTGGCATGGTCCTGCATGTCGTTCAAAAATCCGACGACGCTGCATCCTCATACAGCGGCGGTTATTCTCGAAGTGGAGGGCGATGTAGGTACCGAGCTGCATATCAAAGCGAACGGTGCGGAGATCAAGACGACCGTGGGCGAGCTGCTCGGCGGCAATCGTACCGTGCATTTGCAGCCGTACAATTCCGAAGCGATCATGGTGCATCGCGCGATTCCGCAGCAGGCGTATACCGTAAGCGAAGTCTGGACGGATACGCTGGCCGAATCGGAGTGCGACGTATATCACGCGGAAATCAAGCAGGTCAACGGCCAATGCGCCTGGATATCCCCTATTTACGTGCTTGCCTGACCGGCAAGCGGCAAAGGAGCGACGGACAATGAACCGACCGAACATCGTATTCATTATGAGCGACGACCATGCGGCGCACGCGATGAGCTGCTACGGCAGCCGGATCAATCAGACGCCGAATCTCGACCGGATTGCTGACGAAGGAATGCGGTATGACAACTGCTTCTGCACCAATTCGATTTGCGCGCCGAGCCGTGCAACGATATTGACCGGCTTGTACAATCACCTGAACGGCGTACTAACGCTGGGAGACCGTTTCGACGGCTCCCAGCAAACGGTGTCCAAACTGCTGCAACAGGCGGGTTACCAGACGGCGATCGTCGGCAAGTGGCATCTCGGCCACGGCGGCGTCAGCGACCCGACCGGCTTCGATTACTGGAACGTACTGCCCGGCCAAGGGGATTACCGTAATCCGAAATTTATCGAGATGGGCCAAGAGAAACAATACGAGGGCTACGTGACTGACATTATTACCGATCAGTCCATCGATTGGATTCGGAAGCGGGATAAGGAGCGGCCGTTCTTCCTGATGTGCCATCATAAAGCGCCGCACCGTCCGTGGATTCCGGACGAGAAGCACGCGCATTTATACGAAGACGTCGAGATTCCCGAGCCGCCGACGTTCAACGACGATTATAGCAACCGCGCAGCGGCTGCCGAGGCGGCGATCATGCGAATCGACCGCGATTTGAAAAAACGAGATTTGAAACTCGACCCGCCCGAAGGGCTTTCCGAGCGGGAGCTGAGAAGCTGGAAATACCAGCGCTACATCAAAGATTATTTACGCTGTGTAGCTTCGATCGACGACAATGTCGGACGGCTGCTGGATACGCTCGAAGCCGAAGGAGTGGCTGACGATACGATCGTCGTCTACACGTCGGATCAAGGCTTTTTCCTCGGCGATCACGGCTGGTTCGACAAGCGGTTCATGTATGAGGAATCGCTTCGCATGCCGTTCATCGTCCGCTATCCGAAGGAAATTAAGGCGGGAACAGTGCAGGATGCGATGGCGCTTAACGTCGATTTCGCTCCGACGTTCCTCGATTATGCCGGCATCGCCGTTCCGGAAGAGATGCAGGGCGGCAGCTTGCGGCCGCTCATGAAAGGAGAGCTGCCTGACGGCTGGCGGACTTCGATGTACTACCGGTACTGGATGCATTTGAGCGAGCACGGAGTTTATGCCCACTACGGCTTGCGCACGCACAATTACAAGCTGATCTATTATTACGCCGACGCGCTCGGAGCGACCGATGCGATCGACGATCCGAAGCCGCCGGAATGGGAGCTGTTCGATCTGCAACGCGATCCGTACGAGATGAACAACGTGTACGCCGATCCGGCTTATGCGGATACGGTGAAGCGGTTGACGGAAGAGCTGTATAAGCTGCAGCGCGAGGTGAAGGACGCGCCGTACGTGGAGACGGTCCGGTAATCGTTTTAGCCCAAGCATGCAAATAGAGAGACGGGGAACGGAACGGACTGCTGTAACATAACTTCTTGAACGATGGCCGCCGGTTGATTGAAGCGAGCTTTCGTGATGCAGAACCGATCAATCCATATAGAGACTTCGAATGATTAAGGGGGACATATGTATGAAATCGTGGATTCGCTTGTCAGGAACTATCGCTATCGCAGCGTCGTTATCGGGAAGCTTGCTTGCCGGATGCAGTACGGGAAAGCAGCAGGGGGCGGCCGAAACGGGCAAAAAACAGCCGATTGAGCTCGTCTTCTATCAAACCGGCAACGCCGACTGGAAAGAAGAAGATTTCATGAAAAACTATGGCGATTACATCAAACAAAAGTTTCCTTACATTACGCCGAAGTTTGTTCCGGTGCCGGCCTCCAAGTCGATGGAGGGGCTCATTTCCGGGGGGCAGCAGTTCGATATTTTGATTTTTTCCATTGGCCACACGCATTTGAACTTGCTCCGCAACGATTTCCAGTATGATTTGACGGATTTGATCAAAAAGAAGAACGTCGATTTGAACCGGTTCGAGCCTTTCACGATCCAGCAGCAAAAAGAGATTGCGGGCGGCGGCATCTACGGGCTGCCGTTGTCCAACACTTCGCCGGTCATTATGTACAACAAGGACATCTTTGATAAATTCGGCGTCCCTTACCCGAAGGATGGCATGACGTGGGATGAAATTTACAATTTGGCCAAGCAGGTTACCCGCAACGACAACGGAACGCAATATTACGGATTCCTCGCGTCGCCGGAGCATTTTTTGAAGACCAATCAATTTTCGGCGCCGTTTATCGATCCGAAGACGCTTAAGCCCGCTTTCGACAACCCGAAAATGATGACGTTCCTGGATAACCTCAAACGGTTTTATCAGCTCATTCCGCCGCCGGACGGCAAGCCGCTTGCGGGAGGGTTCTTCGCATCCACGGCGCAGTCCAATATGTTCGCCAAAGATAAGACGCTGGCCATGTGGTCTCATTTTTCGAACGCGGCCCTTAATTTCCCTGAAGACCTGAATTGGGATTATGCGGCTATGCCTTATTTCAAAGAGCTTGGAGCCGGCGGTCCGCAAGCGTACCCGGGCTATATTTATATTAGCAAAACAAGCAAGTACAAGGACGACGCGATGGACGTGCTGCAAGCGCTGACATCGGACGAATTTCAGACGATCCGCTCCAAGACGGGAGTGGAGTCTGCGCTGAAAAATCCCGATATCAAAAAAACGTTCGCGCAAGACTTGCCGAAATACAAAGGCAAAAACATTAACGCGATCTTCCCGCAAACGTATGCGGCGCCCGCACCGCTCACCGAATATAACGACTTGGCCTGGAAACGGCTTAACACTGCGGTCGGCGATATCGGCCGGGGCCAAAAAGATATCGTCACGGCGGTCAGGGAAGCGTCGGAACTGCTTGCCAAAGACATCGAGGCCGAAAAGCCGAAGAAGTAAACTGCCTTATCGAGCCGGTGCCGGTATGGCGCAAGCGTAAGCGGCGTTACCATTACAGCTGCCGGTTATTGTTGAGTGCCATCCCGTGACGCGCATGTGCGCTTAGGAGAGGCGCGTGAATAACCGTGACGGCCTTCAAGCCTGCGGATTTGTTTCTTCACGAACAAATTCCCAGGCTTTTTTTGCTGCCAATATATCTAAAAAACGCTGTGCCAGCCGGCCACTTTTGTAATTGAAAGGGAAATACCCGTCTGCTAATATAATAGGGACAACACGAGAGACGGCCCGCTGGAACGACAAAGTTCTCATAACTACCAGATGGAGGGAAATACGCTGCAATGAGTTCGACGCTGAAATTGATGTCCTACAATATTCATTACGGCACGGATACGTTCAACAAGCGCAACCTGGAACGAATCGCCGAGACCATCCGAGCCGCCGATCCCGATATCGCAGGGCTGCAGGAGGTCGACAAGCATTGGTCGGACCGCAGCGCTTTTATGGATTTGGGCCATAGCCTCGCGGAGACGCTTGACATGCAGCTCGTATTCGCGCCGAATTTGGACCGCGATCCCCGTGCTCCAGGGGAGCCGAGACGGCAGTACGGCACGGCCGTGCTAAGCAAGTATCCGATTATCCGGTCGCGCAATTATTCGCTCAGCAGCTTCGGCGGGGAACAAAGAGGAATGCTGGAGACGGAAATCGGCCCCCCGGACCGGCGGCTCATGTTCTATAACATTCATATGGGACTGACTTCGGAGCAAAGAATGAAGCAGGCGGAGGAAGTGCTTGACATCATGAAGGGCAGCGCGCTTCCGCTCGTGCTTGTCGGTGACTTCAATGCCCGTCCGGACAGTGATGAAATCGGCCGTTTCAAGCGGAGCGGCTTGTCCGACACGTTCTCCGGCGTCGCCGATGTGAATACCTTTCCGTCGATCACGCCCGAAGTCCGGATCGATTATATCTTTTATAACGACCAATTGGAGCTCGTTGAGCGGGAAGTCGTCGCATCCGACGCCTCGGACCATCGTCCCGTTGTCGGTACATACCGGTTCAAATCGTAAGCCGGCGTCACCTTTCGACGAATTTCCGACAAGCCGCCGCATTGACACGGCATTATACCTAAAATATAATCAGCTTACCAATTGTAGTATTTCATTCTTTCCAACCGGCTGTAGTGCCCGCATCGAGGGTTTCTGCAGTTTTTTAATATGCAAGAATGGTTAAGTTCTTTAAACCGCGAAGGCGCAGTAGAGATGGGTGTCGCATGAAAGAGGAGGGTTATGTTTGATCCGGACGATTGTACTGTATATTTTTGTAGCGGTCGGGTATTTGTTTTTTGCTATGCCGGCGAGCGCCGAGCAATATGTTGTAAGCGATTCCGCGGAGCTAGATAAAGCAATCAAGGCAGCGCTCCCCGGGGATACGATCGTTATGAAAAACGGGACATGGAAAGATACGTTGATCCGGCTGAACGGAAATAGCGGCGAGCCCGGCAAAGAGATCACACTGCGGGCGGAAACCGGCGGAAAAGTGATATTGACGGGAACGTCGCGTCTTCGAATCGGCAAAGATTACTGGGTGGTGGACGGGCTGCGCTTTCAAGACGGCGGCTTTCCGAATACGTCCTACGGCGGCATCGTCGAATTCCGCGACGGGGCAGGCAAGCATGCCAACTATTCGCGGTTGACCAATACCCAAATGATCGGCTACAACCCGCCGAACAAGGATACCGATTACAAATGGGTTTCACTTTTCGGAACGCACAACAGGGTGGATCATTCCCACTTCGAAGGGAAAAATCACGCAGGAGCGCTGCTTGTCGTATGGAGATACGGGGACACGGACAAAGACCGCGATTACCATCAAATCGACAATAACTATTTCGGGAAAATTCCCGTCTTCGGCAAAAACGGCGCGGAGGCGATCCGCATCGGCACGAGCGAGTATTCCCGGGGACCTTCCAATACGGTAGTGGAATCGAATTTGTTCGAGGAAGCGAACGGGGAAGCGGAGATCATCTCGGTCAAATCGTGGGAAAATATAATCCGTTATAACACACTGCGCAATTCGCAGGGCGGCATTGTGCTCCGGCATGGAGACAACAGCCAAGTATACGGAAATTATATATTCGGCGGAAACTTGTGCAATACGGTCGGCATTCGCATTATCGGCTATGGGCATAAAGTGTACAACAACTACATTTCCGGCATTGGCTGCAGCTATAAGCCGCTCAGCGCCGCGATCATCCTAATGAACGGAGACCCGAAGTATAACGAAGACCCAAGCCACGGTGAACTGGTGCTCCATACCTACAAGCAGGCGAGGTATGCGGAGATCGTGCACAACACACTGGTCAACAATAAAAACAATGTGCACATCGGCGTCGGGTCGGATGGCTATAACGTTCCCCCCGACAGCATTACGATCGCGAACAATGTCATCTACGGCACAACAGCTCCTCTGGTCAATCTGTTGACCAAACCGACGAATATGACCTATAAAGGCAATGTAATGTTCGGAGCGGAATTAGGCATAACCCCCGTGCCTGAAGGGATAACGATGCAAGACCCGGCTGTCGCCATGAGCAGCGACGGACTGTTCCGGCCGTCGGCCGCAAGTCCCGTCAAGGATAAGGCGCAAGGATCTTTTCCGTACGTCGATAAGGATATGGACGGGCAAAGCCGGGACAGCTCGAAGGACGTCGGCGCGGATGAGCTGTCGGCATCGAAGCCGGAACGGGCGCCGTTATCCCGCGGGCAGGTCGGGCCGTCCTGGCTGGAGGCTCCGCCGGCCGCCGCGCCGGCTGCAGCGGTCTCGACGGCTGCTGGAACGTCGGCAAGAGATGCAGCTGCGAAGAGCAAGGCGTTAGCTGCAGGAACAGCGGAGGCGGTGCCTGCATCGACGGAAGCAAGCGCACGCAACGGCGAGTACTATATGTACATGGGCGCGGCGGGTTTGATTCTCTTGGGCGTCCTCGTATGGGGGATAAACAGAGGGCGAAGAAGAAAAGGCCGTGGGGCATAAGAGATGTGCGCGACGGTGAACCAAAGCGCCAATCGCAATACCATTGGGTGCCAGCTATGCAGGTATGCATCCAATCGCTGCGCAGTCGTAATCATATGACCGGCGGTTTACCGCAAATTGCACGATGAAGCATTGCTTTCAAAAGGAGAGTCGTACGGATAGGATCATCGACACAAAACAAAACAGCTGCTTCGACAGCTGTTTTGTTTTGTGTCGACTCATGTTTTACATGGAGCGGGTTGCGCCGGTTTAGGGGTTGACCGGTTTCGCCTCGGTGGTGATCATCCAGTTAATGCCGAATTTGTCCTCGATTTGTCCGAACAGCGAGCCCCAAAATTCCGGCTTCAACGGGTGTTTTACATTGCCGCCTTCCGCTAAATTATCGAATGCCTTACGCGCTTCGGCCTCCGTAGCGAATTCGAGACTCAAATTAATACTGTTCCCTTGTACTGCCGGTTCTACAAAGCAATCGCACATGTAGAATTGAAGTCCTGCCGCCACCATGCTAAGATGCATCACTTTGTCCTTGAGCGCTTCGCTTGCATTGGGGAGCTGTCCATGCGTCATCACGGACAAGATCTCCCCGCCGAGCGCTTTCACATAAAACTCCGCTTGAGCCCGGGAATCCTCCGAAAAAAGATAAGGTGTCAATTTAGCCATCCTTCAACATCCTCCCATAGTTTGATTGCTTCTGATTTCAACTATAGCAAACGGCCAAGGCTGAAATTTCTTACCGATTGCTATGTTATCTCGCCGAGCCGACAACGATGTAAATTGGATGATCGGAATGATCGTGGTCTGCATAACGGCTCAATTATTTACAAATAATACCGTTGTTTCCAAACGAGGAGGTTATGAAAGCGATGAGTTTTGGAGTTCGGGGCAAGTTGCTCATTGGCCTGTCCGTTCTAATGGCATTTTTTATCGTAACGGAAGGCTGTACGGCGGCGAATAAGACGCT
Organism: Paenibacillus allorhizosphaerae; assembly: GCF_042659105.1. Classification (NCBI taxonomy): domain Bacteria; kingdom Bacillati; phylum Bacillota; class Bacilli; order Caryophanales; family Paenibacillaceae; genus Paenibacillus; species Paenibacillus allorhizosphaerae. The sequence continues at coordinate 1,614,636 of NZ_JBHSRV010000001.1, read as the reverse complement.
GAAAGTGGGCATTGAAAGCAATTTCCGTCCGTTCACCTATTCTGAAGGGGGAGAAAACAAAGGCTTCGAGGTCGAGTTATGGAAAGCGATCTCCAAAGAAGCAAATCTGAAATACGAATTGGTACCAATGCAACAAAGCGAGCTGAACAAGGCCGTACAATCGGGCAAGGTCGATTTGGCCGTTGCGGGGATGACGGTTAATAAAGCGCGCAAAGACAATTTCGTGTTTTCCGACCCGTATTTTCAAACGGGCCTGGTCATTCTTACGAATTCAGATAACGGCCAGATCAAGAGCAAAGACGATTTGGCGGGTAAAGTCGTCGCGACCAAGATCGGATCGACCGCATATACGTATGCCAGCGGCTTGACCGGCATTAAGGAAGTGCGCGGTTATCCGGATATTTCCGAGGCATACGACAAATTGAAAAACAAATCGGTGGATGCGGTCATTTTCGACGAGCGCAACGTGCACGATTTCCAGCAAAACGGCGGAGAAGGCAAAGTGAAGATCGTTGGCGAGACGTTAAATAAAGAAAGCTACGCCGTCGTCGCAAAAAAACGCAGCAAGTATATCGGCCGAATCAACCAGGCGATTGGCAAAGTCGTCAAAGACGGAACCTACGAGACGTTGTATGCCAAATGGTTCGGCGGAAAACCGGCGAAGCTTCCCGGCAAATAATGCGCTCCCCGCCAAATAGCCGGCTGATGAAACGTCCGTCTGACAAAGCTCAGGCGGTCTTTTTATTTTATGTCTCCCTTTTCCGTGCGGGAAGCGATATAATGGAGCTGAATACGTTTACATAGGCGCTGTGTTGTTAACGTGTACCGGATGACCGGCAACCATCATATGCCCGAGTGTTTCATATTACGCGGAGGTGATAAGCTGTGAAGTTATCGTTTACCACTTTGGGATGTCCCGATTGGGAGCTTGATCTTATTATTCGAAGGGCTGCCGAATACGGCTTCGACGCGATCGATTTTCGCGGCGTTGCCGGAGAAATGAACATTTACAAGCTGCCGGCATTTGCCGAATCGGCCCGGCAAACCCGCGACCGGATCAAGGATGCCGGCCTGGAAGTATCCTGCTTCTCCAGTTCCGTGAAGGTGTTCTCCCGTGAGATGATGGAGAGTCAGCTGCTCGAAGTCGAAGCGTACGCCAAGCTTTGCGCGATCTTCGAAACGCCTTATATTCGCGTGTTCGGCGGCGCCATCAAAAGCACCGGTCGCGAAGAAGCGGTACAAATCATGGTTCGCCATTTCCACGAGCTGGGGTCCGTCGCGAAGGAATACGGAGCGAAGCTGCTGCTGGAAACGCATGACGACTGGACTTCATGCAGATACGTGCGGGCGGTCATGGAGCAGGTCGATCCGGAAGCCGTCGGTGTCTTGTGGGACTTGCACCATCCGTACCGCATGGCCGGGGAGCAGCCGGAAGATACGTGGGCGACCTTAGGCCGCTGGATTCACTATACGCATGTGAAGGACTCCTCCGTGAAACCGGAATCCGGAGGCCAGTTCCAGTACTGCCTGGCGGGAGAAGGCGACGTGCCGCTGGAGCCGATGTACAGGCTGCTGAACCGCAACGGATATGAAGGCTATTACACGCTGGAGTGGGAAAAGAAGTGGCACCCGGAGCTGCTGGAAGCGGACATCGCATTCCCGCAGTATGTCGAATATATGAGAAAACTTGCTTGACGGCATAGCCGCGCCGTCTAAGACGAACGCAGCGGGCCGCAGCAACTCCGCACGTTCGTCTTTATCGTTTTGTCCGCGCTGTCATCGTCGGAGGGCTCCGTTCAGCTCCATATTGTGCCGGAAACCGTATATTGCCGGGCGCGGTTGGCAACGCTAACCAACAGAGAAACCGGCGATGGCCGGCCTAAAACGTTGTCGTAAAAGGAACGTGACCCATGGAGCAAACATGCGATTTTTCGCCACTCAAGCTAGAGCTCAAAGAACGGCTTCTAGGCTTGGTCGATAAGATGCAGGTCGCAATAGCGGAGCTGGAAGAAGACAAGCAATGTCTGTTGAACGAATTTCAACAAATTAGCGCGGAACTGGCGACGACGGAGTCGATGGCTGCAGCTTTCTACTTGAAATGTTATTTGTCCGCCTATACGGACAAATATGCGGATATCTCGCTGTGCGTCCGCCGGCTGTCCGAGCGAAGACACGGAGCGTTGATCGTCGTCGAACGCAGCGATTCGCTCGACGATTGGGTTACGGCGGGCATTCCGGTCGGCGCCGAGTTAAGCCCGGCCTTGCTGGAATCCGTATTCGTACCGGGTGCGCCCCTGCATGACGGAGCCGTGCGAATCAAACATAACAAAATCGTATCGGCGGCGAACGTTCTGCCGTTAAGCGCGCTCGCCACCGAGAAAAAGCTTGGCATGCGCCACCGGGCAGCGATCGGGATTACCGAGCGGTGCGATGCGCTGTCGATTGTCGTATCGGAGGAAACCGGAAAAGCGTCCTTCTGCCTGAACGGCCAATTGTACGCGTTTGCCCTCGGTTAGACGTACGAAAGCCATGCGGCCGAAACCGCATGGCTTTTTTCGACTTTAAATATATCCCGCCCACTCGACATGGGTGTGCTCCTGATTCGTCTCTTCTTCCGGCTCGGCTTCCTCAATGAGCGTCTCTTCCGTTGTTTCCAATTCCTCGGGCTCCATCGCAAACCCTCCTTTCCAATGTGCAGGTGATATTGCAAAGAACGACGATGGTATTATTTGCCGAAGCGGCTTGAAATAATCCTTGTAGTAAATGTTGGAAAGAAAAGTATTGAAACTCGGCATTCATTGTTATAACATGAATTCATTGATACAAATCATAATACAAATGAGTATTGTTATAACAAATAATAACCGAGAGAAGGCGATTGTCCATGGATCGAAAGCCAAACGTTTTGCTCATTTTAAATGACGATATGGGGTATTCCGACATCGGCTGTTACGGTGGGGAAGTGGATACGCCGCACTTGAACCGGCTTGCGGAGAACGGATTGCGCTTCACGCAATTTTACAATACCGCCAGATGCAGTCCCTCCCGCGCTTCGCTGCTGACGGGATTGCATCCGCATCAAACGGGTATCGGCATTTTGACGTACGATATGGGGCCGGAAGGGTATCCCGGGAACTTGAACAGGGAGTGCGTAACGATTCCCGAAGTGCTGAAAGAAAGCGGTTACGTTACCTATATGAGCGGCAAATGGCACATCGCCGGCAGCTTGCTCGAGCCGACCGATGCGTGGCCGATGCAGCGAGGGTTCGATCATTTTTACGGGACGATCATTGGGGCCGGCAGCTTTTACGATCCGAATACGTTAACCCGCGGCAATGAAAACATCGAGCACGAAGCGGCGGAAGACGAGAACTTCTTCTACACCGATGCGATCAGCGATCAGGCGGTCAAAAATATTGAGGATCACGCGGCACGGCATCCGGATGCTCCGTTCTTCCAGTATGTAGCCTATACCGCGCCGCATTGGCCGCTTCACGCGCACGAGGAGGACATTGCCAAATACAAAGGGCGTTTCGATCATGGCTGGGACCGGCTTAGGGAAGAACGGCTGCAGCGGATGATCGATATGGGCATCATTCACCCGTCATGGCGGCTCACCGGACGCGATTCCAGCCAGCCTGCATGGGAGGACGCCGAGCATAAGGACTGGCTGCTTCGCTGCATGGAGGTGTATGCGGCGCAAATCGACCGGATGGACCAGGGGATCGGCAAAATCATCCGAACCTTGGAACAAACCGGGCAGCTCGACAATACCGTTATTATGTTTTTATCCGATAACGGCGCATGCGCGGAAGATATTCCGACGAACGTGAGCGGCGAAGAACTGGCGAACAACCTGCTTATTGCCAAACTGAAGACCCGCAAAGGCGAGGATGTCGTGTTCGGCAACCATCCGCATATGATGCCGGGTCCCGAAAATACATACCAAAGCTACGGCAAAGCATGGGCTAATCTGTCGAACGCGCCGTTCCGGCTGTATAAGCATTGGACCCACGAGGGCGGCATCGCAACGCCGTTCATCGTCCATTGGCCGAAAGGCATTGCAGAGAAAGGGACTTTGCGGCATACGCCCGCTCAATTGACCGATGTGATGGCTACCGTGGTGGAGCTTACCGGTTCGTCGTACCCCGCGGCGTACAAGGGGAACGATATTTTGCCGTTGGAGGGACAAAGCCTTGTCCCGGTTTTGGCGACCGATACATGGAGCCGGAAGCCGCTGTATATGGAGCATGAAGGCAACGCTTGCGTTCGGTCAGGCAAGTGGAAGCTCGTGCGCAATTATCCGCATGCGTGGGAATTGTTTGACATGGATGCAGACCGGACGGAAATGAACGATTTGGCCGGCGTTTATCCGGAGCGGGTGAAGGAGATGAGCGAGCAGTACGAAGCTTGGGCCGAGCGCTGCAAGGTGGTGCCGAGACAAAAAATTTTGGAGCTCATGAAGCAAAGCGGGGCGCAAGCATTCTGGGAAGAAGAGTAAACGCCGCAATGAAACGGTACCGTCCGGTTCGGGTACTACACGATTCGGACTCCGTCAACTGCCGGTAGAAAGGATTGGCTGCATATGAACATAAAAGCAAATACAAACGATAACACATCTGGGAAACGAACGATTGACCCCCATAGCGGTACGCCGCTTCACCTGCAAATCCGCGATATTATTCGGCACGAGGCGCTGTACGACGGATTGGTGGACGAAACGGGGAAAATGCCTACCGAGCACGTGCTGATCAAACGGTTCGGCGTCAGCAGGGTCACGGTGCGCAATGCGCTGCAAAGTCTGGTGGAGGAAGGGCTGCTAGTCCGCGAAAGGGGACGCGGGACGTTCCTCAAAACGAATCAGGCGGAGCACTGGGTCGGGCAATTAATGGGGTTCACGGAAACGATCGAGGAAGCGGGATTTGCGCCCGGAGCCCGGATCATCGGCAAAGGAATGACCAACAAGCTGTCGGAGCAAGTGAAAACAAGCTTGAATTTGCGGGCGGCTTGGGAGTTGAAACGGCTTCGGCTCGCCGACGGCAAACCGATTGCGATCGAGCACGCTTACTTCCCGCCGGAAATCGGTCTCGAGTTGGAAACGCGGGATTTGACTTCGATCGCGATGTACAAAGTGCTGGAGGAGGAGCTGGCCATTCCGCTGAAGGAAGCAAAGCAAATGATCAGCGCAGTCAATGCAAGCGAGGAAGAAGCGAAACAGCTCGGCGTCGCGGCGGGCGACGCGCTGCTGTACATCGAGCGGGTGACTTACTCGCATCAGCTGCAGTCTGTCGAGTATTTAACGGCCGTGTACCGGCCGGATTACTTTCAATATATGGTGCAGCTCTCTAGGAAAAGGCCATACGGCGGAGGATAAGACCGGCTGGCGGAGAACGGGAATGAAAGGGCTAATAAGGGGAGGAGACGCGGTGTGGTGGCAACGGAACGGATTACCTTTTTCGGAGGTCTGGAGACGACGGGCGGCGTTCATTTATTGTACGGTAAAGGCGATACCGGCGTACTCTTCGATTGCGGCATCGCGCATAAGGATTTGATCGACGTATCGGGCGTATTTACTTTTAATCCGGTGCGGGCAACCCCGGGCAGAGAAGTGAGGCAGTACGTGCTCGGGCGAATGGCGCCGCCGCTGCCGCAATTGTATGTCGAAGAACAGGCGGCAACGATTCAAGCCAGCGATATTGGAAGTGTGTGGAATTTCCGGGATATTCCGAAGTACGGCCGGATCGGCATATTCGTCGGCCACATGCATCAGGATCACATGGCGCTGCTCCCTTATTTGCGCGAAGGGATCGCTGTGTACATGAGCCATGACGCATACGCCTTGTACCGCGGAATGGTGGCGTCGGGCGAATATGCGGATACGAGGGCGACGATTGTGCCGCTGGACGATTTGGCGGTTGTCGATTTCGGTGAGTTCCGCTTTCAGATTGTCGAGATGGACCACAATACGGTCGGCGCATCCGGGTATATCATCGAAAGCAGTGACCACTGCGTCGCTTTTACCGGCGATTGGAGGCGCCACGGTCGTCATCCTGAGCGCATCGACCGATTTATCCGCATGTGCAGGGAAAAGAAGGTCGACCTGCTCATTACCGAGGCAACGAAGGTGCCGGCCGAGCCGGGCGCGCAGCCGAAGCCGCCGCGTCCGGAAGCGGACGTGCTCGCGCAGTTTGCCCAAGTGCTAGCCGACGCGAAAGGAATGGTATATGCTCAGCTGCTGTCCAGGGATCTGGAGCGGATCGCCGATTTCATTCAGCTCGCCGCAAGCGCCGGGCGTCAGGCGGTCATGGATGCCCGCTTGGCAGCGCTTTGGCATGAAGGGGCCGTGCAAGGCGTACGCGTACTCTCGAACCATCCCGCAGCGGCTTCGCCCGAAGCCGTGCAAGTGCTGGATATGACGAGCACAGAATACACGTTGCCGTATGCATCCGTTTCGCTGGAGCAGCTTATCGAACGCAAGCTGGACTACGTCTATTTTATTTCTTACCCGAACATCGCGCATTTGATAGAGCTGGAGTCGCTCGGCGACACGGGCGTCCCTTCCCATTACGTGCACGCGGACCATCCGGTCAATCCGGGCAACAGCACGATCGGCAAAATCATTTCAACTTATGGCATCGTACATCATGCGATTGGCAACGGGGGGCACGCATCGGCGGCGGACGTATCAAGTCTGATCGAACAAATCGCGCCGAAAACGGTCATTCCGCTGCACAGTTGGTATCCGAAGCGTCTGGATACGCGCGGGGTGCCCGCATATTTTCCGGAACGAGGGGAAACTGCAGCGGTCGCCGATCTGATCGGAGCATGGACCCGCCCAAGCGCGCAGGAACCTTTGAAGCCGTAGCGTGCAACGAACTGCGATTGATGTAGAGGATCGGGAGGCGGCAGCGGGGATGCACCCGAAAAAGCGAACAGGATGGAGAGGTAACCGTTAAATGAAAGATGCACGACAAATTGACACGTTGTTATTTGATTTGGATGGAACGCTGCTGGACAGCAGAGATTTTCTCATTCAGGCGTCCTATGAGACGATGGAAGCTTATTTTCCCGGCGCCTGCCCTTACGATTACATCCAAAAGCATTTTGGAATCGGCTTTGCTCACTATTTGCCCAAGGAGCGCTCTCCTTTGCGGGAAGAGGCGCTGCGCCGTTTTTTTACGCTCAAAATGAACCATTATCACGAAAAATCGACGGTATTTCCCGGCGTCATCGAAGGCTTGAAAGCGTTGAAGGACAATCGTTACAAATTGGGCATCGTGACGAATCAGCAGAAGGCCGTAACGGAAAAAGCGCTGCAGGCGTTCGGCATGGCGGACTTATTCGACATTGTCATTGCGATTGAAGACGTTTCGAAGGGAAAACCGGACCCCGAAGGCATTGAGCAGGCGATGCGCGCGATCGGCGCCGCACCGGAAACAACCGCAATGGCGGGAGATTCGGCGTACGATCTGTTGGCGGCCCGACATGCGGGAGTCGCCTCCGTCTACTTGACCTGGTACGAGAACATGGAGACACTCGACGAATGCGGCCCGGACTGGACTTGCACCAGCTTGGAGCAGCTGCGGGCCGTATTGGGGAACAAGGCCTGACATAGGATTGGCGGTATGCTTGCGAGGAGACCGCGTCACCTGTTGAGTGACGAGTCTTCTTCTTTCGTTTTACTGTACGTTTTGAACGCTTTCGCATCGCTTCGTCGCCGTCAAAATTGTGCGTAGATTTATGCAGCCGGCTTCACTATAATAAACAGGAGGAAATTTATGGAGACAACGGCTGCCATGCGGCTGATCCACTACAAACGAACGATTGGAGCTGGTACACAATGAAACTTACTTTTCTGGGAACGGCGGCGGCCGAAGGCATCCCTTCCGCCTTCTGTGACTGTCCGACATGCGATCATGCGCGCAAACATCTGGGGAAAAATGTCCGCAAGCGGCAGGCTGTACTGGTGAACGACGATCTGCTGATCGACAACGGGCCCGATGTTTACGCCGCTTGCGGCATGTACGGCATCTCGCTTGTTCAGGTGAAGTACAATCTAATCACTCACAGCCATAGCGATCATTTTCTCGGTTCGAACTTGGCGATGCGGACGAGATCGTTTCGCCGGCAGTCTACGATCGTTCCGATGCAGCTGACAGCACCTCCATCCGTATTCAAGATGTTCGGCCAAGGCAACGACGAAGTGCTTGACTTGACGCGGATGACGATTCTTCCTAACCAGTCGTTCGAGCTGTCTCCTTATCGGATCAAATCGCTTACCGCTTCCCACCATGAGGCGTCCGGCGACGCGATGAACTTTATTATCGACGATGGCAAGAAGAAGCTGCTGTTCGCTTCCGATACCGGCACGTACAAGGAACAAGTATGGGACGAGATGGCAGGTCATTCGTTTGACTTGATCATTATCGAATCGACGACGACCGATACGGACCATCAGAAAGTTCACTTGAATTACGCGGGCGTACATACGATGCTGGAAAAGATGGAGAGCATCGGGGCCAAACGGCCGGACACCACCGTCTATGTCTCCCATTTCTCGCATCAGCACAATCCGTCGCATGAAGAGCTCGTCGAGCTGTACGGGCGGACCGGAATTCATGTTGCTTACGACGGCTTAACGCTGGAATTATAAAAAAATCATACAACCACACAAAAGAGCTGCCCCGGTGAATGGAACGCCGAAGGACAGCTCTTTGTGCTTGTTACATCGACAACGCGGCATTGGCGAGCTTCACGTCACCCGCCAGTAGTTGGTCCAGATTATACGCCGGATATAAGCCGCGCTCATACATGTAGTTGAAAACTTTTGCATGTAGGAGGATCGCGTTCAACAGCTGTTTGGTGAAGGTCTCCCGAAGCTGTGGCGTCGCCGTTTCCGTAATCGCGAGCGCGTAGCTTTTTACTGCATAACAAAAAAATACGGCGCTCTGTGCTCTGTGCCTTTTGATGAACCTGCCCAGCCGGTTGGGAATTCAGCATTTACCAGAGTCGATTATGATTCCAGGGCTTCGATCTCCAGGCAGGCCATCACGAACGGGGCAAAGCCCTTCGGGTCGTCGCGACGGGTCGGTTCGCTGATATAATATTCATACGAGCCGTCGCGGTAAGGCTTGTTGCCGAGACCGGCGACGCTGCAAATGCCGTTCAAATGCAAGGAATCGTCCGCATCGCGTTCGACGTACCGATCAAGCAGGCCTTGGTGACCTTTACGCGCAGCTTGAAGCGCCGAGCCGCCGAGGTATCCTTTTCTTGCGCCTTTGGCCAGTGCGCATGCGAACATGGCCGAGGCGGACGACTCCAGGTAATTGCCTTCCCGTCCTCCTTGATTCAGCACTTGATACCATAGTCCGCTTTCCTGATCCTGCACATCCATAATCGCTTCGGCCAACCGGTAAAAAATGCCGATCACTTGACCGCGCTTCGGATGATCCATCGGCAGGAAGTCGAGCACATCGACGACGGCCATGACGTACCAACCTAGCGCTCGCCCCCAGAAGTTCGGGGAACAGCCGGTTTGCTTGTCCGCCCAGCGCTGCTCCCGGCTTTCGTCCCAGCCGTGGTACAGCAGCCCGGTTCTCGGATCGCGGGAGACGCGTTCCATCAGCAAAATTTCATTCGCGACGTCGTCGTACCATTCATGCTCGCCGAACGTTTGCGCATAATGTGCAAGAAAGGGGGAGGTCATATACACGCCGTCCAGCCACATTTGGAACGGGTATATTTTTTTATGCCACAGGCCGCCTTCGCTCGTTCGCGGATGTCCTTTCAGCTGGGTTACGAGCAGTTCGATCGCCTTGCGATACTTGTCGTCCCCGGTTTCCCGTTGAAGCAGGAACAGCGTTTTGCCCTGGTTGGTCATATCGACGTTATATTCATTCAACGAGTACGTATCGATGGAACCGTCTTCCCGAATGAACAAATCCATATTTTCTTTAATATAGCGGAAGTAACGGTCGTCTCCCGTACGTTCCCACATCCGTTCGAATGCGGTAAGAATGCAGCCGTTCTCATAGTTCCAGCAGCGGCGTTTTTGAAACGGCATATCCGATACAAGCGGGTATTGCTTCATGAAGGATTCGGACATTGCCACAGACCACGGTACGCTCACAACAGATTCCTCCTAGGGCCGATTTGTCCCCTATGTTAGCGCATCCAAATCATATGTACAACCTGTCCGCTCAAAATGGGCAATATCGTATCATTCCGCGGCGCATATCGCAAAAAATGCAAAGCTTTTACCGGGACATCTGCATCGGCGGAAAAAAAAGCGCTCTCCGCAATCGGATGCAGCGCTTCCTGTATTCGCGATTAAAATATACGGTGTTTCCAGCCGCTTAGCTTGGCGAACGATTCCACGTAGTAATAATCTCCGTAAATGAGCGATACGTCGATATTCATCTCGGACGGCTTATTCCCCGTGCCGTGCAGTAGGATCGCCTCATGCTCCGGACGGTCCCACGTGGCGTACCGCTCCGTGAGCGAGTGCAGCATCTTTTTCGCCGATTGCGTATAGAAGCGAGCCTCCGCCTCGGGTACATGATCTGCGATTTCCAGCAGACCGGAAGCGGCGATGGCGGCAGCCGAGCTGTCCCGCGGTTCGCCCTCGAGCGTCTCGGTGCGGAAATCCCAGTGCGGCACATGATCGTCCGGTAGAGAAGCAAGGAAGAAGTGAGCGACCCGCTTCGCCGCTTCCAGATAGCGCTGATCGGCGGTGTAACGATACGTATTGGCAAAGCCGTAAATCGCCCAGGATGCTCCTCTGCTCCAGGCGGAATGCGGGCCGTAGCCTTGTCCGCCAAGAGACTCGACCGCTTCTCCGGTTTCCGGATCGAACACGACGATATGGTTCGTCGAACCGTCCGGGCGGACGAAATGCCGCAGTGCGGTGTTGGCATGGGCGACGGCAATATGCTTAAAGCGAGGGTCTCTGGAAGATTCGGACGCCCAGAAAAGGATCGACAAATTCATCATGCAGTCGACGATCGCCCAGCCGATATGATCCCGGTTCCACGCACGGATAAAGGAGCCTGCCGGATTGAACCTTCCGGCGAGAAAATTCGCGGCCTGCAGCCCGCGCCGCAACCCGTCTTCGTCGCCGGTTAGCGTATGCTTGATCACCGCCGTGGGCAAAAACTGAAAACCTACATCGTGGTGCAGCCCTTGCCCCGGTCCAACCAGCGGCCCCGCGAGCCATTGCTCGATGTTCTCGTCCCAGCTCCAGGCCGCGTCGCGGTAGTGCGGCTTGCCGGTAACGTCGTGCATGATCCACAGCAGCCCCGGCCAGAACCCGGAGGTCCATGCATGAGAAGGCGTGTCGTCATATTGCCCGTCCTCCTTGGCGACATGAGGGCATTTGGCTCCGATTTGTTCGATCATCCGGTCTACTTTGGTTTGCAGTCGCTGCATCACATTGTCGATATACGCTTGATTCATGGCGAGACCTCCCGCAATATTCATATTTTCACAAATTGAAACGTTTAAATTGTCAAAGCTATTATATCACTTAAGCGCTTCCACGAAAAGTAGAAATGGAAAGTTTGCGAGAATCATCGGGTCGCAGCGGCATATGATAAAGATAAACGCCTACACGGAGGGGAACTGGTTTGGCGATTAGACCGCCGAAGTTGCGACAGGGGGATACGATAGGCGTCGTTACGCTTGGAAGCCCGCTCGATGCGGAGATCATAAATGCGAGAGTGGCGACGCTGCAGTCGATGGGATTCAATGTTGTACTCGGGAATTACGTATATGCGTCCGACGGTTATTTGGCAGGCACGGATCAGCAGCGGGCTTCCGATTTCATGAGTATGATCGAAAACCCTGAGGTCAAGCTCATTCTTCCGTCACGCGGAGGCGTGGGCGTCGCAGGTATTTTGCCGTATCTCGATTTCGCTTCCATCGCCCGCAACCCGAAAATCGTCACGGGCTACAGCGATATTACAGTGCTGCTCAATGTGCTGTACCAGTTCGCCAATTTGATCACTTTGCACAGCTTGCTTCTGATCAGCTTTTCCCCGGATCAGCCGCAATACAACTTCAATCAGTTTTTCGAGGCGACATCTACCGTAAGGAACGTCCGGCCCATCGCGAATCCCCCGGGTCTGGAACTAGTTGGCAAAGTCGGAGGCAGCGTCTTCGGTCCGATCGTCGGCGGGAATATCACTTCATTCGTCGATACGTTAGGCACGCCGTTCGAGATCGATACCCGGGGGAAAATCATTTTGCTGGAAGAAACGCACGAGCCGATCAACAAAGTGTACCGCCTTATTAAACATTTGCAGCAAGCGGGAAAATTCCGCGACTGCGCCGGCATCGTTATGGGAGAATGCACGAACTGCTTGATCGCTTACGGGAAAACGTACGAAGATTTGATTAATGAAACGATCGTGCCGCTCGGTAAGCCGTTATTAACGAATTTGGCGTCAGGCCACGGCGTATATAAAGCGGCTGTGCCGATCGGTGCAATGGCTCATCTTGATGCGAATGCGGGGGCGCTGACGTTGGTCGAGAGTACCGTCAGCATGTAGACCGGCGTATTCTTTTATTTTCCATGGGTATAACCTCCAACCAAGCGGCGCATGCTATGGACATCCTTACACAACAAGACAGAGCAAAGGAGCTGGTTCAATTATGCCGCGTCGTCGAAAAAGTACATCGAACAACCAAAGTCAGACTTACAACACGGAAATGAGTCAGCAAGCGACAACGGGACCTGCGCAAGGTTACGAAAATGCGGTCGAGCCTACCCATAACGGCAATTTTGCCTGGAACGGCCAGCCGATTCCCGAGTTCAAATCGTACGGACAGGGAGGGCAAGGAAGCGGCCAATCGGCGGTAACGCAGTCGGGCAACGCTGTAGGAACGACGCAGTCGTCGTACGGCCAGTCGGCGGGCGTATGGACGGGCAACGCGACGGGAGCGACGCAGTCGTCGTACGGCCAGTCGGCGGGGGCATGGACGGGCAACACGACGGGAACGACGCAGTCGTCGTCCAGCCAACCGGCGGGCGTATGGACGGGCAACGCTGCAGGAATGACGCAGTCGTCGTACGGCCAGTCGGCGGGCGCATGGACGGGCAACGCTGCAGGAATGACGCAGTCGTCGTACGGCCAGTCGGCGCAGCCGCAATCATTTATGCCGCAAGCCCGCAACATCGGCGGGCAGACGTTCCAGGGCGGCATGCCCGTTCCCGGCTCCTCCGGCGATCCGAATGCCGAATACGGCAGCCGGAATACGGGGATTAACAATGCGGATGCGCGCGACGTAGGTTTTCAAGGCGGCTATACCGGCTACGGTCCGAACGGCCAACCGGTGCAATATGGCACGTTCATGCGCGACGGGACGCAGTACGGCAAAGGCCCGCACACGATCGACCCGAACAAAGCGATCATTCAAGCGGTTCGTTACAATGGCGGCGGGATCAGCGCAGTGAAGTTTCAGGACGGCTCGGTGGCGGACATCGCGACGGCGATCGGCATGGCGGAAGCCGGCTTGATCGAGGACGTCAACACGGGGAAAAACCGCGAAGGCCAGAAGACGCTCCGTTCGTATCCCGACGGAGATCCGAGCAATAACTTATCCAACTTGCCCCGGTTCTGATTCGCGCCGCTCTCACCACGAGCGGTTTATAGGGCAGGCTGCTCCGCAGCCTGCTCAAATTTTTGTTATTTCCACCCTTTGTCCTTCATACAATGGCTTAGACAGGGGGTGTACGTCATTGCAGAGTAAGCAGTCTTTCGTTCGTGGAACAGTCATCTTAACGATCTCGGCGTTCATTACCAGAATGCTCGGTTTCGTCAACAGCATCGTGATGGCGCGGTATCTTGGTCCGGAAGGTATCGGTTTGCTCATGATAGCGCAGCCGCTTGTGCCGATTATCGTCACGATAACGAGTCTGGGACTGCCCGTGGCGATATCCAAGCTAGTGGCGGAAGCGGAAGCGCAAGGCGATCAAGCCAAGGTGAAACGGATATTGGTCGTATCCCTTTCCATTACGGGCACGATCAGCATCGTACTGACGCTGTTTTCTTTTTTCGGGGCCAAGCTCATGTCGTCGTGGATTTTGTCGGACCCGAGAGCCTACTACGCGATGCTGGCCATTATCCCGATCGCGCCGCTAGTAGCGGTATCTTCCGTCATCAAGGGCTATTTTCGCGGGAAGCAAAACATGAGCCCGCTCGCCATCTCGGATGTCGTGGAACAGGTCATCCGGATTGCATTGATTGCCGCGCTGGTTCAATATTTGCTGCCGCTGGGCATTGAGTATGCCGCGGCAGGCGCCATGATCAGCACGGTCATCGGCGAAGGGGCGGGACTTCTTTACTTGATGCTCATGCTGCAGGTACACCGCAGGAAGCGGGAACGGCAAAGCCTCTCCCCGCAGCTGCGAGAGGAGAAGAAGACGCTGGTCGAATTGCTCGAAATCGGATTGCCGACGACCGGACAAGGATTTATTCATTCGATATATCGTGCGCTGCAGCCGCTGCTGATCACGAAAAGCATGGCCATCGCCGGGATCAGTGCCGTCGTGGCGACGAAGCAGTTCGGACTTCTTGCCGGCTACACGTTTCCGTTGCTCGTATTCCCGAGCTTCATCATGCATTCGCTTTCCACGGCGCTTATTCCGGCAATCAGCGAAGCCAAGGCGCGGGGCAACGGCCAATTGATCCATCAGCGTCTGGATCAGGCGATACGCATCGCGCTAATCATCGGAGCCCCGTGCACAGCCGTGTTATACGTGTGGGCTTTCCCGTTAACGATGGCGGTATACCATATGGAACAAGCGGGAGAGTTTTTGAAGCTGCTGGCCCCGATTTTTCTTCTGCAATATTTCGAACCGCCGCTGCACGCGGTTTTGGTCGGTCTCGGCATGGTCAATACGGTGATGAAAAATTTTATCGCGACGACGATCGTCAAAGCGGCTGCCATCTTCGTACTCGGGAGCATGATGGGCATTCACGGCATCATTTGGGGAATGAATATCGGTATTTGCCTTATCACGATGCTTAATTTTTTATCGCTTTCCAAAAGTATCGGCTTTTCACTAGATATTCGCACCTGGCTCAAGGTGGCGCTCAGTCTGGCCGCCATGGTGCTGATCGGGCACAACTCATTCGTATTTATGCAACATGCCGGCTATACGCTGATGCTCTCCGTTATCGGTTCGATTTCCGTTTCGCTGCTCGCTTATATGGTCTCGCTGCTTGCGACGAATACGATCAAACGAAATGACGTTCAGCGGTTTCCGGTCATCCGAAGGATGTTTACGTAAAAGGTTGCCGGTGGAATAATTTACATCATGACAGTGAAACGATCGTTGAATTAATATAATTTGGTTGGCTACTAAACAAAACGAGTGGGAGTTCATCATGAGCAGTAATAGACAGCACGAATCAACTCCAAGTTCAAATGCAGGCTCGGCAGAACGTTTTACCGCGACAGGATTTATACTGGCTGCCATCGGAAGCTCGGTAGGTCTCGGCAACATGTGGAAATTTCCGTACATAACGGGCAAACACGGGGGAGCCGCATTTTTTCTATTGTTTATCATTTGTTTGATCATCGTCGGTCTGCCCATTCTTCTGGCGGAAATGACCGTAGGACGCGGCGGCCGTGGCAGCGCCGGTACATCGTTTTACAACTTGACGAAGAAAAAATATTGGAGCGTCTTCGGCGTGTTCTCCGTCATCACGGCGTTTATTATCATGTCCTATTATGCCGTCGTAGCGGGCTGGACGCTTCATTACACGGTGGAATCGTTCACCGGCCTGCTGTTTCAAAGCGGTACCGATTACAAAATGAAATTCGTCTCATTTGCTTCCGGTTATACCCCGATCCTGTGGCAAGCGGTTGTCATGCTGATTACCGGCGTGGTGCTCGCGAAAGGGGTTTCCGGCGGCATCGAGAAGTTTAACAAAATATTGATCCCCGGTTTTCTGATCATTTTGATCGTATTGATGTTTCGCGCCTTGACGCTTCCCGGCGCTTCGACCGGCGTTGAATTTTTCTTGAAGCCGGATTTTTCCAAGCTGGATGCCGAGTCCGCGCTGATTGCGCTCGGACATGCTTTCTTCTCTTTATCACTGGGTATGGGCTGCATGCTAACGTACGGTTCTTATGTGGATAAGCGGCAGTCGCTTGGCGCGGCAACGCTTGCCATCGGATTCGGCGATTTGGTGTACGCTTTGATAGCCGGACTAATCATTTTTCCGACCGTATTTTCCTTCGGTCTGGAGCCGGGGGAAGGGGTGGGCCTTGCCTTCATGGCGCTGCCGGCCGCGTTCTCGCAAATGCCGTTCGGCTTTTTCTTCGGCGGGCTGTTCTTCGCGCTGCTGGCGATCGCGGCGCTGACATCAGCCATCTCGATATTAGAGGTTCCGATTGCTTTCGCGATGGAAAAATGGAAATGGCCGCGGAAAAAAGCGGCGATTTACGTCTCATCGCTTTGCTTCTTGATCGGCATTCCTTCGGCTATGTCGGTCGGCGGCTTGCTGGGCGGATTTACGCCCGGGGGCAAGACGATCTTCGATTGGGTCGATTTCGTCACCGCCTACATTATGATGCCGCTTGGCGGACTGGTCGTCACGTTGTTTACCGGTTACGCTTGGAAGCGGGCCGGGGAAGAGGCGGGGCTGAAAGGAATAGGGTACCGGTTATGGATGGTTGCGCTGCGCTATGTCGCGCCGGTATTGATTATCTTGATCTTCCTGTACTCCGTAGGGTTGATCCGCGTATAACGCATTTATTGAGGAAAAGCTTTGCTGCCCCGGTTCGGGCGGCAAAGCTTTTTTCAATACGGCGTACCCCGCTAAGCACGCAATCGCTTGCGCTTCTTAACGGCGGTCTGGATAAGCCGCTCCTTGCGTTTTCGGCGTTATGATGCAATCAGTAAGCTATCAGCGGCTCCGCATTGTATTAAACCGCCGATTTGCGATATAAATGATTACGCACATCATTTTACTTGTTACGGGAAGAGGCGAACGCGGGTGAACAATGTGTTATTGCTGACGGGAAAGCCACGGACGGGGAAGTCGACCGCGATCAGAAAAACGATTGAATGGATCGGACCGAACAAGTGCGGCGGTTTTTACACCGAGGAAATTCGTGATGACGTTGACCGGATCGGCTTTCGCTGCGTTACAGTCGCAGGAGAAAGCATCGAAGTTGCGCATATCGACAGCACAAGCCCGTTAAGAGTGGGAAGGTACGGGGTGATGATCGAGCCATTCGAGCAAATCGCCATACGGTCGGTTCAACAGTCTTTGCAGCACGGGCAAGTTACGGTTATCGACGAAATCGGGCCGATGCAGATGTTATCCGCTCCTTTTCGCGAGCTGGTCGAACGACTCATAGCCGATCCGCCGCATATCGTGCTCGGAACGGTATGCCTGGACGCCCATCCGGTCATCGACAAAATCAAGAACGGTCCGGGCGTAACGGTATATCATCTTGAGGAACATAATCGGGATACCGTTCCCGGCTTGCTGGCAAATGAAATTGCAAAACGGCTTCGCTGATCGAAAAGATAAAGGAGGCTGTGCGAGATGATACCGCCTAACGTCGAGCCGGCTGTGCGCATGCTGTGCGATTTGCCGGAAGCACGCCTGCCGGACGCCGTCGAATCGGTCTATTTATACGGCTCTATCGCGCTTGATGCCTATGTCGAAGGCTCGAGCGACATTGATTTTGTGGCTTTCGTGAAGCGGCCGCTGACCGAGGAAGACCTTGCGGCGATGGCCGACATCCATAAAGCCGTGGACAAAGCATGGCCCGGCTTGCAGTTTATGGGTTCCTACCTTTGCCGGGAGGATGCCGGTAAAGAAGCGGACGCGGTAACTGCGTTCCCGTCTTATTTTAATGAGCGGCTTGATCCGAACGGGGCGCATGCCGATTTGAACCCGGTCACCTGGTGGATTCTTAAGAAGCGCGGCATTTGCGTATATGGGACGGACGCGCCGTTTGCTTATGAAATACCGGCGAACGCGCTCGTGCGTTACGTGATCGGCAACATGAATACATACTGGCATAATCAAGTGAACCGGCTGGAGCATCGATTGCTTTCATTGCCGGACGATCCGGAGGGAAAGCTGCCGCCAGAGAGGCTGGACGAAGCGGTCGAATGGTGCGTGCTGGGCATGCTGCGGCAGCATTACACGATTGTGTGGCAGGACGTCACAAGCAAGCTCGGGGCCGGAGCTTACGGTCTGGAACTGCTGCCGGAGCGATGGCACGGGCTGATCCGCGAAGCGCTGGCGGGTATACGCTTCGGAGCTTTCGCGGCTTCGGGATTTGGCAGAACTGCTGCGCTTTATTGAAGCGGATGCCAACAAGCTGTATACTGAGCTATACCCGTCTTCATTTCAATAATTTCCCACTTATACGATGCTAAGGAGTGCAGGCACATGAATGCAAAACCCCAACTGGTTCTCGATATCGGAGGCGTGTTGCTGACCAATTTATCGCCGCAGCTGTGGCAGCAATTGTCCGTGGAAGCGAATGTCCCGGATAACGTGATTGCGTCGCAATTCAAACAAGAGGTGCGCGAAGCACTGTGGTCCGGGAAGATGACCGAGGAAGATTTCTGGAGCTGGCTGTGTGTATCGTTTCCTTCGATCGATGAGCAAAAGGCCCGCAAGCTGCTTCACGCCAATCTCGTTGCACTGCCGGCGCTATCCTATTTACCGGCATGGAGCCGGATCGCCGACATCCACCTGCTAAGCAACCACCGGAGCGAGTGGGTCGTTCCCGCACTGGCGGCGGTCAGCGAGTATATCGAGAGCATCACCATATCCAGCAGCATCGGCTTCTGCAAGCCGCATCCCGAAATGTTCGAGGCGCTTGCTTCCCGATTCGGCGCGTTCGACCGCATCTTGTTCGTCGACGATCAGGAGAAAAATTTGAAGCCGGCAGCAAAGATCGGATGGGATACGCTGCTCGCGGATTCAGGCGGAGCATGGATCGGAGATGTATCCCGTTACTTGTCCGACCCGCAGCTTGACAGCCGTAACCGCAGCGCCGTATAAACGGTTGACAAAAGCCCGGTTCCTCCATAGAATAGTGTAAATTATCAGGAGGAGTGGTTGTACATGGGAAGATTAAAAGCGGCTGTTGTCGGGGCAACCGGGATGGCAGGGCAGCAGTTCGTTCAAGCGCTATCCGGGCATCCGAATTTTGAAGTGGTGACGATGGTGACATCCCGAACGGTGAAGAGCTACGGCGAAGCGCTGCTCGAATCGAACGGATCGTCCCGCTGGACGCAGAGCGCCCCGGTTCCGGCCGATATGCTGGATGTACCGGTGTTGTCATCGCAGCAGTTCCGCCCGGAATCGGTGGACGTCATCTTTACGGCGATCGAGTCCGATCTCGCCAAAGAGCTGGAGCCTTGGTTCGCCAAGACAACGCCGACCTTCTCGACCGCTTCGGCCTTCCGATATTACGACGATACGCCGCTGCTCATTACCGGCGTGAATGACGATCACGCGCCATTGATCCGCAAACAGCAGCGGGAACGCGGCTGGAAAGGATTCGTGCTGGCGGTTCCGAACTGTACGGTGACCGGACTTGCCGTTACGCTGAAGCCGCTGCATGAGCGGTTCGGGATCGACAACGTGCTGATGGTTTCGATGCAATCGGTGAGCGGCGCGGGGAGAAGCCCCGGCGTGCGGACGCTGGACATACTCGACAACATCATTCCATACATTCCGAATGAAGAAGGAAAAGTAAGGAAGGAGCTTCTAAAAATATTGGGGCAGTATGCCGGGGAAGGTATTCGACCTGCCGAGATCAACGTCAACTGTATTTGTACGCGCGCCAATGTACTGGACGGACATACGGAATCGGTATTCGTCGGATTGAAGCAAAAAGCCGAATTATCGCAAGTCAAGGCAGCGATTGAGGCATTCAATCCGTTCGGAAACGTTAAGCTGCATTCCGCCCCGGAGCGAATGATTCACCTTCATGAAGATCCGTTCCGTCCGCAGCCCCGATTAGACAGGGAGCTCGGCGGCGGGATGACGACGAGTATGGGACGCTTGGAGGAAGAGCCGGTGCTTGGCGGCGTCAAATATGTGCTTGTATCGCACAACACGAAGATGGGGGCCGGCAAAGGCGCCGTTTTGCTTGCCGAATCGATGCTGGAGCAGGGCATACTGCAGGTATGATATAAATTTATTTTTCAGATCGTCCGAAGCCGCCGCAAGGCGGCTTTTTCCCATTAAGCTTGCGCTGCAAACGGAGGCCTCTTGAACCTCGCTCAAACTTCATGCTGTTTTGCAGCTTTATTTTCGATTGATATGGTATAGTACATGCGGATATAGAGGACTCTCTTTCTCGACTTTCGGGTGGTTGAACATTTTCACGAAACGCATGCCGATTTTGATCATAACGTTCTTCGAAGGTTGATTCACCTCAGCTGTAAAGCTGTACACATCGCTGAAGCCCAATTCGTTAAATCCGTATTGCAAGCAGGCTGAAGCCCCCTCGGTTGCATATCCTTTTCCCCAAGCCTCTCTTTTCAGCCGCCACCCAATTTCGATACATGGTGTGAAATCTGCCTCAAAGGTTGCCCTATGAAATCCTATAAACCCTATAAATTGTTTATTTTCCTTCACTTCCACGGCATAAAGTCCAAAGCAGCATTCGTTAAACTCGGATACGATCGTATGATAGAACGCATTTGTTTCTTCGGTTGATAATGTTTTTGGAAAATATCTCATCACCTCTTCATCCGCATTGAGCCGGCCAAATGGCTCCAAATCTGATTCTTCCCAGTCCCGCAACCGCAATCTCGAAGTTTCCAAATAGATCATTTTACACCTCCGGCACCATGGTTGTGAATTGGCGGTTTATCGCACGGAAAACAGGCGATATTTGTCCAGCATGGTTTCTTATTCGACGCCGTATTCTCGTATTCCTTGCCGTCTACTGGTGTCGCGCTGCAGCTTGTCGTTATAAAGGTCCATTCCCGCGAATATCAATAATTACATTGGTGTGCGGTTCCGGGAGTACAGAACCGGCATGCGCAAGGAACATCAGGAAATCATCCGGCGTAGATTCCAGCGGAAGAAAGGGGGGCGCTGCTGTTCTCCGAAAGGATAAAACAACATGCGAAACGATACCGCATCGGTAGGGGATTCTATTCGTGAGGAGATGTGTCGGGAATGACCATGTCAAATTTGAAAAAAATTTCAATGCCGCTTGCCATTATGCTGATGGCGTCTACAGCGGCTGCCTGCAGCGGAACAGGCCCGGCAAAGGAAACGGGGGGCAATGTATCCGAAAAGCCGGCCGCAAGCAAAGATCCGGTCGAAATCATATTTTACTCTCCGCTCGCGCCCCGTACAGTGGAACAGTTCATGAAAGAACGCGGGGATGACATTCAAGCCAAATTTCCGAATTATAAAATCAAGTTCATTCCATACGCTAAGGGGACGGAAACGGCCGATCTGATTGCCGCCGGTCAAACGGTCGACATCATTATGTCCACGACGACGACGATCAACGAGCTAGTGAAGCACGGATTGCAGTACGACATGACGGAGCTGATTAAAAAGCATAAGTACGACCTGAACCGGCTGGAGCCTTCGCTTGTTCAGTTTATGAAAGAGTACTCCGAAGGCGGCATGTACGGCCTTCCCGTCAGCGTGAGCACGTTCAATCTCGCGTACAACAAGAGCGTTTTCGATAAATTCGGCGTTGCCTATCCAAAGGAAGGGATGACGTGGGACGAGGTTTACGAGCTGTCGAAAAAGCTGACACGTACCGAGGGCGGGGTGCAATATTACGGTCTGACGATGTCCGTCCCGCACATGCTGAACATTAATCAGCTCTCTGCGCCTTATTACGATCCGAAGACGAACAAAGTGCTACTCGAGGAGGACAAGTTTAAAGCCGTGGTTAGCAACTATGCCCGATTTTACCAACTGGCCGGCGATAAAGCGGGCGATTTGATAACGCAATGGCAAAATTATTTCGTCAAAGATCAGACGGCGGCCATGATGGTATATTACGCCTCGTTTACGCTGGAAACGAAATTCGATTTCGATTGGGACGTCATTTCGATGCCTTATTTTAAAGAAGCGATGGGCGTCGCTCCGCAATATACGCCTTCTTATATGGAAATCGCGGCAAACAGCAAGCATAAGGATGAAGCGTTCGAGGTTCTGGCATATTTGACTTCGGATGAGTATCAGATGAAGCAATCGAGGCAGGGGATTATGACCTCGCTGAACAATCCCGGCGTGAAAAACGCGTTCGCCCAAGGCTCGGACATTTTGAAGGGGAAAAACATTAAGGCGTACGCCCCCGAAAAAGCTGCGCTCATTACGCCGAAAGATCAGTTAAGCGGCATTGCCGGAGCCAAAGCGACAAGCATCTTCAAAAATATCGTCACCGGCCAAAGCGATATCAATACGGCGTTAAGAGATGCGGCGGAAGCTGCCAGAAAAGAAATCGAGACGGCGCGAGTCAAATAACGGCTCGGGCGGTTGGCAAGGAGAAGTACGCGAGAGATTTGCAATGACATCCCCAAAGGATTAACATCGATAGTGACAAGATCATGCGAAAGGGGATTACGGGATGTCATTCCATATTCAAGCCGCCAAGACGGCGCTCGTCGTCATCGATTTGCAGAAAGGCATTGTTGCGCATAAGGGGGCTCCTCATGACTCCGGAACGGTTGTCGCGAACGCCTCCCGGATGGCGGAGGCGTTTCGCAGCAACGGCGCCTTCATCGTCCTTGTGCGCGTCGCTTTTACCGACGGGAAGGAGGCGCTGCGCCCGATCACGGATCAGCCCCCGGCCCCGGCAGCGGCACGGCCGGCCGATTGGGCCGACATCGTGGAGGAGATGCATCCGTCGCCGTCGGACCATGTGATCACGAAGCGGCAGTGGGGCGCCTTCTTCGGCACCGATCTCGACTTGCAGCTGCGCCGGCGCGGCATCGATACGATCGTGCTGTGCGGCATTTCCACGAACATCGGCGTCGAGATGACGGCGCGCGAGGCGTTTCAGCATCATTACCAGCAAATCTTTGCCGTCGATGCGATGACCGCCATGTCGGCTGAAGAGCACGACCATACGGCCAAGTATATTTTTCCGCGGATCGGCCGTATTCGGACGACGGACGAAATCGTTAACGCGCTGGAATAATCGGACGGCCGGAACGTACAAAAAAAACGAGCGCTTCAAGCCGCATGACGGCGGGAGAAGCTGCTCGTTTTTTGTTCCTTATATGTATATTATACCACAAAATGGAAGAAAAAAACAGACTGGTTCTGCTGCGGATTGCCGTGTAGACTGTTCCAGTAATGACTCCCATCCTCTGGAGGCGTGAATATGGACATTCAGAAATCGGCCTGTCACCCTGCAAGCAGTCGGTATCCTTTCGCATACGATCCTACCCGATCTTACCTTTTGCAAGTTCGCGAATGGGTGGCGGACGTGTTTTACGACAGGTTGCCGGACTGCGGTTTCGAAGTTCGCGAGGAACAAATTTATATGGCGTATCAGCTCGAACGGGCATTCAGAGGCAAAGAGACGCTGTTTGCCGAAGCGGGCGTCGGTACGGGAAAGACGATGGCGTACTTGCTGTACTCGCTTTGTTATGCCCGGTATATGCGCAAGCCGGTCGTCATCGCTTGTGCAGACGAGTCTTTGATCGAGCAGCTCGTCAAGCCCGAGGGGGATATCGCCAAATTGAGACGATACTTGAACCTCGATATCGACGCCCGTTTGGCCAAGTCCCATGACCAGTACTTGTGTCTGAACAAGCTGGATGACGCGAGATTCATGAGCGCGGAAGCGGAGTTGTTCGAGGAGCTGCATGAGACGCTGCCGGATTTTGTCCGTTCCCGCATGTCGATGCAACCGTTCCATGCTTACGGCGACCGGAAGCATTATCCGCATTTTACCGATGAGCAGTGGAACGAAATCAGCTGGGACGTCTTTCAAGACTGTTTTATTTGCGATAAAAGGCAGCGCTGCGGGCAAACGCTGTCGCGTGACCACTACAGGAAGGCGGCCGATCTTGTCGTTTGCTCGCACGATTTTTACATGGAACATATATGGACTGGAGAAAGCCGGAAACGGGAAGGGCAGCTGCCGCTGCTGCCTGATCATTGCGCGGTCGTGTTCGACGAAGGGCATTTGCTGGAAGCGGCGGCGCAAAAGGCGTTAACTTATAAGCTGAAGCATTCCGTATTCTTAGAGCTGCTCCAGCGTCTGCTTCAGGGGCAAATACGCGAGTCTTTGGCGCTGCTTATAGAACAAGCCATTGCACAGAGCGAGACGATGTTCGGTGTGCTGGAACGGCAAAGCATGGCGGTTCTAGGATCGGATCGGAAACGCATCCAATGGGACGACGGGCTGAAGCGGGAGATCGGACGGTTTCGACACATCGTCGTGGAGATCGAAGAAGAACTGGTATTGGAGAGCGGATTATATACGTTGAACGAATACCATCTTCGCATTGTGGAGGAACATTTGGAAATGCTGCAGAAAGCTTTGGGGCTGTTTGATCGACCGGAGCCGCCTCTCTGCTGGGTCGCGGAAGGCGAAGAGAGAGAGCCGGTACTGGCGATCATGCCTCGGAAGGTGAAGGAAGTGATGCAGGAGAACGTATTTGAGCAGAGCATGCCGATCATTTTTTCATCGGCGACGTTATCCGTGGACGGTTCCTTCAAGTATGTCGCGGAAAGTATCGGTGTCAGCAGGTATTTGTCGTTCACGGTTCCATCCCCGTTTGATTACGGGTCTCAGATGGAGGTCGTTGCGCCCCGGTGGGCGGACGAAGGTACGTTCGCGGAGAAGATGAATGCCGCCGTCTACTGGCTCAAGCGTACGGAAGGAAGAGCCTTGATTTTGTTCCGTACAAACGAGTCGTTGCTTCGCTTCAAGCAGGAAGCGGTCCGTCATCCGGAATGCGCAGGAATGCGGTTCGGGTTCGAGGGCGACCGGGAGCTTAGCGATCTTGTCGCTTCGTTTCAAAGCGGCGAACGAGGCGTCCTGTGCGCGGTTCGCTTGTGGGAGGGACTTGACGTGCCCGGGCCGTCGCTATCGAACGTCATCATTTGGTCACTGCCATTTCCTCCTCACGACCCGGTTTATGAGGCCAAACGCAGCGAATGCGACGATCCTTTCGCGGAGGTCGATTTGCCGTTTATGCTGCTGCGGCTCAGGCAGGGGATCGGGCGATTGATCCGTACGCGATACGATTCCGGCATCGTCGTTCTGCTGGGCGAGCAGATGCATGACGGCAGCGGCATACTTGCAAGCGTTCAATCGATTTTGCCGCCGGGCGTCGCGCTGAAAATATGATATAATATGGAAATGTTTTCGCGCAATGCAGCGATCCATTCATGGGGTGAAATAGATGAAACTGGAACGTCTCATATCAATGATTTATATGCTGCTCAATAACGAAGTGTTGTCGGCTTCGGCTTTGGCGGAAAAGTACAACGTATCCCAGAGAACGATATACCGGGATATCGATGCGATTTGCGCCGCCGGCATTCCGGTCGTATCCTATCAGGGCGTGAACGGCGGCTACGGCATTATGGAAGAGTACAAGATGGATAAAAGCTTGCTTGGTTCCTACGACGTCGAATCGCTGATCACCATCCTGCACAGTATGTCGACCGTGTTCGAGGACGAACGCGCTCTCGAAACGATTCATCGGCTGCAAACCGTAGGGCAGGAAAGCCAGACGCAAAGCTTGTCCATGGATATTGGGAGCTGGCGCGCGAATACGGAATCGCTTCGGCTGCTGCGAACGGCCATTACCGAGCGGCGCGTCATTCGGTTCGATTACATTAACGCCAAGAACGAGCGAACGAATCGCATTGTGGAACCCGTTCGTCTGATGTATAAGTACGGTGCGTGGTATTTATACGCCTTTTGCAGGACGCGCGCGGATTATCGCGAGTTTCGTGTGACACGCATGGCGGATGTGACAGCCACGTTGGAGACATTCCACCGCACGCACGTCGTGGAGCAAAGGGAACGCACCTACGACATGAGCCGGCAGGCACATAAGGCGGATGTAGTGCTGCATTTTTCCGTCGATTCGCTCGCCATGGCGATGGATCATTTTTACGATGCGGACAAACGATTCAACGACGACGGCTCGCTTACGATGACGCTGAAAATCGTCAATCCGGCGGAAGCGAGATGGCTGTTATCGATTCTGCTCAGCTTCGGCGACAGGGTCGAGGTGATGGAACCGGCGGAATTGCGACAGGTCATGAAAACGAAGCTCGAAAAAATGTTATCCCGTTATGCCGAAGTGTGACAGTCTGTTGTCATACTTCGCGGTGTATACTGAGTTCATCAAATCGCAATGTGAAAACAAAGGAGGAGATGAACAATGTCAAATGCCGTAACAATGTATAACTTTCACGTATGGGCGAACCAAACGATGATCAACCGGTTAAAGGAGCTGCCGCGCGACGTCTACACGCAGCAGATTCAGAGCATATTTCCTACCATCTCCAAATTGCTTGCGCACATGTATTTCGTTGATCTCAGCTGGTTCCATACGATTAGCGGGATAAGCATGAGCGAGGCTATGGAGAGGGCGCTGCAATCCCAGGAACAAGTGGAATCCAGCAGCCTTGAGGAGCTGGAGGCGATGTACGCTGAATTGTCCGTACGGTTCAAAGCGCTTCTTGACGGCCAAGACGATTTGGAAAAGACGATTGTACTTGACAACCCGTATGCGGGCGTGCGAAATACGAGGTTATCGGAAATGGTTCTTCAGGTGGTCAATCACGCAACGTATCACCGGGGCAATATATCGGCGATGCTCCGTCAAATGGGGCATGCCTCGGTTATGACGGAGTACGCATTGTTCTGGTATCAGGACGAAGCGAAAGCCGCCGAGACGGCACCGGCGTCGGTGTAAGAGAGAATGTGCGTCGCAAGGAGGGCCCAGGCTTCCGAAGGAACGCCAAGCCTATAGCATTATATAAGAAAAGCGGCTGGACAACGAGATGTCCAGCCGTTTCTGTATGAAGCTGACGCAAGAAGAACATGCTAGGCTCTCCGCATCTTTTTATGTCTGTGCGACGGGACTATTTTTTCGCGGAAGCTTCAATATCTTTGACCGCTTGCTCGGTTCCTTTGCGGAAGGCGGTATTCGCGTCGCTTACACCCTGCGCCAGCTCTCTAAACGCGTTCGAAGCTTGTTTTTCCGCCAAATCGTCATATATCGTCTTCGGGCTGATGGGAGCCGGCTTGGCGGGATAAAACGCCTTGATGTTCTTGCCCTTGAGCTGAGGAATGTCTTGCCCGAACGATTCGAGCAGCTTCGGATTTTTCACGATCGGCATCCCTAATCCATCTTTGGCGAACTTCTCCTGCATTTCATCCGAGGTCAAATATGCCAATACTTCGAAGGCGACATCTTTATTTTTGCTCGTGCTGGAGACGCTGGCGAAGGTCGGATACATCTGGGAGCCTACACCCGGCGCTTCTTTGAACGAAGGGAGCGGGACCGCATCCAGATTCATTTCGGGCGGTGCGCCTACCATCGTGCTGTTAAAGTAAGCATACATGGCGAGGGTCCGGTCTTTCGTGAACAGATCGGCTTCTTTGCCGTATTTGTCTTTCGGCAGTTCGGCCCCCGGCATGGAATAAAATCTCGTGAAATTTTCGGACATTTGCTTGAACTTATCCGAGCCGAACGCCGGCTGATTCGTCTTCTCGTCGACAAACGGCAGCGATAACTGGTTCACGCGAAGCATGTGCGAGATGGAGGTCAGGAAGCCGTAATGCTGGACCCCTCCGTCGACGCGCGTCATCTTTTTGGACAAATCATACAGGTCATCCCAAGTCATGCCTTCTTTCGGATACCCCACGCCGAATTTATCGAACAGATCTTTGTTATACATCAGCACTTCGGCGGTTGTAAAAAGCGGGAGGAAGTACGTCTTGCCTTTGCCGAATTGTTTAACGAAATCGTAAGTGGTCGTTTCCAGCTTGCTCGTATCGTAATTATACTTCTTCATGTATTCGTCCAATTCGCTTTGCAAGTTGAAATTTTGAAATTGGGGAATAAAGCCGATGGAAAGAATAACGATATCGAGCGGCAGACCGGACGCGATCACTTCGTTCACGCTGGTACCCGTCCCGAAAGGAATAAATTTCGGCGTGACGAACGGGAACTTTTCCTTAATTTTTTTGCCCATCAAATCCATAAATTGTTCTTCCGTCGTTCCGGTATTCGGACGGTAGAACGTCAGCTCGACCGGCTCCCGGTTCGCATTCGCCTCTTTTGCTTTTGGCGCGTCTCCCGCCTTCGTACCCCCTCCCCCGCTGCAAGCGGACATTCCGAGCAATGCGATAATGGCGGTGGAAAGCAGTACACGGTTTCTTTTGTTCATTTCCGTATCGCCCCTTTTCCTATAATGATCCCTTCGCAAACACTTCGTTCGGCAGCGCTTCCTATTTAATACTCAGCTGACCTTTAAAGTTCTTCCCCTGCAGGTTGACGAGGGGATTGCCTTCGGCTCGTTGTCCTTGCCAGACTTGAACGGTCAGTATCGAAGACGGCTTGGACGCGTCATCCATCCGTATGCGGACCGTGTAAACGGCGCCGTTGTCGTCCGTGGCTTTGCCCTGAATATAGGCTTCCGTTCCGGCCGTCACAAGCCACTCGGCCTGCGTCATCGTCAGACGCAATCCTTGAGGCTCCGAATGGAAGCGCGCGTAGCCGGTAATGCCGCCCTGCGGCGTCCGTTCCCATCGGCTTTCGAGGTGAAGCTTCTTGGCCTTGCTTCCGATAAGGCTTGAAGTGTCGTCAAGCTCGATAAAGCCGTTCGCCTGCACGGAGCTTGCGCCGGGACTGTACACCGCGACGGTCACGGGCGAAGCTTCAAGCGCCTTGTAATACGGATTGCCGCCGAGCGCGGCTTTGACCTCATATAGCCCGGCTGTCAGGTTCGTTTCGGCCGCGGCCCGGCCATACGCATCGGAAGTAACGGTTACGGCGGCGTAAGGTACCGCTTGACCGTTTGTCTGCAAACGGCGAACGTCAAAACGTACGGGAAGCCCCAGCATCGATCCGGGCTCTCCGTCATCCTGCTGCGTGACCGCAGCGGACAAGGGCGATTTGGCTCCGACCGGCACGGCGGCGGAACCGGTATAGACGACGTTGGCTTCTTCTTTGCCGACCATCAGCACGCCGGCTGCATTGCTGCCGAGCATCGACCGATCGGCAGCTCCCGCATAAACGGCTTCCATGGGGTATTCGGCCGTATCCGTTTCCGGTGCGGCGCCGGCGTTGACACGGAGGCTGACAGCGGCTTTGCCGCTGCTGTCGGTTACTGCCGTTCCGGCCGGTTCGTGATTCACGGTGAAGCCAACCGTTTGGTTAGCCAGCGGCGTACCGTCCGCGTCCGTTAACAGTGCGCTGAGCGTTACGGAATCGCTGTACGTTGCCGAAACGGAAGGAAGCGTAAGCTTCGTGGCAACGGCGCGGCCGGCCGCAATAAACTCGTTGATATTGTTCCACGCATCTTTCGTATTGCCGTGCCCGCTGAACAATACGTATCTGGCCGGCGTTTGTTCGAACGCGAACAGCTCGAGATCGGATGTTTGCCCGCTGCTGGCGCCGCTGAACACCCGTTTCCAGGCAACTCCGTCGTTGGATAGGTCCAGGTCGAAGCTGTACTTGTCTTTGTCGCCGTTCAGGAAGGCGATCAGCGCGTATTGGAGCGGCTTGCTCTCGCCGAGATCGAACCGGATCCAGTGCTCGCCCTTCGCCGCCCATCGCGTCGACAGCGTCCCGTCGATCGTGTTCGGCGGCGGGTAGCTTGCGTGATAGCCAGGGCTGGCTGTGACGCCTGCGATGCCGTAGGGGAGCAGCGGCTCCGTCACGCTGCCGTATACCGGAAGGCCGGTGAGGCGGACCTCGTAGCGCGAGTAAAAGTACCGGTCCTGCCGGTCTCTGACGTAGATGACGGCGGTCCCGAATGTTTCCTGCGGCGGAACGATTTCCACCGTATGCGAGCTGGATGCCGTGACTGCAGGGATTCCCGATGTGCCAAGCGGCAGCTTATACGTGTAGCTGTACTGTGACGGAGCGAAGTCAGGAACGGGGATGCCGTTCACCTGGATGCCGTCAAGCTTCGGAAGCGGGGATTCGACCGGCGGCTTGCCGCTCTTGGATAGGGCGATGCGATCCAGTCCTGCGCCCGGAGTAACCGGCCGGATCGTTACATCATGTGTTCCGTCCGTCAATGCGATCGGCGCTTGCGCGGTCGTCCATCCCCAGTCGCCTCGCGCCGCCGCGGCCGGTGCTTCCTGTCCCCCGTCGACGGACACCAGAAAGTCGCGCGTTCCGCCGGAAGAAGCGTCGGCCGTTTTTCCAAGCAGATGAAGATAGAGCGTTCCGCCGTGCGATACGTTGATCCGGTAGACGAGCTGATCGGATGCGCTGCCTGCGCCGGGCGATTGCATATATGCTCCGCCGCTGCAAGCGCTGCAGGCAAGCTTGGCGAAACCTTCGGTTCGAATCGAAGCATCCTCCGCTTCGATAAAGGTCGTAAATTCAGCGTCCGCCGGAATCGGAGTGACGGGAGGCGAGAGTGGGCCTCTGACGATCGGATCGACCGAGTACTCGTCGGCCCCGGCATCACGCGACCCGTTCCGCGCCTGTCCGTCCATGTCCTCCGCAACGTAGGCGTAACTTCCGCTGGCGGAATCGATGGCCGGGCTCCCTGCGGACAGCTTCTTCATGCCGTCGGTGACGGTAAACAGCGGATCGGCGCTGCGGACTTCGGCAGCGGATCGCGAGCCGTTCGTCAAAGTGGAGCCGAAGCCGATATTGCCTTCGAATGCGGTGTTGCCTGGTTTGTATTCGTTATACAGCGTACCGGTCGTATTATTGACGATATTGTTTGCAAGAACGCTGTCCACCGGGGGATATGTGTAGCTTTTTCCTACCATGATGCCGGTTTTGCTGTCCACGATCGTATTGAAAGCGACTTGCGTGCGGTAGACGCGCCAATGCTTGGTCAGATCGCCGCTAACGTAGTCTTTGGAGTCCGGCCCGCCGTCGAAGTCGCCGCCGTCCAGACTGAGTGTATCGCCGGTCAGTTTTTCCATGTAGTTGTTATATATTTTGTGGTCCGTGCCGTAGATGCGAATGCCGCCGACGCCGGACTTTATGCCGTCTCCGAAAAAGTAGTTGCCGTAAACGCTATTGTTGTTTCCGTGGCGCAATGTGAGCTGGCCTTGCGAGTTCCGGAACGTGTTATACCGGATCTCGTTGCTGCTGCTCTTCACGGATACGACCTCGGGATCGCCGTCGCAATCTTCGAACAGGTTGTACTGCACGGTGGAGAAGCCGTCCAGCAGCGATACGCCGGACAGCCCGAGGCGGATCGTTTCCAGGCCGTTGGCGATGCGCGGGCCGACATTTTTGAAATAGTTGTATTCGATGAGCGTATATTGCGCCATATTCGTCGAGCCGTTGCCGTCCACGGCAACGACCGGTCCCGGATCGGTTTTGTTCGCAAACTCGTTATGGTCGATCCGGTTATGGTGGCTGTTCGATCCGCGGATGTTCAGCCACTTGATGTTGGCACCGTCCTCGTTCAGGTCGAAGCGGCTGTTCGTCACCCGGACATGATGGGAGGCGTCGATGGCAACGGCGTTGTTGCCGGTATTGGTGAACTTTAGGCCATCGATTACGACATAGGAAGAACCGCTGACGGTCATATAAGCGCCGCCCGAAATTTCCGCCTGGCCTTGATTGGCGGCCTTGATGATAATCGGGTTCGTCTCCGTCCCTTGCTTGCCGCTGATGGTGAAGGAACTGTTCTTCGTGTAGATGCCGTTCGCCAGTACAATTGTCGTTCCGGCGGAAGCGCCGGCAAGCGCGGTTTCCAATTGGGCCGGGCTGGATACGTTCACTACACTGGCGGCAAGCGGCGCAGAGCTAATTGCGTCGACCGGCCCTGCGCTGCGAGTCACGCCGCTGTCATGTAAAGGTACGGGCTCTGCTCCGATGGCAGGTGCAGCAGGCAATGACAAAGTCAATGATGCGATCATTCCGAAATGCAGCAACGTGCGGTAAAGCTTCATTAAGAGCATCTCTCCTTTGAATGGGGGATAAGTAGAAAAATGTACGGGCGATCAACAAATTTTTAAAGCGCTTTCTTTTATTGTAAGGCAAATCATTGGGGCGGGTGATGTCCGAAATACACATGTTTTCGCCTAATATTCACCAATTTGATAGATATTTCAGAAAATTCAGGGTTGAGCAAATGGTTACTCCGGCCTATTTTTTCATGAATAATTGAAAGCCTTACCTTATATGTGTATACTGTTAATATAAATATACACAGTAAACACACTTTATTGTTGAGGCAGGTGCTGTCGAATGTGGAATAACGCCTTGTTTATTATGAAGCACGAGCTTAAGCGTTCCAACTGGGGCAAGCTCGTATCCGTCGCATTGTATTTGTATCTCGGCATATTTTCCGGACTTATTGCGAGAGGGATGTACTTTTCCAGCACGGGAATTGCGGATCGCTCCTTAAGCGCAGCGGTCGATATCATCTTCCTGTGCGGCATAAGCTGCCTCGGGTTTGCGATGGCCGGCGAATATTTGACCTACCATCGAACCGATTTCTTTTCGCGAAAGGTGCAGTATATGAGGCAGCTGCCGATCAGCATCTCGGAAACGGTAGGCGCCAAATATTTGCAGATGGGCGTGACGCTCATCGCGCAGACGCTGCTGTTCTTCCTTCCGTTTTATTTCATCGGCCGGATCAGCGACCTGCTCACGTTCGGGCAAAGCTTGGCTTTCATCCTGGTCTGGGTCTACTTCGGGGCATGCATGAGTGTCGTGTTCGCTTACAAAGAGCTTGGCGGCACCGGGAAATCTTACATGCGGTTTAGCTTGATCTTCACGGTTCTTCTCGTTGCCGCGTCGGTAGGCATCAAAGTTTTGGGAACCGGCTTCCTGGAGCTGACGATGCAAGGCGCTGTAAGCTTCGGCCTATGGATCATCGTTCTCGGTGCTGCATTATCCGCTTTTTGGATATGGCTATGGTTCCGCTTGACCGTGAATAAAATTCGCAGCCGTTCGTTTGTCAGATAAGTCCCGCGCGGCCTGGAAGGAGGAATATCAAATGCAGGTGCCGATTCAATTATCCGCGGATTCGGCGGAGCCGATGTATCATCAGATCGAAGTGCAGCTGCGGTCGCTTATTTTGAGCGGGAAGCTGCCCCAGGGAACGCTGCTCCCTTCCATCAGGGAGTTTGCCCAGGACCTCAGCTGCAGCATCATTACGATTCGCAGAGTATATCAGGATTTGGAGAATGAAGGGCTGCTTCGAACGAAGCAAGGTACCGGCACGTTCGTTGCGTCCGTTAGCGAAAGCGAGCGGGAGCAATACCGCACGGGAGCGGTCGAGGAAGCGTTCCGCGCCGCGGTCGCAACGGCGCAGCGCGTGCAGCTGACGCGGGGGGAGACGGAGAAGCTGTTTCGCGATTGCCTGGACGCGATGATGCCGGAGAACGCCGATGAAGGAGGAAACAAGGAATGAACGCATATGAGGTCGTATTGCAAGGTGTGGAAAAATCGTTCGAAACGTTCCATTTCGGACCGTTCGACTTGAATATCGAGCCCGGGGTCTGTACAGCTTTCGTCGGGCCTAACGGTTCGGGAAAAACAACGCTGTTCGAAATGTTATTGAATATATGCCGGCCCGATCAAGGGAAGATCACCCTGTTCGGCAGCGAATACGAGCAGCACGATGTCGATATCAAGCGAAGGATCGGCTATGTGCCGGATCGGTCGTTTATCGAGGAATCCTCGAGCCGAATCGAGGAATTGGCTGACTTTCACAATCATTGGTTCCCGGCATGGAGCAAGGACAAGTGGAACGAATTAAGCGAACGGTTCGAGCTGAACCCGAAAGCAAAGGCGAATTCGTTGTCCAAAGGGATGAAGCGCCGGCTTGCCTTTTGCCTCGCGATCGCCCAGCAGCCGGATCTGCTCATCCTTGACGAGCCGTCTTCGGGCTTTGACCCGTATATTTGGCGCATTATGCTGGATGTAATTCGCGAATTTATGAACAGCGGCGAAAAAAACGTGCTGATCGCCACCCATACGATTGAGGAAGTGCGACGGCTTGCCGATTATGTCGCTTTTCTGTACGGAGGCAAGCTGCTCGATTACAAAGAGAAAGACGCGATGCTGGACGAATGGAAAGCGCTGTGGATCGAATCGATGGATCCGGATAGGCTGAAGCTTCCCGGCGTAGTCGAATGCGAGCAAGGAGCGCTGACGCGGTTCGTTACGCGGAACGCAGCATTGACGGAAGAAGCGCTGCAGGCGGCCGGAATCCCGGTAATCAAGCGGCAGTCGCTCGAATTGGACGAAATTTTACACCATATGATTGCGGAAAAAAAGCATAAGGAACAAGCCGCAAAAAGCCGGAAAGGAGCGGAAAACACATGATTCCGTTAAAGATAGACCACGTCACGAAACGGTATGGCGGCAATGTCGCCGTGAACGAGATCGACATCGAGGTGCGCCCCGGAGAAATATTCGGCCTGCTCGGCGCGAACGGTGCAGGAAAAACGACGACGATGCGTATGGCGCTCGGACTCATTCTTCCCGACGAAGGCTCGATTTACTGGAAGGGCAAAGGGTACTCCGACGAAGTGCGCCGATGGATCGGCTATTTGCCGGAGGAACGCGGATTGTACCCGAAGGTGAAGGTGAGCGAGCAGGTGCTGTATCTCGCCGAGCTGCGCGGCATGAAGCGCTCCAAGGCGGAGCAAAGCTTGCGCAATTGGCTGGAACGGTTCGAGGTGCCGGAATATTACAACAAAAAGGTCGAGGAGCTGTCCAAAGGGAACCAGCAAAAGATTCAATTCATCTCTGCGGTCATTCACGATCCGGACATCCTGATTCTCGACGAGGCGTTCAGCGGTCTGGATCCCGTCAATGTCGAGCTGCTGAAGACCAACGTCACCGAGCTTCGCCGGGAAGGGAAGACGATCTTGTTTTCCAGCCACCGGATGGATCATGTCGAAGAGCTGTGCGAGAACATTATTATGCTTCACCGCTCGAATACGGTATTGAAGGGCAATCTGAGGGCTATCAAGCGTTCATTCCCCCGCGAGCGGGTGCTGCTGGAAACGGAACGAGGGGTGCAAGGACTCGAGAGCATCCCTGGCGTCCGCTCGGTTAAGACGGGCGAAGCGAGGACGGAAATTATGCTCGACAAGCCGGATGCGGCGCAGGAAGTGCTGCACACGGCGATGTCGCAAACGGAAGTGTACCGCTTTCAAATTATGGAGCCGACGCTGAACGAGATTTTCATCAAGACGGTAGGGGGGCAAGGACCTCATGAATAAGCTGATGACCGTTATTCGCTTTACGTTTCTTAGCCGGGTGCAAACGAAATCATTTGTCGTAACAACGCTTATTTTTGCCGTAGTGCTATCCGTCATGATTAATTTGCCGGCCATGATTTCGAAGTTTTCCTCATCCGGCGAACAGACCAAGATCGGCTTTGTCGGGCAAGAAACCGAAGTAACCCGGGCGCTGGCCGGATACTTTGACAGGCAGGAGACCGGGCTGCTGCTCGTGCCGCTTGGAGATGCCGGCTCGAAGGAAGCGAACGCCAAGCTGGGGAAGGAGAAGCTGGAGGCGAAGGAGGTTAAAGGCTATCTCGAATGGAGCGAGGATGCCGCGGCCGGTTTCCCGAAAGCGACCTATTATGCGAAAAGCTCGATGGATTCTTCGCTCACGGCGAAGCTGAGAAACGGTTTGCAATCTGTCAAGGCGGAAATCGTCGTGAAGGACCTGGGGCTGACGGCGGAGCAGCGCGCCAAGCTGAACGCGCCGGTATCGCTGCAGTCGGTGCAGGTGCATGAAGGCACGAGCGGCAAGACGGAATCGCAAATGAAGATGGCTTATGTGCTCGTGTACGCGCTGTTGTTCCTTCTGTATATGACCGTCATAGGCTACGGCAATATGGTTGCGACGGAAATTACGGCGGAGAAAAGCTCCCGCGTCATGGAAGTGCTTATTACGAGCGTTGCTCCGCTCAAGCAAATGTTCGGCAAAATCATCGGGATATGCCTGCTCGGTCTCGTTCAAATCACGGTATTCATTGTCGTTAGCGCCGCGAATATGCTTATTCCACAAAACTTGGACAAAATCAAAGGTCTAAACATCGATCTCAGCGATATGCAATTTTCACTGCTCGGCTTTTTCATCGTTTTTTACTTACTCGGTTATTTTATATACGCTACGATGTTCGCTGCGGTAGGTTCGCTTGTCAGCCGTACCGAGGAAGTCGGGCAAGCGATTATGCCCGTGATGTTCCTCATTATCGGGGGATTCATGATCGCGATATTCGGCTTGCAAAACCCGACCGCCCCGTTCATCGTCGCGATGTCGTACGTGCCGTTCTTTTCGCCGCTCATTATGTTCCTGCGCATCGGCATGAGCGACCCGGGCTGGTGGGAAATCGCGATTTCGATCGCGGTGACGACGGCGACCATGCTTGCGCTAAGCTGGCTGGCCGCCAAAATTTACAGGGTCGGCGTATTGATGTACGGCAAGCGGCCCTCGTTCAAGGAGCTTCGCAAGGCGATGAAGGCGCTCAAAGTCAACTAATCGGGAATAGCTTGAACCGTATATTGGGAAAAGTAGTCACGAACCTTCGGAAGGGCGGAAGTCTTAAGTCTAATGCCGTTCGCTTATCGAACATTTGAAGGAGGACCGTTTATGCAAGCGTTCAGGCCCGTAATACTGCCGGAGGAGGCGGCTCCCCCGCATGCGGCGCAGTGCGAACGATGCGAGCTTGCCAAGCAGCGGCATCGCGTAGTCTGGGGCGAAGGCAACCCGGATGCGCCCGTGTTTATTGTGCTCGATAACCCCGGCTCACGCGAGGATCGGGAAGGGAACCCGTTTGTTTGCGGTACGCGGGAAACGCTGCAGATTGGAATGAAGGAAGCGGGTTTGGATAACGGGCTTGTTTATGTGAGCTACCTGCTGAAATGCCGGCCGGTACGGGCCTATAATAAACCGGCTGCCCG
Source organism: Paenibacillus allorhizosphaerae (assembly GCF_042659105.1). Lineage (NCBI taxonomy): Bacteria > Bacillati > Bacillota > Bacilli > Caryophanales > Paenibacillaceae > Paenibacillus > Paenibacillus allorhizosphaerae. The sequence continues at coordinate 1,577,547 of NZ_JBHSRV010000001.1, read as the reverse complement.
AGAAGCGTGCTTCCCGCATTTGCAATTCCAGTTTGCGGAGAAGAAGCCGCAAGTTTTGTTTGGATTAGGAAATGTCGTTGTCGAGACGTTGTTTCCGGGCCTTGAGGCGGACGTCAAAAGCTACAGGGGAAAATGGCATGACGTACAAGGCGTACCGGCGGCTTTTTCCTACCATCCGCTAGCGGTTCGCCGCCGCCCGGTTCTGATGAAATATTTCATACAAGATTTGCAGCTTGTTGCCGATAAGGTAAACCGCATGGCTGTCGAATGAAATGGAGATTTTTCAAACAGGGGGAGGGAGCCCGTTGAAGTTTGAGCCCGTGGACGTTTCTTTGTTTCAATGGCCTACGCTTGAACTGGCGCAGGCGCTGCTCGGCAAGCTGCTGGTAAAGGAAACGGAAGCCGGTACGGCTTCCGGGTGGATTGTGGAGACGGAAGCTTATATCGGACCGGGGGACCGTGCGGCGCATAGCTTCGGCAACCGGAGAACGCCCAGGACGGAAATCATGTTCGGTCCGCCCGGCTACGCCTACGTGTATGAGATGCATACGCATTGTCTCATCAATGTGGTCAGCGGGCCGGCCGGCCATCCGGAGGCGGTTCTGATTAGGGCGGTCGAGCCGTGTACCGGACTGGAGTGGATGTATGAACGCCGCGGTGCGGGGAAAAAGAAACAAGAGCTTGCCAATGGCCCGGGAAAGCTGACCAAAGCGCTGGGGATCGTGAAGGCGGACTATGGGAGGCCGCTGTTCGAGCATCCGCTCTTTATCGCGGAAGGGCGTCCGGTCGCTACGATCGCCGCAGGGCCGAGGATCGGTATCGGCAATACCGGCGAAGCCGTGCACTACCCATGGCGTTTTTGGGAGGCTGGCAGCACCTTTGTTTCGAGGTAATGAGTAGTCGGAATGAATTCACAGTGTCGAATACGCTTGTTTCTACAATCGTATATTATGCGGACTTGATTTTACTTTTACAGTAGTCAAGTCTTTTGTGTCGTATGGAGATTGGAAAGCCGGCTCGATCGATTAGTTGGAGACAACGCATATTATTTAGGCAGTGCCGAATAATAACCCAATGAAATGATTTCATCAGGGGGAAAATAGACGCATGACGGAACCGACGACTCTATATCAAAAATTTGGCGGAGAAGAAGCGATAGCCAAGGTGGTTGACTATTTTTACGATCTTGTACTCGCTGACGATACCGTAAATCATTTTTTCGAACACACGGATATGGAAAAGCAGCGACGCCACCAAACGAAATTCATCAGCTACGCTTTAGGAGGACCGAACCAATACACGGGACAATCGATGGCGAAAGTCCATACAGGGATGAATTTGCAGCCAGTCCACTTCGATGCCATCGTCAAACATCTTCATGATGCGCTTGCCCATTTTGGCGTTAACGAATCCGATATTGAAACGGCTTTAGCGAAAGTGGGCTCGCTTCGGGAAGATATATTGTATAAATAGGGTGGAGTCCGAGGATACGCTGCAATGCCGACCACGATGTCATGGTCGGCATTTTTGCGCCCGGATGGCCGTTGTACCGTTATAATCTCAACCTGCAACGACTGGCACATTCAGGATAACTGTCTTAGGCCCGGAGGGGATAATCGTGGGAGGAGGTTCGTGGGCATGGACTGCATGGAAACCGTGGTCGCCGCAGTTACGAAAGCTGCAGGCAGAAAATCGCTTTATCATTTTACGAGAGCCGGCAATTTGAGGGCGATGGCTCATTTGGATTGCTTAATGTCAAGTTATGCCTTATATCCATATAGCGCGGGCGAACGCCGTCCTGAGGCCAAACAAGTGAAATATGGCGAACACGCGGCTACCATAAATGCTCATCTCCGGATTCCGGAACATATGATGGATGCCGCTTGTACGCTGGAGCAATTTCGGAGCATTCTCGACCGTCATGTCTTTTTTTGGCCTACCGTCAGGGATTGTCGGAAGATGCTGGACACCTACACGAGAAGAGAGCCTGATGAGTCATTTGCGATTCTGAAGCTCGACGCGTATTCCTTATTGTCCGCTCATTATGGAGCCGTCAAGTTATCCAAATACGACTCGGGCAGCTCGCCGCGGTTTCCGCATCGGTGCTCGTACAGGAAAAGTCCGGCCATGTTCCTCCAGCTGGCGCGGTTTCAGACCGTCTCGAACAGCGTAGTTCCGGCAAAAGCGTCCGAAATTCGGGAAATCCTCGTAGAAGGCAGGGTAACTCGCTTATCTGACTATTTGCAATGCATTTACATCGAAGAAAAAGACCGCCAAGCAGTACCCGAGCGATGGAGAAATATTGCTCAGCCGCTCATCGGCGTATTTCGGTGAACCGATTACGGGGTTGACCGGCAATCCGCATGTGGCAGAGCCGCTGCCTCTGTATGATCTGACTGCGTTCCTGCGGAATGCAATTCATCCGTCGTAAATAAAGCAGTGAGCGCAAGTCCGGCATCTTCCAGCGCTTTCCGATTTCGAGGTGATCGCTCAATGACGCACAGTACCGGGCCGAGGCGTGCTCCGAGCACTGCGAGATCCTCGGCGCTTGCAATAATTTGTCCGCCGGTCGTGACGACATCCTCGATGATGCACACCCGTTTTCCCTGGATGCCGATCCCTTCGGCCAACTTTTCCGTCGCGTACGGCTTTGCTTTTTTTCGCACGAAGACGACCGGGATTCCGGTCTCGAGCGATAACGCGGTGGCAATCGGGATTCCTCCCATCTCGATGCCGGCCAATACTTCCGTATCCGCCGGAACGATATCCTTGAGCTTCTTCGCAATCGCACCGAGCAATTTCGGATCGGATTCGAACAAATATTTATCCAGGTAATGATCGGACATTTGTCCGGAGCGCAGTTTGAACGTACCCGCGACATAGGCGGTTTCGTAAATCGTTTTTGCCAGTTCATTACGGTTCATGGTATCCCTCCATTTGTTTGCTTCCGATATCATAACAGGAAGGGAGCGCCGTCAATATGTTGGGATCGACAAAAAAAAGCGCCGATCTTTGTAGATATGGCTAATGCAATGGATGTTCCGTTTGATTATAGATAATACCTATAAAATTAATAGTATTTATATATTTCGATAATAGCATGAAATGGATCATAATAACTCTACCATACTTGGTACAAAAAGGAGAACGGATGGAATTATGGTCATTTCAAAAAACGGAAACGAAAACTACACCACTGAAATTTTTAACGGTACCGAGACCATCTGCTCGGACGTTACCAAAGAAAAAGGGGGAAGCGGCCAACATTTTCGCCCGCATGATCTTATCGAAGCCGGATTTGCATCCTGTTTGAACATAACGACAAGAATGGTGCTTGACTCCATGAATTTGGGTTATGAAGATGTTACCGTTCAAGTGGATTTGGATCGAAGCAGTGACGCGAGAACGATTTTTAACTACCGCATTGACATCGCCGGAGAGCTGGATGAAGAAACGAAGCGGGTCGTAGTGAACAAAGTCATGAACTGTCCTGTCAAAAAAACATTGTCCAAGCCGCTGGAATTTCGGATGGCATAGACCGTCCTCGTTCCCGAACGTTCGATACGCATGTGGCACGAACATATCGAACGTTCGGCAGTGAATCAGACGGTTTCGGTTAGCAGCAATTGGCGTATTTTCAGCCCGACATGCAGCAGCAGCCGATCTTCCGCGTCGTTTACGCTGCAGCCGGTCAATTGCTCGATTTTTTGCAGCCGATATTTTATTGTATTCACATGAACAAACAGCTTCTCCGCGGTTTCCGTTAAGGAGCCATGATGTGCGAAATAGCTCGTCAGTGTTTCCACCAGATTCGCCCCGTGAATCGCATCGTATTCGGCAAGCTTGCCGATCGACTCCGCGTGCAAACTTTCCAGCTCGCTGGAATCGCGGCACTGGCTCAATATTCGAAAGAGGCCCAGGTCTTCGTAATGAATGATGCCATGGTTTCGGAGCGGCCTGCCGAGTTGAAGCGCCTTGCAGCATTCGGTGTAGCCCTTGTGGATGCCATCCAGGCCGGGATACCATCTTCCAACGCCAATCGTAATCGATAACTGTTCGAATTCGTCGGTAAGCTGCCGGTGCATCGAGTCCGCCGGCCGCATGGCGGATTGCCTGGAGGGGCAGTGCCGATACGGATACAGGACGACAATGTGCTCCTGTAGACACGTAACAATGACGCTGGATTTATCGAATCGAAAGGCGGCGTTCACTTTGTTCAGCAGCTTTCGTTTCCATTCGGGGTTCCAGATCGCTTCGCGGGTATCGACTTCATGGCCTGTCGTTCGCCGGTTAGCGGCAATGCTGTAAACGGCATAATGCGATGTTAAATCCCACCCGAAACGCCGGCCTTTCTCGATCGTTTCCGCGATGTCCGCGACCCGACCCTGCAGCACGTCCGCCATGACGTTGTCTTTGAACGTCTGCTCTACGTCCGATTTGGTAATCGCTTTGAGAAATTCAAGCGCAATCAGGATCATCGTGCGTTCCAGCACATGAAAATCGTGCTCATGAAAGTCCCGTTCCGAAGACCGGCACGTTATATCGCCGACCAGTTCTTCGTTCAACAGCACCGGTGCGACGAGGCAAGGGAGCTTTTGCCGGTTGACCATGCGCTCCATTCGAACCGGGCGCTTTGCGGCCGTCAATTGTTTTTTTTGGAGGCCGGTTAAGGGCGCAACCTCGATTCCGTAACGAAGCTCCGGCGAGGGAAGCTCCGTTCCGATCGAGAATTGATGGCCCGTCATCTGCTCCACGGCTTCGATTAACGCAGGGACGCCTTTCCCGCTCATGGCCAATTCCGTAATCCATTGGTAAAATGATTCCAGGTGCGCTTCGCCCGGATCGGTTTGGCTCAAGATGAACTCCATAAGCGGAGTCATAATATCCAAATAAGTCGCTTCGCTGTCAATTTCGATGATCGGCAGCCCAAGCCGGTCGCCCGCTTCGACGATCGCCGCGGGGATTTGTTTCACATACTGCCCGGTTTTGATCGCGAGCCCTGCGCTCCCCGCTAAAAGTAACCGTTGCACCAAGCTTCCGATCGCTTCCTCATCATCCTTGATCGGGTATAAACTGGTCAGCAGCAGGACGTTCCTTTTCAACCAGCGAATGACATCGGGCACTTCCATGACCGTAACCGCATCAAGCGTTCGATTCAACCCGTCCGCGCCCGCAACGACTTTGCAGTGAGCAAGACCGCCGATTCGCATCGCCTCTCTCATGGTGATTCCCATTTCGTTCTGCTCCCCCATTTTGGTCATCGATGGTATTTATTATAACAAAACTTGCCTGCGGCGCATCGTGAAAAACAGCCGTCCATCTGCCGTGCATTTAGGGGATTAGGGTATGATGGTTACCCGACAAGTGATTGCAGATGCTGTCGATCCGAAGATCACCCATTGCGGAGTAAGCGATTGCGATCGCTGCAATGACGGGATTGAGGGAGGACCTGTCTTTTAAACGGGCAACTACGTTACCCAGCGTCTCCAGAAAATGTCATACATGTTTATCCCCATGTTGTGGCACGCTAAGGGACAAATTGGAATTTCCAGAAATAACCCTGGTGGAGAATGACATTGGATAAAAAAATTCCCGCAATCCTGCTGTATTCCATCTTCATGACTTCCGTCGGCTTGTCGAATCACGTGTTGTTAATCCCTGTCTTGCTCCAGCTCGGAAAGAGAGATGCGTGGATCAGCTCCGCAGCGGCCCTTATTCCCGTACTGCTATGGGTCTGCATTTTGTATGTCATTGTTCGAAGGGTGGGAAGCGACAAAGTGACGGACTTGATCCGTCACCGTTACGGTAAGGCCGCCGGGCTGTTCGTCATGATCCTGATCATTATATACTGCATTGAAAATTCGCTCGTCTCGATCAATGATTTCGTGACATGGACGAACATTTCCTACCTCCCCCAAACGCCAAGATTCGCGGTCATGTCCAGTTTTATTGTCCTGTGTTTTTTTGCCGCCTATGCCGGCATTCGGGCGATTGCAATTACGTCCGGAATGCTTCTTCCGCTCGTGATCCTGCTCGGCTATTTGGTCATGGGCGCCAATATGCAGTATAAGGACTATTCCTTGTTGTTCCCGTTATTTACGCATGGCTATATGAATTCGCTCAAAGATACGATGCTGACCGGCGGCGCCCTGTTCGAGCTGGTGCTTATCGTATTTCTGCTGCAGCATGTGACTTCCCGTCTGCGGCTTTCTTCGCTGCTGCTGCTCTCATTCTTTTTGATCGGGCTGACCGTTGGACCACTGATGGGAGCGATTTCCATCTTCGGTCCGTTTGAGGCCGCGGCTTTACGGTACCCGGCATTCGAGCAATGGCGCATGGTTCAAATGGGAAAATATATATCCCACCTCGATTTTTTTTCCATTTACCAATGGGTGACGGGAGCGTTTATCCGCGTTTCCCTGCTGACGTATCTTGCACTGGATGTAACCGGTCTGCGCAAAGGGCGATTGCGAACGGTTCTTTTGGCCGTTCTGTGCCTGGTTTTCGTGCTGCTCGAATTCGTTCCATGGAACGACACGATGTTTTTCGATTATTTGCTCCATTGGCATTTTTACGGAGTATTTGCTTTTAATCTATTCCTGACCTTGCTGCTGCTTGTGATGACGGCTTTTACCAGGAATCGGAACAAGAAGGAGGCGGATTCGCGTTGAAAGAAACCGAAGTATCGCAGCTGAACGAACCGTTTCTTCGCGATTGGTTCGCTCGTTCCGGCGATGTCAGTATACAGAGCTTTAAGTATGGAACGCAGACGGATGATCAGCAAGTATTGCTCATGTACTGCCAAGGCATGGCCAATACCGATCTTATAGACAAGGTGGTGCTTCCGCAGCTTCAATCGGCGCTGCATTCCACCGGGAAGATCGACGCCTCCCTGCTGAACCGAAGTACGACGCTCCAGCTTGAGCCGATTCGCGATCCCGGCGCCATTGAGCAATTGACGCTTCGGGTATATTGCGGCGAGCTTGTGTTCTTCTTCAAAGATCCGAATTTGCTATTCTCTTTGAATATCGCCAAGCCGCCGAACCGGACGCCGGAGGAATCCAGCTCGGAAACGTCGATTAAAGGGCCGCAGGACGCTTTTACGGAAGAGCTGAGCACCAATATCGCCTTGATTCGCAAACGCTTGAAGACGCGATCGCTCTGCTGCGAGAAGTTCACGATCGGCGCTAGAAGCCACACCTCGGTTGCACTGATGTACATAGACGATGTTATTCGCCCGGAATTTGTTGAGGAAGCGCGGAAGCGTTTGAACGCATTGAACGTGGACGGTCTGCTCACCAGTGCTCAGTTGGAGGAAGGGTTGGTAGGGAAGGGGTATGCGTTATTTCCGTTGATGGAATACAAGGACCGTCCCGACTTTGTGGCGGAGAGTTTACTGAGAGGCCGGTTTACGATTCTGGTTGACGGTTCGCCGATGGCCGTGATCGCCCCGACGAACCTCATGCTTTCGCTAAAGTCTTCGGAGGATATCCACTTTCCTTATTACTATGTGGCCTTGGAACGGGCACTGCGCTTTCTCGGCTTTATTGCTTCGACCTTTCTCCCGGGATTTTGGATCGCCGTGTCGGGCAACAATATCGATCAAATTCCGCTGCCGCTCGTAGCGACGATCGCCTCTTCGCGCCTCGGGCTGCCGCTGTCCGGGCCGCTCGATTTCTTAATCATGCTCGGGCTGTTCGAATTGTTTCGAGAGGCGGGCATGCGGCTGCCGCGGGCGGTCGGGCAGACCGTGTCCGTCGTCGGCGGATTGATAGTCGGGGATGCGGCCATTCGGGCGGGGATTACAAGTCCTACGACCCTCGTCGTCACTTCCATCGCGACGATTTCAATGTTCACGATCGCCAATCAGTCGCTTGCCGGAACCGTCACCGTCTTGCGTCTGGTGACGCTGTTTGCCGCTATGGCTTTGGGCGTTTACGGCTTTATGCTGTCGGTAATGGGGTTAGTTCTTTACTTGTCGACCTTGGAATCGTTCGGGGTGCCGTACCTTGCGCCGCTATCTCCGCCGAAATTCCGGGAAATGCTGCCCGCCCTGCTTGCCAAGCCGTGGAAAAGTCTCAAACGCCGTCCTGCTTTTCTGCAGGGTGACGATCCGACGCGCCGGGGGGGCGACACTACATGAACAGGAGAACTTTGGCGATGGTCATGCTGCTGCCGCTGTTGTTGACGCAAGCGGGTTGTTGGGATATGAAGTCCATTCAGGACATGAACTATTTAACGGCGCTCGGTGTCGATTATAAGGACGGGCATTTCGTCGTCTATGCGCAAATGCTCGATTTTGCCAACGTCGCCAAGCAGGAAGGACCGAAGACCACTGCGCCTTCGTCCGTTTGGACGGGGCAAGTTGAGGGGGAAACCGTGGGCGAAGCGTTCGACGAGTTGTACAAAACGTCGCAGCAGCGAGTTTTCTGGGGCCACGTGACCTCGATCGTCTTTTCGGAATCCGCGCTTAAACGGGGGATCGGCGCCGGCCTCGACGGATTGCTCCGTTATAACGAGACGCGTTACACCCAATGGGTATACGGCACGCGCGTACCGATTGATCAAATATTCGGAACGACGCCATTCTTCGGCATGTCGCCGCTCGCTTCCATTTTGTCGCAGCCCATTGAAAATTATAGGCAGCGGTCGTATATTCGCCCCATGAAGCTGTACAAATTTTTCGTTGAATTGCGGGAGCCGGGATTTACGATGCTGCTTCCTTCGTTAACGATCGACAAGGAGGTATGGAAAAAAGACAAACGCCCCGATCCGAAGCTGTCGGTCGACGGCGTGTTTGCTTTATATGACGGGAAAATGACGGATTGGCTTGAGTATGACAAGCTGGACGGGCTGCGCTGGCTGGAAGATAGTACGGTCCGCACTCCGATCATTTTGTATATGGAAGGAAAGCCGGTAGGCAAGATCTCGATAGTGAGACCGAAATCCCGGATCATTCCTAAAGCGCAAAACGATAAAGTGCGCGTTTCCATCCAAATCGAATGCAAGGCGATCGTTGCCGAGATGCTGCAAAACATCGATGAAGCGACGCTGAAAAAGGAGATCGCGAAGGTCATCCGCTCGCAGATCGAGCATACGTTTGCGGAAGGGAAAAAAGATGCGGTCGACGTGTACCAGGTTGAGCATACGCTCTATAGGGATCATTTCCGGGCATGGAGCAGGCTGACGATGAACAACAGCAAGCGGCTGCAGGATTACACGCTGGATTCGGTGGAAGTGGCTGTTGATCTTGCCCATACCGGCATGTACAAGCTAAGGGACATAATCCACGAGTATTGAAAGGTGCGCTGCCTGTAAAAGAGGAATGAACGGAATTCGCCACCGAGCGGAGGGAGTGTGAGCGATGAAGACTTCGGAAAATTCATCGTCACCACACACAATGACCGGGGGGCGCCAACCTCCCGGTCATTGTGTGTGGTGGCTAGGATGGGAATGCTTCCAGATAACGGACGACTTCGGCCGCGTCGTCACCGCCGGCTTTGGCATGGGCCAGGAGCGATATCGTATGCGGACCCGGCGCATGAATCACTTGCGGGCGATCCGCAAGAACGGCCTTGACGATCTCCAGCTTGCCGAGCATGGCAGACGCGAATACATCGATTCTTGCGCCTTTATCGAGCAAATAAAGCGCAATGTCCCGTCTGCCCATATGCGCCGCGGCACCGAGTGCGGTTTCCCAATCTCCGTTCCCCCAATCCCACGCGGCATTCAGCAGTCCCGGTTCCTTTTCCAGCATTTCGGTTACTTTGTCGAGGCTGCTGTGGGCGTTATACACAAATTGTTTGACAAGTTCGGCTTGCAGTGTACCTGACATGGAACGTTCCCCTTTCCGATTATGGAGCTTCCGCTCCAGGTTCTTGCGTTTCCGCTGAATGCCCGGAGCGGACGCAGCTTGCCATGACTTCCGTGAATTCGGTATTTCCTTTCGCGTGCGCATATTCCGCAGCCGTTAACGCATCGCTATTGCGCAAGAACGGGTCGGCGCCATGCTCCAGCAGCAGCTTGGCCGCCTCCAGCCGGTTGAAATGCGCGGCAACATGCAGAGGGGTGAAGCCTCGGCGGACTTCGCCTTCGCACCGGGAGTCGGGATCGGCGCCGCGCTCCAGCAGCAGCTTCGTCAGCAGCGGATGGTTGCCGGCAATAGAGGCATGCAGGGGCATATTGTTCAGCTTCCCGTCCCGGCTTCGAAGGTCAATATCGGCCCCGGCATCGAGCAAGTAAGCCGCTGTCTCCTCGTGGCCGAAATGAGCGGCAAGACCCAGAGGCGTATAGCCGTCGAAACTGTGGCTGTTGATCAGCCAAGGGCTTTCCTCTGCAATTTCTTGAACTCTGGCCTTGTTGCCTATGGCTGCCGCTTCGAATACATTAAGTTCGGCACCACTACGCAGAAGCAGCTCTTTAATTTCATTCGCGCGGTAGTAAGCCGCCGTCAATACAGCGGTCTGGCCATCCTCCGAAGCTGCGTTTTTGAGCGTTGCGTCCATTGCAAGCAGTTGCTTGACCTTTTCCAGGTTTTTGCTTTTTACCGCATCAAGCATTTCGTTCTTCAGCTTGCGTACGTTTTCTTCGAGCGCTTTCGCTTTCAGCAGCAGCGCTTCGGAATTTTGAACGCCGATGGCAATGAACTGCGAAGCGGCCTCGGAACGGCTTTGAGCGACACCGGCATGAACCAGTAGATCAACAGCCGCGAGGGTGGTTTCATCCAGCCTTACGGAAATGACGACACTTTTTTTTGTTTTTTTACTCATAACAGCAAACACCCTAAACTATAACATTGTAATTTCAATTACAATGTCACTTTATCACGGTCCTGTTTCGAATGTCAATTCATGGATGCTGCTTTCAATCCCCGGAAAGCATGCAAATCGTGAGAAAAAAGCAACCGAACCAATGGGATGCCGACGGTCGACCGCATTTGCTTTCAGACACGACCCCATATATAGTAAATAGTAGTTTGGGAAGAGGTGAGCCGTTGACTTCGTTGTTATCTCGGTTATCATGGGAAGATATTGAAAATTGGTTGCAGCATTATGAATCGCTAGGCCCTATTCCCGGTGTTGCGGCGGCGATGGTCGAATCGTTTATCCCGGTGCTCCCGCTCGTTGCCATTATCGTTGCCAATGTGAATGCATACGGGCCGATCATCGGCGCATTGTTATCATGGCTCGGCATTGTTTTCGGCGCCGTCAGCGTTTTTTTGCTTGCCCGCAAATTCGGCAGCAGGCTGCGCGGCTGGATCGAGCGCAAATATCCCGGTTCCAGAAAATTGATCCATTGGGTCGAAACGCACGGATTCACCCCGATCTTCGTGCTAAGCTGTTTCCCGTTTACTCCGTCGTCGCTCGTCAATGTTGTATCGGGCATATCCAGACTGCCGCTTCATACGTTTGTAACCGCGACTATGCTCGGTAAAGCGGTCATGGTCGGGATCGTAGCGGTAGCGGGATACGATTTGGAAGGTTTGTTCCGGAAGCCGTGGAAAGCCGTGGCCGTCATCGTCGTTCTTGCCGTAATCTGGCTGATCGGACGGAAGCTGGAGTCCCGATACATGAAGCAGTAGTAAGCGGCTTGCGTTGGAAAAACGTGAGAATGAAGAATATCCGGGACAAATAGTGAACTAACGGCAGACACTTTTTGTATAATCGTTTTTTACCGACTGCGCTTTTCCATTTAGGTGTATCCTAGCCTTATTGGATTACTGCATATCTTTTTGCAAAATAATACGTTAACGATTATCGGAGGACCCCACGACGATGAATTAAGCACACGTTTCCTGAAACAACTTGTTACGGTTCGCAATCCGGCATCGGCCAGCCAGTCGATTCGGTTGCAACGGCATACAAGCGGTATTTTTCATTGGAAAAACACCGGTCAGGGATACGTGCGTCGTGTTTGGGGACTTTTTGCGTGCGAGCATAGGCAGAAAACCGTAAATCGCAGACCGTGAACGCAACTGCCGCAGTTTTGGTTTTTCACGCTCATGCGACGCTCTATTTCCCCAATCCATTCGACCGTATGCCGCCGGCTGCGGTTTTTTTGTATATTGAAACGGAACGGGGGATTTCTATGCTAGTACTCAAAGTGAAAGATTTGCATAAGGAATGGGACGGCGTGAAGCTGTTCGAGCAGGTGACCTTCGATGTGAAGGCAGGTGAACGCGTCGCATTATTCGGACGCAACGGCGTTGGCAAGACGACGCTGCTCCAAGGGCTGCTAGGCCGAATATCATTGGATGGCGGAAGGGTCACGAGGCTGATTCCGTTGGACGAATGGGGCTGGATGGATCAACAGGTCCAAAGCGCCCGCTCACTCACGGCACTCGAATTTGTACAATCCGGGTCCCCGGCACTATTCAGGCTGAAGCATACGCTTGCGCAGCTGGAAAGACGGATGAAGGAGACGGCGGATGCAGGCGGAGGGCAAACCGGAGGAGAAAACGACGATTGCAAGCAACCCGAACCGGCCGGTGTCAGAATGAATGACCGGGTCGAAACCGAAAGCGCGCCGGATAGCGGCGCCGATCCGCTCGCGGCATCCGAAGGCGATTTGGAAACGGTGATGACGCAGTATAACGATGCCTACGCGCAATATTTGCAGCTCGACGGCTACGGTTGGGAAGTGAAGGTGGAGAAATGCTTGCAGCAGTTGAAGCTGGAGCCGTCGGTATGGGGCCAGTCGTTCGACCGGTTAAGCGGCGGGCAAAAGACAAGAGCGCAGCTGGCCGCCATGATGGTGCGCGAACCGAAATTGATCGTGCTCGACGAACCGACGAATCATCTGGACGCGGAGACGCTCGATTGGCTGGAGCAGTGGGTCCGGACGTATCCCGGCACCGTATTGTACGTTTCCCACGACCGGACGTTCATCGACCGGACGGCGACTGCGATCATCGAGCTGGAGCCGCACGGCTGCCGGCGCTATGAAGGCGGGTATACCGATTACCGTGCGCAAAAAGAGCTGGAGCTTCGCACGCAGGAAGCGTTGTACAGGAAACAGCAGCAGGAACGCGAGAAGCTGCTGGAAAGCATTCGCAAGTATGCGCAATGGTTTCAGCAATCGCACAAGGCGGCGGGACAGAACGATTTTTACCGCTCGAAGGCGAAGAAGAACGTTTCCCGGATGCATGCCAAAGAGGCGGCCTTGGAGCGGCTGGAGCTAAACGAAGTGAACAAGCCGCGCGAAACGGCGCAACTGAATATGCAACTGGACAGCGAAGCGGTCGGCGCAGCCGTGTTGCTGCGCGTGGAAGACGCAAGCTTTGCTTATGAGGAAGGGCGTTCGATCTTCTCGCAGTTCAGCCTGACGGTGAACCGGGGCGACCGCATCGCGGTGATCGGCCCGAACGGTGCAGGCAAGTCGACGCTGCTGAAGCTGGTCACCGGTCAGCTGTCTCCGGCATCCGGGCACGTGCGGACGAATCCGCAATTGTCCGTCGGCTATTTTGCACAGGAGCTCGGCAACCTGGAGATGGAGGAAACGATACTGAACAGCTTGCTCAAGCTGCCGGACATGACGCAATCGCAGGCACGGACCATACTCGGATGCTTCTTGTTTTCGCGCGACGATGTATTCAAGAAAATCGGACATTTGAGCATGGGGGAGAAATGCCGGGTCGCATTCCTGAAGCTGCTGTTCGGTCGAGCGAACATGCTTGTGCTGGACGAACCGACCAACTATCTGGATATCGATACGCGCGAGCGGGTGGAAGATGCGCTCCATCATTATCCCGGTACACTTCTGCTCGTTTCGCATGACCGCTACTTAGTTCGTAAAACGGCGAATCGGCTCGTGATCATGGATGGGTGTCATCCGCCGCAGGCATTTCCCGGAACGTATGACGAGTACATGTCCAAAGATCGGAGCAAACCGTTCACGGCAGAGGCGCTTCGTAAAGAAAACGAGCTGGGGCAGCTCGAACTGCGTCTCGCTCGACTCATCGGCAGCCAAGAACCGGAGCAGCCGAAGGAGCGGCAAGAGCTTATGAAGGAAATACGACAGGTGCGCGAGCGAATTGCGGATCTCCGTCGGGAGAAGAACGAATGACGGCAGCGGGGTTTTCCGCCGCATTGTTTCACGGACAACAACATTAACATCGGAGATTCAGCAAATTACTACAGCTTTTGGTTGAAAAATCGCGCTTTCAGACTTTTTCCGACGAAATCATTTCATCAGGTGAAAAGATTGTAAAGATTATGTTAAAATGGGTTGGTGCTCGATATCATAGAAATGAGGTCATACAGGTCGATGAACTACGAATTATTCCAATCCATTAATGATTTAGCGGGTCAAAGTCCATTGTTGGACGCAATCATGATTTTTATTACGAAAAAAGCGCTGTACATGTACGCACTTATCCTGCTGCTTATGTGGTTCCTGGGAAGCGAGCGTTCCAAAAGAACCGTTGTGTTCGCCGCAATTACCGGCGCGCTGGGATTGCTGATCAACTTCATTATCGGCCAAATTTATTTCGAACCGCGGCCGTTTGTCGCACACACGGTGAAACTTCTGGTGGATCATGCCGCCGACGCATCTTTCCCGAGCGATCATACGACCGGCGCCTTCTCGCTTTCGCTCGCCGTATTGCTGCTTAACCGCAGAATCGGTTCGTTTATGCTGGCGCTGGCGATTTTGACCGGATTTTCGCGGATCTATGTCGGTAACCATTATCCGTTCGACGTGCTTGGAAGCATCGTTGTTTCCTTGGTGGTCAGCATCGCAGTGTACAAGCTGAGCCCGGTATTTGAGCCGGTTTCTCGTGCGATTATCGCCATTTATAACCGCATTCCGTTCGTCCCGAAGAATAAGAAGGGCGTATCGGCCGGACATTAAATTTCAGTTGAAGTTTTGGAAAAGTATGTTAATCTATTGTCACAATTGAAAATCTCTTATCCAGAGTTCGGTGGAGGGACTGGCCCTATGAAACCGCGGCAACCGGCTTGCTCAGCAAGAACGGTGCAAATTCCTGCAAGGCGCATGCCTGGAAGATGAGAGGGAAGAATACGGCGATTTATGCTGCAGCCCCCTGTCATTTTTTGATGATACGGGGGTTTTTCAATTTGTACATAAACAAGAACAGGGGAGACGAGCCGTGACAATAAGAACAAGGGTCGCCTGCATAGCGGTGCGGGACAACGGGGTGGTTCTAATGAAAAAGCTCATTCCAAGCTATTTCAACTTCAATCAATTAACGCCGCCTGGAGGAGGGCTGGAGCTGAACGAAACGTTGGAGGAGGCTTGCATTCGGGAAATGTACGAGGAAACCGGCTTGATCGTCGAACAGCCGGTCATGAAAGGCGTTATTTCTTACATTAATTACGCGAACAATACATGTGCCGTGACGATGCTGTTTTATACGAATCAAGTACTCGGCGATCTCGTAACAAAAGAGCCGGAGAAGCATATCCCGGAATGGGTCGATCTGACAACCATTCGGGAGAACAAGCTTGTTCCCGAATATTACAATGCGTTTATTGGGATGGTTTTGGCCGGACGGCCGCTAGTCAACGCCAGGCTGGAATGGAACAAGCCGGGAGCTGGCGTGCCTTTCGGGTGGACGGTCGTATCGTAGCAGAAATGCGAGGTGCAATTGCTCGAATATGAATCGCATGCTCCCATAACTGGGCGGAACGGACGAGGCGGAGCTAATCCAGCGGTACCATGAGAGAGCGGGCTTGCCTGAAAATCAAAAAGCGCCCCACGCATCGATGCTCTCGTCGAACATGCCGGACGATTGCACTGTATTAACGGAAGCGCCTGTTTTTTTGCGCATGATTCTATGATCCAGTACTCTGGTACCGGTTAACGCCTTTGTGCCATATAAACAGCGACAATACAAGCAGCACGATGCCGATGATCGGGGTGCCGAACCGGAACCACGAATGGAACAAGCCTTCTCCTTCTTTACCCAAAAAATATTGCGATGGATAAAAATTGACGAAGCCGTACGGGACCACAAACGTCAAAAAGATTTGAATCCACTTGCTATAAATCGAGATCGGATAGTCCATGAAGCCGCGAAAACCGTAAATCATCGTATCGGTAAACGAATTCGATTTGACGAACCAGAAACTCATCGCCCCGGAAATAATCAGCAAGGCGGCCTGGATGAACGTCGCGCCGGCAATCGTCAGGATGAAATAACATACATTCAGAACGGTCCATTCGATATGCAGATGCTGAAAGCAAATGGAGAATACGATGGCCGACAAAATAATATGCCCGAGGAAATGCTGGTTGAATTGCCGGAAGATCAAGTGGACCAGCGGATTCATCGGCTTGACAAGCACGCCGTCGAACTCTCCGCGCTGAACCATCCATTCGAGCGCGCGCATCGGCGACCAGACGAACAAACTGCAAATGCCGTAGGACAGCAAATTCAGCGTGTAGAGAAACAACACTTCATAGAAACTCCACCCGCCAATGCTTTTGAATTTCGAAAGCACGATCCAAATCCCCATGTACGTCGAACCGTAGGTCGTAAATTGAATGAATATATCCATGAAAAACGAGAAACGGTATTCCATCCTTGATTTCAAATAGATGGACAAAAATTGCGAATACAGTTTCAACACATGCATGCGTTAACCTCCCTGGATGACCAGCTTGCTGATGCCTCTTCTCCATACAAGCTCCGAGACGAGAAGAAGGATGCCGATCCACATGAACTGCTGGACAATGAGCAGCAGTGCGCCGGACCATTCGGTTTTGCCCAAATAGATCGAGATTGGCGAGAAATAAATGAGGCGAAACGGCAGGAACGCCGATACGTGCGTCAAGATTTGCGGGAAAAACCATAGCGGAATCCAGACGCCGGAGAACACTTTGATGACGTCGGACAGCAGTCGGCTCAAATGGTAAATGTTAAGGTACCAGAAACCGACCATGCCGAGAATATAGGCGAGCAAAAAGTTAATGACGAATCCGTTAATCAGCGCGACTGCGAACAGGAGCAGCAGGTGAACCGGCGGAATATGCAGCGGGTAAAAGATTGCCGCGATCACGACGAGCGGCGTGAGCTCGAAGAAAATCCGCGAAGCGCTGGTGCCCATCGCTTGGAACAGCATGCACGTCTGCAGACTGATCGGCTTCATCAACTGCAGGCCGATATCGCCAGAGCGGATTTTATCGCCGATGCGAAAGATCGTATCGTTGTTGACGAATACCGATATGCAAGTGCTGATGACCACATAGTTGATCATGTCGTTCAAGCTGATTTGCCCCATGCCGGTGGTTGCGCTGTCCGTGCTGTGATAGAGCGCCGTCCACAGCGCGATTTGCACGAACAGCCCCATGACCCGGCCGAACATTTTCAGGAACACGTCCGTTTTGTAAGCTAAATTCGATTGAAATTCGTTCGTCATAAAAGCGAGATAAAGTTTCAAGAGCAGCCCTCCTACGAACCGGCAACGACTTTGGCGGCGGATAAAGGATTTTCGTACATTTTTCTAATGATCTGCTCGATTTCGCACGGATGCACCACAAAGTCGGTGATCGTAATTTTCGACATCAGCACTTTCAGGATGGCGGTGGAGTTCACGACCGTCTTGTCGTACTTGACCGTGATGCTTTTTCCGTCGTATGTAAAATCGTCGATGCCGAGGTGCACGAGCTCGTTCCAGTGTTGAACGGGGTCTGCCGTTTCCACGACCATCGTTTCGCCGGAGCCGTAAATCGTTTTGAGCTGGTTCAGCACGCCGTCGTACATCAATTTGCCGCGGTCGATGACGATAACCCTCGAGCACAGCTTCTCGATGTCGGACATATCGTGCGTCGTTAAGATGACGGTTGTTTTGCGTTCCAAATTGACCTGCTTGATGAATTCGCGAATGTTTTCCTTCACGACGACATCCAAACCGATCGTCGGTTCATCCAAATACAAGATGTCCGGATTGTGCAGCAGGGCGGCGCACAAATCGGCGCGCATCCGCTGGCCGAGGCTGAGCTGCCTCACCGGAGCGTTCATGAATTCATCGATGTCCAGGATGTCCGAGAACAAGTCGATGCTGCGCTTGTACTCCTCATCCGATATTTTGTACATGTATTTCATAAGCCGGAACGATTCGGAAACCGGGATATCCCACCAGAGCTGCGTCCGCTGGCCGAAAACGACGCCGATGCGGCGGGAGTATTCCTTGCGGTTCCTGTAAGGCACGATCCCGCCGACTTCCACGACTCCGGCGGTCGGCACGAGAATGCCGGAAAGCATCTTGATCGTCGTCGATTTGCCCGCGCCGTTCGGTCCGATATATCCGACAATCTCGCCGCGGCCGATCTCAAAGGAAATGTTGTCGACCGCGACTTTGTCCGTGTACTTGCGGTAAAACAAATCTTTGATCGTGCCTGTGATCCCCGCGCTCTTCTGCTGTCTTTGAAACACTTTGGTCAATTGATCCACTTTTATTAGCGTCATGCAAGCTGCTCCTTCCAAAAACATCCAGTTATAAATTGAATTTAATCATACAATGAAACATATGTTCGTGCAACCATTTTTTCAAATGATTCACTAAAAAATGACAGCTATCCAACAATAATCGACACGCAGGTTCCGCTTCAATGGAAAAAATGAATATAGTCAATTTGTCGCATATTGCATTACTCCGTGAGTTAACGGGACTTGACCAAATTTTAATAATCCGTTGATCAATTGCGTCCGCGCCTGTGATAAGATACTTTTGTCGCTCTTGGATTCTATGAAACGACAGTTTCATAGATTCGAAGCGAAATACACATACTCGGGAGAGGACGATCCATTATGAAAAAGCGTTGGATCAGCACCGTCGCTGCAGGAACGCTTCTGTTCGGACTGCTGTCTCCGCTCGCGCATGCGGAAGAGGCGGGCGCCGTACATGTACAGCTGCTCGGCATGAACGATCTTCACGGCAAAATCGATCAAGAGTACAAGGACATGATCAATGGCGTGATGGACGTCAAGATCGGACGGATCGATTATGCGGCGGCCTTATTGAAAGCGCGCAAAGCGCAAGAGAAGAACACGATCATTATGCACTCCGGGGATATGGTCGGAGGAAGCCCGCCGCTGTCGGCGCTGCTCCAGGACGAACCGACCGTTGAGGTCATGCAAAATATCGGCTTTGCCGTCGGCACGCTCGGCAATCACGAGTTCGACGAAGGCGTTCCCGAGCTGATGCGCATGATCAAGGGCGGCGACCATCCGAAGGGGACGAAAGGCTTCAAAGGTATGGGCTTCCCTCTAGTCGCAGCGAACGTCATCGACGAATCGACCGGCAAGCCGCTGCTCGATCCATATACGATCATCGAAACCGGCGGCGTCAAGATCGCTTTCATCGGCGTCGTAACCCGATCCGTACCGGGCATCGTCGTGGCCGGAGCGACCAATGGCGTGAAATTTACCGACGAGTCGGAAGCGATTAATACATATGTGCCGGAAATCCGCGCGAAAGGCGTCGAGGCGATCGTCGTGCTTGCGCACGTGGCCGGCGAACAAAAAGAAGACACCGTCACCGGCGAAATCGCCGACATCGCGAAGAAAACGGATCCGGCCGTCGATGTGATTTATGCGGCGCATAACCATGTGAAGCTGAACGGCCTTGTGAACGACAAGCTGATTGTGCAAGCTTGGGAATACAGCAAAGCGTTCGTCGACATCGATCTCGACATCGATAGGAAAACCGGCGATATCGTAAAAAAATCGGCGCAAATCGTAGATGTTGTGCAGGCCGACGTGCAGCCGGACCCGGAGGTGGCGGCGATTCTGAAAAAATACGGCGACCAGGTCAGGGTCAAGCTGGAGGAAGTCGTCGGTAAAGCCGCTGTGGCGATGCCGGGAGGTTACGGCGTGAAGGGCGCGACCGGCGACAATGCGCTCGGCAACCTGATCGCGGACGGCATGCGTTACGAGATGAACAGCGACTTCGCGCTGATGAACGGCGGAGGCATCCGTGATAACCTGAGCGAGGGCGACATTACGTGGGGCGAAGCGTTCAACATCCAGCCGTTCGGCAACACGCTGGTGAAGGTGAACGTTACCGGTGCGCAGTTCGAGGAAATTTTGAACAACCAAATTACGCAAAAGTACGGTCCCGATTACAGCGTCGGCGGCTTCTCCTATACGTGGAACGGCTTGACGAACAAAGTGGTCGACATCATCCCGGCCGACGGAACGAAGTTCGATAAGAACAAAGAGTATACGGTCGTTGTCAACAACTTCATGTACGGTCAAACCGGCGCGAAAGGACTGCTGAACAAGTACGGCAAAAATGTCGTGAACGGACCGGAAGATTTGGAAGGAACCCTGAACTACATCAAATCGTTTAAGGAACCGATCAAGTATGCAGCCGAAAAGCGCATTAGCCAGAAGACGTTTGCGGATACGCAAGGGCACTGGGCGAATGCCGAGATCGAGGAGCTGATCGGCAAGTCGGTCGTAAACGGGAAATCCGACAAAGCGTTCAGTCCCGATGAAGCGGTGACGCGGGCGGAGCTGGCCAAAATGGTCGTATCCGCGCTTGAGCTCAAATCCGACGACAAAAACTTGCTGCCGTTCGACGATTTGACGCCGGCCGCTTGGTATTATGATTTTGTACGCACCGCCTACAATCAGAAGCTGATGGACGGCGAAGGCGGCAGCTTTGCGCCGGACAGCGAGGTGACCGGCGAGACGGCGCTGGCGATGGTGCTTAGCGCGCTCAAGACGGGCGATGCCGACAAAGAAGCGGTGACGGCCAAGCTGTCCGCGGGTCTTGAAGGCGGCGACGCTTCCAAGCAATGGAATGCGGCCGAACCGGTGGGCCGCGCGCAGGCAGCCGTGCTGCTCTCCCGTATGCTTGCGCTGAAAGCAGCGCAGAAGAAGTAACGGGCCGATTGGCAATCATACATCTTACAGCAAGCAGGTATTGCTGCTGCCAGCTTAACCGGTTTAAGCAGGCACGGCAGCCTGCTTATTTTTTTTGCGTGTTAACCGTTCTCAAATAGTTATTTATTTATAATGAAATCATAACTTTTTGAGAACAATTTGATCGAAAAACGGTTTTAGAAAATTTTCCAAAGGGAGAATAGAATGATAGCGATAACTAGGAAAAGGAGCGGGTGACAACGATGCATGACCTTTCTTGGAAAGTCGGGGGACAGCAAGGAGAGAAGCTGGAAAGCACGGAACTTATTTTCGCGGGCGGTCTATGCCGGCTCGGCTATTATTTATACGGCTATCGCGTATTTTCGTCACGAATTATGGGGGGGCATACGAACAACCAAATTCGTATCAGCACCAAACCGCTGCGTGCTATTGCGGACCATGTGGACATCCTGGTCGCCTTCGATCAAGAGACGATTGATTTAAATGCGCACGAGCTGCGCCCCGGAGGCGTCATTATTGCAGACGCCAAGCTGCGGCCGGTATTGCCTGACGGCTTATCCTGTACGCTGATTCCGGTTCCTTTCACCTCGATCGCGGAGGAACTCGGCAGCGCGTTTATGAAAAATATGGTCGCCGTCGGCGCTTCGGCAGCATTGCTCGGACTGCCGATCGAGACATTTCACGAAGTGGCGGAAAAAGAATGGCTGCGCAAAGGCATCGAGATCGTAGAGAAAAACAAACTGGCGCTGTCCCGCGGAGCGCAGTATATATACGAGCGCTTTGGCGCGCCGAACGAGGAGCTCCGGCTGCACCCGGCCGACGGAGGGCAAAAATGGTTCATGATCGGCAATGATGCGATCGGGCTTGGGGCGATCGCCGCAGGTTGTCGGTTTATGGCAGCTTATCCGATAACGCCCGCCTCGGAAATTATGGAATATTTGATACCGCGGTTGCCTCAGCTCGGCGGCACGGTCATCCAGACCGAAGATGAGATTGCGGCGCTGATGATGGCGATCGGGGCCAATTACGGCGGCGTACGAGCGTTCACCGCTTCTTCGGGGCCTGGATTATCGCTCATGATGGAAGGCATCGGTCTGGCCGGGATGACGGAAACGCCGGTTGTCATCGTCGATACGCAGCGGGGAGGTCCGAGTACGGGACTTCCGACCAAGCACGAGCAGAGCGATTTGAATGCCGTCCTGTATGGGACTCACGGGGAGACGCAGAAGATCGTACTTTGTCCGAGTACGGTGGAGGAATGTTTTTACGATATGGTGCTTGCGTTCAACCTGGCCGAGCAATTTCAATGCCCTGTTATTATATTGACCGACTTGCAGCTGTCTCTTGGGAAGCAGTCGGCCGAACCGCTCCGGTACAGCGAAATCGTCATCGACCGCGGAGCGCTGCAATTCGGCGTACAGCCTTCAGCGAAAGAGGCCATGCCATTTAAACGCTACGCCATTACGGACGACGGGGTATCTCCAAGAGTGCTGCCCGGCACGAAGAACGGCATGCATTCGGTTACCGGCGTAGAGCATAATGAATCGGGATGGGCATCGGAAGACCCGCACAACCGGCAAGCCATGATGGACAAACGGTTGAGAAAGCTGGACCGTTTGAAGATCAACGATCCGTTTCATGCCGCAACGGCCGATCCCGATACCAGTATTGTCCTTATGGGGATGGGCTCGACCGGAGGGGCGATCGCGGAGGTGCGGGAGCTGCTGGCCCGGGAAGGCATCGCAGTCAATCAATTAACGATCCGGTTAATCCAACCGCTGCCCATGGATGTATTAGCTCCTTATCTGGACGGAGCGGGCAAAATCATCGTCTTCGAGCATAACGCAACCGGCCAGCTCGCATCGCTTCTGCAACTGCATTACGGAAAGACGGATCGAATTGTCAGCGAATTGAAATTTGACGGAAGCCCGTTCCGGCCATCCGAAATTTATGAGAGATGCAAAGCCGTGCTTGCGCGCTGAACGGCAAGTCCTCTGCGTATCGATGCTCCCTTGGTTGTGGAAGATTTTGCAAATAACGAAACGGGAGATCCCCGAGCAGATTATGTTGCCTTATGGACCCGCTTGTTTCTTGTTTTTTCGGGGCGCTAGACTTACAGATTCGGCGATTGCCAGCAAAAATACCGTTCTGGAGTCGTTCCTCGCTCGTCTCGACGAGGTGATCAAGACATGAAGCATCATGCCGATACGGAAGAGCGTGAACTCGGAATGCGGCTGCTGGCCGAGCATTACCCGCAGCTTGCCGTCGACAAAGCGGAAGTCATCCAGACCGGAGGCATCAAGTCCGTTTGGAAGGTGCATATGTCCCAAGGAACATGGTGCCTGAAGCGAATTCGCAAATCGACGGCGGTACAAGTTTATCTTCATGGGAAAGGAGCGCTTGTGGCGGATATTGTTCGGACCAAGGATGACCGTCTTTATTTCGTTCACGACGGGTACGCGCTCGTTCTCTATATGTGGATCGAAGGTAGCGATCTGTTCATGGATGAAGCGCCGGATCTTTATACCGGGCTGAAAGGGCTCGCGCAATTCCATAACGCTTCTGTCGGGTTCATGCCTCCCGCTGACGGTCAGATGTATGATCGTATGGGAGAATGGCTCCGCCATTATCGCAAAATGCGTGACGAGCTCACGCAGTGGAGAAACGAGTCGAAGCGGGAGACAAGCGCCTTTCACCGGTCGTATTGGAACACGGCGGGCGGCATGATCTCGATGGCCGACCAGGCCATTCAATGGCTGGAGCAGTCTTGTTATTCCCAGTGGGTCCAGTCCATTGGCCAATACGGTCCCTTATGTCATCAAGATTACGGCAAAGGCAATGCGCTGCTGACGAAGCAGGGCGTATATATACTGGACCTCGACAATCTGGCTTACGACATACCGGTACGTGATGCGCGCAAATTAATCACGAAACGGATGGAACGGTTGGGCCGGTGGGATCAAAGACGAGTTCTTTATATCGATTTGCTTTTTCCGCATCCTATTACGGAGATGTCAAACGGTTTTTCAAGAAAGAAAAGCCCGACGAAGGGAGTCGGTTGATCAAGATCGCCGCAATAGAAATGGAAAAGCGGCATGTGCTTTACGCATTGTTAAATCGTAAATAAATTACGATTGCTAAAACTGAATTCAACAATAGGACCATACCTTATAGTAAGAATTTTCTTGCGAAAGGATGATACTCTTGTGGAGTTCGCCTCATTTGATTACGCGAAAGCTCATACCTGAAAACCAGGAGTTCCCGATGTTATCGTTATCCAGTCGAATTACCCCGGACCATCTGTTTTATATCCGAAATCATTTTCCATATCCGGGTGTGGATGTGCGGACTTGGGAGTTGCAAATAGAAGGTTTGGTGGATAGACCGATTTATTTGCGCTATCAGGATCTTAATCGAATGCATCAGGTTTCGATCCCGGTAACGCTTGAATGCGCGGGAGACAAGCGGGCCTTTTTTCATCCGAAAGTGCGCGGCGAGCAGTGGGAATCAGGTGCGAGCAGCCACGCTATTTGGACAGGAGTACGTCTTGTTGATGTGCTGTCCTTTGCCGGCGTTCAAATGAATGCGATGGAAGTAACTTTTGAAGGGATGGATAAGGGAACAAGAACCGATATGCCCGGGGAGTTTGCCTATATCCGAAGTTTACCGATAAAAGAAGCTTTACATCCTAATATTCTCATCGCTCTTTACATGAATGGCAAGCCGCTGCCCGATCAGCACGGTTTTCCAGCCAGACTCATTGTACCAGGCTGGTACGGGATGGCTTCCGTCAAATGGCTGCACCGTATTAAGGTGATTGACCAGCCGTTCCATGGCCCTTTTCAGACCATAGATTATGTATATGAGCGCAATCACTCGCTTGCCCCGTTTACGGAGCCGGTAACGACAATTCGTCTTAACTCGACGATGGCACGGCCCACTGACCAGGAAGTGTTAGCTAAAGGTGAGCATTGGCTGGTCGGTACGGCAATCTCGGGAACATATCCGGTTGTTCTTGTTGAGATCAGCACGGATCACGGGGTGACATGGCAGCCTGCATCTTGGTTAGACCCTCATGAGCCTTATTCTTGGAGACGTTGGTGCTTAAAATGGACGGTAACGAAATCCGGAACTTACGAGATCCGTGTTCGAGCTGTAGATGCTGCAGGGTATGCACAACCGGAAACGGCCGATTGGAACAAAAAAGGGTACGGTTACAATGCGGTTCAAAAAATACAAGTATATGTGGATTGAAATATCGCGATACCTCCCATTTCACATGGATTGTGGAGTGGGGGGTTTTATTGTTTTTAACCAAGGGGTAAAACCATGCGCGAGTCAAGCAGCAAAACTTTATATTTATATAGGAAGAAAGTGGATTGACGCAAAAATGGCGATCGATTAAGATAGAAATAAGCATAAAATGAAAGTCATAATCAGTTTTCTGATTGAAAAAGTCATAATGACAACGACAATGACAGCGATAGTATGGAAGGTGATGCCTAATCGTAATCTGGTAAATAACGATCCAATGCAAGTGCCGACAAATCAGTCTCGGTGAATTGTTCGATGGGCTATTTCGGATGAAGTGTGACAAACGGGGAAATCAGCCGGCACTATGGGGACCGCGTCGGATTGTTACTAAGTGAGCGCGCTACAGGAAGAATACCATTCCGACGGGGTAATCGTAAGATTCCGGCAATGAACATGCATGCAGCCGTCATATACGGCAACATAATTCAGCTGTAAACATGGAGGGTCAAGATGGGGAAAATTGCGATAATCTCTGTAAGCTGTATGCTTTTGCCGGTGCTTTTAGCAGGATGCGGGAATGATGCAGGGCCTGGCGAAAATGTGAAAGTCCAGCAAAAGCCGCTGGAGCCGGTCACTTTGAAGTTTTACCAGAGCGGGAACTATTTGAGCGATCAAGATTTTAAAGATTTGCTCGCAGACCCCGTGAAGAAGAAGTATCCTCATATCACCGTGGAAAATGTAATCACCAAGAACGATTTGCCGCAGCTCGTTGCGGCCGGAGAGCCCGCAGACTTCTTTATCACCTGGAACGGAGGCTTGTCTTTTTATAAAGATTTGAACGCTTTTGTGGATTTGACGCCGCTTGCGAAGCAGAGTAACTTCGATTTAAACCGTTTCGACGAGGGGGCGCTCAATGCCATCAAGGCCGTCTCCGATAAAGGCGAGCTTTACGCGCTGCCTTATGCGATTAATTTGAATGCGCTTTATTACAACAAGGATATTTTCGATAAATTCGGCGTTCCCTACCCGAAAGACGGGATGACTTGGGAGAATGCGATCGAATTGGCCAAGCTCGTATCGCGCACGGACGGCGGCACGAAGTACCGTGGACTTGAAATCGACAGCTGGCAGCGTATTGCGTTTCCGTTGTCGCTCGTTCCGGTCGACGCCAAGACCAACAAAGCGACGGTCAACAACGATCAATTTAAACGCGCATTCGAAACGGCCAAGCAAATCTTTTCCGTGCCGGGCAACGAATACGTGAACAGCGGGACTGCAGCGTGGAACCGATTTGTTAAAGACAAAAACGTCGCGATGGCTCCGACCGTCAATTTATTTTTGCGGTTTAAAGAGTCACCCGATTTGAATTGGGATGTCGCCCAGTTTCCAAGCTTCAGCGACAAACCGAACATGTACGGCATGTACGATCTGCATGTGATGATTCCGCTCAAATCGAGCAAGTCGCGGGACGATCAGATGCGGGTGATGGAGGTATTGTTCTCCGATGAGGTCCAATCGGTCATGGCCCGGAAAACCGCCAGAGTATCGACGATGAAGGATCCGAAATACACGAAAGACTTTGGAGCGGATGTTCCCGAGCTGAAAGGGAAAAATTTGGCCGGCATCTTCAAAAGCAAACCGGCGCCGGCACCCGAGTTTTCTATTCATTATTCGAAAGCTGCGGGTCTCGTAACACCGGAATATGAAAAATATATTAAGAACGGTCAAGATATAAATACCGCCTTGAGAGTTGCGGAAGAAAAAATTAATCAATACATCGCATCACAGAAATAAACGACCGAGTGTTGCGCTAAGCCTGAGCCATCAGGCTTTTTTATTTTGACTTGTAACGCTTGCGCATTTATGCATTACGCGAAACGCTCAGCATCCGTTAAGCTAATTTTTATCGTCCCTTAAGTTACATTTCATATGGATTTCATCATGACACCCTATCATTGGAGTTGCGGCCAGGCAAGCTTCACGATGGCTGCAGCATTTTCATTTTAGAAGAAGGGTTGATCATCCGATGTCTTATGGAAAATGGTTAGGCGTTGGCGCGTTGATCGCGGTATTGTTGAGCGGATGCGGAACGAATTCGCAAGGGCAGCCGGGGACGGCCAGCGCGAACGCCGCCTCTCCCGCGGCGGCGAACACGCAGGGGCAGACACAGAGCAATGCAACGGAAGGCAAGGCCCCGATGCAAATGAATGAGCAGGAGCGTCAAATGATGATGACGTTCCAGACACTGGTTCGCATGGACAAAGCGAACGGGCTGGCCATCACGAAAGAACAGGCGCAGGCGATGCTCCCGGTCGTTCAAGACAGCATCACGAAGAAAGAACTGTCTTCGGACGCGAAAACCAAGCTGCTCGAGAAGCTGACAGCAGACCAGAAGAAGTTTGTCGACGACGCCGCAGCGAACATGCAGAATCGGCCGGACCGCAGTCAAATGACGGAGGAGCAGAAGAAAAAGATGAGCGAAGCCGGTCAAGGCGCTCAGGCAGGGAACAAGGACGGCCAGGCGGATCAGGGCAATCAAGCCGACCGGGTGGCGCGTCAAGCAAACAAGGGGAATGCGGCGGATCAAGGCAATAAGGGCGAGCAAAAGGGGCAAGGAGGGAATTCAGATCGTCCGGGACGGAACGGCGGCGGTGCGAACATCGGAAAGCAACTGGTGGAGCTGCTGCAATCCAAGATGAAATAATGTTTTAGCGATCTACATAAGGTATTAGGCAGAGGCTCAACCGTGTGAAGGAAAGCGGTAGGGCCTTTTTGCTTACCCTATGATGTTGACATATATTTCAAAACACTCTAGTATGTATAATTATTCATTATATATTATAATTATACAATCGAGGTGACTCCATTGCATTTGTTACATTTGCGCGGACTTTCCAGCGAGCAGCTGCATGCATTGATTTTGAAAGGAATCGAGATGAAGCGGAACCCGCATCATTATTATCATGCTTGCGAGCGAAAAGGCATGCTTCTGCTCTTTCAGAAAAAGTCGACGCGCACGAACGTTTCGTTTCAGTCGGGAATGAAGCAAATGGGCGGCTACACCGTCGTTATGGATTGGGAATCAAGCAACTTCGGCTTGTCTCCGCTTCAGTACGAGGCCCGCTATGTATCCACCGGCAGCGATCTGATTATGGCGAGATTAAAAAAACATGAGGATGTGCTGAGCCTGGCAAACTACTCGTCTGTGCCGGTCATCAACGGCTGCTGCGACAAATACCATCCGTGCCAGGCGCTGGCCGATCTGATGACGGTGTACGAATGTTCGGGGACGTTTGACGGCATCACGTTGACGTATATCGGCATCCATAACAATGTAGCGAATTCACTAATCGAGGCGTGCATGAAGCTGGGTGTCAAGCTGCTGCTCGTTACGCCGATCATAAATGAAGCGTCTTGGGATGAAGAACTGATGCATGCTGCTATGACAAGCGGAGCGATAGAGAAGTTGAGCAGCGCCACGGAAGCCATTTCCCGATCCGACTACGCATATACCGATACGTGGATCGACATGGAATTTTATAACGATCCCGGTTATCAGGAGGAGAAACGGCGTAGAATCGAAGCCATGATGCCGTTCCAATTAAACAAATCGACCCTCAACGGAGCTTCGCCGTACATTATGCACGATATGCCCATCCACCCCGGCTTTGAAATTGCCGAGGAACTGATCGAATCCGAACGTTCCGTCATTTACCGGCAGGCGGAAAACCGGATGCACATCCAAAAGGCGTTAATCCTGCACTTGCTTGGCAAGGAGGCGGCATCATGATTCGAATCGAAAGAGCTGCTGTACCCGATTCCGTGAACATCACCCGATTGTTCGAAGCGTTGATCGCGGAAATCACGGAACGAACGGGAGCGCCGACCCCGTTGTTTTCGCTTTCCGGGACAGCCGAGAAGTGCAAATCGTATTTGGAGACCGGCATTTATACAGTATGGATGGCGACGGATAGGCTGAGCGGCAGGGCGGTCGGCTTTTTGTCCCTATGCGAGAGTCACGCTTTGTACGCCGACGGCGCGTTTGGCATCATTCAAGAATTTTACGTAGAGCCGGAATACCGCTCGCGAGGCGTCGGCGCCCGGCTGCTGGCAGCGGCTCAAGCATACGGAAAGACGTGCGGCTGGAAGCGGCTGGAGGTAGTTACGCCGCCGCTGCCTTTTTTCCAAAGAACGGTTTTGTTTTATGAGCGGAATGGATTCGAAAAAACGGGAGGCGCCAAGCTAAAAGCTGTTTTATTGTAAATGTTTTAGTAGTTTCGCTCAAATCGATAGGACAGGCTCATCCGCTATAGGCGGTGAGCTTTTTTTTACCTTCCTTTTATCCGAGATTAAGGCTCATTTAAGGATAGGAGTCCACAATAGAGTCATTAGCATAAGTTGTTCTATTATATGATTCTACGAAACGATTCTAGAAAACGGAGGACGATGATGATGACTAACGATAATAGAGATCAATGGCTGGAACAGCAGGAACCATCGGATTCTTCTGAAATTGTGGAAATAGAGCCCGTTTCCAAAAAGAAAACATCCAAGCCGAGACAGGCTTCCCGATTCAAGAGCGTGTTCGCCGCTTTCCTCGCCGGAACGCTGGTGACCGGGGGGTTGATGTTCGCTTCGGACAAAATGAACTTGTTCACGGCCTATCAAAGTGTCGCTGCCGGCGGGTCGGGAGGCAGTTCTAGTACGAAGGGCACTACGCTTGGGGACGTCAAAACCGCATCGGTCAATTTGGGCGCGTCGGGCAGCATTTCGCAAATCGTAGAGCAAGCGAGCCCGGCGGTCGTTAAGATCGAAACGAAAGTCAAAGCGAATTCCGGAAGCAGGGCTCAGGCGATGGACCCGTTTTTCCGCCAATTTTTTGGTGATGGCGGCAGCAGCGGTAATTCCGATCGATTGCAGGACGGCGGGATGGGAACGGGGTTCCTGTTCGAGAAATCCGGCTATATATTGACCAATGAACACGTCATCGACGGCGCCGAAGAAATTTGGGTTACGGTGCAAGGGTACGACAAGCCGATTAAAGCGACGTTGCTCGGCAACAGCTACGATCTCGACTTGGCCGTCTTGAAAATCGAAGGCGACAAAGACTTCCCGTATTTGCCGCTCGGCAACCCGGATACGGTAAAACAGGGAGATTGGGTCGTGGCGATCGGCAACCCGTACGACTTCGATCAGACGGTAACCGTCGGTGTCTTAAGCGCGAAGGAACGCCCGATCTCCATTCCAGATGCGCAGGGAACAAGGGAATATAAGCATTTGCTGCAAACCGACGCATCCATTAACCCGGGCAACTCCGGCGGCCCGCTGCTTAACTTGAACGGCGAGGTGATCGGGATCAACACCGCAGTCAACGCCGATGCGCAAGGGATCGGCTTCGCGATTCCGACGACGACGATCTCGTCCGTTCTTGAGAACTTGAAAAATAACGTTGCCATTCCGAAAGAGCCTGTGCCTTATATCGGCGTCGGCCTGGAAGATATCGACGACGGCTGGCGCAGCGATCTCAAGCTCGGCAGCGCCAACGGCGCCGTCGTATCCCAGATTGAACCGGGCAGCCCTGCCTTTGCGGCTGGGATCAGAACGTACGACGTCATATCCGCGGTTAACGGAGAACAGGTCAACAACGCGGGAGAATTGACGACGAAAGTCAAGGCGCTCAAATCCGGCGACAAAGCGGTGATGACCGTTATCCGAAACGGTCAGAAGAGCGATATTACGGTAACCATCGGGGATAAAAAAGCCCAACAGCAAAAATAAACATTTCATTATCGTTCGCGCCGGACGGTAATCCGAAAGACGGCTTCTAAGGGATCGTTCCCAAAGGAGCCGTTTTTTGCGTCATTGTGGCGTATGTTTCCCAGTCGAAACACATCTTATCCAATGGGCCTCGATTGAATCGTGAATTGCACATCCGGCAAACGTCTGTCATATTTTGCATTCAGGAAACTTTCAGCTGTTCGTAATGTTCATTTCAGGTTTAAATGTCATACTGATTAGGCAAGCAAACAACAAGGGAGGGGTTACTTTGTTGAAATTGACCGTTTTTTCTTGGCCATTTTTTTCACTGGCTATTACCACCTTGCTCATTGTTACTTACAATCAAATCGCATAAAGTCCAACTACCGCGATGAGCAAGAAACATCATGTAGGACATGAATATAGCAATCCGATTTGGAACTCTGTCGTATAGCAATCATGGGCGCGCCTCTGACCGCAAATAGCCGACCAGCACCACCGTGTTGGCCGGGTTTGCCTCAGGCAGGTGTTTTTTTGTGTTTTCCGGAAGGTTGGCACGGTTCGATCGCGAATCATTTAGGCAGAGGAAGATTTTGGATTTTATAAAGCATTTGGCGAAAATCGTTGTTCTTGTTAAGCGAGGCTGCGGTTTCGGCATCTATATACATAGGCGTACCGGAAGGGAGGTGCTCAATGGAAACCGATCACGTTAGGAAGGGAGAACCGGGGATCGAACGACAAATGGCGGAAAGGGCGCAGGCGGGAGATACGGAAGCATTCGGCGAACTTCTTCGCAGACATAGGCAGCGGGCGCTCGGGTGGGCGCAGGCGATGGCCGGGAATGAGTCGATGGCGGAAGATATTGTGCAAGAAGCGTACTTGAAAGCGTTTTTGCATGTGGGGAAGCTGATGGACCCGAATCGGTTTGCCGGCTGGCTTAAACAAATCGTGAGGAATGAAGCGAATATGAAACTGCGCCGCGGCGGACCGTATCGGAACGAAAAGCCGCTTTCTTTTTTCGCCGATATGACGGATGCCGATGGTAGCCCGGCCATGAACGAAAACATGCTAGAGCGGTTAACGCTGCGGATACAGCTTGAGGAGGACAAAGCTCGTGACGGGTACGAACCGCTATGGCATTTGATCAAGAAAGAAGCGGCTCAGCTGATCCGTTCCTTGCTGCACTGCTTGAATCAAAGGGAGCGGTCGATATTCGAGGCCTATTTTTTCATGCACTATTCCGCCGCCGAAATTGCCAGACAGTACAAGACGACGTCCGGAAGCGTTCACACGTATTTGAACCGGGCCAAGAAAAAAATCCAGGAAGCGGCGCGCCGGGAGCGGCTCGATTTGCAAAGCGCGATCGCTTGCTGCAAGCCTCGCCAATGCTCGTTATCCATGCCGACGGGCATTCCGGATATACGGGATACGTTCATCGACCGGATCGGCAAGCTGCTGCGGGCTCGCGGCGAAGAAGCGACGGCCACCGAATTGATGGGGAGAAGCGGGCACGCCTTTCGGCTGAAGCTTTCTCAACATACGACGTATGCCGCGGGCGTGTTTGTGTTCGATTGGCAGCAGGAGATGAAAGCGCTGGTCCGGGATTTCGGGTATGACCCGGTGTTCATGACCGGTCAATTGGAAGGTACTCCGGTTCCGCTGCATGCGGGAGCGATGTTATTCCCGGTCGTGCCGATGGAGATCGAGCCGGTCGCTGCGTTTATCCGAACGTTTATTGACAGAGGAAGTCCTGTTCTTTACTTCGACACCTACGTCGATCGGCCGTTTGTGCACGAGTGGAATTTGATTTTTGCGTACGACGATGCGGAGCAGACCGTACAACTGACCGACGTATCGCCGCCGTACCGCAAGACGCTCCGTTACTCCGAGCTGGCCGCCTCGCCGCTCCGTTTTCTGTGCGGCTTGCACAAAACAACCCGGCCGACGAAAGGGTGGGACCCCGCCCGTTCGGTGAAAGCCGCGCTGCAGCATGCGCAAGAAGGGGACGGGTACCGCAATAAATCCGTCTACATGTCGTTTATATCCGGTATACGGGCATATGACATGTGGATCCGACATCTGGAGGCGGGGCCGCGGCTTGCGAACGCCTACGGACACCGCTACATGGCTTACGCCTATTCGAGCGCCAGATCTTTTGCCGGGCCCTACCTGCGCTCCTTAAGCGTGGATAGGTACGCGGAAGGTTTGCTGGCGGAAGCGGCGCTGCTGTACGATCAGGCGGCAGGCAAGCTCCAGGAGATAAGCGAGCTTAGTTCTTTGCTGCTGGAGACTCCCTGGACTACCGATGTGCTGAAGATGTCGATCGAGTTGCTGAAAAAGGTAAAACAATGCGAAGAGCAAGCAATAGCGGTATTAAACGAAACCGTTCATATGATGCATATGAAAAATAATCAGTGGGAGGATGTCTATGAATAACAAAGTGCTTACGCTCATTACGCAATCCAATGGAAAAGGGCTCGAGGCGCTTTTGAAAAAGGTGGAATCGTTTGAAGCCCGAATGCCCAACGTGGAAGTCCGTATCGACCAAGCCAACGGCAACTTCGAAGTGCTTACCAAGATGAAGCGGGGCGAACCGGGAGATTTGATCCATCTGTCGGAAAGCGTGTTTGGGCCGTACCTCCGCCAAGGGCTTATTATCGATTTGATGCCGTTTCTTTCGCAAGATCCCGAGTTGTCTGCGGACGATTTTTATAAAGGCGCATTGGAAGGCCCGACCGATCAAGGGAAACTGGCGGCGCTTCCGATTGATATCGCCGTGCCTCTCGTGTATTACCGCAAAAAGGCGTTCGAGGAGGCGGGTTTGCCGGAACCGGTCAGCGGCTGGACGTTCGAACAGTTTCAGGACACGGCGCTTCGTTTGACCAAAGACAAGCAATACGGCATTCGCCTCGGTGTCGACATCGAATGGTTCGAGCCGTTCGTGAAACGAAGCGGGGGCGCATATATGTCGGCGGATGGCAGCACGGCCAGAGGATATATCGACAGCGCGGCTACCGCTATGGCGCTTCAGCGGATCGTAGACTGGTACCGGGTTCACCGGATTGCACCGTATCCCGGCGAGGGCGGAGACCAAGCGTTCACAAGCGAATACGCGATGGTGTACGATTTCTCCTGGTGGCTGCCTCACGTGATGAATAACCACAATGAGGAGTATGGCGTTGTCGGTTTGCCCGGGGCTGCGACAGGCGACGATACGAATATGGTGTATATGGGCGGATACGGCATTTCCTCCAACTGCACCGATCCCGAGCTGGCATGGCAGCTGTTGAAGGAGCTTTCCGCTCCGCAGACGGGCAGTCCGCTCAGTTTGCTGCCGGCTACGAAATCGGCAGCCCGCAGGCTTGGCAAGGCGGATCATCCTTACTGGAGCTGCGCCCTGGCGGAGCTGGACAAAGCGTCGAAGAGCGCTTTCTACGTAAGCCAGAAATGGAATGCCAACCGGAGCATCATCAAGCAGGATTTAATGCAATGGATTCAAGAGGGCAAGGACATCAAGGCATCGATCGACCGGTGGGCCGAAATGATCGGTTGACGATCGCCATAAGGCTGACCTCGCTGCGAGGCAGCCGGTCGTTCCATTTCAGGTTGGCGGGGAGGGAACTCCCCGCCTTTTTGATTGTCGTAATGCGATCTGCTCAGCGAAGGAGCTTTCCTTATAGGTAGCGATTGATTCGATAAGTTAGTTTGATCATCGGCTTGCGTCCGAACCTCAAGTCAACTATTACCCCATGAGTGTATGTATACCGCTAATTCCATCCCAATCATACGATTTCAACAGCGGTTGGAACCCCATACCCATCCCTCCCCCGCTCAAAGTATGGATCTGCACAAATGATTTTAAAGGTTCCGTCATTGCTTACCTTCGTGTTGATCCTGTTTTAGCCAGAGTATTTTCTGACGAACTCCCTAGCACACAGGCAAATTATGGTATGATGAAGAGGAATATTAGGAATCGGGGGACGACAAATGGAGAACCGAAACGTAAGCTTGCTGTGGCCGTCCGAGGCATCGAAAGAGAAGTACATGGATGAAATCAGGCTTTCCGAGCGCTGCAAAACGGATTTAGGCGTTGATAAAATCGTGCAGAGCCTGTGCATCAAGCAAAAATATGCGGACGGCATCGAACGGCTGCTGCTTCAGCTGTGCGACGATACGGACGTCATTTCTTACCGGCTCGATATACTGGAGAACTTCATCGGTCTCCCCGACATGACCGGCGATTTGGAGGACATGCTGCCGTTCATTCAGAAGCTGGAAAGCCATAACAGCGTTAAGCACGTGTCAGGGGAAGAACCGTTACGTAAAATCGCGTGGCAGCTGGAGATTTTAAGCCTGTACACCGAATGTGTGTTGAAATTACATGCCGTGCTCGTGCAATACAAATCAAGATTAAGCGCAGAAGGACTGCTCCGGCTGCTTCAATATACGGAGGAGCTTACCGCAAGCGATCATTTTCAAGCGATGGCCGCCGAGCTTCCCGAATTCAGGAAAAAGCTGCAGAGCATGTCCAGCGTGACGATCGGAATTAATTTGGATAATGAGCTGAAGCCGACGGAGGCCGTGTTTTTGTCCATCGAGCCGAAGCCGTTCAAAGAACATAAACGATCGCTCGTCTCGAGCATTTTGGGATTAAAATCCGTCGACCAATCGTATCAAGGCATATCCCTATTTCATTCGATATTGCAAAACGGCGGCTCTGCTCTTGAAAGCGCTTTGTTTAAAGATTTGGAAAGCTTGTTCCAGGCGGCGATACTGCCGATAGGGTCCGCGCTCGGGAAATATATTCACGTCAATATACCTGCGATTACGATGCTTGAGCTAGAAATCGGCTTTTTTGCCGGTGCCGCCAAATTCATTCGCAAGCTGAGCGAGCTGGAACTTCCCATGTGCAAACCGCAAGCTGCGCCTCCATCCGAACGCACGTGCCAGATCGACAATATGACGGACTACATTTTATCGTACAGCTTATATCGGAAACACCAGGAAATCAATCTTGGCCGTTCCGTCGTGCCGAACGATATCGCATTTGGCCCGCAGGGACGCGTATTTATTTTGACAGGTCCGAATCAAGGGGGCAAAACGACGTATACCCGCGCGATCGGGGTGGCGCAAATATTATTTCAAGCCGGGTTGTACGTCCCCGGTACGGCGGCACGTATCAGTCCAGTCGATTGGATATTTACCCACTTTTCCGAGGAAGAGAAGCCGAATGTGAACAATGGAAGGCTGGGCGAGGAATCGAAACGGCTGTCGGAAATATTCGCCAAAGCGACCGGTTCCAGTTTGATATTATTGAACGAATCGTTGTCCAGCACAAGTCCGGCGGATAGTTTGTACTTGGCACGGGATGTCGTCAAGGGGATCAAGGTGATCGGATGCCGGGCTGTTTTTGCGACTCACCTGCTGGAACTTGCGGCCGGTGTCGATTCGATTAACGACGAGGTTCCCGGGGACAGCCGGCTTGTCAGTATGGTAGCCGGTATCGAAGGCAACAACGCCGATGCTCGCCGTGCGGATGCGATGACCAAACGGACATATAAAATTACTCCCGGCTCTCCGATGGGGATGAGTCTGGGCAAAGATATCGCTCAGCTGTACGGCATCAGTTTTGAGCAAATTATGGATACGCTGCACAAACGAAGTTTGACCGGTGATGAATGACAAAGCTTGGTTCAATACGATAATCAAAGAAAATGAGGTGTGTCCGTGAGTGAGGAAAACAAGCCGAGTCCGGCCGTGACAGCCAGAGAAATCCGCGATGAGGAGATCGAGCAGGGACTTCGGATCCGCAATGCGATCTTTCCGCCGATTACAAGGCAAGATTGGGAGCGGGGAGCGCCAACCACGGGCTCTATCGCTTATATCGGCGATGAGCCGGCCGGATTTATTCCGCTGTTTTTGCGCCGCATTCGGATCGCTCCGGGAGTTGTCGTTACAGCCGCTTTCGAGAACTCCGTAGGAACAAGAGGCGATGTGCGGGGGCTGGGCATCGGCTCGGCCATGATGGAGGCAGCCTGCGGCTTTTTGAAAGGCAAAGCGGACGTGCTTATGGTATACCGGGGGCATGAGCGGAGTCAGGGCTATCATTTTTATACGAAAACGGGTCATGTCGACTTGTGCTACATGCGCGAATATACGGGCTCGCTTGAACATGCGGCCATGCACCGGGATGTCGTCGTATCGGAAGGTACGGACGGCATAATTGCCGGGAGCAGTCGTCTGCTGGAGCTGTTCGAGGATACATACGGAGCATACGGGGGATTTCCCGACCGCCATCCGGGTTATTGGGCGCAATCGTTTCGTTCGCCGTATTATGCCGCGCGGCCGCAGCGGTTTTTCTGGTTTCAGCTGCGCGAGCAAGGGAAGCTTACCGGATACTTGATTGCCGGCAAAGAAGTGAGCGCAGACGGAAGAGAAACGCCGCTGCGCATTCTCGAAACGGCAGCGGCGGGTGCGGACATCGAACGGACCGGAGCGCTGTTGGAGTCCGCAATGGCTTACGCCGTTCAGAACAACCTGGGCGCGCTCACTTATGTGATCGGCGATGACGACCCGCACCGCGAACTGCTGGACCGCATGGGCTTGAAGTCCGGTCTGAGAAGCTTGCATACGATGGCGCTCGCCTTCGATGCCGAAGCGCTGTTCGCTACATGCTGGCAAGGGCGGCTGAACAGGATCGGCGCTCCAATCAGCGTACGCACGCCGACGCAAGACATCGAATTGATTCCCGCGCAGAGCCCTGGGGAAGACAAGATAACGCTGGAAATGAAAGACGACACATTGACGCGTTGGCTTATGGGAAGAATCGATTTCCGCACGCGCGTGAAAGAAGGAACCATTACGATCCATAACGGGAACAAGTCGTTTGTCGAAGAGCTTCAGCGCGCCGTTCCGTTCGTCCCGTGGGTATATCATCCGCTTGATTACTGTTAAGACGCGGCTGCGACTAAGGATCGAGATTCGATGAACGATTTATTGAAGTTGGTTTTGTCCCTGCCCTTGATCCATATTCTGCGACTGGCCGTGACTTTGACTCTGACCTTGGTCTTGTCCCTGCCCCTGCCCTTGATTTTGACCTTGACCTTGGCTTGAGACGTAGTCTACGGTCCAGTCGATCATGCCGTTCATCATATGTAAAACGAGATTAATAACGTCTTCCTGGGTTAAGGAATTGCTGCCGGATTGTCCCGATTGCTGCGAGACGTAGTCTTTCATCTTTGATTCGATGCTGGAGCTCATATCTTTAAGGATCATAAAGTCGTTGGCTATATTGGAAATGTCCGAGTTCGAATTCGAATGGTTTTGGCTGCCGCTCTGACCGCCCCCACGATTGCCGGAATGGTTCTGACGATTTTGCTGTTGTTGGTTTTTTTGATTATTTTGCTGTTGGCTTTGTTGTTGAAGCAAATCTTTGATCTGCTGAAGCTCTTGGGTTAACGACTGGTTTTGTTCGTTTAACTGCTCGATCTCGTCTTTCAGTTCGCGGTTGCTGATCATTCGTGCTGTGCTCCTTCATCGGATAATGGGTACAGTTTATGTTTTCCTGAATAGTGATTATTTATATCATTCGAACCGATACGAATAAAAATACGGATTTGTATGCAACTTAACCCTATAAATGAATAGGGGAGATATCAAATGAACTTATTCGGTAAGGCGAATCCGGAGACGCCAATGGAAGTAGACTCCGATGTCAATGAGGACCCCGGCAGGGAACGGCAGCTCGATGCTTCTTTTGAAGATTGGTCTCAGAGCGCAGAGTTCGGAGTAGGTGCGAGCGGGAACGCGCGAAAAACGGAGAACGGCTCGTCCAAATCGGCAGCCGGTTCCGCCATGCATACGGAGAAACGTTCGAATGAACAGTGAAAAAGCTGCGGAAGCGCAGCTTTTTAGCGTTGTCCATTTGATTTGAACAGGACATGATATATGGGAAACCCGCTTGTACATGGAAGCGAACGGCTTATACGATTTCGGGAATAAAAAGACGTTTATTCTTCTTCATGCTCCATGGCGTAATAGTTCAACATGACCGAAGTAATAGCCAGCAGCATATAAGCTGCGGTCAAAATAAAGTCCAGCGAGTAGACAATCGGAAACATAATAAACCAAACACTGCAAATGAGGGAGATCCAATGGAATATGGAGCCCCAACCCGACTTGCCGTACGATAGAGCGGACGAAAAAGCCAGAATCAAGCCACCGACTAAGCTGCTTCGCACCGCGGACGGCCCGGGCATTTCGATCCAAAAGGAAGATAAAAGGAACAATACACCAATCAACGCGCTGAGAATTGGAAACGATGTCAGTTTTGACATGAGCACACCTCCAACGCTTTTTATATAGTATATGCAAGCGCTTTCGATTT
Source organism: Paenibacillus allorhizosphaerae (assembly GCF_042659105.1). NCBI lineage: Bacteria > Bacillati > Bacillota > Bacilli > Caryophanales > Paenibacillaceae > Paenibacillus > Paenibacillus allorhizosphaerae. The sequence continues at coordinate 1,538,296 of NZ_JBHSRV010000001.1, read as the reverse complement.
GCGCACGGCGGATGGAATATATTGTCCGATTCATTTTAATTTCCGCATCGGATCATTAGGGCGCAGCGATGATTTTGTATATAATAGAGACGAGAGGTTTGGAAAGGGAGGATACGATTGTTTACGATTACGGAGTACAGTGTGGAATTGATTAAAGACCCGTTCGGTATTTTGGCAGGAACGCGCTACGAGTTTTTGCTTGATCTGGACGTACCGGAGGATGACGAGCTACATACCGAAAGCGGGGTATATTTAAGGGTCGTGTACAGCGTGGAGGATAACCGGGAACGCATTGTGAAGTACGAGTTTTTGGACAGGCAGACGAATCAATATCTCGATTTTGAGATGGATGAAGAAGAGGAGAAGCAGATCGAAGCTTTTTGCAAAGAGCACGTGCAGGAAGCTGTTCGATAAAGATTGCATATTGGATTCGCAGCTGCTGCCGCGCCAGAGGAATCGATGAACCGTAGCGCAGCGTGCTAAAGAAACAACGGCGGCTGTTCCCCTATCCGGATAGTAGGATGTCAGCCGCTGCATACTCAAGCTTTTTTTCTTCATTTATGAGCCGGAAACTACCGTTTTCCGGTTTCTTTCTTATTTCGCCCATTCTTACGCCAAGTCGTTTTTTTCTTTTTCTCGGATAACGGCAGCGCAGCTACGTACAGCCGAGTTGTATCGGGCGCCAGTTTGCCGCCCTCTTCGGCAAGGTCTGCGATCGGAGCAGCCGAATGCGGCTCAATCTCAATCGGTTTAACGGCGGCTTTACGCTCCGTTTTCATTCCTTCCGCGACCGCCGACTTCATGATGGCAGGCAACGTTTCCAAGAGCTGCTGTATGCGTAACACCCGCTCGTTGAGGTCCTGCACGATGCGAGTCAAATCCGGTATGACCGCTTCCGGAGTAGAGGGCGCCTGTGAGATTTGAGGAGACGCTTCTTTCAACTGCTGTCGGATCGTCTCAACGGTGTCGCCGTTGTCGCACATCTTCTTGATCTTTTGCAACAACTCGATATCGCGGAAAGTGTAGTAACGGACATTGTTCGGTGTTCTTGGGATGTTCAGCATAAAATCTTGTTCCCATTGTCTTACCGTTCCGGGCGGCACCTCCAGCTGTTTGGATACGCTCCCGATGCTGAGAACCCGCGTAATATTTTGATCTTCCGGCATATTCACACCCATTTCCGTATTTGAATGAACAATAGCAGTACTCCTTGCTTTATTGTGTAATATATGATGTACTGGGCAAAATGCCACTTTCCCGAATATATTTACAAAAAAAATATATGAATTACCAGTAATATTTATTATGGCCATTACAGGGATTACTAGTTAATGCAGCAGTTGTGAGCTCAGCGAAATCACGTTAATCTTAATATAGTTACATATCACGAATATGTTATGATTGAATCCCCGAAAAAAAGTAACTTATACTTTACATGTAGCACAATATTTATCGTCATATTATATAAGTAAGGGGTTGTAATATGAAAAAGCTGAACACAGGTGTTGCCGTCGTCTTGTTAGGTTCCCTTATCGCAGGCTGCTCCCAGAAAGATCCCGGCGCCGGTTCGCCCGACGCGAAACCGCAACAGGAGAAGTTTGAGCCCGTAACGCTCAAGATGTACCAGACGCAAGGTTATTGGACCGAAGAAGACTTCAAAGCGTTGATTCTGGACCCGGTGCAAAAAAAATATCCGCACATCACGATCGAATTTTTGCCGAAAGTATCGGTTGGGCAAGCGATTGCGGCAGGTGAAGACATCGACCTCATATCGGTATGGAACGGTCTCATGCCGGAGACGGCCGACCTCGGCTTATTCGAAGATATTGCACCTTTGCTTCAAAAGATGAAGTTCGACCTGTCGCGATTCGATCCGGGAGCGATAGACAGCGTCAAACAGTCAACGAAGACCGGCCTTTTGTACGGGCTGCCCAACTGGGTGCAGCTTTACGCGCTGTATTACAATAAGGACATATTCGATCGTTTCGGAGTGCCTTATCCGAAAGACGGAATGACTTGGGACGAAACGATCGAGCTATCCAAGAAAGTGACGCGACTCGATAACGGTACGCAGTATATCGGACTCGATCCCGATTATTTGACGCGAATGTTGACACCGCTTTCACTGGGGATCGTCGACGGTCGAAACGATAAAACGGATGTGAACAGCGAGCCGTATAAGATGGTTTTCGAAACGGGCAAAAAAATATACGATATCCAGGGCAACACGCCGAAGGAAGGAATCATGTCGGGGAGCGTGACGGATCGGTTCGTAAAAAACAAAAACGTCGCCATGCTGACGACGGTCAATCTGTTCGATAAGCTCATTGTCGACCCGAACCTCAACTGGGACGTCGCCCAGTATCCGAGCTATCCGAGCAAACCGAACTTATACGGAGCCTACGATATTGTTATTACGAATATAGCCAAAACAAGTAAGCACAAAGAAGATGCGGCACGGGTGCTGGAAGTGATGTTCTCCGACGAGGTGCAACTGATGGAGGCGAGGGCCGGCAAGCTTTCGGTATTGAAGGACCCGAAATTCCAGAATGAGTTTTTGAAGGGCAACGACGCATTCAAGGACAAAAAGATTTCCAGCATATTCAAAAGTAAACCGGCTCCTGCGGCCCCACCGTATTCGGCGTATTATACGAAATCGCGCGGTACGCTCGTGAGCAAGTTTAAAGAGTATGCGCAAGGCAAGAAGGACGTCAACACGGCGTTAAGGGAAGCGGAAGAAGCGATCAACCAATATATCAAGAGTGAAAAACCTTAATGGATTCAATATCTTTTAACTAAAAAATACCCGGCGACTCTTACCATCATAAGAGCAGCCGGGTATTTTAATAAAGTAATGAAAAATGCCGTTCAAGCGTTCGGCTCGCAAGAAAAAGTTTCTGCCAAGGCACAAATAATTTCAGCGAAAGCGTATCGATCTGCAGATTCTTCTTAATTGAGTTTTTGCTTCGCCAGCTCGGCCGGCGACAATTGATCCGCGCTGAAAGGCCGGAGCCGAATGGCGTATCGGAACGGTTCCGTCTTGAGCAAATAATGCGGAAGCACGCCCGGGCCGCAGCTCGCGCTGCCGATGCCATTCATTGCGAAGTCGAGATGAACGGTAACGCTGCTGCGTTCTTTCAAGTCGTACGTATGCTTGGCGTTCTCCAAATCTTCGGGCAGGAAACGCAGCGCCTTGAAGTTGATCTCCAATTCGCTTACGGCAAGCAGTCCCGATCCCCGTTCGTCGGTTAAAGCAACCCAGCGGACGTCGGTACGGTTCCCGTTTTCCTGAGGGAACACATAGTTCGTGAACAGCTCGCGCACCGCTGCGCTGTAGACCCCGTAACGTCCGGCCAGCTTCGTATCTGGATACGATTCGCCCGGACCGCGTCCGTACCACTGCACCCGGCCATAGCGTTCCGGCATGTCGAGCTGCAGCCCGATGCGAGGCAGCGTATTCGGATATTTCCCTTGCGGCACGCCCTCGATGTTGACGGCCACATCGCCGCTTGCGTGAATCGTGTACGTATACGTCGCATCAATACCCCAGCTTAACAGCGGAGGGGCGATGCGAACCTCGCATACGACCGTAGCGCTTAGACCGTCCGCTGCGCTTTCCCATGAAAGTCGCTTCAGACGATGCTGCAGCCAGTGCAGGCCCGATTGCTTCCAAATCACCGTCGCGCGGTTTTCCGGATGAATGGAATGGCGCCAATCTCCGAGAGCCCGATTGTCGTTGTCGGTAGGCGCGCGCCACAAATCCAGTCGAGGTCCTTGGCCTTCTTCGATCACCGGCTGTCCGGCGAACGTCCAGGACGTGATCCGTCCGTAGGCGCGGTCGAACACGACTTCAAAGTCCGCTCCGCTGACATATAGATGCAAGGACGATTCCTTGATCGTTAACGGCGTACCCGTCCGATCGCCTGCCGATGGGGAACTGCTGCTCTCCCAAGGAAGCAGGAACTGCGACCAGGCAATTTCATGCCCGGCGGAGGCCCAATCCGTATCTTCCGCCAGCAGGCAGCCCACGTTCAGCCAATAGTCCGTATTCGGCGCGAGCCGGGAAGGCTGTACGAACGGGATGGACAGCGCGCCGCTTTCTCCGGCGGGAATGATCGGAGCCGGCACGGTTCCGGATTGAATGACCCGACCGTCGGCCGTCACATTCCAAACGAACTGGAGATGCGACAAATCGGAGAAGTCGTACCGGTTCGTGATTTGCAGCTTTCCTGTCGCAAGATCGACAGCGCCCGCAACGACCGGTTCGATCACCTTTTTCAATTCGAGCAAGCCCGGGCTTGGTGTTCGGTCAGGGAAGATGAGCCCGTCGATGACGAAATTGCTGTCGTTCGGGTGGTCTCCGAAATCGCCGCCGTAGGCGAAATATTCCCGGCCGTCTTCCGTTTGCGTCCGCAGACCGTGGTCGATCCATTCCCAGACAAAGCCGCCCTGCAGCCTTTTGTAGCGGTAGAACGTGTCCCAGTATTCTTTCAGCCCGCCAGGGCCATTACCCATCGCATGGGCATATTCGCACAAAATATGAGGTTTGCCGAGGTCGTCCCGCTTCCCGAGCTCTTCCATCTTCTCGACGGACGAATACATGGTGCTGAATACGTCGGCGGAAGCCGCTTCCCGGTCGCTTTCATAGTGAACGAGCCTTGTCGGATCAAAGGCCTTGGTCCATTCATACATAGCCGCATGGTTTGAGCCGTAGAACGACTCGTTGCCGAGCGACCACAAGACGATCGAAGGATGATTTTTATCGCGCTCCACCATGCGCTCCATCCGGTCCAAATAAGCGCTGCGCCATTCCGGACTATCGCTGATCCAGTTGACGTTGTCCGTATGTTTGAAGCCATGGCATTCCAGATCGGCTTCGTCGATGACATACAGCCCATATTGATCACATAAATCGTAAAATCTCGGGTCGTTCGGGTAGTGCGAAGTCCGGACGGCATTAATATTGTGCCGTTTCATTAATACAATGTCTTCCACCATTGTTGACAGCGGGACGGCCCGCCCAAAGTCGGGATGGTGATCGTGACGGTTGACCCCTTTGAACATAATAGGGACTCCGTTCACGAGCAGATTGCCTCCGGCCAGCTCCACCTTGCGGAAGCCGACCCGCTGTGCATGAACTTGAAGCAGGCTGCCTTGCTCGTCATAAAGACGGATGACCAGATGATACAGATTCGGACTTTCCGCCGTCCATTTGTCCGGATTCGCCACGGGAAACTCCCATTCGTACGGTTCCCTGCTTCCAGCCGGAACAGCGATATCGCCGGCGAGCGCCGCGTGCTCCACCTTGCGTCCGAAGCGATCCGTCAGTTCCAGCTCCAGCCGGCCTTTAGCCGCTTCCGTACGCGCGTTCCATAATACGGTGCGAACCTTCAGTACGGCATCGCGGTACTGTTCGTCAAGCTCCGTCCGGACGAAATAGTCGTACAGGTTCAGTTCGGGTATCGAGGTTATGTATACGTCCCGGAATATGCCGCTGAGATACCACATGTCCTGGTCTTCCATATAAGAGCCGTCCGACCATTGATATACCTGTACCGCCAGCAAATTTTCGCCCGGCTGAACGTAGTCGGTCACATCAAATTGGGACGGATTGCGGCTGCCCTTGCTGTAGCCGAGCTCCTTGCCGTTCACCCATACATGGAATGCGCTGTCGACGCCTTCGAAATGAAGGATGATTCGCGTGCCGCTCCACGATTCGGGCACTTGAAATGTTCGCCGGTAGCAGCCGGTCGGATTTTCCGTCGGCACATGCGGCGGGTCGATCGGAAACGGATAGACGACGTTGGCGTAGTGCGGCTTACCGTAGCCGTTCAATTGCCAGTGCGACGGCACGGCAAGTTCATCCCAGCCGCTTGGATCATAGTCCGGCGCGTAGAAGCGCTCCGGCACATGCAGGGGCGAGGCGGCGTAATAAAACTGCCATTGGCCGTTCAACAGCCGGAATGCGGAGGAACGGCCTCTTTCGTATGTCAATGCGGACGCTTCGGCTGGATGCGGGATCGAATATGCTCGGGACGGAAGCCGGTTTCGGTGCAGCAGCTCCGGTTGTTCCCAATCGTTCTGTATCGTTTTCATGTTGCTCCTCCAATTCGCATGGTTTCTTTCGTTTTACATCATTTTGCCGGGAATCGGAATCATGACTCGCCGCCGTTCCCGGAAGGTGGCCAGCTCGCGAACGCCGAGGCTGCGCAGCGTGTCGACCGCAGTATCCCAATCGTGCAGCAGTTGGCCGGGGGAATGCGCATCCGACCCGAACGTGAACGTAACGCCTCGCGCGGCCAGCCGTTCGATCAGATCCACCGACGGGAACCACGCTTTGCACGGCTTGAACAGCCCTGAAGTGTTGATTTCAACGGTGACGCCCGATCGGGCGATCCTATCGACCGTTTCGTCCCACAAGCTTGTCAGCGATACGGTCGGCGGTACGTTTAGCCCCTTCATTGCGTCGATATGGCCCAAAATATCGAAGACGCCGCACAACGCCGCTTCCTGAACATGGCGAATATAGTTAATGTACGTTTCGTCGACGTCGACCGTCTCCTGCTGCCAGCGGTTGCGGCTGAATACGTGGAAGCCGTCCGTGTAGTGAACCGAACCGATGACGTAGTCGAGCGGGTACGCTGCATAAATCTCCCTGTAGGCATCGGGCCAATCACGGATATAATCGGACTCCACGCCAAGTCTTACGTCGATGCGGCCTTTGTATTCCTCGCGAAGTGCGATCATCTCGGCGACATAATTCGGAAATTCCGACTTGGCCATCGTCATGCCGGGTACCGGATGATCCTCTTCCCTGAAGTAGAGAGGACTATGGTCCGACAGCCCGATCTGATCCAGCCCGGCTTCGACCGCCGCTTCGATCATTTCTCTTAACGTGCCTTGAGCATGACCGCACCGGTTATGATGCGTATGGTAATCGATTCGCATAGCGTACTCCTTTGCGCCAAATTTCATATTTCATCGGGACAATAGTCATCATAAAAGTATATAGGTCGATTTATGTCAAATCAATCAAAGCATTTTCGGCGTAATATAACTATATTAAGATTAAAAGTGGAAGAACTACGTTGTGTTTTCGGAGAAAAATGCAAACCCGGTTGTCTATTATAACGGTCGCTATAGATCGAATAGCTGTTTTTTGAACTGCGTCGGCGTTTGTCCGGTTTCCGCTTTGAAATGACGGCAAAAATAGTGCAGACTCGTATACCCCGCTTTGCGGGCGGCTTTCTCGACCGTGTCCTCTTCCAGCAGCAGCTTTTTGGCCCGTCTCATGCGGCCTGCGATAATGAACGATTTGGGCGAGGTGCCCGTGGCCGCTTTGAACACCCCGGTAAAATAGTTCGTATTATACCCGCACAGCTCCGCCAAAGCAGCGGTCGACCAGTCCGTTTCGGGCTGCTTCTCGATGGCTTTGAGCGCCGGGGCGATTTTTCTGGCCAGCTCGCCGTGCGACGTATTACCAAGCTGCAGCCGGATCAGGGCGGCCAGCAGACGGCCCAGCAGTCCGCGCAGCACGAAGTCGTAGCCCGGCTCCTTTGCCTCGTATTCCCTCAGCATTTGCAGCAGCATCGGTTCGGCTCCGGGGAAGGCGAAGAAATGCGGGATGTCGACCGCGCCGTACCCGGGAACGCGGACGCTGTAGCTCGTCGCAGGGCCGTTGAGCTCGCTGCCCGTAGTGTAGCGGATGCCCGACAGCAGCTGCGGAAGTGACATGGGCGTCGGTGACGGCGTATTCCATTCGAAATGAAGACTGTAGTATGTAACGGGGTCTTCTTCCGTAGAAACGATTTGCGTCACGCTGTCTACCCCGTAAAAAGCGCAGTGCCCCGGCTGTACAAGCCGTTCTTCCGCACCGATGGTCAGTTTGGCGAGTCCGGATACGACATAGACGAGATGGCAGTCGGGAATGGCGCGCGGGCCCCATATCCGGTTCGGCCGGCCCCGGGTCAAACAGATGTAATGAACCGTAGGCTGAAGCAAAGACAGTTCTCCGAGATCAAAGTGCTGACTGTACAAAGGGAACACCTCTTTTGATGTTAAGGGGATATGAAGAATATATGAGAAAAGTGCAAATACCACTGAGATCCATGTAACGACAAGCTGTGTTTAGGCGATTTATACTGTATTTAAAATGTAAATTAAAGTGCAATAACTTTGCAATCAAAATTTCACGGAAAGGAGGGGATCACGCTTTTCGGAAGTTTCAGATCAGCGTTCTTGGAAAACGGTTTCATTTTATTCAAACGCTTTCATTTTTGAGTACGGAATGACGTGAAAGAAGCATGGAGGGGGCCGTATTTTTTCAAAAAAGATCGCTAAAAAAGCGCATGATCTCATAATTCGGCATGAATACCAAAATTAGCTACGACATCGGCGATTGCAGAAGGAATCGAAACCATCAAGGAGGAATAAGAATGAAAAGACTTTCGATATCGATTTTGGCTACTGTGCTCCTGGGCTCTTTTATTGCCGGTTGCGGCCAGCAAGCCGCTCCCAAGGAGGGAGGTGCCGCCCCTGCCGGGGAAGCGCCGACGCCGATCACGACCGAGCCGATTACGCTTAAAGTGCTGTGGTCCGGCAGACAGGACGAATTCAACGACCGAGTCAACAACGAAATCGTCCGGAAGAAATTACCCAACGTCAACTTCGAGTTTCACAGCCTCAGCGAAAACATGGAGAAATTGATCGTGTCCGGTGTCAAGCTCGACGTCATGAATATTACGACGAAAGTGTACTATGATGCACTCAGGCTGAATCTGAACTACGACATGACCGGATTGCTTGCCAAGCAGCAATTTGACATGAAACGATTCGTTCCGGAGCATGTGGAAGCCATCAAAAAACTGAGCAAAGACGGCAAAATGTATGCGGTTCCCGATAAGGCTAATTTCCCTTATGCCTTGCATGCGCTTGTATACAACAAAGACATTTTCGATCGGCTTGCCGTGCCGTACCCGAAAGACAACATGACCTGGGACGAAGTGCTGGAGCTGGCCAAGCGCGTAAACCGGTCGGATAACGGAACGCAGTATTACGGTTTGAATCTCGGTACGACGCAATACTTGTATGAAGCCAACGAATTGAGCTATACGGACGCTAGCGGCAAGGTAGATCTGTCGAACCCGCTGTTCGAAAAAATATTGCGCGTTTACCAGGAATCGTTCAAAATCTCCGGTAAAGAACTCGGAAACGTCGATCCTTTCATGAAAGAGAAAAACGTCGCTATGTTCGCCGGCAATGTTGACGTGCTTATTACGGAAGCGGAGAGACAGAAAGATACGCTGCCGAACTGGGATATTGTCACGTTCCCGCGCTTTAGCGATAAGCCCATGAAAGTACCGCCGGTCAACGGCGTATACATGGTCGCATCGACGAGTGAGCACAAGGTGGAAGCGCTGGCATTGATCGATGCGCTTTTAAGTCCGGAAAACTCGAAGAAGCAGGAGCAGATATATATGAATCCGGAGTTCGTCAAAAAGAACGTCAACGGCGTCAAAGCGCCGAAACAATCGCTTTATGTGCCCGGTGAATTCGACGCAACCGGCAACGCGGCATTCAACAATATCGTCAGAGCCATGAATAAGAACAACGCGGACATCAATACTTCGCTTCGGGATTTTAAGGAAGTGCTGCAGAAGCAGATCGATGAGAAAAAGCAATAAGTAATGTAGGGATGCGTAGGGTACCGGCGAATCTGGCATGCCTAACGCATCCCTTCACCATTTCATATATTTTGGACAACCGGAAGGAGGAAGTTGTAATGACAGTAACAGGTTCCAGTACCCGCTCGTATAAGGTGGCCGAGGGTTGGGGGCAAATTCCCGGGCATGTTACGCTTGGCCATACGCATGGCGTTGTCGTGGACCGGCAGGATCAAGTATATGTGTTCCATACCGGAACGCCGTCGATGCTCGTCTTCGATGAACACGGTCAATTTTTGCGCGCTTGGGGCGAATCGTTCCAGGGAGGGGCACACGGCTGCTATTTGCACCGCGAAGGCGACCGGGAATTTTTGTATTTGACGGATACGAAGCGGGGCTTGACCGTGAAGACGGATCTGCAAGGGGAAGTGCTGCTGACGATCGGCGTACCGGACTTGCCGCATATTTACGGTCCTGAGCAAAAGTTCAGCCCGACGGATGTCGCAGTCGCTCCGAACGGCGATATTTACGTTGCCGACGGATACGGGCAGTCGTGGATTCATCAATATGATAAGGAAGGACAGCTTATTCGTTCCTGGGGTGGGCGCGGAAGCGAGCCCGGACAATTGAATTGTCCTCATGGCATTTCCGTTAATTTCCGAGGCGGAGAGCCGGAGCTGTATGTGGCGGACCGCGGAAACTTCCGCATCCAAGTATTTACGATGGACGGCAGCCATAAGCGGTTCGTCGATAACGATATGGATATGCCATGCAGCTTTTATTTTGCCGGCGACGAAATGGTGTTCCCCGATCTGCACAGCCGGGTGACGATCTTTGACCGGAACGACCGTCTTATCGCTCACCTGGGCGAGGATCAGCAAGCCTACAAGCAGAAGGGCTGGCCGAATTTGCCGCAGGAGTATTTCCGTTCGGGACGGTTCAGCTCTCCGCATGGCGTATGCGTCGACTCAAAAGGCAGCGTATATGTCGGCGAGTGGATCGCCGTCGGAAGAATAACGAAGCTGCTGCGAACCGACTTGTAATTGTAACGACGATTGGAACATTGGAATGATAAACACAACATACGGATAGGAGTAATAAGTCAAATGAACGTAGAGAGAGCGATCGATTGGAAAGCATACTGGATTTGGGCTGATGGAGAGTCGAGCCCGCGCAACGAATGGCGCTGCTTCCGCAAAACGTTTGATGTGCCGCAAGAAGGATGGAGCGAAGCGAATGTATCGATTACCGCAGACTCCCGCTACGTTTTGTACGTCAACGGCGAGCGGGTCGGCCGGGGACCTGTGCGATGCTGGCCGCACGAGCAGGCATTCGATACATACGACGTACGTCACCTTTTGCGTCCAGGGCAGCCGAATACGATCGCAGTGCTTGTTATGCATTTCGGCGTCAACAATTTCTATTATATCCGCGGACGCGGCGGACTGCTGGCTCAGCTCGACTGGTCGATCGATAGCCGGGAAGAGCGGACCGACGGAACGATCGTGACCGATTCTACATGGCTGACGTCGCGTCATATCGGATACAACTCGCTTTCCCCGCGCATGACGTTTCAACAGACGTTCTCGGAATGGATTGATGCCCGGAAGTGGGATGAACGATGGACGTTGTCGCAATACGATGCGGCGGGGTGGGCGGCTGCGGTTGTGATCGGCGGCGTCGGCATGGAGCCGTGGGTCCGGCTGAAGCCTCGCGACATCCCCCTGCTTACGGAAGAGCGGGTTTATCCGTCCCGAATCGAAACGCTGTCCCGGGTGAAGCCGATCGCCTGGACGACTCATTTGGATGCGAAAACGATGATGGTGCCGGAAAGCTCGAACCATGGCAATGCCAACGTGTATGCCGGTTATATCGGCACGGTCATTCGAACGGCGGCTCCCGTCAAAGCGGTACTCGGGATTGCGTATGCCTCTGCGTATTGGCAGGCGGTTTGCCTGAACGGCGTTCGTTACCCGAAATCGGCATGGAGGGGAGTCGAGCAGGACCGATATTTGGACATCGAGCTGCAAGCCGGAGACAATGTGCTGTTGTTCGAATTGGCCGGGAACGATCACGGCCGCGGTCTCTTTATCGGGATCGACTGCGAGGATCCGTTTGAGGTTGTTTCTCCTTTCGATACGGCCGGCTACAAAGGTGCAGGCGCCGCAGAAGTCGCGGCAGCCTTAGCAGGAGCTCCAGAAGCCCAGAGGGCTTTAAATCCCTCTGGCGAGGAGCGTAGTCCTTTCATCGTGATCGGGCCGTTCGTCAATCATGAATATATCGATCACCAGGTTACGGAAGAACAGAAAGCCAACGATCGGATCATTGCAGCTTGCAGTACCGGCAAGCAGGAGGTCATCGATCGGTTGACACCGGACGGGCTGAAAGCCTACGAAGCGTACTGCCGCATAAGAGAAGCGGCTACAACCGAGCAGCTCGCTGCGCTGGGAGATGCGGTGCGTCCGGCCGATCCGAAGCTCGTCAGCCCCGAGTCGGTCTATGTGCAGACGCTTTGGAAGAAGAGCTCCTCGGCCAAGCCGGTGCCTGCCGATCTGCAGAAAGCGATCATGCCTCATGCCGTGCCGGGAATCGTGCCGCTCTACGACGAGAGCGACACGGAACTCGTCATCGATTTCGGTAACGAATGGTCGGGCTTCCTGTCCTTCGAGGTCGATGCCGGAGAAGGGACCGAGATAGACTTCTTCGGGGTTGAATATATGCTCGATGGCAAAATCCATTACACGCATTATTTGGACAATTCGCTACGTTACGTTTGCCGTAAAGGCCGGCAAAGCTATACTTCGAACGTGCGGCGCGGCTTCCGCTATTTGATCGTTACCGTCCGCAAGGCGCAGCGGCCTGTGAAGCTGTATAGCGTATCCGTCCTGCAAAGCAACTATCCGGTGGCCGAAGTCGGCCGATTCCATTCGTCCGACGCTTTGCTAAACGACATTTGGGAAATGAGCCGACATACGACGAGACTGTGCATGGAAGATACGTATGTCGACTGCCCGGCCTATGAGCAGACGTTCTGGGTCGGCGACAGCCGCAACGAAGCGCTCATTAGTTACTACGTTTACGGCGCGGAACCGCTCGTCAAGCGCTGTCTTGATCTGGTGCCGGGCTCGGCGCATCAGACGCCGCTATACGTCGACCAGGTGCCGAGCGGTTGGAACAGTGTCATTCCGAACTGGACCTTCTTCTGGGCGATCGCCTGCAACGAATACGTACAGCGAACCGGCGATCGCGATTATGCCCGAACGATGTGGCCGCACGTCAAATTTACGCTGGAGCATTACTGGCAGCTGGTGAATGAAGACGGATTGCTTGAAATGGATGCGTGGAATTTCCTCGACTGGGCGCCGATCGATCAACCGCGGCACGGCGTCGTATCGCATCAAAACATGTTTTTGGTGAAGGCGCTGCGCCATGCCTCCGAGCTGTCGGCCGCAGCGGGACTTGCCAGCGAAGGAAGGACATTTGCCGAGCGAGCCGATGCGTTGAAGCAAGCGATCGAAACGCATCTATGGTCGGCGGAGCGTGAAGCTTATCTCGATTGCATTCACACAGGCGGACGCAAGTCGACGATTTTCAGCATGCAGACACAGGTCGTAGCGTACTTATGCGATATTGCCGAAGGCGGGCGCAAGGTGAAGCTGGAGCAATATTTGGACGAGCCGCCGGTGTCATTCGTACAGATCGGCAGTCCGTTTATGTCGTTCTTCTATTACGAGGCACTGGTGAAGATGGGCCATACGCAACGGCTGATCGACGACATCCGCAAACAGTATGGCGAGATGCTCCGCTATGGCGCTACGACATGCTGGGAAATGTATCCGAAGCCGCAAGTGGACCCGGTTCGTCCGCATCCGGGCCATCTGACGCGCAGCCATTGCCACGCGTGGTCGGCCGCGCCGGGATATTTCCTCGGCACAAGCGTGCTTGGCATCAATCCGACCGCTCCGGGCTGGAGCGAAGTCGTGATCGCGCCGCAGCCGTGCGGCCTCGATTGGGCTCGCGGCAGCGTGCCGCTCCCGGAGGAAGGGCGCATCGACGTGTCCTGGCGCATTCGCGAGGACGGCACGATACACATTCAAGCTTGGGTGCCGTCTGGCGTCAAAGCGGAGATTCGCATGCCGGAAGGCTTCCAGGGCGAGGCGGAGCTGCGTACGGTGGGAGAGTAGCTGGTTGCTGTTCTATAATTAAGAAATGAGTTTATGCGAAAGGTGATGGGAAAGTAGCGGACTACTACCGCTTTTCTCCAACGCGTGCGAATCTCAAGCTCGCGTTGTGGCGCGACATGGCTGCCAGTCGAATCCTATTATCTCGCGAATACAGAAGAGAGCAGGCGCTGCGGCAGCCTGCTCTTGTTCGTTGCTCCGATCTCGGTACGGCAGCCGATTAACATAGAATCTGTGCGACCATGCGTCGTATGTCTTTAGGGGGCAAAACCACACGGGCAGGATTATAAGATACGAACTAGCAAAATAAGGCTAACCAACCACCAGACAGACGTATGGGAAAGCATATTGGTAGAAGTACGGGCAATCAAACTAATGGTAGGAGAAATCGATTAAATTTCTACGAGTTTCGGTAATTCGTTCCTTATATTAGCCCTAACCGAACAATTCAGAGGGCTATCGCTCTGAATAATGGGGATATCGCAATAAATCATGCCTTTTCTCAAACATTACCCGCAAAATAGTAGGTTTCAAGCAAGTAGTAGTAGGGGATAGCCGAACTAATGCAAATTCGTCCCATATTTCATATTGATTCCATCCATGTTTTTTGGTACTTTTACGCCATGGAACGATCTGGAATTCATACGAGGAGATGATGGTTATGCAAAGGCCGAATGTAGTCTTGATTATGACCGATCAACAGCGCTGGGATACGCTCGGATGTTATGGCAATGAAGTGATCCAAACGCCGAATCTGGATTGGCTGGCTTCCGAGGGTACCGTGTTTGACAGCGCATACTCGCCTTCGCCTTCGTGCATCCCTGCCCGCGCGTGCTTGTTGACCGGGATGGACCCGTGGAACACCGGCATACTCGGCATGGGCAGAGGCGGAGAAAGGCATATGGGTATCGGGTTCGAGCATACGCTTCCAGGCGAGCTGGCCAAGGCGGGATATCATACGCAGGGCGTCGGCAAAATGCATTTTTATCCTCAACGTTCGCTGAACGGCTTCCATCATACCGTGCTTGACGAATCCGGGAGGGAGGAAGACCCTCGTTTCACCTCGGACTACAAGCAGTGGTTTGAACGTAATAAAACAGGCGAGTACGGGATGACGGACCATGGCATCGGCTGGAACTCCTGGATGGCGAGGCCTTATCATGCACCCGAATTTTTGCATCCGACCAATTGGACCGTGAACGAATCACTCAAATTTTTGAAACAAAGAGACCCGAGCAAGCCTTTTTTCCTCAAAACATCGTTTGCAAGGCCCCATTCTCCGTATGACGCTCTTCCTTATTTTTTTGAATTGTATATGCAGAAAAATTTGCCCAAAGCGCAAGTCGGCGAATGGGCGGCCATGCATGATGTCCCGAAAGACGCATCCAGCACGGACGCCTGGCGAGGCGTTCGCAGCGATGAAGACATCAGGCAGGCGAGAGCCGGCTACTACGGGTCGATCAACCATATCGATCATCAAATCGGTCGACTGCTTTCGTATCTCAAAGGTTCCGGGCTGATGAACAATACGGTCGTCATTTTTACCTCCGATCATGGAGATATGCTGGGCGATCACCATCTATGGCGTAAAACGTATGCCTATGAAGGGTCGGCGCACATTCCGTTGATCGTCAAGCTGCCGAAGTCAATGGGCCGAACGGTGGAGCGGACGGACGCCCCGGTGCTGCTGCAGGATATTATGCCGACCGTTATGGAAGCGGTAGGTCTGGATATTCCGCAGACGGTGGATGGGAAAAGCGTCATCGGCGCAATGAAAGGACGATCGGCGGAAGCGCGCGATTTCATCCATGGGGAACACAGCACCTGCTATTCAGAGGAACAAGAAATGCAATACGTGACCGACGGCCGAGTGAAATACATATGGTTCCCGAGAATCGGAACGGAGCAGCTGTTCGATTTGTCGAGCGACCCGTACGAACTGACGGATCTAGCGCAGCGCCCGGAACACCGAGAGCAGCTCGCCGCTTGGCGGCAGCGCCTGATCTCCGTTCTGGAACCGAGGAGCGCAGGGATGACGGACGGCGATCGGCTCGTATCTCAAGCAGGCAAGCCCTTCGTCAAATCGCCGCACTATGCGGAACGATTGGCGCGGTTTCCGCTTCCTTTTTAGATTATAACCGAGAAATGACCGGTGCTTCGGAATAAAATGATTGAAAAAATCAAATTAATGATTTAATATTGCATTATATTGAATGAAAGGGGTTAATGAATTGAACAATTACGGGCAGTACACTTATCCGGAAATTTCCGCTCAGAGCGATGCTTTGAAAGCGGCTTGGGAACAGCTGGGACAACAGCAGTCCTGGATCGATCAATATTTGGCGAATCCGGCTTACGACGAGGTTATTTTCATCGGCTCGGGTTCTTCCTATTATCAGGCGCTTTCGATGGCCTCCACTTATCGCGTTTGGTTGAACCGACCGGCAACGGCTTATCCGTCATCGGAGCTGTTTTTGTTCCGAGAGCAAACGGCGCCGGCAGGCCGCAATTATTTGGTGATCGGGGTATCCCGTTCCGGCGAATCGACTGAGGTTGTGCTTGCGCTTAATTCGGTTAAAGAACTGCAGGGCTTCACCGTCGCGGGCATTACGTGCTATGAGAACAGCACGATGGCGCAAATCGCGCCGAGTCTCGTATCCCCGCTGGGCAAAGAAACGAGCACCGTCATGACGAAGTCGTTCAGCAGCATGACCTTCATGATGCAAGCGGCGATTGCCAAAGCGGCCGGATCAGCCGAGCTTGTAAGCGAAATGGAAGCGACGCTGCGCCTGGACGGCAATGTCGTGAAAACCGCGGACTCTTACATTGGGCAAGTCGTGAACGGCAATCAGTTCAATAAATTCGTTTACCTCGGCATGGGCTCGCTTTACGGCATTTCGCTCGAAGCGTGCCTGAAAATAAAAGAAATGTCCTATGTATGGACGGAAGCTTACGGCACGCTGGAATTCCGGCATGGCCCCAAATCGATCGTCGAGCCGGGGACGCTTGTATGTTTGCTTCTTTCGGAGAAAGCGCGCGGCTATGAGATTAAAGTTGCAGAAGAGATGAAACAATTCGGCGCATTTGTTATGATAATCACAGCGAAGAAGGGGACGGATCTCGATTTTGCGGACGCTGTCTTCGAAATCGGCGGAGAGAACGTATCGGACGAAGCGCGCGCGGCGCTCTACTTGCCGGCGCTGCAATACCTTGGCTACTACACGGCTTTAGGCCGGGGCGTAGACCCGGATTCTCCGCGCAACCTGACGCAAGTAGTCAAAATTTAACCGAGAAGGGAACGACTTGTATTTATGATGAGCGATCAAGGGATATCGAAAGGCGAACGCCGCCGGGCGGGCATCATGACGCTGCTGAAGCAGCAGGGAAAAGTGAGCATACCGGAAATTATCGAACGTTTCGAATGCTCGGAGGCTACCGCAAGACGAGACCTTGATCTGCTTGAAAAGCAGGGAAATATCATTCGCACGTTGGGCGGCGCGCAACTGGACACGACGCTGACCTCCGGCGAAACTTCCTTTAACGAAAAGCGCAATTTGCTGTGGCTGGAGAAAGAGGCGATTGCCGCCAAAGCGGCCTCCATGGTGGAAAAGGGGGATATCGTCGGTTTGACGGGCGGTACGACGACGTTCCTGATTGCGCGAGCGCTCAAATTTCACAACGATATTACCGTCGTAACGAATGCGGTCAACATCGCCATGGAGCTGGCGGACAGCGACGGCGTGCAGGTCGTGCTGACCGGCGGGGTGATGCGCAATAAGAGCTTTGAGCTGTGCGGTCCTTTGGCGGAAAGCATCGTAAACAACATTCATATCGGCAAAATGTTCATGGGCATCGACGGCATCAGCATCGATCCGGGCGTTACCACGTTTTCGGAGCTGGAGGCCCAGATCGCTCGTTTGATGCTGAGCCGCGCGTCCCAATGCTATGCCGTATTCGATCATACGAAAATCGATAAAATCTCTTTGTTCGCCATTGCGCCGCTCACTGAATTCAAGGGATTCGTAACGAACCGACTGGAAAGTCCGGCAATGCTGGATTATATCGAAAAGCACCGGATGGAGCTTCACCTGACGGAACCGGCAACCGAAGCGGAAAAAGCGCATTAATTCCGTCAGCGGGCTCCCGCGTGCAACGAAGGAAAGGCTGGAGAAGGAATCATGACATTAGTATCTTCTACCCCGTTATTGCAAGCGGCGAGAGCAAACGGCTATGCCGTTGGTGCTTTCAACGTTCATACTTTGGAAATGCTGCAGGCGGTCGTCGAGGCGGCGGAGGAGGCGCAAGCGCCGCTCATTTTGCAATCGACAGTCGGGACCGTAAAGCACTTGGGCGCCGAATACATCGTCAGCGCGGCGGAAACGGCGGCCAAACGGGCTTCCGTGCCGATCGCGCTGCATCTCGACCATTGCACCGATTTTGATCTGATCGTTCAATGCATTCGCGCCGGCTATACTTCGGTGATGATCGACGCTTCGATGTTTCCTTTCCAGGAGAACGCGGCGATGACGAAGCGTGTAGTCGAGATTGCGCGCGCGGCGGGCGTCAACGTGGAAGCGGAGCTTGGGAAAGTCGGAGGCGTCGAGGACGATATCGTCGTTGCCGAGAACGAGGCGCTGATGGCGGACCCGGACGAATGCAAGCTGTTCGTAGAGATGACCGGCGTACCTACGCTGGCCCCTGCGATCGGAACCGCTCATGGGATTTACAAAGGCGAACCGAAGATCGATTTTAACCGGATTCAAGCAATTGCCAGTCAAGTAGCCGTTCCGCTCGTGCTTCACGGGGGATCGGGCATTCCGGAGGAGCAGGTAAAACGCTGCGTTTCGCTTGGTATGGCCAAAATGAATATCGCGACGGAAATCCGGATCGTTTTCTCCGATGCAATCAAAGCCGTATTCGCGCAAAATCCGGACGAGAACGACCCGCGCAAATATATGGCGCCGGCGAAAAAAGCGGTGAAAGCAGCCGCGCTTGAGAAAATTGCTATGCTCGGCAGCGCCGGAAGAGCGCGTGATTTCCGATGAACATGATCACGACGGTCACACTGAATGCCGCGATTGACAAAACGTATTACCTGCCTCGGCTCGAAGTCGGGAAGCTCACAAGAGCGACCCGGCTTTATGCCGATCCGGGCGGTAAAGGCATCAATGTGGCCCGGGTTATTCAACAGCTCGGGTTGCCGGTTACGGCCACCGGCTTCGTAGCGGGAAGCAATGGCGACTATATTACGCGCCATCTCGGGAAACAAGGCATCGCTCATGATTTCGTAAGCGTAGACGGCGAATCCAGGCTTTGCCTGAACATGATCGATGAGACAACCGGGGAATCGACGGAACTGCTCGAACCCGGTCCTATCCTAACCGCGGAAGCGCTTGACCGTTTTAAGCAAAAACTGTTCGAATTGGCCAGGAAGTCGTACATCGTCTGCTTTAGCGGGAGTTTGCCGCAAGGCGTTCCGGCTGCGTATTACGCGGAGCTGATCGCACTGGTTAAGGCTGAAGGCGCGATCGCTTTTCTGGATACGAGCGGGGAACCGCTGCTGCAAGGGGTGCAGGCCGTTCCTTATTTTATTAAGCCGAACGAGCACGAAGTGTATCATTTGTTCAACGAGCGCCCGGCAACGGAAGGGGAGCTGCTGGACAAGCTTCGCCGCTTGCAGCAATCGGGGATTTCCCTCGTCAGCGTGTCGCTAGGAGACAAAGGCTCGCTAAGCTTGTATGACGGACAGCTGTACCGTACGGCTGCCCCGAAGGTGGAAGCGGTCAATACGGTCGGCTGCGGAGACGCTTTTGTCGCCGGGATGGCTGTCGGGCTGGCGCAGCAGCTGCCTGTGGAAGAGATGATGAAGCTGGCGATTGCATCGGGCACCGCCAATGCGCTGTCGGAAAGAGCAGGCAACGTCAGCTTGGAAGATGTCCAAAGGCTGCGCGGTCAAGTGACCGTGGAGAGGGAATAAGCTATATCAATACGTTTCTGTATGAAGGCATCGTTGGAAGTAGAAAAACCTTCTTTCCCGTCGGCACCTAGCCTGTGGAAAAGAAGGTTTTTCTCTTGAAAATACGTTTTGATCAGCAGACCGGAGTCAATGGGGATTGTTCATATCGATCGCTTATTGGTCTTCGTAAATCACGACGGATTGGGTCTCGTCTTCCCATTTTACAGCCGCTTTCAGCGCTTCGCTGACAAAGCGCACGGGAACTACTGTATTGCCCTCCACAATCGACGCCGGCACCTCAAGCGTTACTTCTTTGCCATCAACATAAGCAGTCGTGCTTCCGATCAAGAGTTTAACGGCAATGCCGTCTCTCGTTACGGTTACGGAACGCTCTTCCGCGTTCCAGCTTACCTCGGCTTTGAGTGCCTCGGAGATTGCTCGGAACGGAACCAGTGTACTGCCGTCACGGATGAAAGGAGCGACTTCGATGGAAGGCTCGTCGCCGTTAACATACAGCTTGATGCCGGTTTTTCCGACTTTTTCGTAGAGTTTACCCAGTTTCTTGTAGGAATCGATATTTTTTACGTTCGCCTTCACCGCTTCCTTTTGAACATAGACCGCATCCGTTACGCTGCCCTGCTGGTCCAACAGATCGGCTGCAGCCGAAAGAGCCGCATCCTTTTCGATTAAAGACTCCAGCTCGGCTCTAACTTCCGGTGTCAGCTTTGCATCGTATTTGGTTAAAAGAATGTCGGCCAGGATCGCTCCTGCCGGCTTGTCTTTCACATTTTCAATTGCTTTCAGCAAACCGTTGCTTCCATTCGAGCCGCTGCCGTAGGTGCTCGATGTAACCGTAGCCTGCGAATCTGAGTCCGACTTTACATTTCCCCCTTTTTCCTTCGTTTCGACGGTTGAAGTCAGAGCCGCTTCCGCCTTCTTTTCCGTACTGCTGCCATTATCCTGCTTTGCCATGGCCGTTCCAGCCATAAGACTGGTTGCTACGATACAGGACGCTGTAATCTTCCAGGTTTTGTTCATTTTCATTATCACGATATACCCCTTTGCTTGGCAAAATTTGATCTGGGAAAGTATTCCTCTAAGTAAGTTCGGGTGCTCACTATTTATTTGAGGGTGTCGGCTTCGTTAAAATATTTAAAATGAATTGCCCCCTCAAATGAATATCTATGACCGTATAACTTAGTATTCAGCTGCAGCTGATCCAAACTAAAGGTGGTATTCATGATGAGACGAAACATGAGAACTCGTTCGCAATTGCCCAAACGCCTTACCGGAGGCGCCTTGGCCATATTATTAGCTGTTGGGCTGGGCTCGAGCAGTGCTTATGCATACGAGAATGTAGCGGCGGCAGCACAAGACCAGACGGTCAAAGCTTCCACCCATGCGGAAGGGAATAAGGCAGGACTATTGCCTGGAGATTTGTTGTACTTTATTAAAACGATCTATGAACAGATCCGGCTTGCTTTGTCGTCCGATGATGTGAAGGAGGCCCAATTGCTTGCCGAATTCGCCCAAATCCGACTTTCCGAAGCCAATGCGCTGCTTGTAAAAGGAAAGGTAGCGGAAGCCAAGCAATCGATCCAGAAGTCATTGGAAACGCAGCAAAGCGCGGTCGAGAAAACGGAACAAGCGTCCGGCACCTTTACGGCGGACACCTACGTGACGCCAACTTCCGCATCAGAGAAAGCTTCCGTGGAGCCATCCCAATCTGCAGCGGGGAAGAGGACCTCAGAAAAAAAGGAAGTAACCAACAAGGAGAAAATACTCACAATAAAAACGGATTTGCAGCGTAATATTGCGGCTCTCGCTGATGTGCTGGAAAAGGTCGAAAATCCGAACGCCCAGATCGCAATAATGAAAAATATTGAAAAATCGTTCGCCCATCTGGAGGAGAAGCTGGAAAAGATCGAGCGCAAAAAAGAGACGGAGCCGGTACTTCAAACCGTAAAGCCGGCTTCTTCTCAGGTTGTGAACGTAGCGGAGGCTCCGTCCGACACCCGGGACGTGCAGGAGAACGCAGCTGAACCGGCAGCCAAAGATGGGGTTAAACCGGTCAAAGATAAATCGGCTCATGCGGAAGCACAACGTGAAAAGACGAAGAAGCTTGAAAAGACGGAGAACCGCGATAAGGAAGACAAAAAAGATAAGCAGGAGCGTCCGGCAATCGGACAACGAAATAACGATAATAAAGGGGAGAACGGGGGAGACAACAACAAAGGAAAAAATATCAGTAAACATAACGATAATAACGGGAACCGTAATAAATAAAGTCGTAACCCTATGACAATCGATTTTCTAGCTTCTCATAGGAAACGCAATGTCCTGGACGGCGACTTTATATTGAAAGCATTCCACAGCAACCAGCACCCGGCCGGATGAGTTCCGTGCTCACAATCATTGCCGTAAATGACAGATGCATGAAAGGGGCCGCCTTCCGTCACTTTCAATGACTTTGGGCAGCCCCTTCTTGCATTTTATAGAGTGATTAATTTTATCGTTTATTCGGCTGCAGGAGCCTGAAGTACGACCTTCCACGCTTTTCCGATCGGAGGCAAGCTTTTGGTCAGTACGCCGTTATAAAATCCGATCACTTTGGCGCCTTTGACAAGCGCGCTTTTCTCGATCGTCTCGCCTTCCTTATTGACGAGTGACGTTTTGTCCGTCAATTGCAGCACAACTTCAGACTGCGATTGCTCGGTCAGCCCAGTCCCCTTAATGACAATGCTTGTCATCCCGTCCTCGCTCACGCGTACGTCCTGGATCGTTCCCGACGTACCGATCAAGTCCACAGCATCCGGCCGGTAGGCTACGGAAATTTTGTAAGTCGGCGTTTGCGGCGGCAAGCTCATCGTCATGGCGAGGGAATGTTCCGCTTCGATTTCCGTGCCGATCGTAAGATCGGAGAATACCATGGCCGTGCCGTCAGTCGATTCAATAACTGTATCTTTCCCAACGTTCAGAACGAGTCCGTCCGGTCCCACGCCGTTGATTTGAACGGACTGATGCCCGTCGTTATCGCGTACAGCGGTGATGACGCCTTTGGTCGTTGCCGTTTTCCGCTGCTCCTCTTGCGTAATGGAAATGGTGCTGCCCTCGATCTTGACTGCGGCATGCAGTACTTCGCTTGCAAACGACGCAGGTACGAACAGTTTGCTGTCTACGAGTGCAGGAGCGGTACCGAGCGTTTTATACATTTTGTTGACGGCGTATCGGTCCTCGCCAGTGGTGACCGTCACCAGCAAATTGTCTTTGACCAAGTCCGTGGACATGTTCTCCGCGTTCCACGTTAAAGTGAAGCCGAGCGCTTCCGTTACGTCGCGCAAAGGCAGCATCGGCTCTTTCGCGTCGGCTTGCTTGAAACCGGCTGCCGTCAGGGCCGTACCGTTAACCGTAACTTGAAGCTGCTCAAGCGCGACCGGAGCGGAAATAACGGTTGCTTGAACCGGTTGCGGCGCGCTGTCAGCGGCGTAGGCTGACCCGCCTGTCAATGAAATGGAAAGTGCCACGAGAGCTGCAATGCGTTTGTTCATGCGATAGTTCATCATCAAAATCCCTTTCTGTTGGTAGTCTTGTTGAGCTTTACAAGTCTATTAACGGGCAAGGTTCCATTTATGTTGCAAATCGGTTGAAAATTGATGAAAATCATGGAGCATGGCATGGTCTGGTAGCTAACGCGGCAGGGATACGGCGTTTCATCGCAGATGAACGAGTCAAGAGCCGCTTCCAGACAGGCGTCCTGGGTTCGCTACGGTTGCAACTGAGCAATTATATTGAAGAAAAGCACAAGAATGCGTAAAGAATGCGCATTTTTTTTGTGTTACGGTTAGGGAGCGGGCCAACAGATGCTGACTTATGATACCGTTTTCTTGCTTGCCGGGCGAAACGGAAGCGGAGCGCAAAGCGGAACGATCAATCAAAGGAGACGATGCATACATGCCGAGATGGACGGTGGCAGCCGACGGAAGCGGCGATTATACGAGCATACAGGAAGCGATCGATTCGGTGAGGGTGCACTGGGAAGAGCGGACCGTCATCTTTATTAAAAAAGGCGTGTACCGGGAGCGGGTGACGATCCCGGACAACAAGCCGATGATTAGTCTCGTCGGTGAAAGTATGACCGAGACGATCATTACCTACAATCTCGACGCCAACCTGCGCCCGAATGGGAAGCCGATCGGCACGTTTGAAACGTCCGTGCTGACCGTACACGGGGATGACTTTACCGCCGAGCATTTGACCGTGCACAATACCGCCGGCGTCGGACCGGGCATCGGGCAGGCGCTGGCCGTCTATGTATCCGGCGACCGGGCCGTGTTTACGAACGTGCGGATGTTGAGCTATCAGGACACGTTATATACGAGCAAAGGAAGGCAGTACTTCAAAAGCTGCTTTATTGCCGGTCACGTCGATTATATATTCGGCGGCGCAACCGTGTTGTTCCACGAATGCGAAATCCACAGCCTGCGCGACGGCTACATTACGGCGGCTTCGACAACGGCGCAGACCGAATTCGGATTTGTCTTCCTCGACTGCAAGCTGACGAACGGACCTGAAGCCGACGCGGTTTATCTCGGCCGGCCATGGCGGCCGCATGCCCATGTGGCGTTCATCAACACATGGATGGGGCCGCATATTCGAACGGAAGGCTGGGATAACTGGCGCAATCCGGACAACGAGAAGACGGCCCGTTACATGGAAACGGGGAGTCACGGTCCTGGAGGAGCAACGGATGGGCGTGCTACATGGGCGAAAATGCTGGAGCCGGAGACGGCGGCCGGGTGGACGATTGAACGAGTTTTTGCGGGTGCGGATGGCTGGAACCCGGTCTCATAACGAACGAAGCCGAGCCATAGGAGGATCGCAGGGCAGTTAACGGCTTCAACAAGCTAACGGAGCCAGCTGCCCGTGCGGGCTTTGGTTGTACAGGATTGCTCTGAGGAGGAGCGCAAGCGGACCCATTTGAATAGGTGAGTTTCAGCGCCGGACCGGTATTGCCGTTTCGCACCGGATGTATATGTTGGCTGTTCGGCCAGGTGCCAACCAATTTGTAAGCGCTTGCTATATACTGGGTAAACCCGAGGAGGAATGGTTCATGAACTGGAACAGAACATCGTTAGCAGCTTCGTCTTCGCTGCTCGTCCTGCTTGCCGGATGCAGCGGCGGGGGGCCAGCCGAAAGCACGCCGGACGCGCCGCCAGCGAAAGCCGCCGATACGGCGCCGGTAATGTTAACCTTCTATATCGCAACGGGCATCGCGGATAAAGACGTGAAAAACTTGATTGTCGATCCGGTCAAAAAAAAATATCCGCATATTACGATCGAGCCGATCGTTCCGGGCCAAGGCACGAAGATTGAAGATTTGGTGACGGCGGGCAAGACGCCGGATTTCATCTATACGTGGAACGGCGATCTTGGGAGATTCGGTCAAATGGAGCTGCTCGACGATATAACGCCGCTGGCCAAAAAGCATAACTCCGATTTAGGCCGGTTTGAGCCGGTCGTGCTCGATTCGATCAAGAAGTTGGCACCCAAAGGCGAACTGTATGCGCTGCCGTTCTCACTCAATTTTAACGCGACCTATTACAATAAGGACATCTTCGACAAGTTCGGCATGTCGTATCCGAAAGACGGCATGACATGGGATGAAGCGATCGAGCTCGGCAAAAAAATGACCCGCATCGATAACGGTACGACGTACCGCGGACTCGACAGCGACCAGTTGGGGCGGCTGAGCACGCAGCTTTCTTTGACGATGGTAGACGGCAAGACGGATCGGGCGTCCGTGAACAACGAAGGGTGGAAGAAGCTGTTCGAAACCGCCAAGAAAGTGTGGTCCATCCCGAATAACGCACCGCCGAAAATGATGACCTTTAACGGGGCCAAATGGTTCATGGAAGACAAGAATGTGGCGATGCTGACGACCGCCAATATATTATCGAACCTGGAAAGTGCGGAGCAAAACGGACTGCATTGGGACGTCGTCAAGTTCCCCGTATACACGGAGAATCCGAACGTCTTCCGGTATGCGGAAGCCCATATGATCGCGATCACGAAGACAAGCAAATACCGCGATCAGGCGATGCAGGCGCTCGATGTGATAACGTCCGAACAGAACCAGCGGATCAGTGCACGAACGGCGGCCAAGCCGAGCCCGCTCAAAAATCCGGAGCTGAAAAAAGAGTTCGGGGCCGATATGCCATTCCTTAAAGGAAAAAATTTGCAGTCGGTCATCGGTGACACGCCGGCACCGGCGCCGCTCTTTTCACCATACGAGAATGAGTCCAGAGGCGTCTTTTGGAAAAGCTTCGAGGAGTATTTCAGCGACGCCAAAGACGTGAACACGGCGCTTAGGGAAGCGGAAGAAAAAATCAACCAGCAAATTCAGAGCAAGAAGAAATAAGATAGATGCTAGCGGACTTTTGCCGGGAAGGCAGAAGTCCATTTTTTTGGCAGACGTAGAATTTCCGAAGACGCTTGAACATACATAAAAGAGAGGGGACAAACGGCAGGACAAACCGCGCTCATCCGAACCGATGAAGGAGGGAAGCCCGGCCGGCAGATCCGGAAGGAGGAGGAAGGGCAGTGGAAGGCGAATTGCTCATCGGACTATTAAAGCTCATACTCATCAACATCGTATTAAGCGGAGACAATGCCGTAGTCATCGCGCTCGCTTGCCGAAATTTGCCTGCAGAACATCAGAAAAAGGCCGTTTTCTGGGGAAGCTTCGGCGCCATAGGTCTGCGGATCGGTTTGACCTTTATCGCCGTATGGCTCTTGCAGATCCCGTTTGTTCAGCTGGCTGGAGGACTTTTGCTAATATATATTGCGTTCAAATTGCTAAGGAACGACGGGCATGCAGAGCATGTTCAGGCGGGAGCGAGCCTTATGGAAGCGCTGCGCACGATTATTTTTGCCGATCTGATTATGAGTCTGGATAATGTGCTTGCGATGGCTGGGGCTGCGAACGGGAATTTGCTGCTGATCAGCTTCGGGCTTGTCATCAGCATTCCGTTAATCATCTGGGGCAGCCGGCTGCTGATGCGACTCATGAGCCGTTTCCCGGTGCTGGTACAGCTTGGGGCAGGATTGCTCGGCTATACGGCCGGGGAGATGGCGGTCGGCGACAAAGCGGTCGGAGCGTTTCTGGAGAAGTTATTTCCGCCCAGCCATTATATTGCGCCGATTGTTCTGGGCTTGTTTATTTTCTTGTTCGGCTTCATCGCGGACAAACGAAAACAAATGCAGCAGCAGCTTGCCGCTCAAGGCAAATAGCAGCGACATGACGATAGCAGGTCGGGGACAAGGTCCCCGGCCTTTTGATGTTACACGGAAATCTTTGTAAATGAACAAATATATAGAAAAAATGTGCAAAAAATTAGGCAGAAGAACCGCCATCGCTTATGTTAGTGTTATTACACGAAAGAAAATACCAGATCGGAGCGGGCGGTTATGTTCACGGCGGCATAAAAAGTAAGCGCATACAGTGGGTCCGGTAAACGAACAATAGCGTCCCGAACCGGCAATAAAGGGGAGGTCCAAATGAAAAGCACGCATTGGATTACGACACTATGCGTCATAGCGACAGCATCGCTGCTGACGGCTTGCGGCGGGCAGGGAGCAAGTCCGGGTGCTGTGGACAAGGATATGGAAAAGTCAAATAACGGACCGGTCGAGCTGACAGTGTACTCGGCAGGCGGGGAACCGGAGGAGTCCTGGAATGCGAATTTCGGGAACGCCATCAAGAAGAAATTTCCGAATTACAAGATCAATTACATTAATCCGCGCGGCAATGCCAATCTGAAAATCGACGCGCTGCTTACGTCCGGCACGACGGTAGATATTTACTATGAATCGATCGGCGGATTTTTCAGCAGCATGTCCACGTACCAACTGCAATACGATTTAACCGATTTGATCAAAAAGTACAAGGTCGATTTGAACCGTTTCGAGCCTTCGCTGATCGATGCGATGAAAAACAATGTGAAAGGGCAAATCTGGGGCTTGCCGGTTCAAAATATTAATATGGTGCTGTACTACAACAAAGATGTATTCGATAAATTCGGCATCGCCTATCCGAAGGACGGGATGACTTGGGACGAGGCTCTGACGCTCGCCAAAAAATTTAACCGGACCGAAGGCGGAAAACAGTACACGGGCCTCGTCGTTTCCCCGGCGCATATGATCAAGATGAATCCGTATTCCCTGCCGCTGGTCGATCCGGCGAGCGAACAAGCGACGATCAATAAAGACGCCAAATGGAAAGCGCTCTATCAAACGCTGTTTGCCGACGTGGCTTCCGACGAGACGTACCGGGCCAAAATCGCGTCGCTGAACAACAAGCTGCCGTATATCGATCAGTTTTATAAAAACTACGATTTGGCGATGTTCGCCGGGCTATCCAGCCTGTTTACGTCATTTGCCGAATTTGAGTCGCTGAACTGGGATATCGTATCGCTGCCGACGTTCAAAGACTTGCCGAAGACCGGCTCGCAGAGCTACCCGACCTACTTTTCGGTGACGAGCTCTAGCAAGTACAAGGAAGAGGCGTTTCAAGTCATCAATTACCTTACTTCCGACGAAGTGCAGCTGGACATTTCCAAGAAAGGCTTGATGTCCAGCCTCAAAGGGGAACAGTTCAAAAGCAATTACGCCAAGGACGCCAAATTTAAAAATAAAAATTTCCAAGCGTTATTTTACAACCAGCTGGCTCCGATTCCGGCCAAGACGGTGTACGATACGATTGCCGAAAAAGCGTACCAGAAGCAGCTTGTCGATCTGTCGCTCGGCAAAGTCGATATCAATACGATGTTCCGGGCCGCCGAGGAAGAGACGAATAAAGGCATTGCGTCGCAAAAAGGAAAATAGACGGTTTCGTTAAGAGGAGGGCACCATGCGGTATCACAATGTGGAACTGCATCATGTGGAAGATTTGCTTGCACCCGAATCGGGAGACGGAGTCATTGATGCGGTACATTCACGAATGGAGAAACGGCGGCTTATGAGAAGCTCGGCCGCATGTCGGCGCTTGATCGTCCTGATGATTTTGCTCGTATTAGTGGGATGTCAGGCTAACGGAGGGAAAAAGCCATTGAACGCAAGCAACGAAGCTGCTGCAATCGAACGGTTGAACGTCTATTTGGCGGGAGACTCCACCGTAGCGAACTATCTCCCGAAAGAAGCGCCCCGCGCCGGATGGGGTCAAATGATCGGCACAATGATGGATGATACCGTAACGGTTTATAACGGCGCCGCATCGGGAAGAAGCTCGAAAAGCTTTATCGACGAGGGGAAGCTTGTCCCGCTGCTCGAAAAGCTTGGGAAGGGGGATTATTTGCTCATTCAATTCGGGCATAACGACGAGAAGAAAGAGGACCCGGCCCGTTACACGGAGCCTGGTACGACGTACAAAAGCTACTTGAAGCAGTATATCGAGGGAGCCCGCCTCAAAGGCGCCGCTCCGATTCTGGTCACGCCGGTAGAACGGCTCGGGTTTGCCTCCGGGGGCAAAGCGAAAGATACGCACGGGCAATATCCGGCAGCGATGAAGGCGCTCGGCAAGGAGCGGGACGTACCGGTCATCGACCTGACGGCCCGAAGCAAAGCGCTGTACGAGCGGCTCGGCGAAGAGAAGACGAAGGCGTTGTTTTTATGGCTGAAGCCGGGGGAAAGCCCGAATTATCCGGACGGTTCGAAAGATAACACGCATTTTCAGGAATACGGCGCAACCCAAATCGCCGGATTGGTCGCCGCAGGGCTGAAGGAGCTCAACTTGTCCATAAGCAGCCATATCAAGGAACCGGTACATACGGACAAATAGGAGGGGAACATTGTGCTGAAGAAAGGAATGACGGCTTGGCTTGTCTTGCCGCTTGCAGCGATTTCGCTGGCGGGCTGCGGAAATATGCCAGAGACGAAGGAGCAGCCGGCCGGCGCGGTTCCGGCATCGGGCAATGCGCCTGCGGAGCTTGTCTTTTTCTCCAATAGCGCCGACTCGCAGGAAAGCTTTAACGAGCGGTTCGGCGACGCGATCCGCAACAAATTCTCGAACTACACGATCAAATACATCAAGAAGGAAAAAGGATCGCTGCTGCCCGATCTGATAGCGTCCGGACAGCCGATCGATATTTATTGGGAGTCGATCGGAGGGTTTGCCGACGGCTTGATCGGCTTTGACATGCAGTACGACATGACGGATTTAGCAAAAAAGTATAAAGTCAATCTCGAATCGTTCGAGCCGACGATCATGGATGCATTGAAGCAATTATCCGACGGAAAGCTGTACGGCTTGCCGGTGTTCAACAATTCGATGGTGCTGTACTACAACAAAGACATCTTCGATAAGTTCGGCGTTCCGTATCCGAAGGACGGAATGAATTGGGACGAGGCGCTGGAACTCGGTAAGAAGTTGACGCGAAGCGAAGGCGGCGTGCAATATTTTGGCCTTGGCGTCACGCAGCTGCATATCCTCCGAATGAACCCGTTCTCCCTGCCGCTTGTGGATCCGAAGACGGACAAGGCGACGATCGGCAATGATAACTGGAAGAAGCTGTACTCATCGGTCTTCATCAACCCTGCACAGGATCAAGGCTACAGGGCAAAGATCGAGGAGAACAAAAACAAGCTCCCGTCGGAAACGTACGATCCGTTCACGAAAACGAGAGTGATGGCGATGAGCGGCGCCATTACGAGTCTGCCTTCCATACGCGCGGAAGAACTGTCCGCTTTCCGCTGGGATATGGTGGCGATGCCGACCTTCAAAGAACTGCCTGGCGTCGGGCCGCAAGCATACCCGACCTACTTCTCTGTCACGAAGCAGAGCAAGTACAAGGAGCAGGCGATGGAAGTGATCCGCTTTTTGGCGTCAGAGGCGTACCAGACGGAAGCCGCCAAAAAAGGCGTCTTCATGCCCGTGCTGAAAAGCGATGCGGTCAAAAAAGCGTTCGGTCAGGAAAACGCCCAGTTCAAAGGGAAAAATATCGGCGCCTTGTTCTACAACAAATATGCCCCGATCCCCGAGAAATCGAAATATAACGGCGTCGCCCAGAGCATGTTCGAGAAAGTGATCGGGGACCTCGCGCTCGGCAAAACGGACATGAATACCGCCTTCCGGACCGTGGAGGAAGAAGTGAACAAGGCGGTCGAAGCGGAGAAGAAAAAATAAGCCGGACTAGTGGTTAGCCCGGAATGTATTTTATTCATAGGGAATTTCCCGGCCGATTTCAAGCTGTCTTTTGCGGTATTGAAGCGGGGAAATTCCCGTTATTTTTTTGAACGTCGTATTAAAGTGGGAAATATGGCGAAAGCCGACAAGCTCGGAGATCGACAATATTTTGTGCTGGCTTTCGCGCAGCATGCGCTGCGCTTCCCTCACCCGGATGACGAGAAGATACTCGCGGAAGTGAAAGCCGGTAATTTTTTTGAAGATTCTGCTCAGGTAGGACGGGCTAATATAAAATTGCTTGGACACTTGCTCCAGCGTGAGCTCGTCCTGATAATGGCTGTTCAAAAATGCGGCGATTTCGGAAATTTTCTCATGCATCGGATGCGCATAGTGAGGCGGCTCCTCATCTTCCCGCCGCAGCTGACGGTGAATCAGTACGAGCAGCTTCATAAGGGACGACCGGACATAGGCCTCGTAGCCCTCCCCCCGCTCCGTGCATTCCGCGAGCATGTCCCGAATCAAGCGGTCGACCGCCGGCTGTTCCTTTAACGGAAACCTGACCAGGCGCGAGCCCTGCGCGAACGGAAGCAGCTGCGGATCGCCCGGCCCAAGTCTTGCATGGATGAACTCGTGTTTGAAATTAATCAGGATTCGCTCGAATCCCGGCGCCTCCGAACTCGACGTTTGATGCAGATCGTGAGGATTGACGATCACCAGATCACCTGCCTGCGCCGTATAGACGGTATCGTTAATGAAATAAATGCGCTCGCCCTGCAGCAAATAAAAAATTTCGTAATACGGATGGAAGTGGCCGCTGGCCATCGAGTAATACCCTTTGCGGTGCATGTATTGAATGGAAAAAGAATGCTCCTCCAAACTATACGTTTCACCCAAAATATCCGTCATGGCGCATTCCCCTTCTTAGAGAACAAATAGATACATTTTTTGTGGCGGTAACGGTCAATTCATGATCATTTTATCAAATATTTGCGCAGCGAGGAACAAGGAGGACAAATAAACGAAATCTTCGAGAAAAATGGACATGAATGATAAACTTCTTCTTTTCGTATTACTCTACAATAAAGAAGAGTAAACATATGCTTCCCATGTGCAGCACTCATCATTGCATGCCGCTGCTCCATAACGCTTCGCATTGCAGCCGGTTCATACGAAAGGACAAGGTGAATACTGTTGGTTACGAATTTGAAACAGCCCTGGATTGCGGATCAGGGCGACGGCACGTTCAAAAACCCGATCCTATACGCGGATTATTCCGATCCGGACGTGATTCGCGTCGGATCGGACTTCTACATGACGGCATCGAGCTTCGCTCATTTGCCCGGTCTGCCGATTTTGCACTCCAAAGATTTGGTCAATTGGGAATTGATCGGCCATGCGGTAACCAGTCTCGATTCATTGCCGGGCTATGACAAGCCGCGCCACGGGGACGGCGTATGGGCTCCGTCGATCCGTTATCACGACGGGAAGTTTTGGATTTTTTTCAGCGCGCCGGACGAAGGAATCTTCATGACGACGGCTGACCATCCTGCAGGTCCGTGGGCACCGCTCCATTGCGTGAAGGAAGTGAAAGGCTGGATCGATCCGTGTCCGTTCTGGGACGAAGACGGTCAGGCTTACCTCGTGCACGCCTTTGCCCGCAGCCGCTGCGGCATCAAGCACAGGCTGCAGCTGCTGAGAATGTCGCCGGACGGCAAAGAACTGCTCGGCGAAGGGCATCTTCTGTATGACGGGGAGCAGCACCATCCGACGATGGAAGGACCGAAAGTGTACAAACGAAACGGTTACTATTACGTCTTCGCGCCTGCAGGCGGCGTCGCGACGGGTTGGCAGACGATTCTCCGCTCGAAGGACATTTACGGTCCTTACGAAGATCGGATCGTGCTGCACCAAGGCTCCACGGATGTGAACGGACCGCATCAAGGCGGTTGGGTCGAGCTGGAATCCGGAGAATCGTGGTTTATCCATTTCCAGGACAAGGACGCTTATGGACGCATCGTTCACCTGCAGCCGGTCCGTTGGGTGGACGATTGGCCGCTCATGGGCGTAAATCCGGATGAGAACGGCGTCGGCGAGCCGGTGCTGCGGATGAAAAAGCCCGACGTCGGCGGGGAGTACCCAGTAGCGGTACCTGCGACTTCCGATGATTTTGCGGAGCAGCGGCTAGGTTTGCAATGGCAGTGGCAGGCGAATCCGCAGCAAGCGTGGTATGCGCTCGGCGAGAAGGAAAGCCACCTGCGCTTATACGCCGTGCCGACGCAGGAAAGCGGGAACGGGAACGTGCCGACGCTGTATGCGGCACCGCAGCTGCTAATGCAGAAGCTGCCGGCGCCGGCATTTACGGCAACGGCGAAGCTCAGCTTCGAGCCCGATGCACCGGGCGATCGCTCCGGCCTGATCGTGTTCGGCCTGAAGTACGCGGGACTCGGATTGATCAAGGACGACGGCGGCAGTGTTAAGCTCGCTTACTGGACGGGCGACGAGCAGTCGGAAACCGTCGCATGGCAGGGCGAGGAACTGACCGGAACGGTCTTTTTACGGGTTACGGTGGCAGAGGGGGCACTGTGCTCCTTTAGCTTCAGCACGGACGGCGATCAATTCGAGCCGGTTGGCCAGCCATTCACGGCAAAAGAGGGCCGCTGGGTCGGCGCGAAGGTCGGCGTGTTCGCCGCTAACATGCAGCGAAGCGGCAGCAGGGGCTACGTCGATGTGGATTGGTTTGAAGTGAGCGAGTAACGGATTGGGGGAGATGCGTCACTGACGCGTCTCCCCCAATCGTCTTGTTTTAACCTGAATATGCTCGTTGCAACTTCTTAGCAAATCTGTATCTTTTTATGAAAAAACGGGATATTCAGCCCGCCGGGAAACGGATATAATGAGCACAGATTCATGTAAGCGCTTTATTATACACTTATTCCAGGGAGGTCTATCGAAATGAGAGGTGCTTTGCTGAAGAAGAAAAGAAGGGCAACGGCAATGATCGGTTTGCTTGCCCTATCTATTGTAAGCGCATGCAGCTCGGGGCCGGGAGCCGGCAAACCGGCGGCGGAACCGGGCAAGACTGCTGCACCGGATACGGCAGCCTCTTTGGGGCCGGCCGAACTGACGATCACGTCAAGCAGCGCCTTGAGCGAAGAAGCTTTCGAGAGCAACTTCGGGCAATATTTGAAGAAAAAATTTCCAAATTTCAAATTTACGTATATCAAGAAAGCGACCGGAACGCTCATTACCGACCTGATCACCGCAGGCACGCCGGTGGACCTTATTTTCGAATCGTCGGGCAATATTTATCCGGGATTGATTAACGCCGGACTAGCCATGGACATATCCGACACCTGGTCAAAAAGCACAACATTGACTTGAACCGTTTCGATCAAGGAAGCTTGGGGGTCATGAGGCAGCTGGCCGGCGGGGGACTGTACGGGTTGCCGGTCTACGATCTTGTGATGGTGACTTATTATAATAAGGACATATTCGACCGCTTCGGAGTTTCCTATCCGAAAGACGGCATCACGTGGGAAGAAACAATCGAACTGGCCAAGAAGCTGACCCGCAACGAAGACGGCAAGCAATATCTTGGTCTTGTCGTGTCACCGGCGCACTATATCCGGTTGAATCAGCTGTCCGTCGGGGCGATGGATCCGAAGACGGAGAAGGCTACACTTAACAACGAACAATGGAAAAAGCTTTTTGACAGCGTGTTCAAAGCGCAAGGGAACATGCCGGACTATATGAAATACGTCACCGACAACAAGAATAAAATGCCATATAAAGACGAGTTTCTGAAAACGAAGACGTTGGCGATGTTCGTTTATTTGTCCGACCTGCACACGGCCAATCAGGAAGTGATGGACCAGATGAATTGGAATATGGCGACAGCGCCGGTATTCAAGGACATGCCGAAGACGGGAACGCAGACGTACCCGTTCTTCTGGAATATCGCCTCGAACTCGAAAAACAAAGATGCATCCATGGAAGTGCTTAAATATTTGACATCCGACGAATATCAGCTGATCGTGTCCAAGCGGGGCGAGATGACTTCACTCAAAAATGCAGACATCCGGAAGGAAATGGGCAGAGACATGAATTTCAATAACATTAACTATAACGCGGTTTATGCCAATACACCTGCGGCGAGCGCGCCAAGGCACAAGTTCGAGCAAATCGCGCAGAAGCCGGTCGAGAACATCATCGCCGAGGTCGTCACCGACAAGGTCGACGTCAACTCCGCATTGCGCAGGGTGGACGACGATGCGAACAAAGCGCTCGACGCCGAGAAGAAAAAGTAAACGGTCTGGAGCATATAGATATAAATATCGCATCGTCAGGACAAGAAAACGTAAAGTTTCTTGTCCTCTTTTATGGTACTGTAAAGGCGACGACGAAAAAGGAACGAAGGAGCGGATAAACCATGCTAAAGCTCGATGATTGGGTAAAACAAATGACCCGCCAGACGGTGCAAAAACTGCCGTTTCAAGCCGAAAATGCGCAGCAGTGGGAAGAATGGCGCGATGCGCTGAAGTCGAAGCTCGCAGAACTCGCCGGCACGTTCGAGGAGCATCGTGTTGAGCTCGAACCGGAGACGGTTGAAACTAGCGATCTGGGTGATGTCATCCGCGAGCGTGTCGTGTTGACCACTTCACCTGGACTTCGGATGCCTGTTTACATATTGCGCCCCGCGCAAAAGCAAGGCCGACTTCCCGTAATCGCCGCCCTCCACGGTCATGGTTACGGCAGCAAGGAAATCGTCGGCCTGCACCCGGACGGTTCGGAGATGACGGGCGACCCGGGCATTCACCGCAGCTTTGCGCTGGAGCTGGCGCGACACGGGTATCTCGTGGTCGCGCCCGAGCTGATCGGCTTCGGCGAACGCAGGCTCGAGGAAGACGAGGGCAAGCCGCCGAAAGATAATTCGTGTTACCGGCTGACGGCGGCATTCATGATGGCCGGCGGAACGATCGGCGGCTTTCGCAGCTACGAAGCAAGGCGCGCGATCGATTACGCGCTGCAGCGCGGCGATGCGGACGCGTCTCGCGTCGGCTGCATGGGGCTCTCCGGCGGAGGCATGGTTTGCGCGCTGACGTCGGCGCTCGACGATCGGATCAAAACCGCGGTCATCAGCGGATACACGAACACGTTTGACGACAGCATCCTGGCCATGCGCCACTGCATCGATAACTACATCCCCGGTATTCTCGAGTGGGCGGAGATGCCGGATATGATCGGCCTGATCGCCCCGCGCCCGCTGATGATCGAAGCCGGGGAGAACGATCGGATCTTTCCGCTGCACGGCACGCGTAAAGCCGTATCGGTCCTGCAGAAGGTATATCGTACGGCCGGCGTGCCGGAACGGTTCGAAGCCGATATATTTGAAGGCGGCCACGAAATTCACGGAACCGTATCTTACGCGTGGTTTGATCGATGGCTTGGCGAGAGGGGAGGCGAATAGCGGCGATGTCGATGAGCATCTGGTTCAAGCAGCCGGCCGGCAAATGGGACGAAGCGCTGCCGATCGGCAACGGAAGGCTGGGCGGCATGGTGTTCGGGCACCCGTCAAGGGAGCGCATCCAGCTGAACGAAGATACGGTTTGGTACGGGGGACCGAGAGACCGGAACAATCCGGACGCGCTCGAGAACCTGCCCGAGATTCGGCGGCTGTTGTTTGACGGCAAGCTGAAGGAGGCGCACCGGCTCGCCGAGCTGGCGTTTTCCGGTACGCCAAACAGCCAGCGGCATTACATGACCGCAGGAGATTTGCTGCTGTTCATGGACGGACAGCGGGAGGCGGCCGATTACAGCCGGTCGCTCGATTTGGAGACAGCCGTCGTGTCCACGGCATACGAATGCGGTGGCGTCCGCTACAAGCGGGAAACGTTCGCAAGCTACCCGGACGGAATCATCGCGATGCGTATCGAGGCCGACCGGCCGGGGAACGTTTCGCTGCACGCGAGATTCGAGCGGCAAAAGGGCAAGTATATGGACGGCGCGTCCAAATGCGGCGACGATGCGATCGTGCTGCGCAACAGCTGTTACGGAACCGGGGGCGCCGAATACGTTATCATGGCTCGCGCGCTGCCCGAAGGGGGAGGCACGGTCCGGACGATCGGCGAGCATTTGGTCATCGAAGGCGCGGATGCCGTTACACTGCTTGTTGCCGCAGCCACCACGTTCCGGTACGACGACCCGGAGGAGGCTTGCAGCGAGCTGCTGGACCGCGCGGCGGACAAGACGTATGCGCAGCTCAGGGAAGCCCATATCGCCGATTACCGGTCGCTGTACGGCCGGGTAGCGCTGCGTCTGTCCGCAAGCGAACAGCCAGAAACGGCTTTGCTGTCCACGCCGGAACGGCTGGAACGGGTGAAGCAGGGGGAGGACGATCCCGGGCTCATCGCGCTGTACTTTCAGTTCGGCCGCTATCTGCTTGTCGCCAGCAGCCGCCCCGGCTCGCTTCCCGCGAACCTGCAGGGGATATGGAACGATCAAATGCTTCCTCCGTGGGACAGCAAGTATACGATCAACATCAATACCCAAATGAACTATTGGCCGGCGGAAGTATGCCAATTATCCGAATGTCACGAGCCGCTGTTCGAACTGCTGGAGCGGATGCGGGAGCCCGGCAGGCGTACGGCCGGAACGATGTACGGCTGCCGCGGTTTTGTCGCCCATCACAACACCGACATTTGGGCCGATACCGCGCCGCAGGACATTTATTTGCCGGCGACGTACTGGCCGCTCGGGGCGGCATGGCTAAGCTTGCATTTGTGGGAGCATTACCGGTTTACGCAAGACCGGACGTTTCTTGAGCGGGCTTACGGGACGATGAAGGAAGCGGCGCTGTTCTTCCTTGATTTTCTGACGGAAGCGCCAAACGGGGAGCTGGTCACATCGCCGTCCGTATCGCCGGAAAACACCTACGTGTTGCCAAGCGGCGAATCCGGAACGATCTGCTACGGACCTGCCATGGACAGCCAAATCTTGCGCGAGCTGTTCGGTGCATGTCTTGAGGCAAGCGCGCTTCTCGGCGCGGATGCGGGGCTCCGAACGCAATGGAAGCAGACGATGGAGCGGCTGCCCGCAACGAAAATCGGGAAATACGGCCAAATCCAGGAGTGGCCCCAGGATTATGAGGAAAAGGATCCCGGCCACCGCCACATTTCGCATTTGTTTGCTCTGCATCCCGGCACGGCTATCAGCCCCGACACTACGCCGGAGTTGGCGGCGGCGGCTCGCGTTACGCTCGAGCGGCGGCTCGCGAACGGCGGCGGCCACACCGGCTGGAGCCGGGCGTGGATCATTAACTTCTGGGCGCGGCTGAAGGACGGCGACAACGCCTATTACAACGTAAAAGAGCTGCTTCGCAAGTCGACGCTGCCGAATTTGTTCGACAACCATCCGCCGTTTCAGATCGACGGCAATTTTGGTGCTACCGCAGGCATTGCGGAAATGCTGCTGCAAAGCCATATGGATGAAATCTCCCTTCTGCCGGCGCTGCCGAAAGCTTGGCCTGACGGAAGCGTTACGGGACTGCAAGCCCGGGGAGGCTACGAAATCGCATTAGCTTGGGAAAACGGCGTTTTGCGGCAAGCGGATGTCGTATCCCGCGCAGGAGGCGTTTGCCGCATTCGAATACACGGGGGGATGAGCGTCCGCCTCGAAGACGCGGAAGGGAATGCGATCCAGCCTGCGTCGGCAGCGGAGTTGATCGAGTTGGAAACATCGCCCGGACAGAGGTTCCGGATCACTCTGGAATCGCCAAAACAATAATAATTAGACGTTTCAAAGAGAGTGCGCCTCAACAGGCAATTGCACTCTCTTTTTTCATACTGCGGTTAAAAATTTCAGCAAGTGAAACTTTTCTACCCTCAAACGCGTATTAGAAAGGAGTGCAATCACTAAAATATGGTAACATTGGAGTGTGATGGCGATGCGAAGACATCGGGGAATACGAAGAAGCAAACGGAAACTGTTCTTGTTTTCGATC
Organism: Paenibacillus allorhizosphaerae; assembly: GCF_042659105.1. NCBI lineage: Bacteria > Bacillati > Bacillota > Bacilli > Caryophanales > Paenibacillaceae > Paenibacillus > Paenibacillus allorhizosphaerae. The sequence continues at coordinate 1,499,319 of NZ_JBHSRV010000001.1, read as the reverse complement.
TTATGTCTGAGCCTGATGCCGATGACGGCTTACGCCGATACTGCGACGACAAGCGTTGGCAGTACGAGCGTCAGCGGTTCGGCTGCAGCGGAACGCCCCGTCGAACGGGTGAGTTCCAGTCCGGCCAGCACGGTGAAAGAGACAGCGAAGCCTGAAGCGAAGATTACGAAGGAAGAAGCGGTGGCCGTTGCCAGAGCCTTGTTCCCGCAGCTCAATAAAGCCGAAGCGAGACAAGTGGAGCTCGGCAACAATCATTCTTTTCCGGCGCCTTATCAGAACGTGTGGAATATTAACTGGGAAATCAAGAACGGCAACAGCAGCTACGGATTCAACAGCCTTGTCGATTCCATTAGCGGTGAGCTGCTTCAAACACACATAAGCGGGCCGTACGATGACGGGGACCAAGCATATTATCCACCCAAAGTGACGGAAGAAGAAGCGTTCAAGCTGGCCAAAGCGTTCCTGTTCAAAGCTTCTCCGAGCTTGACGGAAGCCGACATCCGCACAGCCGAGCAGCCTAAATACGCTGAAGGCTCACTCTTTGGGCCGGTGCAATATTATTTTAGCTTTGCGACCTTGATCAACGGTCTTCCAAGCCCGAATGAGAACATCTCGATTACCGTCAACGGCAACGGAGAAGTGACCGGCTACAACAGAAATAAGACCGTGTCGGAGTATCCTTCCTCGACGCCTGCCGTGTCGCTCGAGGACGCTACAAGCAAATATATGTCGGCGTTCGATTTAAGATTGCAATACATGCCGGTCTATAAGCCATACGGACAAGAAAAAACGTGGTTTCTCGGCTGGGTCCCGTCTACGGTGGGAGATATGATCATCGATGCGCATACGGGCGACTTTCTGAATTTTTCGGGCGAAGTCGTTCGGCCGGGAGAGCTGCAGTACAAGAAGGTGGCCAAGGGAGATAAGTTGTTCGAGCCGGTAAAAGGGCAGGATACGAACGGCCTGTTGACCTCGGACCAGGCTTTCGAGCTTGCCGAAGCGTTATCGCCGGTCGTGCAGTCGCGTACGCGCGCTTCTACGTACCTGAATAACCACTGGTCCGACAGAAATAAGCAAGTCTGGAATTTGAACTGGTCGGAAAAGACGCCGACAGGACCGTACGGCGCACCGCAATCGAGCGCCATCGTCGACGCAACGACGGGGCAAATACTCGAGTTTCGGGAGAACAACTTTTTCCCGCCTTATATGCAGCAAGGGATGGCGAAGGAAGTCACCGGGCAGGAGGCAACCATTACCGAACGGGAGGCTGAAGCCAAAGCGCTCGACTGGGTGAACCGGCTGTACCCTAACGCGTCGGATGAATTGAAGCAAATGACGAGCGACCCGTTTGCATCGAAGCAGGATGGAAACAACAATTTTAGTTTCCGGTTTCAGCGGTATATCGGTGACATCCCGGTAAGCGGCGATTATACGACCATTACGATGGATAAGGGCGGCAAACTGCTTACCTACGGCAGCACGCGTTCCGCGCAGAGCGATACGGCAACCGCATCGCTGCAGGCGAAGGCGACAAAAGCGGAGGCCGAAGCGGCATACCGCGAGGCGTCCGAACTCAAGCTGCAGTATAAAAATTTCGGCGGCTACTATACGGAGAATAACGGATATATCGAACCGAAAGTCAAATTGACTTACGGGTACACGTTCAAGGACGAGAAAAAAGCCGGTTCCATGTTCGACGCTTCGACAGGCCAGTGGCGTTCCGTTATGAACGAGACGGGTCTGGCGCCGGACAAGGCCGCGCCGATGCCTGCCGATGTGAATGGACACCGGGCGCAAAAAGACCTCGAAACGATGGTCCGCTACGGCATTCTTAAGCCGAACGACAGCGGTGAGCTGCGACCGGACGACGCGATTTCCGTCGGCGATTGGCTGAACATGGTGGCGCTGGCCGTGAGCCCCTACTACAGCAGCGGCAAAAGCATCAGCGGGGGCGAAGCAAAGCCGAGCTTTGAAGATATCGACTCGGGAAGTCCGTATTACGCCGCCGCCGAGCTGTTCGTGCAAAGCAAGTGGCTGGACCCGAAAGTCTCGCCGAAGCTGGGAGCCGAGGAAACGCTGACGCGAGAAAAGCTCGCGGTGCTTCTCGTGAACATGGTCAAATACGGTAAGCTGGCGGGGCAGTTCAACGATCGGACGGAGCTGTCCTTTACGGACCGGGAGCAAATCAAGCAGCGGGGTGCGGTATGGATTGCCGTGCAGCTCGGATTTTTCGACGGGACGCAAAAGCAGTTCGAACCGGGGCGCACCGTAACGAAAGCGGAGGCGGCGACGGCGCTGATGCAAGTTGTAAGGCTGCAAGGCAAGTTGGACCAGAGCATAGCGAGATAAAGCAATCATACTCCATACCGGCCATTCCAAAACCTGCGAACGGAACATCCGTCGCAGGTTTTTATTCGGTGAACGCGCAATATTTTCTCATTCTGCAACAACTTAGTCCATTGCTAACTCGTTCTGACCGTTTTATGCTTATGGTACATTTATTGTTCGGGAGGGGAGCAGCGCATGCAGCAGCCTTTTCAGCTTGCATCGATGTTTACGGATCATATGGTTTTGCAGCAAGGGGAGCCGGTGCCGGTATGGGGCAGCGGGCCCGAAGGGGAGATCGTCACGGTTCAGTTTCGCGGAGAGATCGTGAAGGCGGTCGTTCAGGACGGATGCTGGCGGGTGCGGCTTCAGCCGAAGGATGCGGGCGGGCCGTTTGAACTCAATGCCCGGCTCGGCCATGAGGAAATCGTACGGAAAGATGTGCTGGTCGGGGAAGTGTGGCTGGCGGCGGGGCAATCCAACATGGAGCAGCCGCTGCTGTTTACCGAAGGCGGGGTGGCGGAAGCGGAAAGCGCTGCCGCGCCGCACCTCCGATTGTTTACGGCGCCGCGACGCCCATTCCATGATGCTCGGGTGCCGGGGTGGCATTTCAGCGGGACGATGTCCGATGATGCAGGGTGGCATACATGCACGCCGGAGAGCGCGCTTCATTTTTCGGCGATCGGCTACTACTTCGGCGCTTTGCTGCAAAGATCCCGCTCCGTGCCGGTCGGCATCATCAGCTGCAACTGGGGAGGAACGCCGATTCAAGCCTGGATGAGCGAGCGTTATTTGGCCCGTGACCCGGAAATGGGCGCTTCATTGGAGCAATACCGGAATCACGTCGCTGCGCAGGATTCGGAGCAGTATGAACGCGAATACGCCGAATACGTCCGGCAGATGCGGCGTATGATCGACGAGCGGGGCGATATCGAGCAACGGATTCGGTCACTTGGACTGGACGGATACCGCAGCTGGGTATCCGCCAATCCGCTTGCATGGCCGCCTCAGCCGCTCGGCCCGAAAGCGTACTTTCGCCCTTGCGGGCTATACCACACGATGCTCAGAACGGTTGCCCCATACCCGATCCGAGGCGTCCTGTGGTATCAAGGCGAAAGTAACGCCGTTCCCAAGGAAGCATTTCTTTACCGCAAATTGCTGGCTTCCCTCATCGAAAACTGGCGGGAGGACTGGGAGAAGCCGGACCTGCCGTTCCTGATCGTCCAGCTTTCCGCCTATGCTCCGCAGCGAGGGACGAACGGGACGGTATGGGCGACGCTGCGGGAATCCCAGGAAACCGTTGCAAGGACGGTCCCCCGCGCTTCCATGGTCGTTACGATCGATTGCGGGGAGCATGACATCCATCCGGTACGGAAGCGGCCTGTCGCCGAACGCCTATTGCTGGCCGCACAGTCAGACGTATACGGCGAAGAAGCGGACGCGCGAGGACCGCGTTACCGCTCGATGGAAGTGGAAGGGAATAAGGCGATCCTTTCGTTCGATCAACATATCCGCGCGTTGAATGGGACACAGGAAAGGCTGGCAGGGTTTACGATCTGCGGACCTGATCGGCAATTTGTTCCTGCGGAAGCCCGCATGGCCGGGGACCGGGTAGAAATATTTCAGCCGGAAATACAGACGCCGGTAGCGGTACGATACGCATGGCAAAATATGCCCGAATACAGCTTGTACGGCAGAAGCGGACTGCCGGCTGCGCCGTTCCGCACCGACGACTTCGCTCTTGAACAAGAGGGAAACGGCACGAAGTAAACATTCATGTATTTTAGGAAAGGGCTTCGATCAGAAGCTCTTCTTACTTATGTCGCCATTTCCAAAGGCTCATTCCTCGTCATTTTGCTGAACCGGGTGTTTGCCGGCTTGCTTCCGGTAGCGGAGCGGAGTAACGCCCGTTATTTTTTTGAACGTCGTATTGAAATGAGCCACGTGGCCGAACCCGGTTTTCTCCGCGATTGTCAGCACTTTTTCTTTCGTTTCTAGCAGAAGCCGCTGAGCTTCTTTCACCCGGACCACCTGAATGTATTCGCGGAAATGAAAACCCGTAATTTTTTTGAAAATGCGGCTCAAGTACGAAGGGCTGATGTAGAACTGCTCGGCGATTTGCTCCAGCCGAATATCCTCCATAAAATGATCGTTCAAATACGTTGCGATTTCCGTCATTTTTTCATGCATTGGGTGAGCGTATTGAGTCGGCTCCTGCTTTTTGCTTCGATTATGCCGGTATATGCGGATCAGCAGCTTGGCCAGCGTTGCCTGTACATAGGCGCTGTAGCCGCTTTCTTCGTTTTTGCATTCGGCTAGCATGTCTTTGATCAGTTTCTCGATATCCGGCTGCTCCTTCATCGGAAACCGGACCAGTCTCGAGCCGTGGGCAAAAGGGAGAAGCGAAATGTCCGTTCCGGCCAGCTCGGTTTTCACGAAATCGTGGCTGAAATTGATCAGTATTCTTTCGAATTCCGGCACGTTCGAGCTGGTCGTCCGATGTACGTCATGCGGATTAATAATGATCATGTCGCCCCGCTGGACGGTATATACTTGACCGTTTATAAAATAAATGCGCTCCCCCTGGAGCAAATAATAAATTTCGTAAAAAGCGTGAAAGTGCGGGTCCTTCATCGTCGAGAACCCTTTTCGCCGCATGTACTGAATGGAAAAGTCCAAGTCCCCGATCGTGTATTTGGGCCCGAAAATGTCGCGCACGCCGGTTCCTCCTCGCTAAAAGTGAAATCTAGTCCTGATTATACCTTTCTTTGCAACCGCATACATCTATTTTATCTCATTCGGAGTCGTTTTTGGACAAAAAAAGCAAACTTTCTCGCATTCAAGACACGTCGGTATGAAGAATACAGCGGTTTTATGCGCTACAATGAAAGCAATTGCAGCCATTACGATTTGGAGGAACGCAGCATATGAAGCCGATGGCGGATGCAAACACGGGCATCAACATTTTTATCGCCGGCGACTCGACCGCCGCAAATTACGCCGAGACCCGGTCGCCCATGGCAGGGTGGGGGCAAATGCTCGGATCTTTATTTGAACCGTCGGTTTCCGTCCGCAACGAAGCGCGCAACGGCAGAAGCTCGAAAAGCTTCATTGAGGAAGGCCATATTCGACGCATTGAAGAGGCGATCGGCGAGGGAGATTACTTGCTTGTCCAGTTCGGTCATAACGATCAGAAGCCGGATGAGGAGCGGCATACGGAGCCTGACTCCACGTATAAGGACTATCTTCGTCAATACATCGGCCTCGCCCGCAGCAAAGGAGCGCATCCCGTTCTGCTGACATCGGTCGAACGCCGGAAGTTTAACGGCGCGGGAGAGCTCGTTGCAACGCATGGTCGGTACCCGGATGCCGTAAGAGAACTTGCGGCGGAGCAGCACGTTCCGCTGCTTGATGCGCTGAACGGCACGCAGGAAGCATACCGTCGGATGGGACCGGAAGCTAGCAAATCGTGGTTCGTCTGGCTCGCGCCCGGCGAACATCCGAATTACCCGGAAGGCGTGCAGGACAATACGCATTTTAACAGGACCGGCGCCCTTGCGGCCGCCAAGCTCATCGCTGCGCTCATAAAACAGTCCGGCATTCCGCTCGCGGACAAACTTGCGTCCGTATCGGTATCAGAATAAAAAGGAGGCATGACCGATGGCTTCACGGGGAGAGTCCTTGCTGCAAGCGGTGCGCGAATATGCGGATAACGTGCTCCGGCACGGAAAGGACCGGTACGGCAGCGACGCTACGCCGCTATTCGCCGACGGCTTGAATGTGCGTACGGGAGAGCATGTCAGATGGAAGTCGGACGGGCAGGAGTGGATCTTGTCCAATCTGGCCAACCAGCAGCACTTGTTCCGGACGTTGTCCGGCTTAAGCCGGTTGACCGGAGAAGGGCGTTACCGGGAAGCGGCGGATCAAGCGCTGAGCTATGCTTTCCGGGAGCTGCGGTATGGCGGCTTACTATGCTGGGGCGGGCATATGGCTTTTGACCTGGCCGGGAAAAAGCAAGTCTATGCGTCAGATAAAGGGCCGCAGCACGAGCTGAAATGCCATTTTCCTTACTACGAATGGATGTACGAGGTCAATCCGGCAGCGACGCGGAGCTATATCGAAGCGCTGTGGGACAGTCACATTACCGACTGGTCCAATCTGGAGTTCAGCCGGCACGGAAAGCCGAAAACACCTCCGGAGGGCGGCGTATGGAGCCGGGAATATGCAGGCGGCGACGTGTTTTTCGAAGGCCAGGGTCTAACGTTCATTAACGCGGGCAGCGATCTTGTATACGCCGCTTCGCAATTGTACCGTTTTGGCGGGGATGACAAGCCGCTGCAGTGGGCCAAAAGACTGGCGCGCCGGTATGTGGAAACGCGAAATTCGAACACCGGGCTCGGCGGCTACCAGTTCAGCATCTCGATTCTTCCGGGCCCGCGAGGCAGAGGCGACCGGGCGATCGAGCAGTTCGGCGAGCAGCTTCGCCGGGAGCAACCCATCGAAGCCAAGCTCACTTCCGTAGGCCAATTGCGCACCATCCTCGGCCCAGCGGCCCTCTGCAAGCTCACGCTCGCCGAGACGTTAGGCGAAGCCGGGCGGGAATTCGGGCAGTGGGCTGCGGAAGATTTGATCGCGTACGCCGCTCATGCGTATGACATGCACGATAATACGTTCCATCCGATCTTGACAAGCGGTGTCCGTTTGACCGGCATAACGATGGAGAAGGACGGCTATTACGGCCGGCGAGGCGATGTATTCAAGCCGGTTCATGGCGATGCGCTGCTGTTCTGGTCATACGTGCGCGGTTTCCGCTTTACCGCACAACCGCTGCTGTGGAGCGTCGCGCGCAACATCGGCTTGCATCTCGGCCTTGGCGATATCGGCGCCGTGCCCGGAGCCGCACCGGCACTTGAAGCTGTTAGCGGATTGCTTGACCCGCATGCGATATTGGCATTGCTGGAGTTGTACCGGTGGAGCGGCACAGAGCCGTACCTGGATGCGGCGGAACGCTTCGGCATGAACTTGCTGCGCAGCAGCTTCCGGGACGGTTATTTCCACCGTTCTGCCGAGAGCGAAAACGTGAAGCTGGATTGCCCCGAAGCGCTAATCCTGCTGCAACTGGCAGCGGCGTTGTCCGGACGTGCAGAGGAGGTTCCCGCCTACGTTGGGGGACAAAGCTTCTTCGGTGCGGCTTATGACGGACACGGGCATCAAATCGACAACAGTTTGTTGTACCGTTAATTATATATTATAACGACGAACAGGAGTTTGCAGACATGATCAAAAGATATGCGGTTTGCGGGGTCAGCAACCGGGCGATCGGGATGTTCATTCAGCCCATCGCCAAAACATTCTCGGGCAGCGCGGAGGTCGTCGCGCTTCTTGATATCGATCCGAGGCGGCACGAAGTATGCAAAAGCAAGTGCCCGCAGGTGGCGCATGTGAACGAGTACGGGCCGGATGATTTCAACCGCATGGTATCGGAAACGAAGCCCGACGTCATTATCGTTACCGGCCGGGACGATACGCACGCACGTTATATTATTCAGGCATTGGAGCACGATCTGGACGTCATCACGGAGAAGCCGATGGCGACGACAGGCGCCGACTGCCGACGGATTATGGATGCGGAGGCAAGAAGCAAGGGCAGCGTGACGGTTTCGTTCAACTACCGTTACGCTCCGATTCATACCCGGATCAAAGAAATGGTGCTCGAGGGGAAAGTCGGGCGCATCACTTCCGTCGATCTGAATTGGTACATCGACACGTATCACGGCTCGAGCTATTTTCAGCGTTGGAACCGGGTTCGCGATATTTCCGGCGGGTTATCGATTCACAAAAGCTCGCACCACTTCGATCTGGTCAATTGGTGGATCGGGCAAACGCCTGTCGAAGCATTCGCTTACGGCGCACTGAACTATTACGGACCGGAAGGCGAGCTGAATCCGGAGAAGCGGGACGGGAGGTACTGCGGTACGTGCGACGTGCGGCAAAGCTGCGCATACCATATGCGCTGGAACAGTCGGAGCGCGAGCCTTACGGTGAAGGACGACCATCTGGGCACGTTGCAGACGGACAAACCGGCCTACACCAGCTACCGTCCGGATGCCTGTATTTACGATTCGGAGATCGACATTGAAGATACGTATACGGCAACGGTCAAATACGACGGCGGGGCGCTGCTCAGCTATTCCGTCAATTTCTCGCTCCCGTACGAAGGGTACCGTCTCGCGATAAACGGAACGAAAGGCCGCCTCGAGACGATGGAATTCCATGCCCCGAGCCGCGTCCCTTTCCCGACACCGGTGCAGACGATCGATTATTTCCCGCTGTTCGGGTCGAAGGAAACGATTCACGTAGTGATGCGGCAGGGCGGTCACGGCGGAGGCGATCCGGTGCTGCTCGAGGACCTGTTCCTTGGCCCGGACCCGAACCGTTCGTACAGCATCTTGTCCGGAAGCCGGGATGGGGCTTACTCGATCGGGACGGGGGAAGCGGTATGGAAATCGGTGAAGGAGAACCGGCCGGTCCGCATCGCGGAAGTGCTGCAGCATTAATATAAAGAAGGGGGACGGGTTTGCAGAGGCGTTGCTGCGAAGCCCGTCTCTATTTGTTTTGCGGAACGTTAAAAATAACTAGAGGGCGGCAGGCGCGTATGGTAGTATTATACATACAATTTAATAGAAGTTGGTGAAGAAATATGTTTAATTACACGATCGAGGGCTTACTGTTAAACGTATTTTTCGTCACATCCCCCCTTATTTTTTACCAATTTCTGCTGAATAAGAAGCTGGAAGAAAAGCCCGCCCTCAGCAATGCGCTGCATTACTCGTTGTTCGGCGTCTCGATAATGCTTTGCATGTTTTTTCCGATCACTATTCAGTCCGGTCTGCAGTTTGATTTTCGCATCCTTCCATTTATTATGGCTTCTTTTTATAGCAACAGAACCGTTTCCGTCGCGCTTGTCGCTACGCTGGTGGGCGTGCGGTTTGCGCTGGGCGGAGAGGGTGCATATCTGAATTTGATCTCCAGTTCCCTCGCTTTGCTTTGCATTGCAATTGCCGAAAAAAAGTACCGTACGCTCACGCTTGGCTATAAAATGGCCGTCTCAGCGGCGATATCGTTTTTTTGCAAGCTTGTGGGCATTGCCTGCAATTATTTGTTCGATCCGGAATATGTGTTCGTACATGCTATTATGTTCTATGTCGTGCAAGCAGTATTTATGGCGCTTATGGTCTATATTATCGAGTCGATACGCAAAAGCGTTCAACTGCGTGACGAATTGATCGAATCGGAGAAGATGAAAGTGGTGAGCGTCATCTCGGCCTCCGTTGCGCATGAAATTAGAAATCCGCTCACGACGGTGCGGGGCTTCATTCAACTGCTGACGCAAACCCAGGTCGACCAGGAAAAGAAGCGGCAGTATGGCAAGCTATGTCTGGACGAGCTTGATCGCGCCCAGCAGATCATTAACGACTATTTGTCGCTAGCCAAGCCACACCCCGAGCTGAACGAGAAACTGAACATCGGCGATGAAATTTATTATGTAAGCAAGGTGCTGACCTCTTACGCGAATTTGAGCGGCGTTGAAATCGTCGTGGAATTCGACGTCGATCTGTACGTCACGGGCGACCGATCCAAATTCAGGCAGAGCATCATCAACATCGCCAAAAACGGCATCGAAGCGATGGAAGCCAAAGGCGGAGTACTGACGATTACCGCCAAACGGAATAAACGGTTCGTCGTGCTGCGCATCAGCGATATCGGCAACGGAATGACGGATGCGCAGATCAATCGTCTGGGGTCTCCGTATTTCTCCAATAAGGAGAAAGGAACCGGACTCGGTACGATGGTTTCGTTCAATATCATTAAAGGAATGATGGGGCGAATTAACGTACAGAGCGAAGTCGGACGAGGGACAGTATTTCAAATTGTGTTTCCGGCCGTCTCATAGTATGTCTGACGGGAGGCTGTTGTCTAAAAGACCGATGCGCTGCCTATACTGGGTAGTAGTTATTGCAATAAAGAGGCAAGGCAAGGGGGTCAATGTATGCTTTCCGTCCATTGGAGACTTGCGGAGCTGTGGACGCTTCAGCAGCAAAGAGAATTGACGGATATCGAACGGTCCGAAATGTCGGCGTGCTTGCATTACAACGCAGAGTATGCCAGAAAGCTGGCTTCGCTGTACAATTGGTCGATGGTGGCTTCCATGACGGGGGATACCGAGTGGCAGCATGAAATATGCAGACAGATCGACAAGCTGGAGGAGCAGGGGAAATACATAGCGGAGTAATCGATGTAGACGGCTGGGCGGACAGCCGTTTTTTTATACGGTCTGGCTGCTCAGAAGGACTCCGATAGGAGTTTTTTTCTTATTATGCAGAGAACGCCAGTGCACGGAAAAATATTATATTTATTTATCGTAAACATATTGAAGAAGCTGGCAATTTATCGTATTATAATAATTAATCAAATTGATTTATTAACTTAATGTTAATGTTTCGCAACGCACCTACTTCAACTACGAATTTCTGCTCTTGAAAGGAAGAATCGCATTTATTTATGGAACTGTTATGGACCGTGCTTATCATCTTGGTACTCGCCGCGGCGGCCGTGCCGCTCACTTATTTTGTATGGATGCATACCGCCAGGCTGCAGCGCCGCGATGCGGATGCGCTAATCGTTCTCGGTTACCGGTGCGACAATGACCAGGTACATCCGATATTGAAAGAACGGCTCGACGCCGCCTTGCAGCTGTTTCGGGAGCGCCGTTACCGGTATGTCATTTTATCGGGAGGCGCCGTCCGTTCGAAGTTCACGGAAGCGGAAATTATGAGAGATTACATGATCGCTCAAGGGATGCCTCCGGAACGCATTATTATGGAGACGCGCTCGCGCAACACGGTGCATAATGTCGTCAATTGCAAACTTCTGATGGAGGAATTCGGGCTATCTTCCTGTCTTCTCGTATCAAATTCCTTCCATATTCGCCGAATGCATTATATTATGAAGAGGTTGGATATTCCTGCTTCCTTTTACGCCGCCCGCACTTTGTCGAGCATCGTAGGGCTGCAGAGAAAACTGACCTTCCAGGAAATCAAGGCTTACCGGTTGACGCTGCCCTGGATAGAAAAAGCGCTCAACATGCCCTCCCGTCAAATGATGGGGAAATGAGAAAGGTGCTGTTTGCCGTTGAAGTCTGAAAGAACAACCAGCAACAAACTGCTTAAATCGATCAATCAACAAAGAGTGCTGCGCCTGATTTATACGGACGGACCGATATCGCGGGTCGAGCTCGCCGATAAGACAGGTCTGACCCAGCAGACGATTACCAATATCGTCAACCGTTTTCTGGAAGAAGACTACGTTCTGGAAACCGAGCCGGTCTCCGGCAGCAGCGGGCGCAAACCGATCCCGCTTATCGTAAAGACGAACGAGATGTTCGCGATCGGGATCGAAATCGCGGTCAAATATGTCCGCGGTGCGCTCATAGATTTCCAGCATCGCGTGATCAAGGAAATCAAAATTGATGTACCTGTCTATGAGGGGAAGGACCACCCGCTCGAATTTATTCGCCAAACGATCAACGAGCTGCTGCTGCATGTGCCGAACGCAAGCCAATTGAAGGGAATCGGCTGCAGTATTCAAGGACTCGTCGACGCCCGACAAGGCTTGGTCATTTATTCTCCAGGCCTTCGCTGGCGCGGGTACCCTTTGCGCGAGAAGCTGGAAAGCTTGTACGATTTGCCGGTTTATTTGGAGAACGACGCCAACTTGCTTGCGCTGGTGGAAAATTTAAAAGGACGGCTTGCTGGTTCCGTCAACAATATTACGATCAAGTTTGACTACGGGATCGGCGGTGCGATTGTTCTTAATAACCAATTATGTACGGGAGCGACGCATGTTGCGGGCGAATTCGGCCATTACAAAGCTTTTAGCGGCGAGCATTTGCACAAATGCCACTGCGGCGCTGCCGGATGCTTGACTACCCTCGCTTCAGTAAGCGGTTTGAAGCGCAACGGGGGCTATGTGCTCGAGAACTTTAACCAACTGCTCGATACCGGAGATCCGGAAGCGGCGGCCTTATTCGCGGCCATCGAAGAAGCGGCGGGCCTGGCGATCAGCAATCTGGTTACCATCTTTAATCCGGATCATGTCCTGTTCACCGGGAAACTGGTCGATGTGCTCGGACACAGGCTGCTGCCGCTGCTTCGCAATCGCATTTTCGCAACGATACCTGACTCCTGCAAAGGGGTTGTGCTTGAGCATTTGCCGATAACCCCCGATGAATCGACGCTTGCCGGCGGCCTCGTCGTAAACCAATTTTTCGATGTGCCGATCGAAAGTTTCTCGATGTAAATAAATGTTACGACCCCTTGAGGGACGGAGGAGGATCTACTTCATGAAGCCGCAATATCGCTTATTGGCGCTCGACCTGGACGGGACGACGCTGACGGAAGAAAAACAGATCACAGAAGAAACAAGCACTTGGATCAAGCGCGCGGAAAACGCGGGCGTCACGGTCGTATTTGCGACAGGCCGCGGGACGCAGACGACCCAAGCCTACTGGGAGCAGCTCGCGCTCCAGTCCCCGATGGTGCTTGTGAACGGCGCGGAAATTTGGGAGCGGCCGAATGTGCTGAAGGAACGGCAGACGATCAGCCGCGAGCACATCCGTAGGCTGAAGGCATTGGCCGATGAGTGGGAGGCGCATTTCTGGGGCTACAGCGTCGAAAGCCTGACTAGCAAGCGTCATTGGACGGAGGAAATGTTCGAGCGGGATTGGATGAAGTTCGGCATACGCCACTACGATTTGCCTAAGATGGAGCGGATTCGCGAGATTGTTTCAGGGTGGGGCGAGCTGGAGATTACAAGATCGAATATCGCCAATATGGAAATTTCGCCGAAGGGCGTGACGAAAGAGAGCGGGATCCGTAAGGTATGCGAGCATCTCGGGATCGGGATGGATCAAGTCATGGCCGTAGGCGACAATTTGAACGATCTGCATCTGATTCGCGCGGCCGGCTTGGGCGTGGCGATGGGCAATGCGGATGACGAATTGAAGCTGGAAGCGGACGTTATGACCGACACGAACGAACGCGCCGGCGTAGCGAAAGCGATTCAGCGCTACGTGTTCGGGCTGGATGTCGAGATCCCGGCTGCCGCTGTGTAGATGCGCAGCGCGCAGGCCAAAGCGCTTCACCCGCGAATACATGACTCGGGCGAGGAGGTAGCAGATGTCACACAAATCGGTTGCAACCGAACGCGATAGCGATTGGAACATTGTCAAAGAGTGCGCTACGGACGTGGCGCCGGGCGTCCATTACGTCAGCCGTACGCTGGAACGGGACGGCTTGACGGAATCGGTTCACTTGATCGAGATCGATCCGTTGAACGGTTATGCTGCCCTGGAGCCCGTATCGTCGCTCGGTAAAGTGGTCCGGCTGGAAACGGTCGGCCGCCTGCTGCAAGAGACGGAAAGCCGCGGCAGACGCGTCGTGGCCGGGGTAAACGGCGACTTCTTCAGCTATATCGGCGTTCCGTCCGGGCTGCAGATCGTGGACGGCGAGATCATCACGTCGCCTGCGAAGACCAAAGTGCTTATGGCCGTCATGGCGGACGGTACGGTGCGTCTGGAAGAACAAGTGGCGATGCAAGCCAGATTGTACGATGCGGACGGCTACATCCTTAACGTCGACATGGTGAACCGGACGCGTACGCGGAACCATACGGATCACGCTTTCGCGTATACGTGGCGGTTCGGCGACTCGACCCGGACGCCGGATGGAGGCGTGGAAGCGGTGATCGCTTCCGCGCAGCCGGCGCAGGCGGTTAAGCTCGTCCCGGGGGAGCCTTGGGAGGGCGTTGTCGCCTCGGTCGCGGAAGGAGCGAACACGGCAATCGACGGCTCCTCTCTCGTCCTATCGGCGGTCGGCGCGAAGGCGGATGAGCTGAAGAAGCGGCTGGCGCCGGGAAAAGCCGTGCGGCTCGACATTGAGTACGATAAAGGCATTCATGCGGCGAAGCAAGTCATATCCGGCAGCTCGACTTTGGGATTCGTGCTGCTCCGGGCAGGCGAGGTGCCGGATGCCTTGTTCGACCGGGCCATTCGGCTGAACAGCGACCGCCATCCCCGGACGATGCTTGCGACGAGAGCCGGAAAGCTGTACATGCTGCTTGTCGACGGACGGCAGCCCGGATTCTCGAACGGAATGACGCTTGCGGAAGGCGCGCAGCTGCTGCAGCAGCTCGGCATGGAGCATGCGATCAATCTGGACGGGGGCGGTTCCACGACATGCTACGTTCGCCTGCCGGGAGAAGAGCGGGCGGGCCTCATGAATCGCCCTTCGGACGGGTACGAACGCGAGGTCGGCAATGCGCTGGCCATCGTTTCCACCGCGCCTTTATCGGAGCTGGAAGCGCTCGTGATTCGGCCGGGGATGCCTCAGCGGGTGCTGGCGGGAAGCAGCGTTTCGTTTACCGCGAAAGGACATGACCGGTATTACAATGCCGTTCCGATTACCTCGGGAGAGCTCGTGTGGTCGCTTATCGGCAAGATCGGAACGATCGGACCATCGGGCGAATTTATGGCCGGAGCCGAACCGGCGGAAGGAACGGTTACTGTGCGAAGCGGCGGCAGCGAGCAATCCAAAAAGATACAGGTCACAGACCGGATACATCATCTTTCAATAGAGCCTGCAACTGCCGTTGTGGAGCCGGGAGGCACCTTCGCTTTTCAAGCGAAAGCATACGATGAAGATGGAGAAGAAATCGCCTTGTCGCAGGACCGTCTTGCGTGGACGACAACGGCAGGCAGCTGCTCCGCAAACGGTGTGCTCCACGCGCTCTCCGAAGTAGCGCAAGGCGTTGTGACGGCCGCGTGGGGCGACGTTCGGGCGGAAGCCGCCGTCCATGTAGGCAAGCCGCATCTCATGATCGCCGATTTCGAATCGCTCGATACGCTCACCGTTTCTTTTGTGAACGCCGTTCCGCATTCCGTAACACTGGTTCGTGCGGCAAGACCGTCGCCGGTACGTTTCGGTACGTTTTCCGGGAAGTTGTCTTACGATTTCACGAATACGTCGGGCGGCTCCAGAGCTGTCGTAGAAATTTTGAACGCCCAAGGAGAACAAGGGCGCGAAATCGAGGGAGAGCCGTACCGTTTCGGCTTATGGGTGTACGGTGACGGAGCAGGCCACTGGCTGCGCGTAAGAATCAGGGATGCAACCGGGCATGAGCGGTATTTGAATTTTACCGAAGCGGGCGGACTTGACTGGATCGGTTGGAAGTACGTGCATGCCGATATTCCGAAAAATACGTTGTTTCCGATCCGCGTTCATCATATTTCGCTCTCGGAGCCTGACGACGCGAACAAATCTGCCGGAACCCTGTACCTGGACGATTTTCGTGCGGAATACGTGAATTTGAATGAAGACGTCGAAGGGCCCGTATTTTCCAGGATGAGGCCCGAGCCGGATTCGAACATTGGCGAACGCCTTCCGCTCATTTCCGTCGTCGTGCAAGATGCGGGCAGCGGCGTTGAACCGTCCACAATCCGGTTATGGATTGACGGCGAGGCCAAGCAACATCAATTTGATTATGTAACGGGGGTGATCGTCTACCAAGCGGAACACGATCTGGAAGAGGGGGAGCATCGGGTCGTCGTCGAGGCGGCGGACCGGCAAGGAAACTCGGCCGTACCGACGGCCGCATGGAGCTTTGCGGTAAAACATCAAACAACATCCTGAGGCTCCGTCACTGCAGTGGTTTCATGAAATCATTCATCATTAAACGTAAAGGGTGAGGAAAGGTATGAAAAGCAAGAAACGTTTAAGCGTCACGTTGGTATCCGCATTGGCCGTTGCAATGGCAGTGTCCGGATGCGGAAAGACGGAGCCCCCGAAGGCCGCCGATACCGGAACAAGCAAACCGGAAGATCTTGTTATAACCGAACCGGTCACGGTCAGGCTTTACTCCCACAATGCGGCGATCAATACGCCGGCTGACGTAGAAGCGCTGTTCGGCACCGTAAAGAAGAAGCACCCGAACATTACGATCGAGCTCATCAAAGGCACGACGCTCAACCAGATGATCGCAGCCGGCGAAGTGCCGGATTTGATCGCAACGACGCACTTTTATATGGGCGGCTTGCTTCCGCTAGAAGTCGGCAGCGATATGAATGATTTTGTGAAAAAGTACGGAGTCGACCTGAACCGATTCGAACCGCAGGCGATCAATGCATTGAAAACGTATGGAAAAAAAGGCGAGCTGTACGGTATTCCGTATACGCTTAACTACGGAGTACTTGTATACAACAAAGACATCTTTGACCGGTTCGGCGTTCCTTATCCGAAGGACGGCATGACGTGGGAACAAACGATCGATCTTGCGCAAAAGGTAACCCGTCTGGATAACGGCAATCAGTACATTGGACTGGACCCGGGTTCGGAACGAACCTTTGCCCGTGGTTACTCGCTGGGTACGATCGACAAGAACGGGAAGCCGGCTTTCGATTCGGACGGTTACCGCAAAGCATTCGGACTGCTGCAGAAGATGTATGCCATCCCGGGCTATATCAGCGCAGCCAACAAGTGGCAGTACGGCATCGATTACTTCCTTAAAGATCAGAAGCTTGCGATGATGCAAACGTGGCTCGCCGCTCTTACAAGCCGTCTGCCGCAGTTGAACGAACAGGGCAAAGGGTTTAACTGGGACGTTGCCGGCCACCCGGTGTTTGACGACAAGCCGGGCCTCGGCAGGGAAATCGAGTTCCAATCGTTCATGGTGCCGCCTACTTCCAAAAACAAAGAAGCCGCCTATCGCGTCATTTTGACGATGATCAGCGACGAGTCGCAAGCCGAGATGAACAAAGGCACTAATTTGACCATACTGAACAATGAGGAAATGAAGAAGCAGTTTGCATCCAAGACGGACATTTACAAAGGCAAAAATCTCGATGGCGTATTTAAAGTAAAGCCGGCGCAAGCGCCGATTCCATCGCCGGAATATGACAACGAGAATTATAAATATTTGCGGGAATCGCTGCTCGATATGATATTAAACAAGAAAGACGTGAACACCGTACTTCGCACGGCGCAGGAAAAAGCGGAGAAATATATTCAATCGGAACAGGCGAGGAATAAGTAATTCGTTGTTCGGTCATAATAGAGCACCCTCTCTTTGGGATTCAAGGAAGGGTGCTTTGTTTATTTGGTATCCGGATCTTATGGTGGAAAAGGGTTTACAATTCGCCCTTCTCCAATATCGCAATCAAAGTGGTTGTTATTGTAATATTGGCAGCAGAGAATACACGGTCTGAAGTCGGTGTGTTCTGAAAAAATCCATAATGTCGGACACCCTTATCATCATGAACTTGTTTGCTGACAACGAAACAGGGCTTCGAACATTGCTTTACCTTTCTTCTCCAGCCATATGTCGAAACTCATAAGACCAGGATGAAGCTTGCGCAATGTCGGAAAATCTACTTCGTAACCTTCTTCGTTTAACCATTCATACAGCTGGGCCAAGGTCTCGTTATTTTGACGCACGGTTTCTATAGGAATCTGGACGTAGTTAATCGGGTGATTAGTCGCATGAGTAATGGCTGCGGCAATGCTAGTCGGTGTCAGTGCATCACCGGCGATTTCGATCGTCTTATCCAGAAATATGTCGGGATGTTTAAAGGCAAGCATGACAAACATTCCGATGTCATCTACAGCTATGCATTTTACAGGTACGTCCGGTTTTGTGGCTTCTGCTAACGTTCCATTTTTAATACCATAAAACGGATTAACGTAACTTTCCATAAATCCAGACGGGCGCAATATCGTTGCCTGAAGACCAAGCGTCTTAATATATTGTTCAATCTCCCACTTGGCAAGGTAACGAAAGCGGGATTGTTTGTCTGCACCGCTAACCGATGAATAGACGATATGCTGAACCCCGGCATCTCTCGCTGCATCAGCCACGTTTTTACCCAATCGTATCTCTTCGGTGGTAGAGACATCGCTAGGATTCCATTCAGGGGGTTGAACGCTGAAGACCCCGTACACTCCTTGCATAGCAGTATCTAGCGATGTGCGATCCCCCATGTCCCCTGAGACAAGTTGTACGCCAGCCTGTTCAAGGGTCTGAGCTGTCTTACTTGAAGTATCACGGGTGAATGCACGCACTTGCCAACCATCAGCGAGCAGATGTGCCGTTGCCGCGCCACCTTGTTGGCCGGTAGCTCCCAATACTAAAACTGTCTTATTAAAAGAAGTCATATGCTTCCTCCTTCATGGATTTGTTTGGGCTTTTCTATACCTCTCCAAGTCGCCTGGGTTATTGTGCATGCCCTATTGAAATATTAAATCAAATGATATATTTTTGTAAGGAGACACTTTATTTAGATCTACTTAATAATAATAATTAACCATATATATGTTAGGAGGTGATTGGTTGAACCGACATGATGAACAAGTATGCCTTGTCGCTGTTAACGAAGCGTTACAAGTTATAGGCAGCAAATGGTCGTTCTTCGTTATTTCTCAATTGTATTATGGTTCTCAACGTTTCAATCAGTTACGTAGAAATTTGGGCGACATTAGCATAAAATCTTTAACAGATATCCTGCGTCATTTGGAGCATCATAAAATCGTAAATCGTCAAGTGTTTCCGACAATTCCTATAAGCGTAGAATACTCTTTAACGGAAAAAGGTAAGGAATATAGGACAATACTCCTTCAAATGCGCGAGTGGGGAGAAAAATGGATTACGACTCCAAATGAATAAAGCCAGTCATTCTCATAAAGAATTGGCTGGCTTTATTATTTTTACTTTTCTAAAAATGTCTTCAGTTATATGGTTAATAAACCTAACAACCACATTCCATTCACTACCGATGTGACACCATTAATTCCGATTTAGGTTATTATGACGAAGGTGACGATTCCACCCTCAAAATCCTATCCGTTTATTTATGATGCAGTTTCATGCATGCGTACGAATCGGAGTGAGCAAGTACTGCGAATCGGGACAACCTGCCGGCTGCAGCAAAATCGGGCTGCTCTTCCCCGAAAACCGGACGGCCAGATGAGTGCTATCAATAGCGCGCACGATATCGGTCATATACTTTCCGTTAAAACATACCGACACTGCCTCGCCGGACAAGTCGCGAACCGGCACTTCTTCGAAAACTTCGCCGATTTCCGCCGTGCGGGAAGCGAATTGAACCGTCTTCGCGCAGGTGCTATCGAGCTTCACCGGGTTCCCTTCACCGCTCATCAGCGTAACGCGTTCGATCGCTTCCAGAAATCCCGATGTGCTGACAACCATCTCCGTAGCAAACTCGGATGGAATGATACGGTCCACCGAAGGATACGTACCGAGAAGCAGCATCAGGTGAGCTTCCAGCTGCTCGGTTTGCAGCCTAATTTGCTGCGAACAGACGACGATTCGGGTCATCTCCTTCGTGTCCGGAATCATTTTGGAAAAGTCGTACAGCACTTTGCCCGGGACGATGAATGGCGGAACTTCCGCATCGGTCTCGCTCTCTCTTTGTATTGGTGCTTGCCCGATTGCTAGCCGTATGCTGTCCGATGCCGACAGGCGCAGCGCAGTGTTGCTTACCTGACAATGAACGCCCGTTAGTACAGGTCTTGACTCCGAAGTCGATACGGCGAACGCCACTTGCTGAATCGCTCGCTTTAGCGCTTCGTTCGAGATGCGGAAAGCCGGGTATACGGCGGTTTTCTCCGGAGTTGACGGATAGTCTTCAGGGTTCATGCCGCCGATGCGGCACACGGCCGCTCCCGAGCGAACCGTAACGAGAAACGCGCTGCTGACTTCGAATGTTACGACGCCGGGCGGAAGCTTGCGAACCCACTCCAGCAAATACTTTGCCGGAACCACGACACTTCCGGGTTGAACGATCTCGCAGCCGTTTCGCTCCACCGGTATCCGGTATTGAATTCTCGAGACGGCGTTGCCGGCAATGAGCATAAGCTGCTGCAATTCGGCGGAAACATAAATGCCGGAAAGGATCGGGACGGGGTTGTTTGCTACAACGGTTCTGGACACAAGCTGAAGCGCTCTCAGCAATTCGCTTTGAACGATATGAAAGATCACTTTATTCACCCGCATCCGGCGCTGGATTCGCGAACAGTGCAGGCTCGATGAGCGATCGGAGCAGCTCCGATTTGCTGACGCCGGCAGCGTCGCACCGACGCTCAAGCTCCACCCAAGCTTCCCTGGTCATCGTTAACGATATTTTTCGCGTTTCGCCGGTGCTTTTGCGTCCTGCGCCTCGGCGCGGTCCGCCTCGGGTAAACAGCATTTGAAGCTGCCCCTCGTCGTAGGGGATGCCCAGTTTCATATCATTATGGTGCTCTTTATTCAATGAAGAAATCACTTCCATTCGAATTTTGTTTTTGAATTAAGTTACTAAAATCAAAATAAAACACATCTTTACTATAGCATACCGTCAATGATTTCGGCAATATTTGGGTGAACCATCAAATAATAACCCAAGCGCTGTGCCACATCGGTATCGCAGACAGCGGAATATGGCGCGTACCGGCGTGTATCGGCAAACCTAAAGCGCCATACTGTTAAAAACAGCAGGCGCCGGGGTTGGTTATAAACGTTAGGCGGACCGAGTGTCCTCGTCAGAACGCTTTTCCTCTTGCTCGATAATGAGCTCTACTTTTTTGATACGATGCTTGCCGGCTTCGCGGATAATGAACGTCGCATTGTCGCGGATGAACGACTTTCCCACTTTCGCGTCGGTTATTTGACTGTACAGCCAACCGCCGACCGTTTCGGCTTCTTCGTTGGTCAGGTCGATGCCTGTCAGTGCGCCAACGTCATCAAGCGATACTTTTCCGTCTAGCAAGTAGCAGTTGTCGTCCAGCTTTTCAACATCTTTGCGCTCGTCGGCGTCGAATTCGTCGCGAATTTCGCCCACGATTTCTTCCAGGATATCCTCGATCGTAATGAGACCCGAGGTTCCGCCGTATTCATCGACTAGGATGGCGATATGCACGCGCTCCTGCTGCATGCGCTTCAGCAGCGATTTGACCGGCAGTGCGTCAGGTACGGTCAATACGGGATGGATGAGCTTGCTAAAGTCGAAATCGCTGTTGTCCTGGTATTCCAAAAACAACTGTTTCGTATTGATCATGCCTACGACATGGTCTTTATTGTCTTTAACGACAGGGAAACGCGTATATTGTTCCTTACGGATAATGGCCATATTTTCGGCCAGCGATTTTTCGGTGTATAAGCAGATCATATCGGTACGCGGCACCATTATTTCTCTGGCTACCATTTCGTCAAAAGCAAAGATGCGGCTCACGTACCCGTACTCGGTATTGTTGATCTTCCCGCTCTGCAGGCTTTCACTCAAAATAATTTGAATTTCTTCCTCCGAATGGGCTTCCTCGTGTTCTTTGGCCGGTTTCAGGCCGAACAAACGAATCAATTTGTTGGCGGAACCGTTCAACAACCAAATAAAAGGATACATTACTTTATGAAATATAATGATCGGTCTGGCGACGAGAAATGTAATAAACTCGGCTTTTTGGATGGCCCACGTTTTCGGTGCCAGTTCCCCAATCACTACGTGAATATAAGTCACGGATAGAAAGGCGATGAAGAAAGACAATACATGGCTCAGTTCGCTGTTAAAATGCCAATGTTCGAACAGGGGAAGCAGCATTTTCTCGACCGTAGGCTCGCCAAGCCAGCCAAGTCCGAGAGCTGTTATGGTAATACCAAGCTGACACGCCGATAAGTATCCGTCCAAATTGCTTATAACCCGCTGAACGGCAAGCGCATCTTTCCTACCTTCGAGCACTAGCTGGTCGACGCGGCTTGAACGAATGCGGATAATGGCAAACTCTGTTGCTACAAAAAACGCCGTTAATACGATAAGCACAACGATCAAAAAAAGATTTAGGCCTATGCCCATGTTGGTTACCACAATCCTTTGTAATAAATTTTAAGTTCTTATGAACTAATAATACGAACTCTACCTGAAACTAGCAATGCCGCATTTGTGCTCCGTTTGGTGCTAAGCGCCGATTTGAACCGAATAGGATGGGCACACCGCGCGTTATTAGCCATTATTGCGTGTTTACAACGATTCTTAATAGTCGTATGATAAGTTCAATTGAACTTGAAAAGAAGGAGGATGGACGATGGAGGCTTTTACGCTGACCCGAAAAGAAATGGCTACATTGCTGCTCGCACTCGATGGACGTCACAGCTTGACTCCGCTTCAAGTGCTTCAGGAAGCGTGGAAAAAGGCGCATCGCGACGCACTGGAGGCGGGCAAATCGCTGCCGGTGTTTTTAACGACCGAGCTGCCGCCGATCATCGAAAGAATGATTAAGGGTGGCGGCGTCAAAGGATTTTCACTGCAAGAAATTGCTACGCTCGGCAAGCTTATCGAATATTCCCATCTGTCCATTACATCGATGCAAAATTGGGTGAAGCGGGATTTCAAACCGTATTTCGAATGTCCCAAGATGGGAAGAAAGTACTCATTGAACCAGGCGGCGCTGCTGTTCATTATAGATGACCTGAAATCCAACCTGGATTTCGCTTCGATTCTTCAATTGTTCGAACTGCTCTTCAATAAACCGCAAACCGACGAGGACGACGTCATCGGACCGCTCGATCTATATGTTTCGTATTCCGGCATGTTCGAGGAGCTGGACGCGAATAACGACCAACTGATGGATACGGACGGCCATGTAAAAGAAAGCCGCAATCAGGACGCCTTGACGGAAATTGCGGTTCGTTCCGCCGCGGATCGCTACGCGAAACGGCTTCCGCATTTGACCAAACATCAGTCGGAAGCACTGCGGAACGTATTGTTTATCGCAGCCATTTCGATTCAAACGTCATATTTTCACTCGCTTGCCAGACGGTATTTGAATGCTACGTTGTTTCTCACGGACAGTATGAACGATCGGTAGGAGGACCCTGCGCTGCGAACGTTAATACGGAGGTACCGGAAGATCCCGGTTCTGGATAACGGCGATGTAGTGATGGTCCGGGATCGTGAGAAACAAGTGCTGACGACGATCGGAGGAAGGGTGGATTGGAACGAATCGCTATCGTGTGCAGGGCTGGCATATTGTCTGGCACTGCTTAAGGAAGACGCACGCTAGTACGATCATCAAAAGATAAGGAAACACCGCCGCGATCACATCATGTCCTGATCGTAACAACCGGGAATCATGCGTCAAATATAAGCATTCGGGCCAATGCGCGCAGTTGTCCGCGATTTTGAGCTATCCCGAGCAATTGGCCGCAGGGATGCTGGCGCTGGAATGCGGGCACTATGCCGAAGCCGCCGACTGGTTGCCGCGGCGAGCCAAGAGAGGCCATCAGTGAGCGCTAATCGTAGAAACGACAAAAAAGCCATTACGGCCTGCCGAGACGGCAAGACGTAATGGCTTTGCGGTTTCGATCAGCTTGCGCCTAGCGCATGCTTACCTTGCGAGTGGCGGTACAGCTGCTCGTAGTAGCCTTCTTTGGCAAGCAGCTGCGAATGCGTGCCTTCCTCAACGATGCGTCCCTGACGCATAACGATGATGCGGTCCGCCTGCATAATGGTCGACAAGCGGTGAGCGATCACTAGCGTCGTTCTTCCTTGGGAGACGACTTGCAGCGCTGACTGGACGAGCTGCTCCGTGTGGGAGTCCAGATTGGCGGTAGCTTCGTCGAGTATGAGTATTTTCGGTTCGAACACGACGATTCGCGCGAACGAAATCATTTGCCGTTCGCCGGCGGACAGTCCGCTGCCGCGTTCCGACAGCCGGGTGTCGTATCCGTCCTTCAGCCGCGAAATGAGCGCATCGGCACCGACAAAGCGGCAAGCCTCGATGACCGCTTCCCGAGAAATGCTCTCGTCGAACAGCCTTACATTATCGACGATGCTGCCGGAGTACAAGTACGGTTCCTGCTGCACGAGGCCGATCATCCGGTGCAGCGTATGCTGCGGAATGTCCCGGATATCCGTACCGTCGATCTGGATACTGCCTTTCTGCACCTCGTAGAACCGGCACAGCAGACTCATCAGCGAGCTTTTGCCGGCGCCCGTCGTACCGACAATGCCGATCATTTCGCCCGGGCGAATGTGAAGATCGAGATCGTGAATGACCGGCGCATCCTCCGAATAGCCGAACTTGATATGGTTGTAATCGATGCGCCCTTTGACGGAGCGCAGGTCGACGGCTTTCGGCTGCTCGGCGTCCTTGATTTGCGGATCCATCGAGAAAATGCGCCATAACCGGTCCATCGACACCATGGTGGATTGAAGCGTATTCCACTGCTGCGTAATGTTGTTGATCGGTTGGAAAAACTGGCGAATATACGTGATGAATGCATACAACACCCCGAATTCGATGCTTTTGGCGAATACGGCCATGCCGCCGATCCATACGATAAACGCGATGGACAAGTTGCCCAGCAGATCAAACGAGCGGTTGAACAAAACATTCGTCGTTACTTCCCGAATATTGGCGCGATAATACTTTTTATTCCGGTCGGTGAACTTATTCGTCTGTTCGCTCTCCTGATGAAACGCCTGGATCAGATTCATCCCCGCCAAGTTTTCGGCTACGAAAGCGACGAGCCTGGACAACTGCGTCCTTGCAAGCTGATACGTCTTGCGGATATACGAGCGGAAACCGATCGCAATGGCGGCGATAATCGGAATGAGCAGCATGCTGTAGGCTGCAAGCGTCGGATCAAGATGAAACATCAGCAAAATGATGAAAATTAACGTCATGCCGTCGCGGATCAAGCTCAGAAACACTTGCGTGAAAAACTGGCTGATCGTTTCGGTGTCGCTCGATACGTGCGTCACCAGGCTGCCGCTTTGAAACCGGTCGAAGAAGGACATCGAAAGCTTCGATATATGCTCAAACAAATCTTTGCGAATACGACCGACGATGCTTTGACCGGTAAATTGGAGCAAATTGTTTTGCAAGTAAGTGAAGGTCAGCCCGATCACGGATAGCGCCAAGTAAACGCCGCTGATGATGAGGAGCATCCCGAAATCATTTTTGCCGATCAACAAATTGTTGTCGATGGCGATCTTCACCAAATAAGGCTGCAGCAAATCGGCTGCGATGGCGAGAAACGTACAGAAGAAGATGATCACAAACTTCTTCCGGTGCGGACCCGCGTAGCTCATCATAGCCCGGAATGCGGCCCGGCGGTTCTCCGGGCTGATCTGATAGGAGGCGCTGATTTCCTCCTCCTGCTGGATCGGACTATTTTCCTTCGGCATAGCGTGTCCCCTCCTCCTGGATCGAGTAGAGGGAAGCGTAAAGGCCATCCTCCGCAAGCAGCTGCGCGTGGGTGCCGCGCTGTACGATGGTTCCCTCATCCAGCACGATAATTTCATCGGCGTGCTTCAGCGCACTGATCCGGTGCGCGATAATAATCGTCGTTTTGCCCTTACGGCCCAAACGAATATTTTCGATGATTTTCGTTTCCGTTACGGCATCGACGGCGCTTACGCTGTCGTCGAGGATCAGAACGGGAGCGTTCTTAATGAAGCCGCGCGCCAGCGACGTTCGCTGCCGCTGTCCGCCGGACAGCGTAATGCCTCGTTCGCCTAGCCGCGTCTCGAATTTTTCCGGAAATTCGACGATGTTGTCATGAATTTGCGCCTGCTTCGACGCTTTTTCCACGTTGGCGAATTCCGTTTGTCTGTCATAGAAAGCGATATTGTCGCGTATGGTCGTGCTGAACAGGAAGCCGTCCTGCGACACGTATGCAATTTGATTGCGCAAGCTCGCAAGCGTAGCCTCTCGAATATCGACGTCGCCGATCTTGACCGTTCCTGCCGGAGGATCATAGATGCGGAGCAGCAGTTTGACGAGCGTCGTTTTGCCGCTGCCGGTTTTGCCGATAATGCCCAACGTTTTGCCCGGCGGAATATACAGGTCGATATCGTGCAGCGCTTCCTCCTTTGCGTCCGGATACGCAAACGTCAAACCGGAGATTCGAATGCCGGCGCCTTTTGCTTCGAGAGGCAGAGCATGCTCGGCTTCCTGAATTTCCGGTGGGATCGCAAGCAGTTTGTTAATGCGCTCCAGCGAAGCGCGCGACCGCTGCATCGTATTGATAACGTTGCCAATCTGCTGCAGCGGGTTCACGATCATTCGCAGGTACAAGGTGAGCGATACGAAATTGCCGAGCGTAATTTGTTTTTGAATCGTTAAATATCCGCCGAGCGCAATCGAGATGATGAGCGATAACGCACCCAAAAACGGGAGCAAAGCCTGAAATAGGGAGGACATCCGGACAAGCTTTACTTGGTTTTCTACAATGCGGTCGACGGTCTCGCCGAAGCGGCCGCGCATGATGCTCTCCACGGCGAATTTCTTTGTTACGCGGATGCCCCCGAACTGCTCCTCTGCCGATTCCGTCATCGTGGCCAGCGATTCCTGCACTTTCTTGGATCGTTCGCGGATTTTCGGCCCGAAGTAAATGACCGTCCAAGGGATCGCCAGCATCGGAAGAACGCAGATGACGATCAAGTACAAAGGAATCGAGCTGAGCAGCATCATGACGATAACGGATATGATCATGATGACCGAGTTGGTCGTGTGGTTGATGCCTTGGGAGATGGCATCCCGCACGTTCTTGACATCGTTCATGACGTAGCTGAGCAGCTTGCCGACACCGTTTTTCGAGTAGTAGCTTTCTCCCAGCGTGGTGAAGTGCTCGAACAATTTTTTTCTCGTAAAAAATTCAAACAACCGCCCCATACGCATAATCATATACTGTCCGAATCCGCCTAGCACGCCGTATCCAATCCCGATCGCAAGTAAAATCATGGCGTAGTTCTGAATGACGGGCGGTGAAATGCCCGCCTTCTGAAGATCGTCGGTAAAATTACCGAGCACCCTCGGATAATAGGATTGCGTAATGTTGGCGAGCGCGATACAGGCAACGGCCAGCAAGTAAAAATACCAATGCGCTTTTACATAATCTGTCAGCAATCGCGGGTCTTTCAATAGCATCCCCATCCCGTTTTTATATGATGAATCATGGTCTCAAAAACATATTATACTTCGGCAACCTAAATATTTCATCCGTTCACGTCAACGGTAGCGTTGATATTCAGGTTTAAATCGCGGTATTTATTCAGAATATAAGCCAGACCCAAACTTTTCTTCCGATGTCTCCATATTCCAACATATATGAAGCGTTAGCACGATTAGGCGAATATCGGACAATGGAAAAGTTTCCCGTTAGGGGAGGAGGCCCCATAGAAGGGAACCGGCGAAGGCGCACCCACACGGTTATTGCTTATGCTGCTGCCGGTATCGAAAAGGCGATATGCCGGTGTGCTTGCGAAACAGGCGGAAAAAATAGTTGTAATCGTGAATGCCGACCTTTTCGCTGATTTCCTGCAGCGTTAGGTTCGATCGCTCGAGCAGCTGCTTCGCTTGCTCCATGCGCAGCCGATTCAAATATTGCACAGGGGTGAGGCCGGTATGCTTCTTCAAGCATTTGGACAAGTAGTCGATATGGTAATTGAGCCGGCTTGCCAGCGCTTCGAGCCGAAACGGTTCCTCCATGCGGGCTCTCAAGTCTTCGACGACCAGCCGGCTGATCTCATGGGACCGCGTGCCGGACTGGGAACGGACCGCTTTTTGCAGCAGCATGAAAAATTGGGCGGACAATGCTTGCAGCGGCAGCTGGTTTTCAAGCGTAAATCTCCGCTTGCGCCTCACGATTTCTTCGAGAAGCGGAACGGTCGCGTCGGGATCGAGTACGGCCATTTTCGGGATATACATGAATTGCTCGGCAGGCTCGTGATCCCAATGGTTTTGCGAAGGAAGCATCGAATTCCACTGTATCTCTTCGCCGGGGACCGTTCGAACCGGAGCGGGATGCTTGAAATGCAAATAATAAAGCTTCGTTCCGGGAGGGCATGCCCGGTGCCCCCAATGCCGCTTGAACGGCTCCAATACCAGAAGGTGATTCGCCTCGAGATTGTACTCTTTCCCATCCTCGGTCATGTGAAACGAGCCTTGCGTAACATATAGGATATCGTACAGTGGAAAGCTTCGTTCAAAATGAGTAAACCCCCGTTCGTACTGCAGACGGTTTGCTGTAATGAACTGAGGAAGCGGCGGGATCGACAGCTCCAAATTGTCCATAAAAAATCACCTCATCTTATTTTTCGCAAACGTTTGCATTTAATGCAATCCCCTATTTATCAACAACCTGATTTTGTACTATAAGTAGTCGGTATATTACATAGGTTACGTTGGTTGA
Source organism: Paenibacillus allorhizosphaerae (assembly GCF_042659105.1). Classification (NCBI taxonomy): domain Bacteria; kingdom Bacillati; phylum Bacillota; class Bacilli; order Caryophanales; family Paenibacillaceae; genus Paenibacillus; species Paenibacillus allorhizosphaerae. The sequence continues at coordinate 1,470,699 of NZ_JBHSRV010000001.1, read as the reverse complement.
ATATGTTTTAATGAATACATTGGTCGTTGTGAAAGCGCTTCAAAACATAGTAGAGGGTGGTCTTATGAAAAGAAATCATTGGAAACTCGCAATATCGGGATGCGTAGCACTGTCGGTCATCTCGGGCTGCGGCGGCGCCGAGCCCGGAACGACGAAACCGGTCGCGTCGAATCCGGCGGACGGGCCGGTCAAGACGGAGCCTGCGACGATTCGCTTTGCCGTAAGCAACAATATGTTCACCGAAGAAGACTTCGCCAAGTATGTGGCGGAGCCCGTCAAGAAAAAGTATCCGCATATTACAGTAGAACGCATCAATACATCCGACAAAGGCAACAGCTTGACCGATCTGGTGGCGGCGGGCACTGTTCCCGACATCGTCGGTCTGTATCCGGGCAACCTGTCGCAAATTAACGATTTGAACATGACGTTCAACATTGAGGATTTGATCAAGAAGCACAAATTCGATACGGGCCGAATCGTTCCGGAAGCGTTGGAAACGGTCAAAATCGCCAGCAACCAGAAGTATCTGGTCGGGTTTGCCGCTTATCATAATCCGTTCGGCTTGTTTTACAACAAGGATTTGTTCGACCGAATGGGTGTACCGTATCCGAAGGACGGCATGACGTGGGAAGATGTGAGAGACTTGGCCTCGAAACTGACCCGGCTTGATAACGGGACACAATACCGCGGCGTCTACGCCGACTTCTTATACCGCGGAGCCCGTCAGCTGAGCTTGCCGTATGCCGATTTCAAAACGAACAAATCGCTATTGAATACGGACCAGTGGAAAGAACTGTTCCAGCTGTGGAACAGCCTGTATGACATTCGCGGTTTGACCGAGGGAGACTTCAAGACGCTCAATTACGGCAAAAACGAGCAGGCGTTCATCAAAGGCGAGCTGGGGATGCTGGCAGGTTACAGCAATACGCTCAGCGCGTTGAAGAAAGCGCCCGACTTGAAGTGGGAGGTCGTCACGTATCCTTCCAATAAGAAAGCTCCGGGCGTTGGGCACCGCGTCGACAGCCCGGTATTGTCCATCACGACGCAAAGCAAGGCGAAGGACGCGGCCTTCCAGGTACTGGAGACGATCCTGTCGGATGAAGTACAGACGGAAATGGTGAGGAACGGCAGAATGACGATTTTGAATTCGCAGAAGGTAAAGGACGAGTTCGGAAAAGGAATCACCGAATTTAACGGGAAAAATTTGATCGCGCTGACCAAACCGAAAATGGCCGTGATTACCCCGATTCAGTTCCTGAACGAGGGCGAAGTCGACAAAATTACGAGCAAGGCGTTCCAATCGGTCGTGAGCAAGGAAAAGGACATCAATACCGCGCTGAGAGATGCAGACGAAGAATTGAACAAGCATATCGAAAGCCAGCTTAAAAAATAGATGAAGCCTCATCTCCCCGGATCAAGTAACAAGCGGGCGGTTTAACCAAATCCGCAGCGATCCTGGAAAAGGCTGCATGTTCCAACCGCGCGCCAATCGTTGGCGCGCGGTTTGCGTTATCAGTCGATCGGGTGAGAGCAAAAATGCATATGTCTCCGTAAAAAACGACATTGTCATTGTCCGGTTCCGGTTGGTACACTGATACAATGAATCGGTGAAGGTGAGCGGAGGAATTCACACCATGCAGTCGGAAAAAAAATTAACGCTTTGGGCGCTCGCGTGGCCGATCTTCATTGAAATGTTTTTGCAGTTTTTGCTCGGCACGGCCGATACGCTGATGGTCAGCCATATTTCGGACGATGCGGTGGCGGTCGTCGGCATATCGAATCAATTGTTCCAGGCGGCAACGATATTGTTTATGACCGTCGCTGCCGGAGCGGGCGTGCTGATCGCGCAAAATCTTGGTGCAGGCAAACGGGAGGAGGCGCGGATCGCAGCGATCATTGCCGTAAAGGTCTCGCTGTATATTAGCGCCGGGTTGAGCGTGCTGTTGTTCGTGTTCGCGGAGTTCGTGGCCAAGCTGCTGCAAATTCCCGACCCGCTGCTGCCGTTGGCGCAATCGTATATTTCGATCGTCGGCGGCGGAACGATCTTTACCGCAGCGATGGCTGCGCTCGGTTCGGTCATCCGCAATACGGGGAATACCCGTGGACCGATGTTTATCGCCATTGGCATGAATGTCGTGCATGTGCTGCTGGGCTATGTGTTCATATACGGGGCGTTCGGATTTCCGCAGCTCGGATTGACCGGAGCGGCGGTATCGACGCTTGTTAGCCGGCTTGCCGCTTCTATCGTGCTGCTGCGGCTGTTTTTGTACGCGTTCGAGCGAAAGGTAGAATGGCGCGATTTTCAGCTGTTCGACCGGTCGTTGTTCAAAGATATATTGCGGCTCGGATGGCCGATGGGAGTCAACTCGGCTTCCTGGTTCGTGACGCAGCTCGTCATATTCTCGTTTGTCGCGATGCTGGGAGCGAAAGAGCTTGCCGCGCGGACGTACATGAATACGATGGAATCGTTTTGTTTTTTGCTCGGGTATTCCGTCGCGATGGCGGCGCAAATCCAGATTGCGTATTTGTTCGGCGCCGGGGACAACAAGGAGGCTTACCGGAGCGCTTTTCGAGCTTTGGGGCTCGGACTGCTGATCGTCATTCCAGGCACGCTGCTGCTGTATGCGGCAGGTGGCAACGTGCTGCACCTGTTCACTGCCGATGCGGAAATCGTAGCGCTCGGCGTATCGCTGCTGGCAGTGAACATTATTCTTCAGCCGGGCAAAATGTTGAACATGGCGATCAACGGAGCATTGACGGCTGTAGGCGATACCCGCTTCATTATGATCAACGGCTTGCTCTCCATGTGGCTAATTGCGACAGGCCTTTCGTACTTGTTCGGCATTCGGCTGGAGTGGGGACTCATTGGCATTTATATCGGGATGATCATTGATGAGTATACGCGTGGCGTTATCGTTCTGATTCGCTGGATCAAACGGGCGCAGCTAACTCGGCGGAAGCGGGTTGCGTCCGAGTCGTCGGATATGTCTGCATCACAGTAACAAGAAATAGGTAGGAAGCCACCGACAAACGCCGTCTTGGACGGCATTTGTTTCGTGCTGATACATTGGCAAGATCGGGTAATCGCTTTACAATGGTAGTGTAGACTCGGTCGTGACCGATGACGAAATGAAGGAGGACATACTGCTATGACCCGCTCTCATGGAGGCGTAGATCCGACGAAGTTGGATGCAAACATGCGGCTTACTGCTGCAAGCGATACCACGCTGGCGTGGAGGTCGCCGCTGGAGGAACCGTTCCGATTGTGCGGATTCCCGTGGCTGGAGAAAGACCGTGTGTACCGCAGACTGCCCGTTTCCCCATCCCACAGCCTCAGGCCTGCCGTCGATTCACTTGCGAACTGTACGGCGGGAGGACAGATCCGGTTCCGGACCGATGCCGCATCCGTCGTATTGAAAGCGGAACTGGCCGGCCCGGCAAACATGTACCATATGCCGTCCACGGGACAATGCGGCTTTGACTGTTACATCGGTTCGTTTGGGGAGCAAGCTTTCGTTGGCACGACGAGAATGAAGCTGACGGAAACGACGGTGGAGTACCCGCTGTACGAGTTGAAGGGCGTTCCACGAATCATGCGGACCGTGACGATCCATTTCCCGCTGTACCAAGGGGTAAAAAGCGTCTGGATCGGCCTCGATGCCGATGCGGCCGTTGAGGCGCCGGAACCGTTTATTGACGATCGCCGAATCATCTTTTACGGGACGTCGATTACGCAGGGCGGCTGTGCTTCGCGCCCAGGCATGGCGTTTACAAATATATTAAGCCACCGCTTTCATCGCGAGTTCATCAATCTCGGTTTTTCCGGCAACGGCAAAGGCGAGCCCGAGCTGGCGCATTTGATCGCTCAAATCGAACGTCCGGCGCTGCTGGCTCTCGATTACGCTGCCAACGTAACGGCGGAACAATATATCGCCACGCTGCCCGAATTTATTCGCATCTACCGTTCCGTTCATCCGGATACGCCGATTTTGGTCATTTCGAAAAACCCGTATGCGCAGGAACAAATCAACACGGCTATGCGGGAAAGACGAATCGTATGCCGCGATTTCGGACGTGAGCTTGTCGAAAAGCTGCAGGAGGGCGGGGACCGGAACATCGCGTTTCAGGACGGCGACGTTCTGCTCGGCGAAGATTTCGAGGAATGCACGGTGGACGGGTCGCACCCTAACGACCTCGGTTTTAGAAGGATGGCGGACGGATTGACCCCGATCCTGCACGCACTTTTGCCTTAATAATCGCTGAGTGTCTATGATGAAATAGCTTTAGCCGCTTGTCTCAGGTGAAAACTGGGATAGGCGGCTTTTTTTGCGAACTAAATGTCACTATGAACAAAACTTATAATTCCTATATGAATATGGACATTAAATATTGCCATTTATTAGGCTATAAATAAACATGTGACGATTCATAAAGGAAATTGATAGGTTCATTGTAGAATAGTTTATTCCATTTCGAAATAAAGTGCGTTATACTGGAAGTAGTACAAGAGGAAAGGGCGGGATACTTTATGAAGCTCACCAAGCTGAAACAACTATGGAGCATCTTTACGGTGTTTCTCAAAATATCACCGGCCACTTTCGGCGGCGGCTATGCGATGATTCCTATCATTGAAAGAGAAGTGGTTCATAAGAAACAGTGGCTCGCCGCCGATGAAATGTGCGACGTATTGTCCATTTCCGGTTCGGCGCCGGGGGGGATTGGCGTGAATGCGGCGGCGTTTGTCGGCTATCGCCTTGCGGGCGTCGGAGGCGCAGCTGTTGCCGTCCTCGGGATCACGTTTCCAACCTTCGTGATTGCGTTCCTACTGAGCCTCGTCTTCTCGATGTTCCAGCATCATCCTAAGGTTGCCGCGGCACTGGACGGCATCCATGCGGCCGTTGTGGCGCTGATTCTCATAGCGGCTTACCGGATGGCCAAAACGGCCGTATTCGATAAAACGACGTTTGCCACGATGATCTGCACGCTTGTTCTGCTGCTAAGCGTTCCGGTTCATCCGCTTTCCGTCATTTTGTTCGGGCTCGTGGTAGGCATCGTTTTCATTTACGTCAAAGAAAAACTCGGCATGGCCGTCAGGCTCGATAAGAACGACGGCGAGGTTGCTACGGTATCCGGTTATGTATATCCCGATTATTTCATTGCCGACGGAATTTAAGAGAGAATGGGGGTGCAATGATGCTGTGGGATTTGTTTCTTTCCTTTTTCAAAATCGGGTTCATGTCATTCGGCGGCGGCTATGCCATGGTGCCGGTCATCGAGCACGAAGTCGAAGCTCATGCGTGGTTAGCGACAGATGTTTTTGCCGATACGGTATCACTCGCGGGAATGGCGCCTGGGCCGCTGGCGACGAATATGGCGACGTTGGTCGGGTTCAAGATTGCAGGTCTAGCCGGAGCCGTCATTGCCACGATCGGCATGGTGCTTCCTTCGCTACTTGTTATGATAGCCATCGCGGCTTTTTTTTATAAGATTCATCGCAACAAATGGATTCGTGCTTCGTTTTATGGCTTGCGGCCGATCGTAACCGGTCTGATCTTATTCGCCGCGATCCGTTTCGGACAGTTAGGTATGGACGAGGGCATCATTACATGGCATACTTTGATTAGCGTTCTCATTACAGGCGGCGTCCTCGTGGCGGTGCTGAAATATAACGTTCCGCCGATCGCCGCGATATTATTGTCCGGCCTACTCGGCATCGCTCTTTTTTAATAAATCATCGAGCAAAGCGAGGCGCATCCTATGTCACATTCCAACAATGACAAACCGTCCTGCTGCTCTACAAGCAGAGGCAGCGTTACGGCATCGATTGCAGGGTTTACCGGTACAAGCGCCTTCGAACGGGAGCAGGTCAAAAAGCCTTCGAAAGAAGATATGATCCTTTTGCCGGGAGGCTCGTTTCTGATGGGTACGAATGACCGGGAAGGGTTTCCCGCCGATGGAGAAGGGCCGGTTCGTACCGTAACGCTGCGGCCCTTTTACATCGATCCGTGTACGGTAACGAACGAAGAGTTCGCGCAGTTTGTTCAAGCTACGGGATTTGTAACGGAAGCGGAGCGATTCGGCTGGTCGTTCGTATTTCATTTGTTCGTGTCGGAGGAAACCAAGAGCACAACTTCGAATGCTGCCATGCAGACGCCATGGTGGTACGTTGTGAACGGCGCGGACTGGCGGCATCCCGAAGGACCGGATTCCGGGATAGAAGATCGCTTGGATCATCCGGTCATCCATGTCTCCTGGAACGATGCGGCTGCTTACTGCGCATGGGCGGGCAAACGACTGCCTACGGAAGCGGAGTGGGAGTTCGCCGCGCGGGGCGGCCTTGTACAAAAGCGCTATCCGTGGGGGGACGAGCTGAAGCAGGGCGGAGAACATCACTGCAATATATGGCAGGGCAAGTTTCCGGACAAAAACAATCAGAGCGACGGCTACGCCGGAACGGCACCCGTGCGCACCTATGGCCCGAACGGGTACGGATTGTACCAGACGGCAGGCAACGTATGGGAGTGGTGTTCGGACTGGTTCCATCCTTCTTATCATGTACACGCGACGAAAGAAAACCCGGCAGGGCCTCCTTCGGGGGATTCGCGCGTACTTCGCGGCGGCTCGTACTTATGCCATAAATCGTACTGTAATCGTTACAGAGTGGCTGCGCGAAGTAAAAATACGCCGGACAGCTCAACGGGCAATATCGGTTTCCGCTGTGCCGCCGATGCGTAATAATGCATATTCCAAAAGCTTGACCCGATATGGAGGGTCAAGCTTTTTTTTGCAGCCGATCCGGCATTCGTAGCTGAAATGTAACAAGCTTCATCGTATATGCCCGCGATCCCGGATAGCTTCGACTTATATAGTCTGCCGGCTCCGTCCAGATCCTGTTTTGCTCACTCCCACGATTACTTGTGAAATGATGCATGAAATGACGTTTTTTGGAAACAGTAAGGGTACATCTTATCGCAAATAAGGGGAGCGTATGGGAATTTTCAGAAGGTGGCTGCAAAACCGTGCTCCATTTAAGCGAAAAAATGACGCTATGCAGCATGATGGCGGCGGAACGGTCGAAGCTGGGCCGCTTTCTGCGAGCTTGGAGGCCAACCTTCAAACGGTCCATTCGCGGTTGGGAGCAAGTCCGGATGTTATTATCCGGAAGATGGTTCTTAAGCAAGCAGGCGGTATGCAGATTGCCATGATGTATATTGACGGTCTGGTAGAAACCCTTTCCATAAACCATATGATTGCAGAAATATCCAAATTAGCCGAATTGGAATTTCCGGAGCCCCGGAGTCCTGTCGGCTTTTACCGCTTCCTCAAAAATTACGCGTTAGCGGCGGGGGCGCTGGAGGAAGCGCGTTCGTTGAACGATGTAATGAGCGCTATGTTTAACGGGGAAACGGTTATTTTATTGGATGGCTGCAGCACCGCGCTTACTGCCGCAACGGCAGGCGGGGAGAAGAGGAGCGTAGAAGAGCCGAGCTCCCAAACGGTCATTCGCGGACCGAAGGAAGGCTTCATCGAAAGCTTAAGGACGAACACAGCGCTGATCCGGCGCAAAATCAAATCGCCTGATCTGCGGATAGACGCCAAGATTATCGGAAGGAAAAGCCGGACCAATGTTGCCGTCGTCTATTTGAAAGGAACCGCCAACGATAAAGTGGTTGAAGAGATCCATAAACGTCTGGACTCTATTGATACGGATAGCATTCTCGAGAGCGGATATATCGAAGAATTCATTCAGGACGCAACGTACACGCCATTTCCTACCGTCATGAACACCGAACGTCCGGATGCCGCTGCCGCAGGCATTTTGGAAGGCCAGGTCGTCATTATAGTCGACGGAACGCCGTTTGTCCTGATTGCTCCCGTCACCTTTTTTAAATTTTTCCAGTCGAGCGAGGATTATTATCAGCGCTTTGACATCGCCTCGTTCTTGAGGCTGATCCGTTTCGGGTCCTTTATCGTATCCATGCTGCTTCCGTCGTTGTATATTGCCATCACGACTTTTCATCAAGAAATGCTTCCGAGCACATTACTGATCGGCCTCGCTGCCCAACGGGAGGGCGTGCCTTTTCCTGCTCTCGTCGAAGCCATGCTGATGGAGCTTACGTTCGAGGTGCTGCGCGAGGCCGGCGTTCGAATGCCGAGAGTGATCGGGCCGGCGATATCGATCGTAGGCGCTCTCGTTCTGGGGCAAGCCGCCGTGCAGGCGGGTTTGGTCTCGGGGGCCATGGTCATCGTTGTCTCGTTCACCGCGATTGCGAATTTTGTTATTCCGGCGCTCAATATGGCTACGGCGGCCCGTCTGATCCGCTTCTCGCTCATGATTCTCGGGGCAACGCTGGGATTGTTCGGCGTCGTGTCCGGTTTGATGGTGATGCTCATTCATATGGCAGGCTTACGTTCCTTCGGGATTTCATACTTGCAGCCGGTGGCACCGCTTGTGCCGGGCAATCTGAAGGATATTTTTGTACGCGTCCCTTGGTGGAGGATGAATACCCGGCCCCGTTTGTTCTCTCCAAATGTGGTAAGGGAAGGAAAGCATCAGAAACCGTCGCCGCCATCGCCGCCGCAAAACAACGAAACGGACTCATAGGGAGCGGGGAAGTACGCATGGAACAAAAAATATCGGCGTTTCAGGGCATATTGCTAATCATTAGTACGATCACGCCTACAGCCGTTTTGACGGTCCCGAACATCGTCGTGCGTTTTTCCGGCCAAGATGCGTGGATCTCCATCATGATCGCCGCGATCGCTGGAATCGGTTTTGCCGCGTTCATCGGGGCCATTTGCCGGCAAAACCGCTATGAAACTTTTCCGGTGTGGTTAAAAAGGCGATTAGGCGCCAAGCTCGGTACGGTTATCGGCATCCTGCTGACGTACTATTATTTTGTTACCCTAATTGTAATCGTTCGCGAGTTCGTTAACTTTTTGGCGGAAAATGTGCTGACAAGAACCCCTGTCTACATCCTCATTATTATGACGGTAGCCGTGGTCTTGTACGCCGTAGGCGAGGGGATTGAAGTCATCGCGCGAATCAATCTGATTGTCGTGCTGCTTTCTTTGCTCATCCTGGCCGGCACCGTCACCCTGTTGGTCAGAGATATCCACCCCCGGTATTTACTCCCGGTCTGGGATCATCCCGCAGCCCGAATCATACAAGGCAGCATCGTTCCGGCGAGCTGGTTTTCGGAAGTAGCCTTTTTATTGCTGCTTGCACCGTTCATGAATCGCCCGGGCGAAGCGGGCAAGGCGGGGGTGTGGGGGATAGCCCTCGCCGTGACTGAGCTTTGCATGATCGTAGCCACCGTGATCACGGTATTCGGTCCGCGGCTGGTGATGCATATGTCTTATCCGACCTTTACCTTGATGGGGATTATCCAGATCACCCGATTTCTGGAACGTATCGACATCTTGTTCATATCGATCTGGATTTGCTTGATGTATTTGAAAATGGCCATCTTCATGTTCGGGGCGTTTCACTGCTTCGTCCAAACGTGCCGTATTCGAAGTGAGAAGCCCTTTCTGTTAGCGCTCGGCCTTCTTACCGTGATGAGTTCAATATACACGTGGCCGAGAACGTCGGATTTGGCCCATTTTACCGCTTATCCGTTAAGTCCGTATTTGTTCGCGTTTAATGTACTGCTTCCTCTCGTCATTTGGTTGTGTCTTTGTTGGAGAAAGCCCGTTAGCGTTAGGAGCGACGAAATAATATGAGAAAAACGGCTGCATTCGTTTGGCTTCTCCTTACATGCGCGGTTATGTCCGGCTGCTGGAACCGGATCGAGCTGAACGAGATTTCGATTGTCGCCGCAACGGCTTTCGACCTGGAAGGAGACGATTGGGTGATATCGTACCAGACGATTATACCGTCCACGATTTCGTCCGGTATGGGGATGACCGGTGGGGGAAGCAACCAATCGCCCGTCACCGTCTTTACAACGCGGGGACGCACGATCCGGGAAGCCGTCAACAAAAGCTCCAGTGAAAGTCCGCGCTGGCTCTTTTTCGCCCATACGAACATCCTGATTGTCAGCGATAGGGTGGCGCGCGGGGGGATGAGCCAAATTCTCGATCTATATTTTCGCAACCCTGACGCCAGAGAAACGGTAAACGTGCTCATCACGAAAGGAAGCGCAAGGGCAATCCTCGAGCAGCTGATGAGCATCGAGAAAATTCCGGGCCAAGGAATTCGCGAAATTATTTACAACGAATCGCGAAATTCTTCCAGGCTGCCGAGCGTCATGATGTACGAGCTAGCCATGGCGATGACGGGCGATGCGAGGAGCGCTATGATCCCGGAAATACTCATCTCCGGAGAGCCGGAGGGCGCATCGCTGGATGCGCTGAAAAAAACGAGTCAAACGTCGAAGCTCAGACTGGGGAAGCTCGCCGTACTGCGGGGAGACCGGTTGGCAGGCTGGTTGACGAAGGAGGAAGGGTTGGGCGTGTCGTTTATAACGGATAAAGTGAAGTCCAGCATCTTGCCGTTCTCGTGCAATTCATCGGATGGAAAAACGTACAATTCTTCCTTCAGGTTGCTAACCTCCTCGACGAAGCTATCCCCCGTCAAGGAACGCGAACATTTCGTCATGAATGTAGACATTAAAGCCGGGGGGTACTTATTGGAGAGCGACTGCGTTTTGGATCTTTCCGAACCGGAAACGATCGATCGGCTGGAGCGGCAACTGCAAGGCGAGATTGCGCAGATCTTGGAAAAGTCTTGGCGGGCAGCCAGGCGTTTGAACGTCGACGTATTCGGGTTTGCGGATGCCGTACATCGAAAATACCCGAAGGAATGGAAAAAAATAAAAGACGACTGGGAAGCCGTATTTCCCCATATTGAAATGAAGCCCCGCGTTACCGTCTCAATGGACCGGGTAGGTTTGAGCAACAAATCGTTTAAAACGTTAAAAAAGGATGATGGAGGATGACGCCGAAAGCGGCTTTATGGATCGCGTTCTATGCTGTTATTCTTTACTGGGGTATCCGATCCATGGCCGGAAAGCGGCATTGGCGGGAAATCGTATGGTACGTCTGCATTGCGGGATGGTGCGCTTATATAAGCTTAGGGAAGCTTTACGATTGGCCCCGGTTGTCGATCGTTTCTCCCGTCAATGCTTTGTTTCTGCCTATCGGCAAATGGATGGAACGATGGATGGGAGGTCCTCCGGGCGAATGACTGAACAAAGAGAGCGAATCTCGGACAACCAAACCGCCTTCATGATGGTGCTCTTTGAAATCGGCAGTACGCCGCTGTTCTTCCTTGGAAGCAAAGCCAAGCAGGATGCATGGCTCGCCATGCTGTTTGCCGCGGCGTTCGGGCTGCTGCTCGTATATTTGTACATAGCGATCCAGCGAAAAGAGCCGGACCGTAATCTGATCGGCATGTTGAGAACGTATTTCGGCCGCCTGCTCGGGTCGGTCCTAGGGGCGGCATATATATTGTATTTCGGCTATGAATCCATGCGCAATGTGAGAGACTTCGGGGAATTGATGTCGCAAACGCTGCTGACGGAGACGCCGATGTCGGTAACGATGCTGGTCGTCGTCCTCATTGCCGCTTACGGCGTATTTAAAGGAGTGGAAGTCGTTTTCCGACTTTCCGAGTTTCTTTTGCCGGTCCTCATGATCAGTTACGGAATTTTGATCCTTCTTTTGTTCGTAACGAATATTGTTCATTTCCGGCAGCTTTTGCCTGTGATGGAGAACGGGGCCGGTCCCGTGCTCAAAGCCGCTTTTCCGGATATCGTCTCGTTTCCGTTCGGCCAAACCGTTATCTTTCTGATGTTCTGGCACTTGAGCGGCGAAAACGGCATATCGGTCAAGGCTACTGCATGCGCCTATTTATCGGTTGCACTGTTTTTGATCTTTATGAATGCGCTCAATATTGCCGTTCTCGGTCCGACCCTGGCTGGGATCAGCACACTTCCTTTTTTGCAGTCCGTTCAGCTCATCTCGGTTGCAAACGTGTTTGAGCGGTTGGACGTGTTCGTGACGTTGCTCATCTATATCGGGCTGTTTATGAAAATGATCGTGTTCTATTTATGCGCCGTCATCGGACTGTCCCAATGGACCGCAAAGGCTCGCAACCGATTTGTGCTGCCTGTCGGCATCGTCATTTTCGCAGCTTCATTTCTTGAACCGAATTACACGTATCATATTTCGCTTGGGTTTAATGTGAGCCTGAAATTATTTACGTTATTTCAAATTGTCATCCCGGTCGCATTATGGCTTGTCATGCTGCTGAGCAAATATAGGACCGCGGTTCGAATGTGATGATTCATCGCACGAGAAAAAGAGAAGAGAGCCCATAAACGTTATGGACTCTCTCATGCGCGGTAAGGCGATTATGCCCGTACAGAAACGGGTGCCTCACCATTAATCTACGGTTACGTATATATAAGTTCGTTTATCTCCGTAGTTGACGGTTATCGTCGCTTTCCCTTTGCTAATCGCTTTGATGACGCCGTCCTTGACGTCGGCCACCCGAATGCTGGAGGAGGACCACATCGCCGGAATCGTAACGTCTTCTTCACTAAGGTCGCTGTATGTCGCCGTCGCTTTCGCTTCAACCGAAGCGCCTTGTTTGATGTTGATCAGTATGATATTGGTTTTCAAATATTTCAACGTATCGACTTCGACCGGGATCGTCACGCTTTTGCCACCGAACGTACCGGTGATGGTTGCCTTGCCGGACCCGATGGCGGTGACGACACCCCCTGAAATTTCTGCTACTTTGTAGTTGCTCGATTTCCACTGCGCATCGGCCGATACGTCCTTCTTGCTTCCGTCCGACTGGGTCGCCGTCAGTACGATTGCCGCGTTTTGACCCCGTTTAACGGATAAAAATTTCTTGTCGGTGTCCAGTGCTTGCGCAACGCCGATTTCAATAGAGATGGATACCGATTTCCCGCCGTATTTGGCTGTGACGGTCGCTTTGCCGCGGGATACGGGGGTAACGACGCCGGCGGATACTTGCGCGATTTGGGCGTTGCTTGTTGACCATTCCGCATCCGCGGTCACGTTCTTCGCTTCGCCGCTTTTGTTTTTGGCGGTCAAGGCGATCGACCTGCTTTCTCCGAGGTCAAATGAAAGAAATGCAGGCGCAGCGGTCAAAGTGTCAGCCATATCGACCGAAACGTTAAGCGTCACCGTTTTGTTTTCAAAGGAGGCGGTAATGTCCGCTTCTCCGGAAGCGATGGCCTTCAGCACGCCGGCATCGACCGTAACGACGCTTGCGTTGGAGCTTGTCCACATAGCTTCACTTGCGACTTGGTTTGCCGTACCGTCGGTATAAGTGGCCGTCAAGTCGATGGTTTTCGTGCTGCCTTTGGCCATGGAAAACTGGGTGTCGCTCGTTGTCGTCAAGCTTTTCAGAACGCCGACGGAAACTTGCACGACCGCCGTGCGGGTGCCGTATTTCGCCGTCACGGTCGCTACGCCCGTACCGACGCCGGTAATCAACCCGTTCCGCACTTCGGCTACGTTCGTCGCGCTGCTCGTCCAGTCCGCTTTGTTCGTCACATCGACTTCGCGTCCGTCCGTGTACAGAGCCTTTAAGACCATTTGCTCGTAACTGCCCATTTGAAAACTAACCGTTTTCTTGTTGGGAACGAGAAGGTTCGGAATATCGACGGATACTTTGATGGTAACGCTCTTGTCGCCGTATTCGGCTTTGATCGTCGCTTCCCCTGCTTTGCGGGGAGTCACGTTCCCTTTGGACACCGTGGCAACGTCTTCGTTATCGGAAGTCCACTTCGCATCGTTTGTCACTTCGCTGGTCGAATTGTCGGCATACACGGCCGTCAGCTTAAGCTGATGATCTTGTCCCGACTGGACATACAAGCTGTCCTCGCTCAAGAGCAGCCTTCTTGGAACGTCCACGTCGACCACGACCGTCACGCTTTTGCCGCCGTATTTGGCCGTGACGGTCGCTTCGCCCGCCGCATTGGCGAACAGTTTTCCTTTGACGACGCTCAGCACATCTTCATTGCTCGAGGTCCACTCGGCGCGCGATGTAATATCGTCCGTGCTTCCGTCCGGGTACGTAGCGGTTAACGTAAGCGGCTCGGTCGTGTTTTTCTTCATCATAACCGTCTGCTTGTTGAGTCCGAGCTTAACGGCGTTGTCCACATCGACCTTGATCGTCGTCGATTTGGTGCCGTAGGTGGCGACGACTCTCGTCTGCCCCGGGCCGTAACCCGTAATTTTACCTTTTATGACGTCGGCAACATCCGGATCTTCCGAATCCCAGTCGGCTTGATCGGTCACGTCTTTCGTACTGCCGTCCGGGTATGTAGCCGTCAACGTAATCGTAATATCATCCTTGAGCAGCAAGGAGACTTCGGAAACATTCGGATCCACCCGTTTGGCGATCTCGATGTTGACCGGAACGGATACCGTCTGATTGTTGAACTTGGCCGTGACCGTGGCGGTACCTGAGCTTTGGCCGGTAACCAGGCCGTTCACGACGGTGGCGACCGATCCGTTGTCGATATTCCATTCGGCTTTGTTCGTCACGATTTCGTTCGTGCCATCGTCGTAATAGGCGGTAAGCCCGATCTGCTTCGTTGCGCCTTTTCTCAAATCAATCGTCTGCACATCTTTAATGAGAGAACGTACGCGCTTGGATACTTTCACATTCACAACAACCGTCTTATCCATATAAGTCGCCGTAATGACGGCGGTGCCTTCCTTTTTCGCGGAAATGCTGCCGGCGTACACCGAAGCGATATCGGAAGCGCCTGAATTCCAATCCGTTTTCACCGTTACGTTCTCCGTCGATCCGCTTGTATAGATAGCCGTCGCCGTTAACAGAAACGTCTCGCCGACTTCCAGCGAAACTTCGTTTTTGTTCAACACCAAATTGGATATTTCGGTTTGCGCGAAAGCGGCCGTCCCGCTAAAGCTGCAAAGGCAAATGGCAAAAACCATGAAGAATGCGATCAGCCTTTTGCTTTTTTGAAACCGCATGTTTCCATCTCCTTCTCTCTGAACTTCTGGGTTAGTCTTCATCTAACTATATATCGGCAGAGAGGGGCGGA
Source organism: Paenibacillus allorhizosphaerae (assembly GCF_042659105.1). Classification (NCBI taxonomy): domain Bacteria; kingdom Bacillati; phylum Bacillota; class Bacilli; order Caryophanales; family Paenibacillaceae; genus Paenibacillus; species Paenibacillus allorhizosphaerae. The sequence goes on along the minus strand of NZ_JBHSRV010000001.1, from coordinate 1,455,643 downwards.
AAATTTAGGTTGTTCACAATAAAGTTGCATTTTTTGTCGACGTCCATTACTCGGAAACGGCGAACCAATCGAAGCTTTGCTTCGCGAGCAGCTTGCGCTGCCCTTTGAATTCGTCGTCGTAAAGTTACGTCATCGTCGTTCGCCAGCGGAAAGTTCGCGGAGTGCTGTCTGATGAAATACAAGCATCGCTCGAATTGAACGGATTGCCGATGAATAAATTCGGTTGTTATGAAAGAAAATGACAAGGTAAAACGGATTGGCAATTGACGGAGGAGCGGATTCGGTCGGTGAAGCGGATGATCGAGGGGGCAAGCACGAAGCAAACCAGCGATGCGAAAGTTATCAAGATTGCGATGGCGAAATTTGAATCGTGTAGGAGCGGCAAAAAGTCGCCGAAGACATGCGTGAGGGACCTAGCCATACAATTATATCCATTGCTTAGAACTCTGTTTTTCCGTAAACTATTATAGGTTTGTAAGTATAGGTCACCGAAACCGCCGTTTTCGTTGGCCTCTTTATTTTCTCTAGCAGAGAAAGGAATTATCTGGATGAACAACAAGATGGAAACAGCGTCGCCTCAGCAACTAAAGCGTGGGCTGAAAGCGCGACACATGATGATGATTTCCTTGGGAGGATCGATCGGCACCGGTTTGTTCCTTGCGAGCGGAGGCGCGATTCATTCCGCCGGACCCGGCGGAGCGCTCGTAGCATACGCCGCAATCGGTATCATGGTTTATTTTCTGATGACAAGCCTTGGCGAGATGGCTGCTTATATGCCGGTAGCCGGCTCTTTCAGCACGTATGCAGGGCGTTTCGTCGATCCTGCGCTCGGTTTCGCGCTTGGCTGGAATTATTGGTTCAACTGGGCCGTGACGATCGCCGCCGAACTGTCGGCCGCAGGGCTGATCATGAAATTTTGGTTTCCGGACAGCCCTTCGCTGCTCTGGTGCGTTCTTTATTTGGCGCTTATGATCCTGATCAATTATTTATCGGTACGGGGATACGGGGAATCGGAATATTGGTTCGCCTTTATTAAAGTGGCAACCGTCATCATTTTCATTGTCGTAGGCCTCATGATGATCGTCGGCATTATCGGCGGTCAAGCCGTCGGATTCAAGCATTTCACGGAAGGGGATGCGCCGTTTCACGGCGGATTCATGGCGATGCTGGGCGTCTTTATGGCCGCGGGCTTCTCGTTCCAGGGAACCGAGCTGATCGGGATTACGGCCGGAGAAAGCGAAAACCCGCGAGTCAACGTGCCGAAAGCGGTTCGTCAGGTGTTTTGGCGTATTTTGCTGTTTTATATATTGGCCATACTCGTTATCGGTCTGTTGATTTCGTATACCGATCCGGTGCTGATCAATGCCGATGTGGATAACATAGCGGTAAGTCCGTTTACGATCGTATTCGAAAATGCGGGCTTTGCCTTTGCCGCTTCGGTTATGAACGCGATTATCCTGACCTCCGTTTTGTCGGCAGGCAGCTCCGGCATGTACGCTTCAACGCGAATTCTTTGGGTACTCGCCAAGGAAGGCAAGGCGCCTCGCTGGCTCTCCGGCTTGAACCGCCGCGGCGTGCCGGTTGCCTCGCTGGTGGCTACGGCGGCTATCGGCATGCTGGCCTTTTTTACCTCGCTCTTCGGCGACGGGGTCGTGTATATATGGCTGCTGAATTTGTCGGGGATGTGCGGCTTTCTTGCCTGGCTCGGCATCGCGATCAGCCACTACCGCTTTCGCAAAGCGTATGTGCTGCAAGGGCGGAGGATCGAAGAGCTGCCGTTTCGAGCCCGCTGGTTTCCGTTTGGGCCGATCTTTGCCTTAATCCTTTGTCTCATTGTAATGATCGGACAAGGCTTTTCGGCATTGTCCGGAGAGGCGGTCGATTGGTATGCGCTGCTGTCCTCTTATATCGGGCTGCCGTTGTTTTTCGCGATGTGGGTGTGGTACAAGCTCAAGCACAGCACGAAGATGATTCCGCTCAAGGACTGCCGGTTTGATGAAAATTGATCGATGCCATCATTTTCATAGGCTTTGACCGGCGAGTTTGCGCCTAAAAAGTATTGACGGAATGAAAATTATTTTATACACTAACCGAGTGTCGAATTAACCAGTGGTTAGCAATGGAATAATCGAATAACGGAAACTTCTTATTAAGAGAGGCGGAGGGACAAGGCCCTATGAAGCCCGGCAACCGTTCCAACCGGTAGGAACCGCAGCGTTTCTCACCGTGGAAGTCTGGTGCCAATTCCTCCAGAACCGTCCTGGTTCTGGGAGATGAGAGGGACAAGAGTTAGCATATAACCCCTGGACCTCTGTGTCCAGGGGTATTGTTTTTTAAGATCAGAATTTATAAGTTTTCAGCGAAGCTGAACAATTCTGATCTTTCAAGAAAAGCTTCCGTTAAAACACGAATGTATCTTCATCGAAAGGCTTCGATTAGAAGCTTTTCTTATCGGGAGGAGGTGTCGCACAATGATCGAATTGCAGCATATCGTTAAGGACTACCAGTCCGGCAATCACAAGGTGACGGCGCTGAACGATATTAACCTGAGCGTGAACAAAGGGGAAGTGTTCGGCATTATCGGCCACTCGGGTGCTGGGAAAAGCACGCTGATCCGGACCATCAATTTGCTCGAACGCCCAAGCTCGGGGCGGGTATTCATCGATGGCGTCAATATGACGGAGCTTGCGAGCCGCAAACTGCAAGAGGAACGGCGTACGATCGGCATGATTTTTCAGCATTTCAATTTGCTCAGCTCGGCGACGGTGGCTGATAATATCGCTTTTCCGCTTCGCCTGGCGAAACGTTCGAAAGAGACGGTGGAGCGAAGAGTCGCGGAACTGATCGGGCTTGTCGGACTTGACGGCCATGAGAACAAATATCCCGCCCAGCTGTCTGGTGGGCAAAAGCAACGGGTCGGCATTGCCAGAGCGCTCGCTACGAATCCAAAGGTTCTTCTCTGCGACGAGGCGACTTCCGCCTTGGACCCGCAAACGACAAACGCGATCCTTGCTTTGCTTTTGCGGATTAACCGGGAGCTCAACATTACGATCGTCCTGATTACGCATGAGATGCAGGTGATCCGTTCGATTTGCGACCGCGTTGCCGTCATCGACGGCGGAAAGATTGTGGAGACGGGGCCGGTATCGCAAGTTTTCCTGAAGCCGCAGCACCCGACCACCCGGGAATTCGTTGAACAGGTGTCGGGCGCGGTGGACAAAGGGCTGCCGCTTATGGAAGAAGCCGGCGAGCCGCAGACACTCATACGTATTACATTTATCGGGGAGCAGACGTATGAACCGGCGCTGTACGAGACGATGCGGGACACGAACGTTCCTTTCGTCATATTGCAAGGAACTGTCTCCCGGCTGAAAAATACACCGTACGGACAGCTTGTATTGGAGCTGCACGGCGCGCAAAGGGACACGGAACAAGCAATCGAAAGGCTGCGTAGCCGCGGCCTCGATGTGGAGGTGATTCGACATGGATCTGACCGCGCTTAAGGAGCTGGATTGGGCGGAGATCGGACAAGCCAGCTATGATACGCTGACGATGCTGGGGGTGTCCACGTTATTTACCGTGCTGATCGGGCTGCCGCTCGGGGTAATCTTGTTTGTGACGGCCCGCGGACAGCTGCTGCAGCAGCCGGTAGTGTATTCGGTGTTATCCGTGATCGTTAACGTGCTGCGGTCCGTACCGTTCATCATTTTAATGATCCTGGTCATTCCGTTCACGAAGCTGCTGGTCGGCACCTCCATCGGCGTTCCGGGTACGATTCCACCGCTCGTTATTGCGGCCGCGCCTTTCTTTGCCAGACTGGTGGAGACGTCGCTGCGCGAAGTGGACCGCGGCGTCATTGAGGCTGCGCAATCGATGGGGGCGACGTATTGGCAAATCATATGGCGCGTGCTGCTGCCTGAAGCGCGTCCGGGACTGATTGCGGGAATTACGATTACGGCGGTCACGCTGGTTTCGTACACGGCGATGTCCGGAGCGATCGGCGGCGGAGGGCTCGGGGATTTAGCGATCCGCTACGGCTACTTACGCTTCCAAATGACCGTTACGATTGTGACCGTACTCATTTTGCTTGTGTTAGTTCAAATCCTGCAATCGCTAGGCGACCGGATCGTCCGGAGATATCAGCGGAAGTAAGGATTTTCATATATAAATAATATTATGTTACAACGATAGGGAGGAACCAACCGTGAAAAAAATCGCAATGACCGCATTATCGATCGTTCTAGCCTTTTCGCTTTCCGCTTGCGGCAAGAAAGAAGCTGCTGCTCCCGGGAATGCTGCCGGTGGCGCGCCTGCCGCGGCGAAAGAAGTGACCTTGAAAGTCGGCGCTTCCAGCGTACCGCATGCCGAAATCCTGAAGTCGATCAAACCAGCGCTGAAGGAGCAAGGCGTTAACCTAGAAATCAAGGAATTTACCGATTACGTTCAACCGAATGTGCAGCTGTTCGAGAAGCAGCTGGATGCCAACTATTTTCAACACGCACCGTATTTGGACCAGTTCAATCAGGATAAAAGCATGAATCTTGTGAAGGTGGCCGGCGTTCATCTTGAGCCGTTCGGCGCTTACTCGCAAAAAATCAAAAAGGCCGATGAGCTGAAAGACGGGGCAACCGTCGCCATTCCGAACGATCCTTCCAACGGCGGCCGCGCTTTGGCGCTGATGGAAAAAAACAATCTGATCAAGCTCAAAGACGGCGTTGGCGTCAAAGGCACGGTGAAAGACATCGTCGAGAACAAGAAAAATTTGAAATTCAAAGAGCTGGAAGCGGCGATGCTGCCGCGTGCACTGTCGGAAGTAGACATGGCGCTAATCAATACGAACTATGCTTTGGAAGCGAAGCTTTCCCCGACGAAGGATGCGATCTTTATCGAAGATAAAAACTCGCCTTATGTTAACATATTGGTCGCTCGTCCGGACAATAAAGATTCGGAAGCAATGAAGAAGCTTGTGAAGGCATTAACTTCGCCGGAAGTGAAGAAGTTTATTGAGGACAAATACCAAGGTGCGATCGTACCGGCATTTTAATCGCATATCATAAAATAAGGGACCATTCGCATGATGCGAATGGTCCCTTATTTGCGAGACGATGGAACAAGACTATGCCGTAATGGCCATCAACCGGGTTCCAGCGTACGTATCGGCGGTATCGCCGGATGGGAAGGAATAATAATGAATTGCGGTATGAATCAGAGGGCATATATTTCCGGGGAAATGGTATTAATTGCGGATAAATTCTTGCACCCATTCTCCGTTATAGTAGGCAACGCCGATTTTGGTATAGTTTGCGTTCAAGATGTTTTGCCGGTGACCCGGGCTGTTCATCCACGCATTCATAACTTCCTGCGGAGTACGTTGTCCTTTTGCAATATTTTCCCCTGCATACGTATATTTGATTCCGTACGCGTTCATCATGTCGAACGGGGAACCGTAGGTCGGCGACGTATGATCGAAGTAGCCGTTGTTGTACATATCTTTGGCTTTATCCAAAGCCATTGCCGTCAGAGGTCCGTCGCTCGTGAGCGGCTTCAGTCCCGCTTTGGCGCGCTCCTGATTTACCAGCGTCACGACTTGATTTGCATAGGAGGAAGACGACGTCGTCGGGGTCGAAACATTCGATCCCGATTGCGGTACGTTCAGCACCATGCCCGGCCAGATGATGTTCGGATTGGCAACCTGCGGATTGGCCGCGATCAGGGCGTTCAAGCTGACTCCTTGCTTTTGGGAAATTAACCACATCGTATCGTTTCCGCTAACGGTATACGAAGCGGCGGACACGGCTCCTGCACCCAGAATCGGTCCAAGCGCAAGCACGCCGGTCATGACGATTTTTTTAATACGGTTCAACGAAAATCCTCTCCTTCTTATGGCCTGCGAGGTTAGCTGACGGATTCGGGTCAAAGAGCAATCACCCGGCCACCTGGCAGTGGCTTCACCCCAGAAGATGAGGGTCCCCCGCGCTTCCATAAGGAAGCCTCGGCCTTCCATAAATTTAACCCCAAGAAAGTTGTCCTTGAGGTCTTCCCATTGTAGCACGGGAGCAGCCGGCATTCATTCGATAAAGTTTTCCAGTAACCCCATTTATACGATGCAAGTGAAGTTTTGCCGCCGCTGGGAAGTTCTTTTTCTAACAAGAAGGAGTTTAAGATAAAACGTTTCAATTTTCATTTCGTTTTCATATGAAAACGTGTGCATTCTTCCAAAAGTTATGTTAGTATCATACTGTATTTACTTTATCCAATGGGGTGATGGGGATGAGATTGGCGGCACAGCTTTATACGCTTCGGGATTATCTGAAAACGCCGGAAGATATTGCAACGACATTGAAAAAGGTAAAACAAATCGGTTACAATGCGGTTCAGGTTTCGGGCGTCGGTCCGATCGATAACCAAGCATTGAAAGAATTGGCCGATCAGGAAGGCTTGACGATCTGCGCGACCCATATCGGGTACGGTGATTTGACGGACAAACTGGATGAGGTCATCGCCAAGCATAAATTATGGGGCTGTCAGTACGTAGGACTGGGCGGTCTGCCGGGCGAATACCGGAAAAGCGCGGAAGGATATTCCGATTTCGCGAAGATCGCGTCGGATATCGGCCGCAAGCTGAAGGCGGAAGGACTTACGTTTATTTATCATAATCACAGCTTTGAATTTGCCAAATTCGGCGACAGAACCGGGATGGATATTTTGTTCGAGGAAACCGATCCGGCCGCGGTTGATTTCGAACTGGACGTATACTGGGTGCAAGCCGGCGGTGCCGACCCGGCGGAATGGATCCGTAAGGTGAATGGGCGCATGAAGGTGGTCCATCTGAAAGATATGGCGGTAACGGGCGACCGCGAGCAGCGCTTTGCCGAAGTCGGGGAAGGCAATATGAACTTCGCCCGCATCCTGGACGCTTGCCGCGAAATCGGAGTAGAGTGGGGAGCCGTCGAGCAGGATCAAACGTACGGCCGCGATCCGTTTGAAAGCTTGGCCATTTCGTTTAACAATTTGCGCCGCATGGGCGTGGAAGCGTAAACGCACGCAAAGAAAAAGAGATTCCCGCTTGTAAAGCGAACGGAATCTCTTTTTTTCGTCTATCGGACATATCGGGTTCGGTGCGCATAGATCCAATTTTTTTTCATATCGCGAACGAGGCCGCTCTCCTTTGCAAGCACTCGTTCCGCATATAGATCGAAGGTGGCGAAAGTGTGCGGCTCCGGTTCGACTAGCCGTATTTTACCTTGCGATTCGTATTCAAGCAGCTGCCCATGATTGGAAGCGAGCCGATGCGTTATATGCATAAGCAAAAAATCTTCCCATGTCGTCGCATCCGCCTCGCGCCAAAACCGCCATCCGCTTGCTTCCTCTTCAATGTGAATGCCGTGAATCCGCATCATATATTCCGGCAGGAACCAATGTCCTTCCGGAACGTGCCGGCACTCGGCATTCCATTCCTCGGCAAGCTGACGCAGCTCTTCTGCCATATTCAATTGCTTCGTACCCAAAAATATTGTGGACATCGTCTGAGTAATCCCCGCTTCCGTTGAACCGTTCATCGCATCGCAAATCCATGATCGATCGAGCTGTCAGCCTGACCGATCGCGTAATGAGGAGGCCGCGGTCATTACCGCTCTTTCGGAATCGTTTTCAATAACCGGACTAACCGCTCGGGTTCGTTCGTAATAACACTGTCCACCCCGAGAGAAACCATTCTCTGCATCGACTTCTTTTCGTTGACCGTCCAAGCATAAACTTTTTTATGGTGTTCACGCGCGTCGCGCATGAATTGTTCGTCAATGAGCGGATAAGCGGCGCTAATTACTTCATAATCACTCGACGCGTATAAGCTCTCAGTTACGTCGGATTTTTCGCCGATAATGCGTCCGGTCTTAATGCCTGGCCGCAGCTTCTTCACCTTTCGCAGCAATTCCGGATCGAATGAAGTAATGGTACAATCATTATCGAAATCGTGCTTTTGCAGCAGGGCGACCGTTTTTTCCGCAAGCTGTTTCTGATGGCCGTTATTTTTCAGTTCGATGTTAAGTCTGACGCGGCCTTTGGACGTTTGAATGGCTTCATCCAGCGTAGGTACGCGCTCGTCTTCGAACTGCTTGCCGAACCATGCGCCTGCGCTCGCTTTCCGTAGCTCGCCCGAATCGATTTCCCATACCGGCTTATCGATGCCCGCCGTCCTGCGCGCCGTATTGTCGTGCATCAGAATGACAACGCCGTCGGCGGTTTCCTGAACGTCAATTTCGGCGTAGCCGGCTCCGTCGCGGATCGCTTTGCGAATCGAGCTTAACGTATTCTCGGGAGCGGCTGCGGAGCTGCCTCGATGGGCGGTAACGATGTTTTTATTTTCTGCAAGCGTCTTCGGCGCAGAACCGGTAGAGGCTATATTGGCAGCGACTAAGAGGGTGAATACCATCAGAACTTTTTGCATGGGGCGCGTCTCCTGCTCGTGGTGTGTGGTGTGTTTACTATGAATATATCATACTATCATTTGAATTAGTGATAGATTGTTTTTCCGAAAAATCAAGGCGCGCCGCTGTTGATTTTATCAGGCGATTCCGTTCGGGCAATGGCCGTACCGGGGGAGGCGGCAATCGGCTCCATCTGTTTGTTGAAAGCTACGATGCGCCATGGCTTCGATGCGTCCGCCGCCGGGATATCGACATCGATTTCCCACGGCATTTCATAGCTGATGCCAAGCCTTCGGTCGCCTTGATACAGCGCTACCGCGAACGGCGTGCTTACATCTTTCATCCGGGCGTACATCATCACTTTCTGTTTGCCTGCGGGCAGCTGCGAACCGGAAAGCGGCACATATTGGTGCGGAGCGGCGTTCACGCCTTGCTCCACATAGTCCAAAAACATGTCGCTGCGGGTGATCCGCTTGTACATGCCGTCCATCAGCGCGCTTTCTCCGAGATCGTATACATACTCCATATTCGAGCGAAGCGCCTGCGCGCGGCCGAAGTTAAAATACGTCATCGCCTTGACCATCGGGAACATCCGCGGCAGGAAAGCGTACATGTAGCCTAGCTGTCCTTCTCCCCAGACATGATATGATTGATTCGTTTTCAGTACCGTGTGCGCCACGGCGCCTTCGGCAATCATTATCGGCTTGTGGCTGTAATTGGCGTACAGCGGAGCGAAATATTCGATGACGGTATGCTCCAAATCTTCCTCGCCGCCGGTAAGCGGAGTGGCATAGAGGGAAAAGCCGACCCAGTCGACATACGCATCGCCCGGATAATATTCATCAATGTTATTCGCGGGCACGAAATTCGGGGACCAGACCATCGCTACATTCGGCGCTTCCTCAGCCATAATGCTGTGAATGAGACGAAACTTTTCGACATACTTTTGCGGATCGCCATACCAAGGCACCCAGTTGCCGTTCATCTCCGAAGCATAGCGAAGGAAAATCGGAATGCCCGAAGCTTTGGCCTCGCGGGCGAAGGTGCGCACATATTCGTCGTCCTTCACGTCGTCCAGTCCGTACCGGGGTTCCCAGCCGATTTGGAGCGCTCCGCCGAGCGCCTTCACTCTGTCCGCCGTCCGTTTCGGGAAATATGTGCTCGTATCGGTCTGGAATTTGCGCCAGCCGACATAGGCTAAGTACATGGCATGTTTCTTCTCGTAGACGCCTTCGATTTTGGAAAAATCGTAGCCGACTCGCCTGTCTGCGCCGAGCATGCCCAAATAAACGCCCGACGCAGGCTCATGCTTGGCGAGCTTTTGCGGTGCGCTGCGGGGCGTTCGCACGTACAGAGCCGCTTCCGCAAGCGGCGGCACTGCAGCGGCAAGAGCACTCTTGCCATTAGCGGCGGTTTGCGATTGAAGGCTGTTCGCGTAAGCGGTCGCGCGGGCACGGTATTCATGCGCCGCATCGGGCTGGCCATTTTGATCGGCTGCATCGGCTTGACCGCTCCACCAAGCGTCGGGGCCTGGCTCTCGGGGCGCGACTGCGGGAACGGCCGCTTCGCCGCCGGTTTCCGCGCGAAACGAGGGACATGCCGCGAACGCGGCAGTAACAGCGACGAGCAATCCGTAGGTGAGTGGGATCAATAGTTTTCGTTTGTTTCTCATGGAAGGGATCATCGCTCCAAAGGGGAAAATGATTACGCTTACATCATACGGATATGCACGCTTAAAGTTTCAAATGAATATAAAAGATTCTTGGGCCTTAAGACAGTAGCGATGCGATCATATGTTTGGTATAATATGCGTGCGCTTTTCGATTGTCTGCACCTATGAAACCGGAGGACCAAAACGATGCTTCAAAAAACGCATAGCTTTGCAGGACTGCTCGCCGCCGAAGGCGTGGTGCTGTACATGCAAGACTCGCCATTCTCATGGGAATCCGCGGCGGCCCTGCTGATCGGCTGCTTGGCCGGTCCGCTCGCCGACATTGATAAACAGGGCTCGACCATGGCCAAAATTTTTTTCCCGCTGTCGGCTATCTTACGTTTGGCAAAGGTTCGCCACCGGACGATGACACACTCCATTCTGTTTCTTTTGGCGCTCGGGTTGATGTTTTCATCTCTTCCGCCGCTATTGTATTGGAGCTTCCTGCTTGCTTATGCGTCACACCCGCTGATCGACTTGTTCAACGAGCAGGGGGTCGAGCTGTGCTGGCCCGTCAAATTCAAATTTCGGCTGCTGCCGAAATTCGCTGCCATTGATACGGGAGCCGTATCCGAAACCTTGTTCCGGTATGTTTTGGCGCTGCTGACTTTGCTGCTGCCTGCGCATTATGTATGGTACAACATGATTAGTACCACATAACGATGCATCAACCTTGCGCGAGTCAAGTCGGACGCCTCGCCCACCCGCCTCAGGTACGATCGCCTCTTATTGAACGGCGAGCTGCTCCCTTACCCGTTTCGGAAGATTGGCGATGACCAGTTGATACGATTCGTCTACAAAATCGCGCAGCTCCTCCCATGGCACCGAACCGTTCAGCAAAACCGTGTTCCAATGGCGCTTGTTCATATGATAGCCGCCGAACACGACGTTCGGGTATTGCTCTCGCGTAAGCCATGCGCTGTCCGGATCGCATTTCAGGTTGACGCTAGGATAGCCCTGATAGGAGCCGAGAAGCGCAAATATTTTATCTCCGACATAAAGCACCGGCATTGCCGGGTCGAACGGATAGCGCACGGATGTGCCGGGCTTGCGGAGTCCATACGCCATAATTTGTTCGTGATTCATAGCGTTCACCTCGATTTTGCTGCTTTTCATCATCTGCGGAATATGCATAGCGACGCGATTATTCCTTGCGGAAAGCGTCGTTAGTCCGTTTCCCCGTTTGAAGCAAGCCGCGGATTTCTTCCGCTAATTGTCCGCCGCGAACAAGTGCCGCCTCGAGCGGCAGAGCTTGCGATTTATTCGGATTCGTATGGCCGACGTGCTCTTTCCAGGCGCTGCTGAGCAGACGGTGGCGCTGCAGCGTCAGAGAGAACCATGCCGGCGGATCCGCATCCTCCATGTAGTCCGGCATCGCTTCCGGATCCGCATCGAACAGGCTGTTCAGCAGCGTCTTCGCAATGATCCAATGCCCCCTGGCGTTAGGGTGAATGCCGTCGCCCGTTAGCCCTGGTTCGCCATGTTGTTCAGCTGCGCATATTTCGGTCCACAGCGGCTCGTAAATATTGACTACGGCTTCCGTTTCGCTCGTTAACGTCATGATCCAATCCGCATACCGTCCCAGCACCTCGTTATATTTAGCATAAGGCGTTTTCCAGCTATATGATGATACCGGTTCGGACCCTTGGGGCTTCGACTTTGCGTCAAAAGGCGGCGGTGTAAGCACGATCGCTTTCGCCCCCGCTTGTTTTACCGCTTGAATCGCGCGGCTCATGCCGTCTTTATAGGCTTGAAACCGTTCATTCGCGAAGGGGTGATAGATCCCGTCATTCATCCCGTAACATAACACGACCCGGTCGGGCCGGCTTTCTTCCAGTGCCCGCGCCAGCCGGTCATGAACGCAAGGCCGGGGGAAAGGATGCTCCGGCTCGCTTAGCCCCGAAGCCGTCTCGCTGCTGACGCCGAGATTGATGAAAGTGATGCCTGTCGCCGGATGATGATACCGGAAATAAGCATCCAAATACGCAATATAAAGTCCATTGTCCGTAATACTGTCGCCCAAAAATGAAATTCGCAGCGAATCCGGCAACACCGCTTCCTTCCGAATCCGTGTAACCATCCGTAACGCCTCCATATTAACGTGCTCAACAAATTATACCATTTCACGGCAATCCTGGAACGGAAAAAATGGACGAACAAGGAAAAAACTCGCGTCATCGCGGCAAGCAGGGCGAATTTCCTTTGAATTTGCGCCTCAAGCAAACTCGCTAACCAAGGTCGTACCCATTGCCTCTTTCCCGCTTCCCCATTCCGCGAATATCCCCCTAGTACAAGAGAGCAAACTATAACCATTGAAAATTCAGCCGATGACGTGAGGATGAGTATGAACAAGATGATCATAAGTCTAAGGGGCCTTATGCTTTTATTAACATTAACGCTCCTCCTGGCTTTTCCGACGTATGCAGGCGCGCTGGCGCCGAGCGCCAGACTTCCGACCGTCCCGACCGGATTGGAAGAAGAAGGCGTATATCTTGTGATCAATAAAACATCGAACCGGCTGACCGTTTTTGTGAACGGACGCCCGATGTACTATTTTGCCGTCGCGACCGGCCGAACCAAGGCCTTGACGCCGACGGGACAATTCAATATCGTGACCAAAATCGTGAAGCCGTGGTACGTGCGCAAACAAGTGCCAGGCGGACATCCGCGCAATCCGCTCGGCTCGCGCTGGATGGGGCTCAATGTACCGGGAACGGGTGGGTATACGTACGGTATACACGGGACCAACCGCCCCTATTCCATCGGCAGCAGCGCTTCTTCCGGCTGCATTCGCATGCATAACCGGGATATCGAATGGCTGTACCGCCACATTCCGCTCGGAACGGTCGTCATCATTCGGGAATAAATAAAAATTAATGTGTATAAAAGATCGGGTCCCTGCGCAACATACTATCAACGGTGAAAAAAGAGAGGTGTGGTTCCGTTGAGCGAATCAACGAGAAATACCGGGGAAGTTGTTACTGAATCGAGATAGAAGCGGAGGGATGTGCCAAAGACACGTTAGCGTAGTACCCGTACTGCGAGTAGTGTGGTGAGGTAAGACCCGAGCTTTTCGCAAGGTTCAAGTGCAAAAGTACCATAAAATCGAATTCACCGTTGAGAAGGATCCCGCATGGGGTCCTTTTTCTTTTCCGCTTATCCTTTATTGGAGCTGTCTTTTCCCCGTAAAAGGTGGTTATTTTGAAGATTTTCACACTTTTTTCACATTTACATCACAATTTGATCATGAATGTAAGCTAATTTGAACTTAGGACAGTGCGCCCATAGGGGAAGAGCGGCTGAAATTTTTAATGTTCAATATCCGTTTATGGGACCGGAAAGCGTTTACTTTACCGCAAGTAGAGCACATGGAGGAATGGTCATGATCAGGTGGATGCAAAACGTATCGAAAAAATGGTTGATGGTAACGATCGCGGTCATTGCCGTCGTTGCCGTTGCCGGCGTTACTTTTCTGAACGGAGGGGTGGGGAAGCCAAAGCAAGGCGCGGCGGGACAGCCTAATCAGCAGCAGCAGCGTTCCGGCCCTCGCCAATTTGCGGTTGAAACACAAACGGTAAAGATGCAGGACGTGGGAGGCGGACAGGTATTTACCGGCTCTATCACGCCTCAGTATACGACTAACGTTTCCTCCCGGGTTACGGGCCGTGTTACCGATGTCATGGTGAAGGTGGGCGACTATGTCAAAAAGGGCCAGCCGCTCGCCCAGATCGATACGACCCAGCTGCAGCAGCAAATATCGCAATCGCAAGCCAGTTTGGCTGTCACGGCCGCCCAATACGAGAAGGCACAGAGCGATCAAGTCAACAGTATAGCAACGACGGAGAAACAGCTGGAAGTGCAGAAAGCGAACTTGGCCAAGGCGATCCAAGATCAGCAAAACTCGGTCGCCGCCGCACAGCAGCAAGTCGCCGTTTCGCAAGCAAGCTATAATAAAGCGGTCAGCGACCAGATGAACACGATCGCAACGGCAAAGCAGACGGTCGCTCTGGCGCAGCAAACGTTGAATACGCAAATCAATACATATAATCAAAACCTCGCTACCGCTCAAAATACGTTGAGCCAGCAGCAGGACAGCCTGCAAGGGCAAACGACCACTTCATCCAACTCGCTGCAAAGCCGTCAGTTGGAAGTGCAACAAGCAGCAATCGCCTACCAGAACGCGCTGGCCAAAGGCGACAAAGCGGGCATCGACAGCGCGATCGCCAAGTTACAATCGGCACAGCTTGCGTACGACCAGTCGCAGCAGGCGCCGACCACGGCCCTTGTCAACGCGCAATCCGCGCTGACCAAAGCAGAGGCGGACCTGGCGGCCGCACAGAGCTCCCAAATCGTACAAACGGCGCAGGAACAGCTGAACCGCGATTTATTGACGCTCACGAATGCGCAGAACAACTTGGCAATCATTATGGAATCCAACCAGCAATCGCTGAAAAAAGACCAGCTTTCGTTGCAAAACACGTTGGCTTCGCTCGAGACGAACTTGAACGTATCGAAAGCGCAGGTAGCCCAAACCGAACAAACGCTGGAAAACAATAAATCGGCAAGTTTGACGGTAAACGATGCCCAATTGCAGCAGGCGCAAAACAACCTGCGCGTTCTGGAAGAGCAGCTGCAGGACGGGGTGCTTTCTTCGCCGGTGGATGGGGTCGTCACGTCGATTAACACGCCGATCGGACAAAATGCGGGGAACAATGGCAACATCGTGTCCATCGCCGCGCTGGATCCGGTTCAGGCGAGCGTCAGCGTGTCCGAGGCCAATGTAGGCAAGATCAAGATCGGCATGGAAATGAAGGTCAACGTCCCGACGTTAGGGAAATCGTTCGACGGCGTTGTAACGGTCATCCGTCCTACGCTTGATTCAGTTACGAAGTCGTACGGCATCGACATTAAAATAAACGATCCGAAGAAGGAACTGCTTCCGGGCATGTTCGCTTCGTCAAGCTTGAAAAACGAAGGTCGCAAAGCCATTATGATTCCTGCCGACGCGGTCATCAGCCAGCCGAGCGGAAATGCGGTTTTTATCGTACAGGAAGGCAAAGCGAAAAAAGTGTCTGTCAAGGTCGGAGCCCTCACAAGCGCGATGTTTGAAATAACGAGCGGACTGAAGGAAGGCGACGAAGTCGTCGTGAAAGGCCAGGAGATGCTTTCCGACAAGGCGGCCGTTCAAGTCGTTCAACCAGGCCAGGAAGGCAGCCAGCAGCAGGGTGCCGGGCAAAAGCAGCAAGGGCAGCAAAACAATCAACAGAATGGTCAACAGAACGGTCAGCAAAAGCAAAACAACCAACAAAACAATCAGCAGCGGCAGCAGGGCCAAAACCAAGGGCAGACGCCGGCAAACGGTCAGACGCAGCAGCAGGGTCAGGGACAGCGTCCGGCACAAGGTAACGCTCCGGCTAACGGCACGCAAGGTCAGGCCGAAAGAGCAGGTGGAGGTCAGTGAATTTAGCGAATTTTTCAGTCAATCGGCCCGTAACGATTTTGATGCTAATGATTGCGCTTGTGATCGTCGGATCGATCGCAGCGCCTTTGCTTCCGGTTGACTTGTATCCGAATATGGAGATTCCTACCGCTACCGTATCGGTAAGCTGGTCGGGGGCTTCGCCGGCGCAGGTGGAAAGCCAGGTGACGAAAAGGGTAGAGGCGTCGATGGCAACCATAGCCAATGTCACCTCGGTTACGTCAAATTCACGAACCGGCTCAAGTAACGTCACCTTGCAGTTTAATTACGGCACGGATATAGAACAAGCGACACTGGAGATGCGCGACAAGCTGGACCGGGTGCGGCGCCAGCTCCCGACCGATGCCGATGCGCCTGTCGTGTCCCGTGCGGACCCGAACAGCGCGCCGATCATGAGCCTCTCGCTGTACGGCAGCGATATGGATCTGATTTCGCTGCGGGACTTGGCCGACAATATCGTCAGCCCGGCGATGCAGCGAATTGAAGGCGTCGCATCCGTAGGGGTTACCGGCGGGCGGGTTAGGCAGATCCAGGTGCTCCTTGACCAGAACAAACTTACCCAATACGGACTCACCTTCAACCAAGTGACGCAGGCGCTTTCGAATGATAACCAGTCGACCGACGCCGGTCTCGTATACAAAGGGCAGCAGCTCGTGCCATTACGCATCAACGGCGAGTTCAAATCGACGGGTGAAATCGAGAAAGTGCGCATTCCGCTTTCCCGCGGACAATCGATTCCGGTCTCGGAAGTCGGAACCATCGTCGACAAGTACCAGGATGTCACCTTCGATGCGCGGCGTAACGGCGAAACAAGTGTCAGCTTGTCGATTTTGAAGCAGTCGGACGGCAATACCGTATCGGTTGCGGACAACATTCGCGAGGCACTGATCGATATCAGAAGCAAGCTTCCGGAAGGCGTCAAGATCGACGTGTTGAACGATACTTCGAAATTTATTAAAAACTCCGTTAATACCGTTATCGAGCATACGCTGCTAGGAGCCGTATTCTCGATTATTGTTTTGATGCTGTTCCTGAACAGCATTCGCGCGACGCTCATTATCGGCGTCGTCATTCCGATTTCGGTTGTCAGTACGTTCAGTATGATGTATTTCGCCAATCAGACGATCAACACGATTACGCTCGGAGGACTTGCGCTCGGCCTCGGCTCTCTCGTTGACTTTGCCGTCGTCGTGCTTGAAAGTATTTTCCGGAAAAAAGAAGAAGGCTTGTCTCCGGTAGAAGCGGCCAAACAGGGCACCGCGGAGGTCGGTACGGCCGTACTCGCTTCCGCGCTTGCCCAAATCGCCGTATTCGCGCCGACGGTATTCATTAACGGCATTATCAAAAACTTTTTCGCACCGATGGCTTTGACGATCAGTTTTTCCCATATCGCCGCATTGTTTGCGGCGATTACGCTCGTGCCGATGCTCGCCGCCAAACTGTTGACGAAGCATCATTCCGAGGAACTGCCGGAAGGGCGGTCCTACAACCCGGCCGTTTGGTTCGGCCGAGGAATGAACCGTTTCACGAACGGGTACACTGCATTGCTTCGATGGTCGCTCGGTCATCGCTGGACGATTGTCTTGATCACGGTCGCAATGCTCGGAGGCAGCGTTTATTTGGCCCGATTCGTCGGCTCGGAGATGATGCCGCGAACGGACGAAGGGCAGTTGAATATTAACATCAGCTTGCCGCAAGGCACGAAGTTCGAGATCACCAATGACATTGCCAGCAAGGTAGAAGACAAACTGAAGGATATTCCGGACATCGAAACGGTATTTACGACGGTCGGCAGCAGCGGGGGCGGTTCGTTCCAAACCGCATCCACGAACTCGGCCAACATTTCGGTTACGCTGAAGCCGATCCATGAGCGGAAGATGAAAACCGAGAAGGTCGTTGAACAGATCCGTACGTTCACGACAAGCTACCCCGGCGCACAAATCAACGTCAACGCCCGTTCTTCCGTCAGACTTCCGGGTCTCGGCGGCGGCGGCGGCGCCGATATTACCGTAAGCTTGAACGGTCCGGATATGGCGGTGCTCGGCAAGCTGGGAGACATTGTCGCTGAAGAGCTGCGCAGCATACCAACGCTGCGGAGCGTCCAAAATACGCTGGAACGCAGCGTGCCGGCTTTTGACTTGACGATCGACCGCGACGCGGCTTCCTATTACGGCGTTACGAGGCGGGAGGTCATGACTTCCTTGCGGACGGCATATCAAGGCTCCGTAGCGACGCAGTTCAAAACGGGAGATACGCAGATCGCGGTAGTCGTGAAATATCCGCAGGAATTTACCAACAATTTGGAAAATTTGAATCAAATTATTATTAACGGTGCAGGCGGAGCGCAAATTCCTCTCAGCGCCATTGCCAAAGTGGAGCCAGGCTCCAGCCCGGTACAAATTCGCCATATTAACCAGCAGCGTCTCACGACCGTGCAAGCCTCGGTCAGCGGAGCGGCCATCGGCGATGTGGAGAAGCTGGTTCAAGAACGGCTGGATACGATTCAGGCACCGGACGGATACTCGATTTCGCTGGCGTCGAAGAGCAGCACTAATGATACATTCAAAAGCTTGTATATGATGCTGATCCTTTCCGTCGTCTTGGTCTACATGGTCATGGCGAGCCAGTTCGAATCGCTGTATGGTCCTTTTATCATCATGTTCTCGCTGCCTCCGACATTTATTGGCGCGATTCTCGGCCTCTGGCTGACTGACCGGACGATCAATATGAACTCCGTCATGGGGATGATCATGCTGGTCGGGATCGTGGTGAACAACGCGATCGTGCTGATCGATTACACGAACCAGCTGCGAAAACGCGGGTTTACGCTGCGCGATGCGCTGCTGGAAGCGGGAAGAATCCGGCTGCGTCCGATCATGATGACGACGGCGACTACCGTTTTGGCGATGCTGCCGCTTGTTATCGGATTCGGCGAAGGCGCTGAAGCTCAAGCTTCCATGGCAACCGTGGTCGCTTTCGGATTGACGTTATCGACCATGATCACGCTCGTGCTTGTGCCGGTTGTTTATATGCTGATGGATGGCGGGATTGATGTCATCCGCCGCAAGTTTAAACGGCAAGCCCCTCCATCCCTACAGACGGACAATACCCCTACCGCCTAGACAGGTACGGGCAAACCTATGAATAAAGCATGGAGGAGAAGCGGAACTATGAATGCAACCATACACACCAAATTCAATCTGGCGCTATTACTGAAGATCGGATTGGCTTTGCTCGTTATTTTCGGCTCCTTCGCAGCCGCGAGACCGGCCTGGGCGGACGCGTCCTCCCAGGCGGGAGAAGCCGGAATCGCGCAAATTACCGGCGGTCTCGGACACACCGTCGCTCTGAAAACGGACGGAACCGTGTGGACCTGGGGCGATAATCAGCGCGGAAAGCTGGGGGCCGGGAAGCTCGTCAACCGGTATACGCCGAGCCGGTTGAGCGATTTAACCGACGTGAAGGCGATCGCATCGGGAAACAACCATACGCTCGCTCTCAAGAAAGACGGTTCCGTCTGGGCGTGGGGAGGCAACAACTCCGGACAGTTGGGAGACGGCACCAGAAAAGATAGCGGTACCCCGGTCCATGTCGAAGGCCTGAACTCCATTATGGCCATCGCCGCGGGAGCAAACCATTCCGTCGCTCTTCGCGAAGACGGCGTCGTGTTTGCTTGGGGAGACAATGATTACGGCCAACTCGGCGATGTGACAACGGAAGATCACGATACGCCGAAAGAGGTTGTTGGATTACCCGAAATTACAAGCATCGCATCAGGCGTCAACCACGTGCTAGCCGTAACGAAAGAGAAAACCGTTGTCGGCTGGGGCGATAACAACGGTGGGCAACTGGGGTACGGTACGGTCGGAGGCAAAAGAACGTACCGTGTATTCGTCGAGTTCATCCAGGACGTCAAAGCGGTAGCCGCGGGAAACAACTTTTCGCTTGCGCTCAAAGAAGACGGCTCGGTATTTGCTTGGGGGTCGGATACGACAGGGCAGTTGGGAAACTCGTACGGTTACCACTACATTAACGTCGCTGCGAATCCCAAAGTGGTCACAGGCTTAAGGGGGATCACGGCCATTGCAGCCGGTAACACGCACGCGATGGCGATGTCCAAAGACGGCGATTTGTACACTTGGGGCGGCAATCAATTCGGTCAGCTCGGCATCGGCAATACCGATAATAAATTGATTTTCAGCAAAATCGCCGGATTCGAACATACGACCCTTATCGGAAGTGGTGCATTCCATGCGATGGCAATGAAGGCGGACGGTTCGGTATGGACGTGGGGGAGCAATGTAATGGGGCAGCTCGGTGACGGTTCGACAACGAACCGTACTACACCCGTCATGCTTCCGAGGTTTTCGCTGATTGTGAATAAGACCGATATACCTGAAAGCACGTTATCCTACTCCAACTCGATCACTCCGTTTCCGATTGCCGCCGGTGACGGCTTTACTGCGGTAATCAAGGACGGCCAAGTGTGGACGTGGGGAGAAAACACCTTCGGACAGCTCGGGATCGGATCGAGCGTCTTCAAAAATACGCCGCAACCGGTAAGCTCGCTTCCGGATTCCGTGCTGCTTTCCGCAAAACTCGCGCAAGCAGCGGCGCTCCAGAAGGACGGAACCGTACGGGCATGGGGCAGCAATATTTCGGGCCAGTTTGGCGATGGAACGACAGAGAATAAAAATATTCCTGCTGCCGTACCGGCTTTGACGGACGTCGTTTCTATCGGTTCTGGTACTAATTTCAGCGTATTTCTGAAAAAGGACGGTTCAGTGTGGACGACAGGCGACAATTCTTTCGGCCAACAAGGCGATGGATTGGCCGAAGATCGCACCTCACCTGCGAAGGTGGAGGGCCTTCCGTTAATTCAAGCTGTGGCGGCGGGCGGTTATCATGTTCTCGCGCTGACGCCGGACGGACACGTATGGTCCTGGGGCGATAACAGTTCAGGTCAGCTGGGCGATGGCACGACGATGCCGCGCCGCAGTCCTGTCGCCGTTCCCAAACTGGAAGAAGTGACGGCGATCGCTGCCGGCCGCAATTTCTCTCTTGCCTTGAAAGCGGACGGATCGGTGTGGGCTTGGGGCTACAACGCGTTCGGTCAATTGGGGGACGGGACAACGTCCAGCCGAAAAGAACCGGCGCCGGTAAGCGGTTTGTACGGAGTGAAATCGATCGCTGCCGGTGCATACCATGCAATTGTCGTCAAATCGGACGGAACGGTATGGTCCTGGGGCAACAACTTGTTCGGACAATTGGGCGATGGTACTACGGAGAACCGGAGTACGGCGGTGCAGGTGAAAGCGGCGACAGGCATTCAATATGTTGCGGCGGGTACTTACCATTCCGCGGCGATCGATAAGAACGAGGCCGTATGGACATGGGGCTCCAACGGGGGAGGTCAATTAGGAGACGGCGAGTACAAGAGCCGTTCGATTCCCCAAGTGATTGTCGGGTTCAATCCGATGTTTAGCGACTTGGCCGGTCATTGGGCGCAATCATCCATTGACGCGGCAGTACAACAAGGGATGGTAGACGGCTATCCGGACGGCACCTTCCATCCGGACAGCTCGATTGCCCGCAGCGAGCTTGTGAAGCTAGTCGCCTCGGCGCTGAAGTTGAATACCCCTGTACAAGAGGCGGGACAGCCATGGTACGTGCCTTATGAAAAAGCATTGCAGGATGCGGGGATTCTCCGACAGGACGACTTGCAGGGTGCTTGGGAAGACGCTGCGACCCGAGGCGAGCTGGCCCGGATAGCGGTACGCGCTTCCTCGAATGTCCCTAGCGCATCTGCTGTGGATACAGCCAGTGCGATGCAGGAAGCTTTAAAGAAGGGCATTATGCAAGGGTTGGACGGGGGGAGACTCGCACCGGAGGACACGACAACGCGCGCGCAGGCGATCGTTGTCGTGGAACGTCTTCTTGCCGTGAAAGCCGGGACTGTTTTGCCCGTAGACGTCCAGTCACTTGTGAAGACGCCATAAGCAACGACATAAAAAAACCTCTCTTTTCGGAAACGAAAGGAGAGGTTTTTTCGGTCATAAACGCCTTACGAACGGATAATCCGATTGTCTTGGCTGCCGCGGTAGGGTTATTTCATTTCCGAAAGCTTTTGATCGGATTTTTCCTGTATTTCGCGAATAAGTGTATTTACGTCTTTGTTGCCGGTAGCGATATCTTTTCTACCGTTGTTGATTTCCGTGCGAACCGTCGCATCATATCTCGTAATGACATGCGGTACGCGGGGCGTGGTTTTGAAGAACGCTTGAACGTTTTTGCCTTTGTATTCGGGCAGCTTGGAGCCGTAAGCCTTTTTGATTTCTTCGTTCTTCATTACCGTTGGCGTGCCGTATTCGCTCATCAACCGCTGCACTTCATCGGAAGTGATCGCTTTAATGACGTCCATTGCGGCATCTTTGTTTTTGCTTACGTTAGAAATGGCGAGCATATGGATGTCGACTTCCCGTCCTTGACCCAAATCTTCTTTAAAATTGGGCAGCGATACGACATCCCAGTTGACATTGGCCAAATCCGATTTGGCGTTCATAATTTGCAATGCCCAAATCGGTCTCATGGCAACATTGCGATCTTTGATGAAGCCGCCGGTGCCGTAATCGTATTTTCCCGCGTTCACAAATCCGGGAACCGCGTACGCCCGTTTTAACATGTCG
Source organism: Paenibacillus allorhizosphaerae (assembly GCF_042659105.1). Lineage (NCBI taxonomy): Bacteria > Bacillati > Bacillota > Bacilli > Caryophanales > Paenibacillaceae > Paenibacillus > Paenibacillus allorhizosphaerae. Next base: position 1,433,341 of record NZ_JBHSRV010000001.1, on the reverse strand, counting down.
AATATTTTTTTCCACTGGTCGTTGTTAACCAAAGCCTTCATCGTTTGGGTGTCCACATATGGCAAGGAAAGCGCTTGACCGATATCGGTAGCCACGCCCGGATCAAAGCCGATATAATTGATTCCATCCTGGGTACGCGTCAGCTTGCGGCCCAGCTCAACGGTTTCGTCCCAAGTCATGCCGTCTTTCGGATACGCCACGCCGAATCGGTCGAATATATCTTTATTGTAGATGAGCACGCCCAAATTGGTTGAGAACGGAATCGCATACAGCTTTCCTTTGTCGTCGAACGTTTTCACTGCATTGATGAAGGTCGGGTCAAACCGGTTCAAATCGAGGTTATGCTTTTTGACCAAATCGTTCATGTCGTATTGGAGTTCTTTGAGTAAATAGGGGGGGAACTGGGGGTTGCTGCCATAATTGATGTCGGTAAAATTGCCCGCAGCCACCAGCTCATCCATCGTCGTGCCTTTTGCATCTTTCACGACTTCGAAGGTGACATGAGGTAACTTTTGTTTGAGCGGCTCGAGTATAAATTGCTGCAGCCGGTCGTCCGAGATCCCGTTGCTTTGGTTAAACATCGTAACGGTTACGGGCTTGGGCGGTGCGGTGTCCGCCTGTTTATTGCCGGGAGGATCCGACGTATTGCCGTCGGGATTTCCTGCGTTCCCGCATGCGGTGAGAGCGGTTACAACAAACAATGCGGTGAAAAAGCAAACCGTAGTTCTATGAAACTCTTTCATCGAAAAAGCCCCTTTCTTGAAATCGGCATGGATTTTTCAATCGGCAGCGAATTCAGCAGCGAATAGGCATCGGTATCGATCATCTCTAAGTTTCGTAAAGCGACCTACGGAAAAACAAGCTGGCGTACTTCTGCATCCCCTCCGTGAGCAGTATCTATCAATAAAACGGAATATTACCCATTTAATGCGATTTTATCATATTGCCCCATCGCTGCATATAATGAAATCGCTGCGTTCAGGCTTTGCCGAAATATATTGCTGCCAGGGCAATGACTAACAACCTCCCTGCGATTGAACAGGGAGGCTATCACGAGTGATTTCCTACATCGGAGATCGGTGTCCGACGTCATTTTATAGAGTAGGGTCCGGTTTTCCAAGGAATTTCCAGAAGACGCCGCCAAGCAAATCTTCCACATCCCGGCGAATTTCCTCTTCGGTGAGACGCCATCCGGTATCGAATAAATCGCCGTATTTGTCGCATAACACTTTGGCGATAATGCCGCGGGAATGATCCCATTTGTACAGCAATTGATCGAGGATGCGGCAATCGGAATGCTGCGGAATGACGCTGCCGCCAAGCAGCTCCAGTCTCATTCGCGTAATCTCTTCGATCAAGCTCGGGTTGTTCAAAAACCACCAGCAGCCGAATACGAGCAGATTGCGGTTTTTCCGTGCTGTCACGGCGAGCTCATGCTGATTTTCGCGGGATAGCATCGTTACGAGGAATTTAACATCCTGGTACTTGCTGACGATCCGCTCCACCGTTCCGATATCGCTTTTGCCCACGCTGTCGCCCGCATCTTTAAGCGAAGGATTCACTTTCCGTTTCACGCCGATCATCATCGCAAACGGAATGTCGGCTTCCCGGGCCACAGGAATGATGCACTCGTCGATAATGCGGACGCGAACGGAATCCTCGGGATATGCAAAATCGTTAGGCAAAGATACGGCCATATACAGCGGGTTCATACGGCCGATCCAATCCTTGAGAAACCGGCGTATTTCGGCCATCGTTTCGCCCGAAAGATCCTGCTGCACCTGGTATCCTTGCTCGACAAGCTTTGTCCATGAAGTATCCCACAAATTAAGCAGCGGGTCGATCCGAAGCGCAGCAAGGAAGCGGGAATCCGTGCTTCCTCCTTTCTCCCATACACCCCGTTCATAGGCGTCGAACGGATCGTTCGTCATGACCACGGTTTTTACTTTGGCAAGCTCGAGAATGCGATTGATGTAATCGCTTGCTTTCACGTTGCGGAAGTAGGTGCGGTATTCCTCCAAATCCCGCTTCGATACATCGAATCCAAGTCGGTTCAGGACCGTCACAACCCCGCGGCATGCTTCGCTGTACGGTGTGTGCTCAATAAACAGCGTTTGCCAGATAAGGTCCGCTTGCTCCTGCTTGGACATTTGCCAGAAAGCGTCATAAGATAAGTCCGGCCGAAAACGAAAAGTTTCGGCAATCAAGTAATGATAAGTGAGCAATTCATCGACGCCCCACAGCAGCAAATCGCCAAACGATTCTGCGAACAAATGCGTATGAATGTCGGTCACCGGCGTCGTTTTTACCGTTTCCGATACAAAAGAAAGCAGCTGCTCTTTCGATTGAATAGTCATGAAAATGAATCGCCTCTCTCCGCAAGAAAAGTTTATGTTAACGTGAACAATGAACATATTATAACATTGATTTTAAAAAACGCCTATAGTTTGGGCTCCAGCACAAACTTATTTTTTATATGAGGCATATGATGCACAAGCGAGCCGACTTCCCGGATGGAGGAACTTGTATGGAGCCGTTAAATAATCGGGTTCTGCTAATTCTTGTCTTGTTTGTACTGCTTCTGATCGTCGTGTCGTTTGTATAGCCAGGCACAAGCAAAAAGAAAACAGCCTTTCACCTGATCGGGGAAGGCTGTTTTGCTGTGTACCGCAACGGATTAGAAGCCTTTGTATTGCGGCTCTTCGCTTTCGAGCTGCTGCACGCGGCTGCTCACTTGATCCACGATTTGCTGCGTTTGCTTTGCGCAGTTTTCAAAAACCGATTTTGCTTCCTGATTTTGCGTGCTCAGCGCGAACGTTTCAAGACTTGCTTGCGCGCTTTTCAAGGAAGCCAACGTTGTTTTCACCTGGGATGCCACTGTCATTATTCTCACCTCCACCCCGATAATATGTACAATCTGTATTCGGGTAATGAATGTAAAAAATATCCTATAAATAACAATTCCGATTTTGACAAATAATTTGTATGTTCCAGCAGTCCAGCAGCAGCCTTGTGTGCGTGTGACTTTGCATGGTTTGCCTCAATACAAAGGAGTGAGTAGCTTGCCGGAGTGGACACACATTGCGGTGCGATCCTTGGCCGCTGTTGCCATTTTATTTTTATTGACTCGCATATTAGGAAAAAAACAAATTGCCCAGCTTACGTTTTTCGAATATGTCGCGGGCATCACGCTCGGGGAAATCGCTGGTTTTATTTCTACCGATATCGAAGCTCATTTTATGCTTGGAATAACGGCCATATTGGTCTGGTTTTCCGTTCCGTTCCTGTTCGAATTCATTACCTTGAAAAGCAAAAGAATTCGCGAATTGGTTGAGGGAAAAGGAACGATTTTTATCAAAGAAGGCAAAGTACTGGAAGATAACTTAAAGAAAGAACGGTATTCTACGGACGAATTGCTTGGGCAGCTGCGAAAGAAAAACGTGTTTAACATGGCCGATGTCGAATTCGCCGTTCTTGAAGCGACGGGAGAATTGAGCGTTTTGCTGAAAGCGGAAAATCAGCCGCTGACACCGAAAAAGCTGGGCATTAAAGTCGGGCCGGAACAGGAAACGCAAACGGTCATCATGGACGGAAGCATAATGGACGAGCCGCTGGCCACTCGTGGATTGAGTCGGGAATGGTTGCTGACGGAGTTGGAGAAAATAGGCGTAACCTTGGAGAATGTGTTCATCGGGCAGGTGGATTCCTACGGTCAGCTACAGATAGATGTATACGACGATATGCTCCAACTCCCGCAGGCGTCTCAAAAGGAGACACTGCTCGCTACGCTCAAAAAATGCGAAGCGGATCTGGCTTTGTACAGCCTGTCAACGGACAAATTTTTAGCTAAGCGCATGTACGGTCGCTGCTCGGAGCAAATGGCCGGGGTTATCGAATCCGTGATGCCGCTGCTCAAACGGTAATTCATCGATCATACGAAGGGGGAATCGCAGTTGTCAACGAAGACAAAGATGCAGAAACTAACTTGGACACAGCAGGAATATCAGGAATTCGCCAAAAAGCGGGAACCGGCACGTCCCGTATTCAAAAATTGTATCCGCGCATTTTTGGTTGGCGGGTTTATTTGTCTCATCGGCCAATGCTTGATGCAAATGTTCATTAACGTATTTGGCTTCACGCAGCAAACGGCAGGGAACCCCACGGTCGCCGTGCTTATTTTTATTTCCGTCGTACTGACCTGCCTCGGCGTATACGACAAAATTGCGCAATGGGCGGGTGCCGGCTCGGCCGTTCCGGTTACCGGTTTTGCCAACTCCGTTTGTTCAGCGGCGTTGGAGCATAAAAGCGAAGGACTCGTTCTCGGCGTTGGCGGCAATATGTTCAAGCTCGCAGGTTCCGTCATCGTATTCGGTACGGTCGCCGCGTTCATTATCGGATTAATTCACCTGGCGCTTGGCATAGGGGGGAAATAAATGCTGAAAGGGTATCAAAGCTGGGAGTTTACGAACCGTCCCGTCATTATCGGAACCGCAACCGTCGTCGGACCGGACGAAGGCTCAGGGCCTTTGGGAGATCAGTTCGATATCGTGCACGCCGATACGATGGTCGGACAGGATAGCTGGGAAAAAGCGGAGAAAAGACTGCTGGAGGAAGCGGCCAAACTCGCCATCGAAAACGCTGGCCTGACGAAGGACCACATCCAATTTTACGTCGGCGGAGATTTGCTTAACCAAATCATCAGCAACAGCTTTGCCGTCCGTACGATGCAAATCCCGTATTTGGGCATATTCGGTGCCTGCTCCACGTCGATGGAGGGTCTTGCGATCGCATCGATGATGGTCGATTCCGGGTTCGGCCATCAGGTGATGGCCGGTACTTGCAGCCATAACAGCACTGCGGAAAAGCAGTTCCGCTACCCGACCGAATACGGCTCGCAGAAGCCTCCTACAGCGCAATACACCGTAACGGGAGCGGGGGCGGCCGTCGTGGCGAAAGAAGGCAAAGGGCCGGTCGTCACGGGGGCGACCATCGGGCGGGTTATCGATATGGGGATCAAGGACCCGTTCAACATGGGGGCGGCGATGGCTCCGGCGGCGGTGGATACAATGCAGTCCCACTTTCGCGACTTCGGGCGCGAACCCGGCTACTATGATCTGATCGTAACCGGCGACTTGGCTTCGGTAGGCTACGACATTGCTTGCGGTTTGCTGGAAAAACATAAAATTCCGATCAAACAAACGAATTATTACGATTGCGGACTGATGATTTACGATCTGGAAAAACAAAACGTACAGGCGGGAGGAAGCGGCTGCGGCTGCTCGGCAACCGTCACTTATGGACATATATTGAAAAGAATGAGCAAGGGCGAGCTGAAGCGCGTGCTTGTCGTGGCGACCGGGGCGTTGTTATCCCCTTTATCCTTTCAGCAGGGCGAAAGCATTCCGTGCATCGCGCACGCGGTAGCGATAGAAAGCGAGGAAAAATAAATGAATTGGATGCAGTTTGTGTGGGCTTTTGTGATCGGCGGAGCCATATGCGTCGTAGGCCAGCTGCTAATGGATGTATTTCGGCTGACGCCGGCTCATACAATGAGCACGCTCGTTGTTGCCGGCGCTGTCGTCGACGGCATCGTGATCGGCAATAAGAGCTTGTACGACCGCTTTATCGAGTTCGCCGGTGCCGGCGCCACCGTACCCATTACGAGCTTCGGCAACTCGCTGGTGCACGGGGCGCTGGCGGAGCTCAAGACGAACGGCGCGATCGGGATTATCACCGGCATTTTCGAGGTGACGAGCGCGGGGATTTCGGCGGCGATTATTTTCTCCTTCTTGGCTGCGCTGGTGTTCAAGCCGCAAGGATAAAACACATCATAATCCCCATTTTTCAGGCGAAGCTCCGGTATATTTCCGGAGCTTTTTTGGCGATCGATTCAAACGCCCCGAACCGCTTAGTAAAAATATTCTGAAATGTGTAATTATACAAACAATTTCAGCATTTTTACAAGTATACGCCGATTTTGGAATCCTGTACAATGTAAATAAGCTGCTTACTTTCTGTTTGTTGTCAAATAACAAGATAACTAGAACTTTAGACCTCTTGTTACGTATATATTACGAGCCCACTACTCAAGGAGGACCGGAAGATGGAGACAATGATCAGAGAAGAAGTTCAAGCGTTAAAACGCATACAAGAAAATTTGGAGTCTTGTATATTAGGCAAAACCGACGAAATTAAATTGCTGCTCACGGCGATGCTGGCCGGAGGCCACGTGCTTCTGGAAGACGTGCCGGGCACAGGCAAAACGGTTTTGATCAAAGCGCTTGCCAAATCGATTCGCGGCCAATTCCGCCGCATTCAATGCAATCCCGACCTCCTTCCTACCGATATCACCGGCGTATCCATTTATCATCCCCGGGATGAGGTTTTCATGTTCCGGCCGGGTCCGATCATGACCAATATTTTGCTTGCCGACGAAATCAACCGCGCAACGACGAAGACGCAGTCCGCTCTGCTCGAAGCGATGGAGGAACGCCATATTACCGTAGACGGGGAAACGCATGAGCTGCCGAAGCTGTTCCTGCTGCTCGCTACGCAAAACCCGATCGATTTCGAAGGAACTTATATTTTACCGGAAGCACAGCTCGACCGGTTTATGATGAAATTCAGTCTGGGCTATCCCGACGAGCAGACCGAGATGCGCATGATCGTATCACAAAGTATCGTTCATCCGCTGGAAGCGCTCGAGCCTGTTGCAGACAGCGAGCAAATTCTCTCGATTCAGCAGTTCGTCAAACAAGTACATCTGGAAGAAGCGGTTGCTGCTTATTTGATTGCCATCACGCGCTTGACACGTGAGCATCCCGCGATTTTTTTGGGCGCGAGCCCGCGGGCTACCCTCGCGCTGGTACAAGCGGCCAAGGCGTATGCGCTGCTGAATGAACGTGAATTTGTAATTCCGGACGATATTAAGTTTTTGGCGCCTTACGTGCTGGGCCACCGGATTTTGCTCCAGGCGGAAGCAAGGATGGAAGGAGCGACGGTGCAGTCCGTGCTTCAATCGGTATTCCAGCAGGTGAAAGTGCCCGTGCGTTGGGAGAAATGACGATGATTAAATCTTCCTATGCCCACAAGCTGGCGGAACGGCCGCGGTACAGCCGCAAATTTTGGGCTGTGCTCATCACCTTTTTGTGTAGTCTGGGATTTTTATTGTTCCAGGGCGGGAAGCTGGCTTTCATGCTGTTTGTCATTATATCGATTCTTAGCGTTTACTTGCTGCTCGGGCAGTGGAGCGGCATTCGGAGAACCCAGGGCAACCGCACGTTGTCAAATGTCGATTTCGGATCGACGATTGAAGCGGGCACGTCGCTCACCATTTCCTTGCAGCTGCAAATCCCGGGCTTTTGGCCGATGCCGTATATATTCGTGAAGGATCGGATGTTCCACAAGACCGGGCGGGAGCTGACGTTCGAGGCGACGCTTGTGCCCGATTGGCGCCGGCGGGCGCATTGGGAATACAAGACGCCGTCCATGCGCCGCGGGCATTATTACTTCGGCCGGACGGAATGCGTCACCGAAGATATATTCGGCCTGTTCGAGCACAGCGGCGAGCTGGATCTGCCTCAGAGCATTTCCGTGCTGCCGCAAATGGTCCCGATCCGGGAATGGCAGCAATTCCATCATATGCTGAAGGGAACGAATCACCATTCGACAACGACCCGGGCGTCCCGGGAGACGACGCAAATTAACGGCGTTCGCGAATATATTTACGGCGATCGTATTTCGCGGATTCACTGGAACGCGACAGCCAAGACGGGGACGTGGAAGTCCAAGGAATTCGAACGTGAATCGCTTCCCAAATCTTATCTCGTGCTTGACCGGTCCGTGAAAGCGTACGGCGGGGAGGAACAGTTCGAACTGGCCGTTTCGGTCGCGGCGTCCTTGTTCCAATACGGCTCTAGCCGCGATCTTTCTTTCGGCCTTGTTTCACGGGGGAGTGACGACGTTTACTTTGAACCTCGCTCGGGGCAATCCGTTTATAATGCGGCCATGCAGCACTTTATCGATGTGGAGGCCGACGGCCCGATGGGACTTAGGCAAGTACTGCTGGAGAAAGTGCAGCAGCTTGTGCCCGGCAGCTTTATGGCTATCGTCAGCCCGCTGTCCGGCGAGCCTATGCTGCAAATATTGACTTGGCTGAAGCAGCAGCAGATGAATCCGTGTCATCTTTGGATCGGCAACGATTCCACCGGCAAGGATGCCTGGATTTTGCAGCTGAAATCCAAAGGAATTACCGGCTATTCGATCCAGACGTTGTCGGAGCTTCCGGCCCGGTTGGGAGGGCGGCACGGATGACCAAAAAAATGACATGGTGGAAACTCCTGCTGTGGGGCGGTTGGACGCACCGGTTATCGGTGTTGTTGAGCGGAATTTTTCTTTTGCAGTTTACGATCTGGTTCGGCAAGGAAGACGGCATGTGGCTGGCGGAAACAGTGGTCATCGTGCAGCTCGCCCTGGTTGTAACCGCGGTGTTCGAGCACTTCCCGAGGCTTCATTGGCTTGTGCGCGGTGCGCTGGAGCTCATAGCGATCGTAACCATCAACGTGCAGGTGCTTGAACGCTATAAAGTGATCGATTCGATGGATCTGCAAAGCTTCTTTTCATCGCAATTATTTTTAAATTTGTATGAGCTTACCCCTTATCTCTGGTTTGGGCTTGGTGCCTGGGTTGCTTATTTGACCGTCATCTGGTTTGTGGAGGTCAAGTGGCGCATTTATTTGCTGCTTATCGTAAGCGTGCTTGCACTGTGCATACGCGACTCTTTCTCGTCCATTTATTTGTGGCCTCAAGTGGCTGCGGTCGTAGGCTGCGGATTGTTTCTGCTTATTCTCAGCCACTTTAGCCGCCTGCGCCGCAAAGATCCGGAAGCTTGGAACCGGCTTGCCGATTACCCCGCGTCGATCGCGGTTCCGGTCGTGAGCCTGATCAGCTTAACCGTGTTTGCGGGCGTCCTCATGCCGGAAACCGGGCCGCTGCTGACCGATCCGTACACCGCTTGGAGACAGTTCCGCGGCGAGCCGGTAAATTTCACGACGGGTAAAGGCATTCAAGTGTCCGCAAGCGTGGATGGCTATGATTCGTCCTCAGGCTATAGCCGCAGCGATACGATGCTCGGCGGCGGCTTTCAATTTGACTATACGCCGGTGATGACGATCGATACGACGCACCGCGGATATTGGCGAGGCGAATCCCGTTCGATGTATACGGGCCGGGGCTGGGACGAAAGCGACAGCGAGCGGCGAGGCGCATGGAGTGCGGTTCGTCCGGACTTTGCGGTCACGCCGGATCCCCGTCAAGCGGCGGGTAAAGTCAAAACGGTAGAAGTCGTTCAGACCGTGACGCTCCTTACGGACCAGCGCTATCCTGTATTGTTCGGCGCCTATGCCATGGAGAAAATGGTGGACATTAACGGCGCGAAGAGCGGCTTCGAGCCGCTGCAATGGAATGCGCCGCAGTCCGAGCTGCGTTACAGCGAGCGGCAGCCTTATCCAAAGACGTATACCGTCGTTTCGCAAATGCCGGTCATAGACGAAGAGGCGCTGCGCAAGCTGCCGCTAGAGGCGTCAAAGCCGGATATGGCCGAATTTTTACAGCTGCCGGACAGCTTGCCCGAGCGCGTGCGGAAGCTGGCGGCCGACCTTACCAAGGACGCGACCAACGCGTACGATAAAGCCAAAAAGCTGGAGCAGTACTTGCAAACGGCGTACCCGTATACGAATAAGCCGGATTTATCCAAAGGCCGAAGCCGCGACTTCGTTGACCGGTTTCTGTTCGAGATCAAGGAAGGGTATTGCGACTATTACTCCTCCGCTATGGTTGTGATGGCTCGTTCGCTCGGACTTCCTGCCCGATGGGTGAAAGGTTATGCTTCCGGCACGAGTGCCTATGAAGAAGAAATGCTTGGGATGACCATGGATGAGGGACTGCTGGACCCGGATATCGGCGGGTTGTACACCGTACGGAATTCGGATGCGCATTCCTGGGTGGAGCTGTATTTTGCCGGTTACGGGTGGATTCCTTTCGAACCGACCTCCGGGTTCGTGCTTCCGCGCGCAGTGCCGGAAACGGAAGTGGCCATTGATACATCGACGGTTCCGGCCACGCCGCCAGACTCGGCGGAAACGGACGGCAGTTTGATTACGGGCAAACATGTCGGTTGGGGCGCTGCAGTTCTCGTTCTGCTCGCCGTGCTTGCGTACCTTGCACGCCGCTTCCAGCTGATCGATTTGATCGCGGAATGGGCCCGCCGCAGGCGCGCGCAGCTGCTCAAGCAAAAAATCATTATCGAGTGCGAACGGCTGCTCCGCATATTCCGCCGCTACGGCTACGTGCGCGAGGAGCATGAAACGCTGCGCGAAGCGGTCCGAAGGTGGACGAAGCAGAGCAAGTGGATGACAGCGGAGCTGGATACGATCCTTCAGCAGTTTGAAAAAGCGAAATACGGCAAAACGGATGTTACCGAAGAAGATTGGCGCCAAACCGCGCAAAGCGTGGAAAAACTGCGTTCGCAAATGTAATCAAAAAGGAAAAGACCGTGCTTTCACAGCGGTCTATTTTCTTTTTTGCAACAAAAAGGACAATTATGGTATAGTTTGACGTATATAGGTCCGTCCAAATTCACGAGGTGAACGTTTTGTTGAAAAAGCTCATTCCGCAACAACAGGTTAACTCGATTTACGAAATTGATCTGCACGCATTGTACAAGCAGGGATATCGCGGCATTATAACGGATTTGGATAACACGCTGGTTGGGGCGAAAGCGCCGCTTGCCACGCCGGAGCTGATCGATTGGCTCAAGGTCGTCGGGCAAGTAGGCTTTCAGATCGTCATCGTTTCGAATAACCAACGCGAGCGGGTCACCCAATTCGCGGAGCCGCTATCCCTGCCTTTCATTTATAGAGCGAAAAAACCGACCAATGCATCTTTTCGCAGGGCGCTGCACATCATGAATTTGAAAGCGGAGCAAACGGTTGTCATTGGAGACCAAATGCTGACCGATGTGCTTGGAGGCAATCGAATGGGACTGTATACGATACTGGTGCAGCCGATTTCTCCCATAGATGAAGGTTTTTTTACGAAAGTGAACCGAAGGCTGGAGAAAGCCGCCCGGATTATGATGAAAAGGTAGGGAATGTATGTCAGCCAGTAAAGATACCACAACCGCGGACACCCGCTGCGCGGGATGCGGCGTGCTGCTCCAGCACGAGGATGCGGCGCGTCTCGGTTATGCGCCGGAAAAAGCGATGTCGCGGGAGCCGGTCATATGCCAGCGATGTTTCCGCATCAAAAATTATAACGAAGCGTCGGGCATCACGTTGAATCAGGACGATTTCCTGAAGCTGTTGACCCATGTCGGCGCAACGCAATCGCTCGTCGTCAATATCGTTGATTTATTCGATTTTGAAGGCAGCATGATATCGGGATTGCCCCGTTTTGTCGGGAATAACCCGATTGTCCTCGTCGTGAACAAAATCGATTTGCTGCCTAAGGTCACCAATTACAATCGAATCGTGAACTGGGTGCAGCGTCAAGCCAAAGAAGCGGGGCTGAAAGTGGTGGAGGTCGTTCTCTGTTCCGCCAAAAAAAATATGGGCTTTGAACGCGTCATCGAAGTGCTCGATCAGCACCGGCGCGGCCGCGATATTTATGTGGTCGGCGCAACCAACGTCGGCAAGTCGACGCTGATTAACCGGCTTATACACGATTACAGCGATCTGGATGCCGAGCTGACGACTTCGCAATATCCGGGGACGACGCTCGATTTGGTGCGCATCCCTATGGATGACGGATCGTCGATTATTGATACGCCGGGCATTGTATACAAGCACCGTCTAACCGAGCTGGTCAATAAGAAAGATTTGATGAAACTGATGCCCGGAGGCCCTGTCAAACCGATGGTGTTCCAGTTGAATGAACGGCAGACGATATTTTTCGGCAGCCTGGCGCGTTTCGATTTCATTCAAGGTGAGCGTCAGTCGTTTACTTTTTACGTATCGAATGCCATCACGGCCCACCGCACGAAGCTGGAACGGGCGGATGAGCTGTACGCCGAGCATAAGGGAGAATTGCTGGCGCCTCCGGCGAAAGCGGATTTGGACGAATTGCCCAAGCTGACGAAGCACGCGATCCGGATTCCGAAGGGCAGCGAATTGGACGTATCGATCTCCGGTCTCGGGTGGATCAAAGTGAACAGCAATGCCGGCGCGGAACTGGCCGTTCATGTACCCAAAGGAGTCAAAGTGGCCGTGCGGGAATCGCTTATTTAGACTTGCGGGTCGTTGGAAGCATTCGCTCCTAGTAGAGTAACGGGGAAAGGGAGAGAGGAATGGGGAAGCACAAGCTGGACAGTCATACGATTCTTTACGGTGTATTCGGTGATCCGGTGCGTCACTCCAAGTCGCCGATCATGTTGAATCGCGCCTTTGAGGTCGCCGGTTTGAATGCGGCCTATGCCGCGTTTCATATTTTGCCGGGGACGCTAAAGGACGCGATCGCCGGGATTCGGGCGCTGCAATTTCGCGGGGTGAACGTAACGATCCCGCATAAAATCGAGGTCATGTCCTATTTGGATGAAATCGATGAAGGCGCGCGCGTCATTGGCGCCGTCAACACGATCGTCAACGACAACGGGCGGTTGATCGGCTATAATACGGACGGCATCGGCTATGTCCGTTCCTTGAAGGAAGAAACGGGCGTCGAATTAAAAGGACGGAAAGTGCTTATGATCGGGGCCGGCGGCGCGGCCCGAGGCGTAGGTTACGCGCTTGCCAAAGAAGGCATAGAGCACATGTACATTGAGAACCGTACAAGAGAAAAGGCGGAAGAGCTCGCACGTTCGATGTCCTCCTTTTGCAGCGTATCGGCTATTGGGATGGACGAGGTTGCCCGAATATGCGACGAAGCGGTATTGATCGTAAATAACAAGTCGGTCGGAATGTACCCGAACGTGGACGAAGTCCCGATGGATACGTCGCTTATTCGCACCGGTACCGTTGTCAGCGATCTGGTGTACACGCCGCCATTGACCCGTTTTTTGCGCGAAGCGCGCGACCTTCGCGGTGCGACGATACACAGCGGGCTGGGGATGTTTATTTACCAAGGCGCTTACGCGTTTGAGTATTGGACGGGGCAGCCCGCGCCGATCGAAGCCATGCGGGAAGCGGTAGTACAATCTTTTGCGGAATCGTCTCATTAGGACGGTTCTGTTTCGCTTCAAGATCATTTTATACGAATAGAGGTAGAACAGTCAGCATGCTAACAGGCAAACAAAAAAGGCACTTGCGCTCGATGGCTCATCATTTGAATCCGATTTTCCAAGTCGGCAAAGGCGGAGTGAACGATCATTTGATCCGGCACATCAATGAAGCGATCGAGGTAAGAGAGTTGATTAAAGTATCGATATTGAACAACAATATGGACGACCGCAATGAAGTGGCGCAGCAGCTTGCAGACGGCGCGGAAGCCGAGCTCGTGCAAGTCATCGGCAAGACGATTGTGCTGTATAAGGAATCCAGGGATCATAAAACGATCGAGCTGCCGGTCTAAAAAGAGGTGAGCAGGATGAAGGTCGGCCTAATGGGGGGCACCTTTGATCCGATACATATCGGTCATTTGCTGGCTGCGCAAAGCGTTTGCGAACAAGCGGGACTCGACGAGGTTTGGTTTATGCCGGTCAATGTGCCGCCTCATAAAGAGGCGGCGCCGGGGGCTACGGCGCAGCAGCGCTGGGAGATGACGAACCTTGCCGTGGAAAGCCATCCGATGTTTCGAACGACCGACATCGAGCTTCGCAGGGGCGGCGTTTCTTACAGCATCGATACCGTAACCTTGCTCAGACGGCAGTATCCCAGTCATCATTTTTATTATATTATCGGGGCTGACATGGTACGGTATTTACCCAAATGGTATAAGATCGAAGAATTGGTTAAGCTGGTAACCTTCGTCGGCTTGGAACGCCCGGGTTTCGATCCCGGCTTTACTGAGCTCCCGCCGTCGATCCGCGAATCGCTGATGATGGTGAAGATGCCGCAAATCGATTTGTCTTCCACCCGGATCCGGGAGCGCCGCGCGGCCGGACGGCCGGTGCGTTACATGGTGCCGGATCGGGTAAACGATTATATCGAGGTGAACCGGTTATATGAATCGTGAACAACTGATCGAATCCGTGCGATCGCAAATGCCGCAGCAGCGCTGGACACATACCGAAGGCGTGATGGAAACGGCGGTTATTCTTGCGGAACGTTTCGGGGCCGACCCGGTGAAGGCGGAAATGGCGGCGATTCTGCATGATGTGTGCAAGTACTGGCGCGTTGACGAGCAGGCGCAAATTATTCGCGAAAACGGGCTTCCGGCGGATCTGCTCGATTACGATAAAGAATTATGGCATGCGCATGCGGGAGCATGGATCGCTTCCAACCGCTATGGTGTTATCGACGAAGAGGTGCTCAATGCGATCCGTTATCATACGTCGGGGCGCCGCCGAATGACGCTTCTGGACAAGGTCGTTTGTCTCGCCGATTATATGGAGCCGGGACGCGATTTTCCCGGCGTGAATAATATTCGCGAAACCGCCGAACATAGTCTAGAGAGAGCTTTGCTCGCCGGTTTTGACGGAACAATTCGTTTTCTGCTGGACAAAGGCAGAAAAATATATCCGCTCACGCTCGAAGCACGCAACGGACTGCTGGAGGAACTGGAGCAGCAAGAAGCAATGTAATTTATATTTGGGAGGAAACCTAATGACCATTCAACCGGACGATCTCATGTCCATCGTCGTCGATGCGGCCGAAGACAAAAAAGCAATGAACCTGATCGCGCTGAATCTTCAAGGAATTTCGCTTATTTCCGATTACTTCGTCATCTGTCACGGGAATTCCGAAACGCAGGTACAGGCTATTGCGACCGAAATCCGTAAACGTGCGGAGGAGCATGGGGCGCGCATTCGAGGCTTGGAAGGGATGGACACGGCCCGTTGGGTCCTGGTTGACATGGGCGACGTCGTGGCTCATGTGTTCCATCGGGATGACCGGGAATATTACAATATCGAGCGTCTGTGGTCCGACGCGAAAGTGGTCGAGCGGGTATGAAGCTTGAAGCCGGGACGTTTACAAGACTGAAAGCGGCAAGAGAAGTATCGCCGTACGGTTATTTTTTGACGGACGGTACGGTGGACGTGCTGCTGCATTATAGCGAAGCAACGGACAAAATTAAGCCGGGCGACGACGTGGACGTGTTTTTATTTTACGACACGGAAGACCGGTTGGCAGCAACCATGCGGAAGCCGCTCATTACGCTCGGGCAGGTGGCGCTGCTTGAGGTGATGGACATCCATCCGCGCTTCGGCTGTTTTCTCGAGATGGGACTTGGGCGGCATTTGCTCTTGCCGTTTCGAGAGCTGCCCGAGCTCAAGGAGCTTCGTCCCGTCGTAGGAGACAAAGTGTTCGTCGTGCTCGCTCACGACCGCCAAGGTCGTCTGGTTGCCAGGCTGGCCGGAGAGGAAGAGCTGAAGCCGCTGTGCTTCCAAGCGCCGTCCAGTTGGAAAAACCTTCGGATCGAGGCGCGGGTGTACAAGCCGCTGCAGATGGGAACGTTCGTCGTTTGCGAAGGCGGAGTGCTCGGTTTTGGAGCGATCGGCATGATTCATTCGACCGAACGGACAAGGCTGCTTCGTCTTGGGGAACAGGTGCAGGCACGCGTGACCTTTGTCCGCGAGGATGGCAATGTCAATTTGTCGATGCGCGAACGCAAAGAGGTCAGCCGCGACGAAGATTCCGAGAAGCTGCTCGCCTTCCTGCGGGAGCGGCCGAACGGAGCGATGCCCTACTCCGATGAAACGCCGGCCGATCTGATTAGCCAGCGCTTCGGGATGAGCAAATCGGCGTTTAAGCGCGCGATCGGCAAGCTGATGAGAGAAGGGCTGATTACTCAGGAAGGCAGTTGGACCTATTTAAATAAGCGCGAAGATGCTCAGCCGGTTACCGAATGAAATCGATTCGGTCCCGGCCTTCATTTTGATTAAGGAGACGAATCCGGATGGCTTATCAGCAGTTTTCATATTTGTACGACCGGCTCATGGAAGACATGCCGTATGACGATTGGGTCCGGTTTGCCCGCCAATGCTGGGACAAATACGGTTCGCCGCGAACGGTCGTGGACCTCGGATGCGGTACCGGCAGTACGGCTATTCCACTGGCGAAGCAAGGCTATGAAGTAATTGGCATTGATTTATCGGAGGACATGCTTGCGATCGCGGATCAGAAAGCGGCCGCCGAACAGCGGAGAACGCCTTTTCTGGCCGGGGGCAGCGTACAATGGTTGCAGCAGGATATGCGGGAGTGGGACATCGGGCGTCCGGCCGATGCGGTCATCTCCTTTTGCGATTGCTTTAATTATTTGCTGGAGGAAGACGACTGGGCGCAGGCATTTAAGCGGACGTATGAAGGGCTTGCCGAAGGAGGCGTGTTCCTGTTTGACATGCATACGCCATTGCAGCTCCACAATTATGCGGAGTCGCAGCCGTTTTTATTGAACGAAGAAGATATCGCCTACATTTGGACAAGCGATTTCGATTCGTCGCGATGCGAGATCGAGCATGCGCTCACGATCTTTTTTCGCGAAGGAGACAGCGAAACCGGTTCGGACGATGCGCTCACGGAGCGCTTTCAACGAATTGAGGAAGTCCACGTACAGCGGGCGTACCCGATCGTTCGGGTGGAGGAGATGCTGCGGCGCGCAGGTTTCCGGGATATATCGTGCTATGCGGATTTTTATTGGAAAAAGCCGTCGGAGGACACGGAACGGGCGTTTTTTCTTGCGGTGAAATAGAAGCCGTTTCATTGGGGCGAATCGTTCAGCGAAGACGCAATAGCAACTGAATCAAGCATAAAATCATGCCCCAAAGCGGAATCGAGAGCGCGATCCCGTTGATCAAGCCTTTCATGGAAACCGACTCCTTTGTCGTAACGTGCTGGGCGGCTGCAATGGAGCAACTGCAGCATCAGTATGGCCAAAAGAGACGGTCCTTAAACCGCAGCAGCATTCCGTCATGCAGAAATGACAATGGCATGGCAATGGGTTATGGACTTGACAGCAGGGAGTGCTTTTTCATATAATGATGTGTAAAGTTGGATACATTTACAAGGCTGTGACAGGAAGTAGTAGCTTTTACGCCCTTTTTCAGAGAGCCGGTGGCACAGGTGGAAACCGGTAAATGGCAAAGCGAACTCGTCCAGGAGCCAGAAGGTGACGGATTGGAAGATCCCAGCCGGATCGTGACCCCGCGTTAAGGGGTTCGAGTGGACGCAGGCAAAGCATGCCTGCCGTCAACTAGGGTGGTACCACGGGAATCCGAAGCTTCTCGTCCCTAGCGCAAGCTAGAGGCGAGGGCTTTTTTTGTTTACGAATTGAAGGAGGCATTTGGATCATGGCGCACGATAACAAAGTACAACAAGGGTATAACCCGCTCGTAATTGAGCCGAAATGGCAGCAATATTGGGATGAACATAAGACGTTTAAAGTGCTTGACGACGACAGCAAGCCGAAGTTTTATGCGCTGGATATGTTCCCGTATCCTTCAGGCGCCGGGCTTCATGTCGGCCATCCGGAAGGCTACACGGCAACGGACATCGTGTCCCGGTACAAGAGAATGCGGGGCTACAACGTGCTTCATCCGATGGGGTGGGACGCTTTCGGTTTGCCGGCGGAACAGCATGCGCTCGATACGGGACAGCATCCCCGGGATATTACGGTGAAAAATATTAATAACTTCCGCCGTCAAATCAAGTCGCTCGGATTTTCCTACGACTGGGATCGCGAAATCAGCACGACGGATCCGGACTACTATAAATGGACGCAATGGATTTTCATCCAGCTCTATAAAAAAGGACTCGCCTACGTCGACGAAGTTCCGGTCAACTGGTGTCCCGCGCTGGGCACGGTGCTTGCTAACGAGGAAGTCATCGACGGCTTGAGCGAACGCGGCGGCCATCCGGTCATTCGCAAACCGATGCGCCAATGGATTTTGAGAATTACCGAATATGCGGAACGGCTGCTCGAAGATTTGGAGGAGCTGGACTGGTCGGAAAGCATCAAAGATATGCAGCGCAACTGGATCGGCAAGTCCAAAGGCGCGGAAGTGACGTTTGCCATCGAAGGGCATGACGGTGACAGCTTGAAAGTATTCACGACGCGGCCCGACACGCTGTTCGGCGCAACGTACTGCGTACTGGCGCCGGAACATGAACTGGTGGAACGCATCTCGACGCCGGAGCAATCCGCGGCGGTGAAGGAGTACCAGGAACGCGCGGCGCGCAAGAGCGATCTGGAGCGGACCGATTTGGCGAAGGAAAAGACCGGCGTGTTTACCGGCGCTTACGCGATCAATCCGGTCAACGGCGAGAAGACGCCGATCTGGATTGCCGACTACGTGCTGGCCGGATACGGTACGGGCGCGATTATGGCGGTGCCGGGCCACGACCAGCGAGATTGGGAATTCGCGAAACAATACGACATTCCGATCATTGAAGTGGTGCAGGGCGGCGAATTGAGTAAAGAAGCGTACGCCGGCGACGGAGAGCACGTCAATTCCGGCTTCCTGAACGGTTTGAACACCGAACAAGCGATCGGCAAAATGATTGAGTGGCTGGAGGAGAACGGCAAGGGTCAAGGCAAAGTGACGTACCGGCTGCGCGACTGGCTGTTCAGCCGCCAACGCTACTGGGGCGAGCCGATTCCGATTCTTCATCTGGAGGACGGCACGATGAAGACCGTTCCGGAAGATCAGCTTCCGCTGCTCTTGCCAGACGTTGACGCCATTCAGCCTTCGGGCACCGGCGAGTCGCCGCTTGCGAACGTAACCGATTGGGTGAACACGGTCGATCCGGAGACGGGCATGCAAGCGCGCCGTGAGACGAACACGATGCCGCAATGGGCGGGCAGCTGCTGGTATTACTTGCGCTTCATCGATCCGAAGAACGATAAGGCGCTTTGTTCGCCGGAGCTGCAGCGCAAATGGCTGCCGGTCGATCTGTACATCGGCGGCGCCGAGCACGCGGTGCTTCACCTGTTGTATGCGCGCTTCTGGCATAAAGTATTGTACGATATCGGCGTCGTCGATACGAAGGAGCCGTTCTACAAGCTGGTGAATCAAGGCATGATTCTCGGTGAAAATATGGAGAAAATGAGCAAATCGCGCGGCAACGTCATCAATCCGGACGAAATCGTGAATGAGTTCGGTGCCGATACGCTGCGGATGTACGAAATGTTCATGGGACCGCTGGAAGCGACAAAGCCATGGAATACAAACGGGGTGGAGGGCACGTACCGCTTCCTGAACCGGGTATGGCGATTGTTCGTGCAGGAAGACGGAACGCTCAGCCCGAAGATCGGTGCAGAAGAGAATTTGGGCAGCGAGTCGTTCAAGCGGATTTGGCACCGCACGATCAAGAAAGTAACGGAGGATTACGAGGCGCTGCGATTTAATACGGCGATCAGCCAATTGATGATTTTCGTCAACGAAGCCTACAAAACCGACCGTTTGCCGAAGGCGGCCGCGGAAAACTTCGTCCAAATGCTCTCCCCGCTCGCTCCGCATCTGGCGGAAGAGCTGTGGGAGAAGCTCGGGCACACAAATTCCGTATCGTATGTGGATTGGCCGGTATTCGACGAGGCGTGGACGGTCGACAACGAAGTGGAGATCGTCGTTCAAGTGAACGGCAAAATCGCGGAGCGCGTTAGCGTTGCCGCCGATGCGGACGAAGCGACGATGCAGGAGCTCGCGATGGGACTCGGCAAAGTGAAGGATGCCATCGCCGGCAAAACGGTGCGTAAAGTCATTACGGTGAAAGGCAAGCTCGTCAATATCGTAGCAGGGTAAAAATATAAATAACCGCACAGCAGTCCAGCGCTCTGTGCGGTTCATACGGAAAAACGTGAAAGCATCGCGTTAATCGACCTTCGTTCCGAATAGCCGGCTTTCTACTTTTTCCACATCTTCATTATATTTTGCATGAGTTGTGCGGATCAGGTCGTGAAAGACCCCGTGCAGCTCTTTTTCCATTAGTCGGAGTCCTTCGGCCGTAATGCCGCCCGGAACGGCGACCCGCTTCTGGAGCGAGGCGGGCGTGAAGCCTCCGGTAGTGAGCAGTTTGCCGGTGCCAAGCAGCATCTCGCTGGCGAGGACGGTTGCTTCTTCCTCGGATATGCCCGTTTCCTCCACGGCCGCTTCCACGAACTTTTGAATAAAATAGGCGAGAAACGCCGGTCCGCAGCTTGAAAGATCCGAGGAAATCCGGGTAAATTGCTCGGACACCCGAAGCGGGCTGCTGATGTGGGACAATAAATTTTCAAGCCGTTCCTTGTCCTCCGGCATGCAACGGTCGCTGTATATGCATAATGTGGCGCCGCTCAGTACGTAATTTGTGATGCTCGGAATCACTTTAGCGATTTTGCAGGGAAGCTGATCTTCCAAATGTCTGAGCAACACCGGACTCGTGATGGAGATGAGAAGTTTGGAAGGCGATATGTCCGCACGAATCTCTTCGATGACCGTTTTGAATTCAAGGGGCTTGACGCATATAAACAGCAGCTCGGTAAGGGATGCGACTTCCTTATTGGAGAGGGCAACCTGAAGGCCCGGATAGCTATCCGCCAGAAGCTCGGCTTTGCTGATCGTGCGGTTAGTCACAAGCATTTGGTCCGGATTTAGAGCGCCGGACCGGATGAACGCTTCGATGAGAACACTGCCCATGCTGCCTGTTCCAATCATTCCTACACGCATAACCATCCCCCCTGAGTTGATCGCAGCTTTTTCAATTATATGAGCTTGAATCGAATTTATGCATGATATTCCAATTCATTGGATATGGGAGGTTGTGGATGAGCAAAGGATTGATGAATTTCGCCGTCTTTTTGGCGTTTGGCCTGATTTGCTGCGTGCTGCTGTGGCGGCCATGGGCGCCTAACGAAGCTTCGATGGGTTTCAAAAGCGCCGACGAGGAAATGCGAGCGCTGTTGCAGCAGCAAACAGAGGAGCGGCAAGCGGGCGCGAAAGCAAGCGGCAGCGGGAAAGAGGCGGCGGCCAAAGCGGCGCCGGCTCCGACAGCGAATGCGAAGGAGGCGCAGCCCAAGAACGAGCCGGCGAAGCCTGCCGATGCGAAAGGAACGCCCGAGAATGCGCCCACTGGACCGCCGGCTGAGCCGGAGGATAAGCAGACGCCACTGTCGGAGATTAAAGGAACGTCCCAGGCAGGAAAAATTAATTTAAACACGGCGACGGCCGAGCAGCTCGACGAGCTTCCGGGTATCGGTCCCAGCCGCGCCCAGGCGATTATTGCAATAAGGCAAAAGCTTGGCGGCAAGTTTACTTCGGTGGAGCAGCTGTTGGAGGTCAAAGGAATCGGAGAGAAAATGTTGTCCAAAATTGCGCCCCTCGTTACTTTGGGGCCTTGAGGCGACACAGTAAAGCAGGCTGCCGATCCCGGCAGCCTGCAATATCCTTTTTTTATTGTCCGTACCAATCCTCGACTTGCCAAATATCGGTAACCCAATCCTCATAAAAGGCCGGCTCATGCGAAACGAGCAGTATCGTTCCCGGGTATTTTTTTAACGCCTCCTTCAACGCTTCTTTGGCTCGGGCATCCAGATGGTTCGTCGGTTCGTCCAATACAAGAACGTTGCTGTCCGTCACGGTTAGCTCGCATAGACGAACTTTTGCCTGTTCGCCGCCGCTTAACGAATCGATCGGTTGTCGAATATGTTTGTCGGTCAGCCCGGCAAACGCCAGCTTTTGCCGAATTTCTTTTAGTGTCAGATCCGGACGAAACGAAGCGACTTTCTCAAGCGGCGTCTCGCTGGAAGTGACCCGTTCCTGGGCGTAGTAAGCCGCTTGTACGCGTTCGCCGAGCCGTACGGTGCCGCTCAGCGGCTTGAGATGGCCCAGCAGCGTTTTCAGCATCGTCGATTTGCCGATGCCGTTAGAGCCGACAATCGCAATTTTATTTCCACGGTTAATTTGCAGATCCAGCGGACCGAACAGCGGCATATCGTAACCGACGCGAATTTGCTTTGCCTCCGCCACCCGGGTGGAAGGACCCGCTTGAAACGGGAACGTAAACCGGGGAGGCGGTGAGGACACCGGCTTATCGATCCGGGTCATTTTATCCAATGTTTTCTCCCGGCTTTTCGCTTGCTTCGCTTTTCGAACCCGGTTCTTCTGTATAAATTGCTCCAGTCTGCCGATTTCTTTTTGCTGCCGGTCATAGGCGGTTTGGATTTGCTGCCTGCTTTGCTCATAACCGCTTCGAAACGCAGCGTAATTGCCGGTGTAACGTTTGATCGTTTGATGCTCCAGGTGAAACGTCGAAGACGTCACTTCGTTCAAAAACCGTTCGTCATGTGATACGACCAGGTAAGCCTGCTCGTATCGCTTCAAATAGCCGATCAGCCATTCGATATGCGCGTCGTCCAAATAGTTGGTCGGCTCGTCGAGCAGCAGCACATCCGGTTCTTCGAGCAGCAGCTTGCCCAGCAGCAGCTTCGTACGCTGCCCTCCGCTGAGCTGACGGATATCCCGATCGCGGCCGAACTGCAAAATGCCGAGCCCCGAGGCCACCTCTTCGATTTTCGCATCCAGTTGATAAAAGCCCGCATGCTCCAGACGGTTTTGCAGCTCCCCATACTGGGCTAACAGCCGCTCCTGATCCTGGTCCGCTGAAGCCATGGCTTCGGCCGTGCGAAACAGGTTTTGCTCCGTTTCGTACAAATGCGCAAAAGCACCTTGCAAAGCTTGCATCACCGTCGTTCCGGCTTTCAAATCGATATGCTGCTGCAGGACGCCGACTTTTACATGGGGAAGCCAAGCGACCGTTCCCGCGTCGGGGATCAGCTCCCCTGACAATATGCGCAGCAGCGTCGATTTTCCGGCCCCGTTGCTTCCGACCAGGCCGGCATGCTCTCCGCGAAGCAGCCGAAAGCTGATGTGTCTAAAAATTTGTTTATCTCCATACGTGTGTGTCACCTGTTCTACGGATACGATACTCATGTCGTTCTCTCCTTTAGCTTTCTGATGGAAGCCAACCGGAGGAACAGCAAATAAAGCTCATTTTCTATTGTTAGTTTACCGTCGTTTCATGAAAAATGGGTAAGGCGAACTCGCCTTACCCATGACAATATATCGTCGCAAGAGAGGGTTAGAGTTCTTTATCTTCTGTTCTTCGGCTGGCTTAACCTTAAAAATGGGCAGACTTCTCCCGTTTAAGCCAATTTCCGAATTAGAACAGTCGATAAAAAGAACATTTGCTTCCCGCCTCTTCATAGATTTTTGTACTGCAGCTTTAAGTTTAAATGCAACTCCGCGGTCATGTCAAGAATGCAAGAAAGAGGGTACAATTCGAATCATGGCAGCTGGTTTAGCTTTCGGAAGGACGAGGGGCTTATCCCCATATGCTTGCTTGAGTATCGTATCCGGCTGATGACACTCTGATCCCACGAGGCGGAAGTTCTCAAGCAAAAAGCAGCGTACACCAAGCCATTCTCTATCACTTTAAAGCTTTTCATAGACAACGCTTTCGTTTTCCTGATAAATATGCGAAAATAGTAACAGATTTATTCCAAATCATGTTATTTTTCAAGGAGGCGCACCACATGTCAGAAGAACGCAAGCTTGCTCTCGAAACGTTAGCCGTCCATGCCGGCCAAGAAATCGATCCGACCACTATGTCTCGTGCAGTGCCTTTATACCAGACGACCTCTTACGGGTTCCGCGATACGGATCATGCGGCCAACCTGTTTGCATTGAAAGAGTTCGGCAATATTTACAGCCGCATCATGAACCCGACGACCGACGTGTTCGAGAAGAGAGTCGCGGCGATGGAAGGCGGCCTGGCGGCGCTGGCTACCGCATCCGGTCAAGCGGCGATTACGTACTCCATTCTGAACATTGCGGAAGCCGGAGACGAGATCGTTTCCTCCACCAACCTGTACGGCGGTACATACAACTTATTTGCGATTACGCTGCTCAAGCTCGGCATCAAGGTTCATTTCGTCGATCCGAGCGATCCGGAAAATTTCCGCAAGGCAATTACACCGAAGACGAAAGCGGTATACGCTGAGACGATCGGCAACCCGCGGGGGGATGTGATCGATATCGCGGCGATTGCGGCGGTTGCGCACGAGCATCAAATCCCGTTCATTGTCGACAATACATTCCCGAGCCCGTACCTGTGCCGTCCGATTGAGCATGGCGCGGATATCGTCGTTCATTCCGCTACAAAATTCATCGGCGGCCATGGAACTTCCATCGGCGGCGTGATCGTGGACGGCGGACGCTTCGACTGGAAAGCGAGCGGCAAATTCCAAGGTCTGACAACGCCGGACCCGAGCTACCATGGCGTAGTGTATTCGGATGCGGTCGGACCGGTCGCTTACATCATCAAAGCACGCGTACAGCTGTTGAGAGATATGGGCGCCGCTATTTCCCCGTTCAACTCGTTCCTTCTGCTGCAAGGCCTGGAAACGCTGCACCTGCGGATGGAGCGTCACAGCTCCAATGCACTGAAGGTCGCTCAATTTCTGGAAAGCAATGAAGCGGTCGCGTGGGTCAACTATTCCGGACTTCCGAGCCATTCCTCGTATGAGTTGGCCCAAAAATATTTGCCGAAGGGGCAGGGCGCAATCCTGACGTTCGAAATTAAAGGCGGCGTCGATGCGGGGCGTAAAGTGATCAACAATGTGAAGCTGTTCTCCCATCTGGCCAACGTCGGCGATTCGAAGTCGCTGATCATTCATCCGGCCAGCACGACCCACCAGCAGCTTACGGAGCAGGAGCAAGTGAAAGCGGGCGTGACGCCGGGCATGATCCGGTTGTCCATCGGAACGGAATCGATCGACGATATACTGCATGACTTGGGTCAAGCGATCCAGGCGAGCCAGCAGTAAGGAGCGCTTGTACGATGATAGCGCGCAAAGATTGGGACACTTACTTTATGGATATGGCATACATGGCATCGACCCGATCGCAGTGCGGACGTCGTCATGTGGGCGCCGTGCTTGTGCAAGGGAAAAAACTGCTCGGAACGGCGTATAACGGCGCGCCGATGGGCGTGCCCGACTGCTCGGAAGCGGGCTGCATGCTCGTGGAGGAGTTCGAAGCGGTCACGGAATCCGGAGCCGAGCGGATGATCAAGAAGCAGAGGTGCATTCGCACGATTCATGCGGAACAAAATTTGCTGCTGTTCACGGACCGGAAAGACCGGGAAGGCTCCGTCGTATACGTAACCGACCAGCCTTGCTGGACTTGTGCGAACATGCTCGCGAACAGCGGCATCGTGGAGATCGTATTCCATCGCTCGTATCCGAAAGATAGCGAGAAGGTAAGCGCCTTGATGGAACAACGGCATATCAAGTTCCGAAGCTTGACCGGCTACGAACCGCCGCATGGAACGCTTACCGAAGTGCACAATTGAATCTTTGAACCTTGAGGAAGAACCTCTAGTTGCCCGTTGGCAAGTAGAGGTTCTTTTTCGTATGCGGAAGGAGGCGCGAAACAATGAACGAAAGGCCGATCGTCGGCATTGCCGTCTGCTGGATACTGGGCTACATGCTTGCCCTGGTTTGGCAAGCGGAGGTATTGAATCTTTATCTCAGCATGGGAGCGGGGCTAGCGTGCTGCATGGTCCTGATGTACAAGCCTCGGGGGAAATCCGTGATCGCAGCACTGCTGATCGTCGCTGCCGCCGCAGGCATCTTCGGCCACTATGATGGACGTAACAAGACAGCGCTGCCGCTGCCGGCGGATGCGGAACCGGAAGTAAGGGTCCGCGGAACCATCGTATCGACGGTAGAGGTGGACGGCGATCGCGTCAGCTTTCAGATAGAAGCGGAGGCGATCGGCGGGGAGGACGGAGCAGGTGCAAAAACGGATGCGGTGCCCGGAGACACAGTCGACCGAGACGACGCCGAGGCGGCAGCAGAAAGCGGGTCACAGGGGATGGAAGAATCCCCCGGCACGGAGCGGGTTGGCGTCGGTCGTGCCGCGGACGCGAGCTCGAATAACATGCTTGTCCCCTCGAAAAAGGAACGGTTGATCGTATCCGTCCGGCTGCTGAAAAAGACGGAACAAGACACTGCGAAAGAGTGGCAAAGGGGAGACCGGATCGAACTGAGCGGAACGATCAAGCAGCCTTCCGTTGCGCGCAACTTTGGCGGCTTCGATTACCGCAAGTATTTATACTACAAGCATATTCACTGGCAGTTGACGGTCAAAGGACTCGGTTCCGTCAACGTCACGCCGCCGGACAAGTGGGGAACGTGGTTGCCGCTGCACTGGAACGACCGGTTCCGCGGCTTGCTTGCAGACAAAGTAGAGCTGCTGTTCCCGCCGGAACAAAACGGGTTTATGAAAGGCATGCTGATCGGGTTGACGGACGAGATCGATCCGCTGCAATTCGACCGCTTTTCCCGTCTCGGCTTGACGCATATTATTGCCATCTCGGGGCTTAATGTGGCGATTTTCCTGGCTTGCATTCTCTGGGTGCTGCGCAAGCTCGGAATGACCCGGGAATCGTATTTGATGACCGCGATTGCGCTGGTCCCGTTGTATATTATGGTGACGGGAGCGTCGCCTTCCATTGTCCGCGCAGGAATCATGGCCATGATCGCATTGTACGCGGCCTACCGGAACCGGATGAAAGACGGGATGAATATCGCTTTTATCGCCGGATTAGGGATGCTGATTTGGGATCCTTACTACTTGGTCGATGTCAGCTTCCAGCTATCTTATCTGGTCACGCTCGGCATCATGCTCGGCGTTCCGCAAATGAACAAAATGCTGCCCATGTCGCAAAAAAAACTCAGAGACGCCCTGTCGATTACAGTGGTGGCGCAGCTCATATCTTTTCCGATCTCCATCTATTATTTCAACCAATTCTCGCTGCTGTCGCTGGCGGCCAACTTCATTATTGTTCCCGTCTTTAGTACGTTTGTTATGCCTGTCGGAACGGTGGCCATGCTCTCGGCGCTTCTGTATCCTACGATGGGCGTATGGATCGGGTGGGCTGTCGTCAAAGTCAATGCGCTGCTGTTTGCCGTCGTCGAGTGGTTCAGCCGGCTGGACGCGTTTCAAACATTATGGCCGACGCCGAGCCCAGTTTGGATTTTATCGTATTACGGCCTTCTGGCGATGATCGGTTGGTGCGTGCATATCGCTCGGGAACGAAGAGAGCAGGAGACGGTAGCGAGTGCGGCCGTTCCTATGCTTTATACCGACAGGGAAGCCCGCTGGCAAAGCCGGCTGTCCGCCATGAACAGAAGTTTGCTCCTGCCGGTAAGCGTGTGCGGCTTCATCGTTTTATTATGGTTCGGTTATTCGCTGGAATCCGGTAAAGCGGAAGGAAGGGTTCAGTTTCTTGACGTTGGGCAAGGGGACAGCATTCTCATTCGAACGCTGGGCCGGGGGCATACGATACTGGTGGACGGCGGAGGGACGGTTACGTTTCGGAAGCCGGGCGAAGAATGGAAGCAGCGGCAGGAGCCTTACGAAGTAGGGAAGAAATTGCTCGTGCCGTTATTGAAAAAGCGGGGCGTACAAACGATCGACGAAATCGTACTTACGCATCAGGATGCAGACCATTACGGAGGACTTCAGGCCGTGCTGGAGCAAATCCCCGTTCGCAGGCTGCTGTTTAACGGTACGCTCAATCCGGGGGCGGCCGTGGAAGCGTTGTTCCAAACGGCGCTGAACAAAGGAACCGAGCTTGTGAGAGTGAATGCCGGCGATAAGCTTGAAGCCGGGGAGCAGACGGTGCTGCATTTTTTGTCGCCGCTAGCGGATGAAGGCAGCAATGATATCAGGCTGGAGAAAAAACAAAATCCGAGCTCCGTCGTGTTTTTGATGGAAATGGCCGGAACGCGCTGGCTGTTTACCGGCGACATGGATCAAGCGGCGGAGCGAAGAGTGATTGCGGCATGGTCCGAGTTGGAACGGCGAACCGGCGTCGGCAGCGGCATCGGTCCGGTCGATGTGGTCAAAATCGCACATCACGGATCGAAAACATCCACCTCGCTCGAGTGGCTAGCGGCTTGGCAGCCGAAGCATGCCGTCATCTCGGTCGGCGTGAATAACATATACCGCCACCCCAGCCCACAGGTGATCGATCGGTTAACGGCAAGCTCGATCAGCGTTCACCGGACCGACCGCCACGGTGAAGTCCAGATGGTTGCGAAAGAGGGCAGGATACGAATGCGAACCAAGCTGGAGGACGCGGCTGCAAAGTAGGCTATGCGGAAAAGAAAGAGCCCCACAAGCCTGCGCGGCTGTGGGGCTAAGTGATTTATATATCAAAAAGGGGGTCGACTATTATTATAGGCGCCGAACATTAATGCCAGATGAAATTAACATTGCAATTTGGTTACAAAAATTTTGGAAGCGGATCACAGCTCCTTTCGCCGGAGTTTGTGCATCTGATGCTTCGCATCCGCGTTGCGGGATGATGCATACGGGCTCGCAGCACGTATTTCATAATCTTCCGAAGCAGACGATAAGGGTGTCGGTGTAATTAGGCAGCTGTATGGCAAAGGTTGTGGAGGAGCCGTTTTTTTGTTATATTAATCATTTGTGCGGGAGAAACCAAACCGGGCATCCGGGCTGCGTTTTGTCCTTGCGGGTGGGTGAGGGATGCAAAATATGAGGTATGGTTTATGTTTTTGAAGGAACGAACGAAAGCGAGCTTGCTGCTGCTCATCGGCGCCGCATCCTACGGCGTACTGTCCACTTTCGTGAAGCTCGGCTACAAGGATGGCTTTACGCCTGGCGAAATAACGGGGAGTCAGGTCGCTTTCGGATTTATCGCTTTATGGCTGATGTGCATTCCTTATTATAGGAAGCTGAAGCAAATATCGCTCAAAGCGATTTTGAAGCTGACGGGAAGCGGCATATTTACCGGGTTGACTGGTATTTTCTATTATTTTTCGCTGCAAAATCTCGATGCATCGTTCGCCGTCCTGCTGCTGTTTCAGTTTACCTGGATGGGCATGCTGCTGGAGTGGATGCTTCACGGCAAAAAGCCGGGGCGCAATCAAATCGTCGCGATCGTCATTATTCTTGCGGGGACGCTGCTTGCGTCGGGTTTGAGCGGGTCTTCGCTTGACCGATTGAGCTTTGCGGGGATCGGACTTGGAATTCTCGCAGCCGCGAGCTACACGCTGAATATGTATTTTAGCGGTAGAGTGGCGACGGAAGTGCCGACCTTGTTTCGAAGCACATGGATGGTTACAGGCGCTCTGCTGATCGTGCTAGTTGTATATCCTCCGCAGTTTTTGTGGAACGGATCCATCGGCAGCGGACTATGGTTTTGGGCTTTAATCCTCGGCCTGTTCGGCATGATCATTCCGCCGTACTTGTTCGCCAAGGGAGCACCGCAGTTGGACACCGGTATCGCCGCCATTCTTGGCGCCGTGGAGCTGCCGGTCGTTATCGTGATCTCCAGCTTGCTGCTCGGCGAACGTACGGGCATATTGCAATGGCTCGGCATCTTGCTGATTTTCGCGGGAATCGTCGTATCCGAAAAGAAGAAACCGAAGGGCGCGGCCGCGCAACCGTAATCTTATTTTACCCATGACGGACCTTGAATTTCTGATCGTTTCGATTATGAATTCAGGTCCGTTTTGTATGCGGCTTTAGAAAACGGTTGATTACGGGCGCAGAATGGCAAGACGAAGCGGCGGCATACCAGATCGAGCGTAAAAAATTGGCTGCCGCCGCGCGTGTTCTTTACTATGTACCTGCTACCCAAAATTTGATATCCTGAATAGAGTTATAGGAAGTGCAACATTTTTAGGAAACGTTTCGTTTATAAGGTTGCAAGAGAGGGGGATCCCAGTGGTAGCGCCAGAATTAATCAAGGCTGCCCAATCGGGCGATCGCGACGCTCTAATTACCCTACTGCGAGAAATCGAGAATCATGTCTATCGCACTGCTTATTACATTCTGGGCAATGAGCAGGATGCATTAGACGCCGCACAGGAAGCATTGATACGAATATATACCAAAATCAACTCCTACGAGGAAAAAGCTCAGTTCAAGACCTGGGTGCAGCGCATCGTGACGAATTTGTGCATCGATAAATTCCGGAGAACGAAGCCGACCGTCTCGATTGAACAGCACGATCTGAGCTTTACCGACCATACGACGGTGGAAGACGAAGTGATGTCTTCGTATATAGCCCAAGACATCCGAGAAGCCATCGACAAGCTCCCGGAGCATCATCGTTCCGTGGTGGTGCTTAGGTATTTGCAGGATTTCTCGTATAACGAGATTGCGGAGTCGCTTGATTTGCCCATCAATACGGTGAAATCGTATTTGTTCCGGGCGCGGCAGCAGCTTCAGACGATCCTGCGCGACTATAAGAAGCCCAGAGGCGACGCGGTACGGGGATAGACGAACATACAAGAGCAATCGCGGTTGCTTGCCGGAGATAGCGGGAGCAATGACGAGATGGGATATACGAATCGTTAAAGAAAGGTAGTGTACGGGGATGATGTGTCAAGAGGTGATCGAGCTGATGCAGAGATACCTTGATCGGGATCTCGAAGAGACGGAATACCGCCGGATGCTCCAGCATCTGCAGCAGTGCCCGGACTGCACAGAGCTGTTTGAGCGTCTCGTGAACTTATCTCATGAGCTGGAATCGTTGCCCAAAGTAACGCCTCCGTTCAGTCTGGTCGACGCCATTATGCCGAAGCTGGAGCAACTGGAGGCATCCGGCGAAACGCAAGACTTTCGCTTGGCGCAGCATGCCGGAGCGGATGCAGACATGAATGCGGCGGCAGCGGAGCGGAAGGCGCCGGGCGGCTGGCGCAAAAGTATAAAAGATTGGATCTCCTTCCCGGTGTTTGGCGGTGTCGTAGCAGCCGGACTGGTTGTCGGTTTCTTCCTGTTCGGCCAGCCGCCATCCTCTGAGAAAGATGCCGGCAGGATCATGCTTTCATTGCCGAACGGCGGGTCGGAGCAAAAAGCGGGGAGCGCTGCGGACAGCGGTGCATCCGTGAGTACGAAAGCGGCTCCTTTACAGGAACGGCCGCCGGGCGATGCGAAGCCGGAAGCATCCGGCGGAAACAAAGCGGAGAAAAAGGATGCCGCCGTCGTGGAGAAATTCGCGCCGGCTGACGCTACCGCCCCGGCTGCGGGCGGCAATGCAGTGCCGCCGTCCAGCCCGGCGCCGCAGACGCAGAAGCCGTCTCCGAAGACGGTTGAGCCGCAGCAGAAGGCATCGGAGCCCGCGGGCAAAGCGCAGCCTCAGAATAACGCGGCCGAGCGCAATGTGACGCCGTCGACGCCGGCGCCGGGCGCGAACGCGGAGCAGCAGGGTGTATCCGCCACGCGAGAGCAGGCCGAGCCGGAACAACCGCAATCGCAGCCGCTTGCCGGCATAAAGCCGGAAGATGCGAAGTCGTTAACCATCGCTCCGAAGGCCGACGGTTCTCAAAAGGGCGGAGAGACCGCGGATAGCGGAGTAACGCCGGAACAACCGCCGGCGGCGGATGCCGATCAACGGCCCGCGGATGCGGTCGGACCGAAGCTGCCTTCCGAGAAATCGGGCACTGGAGCCTACGGCATTGCAGCCATGCCGTCCGCGTCTGCCCCGGTAACCGAGGTTTCGAC
The DNA here is from genome assembly GCF_042659105.1 of Paenibacillus allorhizosphaerae. Lineage (NCBI taxonomy): Bacteria > Bacillati > Bacillota > Bacilli > Caryophanales > Paenibacillaceae > Paenibacillus > Paenibacillus allorhizosphaerae. Next base: position 1,401,669 of record NZ_JBHSRV010000001.1, on the reverse strand, counting down.
CACGGACGGCGCATATAAGGCGATGATCAAGGACGGACGAGTGATCGTATACGACAAGCAAGGCAAAGAGGCATACGCGTCCAAATACGAATGGAAAGACGGCGACTTCAAAGTCGAGCTCGCCGATTGGTCTGCCGAATATAAATTGACATATCGGGTGAAAGCTTCGGATCAGGTCAAAACGTTTGTCATCGCGATGAAAAATTTGACGGAGACGGAGAGCAAACCTTGAAGCGGCCTAACATACAAGCAAGCTTTCAAGGAAAATTTAAAAAATTAGGCACAAAATGACGCACACATAACAGGCCGAGTACGTATATATAAGTATACGTACACGCGATTCACGTCGTATGACCACCTGAGCGGATCGTTTCTAGAGCTTTCCCTCAGGTGTTTATATAGATGGGTTTCGGACGAAGGGATTACGTCGAACCGCCGAGAGGCGGCTTTGACGTAATCCCTTTGTTGTTGGTATGATGAAAAGAACATAGATGACGGTTATTACGGAGACGGAGTTGAAGCGCGATGGATGTCAAAACGGCGGTCAGGCAGATTAACAAAGGACAGCATAAACCGGTATATGTTTGCTACGGACCGGAGACTTTTCTGATGCAGGAGTTCGTCGAACGGCTCACGGACAAGCTGGTGGAGCCGGGCCAGCGCGAATTTGCGATCAATAAATACGATATGGCCGAAACGCCGCTGGATACGGTGATCGACGAAGCCGAGACGCTGCCGTTCATGGTGGCGCACAAGATCGTGATCGCTTCCAATGCGCTTTTCCTTACCGGGGCGAAAGAAAGCGGCAAAGTGGAGCACAAGCCGGAACGGCTGCTGAATTATTTGAAAGCTCCGGCCGACTTCTCGATCATCGTATTTACCGTGGATGCCGAGAAGCTCGATGAGCGAAAGAAGCTGGTGAAGGCATTAAAGGAGTCGGATGCGCTGATCCCCTGCACGGTGTTGTCGGAAAGCGAGCTAACACAGTGGGTTCACCGCGAAGCGGAAAAAGCGGAGCTGCATTTTGCCCCGGGAACGGCGGAGCAGCTCATTATGTATACGGGCACAAGCCTTCAGGCGTTGGTCAAGGAGATCGAGAAGTGCGCGCTGTTCGTCGGAAAGGGCGGGACGCTGACGATTCCGGATCTCGAGCAGCTCGTTACCCGCAGCATTGAGCAAAATATTTTTCAACTGATCGAGTATATCGTTCAGGTGCGGCTCGAACAGGCGTTCACGATGCTGGCCGAGCTGTTGCGGCGCAAAGAAGAACCGATCAAGATCGTAGCGCTCATCGCCCGGCAAATCCGCATCATGTTTCAGGTCAAAGACTTGTCCCAGCAGGGCTACTCCCAGCAGCAGATGGCCGGGCAGCTTGGCATTCATCCGTATGCGGTCAAGATCGCGGCGGGACAGGCCGAGCGGTTCGAAGCGAAACGACTTGCCCAGCTATTGCAGCAGCTGTCCGATCTGGATTATCAGATGAAGAGCGGCAAAATCGATAAAGTGCTCGGGCTCGAAATGTTTTTGCTGAAGCTTGCCTCGTGAATTGAAAGGAAGATAACAAAAAAGACCATGTTCCCATTACAGGGACATGGTCTTTTTACAAGATCGGATGCAACGGTCAGCAGCGCTGAACGATTCCAATCTTCGCTTACTTGCCATTACGCTTGTGCGGAAAGCTGGTTCAGCTTCTTCGCTAAGCGGGATTTTTTGCGGGCAGCGGCGTTTTTATGGATCAAACCTTTGGTCGCTGCTTTATCCAGCTTCTTGCTGGCTGCGATCAGAGCGGATGTTGCCGTTTCAACGTTGCTGCTTGCGGCAGCCGTTTCGAAAGCTTTCACAGCAGTACGAAGAGCGGATTTGTGAGATGCGTTGCGCATACGGCGCTTTTCGCTCACTTTAACGCGTTTGATAGCGGATTTAATGTTTGGCATGACGTTCACCTCCTACTACAACTTGCAATAAAACACAAATCATCTTTGTTGACAACTCTTGATATTCTAACATGACCCATATTAAAAAGCAATAGAGTGGCAGGTGCGCTTCCGGAATCTTTTGCATAAGGCTGCCTTCTTTGTCAAACAATATACGAGCGAGAAAAGGATGAAGGGAGACGAGCAGATGGAAGCGGATTTGAGCGCATATTCCGTCAGGACGGATTTGGCTTTAGAAGCAAGAGACTTGGCGTCGGCATCGGAGCCGAATATTCCGGGCGTCATGTCGTCCGGATACGAGCAGGAAGGAATCAAGGTCAGCCTGATCGATATTACATCCGAACAAGGAGCGCAAGCGCTCGGCAAACTTCCCGGGCACTATATCACGCTTGAAGTTCCCGCGCTCCGGCAAAAGGACAGCGATTTGCAGGACCGGGTCGCCACTGTATTTGCCCAGGAGTTCGAAAAGTTTTTGCAAAAGCTGAACATCGCAAAAAACGCCAGCGTCCTTATCATCGGCCTCGGCAATTGGAATGTTACCCCCGATGCGCTGGGACCGCTGGTTGTGGAAAATATGACGGTGACGCGCCATTATTTTGAACTGGTGCCCGATCAGGTCAGTCCGGGCTACCGGCCGGTCAGTGCCGTTGCACCGGGCGTTCTTGGAACGACGGGGATCGAAACCGGCGAAATCGTGCAGGGTATCGTCGACAGGTCGAAGCCGGATTTGGTCATTGCGATCGATGCGCTCGCCTCCCGGTCGCTGGAACGGGTGAATACGACGATCCAGATCGCGGATACAGGCATTCACCCAGGCTCTGGGATCGGCAACAAGCGCAAAGGGCTCACGATCGATACGCTCGGCGTGCCGGTCATCGCCATCGGGGTCCCTACGGTCGTCTACGCTTCAACGATCGTGAACAACGCCTTCGATATGATGCACAATCACTTTAAAAAACAGACGGCGAACACCGGACAAATTCTCGGCTTGATGGATCATTTGCAGGAAAACGAACGGCTGCAGCTGGTGAAGGAAGTGCTGAACCCGTTAGGCCATGATCTGCTCGTGACGCCGAAGGAAATCGATCAATTCATTGAGGACATCGCCAACATCGTGGCAAGCGGTTTGAACGCTGCGCTGCACGAGGCGATCGATGTCGACAACGTTGCGGCTTTTACGCATTAACGCTGTGCAGCCAACCATAAAGAGCGGGTGCGAGTCCCACGAGCGGGATGCCTCGCTTTTTTTGTTGCAATCTAGTAAATGTTTACTCTCTTTTTTTGTTCGGTGCGGTTCTATCTTCTTCGGCCTCCTCATAGATTGTTTACTAGAGTACGGGAAAGGAACAGAAGGCTAGTGACCCATTCACGGATATGGCGCCTTCGACGGACGAATCGCGGTGTACTGAAAGCACTTGTATCGCGGCGAGCATCCAGGACGAAGATTGAGGAGGAATTGACTATGAAACGGCCGGCTGTGATGTTGAACTTGGAAAAATATGCGAAAACGGGACAAACCATAGGCGTTTATACGCGAACCCTCTCCTATTTAATAACAGGCTGTCTTATCTTTTTTATTTTGCTTGGATTGCTTGGTTACATTCAGTCCAAAGTGACAAGCACGACGCCTTCTTCTTCCATGAAAGGACTTGCTTCGTCGGTATCGAGCCGATTTTTCATGGACATGATGGGAATGGAGGTGCCGCATCTGAACACGGATCGGAAAGCGTTCACTTTCTCGCAGTCCAACGTATCCGGATTTTTGTTCTCGCTCCTTACCGATTTGAATCCGAAAGATCCGCGAACGCTCATCGCCAGAGAGGTTCCGGGGATGGCGCAGGACCGGGCCGTGCTGCTCAGCCCGTCGGGTTTTGCTGCGGATTCTCCCGAAGACTATACGCCGCGCTCCGATGTGTTCAATCCGCAAAACTTGGGGGACGCAGGCTCTATCACTGCCAATCCGGGCGCTCCCGCAAACGAGAAAGCTGGGGAGGTGCAAGGACCTTCCATACCGCATCCGGTTGCTTCGCCGCCGATTACCGCGGGGAAAAACGTAGCTTTCATCTATCAGACGCATAATCAGGAATCGTACCTTCCCGAGCTGCCGGGAGTCAAAGATCCGGACAAGGCATACGACCCGAAAAAAAATGTGACGCAGGTAGGCTTGCGACTGGCGCAAATGCTGGAGAAGGAAGGAATCGGCGCCGTTCATTCGGATAAAAACTATCCGGCCATCGAGAAAGGGTTCAACTACTATTATTCCTACAAATATTCCATGAAGACATTGCAAGAAGCGATTTCGGGCCATCCCGATTTGAAATTTTATTTTGATATTCACCGAGATTCGCAGCGTCGCGACAAAACAACGGCTAACATTAACGGAAAAGATTACGCGCAAGTGTACTTTATCATCGGCGGCAAAAATCCGAACTGGAAGCAAAATTACGAGTTTGCCGAACAGATCCATCAGGTGCTCGACACGAAATACCCGGGGTTGTCGAAAGGGATTCATGCCAAGTCCGGGGAAGGCAACGGCGTATATAACCAAAATTATTCGGAGAACAGCGTGCTGATCGAAGTCGGCGGCGTCGATAACAGCCTCGAGGAATGCTATCGTACAGCCGATGCACTCTCCGTCGCCATCTCGCAAGTGATTTTGAATGCGGAGAAAGTGGACGCGCCGGCACCATCGCAAGAACCGAAGAAACAAAGCTGATAAAAGCTTGGACGGGAGTGGGGAAAGATGAGACGGAACGGGTGGATCAAAATGGGAGGCGTCGCGCTCGCGATGGCCTTCTGCCTCTTTTTCGGCGTAACGCTCGCCGCGCAAGGAACGGAGCGGGTAGGCGGGCCGCTCGTCCGGAAGGAGGAACCCGCGAAATCGCGTTCTTATAGCGCAGCTCCGGCGGGGGCGAGCACCGCGGCGGTCCCCGTCAAACCAAAGGCGCCGGCTAAGCCCGCAAAACCCGAACCCGCGGCCGTTCCCGGTGGGGATACGGGCATCAACCGCGTAGGGAATAAGGCGGGAGATTTGCTGCAAATCGCGGCGTATCACAGCATCCGGTTCATCGTCGCGCTGTTCGAGGCGATTCTCCGCTAGCTTTTTTGTACAAGGAAAGCGGTCCATTGCTGCCGGCCTTCACAACTGCTATAATCAGAAGTATTGTAAATTTGCAGGTTAGTGAGGTTTTTGCCGACGATGGATATCCAAGCCAGACAGAAGAAAATAAGAAACTTTTGCATTATCGCCCATATCGACCACGGGAAATCAACGTTGGCGGACCGGATTTTGGAGTTTACCGGCGCACTCACGTCGCGTGAGATGCAGGAACAGGTGCTCGACCAGATGGATCTGGAACGGGAACGCGGCATCACGATCAAGCTGCAAGCCGTCCGTTTGAACTACCTCGCCGATGACGGCGAACAATATATATTGAATCTGATCGATACGCCGGGACATGTCGACTTTACTTATGAAGTATCCCGGAGCCTTGCCGCCTGCGAAGGCGCGCTGCTTGTCGTCGACGCGGCGCAAGGAATTGAAGCGCAGACGCTCGCCAATGTGTATTTGGCGCTGGATAATAATCTGGAAATATTGCCGGTCATCAATAAGATCGATCTGCCGAGCGCGGACCCGGAGCGGGTGAAACAGGAGATCGAAGATGTCATCGGTCTTGATTCAAGCGATGCGGTGCTGGCTTCGGCCAAGGCCGGGATCGGCATTAAAGAAATTTTGGAGCAGGTGGTTCAAAAAGTTCCGGCCCCGACGGGAGACACGGATAAACCGCTGAAGGCGCTTATTTTCGACTCGCACTACGATCCGTATAAAGGCGTAATCGTCTACGTACGGGTCATCGACGGCTCGATTCGCGCCGGCTCCAAAATCAAATTTATGGCGACGGACAAAGTGTTCGAGGTCATCGAAGTCGGAGCCTTCAAGCCGCGGATGGGAACGGTCGATTCGCTGGAGGTTGGGGATGTTGGTTTTATCGTGGCCGGTATCAAAACCGTCGGCGACACACGAGTCGGGGACACAGTGACCGACGCCAAAAATCCGACGCTGGAGCCGCTGCCCGGCTATCGCAAAATCAACCCGATGGTATTCTGTGGACTGTACCCTATCGAGACGAGCGACTACAACGACTTGCGTGAAGCACTGGAGAAGCTGCAGCTGAATGACGCTTCCCTAAGCTTCGAGCCGGAAACGTCCACCGCGCTTGGCTTCGGCTTCCGCTGCGGATTTCTCGGCCTGCTTCATATGGATGTCATCCAGGAGCGGATCGAGCGCGAATTCAACATCCCGCTCATTACGACGGCGCCGAGCGTGGTGTTCCGCGTCACGCAGACGAACGGCGACGTGCTCAATATCGAGAATCCTTCGCTCTTCCCGGAGACGGGAAAAATCGATTTCGTCGAAGAGCCGTACGTCAAGGCGTCGATCATCGTCCCTAACGACTATGTAGGAGCGATCATGGAGCTTAGCCAGAATAAGCGCGGCGAGTTCGTGAACATGGAATATCTCGATACGACACGCGTCACATTGACCTATCAAATTCCGCTGTCAGAGATCGTGTACGACTTTTTCGATCAGCTGAAATCGAGCACGAAAGGCTACGCTTCCTTCGATTACGAGCTTTCCGGCTACAGACAATCGAACCTCGTGAAGATGGATATTTTGCTGAACGGCGAGCAGGTCGACGCGCTGTCATTCATCGTGCACCGCGACCGGGCTTATAACCGCGGACGGATCATTTGCGAAAAGCTGCGGGAGCTCATCCCGCGGCAAATGTTCGAAGTGCCGATCCAGGCATCGATCGGACAAAAGATCATTGCAAGGGAAACGGTCAAAGCGATGCGCAAAAACGTTCTCGCCAAATGTTACGGCGGCGACATTTCCCGGAAACGGAAACTGCTTGAGAAGCAGAAGGAAGGGAAAAAGCGCATGAAGCAGGTTGGCAGCGTCGAAGTGCCGCAGGAAGCGTTCATGGCCGTGCTTCGAATCGACGAATAGATGAAACGATAACATGTGAGCAGGTGCTGCCGGATGGACCGAGCGCCTGCTTTTCACATGGGAAAGGAAGCTGCCGTGTTACAGAGAATACAGACCCCCAAAGCGGTGTACATTCATATTCCGTTTTGCACGAATAAATGTCATTATTGCGATTTTAACTCGTATGTGCTGAAAGGCCAGCCAGTCATGGATTATCTCGACGCGCTGGAACGGGAAATGGAGCAGACCGTGCGGCAGGTGCCTCCGGGCGAGATCGAGACGATCTTTGTAGGCGGGGGCACGCCGACCGTACTGCTGCCGGACCAGATGGAAAGCTTTTTGAACCGTGTGCGCACGTATTTTCCGACTCAGGCGCCGAACGTCGAATTTACGATGGAAGCGAATCCGGGGACGACGGATTTGGAGAAACTGCAGGCGATGAAAGCCGGCGGGGTCAACCGGATCAGCTTCGGCGTACAGTCGTTCAACAATGCGCTGCTCGAAGGAATCGGGCGTATCCATAATACGGATGATGTGTATCGGAGTCTGGAAAATGCGAGAGCGGCCGGCTTTACGAATATGTCGATCGACTTGATGTTCGGACTTCCCAAGCAGACGATCCAGATCATGCAGGACACGCTGCAGGAAGCGCTCGCGCTGAACTTGCCGCACTATTCGATCTACAGCCTTAAGGTGGAGGAAAATACGCTGTTTCATACGCTTTATCAGCGCGGACAGCTGCCGCTGCCGGAAGAGGACGAAGAGGTCGGCATGTTCGATCTCATCATGGATACGCTGCGCAGTGCCGGTTATGGGCAGTATGAGATCAGCAATTTCGCGCGGCCGGGATTCGAAAGCCGCCACAACATGATGTATTGGCGCAATCAGAGCTATTACGGACTCGGGGCGGGCGCGCATGGATACGTGCACGGCCGCAGGCATGTCAATATGAAAGGAGTGCAGCCCTATATTGACGCCACCCGCAAGGGACTGCCGATTCTCGAAATGAGCGATGTCGGCCGCGAGGAAGCGATGGAAGATTTCATGATGGTCGGTCTTCGGATGCGCAGAGGGGTGCGCGATGCGGATTTCTTGGAGCAGTTCGGCTGTAAGCTGGAGTCGGTATTCGGCAGCGTGATCGACAAATTTCTGCGGCTGGAGCTGCTGGAACGTACGGAGGAAGGCTACAGGCTGACCGACCGCGGCATTCCGCTCGGCAATGAAGTGTTCGGCGAATTTCTAGGCGTCGCGGAAGCAAAAAAAGATTGATTACTTATACGATTCGTTGTATATTTATTCATATATTTTTGACTTCGACAGACGAATGGTGGGATAGGCAGTGGTCGTTACATGCAGAAAAGCGACGGAACAGGACGTCGATAAATTATATGATATTATTCAGGGCTATGCCGAGCAAGGGATTATGCTTCCGCGGTCGAGAGAAGTGCTATCTTCCCAGATCGATACGTTTGTCGTCGCGGAGGACGAAGAACGGCTGATCGGATGCGGTTCTTTGACGAGGCTCGGACAAGACCTGGTGGAAATTCGTTCGCTCGGCGTCATGGACGGATACAAGGGAAAAGGTATAGGAAAGGCGATTGTGAACCGGCTTGTGCAGGAGGCGGGCGAACAAGGCATTCCGAAAGTGATGGCGCTGACGTACGAGGTTGCTTTTTTCGAAAAAAACGGCTTTACCGTCGTCCCGAAAGAAATTTTTCCCGAGAAAGTTTGGCGCGACTGCATTCATTGCAAAAAACAGCATTGCTGCGACGAAATCGCTGTGCTGAAAAGGCTTGATTGAACTTGACACGGACCCTTTGGGTCTGTTATTTTTGTATTAGCTTAGCACTCACCTGAATGGAGTGCTAACGATCCGGAGGTGAAAGTTATGTTGACCGAACGTCAGCGCCATATTTTAAGTGCCATCGTAGATGATTATATTCGTTCAGCAGAGCCGATCGGCTCCCGCAGCATTTCCAAGCGCGGTAACGTCGGGTTCAGCCCAGCCACCATTCGCAACGAGATGTCAGACCTCGAAGAGATGGGATTTTTGGAACAGCCGCATACTTCGGCCGGACGCATTCCTTCTAATAAAGGTTATCGATATTATGTAGACCATTTGATCACATACGGGCAGCTGCCGTCCAATGAAATCGAAGTGTTGAAGCAGTTTTTTACGGGGAAAATGCAGGAGATGGAAAGCGTTGTTCAGCAGGCGGCGATTATGTTGTCGCAGCTGACGCCGTATACTTCCATCGTGCTTAGTCCCGAGATGCTCAGCACGACGCTGAAGCATTTGCAGATCGTTCCTCTGAACGAAAGAACGGCTGTTGCGATTATCGTGACGAACACCGGACAAGTGGAGAACAAGACCGTTACGATCCCGGAAGGAATACCGATGCAGGAGATCGAGAAATTCGTGAACCTGCTCAATGCACGGATGAAAAACGTGCCTCTGCTTCATTTTAAGGCGAAGCTCTATACGGAAATCGCCGCCGAAATGAGCAGTTTCGCCGCAGGGTACGAAGAACTGCTCGGCATGCTCGATCAAGTGATCGACCGCGGTGAGGAAGAGCGCATCTTTTTAGGCGGTACGACGAATATTATGACGCAGCCCGAATTCAAGGACGTCGATAAAGTGAAAAGCATTCTCGACTTGCTTTCGGAAACGCCGAAGCTGCTCAGACTGTTCGACGACGCCGAATCCGACGGAGGCATCCATGTGCGGATCGGCACCGAGAACAAGTTGCAGGCTTTTAATGATTGCAGTTTGATTACGGCCAGTTATTCCGTTGCGGGCCATCATCTCGGAACGATCGGCATACTCGGACCTACGCGAATGGATTATGCGAAAGTCATTAAACTGCTGGATCATTTGTCCAAAGATATGACCCATCTAATGGAGCGATGGTATCGATGAACCCAGTGAACAAAGCGGGGCAGGAAGGCGAGGAAGCTTACGCCACGCTGCGCAACAATGCAGGTGCGATTCGGGCGATTTGCTCGGCCGTCGAAGGCACTTTGGGTCCGAAAGGGCTCGATACGATGCTGGTCGGCGCTCAGGGCGAAGTGATCATAACGAATGACGGCGTGACCATTCTGGAGACGATGGACGTATCGCATCCGGCGGCCCGGCTGCTCATTCAAGTGGCGCGCTCGCAGCAACAACAGGTCGGTGACGGCACTACGACGGCCACGGTGCTCGCAGGAGCGCTTGTCGCCGAAGGCGTCGCCCAGGTGACACGCGGCGTGCCGGTGGCGAAAGTCGTGCGCGGCATCCAGGACGGCGTCGCTGCGGCGCTCAACTCGATAGCCGGTCGCGCTCGGCTCATCGAAGGGCTGGACGATCCGATACTGTACCGGATCGCCTATATCGCCGGACGAGAGCATGCCGATCTGGCCGGTCTCATCATCGACGGGGCGAAGCGGCTCGGGCTGCAAAAGCTTCGGGATGCGTACTTTCGTTTCTCCGACGTCGTACTGTCGCACGGCAAGGCGCAGAACGAAGTATGGCCGGGGTTGCTGATTCAGAAGAAACCGGCGAACGCACAGTTCGACTTCCCGCCTTATCCGGCCAGCGTGCTGCTGTTTCAGGATGCATTCGAGCCGGAAACGGTCGATGACGAAGCGCTCATGACCGAAGCGGGCTTCCAGAAGCAGATGCAGCTGCGCGAGCAGTTTCGCGCCACGCTGGCGAAGCTGGCCGAGCTTCGCATCGGGCTGGTCGCGTCCGAGCGTGGCGTCGACGCGGAAGCGGAGCAGTTCTGCACGGACCATGGCATCATGGTCCTGCAGCGGCTGCCGCGCGCGGAGCTGCGCCGCATCGCGGACTATACCGGCGCGCGGCCGATTCGCCGCAGCGGACTGCTGAAGCCTGCCGCCGAGCTGGCAGGCTATCTCGGCTTCGCCGGGCACGCCGCTTACGACGAGCGACTCGAATGCGTGCGTCTTGCCGAAGGCAAAGGCCGCCCGCAAGTATCGATCGTCGTCGGCGCCAGCACGAGCGAGGTCGTCGGCGAGCGGCTGCGCATCGCCCGCGACGCGGCTTCGAGCGTGCAGGCGGCGCTGCGCGGCGGGTATTTGCCCGGCGGCGGGGCCGCCGAGATGGCCGCTGCGCACGAGCTCGAGCGGTACCGCGAGACGGTGCAGGGCATGGAGGGCTTCGGCATCGCCGCCGTCGCGCAGGCGCTGCGCAAGCCGCTGGCGCAGATCGTCGTCAACGCGGGGTACAACCCGCTGGAGAAAGTCGAGGAAGTGCGGGCTGCGCAAATCGCGGCGCGAAGCGATGGCCTTGGGATGGATTGCGATACCGGAACGGTGGCGGATATGCTCGAGCATGGAATCGTCGATCCGGCCGAAGTGAAGCTGCATGCGCTGCAGGCGGCGGGCGAGGTGGCTTGCGCCGTATTGCGGATTCATACCGTGATCAAGATGCGGCAGCCCCACTCGGAACAATAGCTTTTTACTTCAAGCGGTTTCCCGCCCAATCCGGGTGGTTACAATAGAAATAATGATGATCTTTTCGTGTATCGAATCGATCGCGGAGCACAGATGCAAACGGCTATGGCCGGATTCGGTTAAGGAGGTGACAGACATTGAATACGGAACAACAACAAAAAGCTTCCCAAGCGGAAGAAACGAGCGAACGCGAAGGGCAAGCTACATATGATGCGAATGCATCGGAACAGGCGGATGCATCGAATCACGCTGCCGAGGCCGGAAACGAACAGGCGCAGGCAGCGGAAGCTTCCGAGCCACAAGATGCTGTCAGGCAAGAGCTGGAGCAGCTCAAGAAGCAAGCGGAAGAAAATCAACAGCGTTACTTGCGGGCACAGGCTGACTTTGACAACTTCAGACGGCGTACAATAAAGGAAAAAGAAGATTTCGCCAAGTATGCGTCCTTGAAACTGATCGAGCAGCTGTTGCCGGTCGTTGACAATTTCGAGCGCGCGCTGGCCGCAAGCAAAGACAACAAGGATCAAGAGGCTTTGGCCAAAGGCGTCGACATGATTTTCCGCCAGCTCGATCAAGTGCTGGCCGGCGAAGGATTACAAGCGATGTCGGCAGTGGGAACTCCCTTCAATCCCGAATTTCACCAAGCGATCATGCAGGTGGAATCCGAGGAATACGAAGAAGGCATCGTTGTCGAAGAGGTGCAGAAAGGCTACATGCTGAAAGATAAAGTTCTGCGTCCCGCCATGGTTAAAGTGAGCTCATAGATAAACATTCCTACTAAAAATAAGCAGCGCAAACGATAAGGAGGATTCCTTTAATGAGTAAAGTAATCGGGATTGACTTGGGTACGACGAACTCTTGCGTAGCCGTGATGGAAGGCGGCGAAGCGGTCGTTATCCCTAATGCGGAAGGCAATCGCACAACCCCTTCGGTTGTCGGTTTCAAGAAAGACGGCGAGCGCATCGTCGGCGAAACGGCGAAGCGTCAAGCGATCACCAATCCGGATCGTACCGTCATTTCCATTAAGCGTCACATGGGTACGAACCATAAAGAAAAAATCGATGATAAAGACTATTCCCCGCAGGAAATTTCGGCTATGATTTTGCAAAAGCTGAAAGCCGATGCGGAAGCATATTTAGGCCAGACGGTAACGCAAGCGGTTATTACGGTACCTGCTTATTTCAACGACAGCCAGCGTCAAGCAACGAAAGATGCCGGTAAAATTGCGGGTCTGGAAGTGCTTCGGATCGTGAACGAGCCGACGGCGGCCGCACTGGCATACGGTCTTGAAAAAACGGAAGACCAAACGATCCTGGTATACGACCTTGGCGGCGGCACGTTCGACGTATCGATTCTCGAGCTCGGCGACGGCTTCTTCGAAGTAAAGGCAACAAGCGGCGACAACCGTCTCGGCGGCGACGACTTCGACCAAGTGATTATCGATTACCTCGCAGCCGAGTTCAAGAAAGAGCACGGCATCGACCTTAGCAAAGACAAAGCGGCCGTCCAACGTCTGAAGGACGCTGCGGAAAAAGCGAAAAAAGAACTGTCTGGCGTATTGACGACGACGATCTCCCTGCCGTTTATTACGGTAGTCGACGGCGTGCCGCAGCACTTGGAAGTCAACTTGACCCGTGCGAAATTCGAAGAGATTTCCGCACATCTCGTGGAAAGAACGATGGGCCCGACGCGTCAAGCGTTGAACGATTCCGGACTGTCGCCGGACAAAATCAACAAAGTCGTGCTGGTCGGCGGTTCTACGCGGATTCCTGCCGTGCAAGAAGCGGTGAAACGCCTGATCGGGAAAGACCCGCATAAAGGCGTGAACCCGGACGAAGTTGTTGCGCTTGGCGCCGCCGTTCAAGCCGGCGTATTGACAGGAGACGTGAAAGACGTCGTATTGCTCGACGTAACACCGCTATCGCTTGGGATTGAGACCGCAGGCGGCGTATTCACGAAAATGATCGATCGCAACACGACGATTCCGACGACGAAATCGCAAGTGTTCACCACATACGCCGACAGCCAGCCTAGCGTAGAAATTCACGTGCTGCAAGGCGAGCGCGCCATGGCGGCGGACAACAAGACGCTTGGGCGTTTCATCTTGGGCGACATTCCGCTTGCACCGCGCGGCGTACCGCAAATCGAGGTTACCTTCGATATCGACGCGAACGGCATTGTGAACGTGTCTGCGCTGGATAAAGGCACAGGCAAGAGCCAGAAGATTACGATCACATCCTCCAGCGGTTTGTCCGACGATGAAATCGACCGCATGATGAAGGACGCCGAATCCCATGCGGAAGAAGACCGCAAGCGCAAAGAGGTTGTGGAAGTCCGTAATCAGGCAGATCAGCTCGTCTACTCCGTAGACAAAACGATCAAAGACCTTGGCGATAAAGTGGATCAAGGCGAGATCGATAAAGCGAATGCGGCGAAAGAGAAAGTGAAGAAGGCGCTCGAGGGCGACAACCTGGACGAGATCAAGGCAGCGACTGAAGAGCTGACGCAAATCGTGCAGCAGCTTTCCGTGAAGCTTTATGAGCAAGCATCGCAGCAGGCGCAAGCAGGCGGCGAAGGCGCAGAAGGCCAAGGCGCGTCCAAAGGCAAAGACAATGTCGTCGATGCAGATTATGAAGTAGTTGACGACAAGAAGTAAGAAGTTATATGATAAAATCACGCGCGAAAGTCAAAGCCGGTCCGTTGGCTTTGACTTTCCGTGTGTTTATCCGGTATGTGAGCGCAAGGAATGGGAGTGTAAGCGATGAGTAAACGCGATTATTACGAGGTGCTGGGTGTCGATAAGTCATCCTCGCAGGAAGATATCAAGAAAGCTTACCGCAAGCTTGCCCGCCAGTATCACCCGGACGTTAACAAGGCGGACGACGCGGAATCGAAATTTAAAGAAGCGAAGGAAGCGTATGACGTCCTGAGCGACGATCAAAAGAAAGCGCAGTACGACCGTTTTGGCCATGTGGATCCGAATCAAGGGATGGGCGGCGGCGGACAAGACTTCGGCGGCTTCGGCGACCTGTTCGATATGTTTTTCGGCGGCGGCGGCCAGCGCAGAAATCCGAACGCGCCGCAGCGGGGGAACGATCTGCAGTATACGATGACGATCGAATTCAAGGAAGCCGTTTTCGGGAAAAAGACCGAAATCAACATACCTCGCACGGAGACATGCGATACGTGCCAAGGCAGCGGAGCGAGACCGGGTACGAAACCGGAAACTTGCGGCGTCTGTCATGGATCCGGACAGCAGGAAGTGATACAGAACACCGCTTTCGGACGCATCGTGAACCGCCGCGTCTGCTCGGCTTGTCAAGGGCAAGGCAAGATCATCAAGGACAAATGCGGCACGTGTCACGGTGCGGGGAAAGTGAAGAAGCAGCGCACGATTTCGCTGAACATTCCGGCCGGCGTCGACGACGGAGCGCAGCTTCGCGTCAGCGGCGAAGGCGAGTCGGGCACGCGCGGAGGTCCTTCAGGGGATTTGTATGTCGTCATCCGGGTCAAGCCGCATGAGTTTTTCGAACGCGAAGGCGACGATATTTATTGCGAAGTGCCGCTGACGTTTGCCCAAGCCGCGCTCGGGGACGAGATCGAAATTCCGACGCTGACGGAGAAAGTGAAATTGAAAATCCCGCCAGCTACGCAAACCGATACGTATTTCCGGTTGAAGGGCAAAGGCGTACCGCGTTTGCGTGGGCACGGTCAAGGGGATCAGCATGTGAAGGTCGTCGTCGTAACCCCGACTAGTTTGAGCGAAGAGCAAAAAGAGTTGCTGCGCGAATTTTCCCGCTTGAGCGGCGAGCAAACGCATGAGCAGCAGCAGTCGATCTTCGAACGGATGAAAAAAGCATTTTTAGGCGAATAATTACAGCTGCATACGAGAACGGAACGGACACTGCTGGCTTTTGGCGCGGCAGTGTCTTTTGCATATTCAAGGCGAATTTGCGGACAATAGAAGCAGGTTTTGAAAACCTGCTTGTAAAGTACAAATATGACGAAGATGATCCGGACAACGGACAACCGAATTGCAGAAGGAGGACATCCGACGTGGACTCGAACTTGAATCAAGAGCCGCAAGGCGGAACCCGTAAGCTGCCGATTGCCAAACAAGAAGATGTAGAATTCTCCGCTGAAGCAGCGGATCGCGACGATCTGGAAGCACTGGAGCGGGCCGAAGAGGCCGATGCAAGGCAAGAGCAGCAGTAGAAAGGATGAGGACGATGGCGGAAAGAGGCATTTTGGCCTACTTTCATTCTCCGCAGGAAGCGGAGGGCTGTGTATCAAAGCTGAAGGCACTGCGTGCGATCGATGTGCAAATCGATAAAATCGGGCAATATCCGGGACACGGAATCGATGAGACGTATAACCCGCTCAGTAACAGCGACTTTGCCGGGCTGGCACATTTGACCTTGGGTGCGGCGCCTTCCAGCCAGGATGCGCGTATATTGATGGCGGCGAATCCTGATGCAAGCGGGATGAGCGACGGCGGACACGATTTTTACACCGACGATATGACGCGCCGAGATACGCTGTTGACCGTTGTGGTGGACGAAGCCACGTTCGATCAGGCGCTACGAGTTATCGAAGAAGCCGGCGGCCGAATTTAGCCGTAAGTATTTTAGGATCGGCAATGCCGCTAGGGCATAACGAATGACCATCCTTTGGGTAATGAACGGTTTTCCGCGGTATCCTATTGCGGAAGGCCGTTTTTTATATCTTTCATCATATGAACATCTTCTCATCGCATGGACTGGAACGGAAGCTTTTCCGGCTTTTGCGGTAGATTGCCCGAATTTCGGCGTTTAAGCTGTTTTACCAGCGTACATAATTGTTGTATACTAGGATTTATGGCTTGTAGAGAATGATTGGGGGTTTATACCGCGTGCGTTGGCATGAAATTACGGTTCATACGACCGAAGAAGCAATCGAAATGATTTCGAATTTTATACATGAGCTGGGGGCGGGCGGCGTCTCGATCGAGGAATCGGGAACGCTCAACAAACCACGGGACACGTCGCTCGGGCAATGGTACGAGCTGCCGCTCAACGATATTCCGGAGGGCCGGGCCGTTATCAAAGGCTACTTTTCCGAAGGAACGAATATGGACCGGATTCTTGAGGATTTGAAGGTGTCGGTTGACCAGTTGGCCGAGTACGACATCGATACGGGACATCCCACCTATGAACTGAAGGATGTGGACGACGAAGACTGGGCCAACGCCTGGAAGCAATATTTCAAACCGCTTCGAATAACGGACAAGCTGACGATTAAACCGACGTGGGAGGACTATGCTCCGGCACCTGATGAAGTGATCATCGAACTCGATCCGGGAATGGCCTTCGGCACGGGCACGCATGCAACAACCGCGCTATGTTTGAAAACGCTCCAGGAAGAGATCAAGGGTGGAGAAGAAGTAATCGATGTAGGAACCGGTTCCGGCGTGCTGGCGATCGCAGCGGCGAAGCTCGGGGCGAAGCATGTGCTTGCGCTTGATCTCGATCCGGTGGCGGTATCCAGCGCAACCGAGAATGTACATCTGAACGGGATGGAAGATCAAATCACGGTAAAGCTCAGCGATCTGCTTCAAGTGCTGAACGAGAATGAATCCGGAACGGGTGCAAGCGCGCTCGGCGTGAAGCTCCCGGTCAAAGTGGTCGTCGCTAACATTTTGGCCGAAATCATCCTGTTGTTCGTCAAAGATGTGTATGACGTGCTGGCTCAGGGCGGCACATATATTGTGTCCGGCGTAATCAAGGCGAAGCAGGAACAGGTGGAACAAGGGCTGAAAGCTGTTGGCTTCACGATATCCAGAGTAAACGAGGACCAGGATTGGGTCGTCATCGTTGCTCAAAAGGGATAGGCGGTGTAACGGTTGGATTGGAACAGTTTCCTCCCTTTTCCGATAGAGCAGCTGCCCTTTGTGTTTCTGGTGCTGCTCATCGGATTTTCCGTGCATGAATTTTCTCATGCGTATCTCGCCGACCGGTTCGGCGATCCGACTCCCCGTTCGATGGGGCGGTTAACTTTAAACCCTCGCGTCCATCTCGACGTGCTCGGGATGATCTTTTTTCTGCTGATCGGGATCGGCTGGGCCAAGCCGGTGCTGGTCAATCGCAGCAAATTCAAAAGACCGCGCCTGATGGGGATCGCCGTTTCGTTTGCGGGACCATTCAGCAATCTTGTGTTGGCATTTATATCGATGCTCATTTTATTTGCGCTCTATCAATTCAAGCTGCTCGATAGTATGTCCGAAGGCGTCAATATGGCGATCAAGCTGTTTTTCTCCTTGATGGTTACGCAAAATATATTTTTGTTCATTTTGAATCTCATTCCGTTCCCTCCGCTGGACGGTTACCGGATCGTAGAGGATTTGCTGCCCCGCCGCTGGATGGCGAGAGTGAAGCAGTACGAGCAGTGGCTGTTCTACGCGATTTTGATCATGTTCTTTATTCCGCCGATTCGGGCGGTGACGCTGGGGCCGATTTTCGCTCAGCAGGATTCGATTATCCGGCTGTTTTCGACCGCGGCGGAGCATATTTTTGGATTTGCCGTAAGACTTTGACGACTGGCATTTTACGAGAAAAAGTTGTAAGATGAAGGTTGACCGTTTTTGCGTGTTTGCTGCCAAAACGGTCAGACCAATTATAGGGATCTTTGAGCACAATATAGGGATCTTTGAGCCTGGCTCAAAGTCTCTCCGCTTCAAAGTCTCTCATTTATTCGGATTGAAGGGTACCGCATGCAAAGATACTTTATAACGCCGGCGCAATTTGCCGGAGATACCGTTTTGATACAAGGCGATGACGCCCATCATTTAATACGAGTGATGCGGGCAAAGCCCGGCGACGCGTTTATTGTAAGCGACGGCGAAAGCCGGGAAGCGATCGTGAAGGTTCGTTCCGTCGGGAAAGACGAAGTGCTGGCCGATCCGGTCGAGTGGCTGTCGATGGAAAACGAGCCTCTGGTTGACATATGGATCGCGCAGAGCTTGCCGAAAGGCGATAAGATGGAGCTTGTCATTCAAAAAGGAACGGAAATCGGGGCTGCTCTGTTTTTGCCGTTTGTGTCCGAACGCACCGTCGTTCAGCTGGACAGCAAGAAAGAAGGCAAGCGGGTCGACCGCTGGCAAAAGATCGCCAAAGAAGCGGCCGAGCAGGCTCACCGCAATAAAGTGCCCGTCGTAGAATCGCCGCTTACGTGGAAAGAGCTGCTGCAGCGCGTTTCGGAAGCGGACTGCGCCTGGATCTGTTATGAGAAGGAAAGTACCCAGGAGCTTCGCTCGGCCATTCAACAGGCGCTTGCGCCGAAGGAAGGCACAGCGGGCAGACGGAAGCTGATCTTGATTATCGGACCGGAGGGCGGCTTCACGGAGCAGGAAGTGACGGCGGCGGAGGCAGCCGGATGCCGCTCGATTAGCTTGGGCAAACGTATACTACGAACAGAAACGGCTGCAATGGTCGGCCTTACATGCATTTTATATGAAGCCGGAGAGATGGGAGGAGAGACAGCATGGCGACAGTAGCGTTTCATACGCTTGGATGCAAAGTTAATTTTTACGATACGGAAGCGATTTGGCAGTTGTTCAAGCGGGAAGGCTATGAGCAGGTAGATTTCGAGTCGACGGCTGATGTATATGTCATCAACACGTGTACGGTTACAAATACGGGCGACAAGAAGAGCCGGCAAATGATTCGCCGCGCCGTTCGCCGCAACCCGGAGGCCGTTATTGCCGTTACGGGCTGTTATGCGCAAACGTCCCCCGCCGAGATTATGGCGATCCCGGGCGTAGATTTGGTCATCGGTACGCAGGACCGGGATAAAATCATGACTTACGTGAATCAGCTGAATGGGGAACGTCAGCCGATTAATGCGGTGCGCAATATTATGAAAACCCGTTCGTTCGAGGAGCTCGACGTACCGGATTTCGCCGACCGAACGAGGGCGTTTCTGAAAATTCAGGAAGGCTGCAACAATTTTTGCACCTTCTGCATCATCCCTTGGTCGCGCGGGCTAATGCGCAGCCGCGAGCCGGAGAGCGTCGTGCGGCAAGCCCGCATGCTCGTAGAAGCCGGTTATCAGGAGATTGTATTGACCGGTATCCACACCGGCGGTTACGGCGAGGATATGGAAGATTACAGCCTGGCGAAGCTGCTCTGGGACCTGGATCAAGTCGAAGGGCTGAAAAGGATTCGGATCAGTTCGATCGAGGCGAGCCAAATTACCGACGAAGTGCTCGAAGTGCTGCAAAAGTCGGACAAAATGTGCCGTCACCTCCATATTCCGCTTCAAGCCGGCGACGATGAAGTGCTGAAGCGGATGCGCCGTAAATATACGACTGAGGAGTTCGCGGCCAAGATCGAGCATATTCACCGGATTATGCCGGGTGTTGCGATTACGACCGACGTCATTGTCGGCTTCCCGGGCGAGACGGAGGAAATGTTCCGCAACGGGTACCGCTTTATGGAGCGGATGGGCTTCTCCGAAATGCACGTGTTCCCGTATTCCAAGCGGACCGGTACGCCTGCGGCGCGGATGGAAGATCAGGTGGACGAGGAAGTGAAAAACACCCGGGTGCACGAGCTGATCGATTTGTCGGAACGGATGCAGCTGGCGTACGCGCAAAAGTTCGTCGGCACCGTACTGGAAGTCATCCCGGAACGCGATTACAAGGGACAGCCGGGAGCCGGACTTTTGATGGGTTACACGGATAACTATATTCAGCTTGTATTCGAGGGCAAAGAAGAATGGATCGGGCAAGTGTGCCGCGTGAAAGTGACGGAAGCAGGCGTCAACGAATGCCGCGGCGAGCTCGTGGAACAGCCGACAGGTTCCTTGACGGTGCAAGGTTCCAAAGCCCGCCAAAGCTCGGGCGGTAAGGCGTCCGAGACGATCCCGGGTCAAGCGGCGAAAGCGATCGTATAATGTAAAGCTCCTGTTCAAGCACATAAAGGATTTCACCTGACTGCGGCTGGCCGGCCACAAAGGTGAAGTCCTTTCATTTACACTAATGAAAGGGTGATGTCGATGAAGGAGATTTCAGCGGGAGGCGTCGTATTTCGCAAGGTCGGGAATGACTTGCAGGTGCAAATGATTCAGGACCGTTACGGCAAAATTACGCTGCCGAAAGGAAAGATGGAATCGGGCGAAACGGTTGAACAAACCGCCCTCCGGGAAATTCGGGAAGAGACGGGCATCGAAGGTGCCATTTTACAACCGCTGGAGACAATCACGTATCAGTTCAACCTGTCAGGTGTCGGGCTTGTCGATAAAGAAGTGCACTATTATCTGGTTGAAGCAACGGGAGGCACGCTGCAGGCGCAGGTGGAGGAAATACGCGGCGTAGAATGGCTGCATCCGCTCGAGGCATGGCATCAGCAAACGCACTCCGGTTACGGGAATAACGATTCCGTGTTAAAAAAGGCGCTGCAAGCGCTGGGCTACGAGGTGAACTAATGACTAATTTCGATAAGAAACAGATCGCTTCCTATATCGACCACACGCTGCTAAAGGCGGAGGCCGATGAAAGCGCCATTCGCAAGCTGTGCGAGGAGGCGAAACAGTACGGATTTTACAGCGTTTGCGTGAACGGAACCTGGGTGCCGGTATGCCGCGAGCTGCTGCAAGGGACAGGCGTCAAAATCGCAGTCGTGTGCGGTTTTCCTCTAGGAGCGAACGACAGCGCGGTAAAAGCGTACGAAGCTGCAAAAGCAGCCGAGCAGGGTGCGGAAGAGATCGATATGGTGCTGCAGATCGGCCGGCTGAAACAGGGAGATTACGATGCCGTTCGAGAGGACATTCGGGCTGTCGTGAAAGCTGTGGAAGGACAGGCGATCGTGAAAGTAATTTTTGAAACCGGCCAATTAACCGATGAGCAGAAAATCGCCGCCTGTCGTCTGTCGGAAGAAGCGGGAGCGCATTTCGTTAAAACGTCCACAGGTTTCGGACAAGGCGGAGCGACGGTTGAAGATATTCGCTTGATGCGGGCGAACGTGTCCGCGGCGATCGGAGTGAAAGCGTCCGGCGGCGTTCGCGACTTCGAAACGGCGGTGAAGATGATCGAAGCCGGGGCTACAAGGCTCGGAACGAGTTCCGGGGTAGCGATAATAACCGGACTCCAGAGCAGCTCGTCTTACTAATTTCGAAGTTGGAGGCCAAGCATCGATGGCAGCAGTTTATTTGCAGAAGAAACGGAAAAAAAGGCTGGAGGAAGGACATCCGTGGGTGTTCCAGTCGGAGATCGAACGGGCGGAAGGAGAAATCGCCACCGGCCGGATCGTATCCATACATAATCATATCGGGCAATATTTGGCGTCGGGTTACTATAACCCGGCATCGCAAATCGCCGTCCGGGTCGTTTCGTACGAGCCTTTGGAGGCGATGAATTTTGATTTTTTCGCGCAAAAATTCGAACAGTGCAAGGCGCATCGCGAACGGTTCGTACCGGATGCACGCGCTTACCGTTTAGTGTATGGGGAGGCGGATTTTCTTCCCGGGCTCATTGTCGATAAGTTTGAGGACATATTGGTCGTACAAATCTTGACGCTTGGCATGGAGCAGGCAAGAGAGCAGCTGTTGGAAGCGCTTGTCCATGTCATGCAGCCGGCGGGTATTTACGAGCGCAGCGATGTTTCCGTTCGCGAATTGGAAGGATTGGAGCAACGGACGGGCTGTCTTTACGGCGATTGTCCTCGCTACGTTACCATTCGCGAGAACGGCCTGTTGATCGAGGTCGATATCGAGCAAGGCCAGAAGACGGGCTACTTTTTCGACCAACGGGAAAACCGCGCCGCACTGGCGCCGCTCATGCAAGGCTGGGGCCGCCGCAGCGGGATTGAGTTGATAGATCGGGTACAAGACGATGGATCGACCAAACGGATGCCGGTGAACCCGAACGGCAAAGAAGTGACATTTCCTTACTGGGACGGCGCGACGGTGCTGGAATGCTTCTCGCATACGGGAAGCTTTACGCTTCATGCTTGCCGGTACGGGGCGAAAAAAGTAACCTGTCTCGATATTTCGGAGCACGCGGTGGAGACGGCCCGGCGAAATGTCGAGTTGAACGGTTTTTCCGACCGGGTGGAGTTTGTCGTTGCCGATGCGTTCGATTATTTGCGCGAGCAGGTCAAAGGGCTGGATCAGCGGATGGAGCGGGCCCAAGCCGATGTGAGGAAAGTCGATACGTCGCAGCCGCTTGCGGGCAAGGGACGCACTTGGGACGTCGTCATTCTCGATCCGCCGGCTTTTGCGAAGTCGCGTGGAGCGGTGGAAGGCGCGTGCCGCGGTTATAAAGATATTAATCTGCACGGGATGAAGCTTGTCAACGAAGGCGGGTATTTGGTGACGGCCAGCTGTTCGTATCATATGAAGCCGGAGCTGTTTCTCGAAACCGTTCATGCGGCAGCGACGGATGCGGGTAAAATTTTGCGGCTTATCGAATTCCGTGCGGCAGGAAAAGATCATCCGCGAATTCTCGGGGTTGATGAAGGCAACTATTTGAAATTCGCGATCTTTGAAGTTCGCAGCAAGCGGTAGTTTGACGCAGCTTGTACCGTTAGTTCTATCAGTAAGGCAGGTCTATACTCGGTCCGTTCAAGCGGCACACGCAGCTTCATCCCGGGAACGAAGGGAAAAAGCGGCGATGTGCCGTTTTTTTGCATTGCTCGAAAATGACCTTCCTGCATCGGAATTTGGCATACAAGGCATGCGGTTTTCCGGTACGATGAAGCTAGAAATCAGCGATCCGTTGAAGATTGACAGAGTGATCCAAGGAGGGTACATTTCATGAAACACAGTGCATGCAAATTCAGAACCACACGCTGGTTGTGTCTGGCCGTAGCTATGGTCTCCATCACAGGGTGCGCGAAGGATGCAGGGGCGCCGGCCCAGGGGACGGATGCGAAGACGGAAGCGCCAAAAGCCGAGACGTTCACTACGGAGCCGGTAACGGTAACGTTGTTCTCCAATTCGGCAGGGATCAATACGGAGAAAGATTTGGAAGTGTTGGCCGCTCCGGTTCGCAAAAAATATCCGAACATTAAGATCGAGCAGATCAAAGGAGCGAAGATCGACGAGTTGATCACCGCCGGGGAAATTCCCGATCTTATAGCTACGACCCATTCGGGGATGATGAATATGCTGCAGCTTGGACTCGGCAGCGATCTCAATCCGATGGTGAAGGCGAAAAATATGGATCTGAACCGGTTTGAAACCGAAATTGTGAAAGCGATCAAAAATTACGGTAAAAACGGCGAATTGTACGGCATTCCGTATGCTATGAACTACGGGGTGCTCGTCTATAATAAAGACATTTTCAACAAGTTCGGCGTTCCTTATCCGAAAGACGGCATGACGTGGAATGAATTGCTGGAAGTGGCCAGAAAAGTGACCCGTTCGGATAACGGCGTACAGTACATCGGCTGGGACGGCGGAATTGAGGTATATACCCGTTCGCATGCCATCCCGCTGATCGACGAGAAGCAGGAGAAACCGCTCCTTGCCTCCGTACCTCTCCAAAATGTATTCAGCTATCTTCGCAACTTGTACAACATTCCGGGAATCGTCGATGAAAAAGGAAAATATTCGTATGGCGGCGTCAATTATTTTATTAAGGACCAGAAGCTGGCTATGTATCCGTTCTGGATAGCGGGGTTAACGAGCCGGGTACAAGCATTGGCGGATGGGGGCAATAACTTTGATTGGGATTTGGCTGCATTCCCTAGCGCCGAAGATCGGAAGGGTGTCGGCCGGGAAGTGGAATTTCAATCGCTTATGGTGACGCCGATGAGCAAAAACAAGGAAGCAGCCTACCGGGTGATGGAAGTAATAACGAGCACCGAAGTACAGACGGAATTGAACCGGGATTACAGCTTGACGGTCCTCAACAATCTGGAGCTGCGCAAGCAATTTGCGAAAGGGCTCAAAGTGTATGAAGGCAAAAACATGGCGGGAATATTCTCGGTCAAACCGGCTCCGGCAACGCCTATCACGCCGTACGATTCAAAGTTGACTTCCTTTTTGTCCGAGGCTGTCAAACGGATGGTGCAGGAGCATCAGGACGTGAACACGGTACTGAGAGAAGCGAACGAGAAGGCGGAAAAATATATTCAGGACGAGAAGACGCGTTAAGCGATCTTTTGCGGCGAAAGGCGGGAGTAATTTCGGACGTTCCGGGCGTTACTCCCAAATCAACCGTGAGCTTTAATGGCAGCAATTCATTTCATTGTTTTGGCATATGAAGCGCGGTATTCGCTTGGGGTTATGCCGGTCATTTCCTTAAATATGCGCGAGAACGTCCGGTACGATTCGAAGCCGACTTCTACCGCGACGTCATGAATGCCCATATCCGTTGCGATCAATAACCCGGAAGCTCTGCGCAGGCGCAGCGTATGAATATATTGCAGGAAGCCTTGTCCCAAATACTTTTTAAAGGATCGATGAATCCAGGAGGCGCTGACGCCAAACTGTTCGGATAACAACGTGGAGTCAAGATCGTCCATGTAATGATTATGAACGTACTGGATCATTTCCCAGAAGTGATCCTTGGGATGAGGCTGAAGCGATTTTTCGCCGGGAACCGGGAAAGAAGGCCGGGAGCGAATGTACAAGACGATCGCTTCCGTCAATTTTGCACGAATCAGTGCGTTTCTTCCCGGGGAGGAACCGGAATATTCATGGAACAGCTCGAGATAAATGCGTTTCATCTTCTCAAACGCTTCGCCGGACAAATCCGTATAAGCGGGAAACTCTTCTACGGAATTCATGAATAGATTGCTCAGCTCCGGGTCTGATTGCGGTCCGACGGCCAAGCTGATGTCAAACAAGCAATTATACACCTGGAGCGGGGGGCCGGACTCCGTCGTATGAAGCTCATGGATATGGTGCGGTAGCAAAAAGGTGATCGTGCCAGGGCGCAATTCATGGGGCTTTCCGTTAATCAATTCCGTTCCGTTTCCTTCCACGATCAGCGCGAGTTCGGCAAAATCGTGATGATGCAGTCGTTTCCTCTTATATACCGTCACGTGCCGCATGAAAAAAGGAAGCTGTTCTTTGCTCAAATTCGCGATGGAAACGACATCCTGATAGACCGGGAAAATGGACATAAACAACCTCCTTTGCAAGGAATATGGAAAGTTTTGCTTAAATTATACGATATTGCGAGGTTTCGATCTACTCTAGTTTCTTAACTTTGCAATCTCTTCAACTTGTCGAATGGAAAGGATGAGAAATCGTGAAATGGCAGGCAGCAACGAGGAAAAGCTTTCAAAAGCGGGAAGCTGAGGATGCTTATGTCGTTAATGAAAGAGCGGGTGTGTTCGGCGTTTTCGACGGGGTCACGCCGATGGATGATTATAAAGACGACGAAGGACATAACGGCGCGTTCATCGCATCGAACTTGTTCAGGGAACATTTTGCGCGCCTGTCCGGTCCTTGCGACGCGGCGGCCGAACTGGTGGAGGCGAATCGACGGTTAAGAGAGCGGATGCATTCCTCCCAGCTCGATATGACGCAGAGGCATCTGCTCTGGTCGACATGCGCCGTAGTGGCCGTCGTACACAACAACAAGGCGTCCTACGCGCATGTTGGAGATTGCATGATCATCGCGCTCGACAACCGAGGAAATACCACCGTATTAACAAAAGACTATGTAGACGGAGTATTAGCCAGAGCGGAGGCGAAGAGAACATTAGACCGCAAACAGGGCGTATTCGTACCGGAGGAAGCTTATTTCCAGGAGCAGGCCCATCAGCAAGCTTATCAGCGATGGATGGCCAATACGCCGGAAGGGTACGCCGTTGCGAACGGAATGGAAGAGATGGGACAATATATTCAAATCGGTACGGTAGAGACAGCCGAGCTGCAATCATTGCTACTCATATCGGATGGAATGGTGTATCCGGAGGGCCGCCACGAAGAAGTGATCCATAAAGTGCTGGAGATCGGCCTTGAAGCGTACATGCTGGAAATGGAAGATTGGGAGCGAAGCCATCGCGTCCGGCCTGATGATAAAACCGCGATCCTGCTGAGTTTCTAAGGAGCGGCGGAATGCATGCTCCATAAAGCTACTTGATTTTCATACGGGAGAGACCTTGAGAAATGGCAATGGGCCAGCAGTTGGACGGTAAAATCACCGCTGCCTTCGATACCCAAACAAGCTGTATGTTGAAAACGATGAACAGCACACGGGTACGATAAGGTAAGTGAATCTTAGAGCCATCTTAAAAAAAGATGGCTCTTTGTCGTCATATTGCGGATTGACGCTCTCCAGGCGTGAATGTATCATAAGGTTTAATGTTATGACAAAGCTTGCTTTCGGAGGATGAACAGATGAAAGACGATATGACGCTTTACGAGGCGATCCGAACACGGCGAAGTATCGGCCGCGTCAAGAGCGATCCGGTAGAACGCGATAAAATTGAACGGATATTGGAGGCGGGAAATTGGGCGCCCAGCCATATGTGTACGGAACCGTGGCGGTTCTACGTCATGACGGGATCGGGTCGACAAATATTGGCCGACGCTTATGCCGATATCGCTGCTGAGAACGCATCCAACTTAGCGAAGAAGGAAATGGAAGTGCTTAGAAGCAAACAAGGGGCGAAAGCGTTCCGGGCCCCGCTTGTCATTGCCGTTGTGGTATCGCCTTCCGCTGCCCCCGGAGTTATTCGAATCGAAGAATTCGCCGCAGCCCATTCGGCAGTACAAAATATGCTGTTAACGGCGCACGCGCTCGGACTGGGAGCCATATGGCGCAGCGGCGAACCGATGTACCATCCGCGGATGAAACGAGCATTCGAACTGCAAGAGGGTGAAGAGCTTGTCGGCCTTCTCTATATAGGATATCCGGATATGACTCCCCCCGCTGCGAACAGAAGAACGTCGGCAAGTAATAAAACCGTATGGATTACGGAGTAGAAGGTTGCGCAAGCCGGGCTCCGAGCAAAGAGCCTGCATACAGGCTGACAGCCGAAATCAACGTGCCGATTCCGATGTACTTCCAGACATACGGGGTACAGTAGAACGGAAATTCTTCGCACAATACGCCGAAGCCTGCGGCAGGAAAGGCATGTCCGTACCAGGAAGCGGGAAAGCCCGATGCAAGCAAGGTGGCGAGGAAGACGATAATGCCTTTTTCAACGAGAAAAGCTACGACCAGAGCGTGCATGATGTAACGGAACATGTAACGGGCCGGAGCATATAAACCGAGACCGGCAAACGGGATGACGGTAAAGACGGCGCCATAGTAAATGGCGGAAATATTACGCGATTGATCGGCAGGCACTTGGCTGAACAAAGAATAAGTCATCCCGGCGAGCATGTACATCAGACAAAAGCTGGCTCCGTAGACGATAGCAATGAGAAACGTCATGGATATCCAAGGGTATCGCGCGTTCATTGGACCGCTCCCAGCAGCTCCGCCGCCTCCTTCTTATGGATTCTTTTGCTCACTTGCAGCAAAGAGCTGACGGCCGCCTTCTGGACGGAAGCGGATTCGTCGCGCAGCAGGATACGCAGCGCAGGACTGAGCCGCTGTACGTGCAGCGCCGCTTCCGGTGCCGAGAATAACCTGGCCGCATGGCGTCTGATGAAACGGTCTTCGCTCACCGCCCATTTCATGAGTCTTGCTTCCACATCTTCGGTGTAATACCGCAGCAGCCCGCTCCAGGTTCGCGGGGCCAGTTCTTTTCTGACAACCGGATCGTTATCCCGCATGAGCGGCTCCAGCATATCCAGCAGGAGCGGGCCCCAGGCGGGATTTTTCGCGTTCGAAGCAAGCTGGACGGCGGCAATGACCGCTCTTCTGACGAACGGTGATTCATTGCGAGTCCACGTCTCCAGCATGGGGTAAAACAACGCAAAGTGTTTCGCAAGCACGGCTCCGCATGCTTTAGCCGCCCATTCTCGAACCGGCGCATGGCCGCTTGCTGCAAGCCGCTGCAGCAGCGCTGCTGCGCGGTCGGGATCCCCGCCATAATGAACGGATAGTATGAATACGGCCAATTCCTCGCCGAGCTCCTGTTCTGTGGCAGACAGTGCTTCCGCAAGAAGCACCAGCTCCGCGCTGTCGTAATCAAGAGCGGCTTCGATATATTGAACGGCATTGTGCTGCAATGCTTGCCGCGGTGTGCCTGCGAGTCCTGCAAGCTCATTTTGAATCCGCGCCAGCAGCTCCTGAATTGAACCATTCTTCGCAGCGGCGGCAAGCCCCTCCTCCCAATCGGGCTTGCGGGAATTCGTAGTCGGCTGCATCCGGGTCACTTCCTTTGTTTGGAATCTTAGCATTATTGTATAAGAAATTCGCGTAAAGAACAAGTGTTCTTATTCGTTCGGTATGATATAATGATGGAATAAACCAAAACCTACCTTTTCCCTAAACCGAGTCATTTTTGGTAGAATAGTAGAGTCAATGGCAAACGATTCGGAGATTGAGGTGAGACTTTTATGGCATTTCGTTTTGTGCTCGGCCGGGCAGGCAGCGGCAAGACGGAGTTTTGCCTGCGGGATATTAAGCGCAAGCTGATCGAGGCGCCGAACGGACGGCGTTTGATATGGCTGGTGCCGGAGCAGGCGACGTTTCAGGCGGAGTATGCACTCATCTCCGCGCCTGAACTGGGGGGAACGCTTCGCGCGCAGGTGCTCAGCTTCCGCAGGCTTGCATGGCGGGTCATGCAGGAGGTCGGAGGGACGGCAAGGCTGCCGATCGACGAAACCGGCAAGAAGCTGCTGCTTCACCGTATTTTACATAAACATAAAGACCGGCTGCGCCGGTTCCAGGCTTCCACGGATCAGACAGGCTTTCTGGATAATTTAAATCAGCTGTTCAGCGAATTGAAGCGATACTGCATAACGGGCGAAGGGCTTCGGCAGTGGTACGAGACCCGCGCCCGATCCGGCGGCCAGGGCGAAACCGGAGCGGCGCTAGAAGACAAGATTCACGATCTGCAATTCGTCTATTCCGAATTCGAGGCTGAACTTTCACGTCTGTACCTGGACGGAGAGGACTACTTGACTTTGCTCGCACAGCAGCTGCAGCAGTCTACCTATGTACGCGGAGCCGAATGCTGGGTTGACGGCTTCCACGGGTTTACGCCCCAGGAATTCGCGGTACTCGAGCAGCTCGCGCTATACAGCGACAACGTAACGTTAACATTATGCCTGAATAAAGATTACATAACGCAAGAACGTCCGCATGAGCTTGATTTGTTTCATCCTACAGCCCGGACTTTGATTCAACTGCGGGAGCGTTTGCCGCAAGCGGGCGTACATATAAACGAAACGGTTATGTTGAACGGCGATCCGCCGGTTCGGTTCGAGCACAATCCGATGCTGGCGTATTTGGAACGTCATTTTGAAGACCGGATTAAACGGCCGTACAAGCCAGCCGTTCCGACGATCGGGAAGTCTCCGGTGCGTATCTCGGCGGCGGTAAACCGGAGAGCGGAAGTGGAGGGGGCGGCCCGCGACATCGTCTCTCTTGTGCGCGACGAAGGGTTGCGATGGAGGGATATTTCCGTTTCCGTGCGCAACATTGAAGCTTACGGAGATTTGGTGGCCGGGACGTTCAAGGATTACGGCATCCCGCACTTTTTCGATCAGAAACGATCGGTGATGCATCATCCGCTTGTCGAATTGATCCGCTCATCGCTCGAAGCGATCCGAAACGGGTGGAAATACGATGCGGTTTTCCGCTGCGTGAAGACGGATTTCTTTTTGCCGATCGGCTCGGGCGACGCGGACGAACAAGAGGCCGTGCGGATCGACAGGCATTTAATGGATCAATTGGAAAACTACGTGCTCGCTTTCGGCATTCAAGCAAGCAAATGGATCGATTCGCGAGATTGGACTTATTCGTACCGGACGACCCTGGATGAAGCGGGGGATGGGCCGAACGCTGCGGATGAAAAGTTTTTGAATGCGATGAACGCTTGCCGCAGGCGCATTGCTGAACCGCTTGGTCAACTGCAGCAGCGGATGCGGAAGCGGGCGAACGTTCGCGACCGGGTGGAGGCGCTGTATGAGCTGCTTGTCGGTCTGCACGTACCGGAGAGGCTGGAGATGTGGAGCCAGGGCGCGCTTCGCGAGGGCAAGCCGGAAAAGGCAAGAGAGCATTCGCAGGTATGGGACCGTGTGATGGATATGCTCGATCAACTGGTGGAACTGATGGGGGAGGAGCCGACGTCTCTGGAGCTGTTTACGGAGCTGGTCGAGACCGGCATGGAGAGCATCAAGCTCGGATTGGTGCCGCCGACGCTGGATCAGGTGCTGATCGGGAGCATGGACCGTACAAGATCCGGTCAAGTAAAGCATATGTTTGTGCTCGGCGTGAATGAAGGGGTTATGCCGGCCAAAATAACGGAAAGCGGCGTTCTGACCGAAATGGAGCGGGAGCAGCTCGCCAGCGCCGGACTTTCTATGGCGGAAGGCAGCCGCAGACGGCTGCTTGACGAGCCATTCCTGATTTATTGCGCCTTCTGTACGCCATCCGGCGGATTATGGCTCAGCTATCCGCTAGCGGATGAAGAAGGAAAATCGCTGCTCCCGTCCGATGTGCTTCGTCAAATGAAGCGGATGTTCCCGCAAATAAGCGAACGGCTGCTGATGACCGATCCGGCTCCGGGGACGCCGCTGAGCGAACAGATGGAATATGCGGTAAGCCCGGACAAGGCGCTCTCGCATCTGATCGTTCAGCTGAAGCTGTGGATGCAAGGAAAGCCGGTGGGCAGCGTCTGGTGGTCAGTATACAACTGGTTCGCCCGGCAGCCGGAATATGGCGCCAAGCTGTCGCGCCTGCTGCAGTCGCTGCTCTATACGAACCAGGAAGCGTATTTAAGCGCGGAAACAAGCCGATTGCTATACGGAGACCGCATCGAGACCAGCGTATCCAGAATGGAACGCTTCGTGTCTTGTCCATTCTCGCAGTTCGCTTCACACGGATTACGTTTGAAGGAACGCCGCATATTCAGGTTGGATGCGCCCGACGTCGGACAGCTGTTCCATTCGGCGCTGAGCTTGTTTGCGGAACAGACGATGAAAGAAGGCGTGGATTGGGGCGCGCTTACTCCGGGAGAATGCGAACGGCGGGCGGCGATTGTCGTCGACATGCTTGCTCCGAGGCTTCAAGGGGAAATATTGCTAAGCTCAAAACGCTACCTCTACATCGCCAGAAAGCTGAAGCAGGTGATCAGCAGGGCGGCGGTAATGCTGGGAGAGCATGCGAAGCGCGGACAATTTCGTCCCGTCGGGCTCGAAATCGGCTTCGGGAGCGGCGAGTCCATACCGCCGATGCAGTACCCGTTGGCCAACGGAGTCCAAATGGAGCTTCGCGGCAGAATCGACCGGATCGACCGAGCCGACACCGAGCAAGGGACGCTGCTAAGGGTCGTCGATTACAAATCGAGCGGCAAAGCGCTTCAGATGTTCGAAGTGTATTACGGGCTCTCGCTGCAAATGCTGGCTTATCTTGACGTTATATTGACGCATTCCCCGATTTGGCTTGGCAAGGAGGCGAAGCCGGCGGGCGTGCTTTATTTCCACGTACATAATCCGGTGTTGAACGCAAAGAACGGATTAAGCAGCGATGCGGTGCAAGCGGAGCTGCTCAAAAAGTTTAAGACCAAAGGAATGCTCACGGCCGATCCGGAAATAATCCGACTGATGGATAGCGGACTGATCGGCTCAAGCGGATACTCGGACTTGCTTCCCGCTGCGCTCAAAACGGACGGCAGCTTCTACAAAACGTCCTCCGTCGCGACGGAGCAGCAGTGGGATACGGTTCGCCGTTATGTCAAGCGGACGATCAAGAACATCGGCGAGTCGATGACGGACGGATGCATCGACATTACGCCTTACCGGTCAGGGGCAATGACCGCTTGCGGGCAATGTGCTTACAGGTCCGTATGCCACTTTGACCTTCAGTTCGAGGGGAATGCCTACAAGACGCTGGCTCCTATGGGGAAAGAGCTTGTGTGGGAGCTGATGGAACAGTCTAATGTGAGCGAGAGCAGTAAAGGCTTACGCAGCGGGGAACGAACTCTGGGATCAACGAAGGATGCGTCCCGTCCGTTCCGTCCGGCCGCTGCCAAACCGCTGTCCATCGCTGAAATGGAGATTGCGGCATCGCAGCAGGACGAGGAACGGGAAATGATGAAAGAACGCAGTGTGGACGACGGAGGAGAAACGCCATGATCGATAAAATACCGAAACCGGAAGGCAGCACCTGGACCGACGATCAATGGGACGCTATTGCCATACGCGGCCATTCGATGCTGGTGGCGGCTGCAGCCGGCTCGGGAAAAACGGCGGTGCTGGTCGAGCGGATCATACGGCGCATTTCCGATGAACGGGACCCGCTCGACGTAGACCGGCTGCTGGTGGCAACGTTCACGAAGGCGGCCGCAGCGGAAATGCGCCACCGGATCAGCGAAGCGCTGGAAAAGGCGCTCGCGGCAAATCCGGGATCGGATCATTTGCAGCGCCAGTTGGCGCTCATTCAGCGGGCTTCCATTACGACGCTTCACTCGTTTTGCATGGAAGTCATTCAGCGGCATTACCAGCTTATCGGACTCGATCCCGGATTCCGCATCGCAAACGAAACGGAAAGCGCCTTGATGCGCCAGGATTTGCTGGAGGAGCTGCTTGAAGAACGATACGGCGCAGCAGAAGAAGGGGACGCCTTCTGGCGGCTTGCCGATACGTTCAGCGGCGACAAAAATGACGACGCGCTGTTCGGGCTCATTCAACGCTTATATGACGATTCCCGCAGCCATCCATGGCCCGATCATTGGCTGCGCCAAAGCGCAGCCATGTTCGAACGGGAAGTGGCGGGTGACAACCCATGGGTGCCCAGCTTGCTGACTTCCGCGCGGCTGGAGCTGCTCGGCGCGGCTGCGCTGCTTCGCGAAGCGCTCTCGATCACCGGGCAACCGGGAGGGCCTGTTCCGTACGAAGCAACCCTGCGGGATGATTTGGCCTTCGTCGAATCTTTGCTGGAAGTATCGGATTCGCATGGTTGGGAACCGTTATACGATGCATTTCAACGGGCCGCATTCGGAAAGCTGAAACCTTGCAAAGGCGACCAGTACGACAAAGCGCTTCAGGAGCAGACGAAGGAGCTGCGAAACGAGGCGAAGGATCGGGTCGCGGCGCTGCGGGAGGAGCTGTTCGGACGAACTCCGGAGCAATTCAATGCGGAGCTGAAGGCGATGGCACCGCTAATGCAGACGCTCAGCGAGCTGGTGATCGACTTCGGAGAGCGGTACCGACAGGCCAAGATAGCCAAGCGGCTCGTCGATTTCGCCGATCTGGAGCATTATTGCTTGCGAATATTGTGCGCGGAGGAGTCGGGTCCGGGACAGCTCGTCCCGTCGCCTGCCGCCCTGGAATACCAGGAGCAGTACGCCGAAGTGCTGCTGGACGAATATCAGGACACGAACCGGGTGCAGGAAGCGATAGTGGAATTGATCTCCAGACCTGTGCCGGGAAACCGATTTATGGTTGGAGATGTGAAGCAGAGCATTTACCGGTTTCGTCTGGCAGAGCCGGGGTTGTTTCAGGAAAAATATAAAAGCTACCGGGCGAACGGCACCGATCCGGGACAGCGAATCGATTTGGCGCGCAATTTCCGCAGCAGACGCCAGGTCGTCGACGGGACGAACTATATTTTCCGGCAAATCATGCAGGAGACGGTTGGGGAGATCGCTTATGACGACAGGGCGAAGCTTGTTTACGGCGCAGGCTATCCCGAGCCGGAGCAGGATGTCGCCGCAGAACTTGTGCTGATCGACCGCTCGGCCGAAGGTTCGGCGGAAAGCCGGGACACGGAGTTCGAGGATACCGGATCGGCCGGTTTGGAAGATGAGGGAGGAGCTGGCGCAGACGAGACGGCTGCGGATGCGCGCGAACTTCAGACCGTTCAACTGGAAGCCCGCTATATCGCCCAGCAAATCCGTGCTATGACGGGAATGGACGGCGGGCGACCGCTGCAAGTTTTCGATAAATCGGCCGGAGGCATGCGGGATGCCGTATACCGGGATATCGTCATCCTGCTGCGCGCGACACAGCAATGGGCGCCGGTGCTGATCGAGGAATTGCAGCTGCAGGGCATTCCGGCCTATGCGGAGCTGAACAGCGGCTATTTTACGGCGACCGAGGTGCAGGTACTGTTGTCGCTGCTGAAGGTAATCGATAATCCTTATCAGGATATTCCGCTCGTATCCGTACTCCGATCGCCGATCGTCGGTCTACAGGCGGAAGAGCTTGCCCATATACGCATAAACAGCAAGCATGGAGCGTACTACGATGCGGTTCGCGCGTATGCAAGGGATGTGGGCAGCGAGGCGGTACAAGCTCGAGGAATAGAAGATAAAGATGTACCTCTATTCGCAGCAATGGAGGGAAAGAACCCGGAACAAATTGCAATGGAACAAGAAGCGGCTGCGACATTAACAGAGGATACAAGTACGGTTGTGCCATCCAACACGGTTTCGTCTCGAGACGGAATGGAAAAACTCGAAACGGCAGCAGAAGCCCGTAGCCAGGCGGCAGATGGTCTAGTCGGGGAGCAGCTTCCCAAACATCCGGATCTGCAGAAAAAGCTGAATCTTTTTTTGGCGCAGCTGAAGGAGTGGCGGCGCGAGGCGCAGCAAACGTCGTTGGCCGATTTGATCTGGGATATATACCGCGTGACCGGTTATTTTGATTATGTCGGCGGTCTTGCCGGCGGCCAGCAGCGTCAGGCAAACCTGAGGGCGCTTTACGATCGGGCCAAGCAGTACGAAGCCACGTCTTTCCGCGGTCTGTTCCGTTTTCTGCGGTTTGTCGCGCGCATGCAGGAGAGCGGAGGAGACCTTGGAACCGCAAGGGCGCTCGGTGAGCAGGAAGACGTCGTTCGCATCATGACCATCCATAAGAGCAAAGGCCTGGAGTTCCCCGTCGTGTTCGTGGCGGGGATGGCCAAGCAGTTTAACCGGCGGGATCTCGCGGATTCTTTTATGCTGCATAAGGAACTGGGTTTTGGCCCGAAATATATGGAGCTGGAAACCCGTGTAAGCTATCCAACGCTGCCTTGGCTTGCGATCAAACGCAAAATTCAGCTGGAAATGCTCGCCGAAGAAATGCGGGTGCTCTACGTTGCGCTGACGCGCGCAAGGGAGAAGCTGGTGCTGGTCGCTACGGTCAAAGGAGCGGAAAAGCTGGCGGCGTCGTGGTCCAGATTCCTTTCGCACGAGAGCGAGGCCCTTCCCGATGATGCGGTGGCCAACGCGCGCTGCTACCTCGATTGGGTCGGACCGGCCTTGATCCGGCATCCGGACGGTCAACCGCTGCGTGAAGCCGGGGGACTCGAATACCGCAGTCAACCATTCCTTTTTGGCGAAACGTCGGAATGGCGCGTCCGTCTGCTTCAGCCGGACATGTTCGCCGGCATGACGCAAGCTGCGGTATCGTCTGCGCCGGTTGACGGAGACCGGTGGGCATCGCTCTTCCGTTTGGAGCCGGTGGACGGGTCCGTACAGACGGAGCATGAAGTATGGCGGCGCCTATCCTGGAACTATGCGCATCCGGATGCAACGACGGTGCTATCCAAGACGTCGGTGACGGAGCTGAAACGGTTGTCCGAGCATCACCGGTTGATGGAGCTGCTGTCGGATGAGCCGGAACCGCTGCTTTTGCCCGGAATTAGCGGTGCACCTGCGGCGGACTCGACTATGTTTCCTGTAAAGACGGAGCCGCAAAGCGGCGGTTTTCGACCCGTGATCGTGAGGAGACCGCGTTTCCTCGAGCAGCAGAACATGAATGCGGCTGAACGGGGATCGGTATTTCACGCGGTGATGCAGCATATTCCGCTGGAAAGTGAACCGGGGGAGCCGGAAATTCAACGTACGCTTGCTTCTATGGTGGATCGGGAGCTGCTGACGGAAGCCCAGAGGGCGTTAGTCGATCCAAAAGGAATCGCTGCTTTTTTCCAAAGCGCTCTCGGGCAACGCATGCTGCGCACGAAGCGGGTTCATCGCGAAGTGCCGTTCAGCTTCGGATTGCCCGCACGCGACGTTTATGGAGCCGACCAAGGCGGATTATCCGATGAAGTGGTCATGCTGCAAGGGGTTATCGACTGTTTGATCGAAGAGGAAGAA
The DNA here is from genome assembly GCF_042659105.1 of Paenibacillus allorhizosphaerae. Taxonomy (NCBI): domain Bacteria; kingdom Bacillati; phylum Bacillota; class Bacilli; order Caryophanales; family Paenibacillaceae; genus Paenibacillus; species Paenibacillus allorhizosphaerae. Next base: position 1,365,154 of record NZ_JBHSRV010000001.1, on the reverse strand, counting down.
GGGCTTGTGCTGCTTGACTATAAAACCGACAGGCTGAAGGGCGGTTCTCCCGCGAAGGTAGCGGAAGGCTATCGGCTGCAGCTCGATTTATACGGCAAAGCGGTGGAACGGATTTGGAAACGTCCTGTTTTGCACAAATTTATCTTTTTATTTGACGGGGCCCATGTTGTCGAACTGTAAGATGTACGGGACTGAGAAAGGAGATAAAGCATGCGGATACTACATACAGCGGACTGGCATCTCGGCCGTTCGCTGGAAGGAAGGAGCCGGCTGGCGGAGCAGGAGGCTTTCATCGACGAGCTGTCCGATCTCGTAAACTCGCAGCAGATCGATTTGGTGTTGCTTGCCGGGGACGTATACGATACGGTCAATCCTCCTGCTGCGGCGGAGCAATTGTTTTACGACGCGCTGGCGCGACTGTCGGACCAAGGCCGCCGTCCGGTCTACGTAATCGCAGGCAACCATGATCACCCGGACCGGCTGGCTGCAGCCGCTCCGCTTGCCCGCAAGCTCGGCGTCACGCTCGTCGGATTGCCGGAGGCGAGGGTCTATGAGACGGGCATCGAACGAACCGGAGAAAAAGCGGTGCTGTTCGCGCTTCCTTATCCTTCCGAGTCGAGGCTGCGGGAGCTGCTGTCGGACGACATTCAGGAGGAGTTGCTGCGTGCGGCATATTCCGAACGGGTAGGCCATCTGGTGCAGGCGCAGGCGCGTCACTACCGCAAGGATACCGTAAATCTGCTTATGAGCCACTTGTATGTGCTTGGCGGCAAAGAAACGGAATCGGAACGTCCGATTCAGGTAGGCGGTGCCTACACGGTCGATGTGACGGCGCTTGCAGCCGGCGCTCAATATGTGGCGCTCGGTCATTTGCACCGTCCGCAATATATCAAGTCGGAGACGATGATGCGTTATTGCGGCTCTCCGCTCGCGTACAGCTTTGGGGAAGCCGGCTATGCCAAATCGGTGACCGTTCTTGAGATCAAGCCGGGATCCGTGCCGCACGTTGAGGAAGTTTATTTGTCCTGCGGCCGTCCGCTCGTGGAGTGGAGAGCCAAGGGGGGGCTGGCGGAAGTGCACCGGTGGCTGGATGAGGGAAAGGATGCGAATGCGTGGATCGATCTGGAAGTGCATTTGAACGAGACGATGTCGCTTGAACAAATCCATACGCTTCGGCAAGCCCGAGAAGGGCTGATTCATATACGTCCGGTTTATCCGGAGCTGGAGCAAGCCGCGAAGGAAGCCGTCTCGGCGGCGAAAATGCCGATGGACGAGCTGTTTCGCCGCTTCTACGAACGGCAAACCGGCGGCGCTCAGCCGGAGCCGGAGCTTGTCCGGTTGTTTCTGGAGCTGCTGTCCGCCGATGAGGAAGACGTTGAGGCGTAATATGGCAGTGGGCTGAATTTTGTGGAAAATTTTTCTATAACCTTTCATTTCCCATATTGATCATAGGAAGAAGGAGGGCTGCACATGCGGCCGATTCATTTGCAAATATCCGGCCTGCAAAGCTACCGGGAGGTTCAGGAGATCGATTTTACGGCGCTGACGGAGGCCGGGGTGTTCGGTATTTTCGGGCCGACCGGGAGCGGCAAATCGACGATTCTCGATGCGATTACGCTGGCGCTGTTCGGTAAAGTGGAGCGAGCGTCCGGAGGGACGCAGGCGATCATGAACCAGTCGGAGTCGACGCTTTCCGTATCGTTTACGTTCGAACTCGGTTCCGCCGAAGGGGTGCTGCGCTACCGGGTCGACCGTCAATTCAAACGGACCGGCGATGTATCGGTGCAAGGCAGTTTAAGCCGTTTGATTCACCTGAAGGACGGCGAGACGCTGGTGCTTGCGGATAAAGCAGGTGATGTAAACCAGCAGGTTCAAGCCATACTTGGATTGTCCATGGCCGATTTTACGAGAGCGGTCGTGCTGCCGCAAGGGAAGTTTGCGGAGTTTTTGACGCTGACGGGAAAAGACCGCCGCGCGATGCTGCAGCGGCTGTTTCATCTGGAGCCGTACGGCGACCGTCTAAGTGCGAAAACCGCTTCACGCTATAAGGAAACGGACGTGGCGATCAAGGAGCTGCAGGCTGAGCAGCAGGGTCTCGGCGACGCTTCGACCGAGGCGCTCGGCGGTGCCGAAACGCGGCTCCGCGAAGCGCGCGAGGCTGCTCGTACGCTGCGCGAACGGCTTGCGGCCTGCGAGCGCCGCGCCGCCGAGCTGCGCGCCGTGCGCGAGCTGCAGCGGGAGCTCGCCGCCGTCGCCGCGCGCGAAGCGTCGCTGGCCGCGCAGACGCCGCATGTGGCGGCGCTTGAGGCGCGGCTCGCGCGTGCGGCGCAAGCCGAGCGGTTGCGCCCGCTCGTGCGCCGGCTCGGCGCCGCGGCCGCGCAGCTCGCGAGGGAGCGCGAAGCCGCCGCCGCGATCGCCGCAGCGCTCGCGGCCGCACGTGGCGCGCTGGCGCAGGCGCAAGAGGCGCACGCCGCTGCGCGTGAGGCGCTGGCTGCACAAGAGGCGCCGCTCGTGCTGCGCCTCGAGCAGCTGCGCCAGGCGGCGGCGCTGGCCGCCGAGCTCGCGGGCGACCGCGAGCGGCTGGCCGCGCTGGCCGCGGAGGCGGCGCAGCTGGAGGCGCAGCTCGCCGCCGGCCGCGCGGAGCAGGCTCGCGAGCGCGAGCTGCGCGAGAAAGCGCTGCAGCGCCAAGCGCAGCTGCAAGCGGAGCTGAAGCGCGCCGAAGTGCCGAGCGCGTACCGCCGGCAGCTGCAGGAGGCGCTGCAGGAGAAGCGCGAGTGGGAGCGCTTGGAGAAGCAAGCGGCGGAGCTCGATGCGGAGCTGCGTAAGCAGCAATCGGAGCTGGAACGACTGAGCGATGCGAAGGCAGCATTAAAGCAGACGGGTTCGGACTGGATTGCAAGAGGGACAATGTGGTTGCAGGAAGCTGCAGGAATACATAACGATTTGAATCGTATGGAACATGCATTAGCGAGCTGGTTTACGGCAATTCCGCAAAAAATTGCCGAGCTTCGAGCGTTGGAGAAGGCAGCGGAGCTGGGGAAGCTGGCCGAGCAGCTCGCCGCGCATTTGCATGAAGGCGAGGCTTGCCCGGTTTGCGGTGCTACGGAGCACCCTCATCCGATAGGAGCGGAGCGTCTGTCGAATGTACGAGCCGATGGTTCGCCGGACAATGAAGTCGCGCAGTTGGAGCAACTGCAGCAGCAAGCCAGAGAGCTGCAGCTTACCTACCGGCAGCAATTGCATACATTACAAACGCTGGAGGGGCAGCTTCGGCAGGTTCCACAACCGCTGACCTCTTCGGACGATCAACAAAAAGGTCAAGGCGGCCTTCCGAATCCCGGATGGCTGGAAGCGGCGGCAGCAGCCGGCAGTGTCACCGATGAGACCAGCGTAGCCATTACAGCGGCTGAGCTTCAATTGAAGCAGCTTATATTATCCGTCAAGGAATCGGCGGATGCTTTGGTTGGCGTGGAACGGCAGATTCAAGAACTGCAATCGTCGCTTCAACACTTGCTTCAAGAGAAACGCCAAGCGGATCAGCGGGAGCAGGAGCTTCATGCCCGGGAACAGGCCGTGCAAAGCCTACTCGCCGCTCAGGAACAGAAGCATGTGGACTTAAAAAAGGCGATCAGGGATTTGCAGCAAAGCTGGCCGGGCAAATTCTCTGATTTCGATCCGAATCGAATCGTCGAGGAAGCCGAAAGCTTGCAGCAACGGGATCGGCTTGCGGAAGAGTTGCGCGAGCGGTTAGAGAAGAGCGTCGATTTCCTCGCAGAAAAGCAGGAAAAGCTTGAACGATGGCAGCTGGAGCTGGGCGATATGGAGAAATTATCCGTGAAAGCCGGCGCTGAACGTCATAGCTTGGAACTGCTCATTTCACAAAAAGGGGAGCAGCTCAGGTCGTGGATAGGCGAACACGATGCAACGGCACTCGCATCCGAAGCGCAGGCCAAGCTGACGGCCCTTCGCGAACTCGCTTTGAGTACCGCTGAAAAGCTTGAGGCTGCACAAGCTTCTATGCAGCAATGCGCCCAACGGGATGCAGCGGCCAGACAAGCGGCCGAATCGGCCGTGCAGCTGGATGCGGAGCTTCAAGCCGAGTGGGCACAGCAATCTGCAGCGGAGCGGTTTGCTTCGGTCGACGAAGTGAGTCAGTCGCTGCTTTCCCCTGAGCAGCAAACGGCGTGGCAAGCCGAAACGGAGGCGCATCGCAAGCTTCAGCACCAGCTCGCAGCCAGAAGGCATGAGCTTGAGGTCGAGCTGAACGGGCGTGAAGTATCTGAAGATACATGGTCCCGTCTTGAAGCCGAACTTAAGGAATGCAAGGAACAAGATGAAGCGGCACTGCAGGCCACGGCAAAAGCGGAACGTGATTGGGAGGAGCTTCAGGCGAAGCATATGCGTTGGTCGGAGCTGGAATCGCAGCGCTCTTCGCGCCAGCAAGAACTATCGCTGCTTGCTAAGCTTCAAGCCGCTCTTCGCGGGAACGCATTTGTCGAGTTTTTAGCCGAAGAACAGCTCCTGCATGTCAGCCGCAGCGCTTCCGAACGTTTGGGTCAGCTCACGAGGCAAAAGTACGCGATCGAAGTCGACTCGGGCGGCGGGTTCGTTATTCGTGATGATGCAAACGGAGGCGTGCGCCGTCCGGTTACGACGCTTTCGGGCGGGGAGACATTCCTTACTTCATTATCGCTTGCCCTGGCGCTTTCCGCGCAAATTCAGCTGAAAGGCCAATACCCGCTCGAATTTTTCTTTCTCGATGAAGGATTCGGCACGCTTGACCAAGAGCTGCTCGAGGCGGTTATTACGGCGCTGGAGAAGCTGCACCTGGATAAGCTGACGGTCGGAGTGATCAGTCATGTACCGGAGCTGCGTGCCCGGCTGCCGCGTCGTCTTGTAGTTCAGGCTGCTGAGCCGGGTGGCAAAGGAAGCCGAATCTCTTTGGAGACCATGTAGCGTACGCAGCTCGGGCTATATTTCTGGTTTATAAGATATAAACGGGTCTAGATAAAACCGCAATCGAATATTTTATGATCACCGAAAGCATCGGGAGGTTTCCAAGGTCTCATATAGACTTGGCAAGCCTCTTTTTTATTACCCAAAAATTGTAATTTTGATATACTCAATTAGGAAGGTGAACTCATGAAGATTCTGCTTTCAAAGCGAAACGAAGAGTCGTTGACCGTAAAGCTGATCTATTTTAGCCAGGAGGACGTCACCAAGATCAAACAATTGCCCGGGAGAAGATGGCTTCCGGAAGAAGCGGTCTGGTCTGCTCCTTATACACTTGGGGTTATCGAACAATTACTAGACCTCTTAAAGGGCTGCAGCATCGAGATGGAGCCGGCCTTGGCAGAGGAATGCGAGTCTCTTCAATACAAGCACACCTCTCTTGGAGTGACTACTGAGTATACTTTTACATGGAATAATGAACGAGAGACTCAATTGAAGAATGAGTTAATTGCCAGAGGGTACAGTTCCAAAACCATTAAGGCTTATTGTGGGCAGGTTGAACGTTTTTATGGATACACGGTTGAGCACGGGGGATCGTGGAACGATCGCGTTCCCTTTACTTGTTGGGCCGCCAGCGCTCTCACGCCTACGTGAATCAAGCGATCAGCGCTATAAAATTTTATGTTCATCACGTATTGAAGCAACAAGAATGTGCCCCTTATGTACGTCCCAAAAGGAGAAGCGGACTTAGGCAGACAATCCTGCAGCCTAAGTCCTGACGGATCCGGAGCTACCGTGCCTCAAGGCTCTCGGATTCGTGAATACAAGAACGTTTACTGATAGATCTGCAATCTGTTTTATTGGGGGGTATTCTATGGAGCTTCCTATTTTTAAATATAATCCAAACCCTGTTAGCATAGGTGTAATTAAAGAAGAAAAAACTATGTGCCCTATCTGTAATGAAGAAAGGAATTACGTATATGAAGGACCTTTTTATTCAATAGATGAAGTAGAAGGAATTTGTCCGTGGTGTATTAAAGATGGCTCAGCAGCAGGTAAATATGATGGTGAATTTCAAGATGTAAGTAATCTTGAAAAAGTTAGTAGTAAAGAATATATTGAGGAACTTATTTACCGGACACCCGGTTACTTTGGATGGCAACAAGAAAGGTGGTTAAGTCATTGTGACGATTTTTGTGCCATTGTTGGATATGTTGGTTGGAAAGAATTAGAACACCTAGAAGAAGAACTAACAGATGATATTGAAGAAATTAGAAAACGTAAGAAACTAACTAAAGAGGAATTTAAAAGAAGTCTAATAAATAAAGGTCATCATCAAGGTTACTTGTTTAGATACATTCATTGTGGAAAACATCGTTTATATACAGACATGTCTTAGAATCTCTAAGAAGGCAGATCCTTCACATAAATCCGAAAGAAACGAAATAAATTATATGTACTTAAAACTCTTAAGAATTGAGGATTTTCTCAATGAAGAAAATATTATTGAGGTATTTTCCTTTTTTATACAAGTTGAGAGTTCAGCAACTTATATTGATGAGACATCTTATGAATTTAAACCCCAAAATAAAATATGCACGTGGTAGAAAGCCTGATGAGTTTGATTTTGTTTGTAAGAAGCATAAATCCGTTTTAAGAAGAGTCCTAGCTAATTCGGATCCAATATTACAAGAAAATAAAATAAAAAATATAAAAATTGCTCTTGAGCATATTGATGGGATAGTGATAAACCCAGGAGAGACATTTTCTTTTTGGAAACGAATAGGTAAAACAACAAAAGCCAAGGGTTATATCGAAGGTTTAATGTTATCAAATGGAGCAGTTCGAACTGGTACAGGAGGTGGACTATGCCAATTAGCCAATATGCTATTTTGGCTTGCTCTTCATACACCGCTTGAGATCAAAGAACGTCATCATCATAGCTTTGATATATTTCCTGATGATAGAAGAGTTGTTCCTTTTGGGACAGGAACAAGCGTCTTTTATAATTATGTAGATTTGCAATTTTACAACCCAACAAACTATACGTTTCAATTTAATATATATTTATCTGATGAATTTCTGGAAGGAACGATAGTTTGTAACGCGGAATTGGAATTCATATACAAAGTGGAGGAAAAAAATCATCAGTTTTATCAAAAAGAGAACAGGTGGTATAGAGGAAATGAAATATGGAGGATGGAAATAAGCAAGTATAATAACCAACTTGTTAATGAGGAATTAATAATTAAGAATAATTCAGAAGTTAAATACATGAAATCAAACGAATGAACTGAATCTTTGTTAGAAATTCAATGATGTAACCCATATATTTTCTAGTGATACAACCCAATGATTAAATAAAATCTTGAAGGGATACAAAATGACAATATTTGGTACAATTACAGCGATAGTTCTGGCAATTTAATTTCTATATTTCTCGGACCATATGGAATATTAGTTTTAATATCTGTAACCTTTGGATTAGTTTTAAGTACGCATTTGAGAAACAAAGAGATTTATTCTGATATACAGAGAATAAAAGAAAAGTTAGGCATTGTAGATAAAGACGATTTTAACATGAGTAATGAAGAGATTGAAGAAGAATTAAAACAGTATATTGAAACGGATGAAAAAGATAGTAAAACTAAGAAAGAGCAGTAGAAAAATTTAATATCGTATGCATTCGCTTTTGCTCCTAGACTTGACATATGCGATTCGAGGATGTCCTGCTCAGGTGAACAATGTTGTGACAAGCCATTCGAGTTCGTAAATATCAAGCACGTTAATTTGTGATCAGCTAAAGCTGTGATACGGGATTACTCTTAAAGATACCGTGAGTTCGTGACTAGAAAAATGTAAGCAAGAAGGAGCTCAAGATGCTAACCGATACAAAGATCAAAGAACTGTTGAATACATCGAGTGAGAAGCTAAGTGCTTTGAGTGGCGGCAGAAATCATTCGGTTTTTTTGTATCGTGAACGCGACGAACGACTTTGTATAAAATTGTTTCACTCCGTTAAAAGAAAGACAAACAAAAAATGAATGGATCGCATTAAATGCTTTAAATGATTATACCGAGGGAATTACCCCGAGACCTCTACGTTTTATCGAAGAAATTGGTGATTGTTATATTATTGTTATGGAATATTTAAATGGTAGCAGATTATGTGACATTCAGAACATTACTACGATAGAACTATGCGCTTTAGCCAATGTATTGAAGACATTTAATTCGTTGCCCGTGAGAACATCGTCGTATACATTACAACCGGTAATCTGCAACTCATCTTGTATGCTTTCAAAGGTCCGGGAGTTTTTTGGCAATCATGAGAATATAAGATTTCAACAGACTTCTGAAGCATGGGACTTAGCGAGAAATTGGGTATTTAGTAAAGAAGCAGAACACTTAAAGTATGCCGGGGAACAAGTATTTTCACGTGGCGATCCAAACTTAGCTAATTGCTTGTGGGATGGTAATACAGTGAGAGTCGTTGATTTTGAATATGCTGGAAGCACGGATAAAGCTTACGATTTAGTGGATTTCGTAGAACATGTGGACTCTAGAAAGATTGGAGAAGACTCCTGGCGGTGGTTTATAGAGCAATTCGAATTATCTAAACGAGAAGTTGTTAGATTTGTAAATTCACGTAAACTTGCTTCACTATTTTGGCTTTGCAAATTTTGGCCTACGAGCGAAAGTGATGGAGATTATACTGCATTTAATAACCAATTCAATCGAGTACGAGCACTGTTTAACTAAAGATGGTAAGACCAAAATCATTTTTACGCTACAGGCCCTGCGCACACTAGTATCGTCAAGGTAATCAAGAAGATTGCATCGGGTAGATAACTCTGCAATGACGACAAATACTCTGTAGAATTATTCGACAACATGATCAATTGGCTAAGAAATAATAAACCCGAATAAATACATGCTCGTCCAACATTCGGATTGCCTTCTTTCATAGTGGTCATCTCTCGGATCGCGGCTCAGCATCCCCCGCAAGGAGGATTTTTTTCGGATCAGCGGCTATCCTGACGGTACGATGCGGCCGGATGCACCGATTACGCGCGTCGAAGGGGCGAAAGTGGTGAACCGGTTATTCGGCTACGAAGAACGATCCGCTACCGCTTTTGCTGATGTTTGCGATAGATGTGGTCATATCGGAGTCGGGTGTGAAGCTGCGCAATTCGGTCGTTACAGGCGACTTGAAGATCACCGGTTCGGTCGGGGCTGTTCTCCATTATCCTCGCGCGTTTACAGTACGTAGATTTTGCGATAAGCTGGGAATATTCAGGCAAGGCTGAATTACGAGATAAGATACGGATGATTTGATAGCGGAGCAAATCACGTATAACAAATTTCGATTAACGGCCGAGAGCGGTGAGTAATTGAAGAGCAATGGTCAGAAAACAATGCGCGGGCTTGTCTGGTTAATCTTTATTAGCTATAGTAGCTGTTTATTGTATTGGATGTTTTTGGGGTTTGGCAGAACAGTCCATGCTGAAATCCGATTTAACTACGTTCCCTTTAAAACAATACTGCATTTTATGAGTACGATGAAACCGGGCAATGTAAAGATACCTATAATAAATTTAGCCGGGAATATCGGCGTGTTCATTCCTTTTGGAGTCATGCTACCCTATTTATTCGCGAGATTAAAAAGGCTATATTTGTTCTCATTGTGCTTTATAGGTTCGATCGTGATTCTGGAATTGTTGCAAGCGCTGCTTAAAATGGGCACAGCAGATGTAGATGACGTTATATTTAACTTCATCGGCGGATTAATAGGTTATGGACTATTTGGTGCGCTTCGCATACGACAAAACAATTGGATGTGATGAATAAGCAAACCTGTATAACGATGCTGCAGTTTTTCGGATGGATCGAGGAGTCAGCCTCCGCCGAACATTGTGGAATCGGGCGACATCTCCGTAAGCATCAGATCGCGTACCGTTTACGGGCTCGCATGGGCGGTGCCAGTCTCCATTACATTGCCTAATCCGGAACAAAACCACAGATCAAAGTCTATACAATCGCAACGATAAGCAGATTTCTACGGTTAACCACGTTTATTTACAGCCTCCTCATATAAAGGGTTCACCTCATTTCTTAGAACATTGCCGAATGCTTATAAACATGCGAATCCGATGATCCGATTGAATGGAGGGAAATCACTATTGAAAATAAGAAATTCGGCCAAAGCACTAATCATCCAACATAATAAGTTACTTGTGACGAAGCTGCAGGATGAGAGCGGGATATTCTACTTATTGCCGGGCGGCGGACAAGAAGCGGGAGAGAAGCTCCAGGAGTGCTTAGTTAGAGAATGCATCGAGGAAACCGGATTTGTAATCGAGGTTAAGGAGCTGCTCTTTGTCAGAGAATGCTTTGCAGATAAAGATATTCATAGAGTAGAATTTATTTTTAAAGGCGATATTGTACGGTACACGGAAGCTACAGTCATGGATCATAATCAATTGGGAATGGAATGGCTGGAACTTGATACGATTCTCGGCGCACCGCTGTATCCACGAGAACTTAGAACCATAATTGCAGCTTACATCATTGGTCATAAAGCGCAAATCTATTTGGGTGAAATACAATAGGAATCGATATGTATTGATGCTGCGCGATTGTCTTCAGTTGTGAAGCTTCCAAAGATTCAACTTATAAAATATGAATAATCATCGCGTTTTCATCACAATTTGAGAACTTTGAGCAATGCACGCAATCTTTCCAAACCTTTGGCATAGGGAGCTGTTTTTTATCAACAAGTTGGAAACCGCACTTTTGAAAAAAATCAACCTGATACGTTAAAGACAAAATGGTTTGAACTCCTAGAGACTTGGATTCATTAATAACCGCAGTAACAAGATTTTTTCCAATCCCCATTCCGAAAAGCGTAGATGAAACGGTAAGGGAACGTACTTCCGCGAGATCCTTATCTAAAATATGAAGACTTACCGTTCCAACGACTTCACCTTCTTGTTCCGCAACAAAGAAACACTGCAGATGTTCATATAATGAGCTGAGAGTTCGGTGGAGAAGCTTGCCTTCATCCGCGTAAGTACGGATAAGCTGGTACATTTTTTCAGTATCCTGCATAGTGGCTTTTCTTATTTGGTACAAGTTAAACACCTCCCTCTTAAAAAAACAGGATGGTATTAATATACATAAATGTGAATAAAAATACAACATGAAAAATCGCTCTATACTATCACGAGTCCTTCAAATATCGCCCGTAACCTCATACCGCATTCGTTTTGCCGTTATAACCCAATGATTTGCATCTATTGCAATTAAATAATCCAAATACGGAGGATGTCTATGAAATATCACCGCCATCTTGGAGTTTACGGAATATGTGTGAAGGATAGAAAATTGCTTGTCATTCATAAAAATGGAGGGCCATACACAGCAAGATATGATTTGCCGGGAGGCAGCATCGAGCCGAATGAAACGATATTGAACACACTGACCAGGGAATTTCTTGAGGAAACGGGCATACAAGTACGGATCGTTAATCATATTGGAACTAAAGATTTCGTCGTTCCATGGACGAGAACCGGGTTCGACCATACACATTGCCATAACATTGCCGTACTGTATGAGGTTGAATACATTGCGGGAGATATTCTACATTCACCCAATATTGATGACTCGTTAGGAGCAGAATGGATAAATGTATCCGACATGAACGAGAGCAATGCTTCCCCGCTTGTATTGACGGCCAAAGAGTGGATGGAATCCGGGGCGTTGGATATAAGCACGAAAGTATACCGGGAATGGACGATAAAGCGTCTGGAGACATTTTAATTGATTTTCAAGAATATTTGGGTGTGTGCATAAGGCCTGTTCCAGCACTCAAGCTATCTCCAAATTCATATAAATTCGAACGGCAGTTCGGTGGGCGAAAACGACTGGATGCAAAAAACGTTTCTAAATAAGCTGATAATATTTTCTTAAATTGATTTTGAGTAGGGATGCATGGAATCTGCGGTCGAGCTTTGATTCGAGCCGCTGGCTCGTGATGAGGCACAGCTTCGGCCGGTACAGCAATGAGTATGAGGATGCATTTCCTATCATGCAAGCGAATATAAAAATGAGTTTATAACCACGGGCGCATAACGGAGGCAATGCAGCAAGCGGGATAAAACCTATAAATCGAAAAGAGGACAACCCGATGAAAACAAATCCATTTCAGCACCGAATCACCTCGGAACAGCAGCTTCGGGAGTTACTTGGCTATCCAAGCGAGTTGGTGGCAAACAAATCCATAACCCACATCGACGAGCACTGCCGAACATTTATCGCGCAATCGCCGATGGTATTTATAGCAACGTCGGATCGAACAGGGGCATGCGATGTGTCCCCTCGAGGGGACGGCGCCGGGTTTGTGCACGTCGTTGACGACAACCATCTCGTAATTCCGGAACGTCCGGGCAATCGGCGGTTGGACTCATTAAGAAATATTTTATCGAATCCGAATATCGCGATCATTTTCTTGATCCCGGGCCTGGAAGAAACGCTTCGAATCAATGGGAAGGCCTGCATTATTAACGATGATTCCTTATTGGACAAGATGAAGGCCCACGGCAAAGCACCGCTGCTCGGTCTCGGCGTGGAAGTGGAAGAGTGCTACATGCATTGTGCCAAAGCATTCAAAAGATCGAAACTGTGGGAGCACGATGCTTGGCCTGAACAAGCGCAACTTCCGGTTGTTGCCCGAATTTTGGCCGACCACGTCAAGATGCAAGGCGTAACGGCCGAAGATGTGGCCAAGTCGTTGAAAGAGAGCTACGAAAAGCGGCTGTATTGAAATACTTCAGCAAGCCGAACAAGTGACGGTATGCCATCCTTTAATGTCGCAATACGAATGGATCGTTTCCTCCCCGTACACCAGATCGTTACAGATGGCAGCGATCATCAATAAAAGCTGGGGGCTCCCAGTTAAAGTTGAATTTGATTTGCACGAATGGACACCCGATCAATGGCAAGCGTCTTCCGCCGAAGAAATTGCCGAACTGTATCATGACTATGTGAGGCATAAAGGCTGCTGTCCGCCAGGGGAGCAGAAGCTGTGGGAAACAAAAGATAGTTTAATGCAGCGGACAAGCAGCGTACTAAAAAAATATGTGGGCGCATTCAACCTCATTGTCGTATATCACGGAATGGTCATCGCGTCGCCGTTACCATATTATTCCTGCGACCGGCAGGCCTTTCGCAACGTAAGCTGTTGTATAATGGAAGTACGATTACATAGAGAAGAAGGGGGAGTCACGGGTGTCATCCGGCAACAGACAGAAAAATAGTTTGCATCGTAGCGAACTCGGACGAGCGGACGCTTCCACAACTTTACGCCATAACCGCCGTCGTCTTCGCAACCGTAAGTTGCTTACGGTTGCAATTTGCACAAGCCTTGCGCTGGCTGTCCCCCCTTGGAGCGGCAAGGCGCATGCAGACGCCATCTGGGACCGCTGGCAGGCAGCCGACGCGGCTGTGGCGAAAGGCGATCCAAGCGCGGCTGTGCCGCATTGGAAGTTTCTTGTCGAGCACTACGCGTCCAAGGGCGATTGGGAGAGCGCGGCGCTGTTTAGCGGCAGGCTGAACGAATATTTCGACCAAACCAAAGATTATGAGCAAGCGATCCGTTATTATGAGCTGGAGAACGAATATTGGCTCAAATTCGGGAAAGACTGGGGGGCGGCCGACCTTCAGCGTGCGGATCAAATTCGGACGATCGCCGAACTGTACATGACAGTCAGCGATACGGAGACGCTGCGGAAGCGCTCCGCGCCTGTGAGCGGCAAGCTGGCCAAGTATGAGCCGGAATATGGCAGTTATATCGGGTTGTACAGCGAGCGCGATCCGAAAATGCAAAATTATTTCGATCGTTCCGAGCAGTTTTACGGCAAAAAACACGCGCTGTACCTCGCGTATTCGCCGGTAAACGCTACGTTCCCGAAGGAGTACGCCACTCGGGCCAAGCAGGCGGGTGCCGCGCTGCAAATTGCATGGGAGCCGTCGGAAGGACTCGATGCCGTGACGGAATCAGTAGTTCGCAGCTGGGCGAAGGGTGCGAAAGAAGCGGGAATCCCGATTTTTTTGCGCTATGCGAGTGAAATGAACGGGGATTGGGTCAAATGGCACGGCGATCCGCAGCTGTATATCGAGAAATTCCGCATGGTCCACGACATGATGGCGCAGGAAGCACCGAACGTGGCGATGGTATGGAGCCCGGCCGACGTGCCGATTTACGCCATGGACGCCTATTATCCAGGGGACGATTACGTCGATTGGGTAGGCGTCAGCTTGTATACGGAGCCTTACGAGAACGGGGATCCGCAGCAGGCCAATATGCAGGCGACCAGTCCGATTGAACGGCTTGATTATTTGTACAATAAATTTGCCGACCGCAAACCGATCATGCTTAGCGAGTCGGGCGTATCCCATTATGCGAACAAGCCGGACGAATCGTTTGCCGATTACGGATTGCTGAACTTGCAGCGGTTGTACGAAATAATGCCGGCCAAATACCCGCGGCTGAAGTCGATTACCTATTTTAACGTAAACCTGGCGATGACGGAATCGAAGAACAACTATTCGCTGCGCGATAACGATGCGATTTACAAATTGTATAAACAAATGATCGCTTCGCCTTTTTATTTGAACAAAGTGGAGAATGGGGCAAAGCCCGCCGATTTGCGAGGGAACGTGCCGGTCGATGGAAACCATGCGTTTACGAAAAGCACGCATATTACGCCGTTTGTGAAAATACCGGATATATATATCGGCAAACTGGAGTATTATGTGAACGGCAAATTGATCGAAACCCAGACGAATCCGCCTTTCGGAATAGACCTGAAGGCGGGAGACGTGCCCGAAGGCTCCGTAATTGAACTGGCAGTCTATAATAAGCAAGGAAGCAAGGTCACATCCAAGTCGTTCCCGATTCGCTCCGATATTTCCATTATGCTAAACGGCAAGGAGCTGGCATTTGAACAGCCGCCGGTTATTCGCGAAGGCAATACGCTTACGCCGATCCGCGCGATTTTCGAAGCGATGGGCGCAACGGTGAAATGGGATGCCGCGACGCGAACGGCTACCGCCCAGAAGGGCACTACAACCGTCGCCGTTCAGGTCGGAAGCGACACGGCGCTCCTGAATAACGTTCCCGCCACGCTGGAGATGCCGGCCCAGCTCATAAACGATTCAACGATGGTACCGGCCCGATTCGCAGCGGAAGCGTTCGGGGGTGCGGTAAGCTGGGATGGAGACACGCGCACAGTACAAATCAACAACGACGGCAAGGCGGTGGCGCAAAAGGCCGACGCAGCGGCCTGGTCCACGGCCGTGGTCACATCGCAGGGGGAGGGCGACGAGCCGCAAAACGGAGCCCGACTGGTTGCCTGGTTTAAGCTCCAATTCGCGAAAATCGCCAAATGGTGGGGGGATTTCGCATAAACATAAACGCGTAAACAACATAAAAGCTCAGCTCTCTGCACACCGGGTATACGATGGCAGAGGACTGAGCTTTTTTAATAGAACCGATGGTTACACGCGAACAGGAGCTTTCATTTCCTCCAAAATCGCTTTTGCGGCTTGGCGTGCGCTGGAGAAAGCGCGCTCCGCGAGCTCCCCCTTGCCTTCGCAGCCGTCACCGCAAAAATAGAACGGCACATTGACGATACGAGTCGGCAGCAGCTCGTTGCCTTTTATGTTTTTGACGCTGGCGACCATCGCTTTTTTCGAAACGCGTTTCACTTCCGTCGCGTCGCGCCAGCCGGGATAATACTGATCGAACAAAGCTTCCATTTGCTTCGTCTTGGCGTCCAGATACGCTTTGCGTTCCGCTTCGTCCGCAAAGCTGTCGCTCAAGTACGCGATTCCTTGCAGCAGCTGCCCGCCTTCCGGTACGAGCGTATGATCGGTTGCCGAGACGTCGCTGATGAACAGCTTGTTGTCCATGTCGCTGATATAACTGAACGGCCGCGCTACGACCTGCTTCAAGCCGATATCGTACACCATGACTTCGGTTGCCGTATTCTCCTCGTAAGGAGCGAGAAACGGCTCCCACGGCGTGCCTTTGAGCAGCTTGCATACTTGCTGCACCGGCATTGCGAAGATTACGCGGTCGAAGGCGAGCTCCCGGGTTTTCGAACGCAAATAAAACTTGCGGTCGGCATAACGGATGCTTTCGACGCCTTCCTGAAGCGCGATGTCCCAACGGCCGGAAATTTCGATCTTCTGGCGAAGCTGATTCGTAATGACAGCCCAGCTTCCGAGAATGTAGTTGACCGGTTTTCCCGACAAAAATAAATTATGATAATATTCGCTGATCACGGGTCCGGGTACTTTCCGCGCCTCTTCCGGCGTGATGAAGAAGTTCGAGCAAACCAGATGCTCCCACAGTTCTTTCACGTCTTCGTCGGCATCGGACTGCGCCAAGTAATCGCCGAGCGTCTCATAATTTCTGACGTTATGAATGTTGGCGATAATAGCGGTAATTTCCCCGACAAAACGCACCTTTTGCATCGGGTTCAGAAGTTCGGTGCGCATCAAATTGACAAAATCGAGCGGCGCCGGCGTCAACTGCCCGTTTTTGGCGTACATCACTTTGCGTTTGTCGACCTGCTTGGAGCTGAAGGATAAACCGAGCTCGCGCTCCATTGACGAAATGGTATGCCGGTCGATCCCGTAGATCGCATGGGCTCCGTAATTCAGCGTAAATCCAGCCTTTTCATAAGTAAACGCCCGGCCGCCAAGCTGCGGACTGCGCTCGAACAGTGTGCCTTCTATGCTTGCGTTCTCCGACAAATAAGCGGCAGCGGACAAACCCGCTAAACCGCCTCCGATAATGGCTACTTTCATCATTTGATCCCCTTTCTTTTCCGGCTCCACAAGAACCGATTTCGCACTTTGGTTCGAACGAAGACCCGACCACACCCATGCAAGCTGCCCTCGCATCAGATCGTTCAAATCTTGATCTTCCTTCGTGCACCATAGAAACAACGTGCCCATGTAAGTCGCAACGAGCAGTCTGGCTTTGTCCGGATCCGGCAGCCAACGCAGCAAGCTTTCGAACAACGTTCGATTGAGCTCATCCGTTGCCGATTTCAGGCTTTCGTTTTGCAGTGACAAGGCGAGGTAGCTTCGCATCAGGCGGGGGGAACGATCCGCCATATCCGTCAGATCCAGCATCAGCCGGTTGATATGACTTTCAAGCGAGGGCACCTGAGACGGTGTCCGACTGGCCCATGTTTGAATCAAGGCGGACTGCTTCAGCGGAATTTCGCGTAATATTTCATCTTTCCCTTGAAAGTAATGATAAAATGTCCCTTTGGAGGTATGGGTTGCCGCGATAATATCGTCGACGGAAACCTGCTCGTAGCCTTTTTCGATAAAAAGCTTGAGCGCGACCTCCATCATATACTCCCTTTTTTTACGGGTTGCGGCGCGCATGAACTTACTCATAGCATCTCCCTGCCTTGCCGTTTCAATGATTAATAACATTATATGCAATATTAGACTTGGAGTCTATAAAAATTCATGAGCACAAACCATTTCGGAGAAAATCGGGCATTGGATTTTTAGGCGCCAATTCGTTATGATAGAGGAATGATTATCCAGCGGAGAGCGAGGTGGACAAGCATGGATTGTATTTTTTGCAAAATTGTTGAGGGCACGATTCCTTCCAAGAAAGTGTTCGAGAACGATCACGTCGTCGCTTTTCACGACATTCAGCCGGCCGCGCCCGTACATATGCTCATTATTCCCAAGAAGCATATCGCGGCGATGAACGACGTAGCGGAGGAAGATCTGCCGCTGATCGGCGAAATTCACCAGGCGGCCCTTCAAATCGCCCGCGAGCAAGGTGTAGCGGAATCCGGCTACCGGCTCATAAACAACTGCGGCAAGGACAGCGGACAAGTCGTCTTCCACTTGCATTATCATCTGCTTGGCGGCGAAAAGCTCGGTGCGCTGAACGCAAAATAACGTCTCGCCTCCGTGCTTACAATTGTTTGTGCGTTTAGGTTGACACTCTGTTTCTTTATCGCCTATAATGAAGTTTGATGAATGTCTTTTTTTTCGTCTTGGACGGTCTGTTCGGAGGGAGGGAAAACTGGTGTCAGAAACTCGAGTTCGCAAGAACGAAACTATAGATGCTGCACTTCGCCGCTTTAAGCGTTCTATCGCTAAGGATGGCGTTTTGGCGGAGGTCAAGAAACGCAAGCATTATGAGAAGCCTAGCGTAAAGCGCAAGAAGAAGTCAGAGGCTGCTCGTAAAAGAAAGTTCTAGGAGGCTTAATCGATGAGCTTAAGCGAGAAATTAAACGATGATATGAAGCTCGCGATGAAGAGCCAAGACAAGTTTAAACTCTCCGTAATCCGTATGGTTCGTGCCGCTATCAAGAATATTGAGATAGATCAGCGAAAAACCTTAGATGACCAAGAAGTGCTTGACGTTCTGAATCGCGAGATCAAACAGCGTAAAGATTCCCTCCAAGAATTTGAAAAGGCCGGTCGTGAAGATTTGGCCGAAGGACTGAGGGCCGAAGTAGCCATCTTGATGGACTACATGCCGCAACAGCTGTCGGAAGAAGAAGTAAAAGCCATTGTACAGCAGACCATCCAGGAAGTGGGAGCTTCTTCCAAAGCGGACATGGGGAAAGTCATGGGCGCATTGATGCCTAAAGTCAAAGGACGGGCTGACGGCAAGATTGTCAACCAGTTCGTACAGCAGCTATTGTCTTGACAACAACAACGAAGAACACTCCTCAACCGGAGTGTTTTTCTTTTTTTTAGCCGGCGAATGAATCAAACGTCCGATTGCTGCGTAATACCGATTAAGGCCAAAATACATGTAACTGAAGGAGGTAGTCGATATGCGAAGGCGATTTCGATCCGATCGGCGGTTTCAGGCCTTGCATGCGGTTCGGGTCCGTTGGCTCCTCGCGGCGATGGCGGTGCTGCTGGTCCTCACGTTATTTCCGGGTCTGGAGCGAAAAGCCTCGGCCGAGACGGGTTCGCCTCCAGCGGCAGCGCCCGTTGTCATCATCCCGGTTCACCATACGATCGAGACGGGACTGGAACAGTTCCTCATGCGGGCGTTCAGGGAAGCGCAGGAGATGCGGGCGATGCACATTATTCTCGATATCGACACGCTCGGTGGCAGAGTCGATTCCGCCGAAGAAATCGGCGAGTTGATCAGGGGCAGCACGATACCGACCATAGCGTACGTTCATGGGAAAGCGGTATCAGCCGGCAGCTACATTGCCATGAATGCCGGTAAAATCGCGATGGAACCCGGCAGTTCGATCGGCGCCGCTGCCGTAGTCGACGCTGCGGGCAACGAAGTGGAGAGCGTTAAGGTCGTCGCGCATTGGTCGAGTCAAATGAAATCGGCAGCCGAGCTTCGCGGGAGAAATTCCCGGATCGCCGAGGCGATGGCGGATAAGAACGTCGGCGTCACGATGCCGGAGATTGGCCGAACGGTGGAAAAAGGTCAAATCTTGTCCTTGACGGCAGAAGAAGCGCTGAAGGTCGGCTATGCGGAGACGATAGCGAACAATGTGCAGGAAGTGGTCCGGTTCATCAAAGCGGAGGGGCATCCAGTCGTAAACATTGAGTTAAGCGCGGCGGAGCGGTTTGCAAGATTCATTACGCAGCCGTGGGTGTCGATGCTGCTGCTGTTTATCGGGATCGCCGGCGTCGCGATCGAGATTTTCGTGCCGGGCTTCGGCATCCCCGGCATCCTCGGCTTGATTGGCTTCGGGCTTTATTTCTTCGGCCATTATATTGCAGGTTTTGCCGGAGTAGAGGATCTGGTGCTGTTCGCACTGGGTATCCTACTGCTGCTGATCGAAGTATTCGTATCCAGCTTCGGCATTCTAGGGATATTGGGCGCGATCAGTTTGATCAGCGGTGTCGTGATGGCTGCTTACAATACCCAGAAAGCGATGCTCAATCTCGGGCTCGCCTTCATCCTGGCCGTGATCGTTGTCGCGATCGTCATCAAATACTTTAAGCATCGCGGCGTCTGGAACCGTTTTATTCTTCGCGAGCAGTTGACTTCCGAGAAAGGCTATACGTCTGCGAAGTCGAGAACCGATCTCATCGGCATGACTGGCCGGGCGCTCACGCCGCTGCGTCCGTCTGGCACGGCTTTGTTCGGCGAGGAACGCGTCGATGTCGTTACGTCGGGAGATTTCATCCCTGCGGGACGGGACGTCGTAGTGGTACAATCCGAAGGAACGCGTGTCGTAGTGAAGGAAAAGAATCGCGAATAGCGGTTCGGCATAGCTTATTTATAATTTTGAGAGGAAGTGTAAATATGGATTCAATGGTTTATATTTTTCTACTAGCAGCGATCGTCATTATCGCGCTGTCGGTCTTCTTCAGCTTCGTGCCGGTCATGCTGTGGATTTCCGCACTCGCTTCGGGGGTGCGTGTCGGTATTATTACGTTGGTCGCGATGCGTTTGCGTCGAGTCATTCCAAGCCGGATCGTCAATCCGATGATTAAGGCGACGAAGGCCGGCTTGGGGCTGACGATCAACCAGCTCGAGAGCCATTTCTTGGCGGGCGGTAACGTGGATAGGGTCGTCAACGCGCTGATCGCGGCGCATCGCGCCAACATCCATCTGGAGTTCGAGCGTGCGGCGGCGATCGATTTGGCCGGTCGGGACGTATTGCAAGCGGTACAGATGAGCGTTAACCCGCGGGTGATCGAGACTCCGACCGTATCTGCGGTTGCAAAAGACGGTATCGAAGTGAAGGTTATCGCCAGAGTAACGGTTCGGGCCAACATCGAACGGCTCGTCGGCGGCGCCGGGGAAGAGACGATTATTGCGCGGGTAGGCGAAGGGATTGTAACGACGGTCGGTTCTAGCGGATCGCATAAGGATGTATTGGAAAATCCGGATATGATCTCGCGTACCGTGCTTGGCAAAGGACTTGACGCCGGAACGGCGTTTGAAATTTTGTCCATCGATATCGCGGATGTGGACGTAGGCAAAAATATCGGCGCCCATCTGCAAACGGAGCAGGCGGAAGCGGACAAACGCATCGCCCAGGCGAAAGCGGAAGAACGCAGAGCGATGGCCGTGGCGCAGGAGCAGGAAATGCTGGCGCGCGTCGTGGAGATGAAGGCGAAAGTCGTCGAAGCCGAGTCGGAGGTTCCGCAAGCCATGGCCGAGGCGCTGCGCGCAGGCAAGATGGGCGTCATGGACTACATGAATTTGAAAAATATCGATGCCGATACGCAAATGCGATCCTCATTAGGCAAAATGAACGGATCGGGTAAAGACGGAGAGAATTCCTAACGAACCGGTCCGCGGAAAGGCGGAGATCAGCCGATGAATATCATTGATTTTATTCTCAACAACTGGTTTTTTGTCGTCATTTTATATGTGGTGCTCAGCACGTTCCTGAAGCGCGCGAAGGGCGGCGGAAGTGCTAAACCGCGGCGGCCCGGCCGCTCGCCGGGAAAAGGCGGCATGCCGCCCTTCGGAGGCGGCGGCGGTCCTTCCGGCTGGCCCGGGCAGCACGCCGACGATCCGGCGCCGGCGATGACGCAGGCGGCCCCCGCCCAGGCTCCCGCGAAAGCGGCGAATGCCAAGCCGCAAGCAGCCGCGTCGGCGGCTCACGCTTCGGCCCGCAGCGATTCGCGGCAGAACCGGCTGCAGCCTCAGCCTGAGCCGTCTGCCGCTGCCGGCGAGGCTGCTGCGGCAGCCCTTTCGGTTTCGCCGCAGGATGCGCTGCACGGCGTCGTCTGGGCCGAGATTATGGGCCCGCCGCGCGCGAAACGACCTTACCGCTATAAGTGAAAATGAAATGTACCAATACCTTTTCCGGACGGATGCGAGACGTTCCGGGAAAGGTATTTTTTTGTCCCAAAAACCGGCTCCCCTGACGGTACGCGGCGCTTTCATCATATTTTCCATTTTTCCGCATATGGTGTAAATAGCCTGTGTTCCGCGGATGGAAGCCTTTGGCGCAGCCAATTCACCTAAGGAGGTTAAGTATGCGCAGCCTGACCCGTCGATTCAACCAGTTCACCGCCAAACTGCTTGACCTGCCTCAAGATGTAGTGATGGACTTGCCGCGTATGACGATGATCGGCAATCGGCAGCTATATATTGAGAATCATCGGGGAGTGCTGCATTTTTCAAACGAGTCGCTGAAACTGGCCTTAAGCAAGGGAAGATTGGAAGTATACGGACAGGAGCTTGTGATCCGCGCCATTATGACCGAAGAAGTGTTCATAGAGGGCGTCATCCAAGATATCAAATATATCCCGTAGCCGGAAAGGGGAAGAAATCCGTGAAATCATCATACCTGGATCGCTTGCGCGGCTTTGTTGCCATTGAAGTGAAAGGAGCTCGGCTGGAGACGCTGCTCAATCTGATGACGGAAAAACGAATGTCCGTATGGGATATTCGGTACAGCGGCGAGCAAAGGGCGGAGCTGTGCATCTCGATCAGCGATTTTTTCGCGCTTCGGCCGCTCTTGAAGCAGACAGGCTCTAGAACGCGGATAAAAGCCCGTTACGGCTTGCCGTTCTGGCTCGGTCAAATCGCAAAGCGCAAATTTTTCGCCATCGGTATCGTCTGTTTTATTATCGGCATTTATTTGCTATCCTCCGTCGTTTGGCAGGTGCGGGTCGAAGGAAACGAGCTGCTCGCGACCGAACAAATACTGCAGGCGGCGAAGCAAGAGGGCGTATACAAGCTGCAGTGGAAGTTTCGTTTGAAAGATCCGGACGAGCTGTCCAGGCAGTTGCAGAGCCGTCTGCCCAAAACAGCCTGGGTCGGCGTAGAGGTGCGCGGCACGAACGTCATTATCAAAGTCGTCGAAGCGACGGTGCCCGACAAACCGCCGCTGATGAATCCCCGTCACCTGGTCGCGTCGAAAAGCGCGATGGTGACCGAAATTTTCGCGGAAAAGGGCCGTCCAGTGGTCAAAACGAATGCCTACGTGCGCAAAGGCGACATATTGATCTCCGGTATTTTGGGAGATGAAGTGAATAAGCAGACGGTCGTCGCCTCAGGGCATGTGAAAGGTCTTGTTTGGTACAAGCCGACCGTCGAAGTGCCGTTGTCGCTTCAATATAAAACGTATACCGGCGAGTCCCGGAAACGTTTTTATTTGGTGTTCGGCAGCAGAGCGATCCAGCTTTCCGGCTATGGTAAAATTTCGTACGAGCATTATGAAACGATACCCGAGCGCAAAACGCTGCAGTGGAGAAATTTCGTGCTTCCTATCGGTTGGATTAACGAAAAGGTGATGGAAGTAAGCATCGTGGATCAGCCGGTCGATCCGAAGGAAGCTTCGGCGATCGGAATGGAGCAGGCGATTTCCGAAATTTTGGCAGACGCTGGCAAAGATTCGCGTGTCGTTTCCCAAAAAATTTTGCATGAGAAGGCGGAGAATGGTAAAGTTTATATGGAAGTGCTTTTGGAAGTCGAGGAACAGATTGCGGTCGAACAGCCGATCGTACCATAAAACTTTACACGTATGATTTTGGGCGCCGCGATTGCGCCTTGCCCAAAACACCGGAGGAGAGACAGCCTGTTGATTGAACAAGCGACCACCGCAAAAGTTGCATTGAAAAACACCGCTGAAGGACTCGCTTTATTCGGCCCGCAGGACAAGTTCCTGCGCCTGATCGAGCAGGAAACGGATGCGACCATCTTCACGCGCGAGGAAGAAATCGTCATTCAAGGATCGGCGCAGGATGCGGCGCGTCTGGAGCAGCTGTTTTCCGTACTGCTTCAGCTGATCCGCAATCAATATACGCTAACGGAGCGCGATGTGCTGTATGCTTTGGATTTGTCCGGGCAGATGAAGGCGGATCAGCTCCTTGACTTGTTTAAAGGCGAAATCGCCGTCACACACAAAGGGAAGCCGATACGCGTCAAGACGATCGGGCAAAAGCAGTATGTGAACGAAATAAAGCAGAAGGATATTGTTTTCGGCATCGGACCGGCCGGTACGGGGAAAACGTACATTGCCGTCGTTCTCGCCGTTACTGCGCTCAAGGAAGGGAAAGTCAAGCGGATCGTGCTGACGCGGCCGGCGGTCGAAGCGGGCGAAAGCCTCGGATTCCTGCCGGGCGATTTGCAGGAAAAGGTTGACCCGTATTTGCGGCCATTGTATGATGCACTTAACGACGTGCTAGGACCGGAGCAGGTGCTCAAATCGCTGGAGCGCGGGCTGATCGAGATTGCTCCGCTTGCCTATATGCGCGGACGTACGCTCGACGATTCCTTTATTATATTGGACGAAGCGCAGAATACGACGCCCGAGCAGATGAAGATGTTCTTAACGCGCCTCGGGTTCGGCTCCAAAATGGTCATTACCGGCGACGTGACGCAGATCGACTTGCCGCGGGGCAAATCTTCCGGGCTTGTGGAAGCGCACCGTATTTTAAGCCGAATCGAAGAAATCGGGTTTATTATGTTCGCCGAGGCGGATGTCGTCAGACACTCCCTCGTGCAAAAAATCATTATGGCCTACAACGAGGGAAATGAAAGCCAAGGATGATCACCTTGCGGCGTCTGCGGTGCCGCGCGTTTGAACTACAAAATCGAACAATCACCGGAGCGCATACTTCCTGAGATTTAGAGAAAGGGTGAACCTTTCCGATGAAACCCAAGGTTTCGATTCAAGGCAAATTTCAATACCGGCTGGCCGGTTGGAGATACAGCGCCCTCGTGCGCTTTCTTCTGTTTTTTGTGCTGGCGGTCGTGATTTACTTTGCCCTATATCACCGGGTCGTTCCCCAAACCTACGACATCCAGCTGGGCTCCATTGCCGAGAAGGACATTTTGGCGCCTCGGTCGATACCGAACGAAGTCGCTACGGAAAAAGCGAAAGAAGAAGCGGCCGGCCGGGTTCAGCCTGTTTATAAAATCGTTTCATTGAAAAATGAAATTGCCGTGGAGACGATCTTCGAGAAGCTGCAGCAAATTAACAGCGATCAGGACGTTTCGCTCACGGATAAAGTCAATATTTATAAAACGGTCATCCCGACGATGATCGAGGATCATTTGGACCGGGTATTAAAAACGTTCGCCGACAGCGGGCAAACGAACGAGCTGCTGATGGTGGAAATGCGCAAAAACTTCAGGGAACAGCAGTACCGGATTCCGGAAGAGTCATTCTATAAAATTCCGCGGCTGACCAAAGACGATTTGGCGGCTATGGAGCCGGTGGCTAAAGAAATCGTATCGAAGCTGATGAACGATCAGATTCTCGACGCGCAAACCGTACGCGTGAAAGTTCCCGAGCTGGTGAACGCTTCGACGCTCAGTAAGAGTATTACGAGGGAACTCGTGCAGGAGCTCGTTCGCGCGGCGCTTACGCCTAATAAGTTCTACGATCAGAAAGGGACTGACGAGGCGAAGGGGCATGCACGGGATAGCGTCAAACCGGTGCTTATCAATAAGAATGACGTACTGGTCGCCAAAGGCGAAGAGATTACCAAAGAAATTTACGATCATTTGAGCAGCCTGGACTTGCTGAAGGACGATACGAGTTATTGGCCGCATTTGGGACTGTTTTTATTTACTATGCTGCTGTGTCTTGTGCTTTACATGTATATCCGTCAAAGCACTTTATCGATCAGCTACTACAACGTGCCGCTATTGATGTTCGTTCTCATTGTCATTATGACGATCGCCGGCATGAAAGTATTTTCGATGCTGCAAAATCTCGAATATCCGTATATCGCATTTCTGGCGCCGACGGCCATGGGAGCGATGCTGCTCGCTATTTTGCTGGATGCCCAGCTTGCCTTCGTCGCCGCCGTCGTCTTCGGCATTATGGCCAGCATCGTATTTAATGCCGATCATGTGCAGACGTTCGACTACAAGTACGGGCTGCTGACATTGACCAGTTCCTTTGCGGCAACGTTCTCGATCCAGCGTGCCAGCCAGCGCGCTTCGATCTTGAAGGCAGGACTGATGGGTTCGATCTTCGGCGTCGTGCTGGTCGCCTCGCTGCTGCTGTTCGAAGACCACGAGGCGAACAAGGAAGCGCTCTTTGCAGCATCCTTCGCCCTAGGCGGCGGGCTGCTGACCGCAGTATTCGTGATCGGCCTACTGCCGTTTCTGGAGGTCGCTTTCGGCATCTTGTCGCCGCTGAAGCTGGTGGAGCTGTCGAATATGAATCACCCGCTGCTTCGCAAGCTGCTCACGGAAACGCCAGGGACGTACCATCACAGCGTGATGGTGGGGAATTTGGCGGACACGGCTGCGGAAGCGATCGGTGCGGACGGATTGTTGTGCCGGGTAGGCGCGTACTATCACGATATAGGGAAAACGAAGCGCCCGAGCTATTTTATTGAAAATCAGACGAATATGGAGAACCCGCATGACAAGATCGATCCGGCACTCAGCAAATCGATCATTGTCGCGCACGCCCGTGACGGGGTGGAGATGCTGAAGGAATACAACATTCCGAAGCCGATTCGCGATATTGCGGAGCAGCATCACGGAACGACTTTGCTGCAATATTTTTATCATAAAGCGAAGAAGCAGGCGGAAGAAAAAGGCGAGAAACCGCCGGAAGAGAGCGAATACCGGTATCCGGGGCCCAACGCGCAGACGAAAGAAGCGGCGATCGTCGGCATTGCCGATTGTGTCGAGGCCGCCGTAAGGTCGCTGCGCAATCCGACCGTGGAGCAAATCGACTCCATGGTACGCAAAATCATCAAGGGCCGGCTGGATGACGGGCAGTTCAACGAATGCGACCTGACGATCAAAGAGCTGGACAGAATCGCCAAGGCGCTCAATGAGACGCTGCTCGGCATATTCCATTCGCGGATCGAATACCCGGCCGACATCTCGCACAAACCCGACAATACGAAAGAGGTGAAGCCATGAGTTTGCAGCTTTCATGGAATACGGAACAAGAACAATTCGACATTTCTCCCCAATTCATCGATAAACTGGAGGAATTGCTTCGGCTCTGCGGCGAACAAGAAAACGTTAGCGATGGCGAAGTGGCGCTTACATTCGTCGATGATGAGGCGATTCAAGAGCTGAACAAGCAATACCGCGGACTGGACAAACCGACGGATGTGCTATCGTTCGCCATGCAGGAAGTAGGCGACGAGGAGCTTGAAATCATTTACGACGAAGAAGACTTGGACGATACGAACGATTCGGTTAACGGTGCCGACGGAGACGAGGAAGACGGCTTCGAGGAACCGCTCGGAGACATCGTCATCTCCGTACCGCGCGCGATCGCTCAGGCGGAAGAATACGGTCATTCCGTCGAGCGCGAGCTCGGGTTCCTGTTCGTACACGGTTTCCTTCATTTGATCGGTTACGATCATCAGTCCGAGGAAGAAGAGAAAACGATGTTCGGCAAGCAGGAGCAAATTCTTCAGAAAGCGGGGCTTACCCGTTGATTCAGCCGACCAAATGGCAGCGCAGCTTCCGTTACGCATACGAAGGAGTCAAATATGCTCTGGCGACACAGCGGAATATGAAGTTTCACTTTTTTGCAGCGCTGGTCGTTCTGGTACTGGCTTTCTTCTTTAACCTATCGAAGTTCGACGTATTGTTCATTCTGCTCGCCGTTACGCTGATGATTGTTACAGAGCTGATCAATACAGCCGTTGAAAAAGCGGTCGATCTGGCGATGCCGGACATTCATCCGCTCGCCAAGATTGCCAAAGATACCGCTGCAGCCTCCGTTCTGGTGTCTGCAGCTTTTGCCGCTGTTACGGGCATGATCATTTTTTACGAGCCGGTGGACAACCTTTTTCGCATAGCACGCAGCAGCGAGGGACAATCATTCACCGCAGGAACCGTTTGGGTGCTGCTCACGCTCATCATTTTAACCGTCATCGTAGTTGAAACGCGGTTCGCAAGCAAGGGCAACCGGGCGAAGCCGAGTTTGCTGACCGCCGTCGCTTTTGCCGTCGCCACCTTGCTCACATGCCAGGTTCAAGAAACGCTGCCGTCGCTGCTCGGATTTTTTTTGGCCGGCGTGCTGCTGGTCGTATTGTACGACCGGCGAACACGAACGCTCGCCTCTCTTTGGTTAGGCGCATTGCTGGGCAGCTTCATTACGGTTTTGGCTTACTATTTGTATCACATCAACTTATAGCCCGGGAAAGGGGCGGTTTCGTCCGATGACGAAAGAAGAACTGATTGCCAAGGCGCTGGAAGCGCGCGAAAGAGCGTATACGCCGTATTCCAAATTCAAAGTGGGCGCCGCATTGCTAGATTCCAAAGGCCATGTTCACCTGGGCTGCAACGTGGAGAACGCCGCTTACGGGCCGACCAACTGCGCGGAGCGGACTGCGCTGTTCCGGGCGATCGCGGACGGGGAACCGGCTAGGTCGTTTCAGGCGATTGCGGTCATTGGCGATACCGATCAGCCGATTTCGCCCTGCGGCGTATGCCGGCAAGTGCTGGTCGAGCTTTGTACCCCGGACATGCCGGTTTATTTGACCAATTTGCGGGGCGAAGTCAGCGTAACGAACGTCGGCGCGCTGCTCCCGGGCGCATTCACATCACATGATTTAAACGGAGGAAACTAAACATAATGTCATCGAAAACACAAGAGGACGGAAAAAAGTTTAAATCAGGGTTTGTGGCCATTATCGGTCGTCCGAACGTAGGGAAATCGACTTTAATGAATCAAATTATCGGGCAAAAAATCGCCATCATGTCCGATAAGCCGCAAACGACAAGGAACAAAATTCACGGCGTATACACGACCGGCGAAGGACAGATCGTCTTTCTTGACACGCCGGGCATACATAAGCCGCAGTCCAAGCTCGGCGATTATATGATGAAGACGGCGCAAAACGCGCTAAGCGAAGTGGACGCGATCCTGCTGCTGATCGACGTGGTCGAGGGGCTCGGCGGCGGCGACCGGTACATCATCGAAAACTTGAAAAAGATCGATACGCCCGTATTTCTCGTCATGAATAAGATCGATCAAGTTCACCCGGAAGCGCTGCTGTCCATCATTACGACATACAAAGATCTGTACCCGTTTGCGGAAATTGTGCCGATCTCGGCGATGCACGGCAATAACGTGAGCACGCTGCTTGAGCAAATTATGAAGTACTTGCCTGAAGGGCCGCAGTATTATCCGGCCGACCAGGTGACGGATCATCCCGAGCAGTTCGTCTGCGCCGAGCTCATTCGCGAGAAAATATTGCATTTGACGCGCGAAGAGATTCCGCATTCCATCGCCGTATCGATTGAAGATATGAAGGTGGAAGATAATGGGGTCGTGCACATCTCGGCCGTCATATATGTAGAGCGGGATTCGCAGAAAGGCATCATCATCGGTAAAAAGGGCGCGCTGCTCAAAGAAGTCGGGCAAAAGGCGCGAGCCGACATCGAGGCGCTGCTCGGATCGAAAACATTCCTGGAGCTGTGGGTGAAAGTCAAGAAAGATTGGCGCAATCAAGAGAGGGTGCTGCGCGATCTCGGGTTCCGTCATGATTGACAGGCAGCTTTGCCGGATGCGTCCGATTGCCGGATAGAAATGCAAAGGAATTGGGCGCATCTGATGTTTCAAATCATGGTTTGGCGTTTAATCAATCCATACATGCCAGTTTTTACGCAGCATACTTCTGACCCAATCGTATCATCCTAAACTTGCAACAGGTATTTTAGTCATGTTACCGCGTCGCAGAGACTTGCTATCGGTTGTTGGGCAAAGGGAGGATGTACCATGAGAGATTTTTCGTGGAAGTATTTTTCGATAACCGGAGATGTGGATGCTTACCTGCTTTATAAAGAAATGATGAACCAAGACGGGGAAGAACTGGACGAAGACGAAGAGCCGGAGGCGGAACTGGGCGACTGGATTCAGTAGTATTCGTTCAAATGGCAGTTATTCAAGTTTTAGACCGGGAGAGGCTGAACGTGCAGTACAGAGTGCAGGGGATTGTCATTCGCAGTATGGATTACGGGGAAGGCAACAAAATCATTACGCTGCTGACGAGAGAGCATGGGAAGCTCAGCGTCGTGGCGCGCGGCGCCAAAAAAGTAAAAAGCCGTTACGGCTCCTCTGTTCAGCTCTTTACTTTCGGAGATTATTTATTTTTTAAATCCGGACAGCTCGGAACGCTGAATCATGCGGAAATTATCGAGCCGTACCATAAAATCAGGGAAGAGTTGCACAGGGCTGCACATGCCTCCTATCTGGCCGAATTAACGGATCGCATGCTGGGGGATCAGGAGGGGCAGCCTTTTATATTCGACCAGCTCAAGGGCAGCTTGACGGCCGTTCAAGAGGACAAAGATTTCGCCATCGTTGACCATTTGTTCGAGATGAAAATGCTGATGTTCGCCGGGTACACCCCTGAGCTGACGCAATGCGTCGTATGCAGTGAGCATGCGGAAGCGGCCGCTTTCAGCGTCGGTTTGGGCGGAATGTTGTGCGAGCGCTGTATTTTGCGTGATCCTCAGGCCATTCGGATCTCCTCGGGAATACTGAAGATGCTAAGGCTGTTCATACAAGCGGATGTTCGCAGACTCGGACAAATCGATGTCAAACCTCAGTCGAAAGAACTGCTGAAACAATTGATGCGGTCGTATATGGATACACATGTCGGCTTAAGGCTGAAATCGCGTGATTTTCTGGATCAAATGGACAAGTATGGCGTATAAACCGTATTCGTAAGTTGAGTATAGCCGCTGGACTATTTTGAAGAATAATTGACATGATTTGGGCATAATGATATTATGAAATGATACATCTTTTGAACAACTCTCGTTCTAGGTCTGCCTACAGGCTTTAGCGGCGAGTTTTTTTTGTTTCAACACGTGAAAGCGAGCTCTGAAACATTTCATCGTCACAGTCGTAGTAGCTGTAAGAGGCTTGTACGCAGGGGTGGTTGAAACCGGTCCAATCGGCACGATTGGAACAACGAGCGGAAAGGCGGGGACATCATGCAGCAAACAAAACCGGTCATTTTCGTAGCGTCCGATTCGGCGGGAGAAACAGGAGAAGCCGTCGTTCGGGCCGCGGCCGTACAATTTTATCCGCAGCAGGTCGAAATTCGGCGCATTCCTTTTTTGCAGGATAACTCCGACATCGACCGGATGATCCGCACCGTACTGGAGCGCAGCGGCATTATCGTTTTCACGCTGGTTATACCGGATTTGCGGGATTATTTAATCGAGCAGGCGATCCGATACCGAATCCATTACATCGATCTGCTCGGACCGATCATCGAGAAACTCGAAGCATCGCTCCATCAGGAAGCGCGTCATCAGCCGGGCATGATTCATAAATTGGACGAAGATTATTTTAAAAAGGTCGAAGCGGTCGAGTTTGCGGTGAAATATGACGACGGAAGGGATTTTAACGGGATTTTGCAGGCGGATATCGTGCTGGTGGGCGTTTCAAGAACGTCGAAGACGCCGCTTTCCATGTACCTGGCCCATAAAATGTTCAAAGTGGCCAACGTTCCGCTTGTTCCTGAAATTACGCCGCCGGATCAGCTGTTTACCGTATCGAGCAAAAAGATCGTCGGGCTGCGCATCGATCCGATGAAGCTGAACGTGATTCGCACCGAACGGCTCAAAACGCTCGGGCTTCCGGGGAACGCATCTTATGCGAACGTGGAGCGAATCGACAAGGAACTGGAGTACGCGGATTCCATCATGAAGCGGATTGGCTGTACGGTGATTGACGTGTCCAACAAAGCCGTGGAGGAAACGGCAAGCATCATCATCGATATGTACCGTTCGCGCTAAACCGTTTTTTAGCCGGATCCAAGAAGGATTTTTTGCAATTTTGCCGTATATACTATTTTATAGTACTCCAGTCACACTTTTTGGCGGTATAAGATGATGACAATGAAAATTATAGTGGATGCAGACGCTTGTCCCGTCAAGCCGGAAATCATACGTGCGGCGGCGGATTTTGGAATCGGGGTACGGATGGTCGCTTCCTTCGATCATCGGCTTCAACCGGCCGAAGGCGTAGAGATCGTACAGGTGGATCGATCCGATCAGTCTGTGGATTTGTACATTGCGAACCATATCAAACCCGGCGATGTGCTGGTAACGCAGGATTTCGGTCTGGCTGCGCTTGCGCTGGGCAAGAGAGCACTAGCGATGTCGAATCGCGGACAGCTGTACAACGACCTCACCATCGATTTTTTGCTCGAACGCCGGCATGAACAGGCGAAACAAAGGCGCGGCGGCAAGCATACGAAAGGTCCGCGAGCCTTTACGGATGAGGATCGAGTTTTTTTTCTACAATCTTTGACAAAAGTTTTGCGAAGTTTGCAGGAGAATGCATCCAAATAGCGAATAGTTATACGTGTTAATTTGAATGAAGGTGGATAATATGAGTAACGGACGCACTCCTGAACAAGTGATTGACGCTGTCCTGAAAGCTCATGACATCGTAGAGGTCGTCGGCCGGCATGTTCATCTGACGAAGCAAGGACACTACATGAAAGGTCTTTGTCCTTTTCATTCGGAGAAAACACCTTCTTTCACCGTCACACCGGAAAAGCAAATATACCATTGCTTCGGTTGCGGAGCGGGAGGGAACGCGATCCGGTTCATCTCGGAAATAGAGGGGCTTACTTTCAGTCAAGCATTGCGCAAGCTGGCTTCCGAAGCGCATTTGGATCTCGGATTGCAGCCGCAGCAGCACAGCGCCGCAGAAACGAAAGAGAGTGCGGAGAGGGCGAAGCTTCTTGAAGCGTACGAATTGGCCGGGAAACTGTACAGGTATCTTCTGCTGAATACGGCGGAAGGCAAGCCGGCGCTTGAGTATTTGCGCTCCAGAGGACTTACCGACGCGTTGATCGAGCTTTTTGGCATCGGCTATGCGCCGGCCGGCTGGGATACGATGGCCAAGTTTTTGGAGAGCAGGCAGTTTCCGCTGCCATTGCTCGAGCAAGGCGGACTGATATCGGCGAGACAGGACGGAAGCGGCTATTTCGATAAATTCCGCGACCGCGTCATGTTTCCCATTCTCGACTGGAAAGGGCAAGCGATTGCCTTCGCCGCGCGATCGATGGGAGACGCGCAGCCCAAATATTTGAACAGCCCGGAGTCGATGCTTTTTCACAAGAGCCGCACCTTATACAACCTGCATCTGGCCAGGCCGCAAATTCGCAAATCGCAAGAGCTCGTGCTGTTCGAAGGTTATATGGACGTGATCCAATCCTGGGAAGCGGGCGTGACGAACAGCGTCGCTACAATGGGCACGGCCTTGACGGCGGAACATGCCGAAGCCATCAGACGGCTTGCCGAACGAGTGGTCGTTGCATATGACGGCGACGGAGCAGGACAGACGGCGGCTTACAAAAGTATTCCGATATTGGAGAATGCGGGATTAAACGTACGCATCGCTCTCTTGCCCGGCAACCTCGATCCGGACGAATATATTCGAAAGCACGGTTCTGAACGATATGTACGCGAAGTGATTACAACCGCCGTACCGTCGATCAAATATAAGCTTTTGTATTCTCGCAAAAATTTCAGGCTGCAGGAGGATGGAGAGAAGCTCCGTTATATAAGGCAAGCTTTCAAGCTGATCGCAACCATCGCATCGCCGATAGAACGGGAGCATTACGTCAAAGAGCTTACGAACGAGTTTCAGCTAAAGTTTGAAACGGCTATGCAGGAGCTGAACGAAATCAGGCTCCAGTCGGAAAAAAACGAAAGATTTGGGGATAATAAAGATAAACCGTGGAATAATGTTATGAATGACGGGAAGCCCCGCGAACAAGCCCCGGCGATTTATCCCGCTTATCAATTTGCGGAACGTCAGCTGCTATCCGTCATGATGGCGGACCGGGATATTTCCGGGTATGTTCAAAAGCAGCTCGGCGAACATTTCAATGTGGAAGCTCATGCTGCGCTCGCCGCGTACTTGTATGCGTATTACGCCCAAGGGAACGAGCCGAACGCCAGCACGTTCATCGGTACATTGCAGGATGATAAGTTGGAGAGCTTAGCGAGCTCGCTGACTTTAATAGATAACCGGAATGGGATCAATGATGCTGTCATTGACGATTACATCCGGGAAATCCAAAAATTTCCTTTGCTGCAGATGCTTGAACAAAAAAGAAAAGAAATCAAACAGGCAGAGCGTTCAGGGGATATAACCACGGCTCTGCAATTAGGCAGTGAGATTATAGCCCTAGAAAAGAAGTTGAAATCATCCTGATCTTTCGTCAGCGCCACGCGTCAGGATGAAATTCTAGGGAGAAGGGAGCCCGAACTATGGCGAACGATCAACGTACAGAGATAGAGACGGAACTTACGTTGGAGCAAGTGAAAGATCAATTGATTGAGCAAGGGAAAAAGCGTTCTTCCTTAACGTACAAAGATATTATGGAGAAGCTGGCTCCTTTCGATCAAGACCCGGAGCAGATCGACGAATTTTTCGAGCAACTGCAGGAAATGGGGATCGACGTAGGCAACGAAACGGACGAAGACCACGAGATGGGCAGTCCGATGGAGCATGATCATGACGAATTTCACTTTGATGACGATTTGTCGCTCCCGCCAGGCATTAAAATCAACGATCCGGTACGGATGTACTTGAAAGAAATCGGCCGCGTTCCGCTGCTCTCGGCAGAGGACGAAGTCCAACTGGCCAAGCGAATCGAGCAAGGCGACGAGGAAGCAAAGCGCCGGCTGGCGGAAGCGAATCTGCGGCTTGTCGTCAGCATCGCGAAGCGATATGTAGGCCGCGGCATGCTGTTCCTGGATTTGATCCAGGAAGGCAATATGGGTCTGATCAAAGCGGTCGAGAAGTTCGATCATGACAAAGGTTTCAAGTTCAGTACGTATGCTACCTGGTGGATTCGACAGGCGATTACGCGCGCGATCGCGGACCAGGCCCGGACGATCCGGATACCGGTACATATGGTAGAAACGATCAACAAACTGATACGGGTGTCCCGCCAGCTTCTGCAAGAACTGGGACGTGAACCAACGCCGGAAGAAATTGCGAAAGAGATGGATCTTAGCACCGATAAAGTAAGGGAAATCATGAAGATTGCACAGGAGCCCGTTTCGTTGGAAACGCCGATCGGGGAAGAGGACGACTCTCATTTGGGAGATTTCATCGAGGATCAAGAGGCGCTCGCTCCGGCCGATGCAGCGGCTTATGAGCTGCTAAAAGAACAGCTTGAGGATGTGCTTGATACGTTAACCGAGCGCGAAGAAAACGTACTTCGCCTGCGATTCGGGCTTGATGACGGTCGGACGAGAACGCTGGAAGAAGTCGGCAAAGTATTCGGCGTTACCCGTGAACGGATTCGTCAGATTGAAGCGAAAGCGCTGCGGAAGCTGCGCCACCCGAGCCGAAGCAAACGGCTTAAAGATTTTCTTGAATAAATTCCATTTCCGAGACCTTGCTGCATCTCCTGCAGTAAGGTCTAATTTTTTATTCGGCTCCGGCCGATAAAAAATATGGAGTACGATACGATGCATTCGGGGGACGCCGGCCATGGACGATAAGAAAAAAACGTTAATTCGCGAAATCGAGCACTGGCGAAGGAGCAAATTGCTGCCTGAGCAATACTGCGATTTCCTGCTCAATCTATATTTGGAAGACGGCCGGGAAAAGCCGGCTCAAGCCGCCTGGTTCGGTCTGAACACCATGAACATACGTAACAGTAATTGGAAAAACTGGTTGCTCATTTTCGGTATCTTGAGCCTCTTATGTATAGCTGCTCTTAATTTTAACGCTTTTGATTTACCAATGCAAATCGGGACGTCCATCCTTTTTTTGGCATGTCTCTACGGATGGAGCGGGGTCAAGCGGGAAAAAGAGCCGCCCGCGGCGCTTGTTCTGCTTGGGATGGCTTCTTTATTTTTGCTGTTTATCGGCGTTTATTTAATGAAGATGCATGGGTTGGAAGATTCCGTTCCGGTGGTCGCCTATGTCGTGCTGGTAAGTGTCGTATGGATCATGACGGGGCTGGTGGCTCGCTTTGCTCTGTTCCATCTTTGCGGTTGGGTCAGCCTGGTGTTTTGCTACGGATGGCTGCTGCATCATCAACTCGCTACGATCCAATGGGTAACGCTGGAGCTGAGCTGGGTGCCGCTGGCTATCGTTTTTTGCTGGATGTCCTGGATGGTTCACGAGAAAAGCCGTCAGACGGGCTTTGTATTCTTCGCGGTCGGGCTGATCGTTTGGTATATGCCGGAAATGTATGGTATGCTTTATTCCGAGCAATACGGCGAAATGACAGTGCAGTGGTTGCTGCTTGGTAAAATCGTCATCGAAGCGGCACTGCTATTCTTTTTTCGAAAAAAATGGACGGAATGGGTTGTTTTTTAATGTTGCGATTATCAAAGCGATTGGAAATGATTGCGGAAGAAGTTCCTGCGGGAAGCCGCTTGGCCGACATCGGATCGGATCATGCGCTGTTACCTGCTTATTTGGCTGAGCGGGGGACGATCGTTAACGCGGTTGCCGGAGAAGTCAATCCGGGTCCGTTCGAGGCGGCAGCCAAGCAGGTTCGCTCTTCCGGTCTTGAGCATAGGATTGACGTGAGACGCGGAGATGGACTGGAAGTAATTGCCCCAGGTGAAGTTGACGTTATTACGATAGCCGGCATGGGCGGTGCGCTTATCGTATCGATCTTGGAAGCGGGAAAACCGAAGCTGGAAGGTGTAACGCGTCTTGTTCTTCAGCCGAATGTCGGTGAATCGCTTGTGCGCGCCTGGCTTTTGGAACACAACTGGGCGTTGATCGGAGAGCGCATCGTCGAGGAAGACGATAAAATATATGAGATATTGACGGCCATCGCTCCGGGACAAGGCGATATGACGAATGCTCGGATATATGAGCCTCTGGCATTATCGGGGAAAACGATAGCCGATCGAAATGTTTTGCTGAAGATGGGGCCTTACTTGGTAAGAGAAGCTTCTTCGGTTTGGGTAAAAAAATGGCGCTTCGAATTGGAAAAGCTGGACAAAATATGCGCTGCCTTAGGCCGCTCGGAATTAGACGCGTCAAGGCAAAAAGAAGATGAGTTTCGTCAGGAAATGAGAACCATCGAGGAGGTGCTAGCATGTACGCAAAAGGCCAGGCCGTAATTCAATTGATGGAAGAGCTTGCTCCCAAAGCGTACGCTGTTCCGGACGATAAAATCGGGCTGCAAATCGGCACGCTGCAAAAAGATATTCGCAAGGTGCTGGTCGCGCTGGACGTGACGGAGGAAGTGGCGGCCGAAGCGATCCGCGAGCAGGCAGATTTGATTATCGCGCATCATGCCGTTATTTATCGTCCGCTGCCGCATATCCAGACGGATACGCCGGCAGGACGCCTATACGAGCGGCTCATCAAACATGACATTGCAGTATATATTGCCCATACGAACCTGGACGCCGCCGACGGCGGAATCAATGATATGATGGCGGAAGCGATCGGTTTGACAGAGACCGAGCCGCTGGATGAAGTACATACGGATAAATTGAAGAAGCTTGTTGTCTTCGTCCCTGTCGATTATGCCGATAAAGTAAGGCAGGCGATGTTCGACGCCGGGGCAGGATGGATCGGCGACTACAGTCATTGCAGCTTTAATATTGAAGGAAGCGGAACGTTTCTTCCGCGTGAAGGCACCGATCCTTTTATTGGAAAACAGGGAAAGCTTGAAACGACGAAAGAAATCCGGATTGAAACGATAGTCCCGCAAAGCGTTGAGCGACGCGTCGTGCAAGCAATGCTAAAGGCTCATCCTTACGAAGAAGTCGCTTATGATTTATATTTGCTTGATTTGAAAACAAGAACGTTCGGGCTTGGCCGCTCCGGTAAGCTACCGAAGCCGCTAACGCTTGGGGAGCTTTGCGAGCAGGTGAAGCAGGCGTTTGACGTACCGATGCTGAGGGTGGTCGGTGATCCCGATCGAATAGTGCGCAAAGCCGCGGTATTAGGCGGTTCCGGCAGCCGGTACATGAAGCATGCGCTGTTCAAAGGAGTCGATGTACTCATTACCGGTGACATCGATTATCATACGGCGCATGACGCGTTAGCCGCGGGCATTGCGTTAATCGATCCGGGGCATAACGTGGAAAAAATTATGAAGCAAGGCGTCGCGGCATATTTGCAGCGGAAGCTGGCCGAGCGAAAGTGGGCAACGGCTGTCGTGCCTTCGGAGCTGAATACGGAGCCGTTTCGGTTTGTGTAAAAGCACCAGTTGTTTTTTTGCCCGATTCCTTGTATACTAGCAAATGCATCTATTGCAGAAGAAAGTTTGACAGACAATCGCTGGTGGCTTGGCCACGAGAGGAAAGTCCGGGCTCCATAGGGCAGAATGCTGGATAACGTCCAGTCAGCGCGAGCTGAAGGCTAGTGCCACAGAAATGGACCGCCGATGGCCGCGCAAGCAATTGCGCGGATCAGGTAAGGGTGGAACCGTGGTGTAAGAGACCACGAGGAGCGATGGTGACATCGGTCCTGGTAAACCCCATTTGGAGCAAGACCTAGAGGAACGCACGTCTTCTATTGTTGACAACGGACACCGGCTTTGCTGGTGTAACAGTTGCAACGGGAGTCAGCCTTTGCCCGAGGCGCGTTCGGGTTGGTCGCTTGAGCCAGGCAGCAATGTCTGGCCTAGATAGATGATTGTCGCTTCAACGGTGGGAGGGTGGCACCCGTTACGACCACTGGAAGCACAGAACCCGGCTTACGGCAAACTTTCTTTTGAGCCATGTCGCAACTACGTCAGACTCGACTGACGTCAGTTGTCGACGAAAGCAACTTACATTGTGCTTTGCTAATTGTCAGTTGTCGACGAATTGCAACTGTTACAGCAGACTTCCGCCGATGTAAGTTGACATTATCCGCAATAGCTGCTTCATAGACATGTAAAAAAACCGCCTCAAGGGCGGTTTTTTGCTGTGCATAAACTTGGTCATCTACCGAAGAACTGATTCCAGAAACGATTCCAGCCGAACCCTTCATCAATCGGTTGATTGCGCGCGGCATTGTCTTCCTGTGTCGCAGTCCCGGCATTACCGCCGGCCGCTTTCAATGCGGCTACAACATCGATCAGGCCGTAGCCGAAATATTTGTCTTTGCCGGATGGGCCGATGTCCATAGCGGTATCGCGCATGATTTGCATCACTTCCGTGTTTTTCAGGCTCGGATTCGCCGAACGAATCAGCGCTGCGAGTGCCGTTACATGCGGGCTGGCCATGGAAGTACCGGACAGCGCCGCGAATTGGTTATGCGGATACGTGCTCGCAATGCTTACTCCTGGTGCGGCGACATCAATATAATCGCCGTAGTTGGAAAATGAAGCTTTGGCTTTGTTCGAATCGGCAGCAGCAACCGCGAACACTTCCGGATAAGCTGCCGGATAACCGGGTCTTTCCGTATTGTCGTTGCCGCTGGCTGCGATCAGAACGACATCGTGATCATAGGCATATTTGATCGCATCGTGCAGGAACTGCGCATCCGCATAGTTGCCCAAGCTCATATTGATGACTTTGGCGCCATGATCGGTCGCCCAGATAATGCCTTGCGCGACGGCATACGTACTTCCTGCGCCGCTTTGATCGAGCACTTTGATCGGCATGATCCGGTTATACCAGCTCATGCCCGCTACGCCCAGGTTGTTGTTCACCAGCGCGCCGATGACGCCGGCTACATGCGTTCCATGACCTACGTCGTCGAGCGGCTGGGAATCCGGGTTAACCACGTTATACCCGCTTATGAGTTGATCTTTCAAATCGGAATGGTTCAGATCGACGCCCGTATCAACGACCGCTACGACAACATCCTCCGAGCCCTTCGTTACGTTCCAGCCGGCTTCCGTCTCGATGAGCGGCAAGTTCCACTGATATCGGCGGTACAGCGAATCGTTCGGGGTCAACACCGATTTTGAATTTGGCGGAGTGGATGGCGCCGCTTCGTCCGTTTGGTTCGTTAAATACAAGAAGTGAGGCTCGGCATACTCGATGTTCCACTTCTTGAAATAGTTCATCAACTGCTTCGCTTCCATCCCGCTTGATTCGAATACGTAGGTGTAGCCGAGTTTTTGCACATGAGCGCCGCCGATCTCTTTTTGGATGCGGGACAGATCGCTGGCGGACGGTTCTTTTTTGAACTTGACGACGACTTGATTCATGTGATAATGGCTTGTGCCTTCATTGTCTTCCGGATGATCGACATGAACATCCTGGAGCGTCCGGGAATCGACCGATTCGATTTTATAGCGCCCTTCGCTCGGATAGGTGACGATACGCAAATTTTTCTTCTGATGATCGGCAACCTGCTGCAAAATTTGCTGCCGTACTGCGCCGATAATACCGGTTGATCCGTCACCGGAAGGCACGCCGATAACGAAGTAGGTTCCTGCGCCGGTTTGTAAAGGTTGGGATTGATACGGTTTTCCCTGATCCGCCAAACGTTTGGCTTCGTCCAGCGATGCGGATAGCGCGCTCTGCACTTCCGGTTTCAGCGTTCCTGCCGAAACGCCCTTATCGCGCGGCTCGCCGGACTTGGTCCATGTGAGCTTTTCCATATGCGGATGTTCCTTTTGTAGCGTCTGCAGCCGCTGGCTGATTTTATCCGCCGGTTCCGACTTTACATCGTTCGCGGCTCGGCCAATTTCATAACTGCATTGCGTGCGGCACAACTCATCGGTTCTTGCGACATCCTGCTCCAAGGCCGATTGTTTCATTTGCAGTTCGACGGCAGGACTGATGGATTCGGGTTTTACGCGTTCTTCGCCGCGGGGGAAAATCAGCGCCGCTCCAACGACCAAAAACACAAATGAAAGCACATATTTCCACATGGCTGCTGCCTCCTAAGATCATCAATGTATCGTTAGATTTCCCATGAACCTGTCTTTCCTAGCGGCAAGGGAATAATTACACGTTTTGCTTACGAATGACAATCGATAAACGAGCGGCGATAGGTTTTTGTATATTACTTTTATGTTGGTTTTGTGGTACGATGTTGATAGGAACTGCAGTTGAATGATTATCACTTATTGTTTTGTTTCAAAGTTTAAGGAGGTCTAGCCCAAATGGCAGTATTTAATGTGAAAAATGTTTGCGAAACAACGAGAACAAAGTTGAGCGAAGCCATCGGTAAAATGGAAACGTTCCTGAACGGTCATGCTTTGCAGCAGCTTAATACGGATAACGATGAGGCAATGGAAGAGTTCTATAAGGGCTTTTTGACCGATACCAGACATTTGCTTGTATTTTGCGAAGTAGCTTACGAGAAGCTCGGTGTTGCGCTTCGCCGTCCGAATTTCAACGTGGATTATTCCGAGAAAGTATTATACGAGGTATACCATAACTGCGTGAACAGTTTCTTTTATCCGAAAAACGAATGCTACTCCGAAGACGGACGCTACGCTTATACAGGGCAGGATGCGATTCGCTTCCGGAAAAAACCGGTTCGCGTCGTACGCGACCTGACGATTGAACTGTCGAAATTATTTGAAGCGCTGCGTGAAGACTTGTCTTACTATGAGACTGACTATATTACCCAAAAAAGAATGCAGGGCGAAAAAGTATAACGGAAAGCCTGCTTGAAATAATATGAAGGAAAGAGGTGCTAACAGACAAGCATCTCTTTTTGTTTAGGGGGAATCTGATGAATCGTGCCTCAATCCTTGCAGGCGACCTGGCGGAAGCGAGCAAAAAACTGATTGCATGGAACCAGCATTCAAGCGGCGGATATGTGGCCTCCCCGTTATTTTCGCACTATGGATTCAGCTGGCTTCGGGACGGCAGTTTCATTGCATTCGGCATGGACTGCGCAGGCGAGACGAACAGTGCGGAGCTGTTTTACGATTGGGTGCGCCGCATTCTCGAGACGAAAGCCGGATATATCCGGGAGCTGATCGAAAAGAAGAAGCGCGGGGAGCAACCGCAACGCCAAGAAATGTTACATACCCGTTATCATTTGGACGGCAGAGACGATACCGGTTCGGATTGGGGCCATTTTCAGCTGGACGGTTACGGTGCATGGCTTTGGGGGCTTGCGGAGCATTTGAAGCGGACAGGACAAACGCACATTCCGCAAATTTACCGCACTAGCGTGGAAGTGACTTGCGATTATTTGCGCACGTTTTGGCGTATGCCGAACTTCGATTGCTGGGAAGAGAACGCCGACCATGTACATTCTTCTACGTTAGCGTGTATATATGGAGGGCTGAGGCATATTGCCGAGCTGGAGGAAAACGAAGCGCTCGAGGAGGTTTGCCGTGATATACAAGCATTTATTTTGGAGAACGCGGTTCATCCCGACGGTCACTTCGTCAAATATGTCACGCCCATTCAAGTCGAGTCGGGGCTGCGCTTTGAAATCGGCCACCCGGGCGTAGATGCAAGCCTGTTTTGGCTTTGTGAGCCGTTTCGCGTTGTAACGGCCGATCACCCTGCGTTTCGGACGACGCTTCGCAAAATAGAACGAGAGCTGCGCACGGATCAAGGCGGTATTCGCCGTTATGCGGACGATTCCTACTACGGGGGTGGCGAATGGCTGCTGCTCACGGCCTGGTACGGATGGATTCAACTGCGCATCGGCAACAAAGACAAAGCCGAACGAGCGTTATCATGGATCGTATCGAAAGCGGATAGACTGGGCCGATTGCCGGAACAAGTGCCGGATGCGCTTGCCTCTCGAGAACGTTACGACGAATGGGTCGGGCGATGGGGGACACCGGCTTTGCCGCTGCTCTGGTCGCATGCGATGTATCTGGTGCTATATAACATGCTGAAAGAAGACGGCTAGCAAGTATATCCCCATTTCAGAACGGGTAAGCTGAGATAGGGGTGATTACGATGCCAGTAGTCAAATGCAGCGTTGCCAACTGCGAATATTGGGCGCAAGGCAATAACTGTAACGCCGACACGATTATGATCGAGGTCGACAAGCATGCCAATGTGGGATATGATACGGAATTTGCAAAAGATTTTGAAGATCATCAGGATGAGGCAGCTAATGTAAGAAGCACCTGTTGTCACACCTTCGAGCCGAAGAAATCGTAAAGCTGATTCAAGCTCGCGAATTCGAGGAGAGAAGGTGGCCAAATGAACGACAACAAAGAGGATCGCATACAGCGCAACTCATTGGACGCCAGGTCGCAAGAACGGTTTAAGAAAGATCAGATCGCGAAAGAATCGGGCGGATCGGGATACGAGGAGGAATATGCGGCCGAAATCGCACCTGCAGCGGCTTACCGTCCGGAAACAAGACAGTTTTCGGATAACGTGGAAGAAACAAATGCCGACACGGGTCCGGCCGAGGGCGCGCAATCGTTCCGCTGGCTCGGATATACGGCTTTACTGCTCTCCATTGCATCGCTGTTTATATACCCGGCCTTGCTGGGTACAACTTCGGCGTTGTTTGGATTTTTCGCCTATATACTCGGATTCCGTGCACTGGGAGCATGGTCGGTGGCGATCGGGCTCATTTCGCTGGCTGGGTATTTGTTTC
Organism: Paenibacillus allorhizosphaerae; assembly: GCF_042659105.1. Lineage (NCBI taxonomy): Bacteria > Bacillati > Bacillota > Bacilli > Caryophanales > Paenibacillaceae > Paenibacillus > Paenibacillus allorhizosphaerae. Next base: position 1,321,763 of record NZ_JBHSRV010000001.1, on the reverse strand, counting down.
TTGTTCCGCTGTATGCGTAGCCCGTCTTCATTGGAGCAGACCTTTGCGGTCTGCTTTTTTTGTCGATTTATGCTATTTTGGGCTAGCTGATCAAAGGAAAACAGTGTACAATAAATAGATAAGAAGAAAAATGCAATCAATTGAAGGAGAGCCGGCTTCGAGATGGGAATGGATCCACACACGATCAAAGAGCTGCTGCAGCTGCAAATATGGAACAAATCGAGTTTGCTGACCTCCAGCGGAGCAGCGGCGAAATCGGATGCTGAAAGCGATTTTTCCGGGCTGTTGAACAGCTTGCTCGCTGGTCAGCAAGACACGCAGGCCGATACGGCGAACGTACGGGCTGAACAGCGGCCGAGCAAGGATACGCTCGCGGCGGCTGCGATGCTGGCGAGCCGTGTGGCACCGGCTTCATGGAACCGTTATCTGCAAAGCGACGACACCGTAAACAAGCCGACCGCATTCGAAAACGTTATTCAGGCAGCAAGCCGTAAGTTCGGCATAGAGCCTGCTCTCGTCAAGGCGGTCATTAATACGGAATCTTCCTTTAATCCGCAAGCCGTATCGCGATCAGGGGCCAAGGGGCTAATGCAACTGATGGATGGTACCGGGCAAGCGATGGGCGTCGTTGATCCTTTCGATCCGCAGCAAAATATCGAAGGCGGGACGAAATATTTGTCCGGCCTGCTGATGAAATATAACGGGAATCCTGGTACCGCGCTTGCCGCGTATAATGCCGGATCCGGCCGATTGGACAAGCTCGGGATTAAAGATGATCTGGACTTGGAGGCTAAGCTGCATTTGCTTCCGGCAGAGACTCAGCAATATGTTCGTAAAGTAATGCAGCTTAAGAATCATTATGAGGCATGATGACGGACGCGAGACCAACCCTTGAAAGCTCCGGTGGAGAACATGAGGGATTGGTCTTGTTTTTGTCGGGACGGAGGCAGCATGCGGGCACTGTATTTGGATAATGCGGCGACGACGCCAATGTATGAAGAAGTAATCGATACGATGGCCGAAGTGATGAGAACGTATTTCGGCAACCCGTCGTCGTTGCACAAGCTCGGCGTTCAGGCGGAACAACTGGTGCGTCGGGCCAGGGAGACGATTGCGGCCGGCTTACGCTGCGCACCGGAAGAAATCCGGTTTACTTCCGGAGGAACCGAGAGCAACAATTTGGCGATACGCGGCGCAGCTTATCGCTATCGTGGCAGAGGCATGCGGCTGATCACTTCGGAGATCGAGCATGCTTCCGTTTACGAAACGTTTCGGCAGCTCGCGAAGGAAGGGTTCCATGTCACATTTCTTCCGGTCGACTCGACCGGGCAAGTGGAGCTTGACGCGCTCAAGGACGCTTTGACGGCCGATACGACGCTCGTCAGCATCATGCATGTAAACAATGAAACCGGCCGCATCCAGCCGATTGCCGACATCGCCCGCATGCTGCGGGAGCACAGTCCGGCAGCATTGTTTCATGTCGATGCGGTGCAGGCGATCGGCAAGCTGCCGTTTTTCCCCGGTGACCTCGGGATCGATTTGATGACATGTGCGGCGCACAAGCTGCGCGGACCGAAAGGGATCGGTTTTCTGTACTGCCGCAATGGCGTGGAATTATCGCCGCTCCTGCTTGGAGGAGGGCAGGAGAACGGTTTGCGCTCAGGAACGGAGAATGTGCCTGCCATTGTCGGCATGGCTAAAGCCGTGCGGCTCGCGATGGAAGAGCAGGCAGCGTTTGCCGAGCAGACGGCAGCGATGCGCAGCAAACTAACGGAGTGCATCTCGCAAATGCCGGAGCTGGTGCTGAACGGATCTCCCGATAAAGAAACAATGGCACCGCACATTGTCCATTTTTCCTACCCGGGTATGAAGTCGGAAGTTCTCGTACATGCTTTAGAACAGCAAGGCATTTACGTGTCTACACGATCCGCCTGTTCGTCCGGTGCGGAAAAGCCAAGCCGGGTATTGACCGCCATGGGCTGTTCAAGAGAGAGAGCGGTAAGCGGCATCCGGCTTAGCTATTCGCTAATGCAAACGCTGGATGACGTGGATTATTTTTGCCTCATGCTGAAGGAAACGGTCACACGGCTCAAGCCTTCGGCATCGGTACGCGGAAGGAGGTAGCTTATGATTCCGGATCGGATCGTTCTTCGATTAGGTGAGCTGACGCTAAAAGGTCGCAATCGGCATCGGTTCGAAAAACAAGTGATGGAGCAAGTCAAGCGGGTGCTTCGTCCGTTCCCTTCCATCGCTTACCGCAAGGAGTTCGGGCGTATCGTCCTGTTGACGGGCGGAGCGGATGTGGAGGCGTTGAAGGCGCCGCTTCGCAAAGTGTTCGGCATTACGTCGTTCAGTCCCGTGTATACTTCCGCGCTGGAGCCAGAGACGATCGAGCGGATGGCTTTACAAGTAATGCAGACATTGCCCGATGTACCGAATACGTTTAAAGTGAATGTACGAAGAGCCAATAAAAACTTTCCGATCGATTCTCAAGAGATGAATCGTCGCGTGGGAGGTCATGTGCTGCGGGCGTTTCCCGATCTGAAGGTCGACGTTCGGCAGCCGGAAGTGGAACTTAAGGTCGAGCTGCGTGAAGAAGAAGCGCTGATCTACTGTACGCGTGAAGAAGGAGCGGGCGGCTTCCCGGTCGGTTCGAACGGGAAAGCGATGCTCATGCTGTCGGGTGGGATCGATAGCCCCGTTGCCGGGTATTTGGCGATGCGGCAAGGATTGCGGCTGGAAGCGGTGCATTTTCACAGCTATCCGTTCACGAGCGAGCGATCGCAGCAAAAAGTGAAAGATTTAGCTGACAAGTTAAGCGCTTATACGGGATCCATCAAGCTTCATATGGTGCCTTTCACCGACGTCCAGACCAAAATTCATCAGGTGTACAATAAAAATTTGCTCATCACACTGCTGCGCCGAGCGATGATGCGGATCGCCGGGAAGCTGGCGGTAACGGCGGAGGCCGGCGCTATCGTCACGGGCGAAAGCTTGGGGCAAGTGGCCAGCCAGACGCTGGGAAGCATGAACGCCATCGGTCAAGTGGTACAAATGCCGCTGATTCGGCCGCTTGTTTGCATGGATAAACAATCGATTATTCGGATCGCCGAATCGATTGATACGTATACGTTGTCGATATTGCCGTATGAAGATTGCTGCACATTATTTCTTCCGCCGAGTCCGAGCACCAATCCGAATGTGAATGTGGTTGAAAGTATCGAACGAAGCATGCCTTGGCTGGAGTCCGAACTGGATGAAGCCGTTCGCCGTACGGAAACGGTCTGGATCGGAAACGATCGTAACAAAACAAGCGACCCGTTTGCTTCGTTATTTTAATTTTGTGTCTACTATATCAGGAGGGTCATGTCGATGTGGGATTGGTTTGTACTTTTTTTGGAAATCATGCTTATTAATATCGTGTTAAGCGGCGACAACGCTGTCGTGATTGCGCTTGCCAGCCGGAACTTGCCTGTAAGTCAAAGAAAGCAGGCGATATGGTGGGGAGCGTTCGGAGCGATCGGTCTGCGCGTCGTGCTTACGATTATCGCCGTTTACATACTGGATATTCCGTACATTCAATCCGCAGGGTCCTTGCTGCTGCTCTGGATCGCAATCAAGCTGCTGATTGACGACGACGGGCATGCCGATGTAAGAGAAGCGTCCACCCTTGGCAAAGCGATCTGGACGATCATCGTCGCCGATTTCGTAATGAGTCTCGATAATGTCCTGGCGATCGCGGCTAAAGCGGAGGGCGAGATCGGCGTCATCATTCTCGGGATCGGGCTTAGCATCCCGATCATCATTTGGGGAAGCAATCTGGTCGTAAATTTGCTGAAGAAATTCCCGATCCTCGTCTACATCGGAGCGGGTATTCTCGGTTATACTTCCGGCGAAATGTTTCTTGCGGATACGAAAGTATCGGAAGCGATTCTGCACGGAGTGCCGCATTATATCGTTCCGGTCGTAACCACGGTGCTCGTGATCGGTGCCGGATTGCTGAAGCAATTTGTGTTTAAACCGAAGCCGAAGCATTCGTAAAAAGCCGGTTTTGTTGACGCAATGTTAAAAATATTGTCAGTTTCTTGCGTTTTATAGTGAAACTCCGTATAATGAAGTGTGAATTGTAGCGTCGGCGCTTACGTCCGACGCTTCTTTTGTGAACGGGCTTCCGCTTCATTCATTCAATGACAGCATGCGGATACCAAGTTATTTTCAAAGAGAGGGTTTTGGGACAAATGCATTCCAGAGACAAGATTCGCAATATTGCCATCATCGCACACGTTGACCACGGAAAAACGACGCTCGTTGACAAGCTGCTTCAGCAATCCGGTACGTTCCGCGAGCACGAGGCGGTTCAGGAGAGAGCGATGGACTCCAACGATTTGGAGCGCGAGCGCGGCATTACCATTTTGGCAAAAAATACGGCAATCAAATACAAAGATTATCTTATTAATATCGTGGATACTCCGGGCCACGCCGATTTCGGCGGCGAAGTGGAACGGATCATGAAGATGGTCGACGGCGTGCTGCTTGTCGTCGATGCATTCGAAGGCACGATGCCGCAGACGAAATTCGTGCTGCGCAAGGCGCTGGAGCAGAACTTGACTCCGGTCGTCGTCGTTAACAAGATCGACCGTCCGAACGCGCGTCCGGCCGAGGTCATCGATGAAGTGCTTGACTTGTTCATCGAACTTGGCGCGAACGACGAACAGTTGGATTTCCCTGTCGTGTATGCTTCGGGGTTAATGGGGACGTCCAGTTTGGTGCCGGAACAGCAGGACGATAACATGCAGGCGCTGTACGATACGATCGTATCCCAAATTCCGCATCCGACGGAAAGTGTGGAAGAACCGCTGCAATTTCTCGTCACGCTGATGGATTACAACGAATATCTCGGGCGTATCGCTATCGGACGGGTCAACCGCGGCGTTGTGCGTCAAGGTCAAGCGATCGCCGTCATTAACCGGGAAGGTCAAGTAAAGCAAGCCCGTGTGGAAAAACTGTTCGGTTTCCAAGGACTGAAGCGTCTGGAGATCGAAGAAGCCGGAGCCGGTGACATCGTTGCCATTGCCGGCATCAAGGATATCAATATCGGCGAGACGCTTGCCGATCCTGCCCGTCCAGAGGCATTGCCGGTGCTCAAGATCGATGAGCCGACGCTGCAGATGACGTTCCTTGTCAATAACAGCCCATTTGCGGGCCGTGAAGGGAAATGGGTAACGTCCCGCAAGCTTCGCGAGCGCCTGATGAAAGAGCTCGAAACCGACGTAAGTCTTCGCGTGGACGAGACGGATAGCCCGGATGCTTTCATCGTATCGGGACGCGGAGAGCTCCACCTCGGCATTCTGATCGAGAATATGCGCCGCGAAGGCTTTGAACTGCAAGTATCGAAGCCGGAAGTGATCATCAAAGAGATCGACGGCCAAAAGATGGAGCCGATCGAGCGCCTGATCATCGACGTGCCGGAAGAAAGCATGGGTTCGGTCATGGAGAGCCTTGGTACCCGCAAAGCCGAAATGGTCAATATGATCAACAACGGCAGCGGCAACGTGCGTCTGGAGTTCCTGATTCCGGCCCGCGGCTTGATCGGATACCGCACGTACTTCCTGACGCTGACGCGGGGATACGGTATTCTGAATCACGCTTTCGACAGCTACGGCCCATATGCCGGCAGCGGCGTTGGCGGACGTCACGAAGGCGTTCTCGTATCGAGCGAAACGGGCAATTCGACCTTGTACGGCATTTTGTCCGTTGAAGACCGGGGAACGCTGTTCGTCGAGCCGGGAACCGAAATTTACGAAGGCATGATCGTCGGAGAGCATACCCGGGATAACGACATTATCGTCAATATCTGCAAAGAGAAACAGTTGACGAACGTCCGTTCCGCAACGAAAGAAGACACGGTGAAGATGAAGACGCCGCGTTTGTACTCCCTGGAGCAGGCATTGGAGTACTTGAACGACGACGAATACTGCGAAATTACGCCAAAGTCGATCCGGCTGCGTAAAAAGATTTTGAATAAAAGCGAACGGGAACGTGCGGAGAAGCATCGCAAGATGGCAGAAGCCGGCGCGTAACGCGAAGGAATGCGGGAAAAGCTCTGAGTGCTCAGAGCTTTTCTTTGCAGCTTGCGGGCATTACAATAAAGGTATGATGCCTTTCGGAGGTGAGACGATTGACGGAATGGTTTGGAGAGCACCCTTGGATTACATTCGTTTTAATTTTTATTTTAATTACATATGTGTACAATAAAGTATTCCGAACGCGGAAACTGCCGGTATTGAAAAATGCCGTCATCTATTTGCTGCTGGCGTTTGGGTCGCTCATGCTGTTGTTTTTTCAGATTGCAGGGCTACCGATCGTCCCATCGCTTACCGTTGCTGTGGTGTTGATGCTGATGGTGCGCATTCGTTACTTTTTTCAGGAACGGTCGGCCAAGAAATAACATTCGAACGCGGAAGGGGCAATTGGTTTGGCGAACCTATGGCTAGTTCCAGTGCGGTGGGACGGGACGGAGGCCGAGCTCCATTCCGAAAGGCTGCTGCTCGAGCCGGAAGAGCACAAGGAGCGTTTACTGCGTGCCGTTCAGGCGGTACATCCCCGTTTGCTGCTTCTATTTAAAGCGGCGCTATTGCTGGACGACGAAGCGGCGGATGCCTGCGGCGTGGCCGAGCTGCCGTTTGCGTTGGAGCAGGGAGGGGGTATTCGTCTTGCAGCGGCGGATGCGCTTACAGACCGTGCGGCGGGTTCCGAGCCGCTGTGGCCGTTGTCCCATTGTGCGGAAGCTTATTTGCACCGGCTGATCGCTCCGGCTGAAGCGGAGCAACTGATGGCCGCTGTGAACGCGGAACCGGACATACAGCCTTGGATCCAGGCGATGCGCAATTGGTTCGGGCAAGGACTGCACGTCATTTTGTTGAGAGAGGACGGGAGCCTATGAATTTGCAGGATGCGCTGTTCAATTGGCTTCAAATCCGGATTGTAGCCGAAGCCAGACCGGATGATCAAGCGGCACAAGAAACAAAGCAATTTTTTGAGGACATCTTGCGTGAAGATCATAAGCTGGACGAGTTTTCGGTTACGTCGGACGAGACGATGTATCGGATTAAATACGGCAGCGGAGAGCAGAGGAAGCTGCAAATGTTCGACCGCGAGTCCGCCGAGCAATTGTTGTCCGATATAAATTCGAACCCGAAATACAATGAGTGACATATAACCCGTCTCCCTTTGATAAAATAAGTTATCAAGGTTTGAAGGGAGTGTCCATGATATCTGTTTGTGGTTGCAAAACTATTCCTATGCTATAATGAAATTGTTTCACCATGTTTGCAGGAGGGGAATCCATGGCCGAATTAGTCACAGCTCTATCGGAGCAGCAGTACGAACTATTGCAAAATGAGGCGTTTGCTTTGCTGAGCACAATCGATCACGAGACCGGTGCGCCTGCCATGAATGCGATCTCTTGGGTATACGCCAAAGATGTGAATACCGTACGTTTTTCAGTGGATCAGCGCTCACGTATTGTAGCGAATATAAAGCAAAACCCGAATGTCACCTTGACTACGATCGGCGCCGGGTCCGTGCATGCGATAAATGGCCATGCCCGGCTGGTAATCGATGCGCTTGAAGGAGTTCCGTTCAAATTGGCCTGCTTCGACATTGAAATTTCGGCGGTTCGCGACGCCATGTTCTATGGTTCGCGCATATCCGTCGCTCCCGAATACGAGAAAACATACGACAAGCGTGCGGCTGAAAAGCTGGACACGCAGGTGTTCACTGCCATGAAAAAAGCCTAGAAAATTTCGTTCTAGGCTTTTTTTGCACAATGGAATGGTTACGGATTGTTGACAGGCTTGTTCGGGGCTGCATGTTGCGGTTGATTCCCTTGCGGCGGCGTCTGGATATCTCTCGGCATTTGAGGGACAATTCTTCCGATAATCGCTGCCATTTCCTCCGCTAATCCGTGTACCGGACGGCCGTTCTGCATATTCGTTCGAATACTTCTCAATCGTTCGGCCAAATCCATATCCGCAGTTACCAACGCATCCACACCGTAAGGATCTTTCTTCAGCGCTTCGGCGACTGACAGCTTGATTGTACCTACTTTGGCCCGATCCATGCCAGGCGGCACATTGATTCCGACGACCGCCGTATTGCCGAAAACGACGCAGTTGGCGCTTTCCACATTCGGGATGCTCGTTGCGATTTGCTCCAATCGATCGGCAACGGCGCGCGGGTCTTGAATTTGTTTCTTTTGAGGAGCCGTTTGATTTACTTTCACTTGTCGATTTTGATCAGCTGTCTGAAGGGGAGAAGCTCCATTTTTTGGTGATTGGGTACAACCTGCCATAACGACGGACAACATCAAGAAAATGCCGACAAACATCCGCATAAATTCATCATCCTTTCATTTGCAGTATCAGTTTTGGTTAGTTTGTCCGCGCAAACCGGTTCCTATGTATGTCTAGAGCCAAACACCAAGCCTGGGAGGGAACTCAAATGAAAAAAATTTATGTGCTGGATACTAATGTGTTATTGCAGGATCCAAATGCCATATTTGCTTTTGAGGATAACGAAGTGATCATTCCGGCCGTTGTGCTCGAAGAAATGGATGCGAAGAAGCGCAACGCGGATGAACTTGGGCGCAATGCGCGCCACATCTCCCGCATGCTTGACGGACTGCGCAGCGAAGGCAGATTGTTTGAGGGCATTGAACTGCCAGGCGGCGGATCCCTGAAGGTGGAATTGAACCATCGGAGCTTCGCCAAACTGCAGGAAGTGTTCGCTGACGCGACGAACGACAACCGCATATTGGCGGTAGCGCTCAATTATCATTTGGAAGAAAAAGACAAAGAATCGCCGAGACCTGTCATCCTGGTCAGCAAAGATGTACTTGTTCGCATCAAAGCGGATGTGCTGGGGATCACCGCGCAAGACTATTTGTCGGACCGAATCGTAAGCATGGCTGACGAAATCTACTCCGGCCATATGACGATACACGTGCATCCTTCGGTGATCGACGAATTTTACACATATCGATTTTTAGGCGTCCAATCGCTAAATCTCGGTTATCCGCTCCATCCGCACGAGTTTGTCATTTTGAAAGACGAAATGGGTACGAGCAAATCGGCGCTGCTGAAAGTGAACGCGGAAGGCAAGAAGTTGGAGCCGCTCTACCTTAGCAACGATCCAATCTGGGGCATTGCGGCACGCAACGCGCAGCAGCGAATGGCGCTCGAGCTGCTGTTGAACGACGATATTCCGCTTGTGACGCTGACGGGGAAAGCGGGAACGGGGAAAACGCTGCTGACGCTTGCGGCCGGTCTGATGAAGGTGGAGGATGAGCGGAAATACAAGAAGCTGCTGATCGCCCGGCCCGTTGTGCCGATGGGCAAAGATATCGGGTATTTGCCCGGGGAGAAAGAGGAAAAGCTACGGCCTTGGATGCAACCGATTTATGATAATTTGGAATTTTTGTTCGACACGAAGAAGCCCGGAGATATCGATAAAATATTGCATGGGCTTGGCAGCATCCAGGTCGAGGCGCTCACGTATATACGCGGGCGGTCGATCCCGGGGCAGTTCATCATCATCGACGAGGCGCAAAACTTATCGAAGCATGAAGTGAAGACGATCGTTTCCCGCGTAGGAGAAGGCAGTAAAATTGTTCTGCTGGGCGACCCGGAGCAAATCGACCATCCTTATCTGGACGCATCGAGCAACGGCCTCACCTATGTGGTAGAGCGGTTTAAGGAGCAAAACATCAGCGGACACATCATGCTGGAACGCGGCGAACGTTCCCATCTCGCCCAATTGGCTGCAGATTTGCTCTAAAATAGGTAAAGGACAACAAAACAACGCATCGGCCGCGACGCTCCATTCGTCATCCGGCCAATGCGTTGTTTGATGTATATCGAATTACGTTGCCCAGCGAACCGAACTGCCGTAAGCTTTTGCGATCCTTTCCGCCAATGGTTGATTCTGCGTTTCTATGGCATAAAGCACCTGATCGGCATCAGCCTGGCTTGCGGCCAGCAGATGTTCCTCCAGCTGCGCCAGAGCGGCGTCCGGCTCTGCGGACCGGAAAGATTCGCTCATCGCTGCAGCGCCTTCCAGGTAAAACAGGCTGACGAGATCCGCGTATACGTATACGTTCTCCAACCGGCTCGTAAAGCCGAAATCGCTGAACGTTCGATACAGCGTCACCGGCGCAGGCAGCAGCAGCAGCGGCATCTCTTCCCACGGGATCGCGTACTGCTCCATGACGGGAACGGCTTCGTTTCGCTCCGCTTCCGACGAGAAAATAAGCAGTTCTTTCTCCCGGTCGAACAGCGAGGCTTTCCCGGCCAACGCTTTCACGATTTGTGCATAATAACCGGCCCGCTTGCCTTCGGGCAAGTCCATGGCGAGCGCCCATTTGCGGATATAGTCCATTATCGGCTTCACGCTCCTTGTTTTAGCTCTATTATCCGGAAAAAAGCCGGCTGCTGCAACTTTCGTCACAACGCCAGCTTTATGAAGATGCTTAACTTGCCTTCTTCCAGCTTGAGGCCCGTTATTTGGAGGAAAGATGCGATATTTTGCGGATAAATGCCGAGATCGAAATTTTTTTGCAATTCCTCTACCGTTGTGGCAGGCAGCGCATAGCCGTTGAACAGCAGTTCTTGGATCGAATAACGAATGAATGATTTCGATTTGCCGTTGTCTTTGGAAGCCATCTCGTAGCGGCCTTTGATCGTCAGCGCAATATCGTCCTGCTTGCCGGAAGCGATAACGGCATCTTCCGTAAAACGAAATGTCATATTGCGGAAGATTTCATTCTTCTTTTGCAAGAAGGCGTTCAGCTCCTGGTCGGTCATCTGAAACGTATAGTTGAAGCCGTTCATAATCAAGTTAGAGGTTTTTCCGCCGGATCCGGGGCTTCCGGCAGTCATGATCTCGGGCAAGTCATTCATGGCCTTCGCCAAAGCTTGAAAATACGTTTTGAACAGCGGTACGCCTTTATCCTGCCACAGCCGGTTTAGATCGGTTATTTGCTGCTGTACTTTGACGGCTTCCTTATTTTTCGCCAGCATCTCGTCCACTTCCTTTTGTAGGGTGACCAAGCGGGCTCGTTCGTTTGTATACCGGTCTTTCGTTTGCGTCAGCGCCGTTTGCGCTTGCGTTTGCTCCGCTTGCAGCGCCGTCAGCTGTTTCCATGCCGTTTCGTGACGACTTAAAGCCTGCCGGTCCGTATGCAGAATCATCTGCAAATACTCCAGCACGGACAACGCGTCGGATAATGAGCGAATGCTGAAGACGATCGTCCACAGCGAATCCCGGTCTCCCTGATAGTAAGCACGTATTACTTTGGCCGCATGCTGTCTGGCTTCGGCGGAAGCGCTGCGCGCCGCTTGCAGCTTTTGCTCCGTGTCCTTCAGCTGCGCCGTCAGCGTCGCTTGCCGTTCGGAGATGCGCCCAAGCTCTCTGTCGATTTCATAGACGGTCAACCCTTTCTGCAGGATGTCCCGGTTTGCCTCCGTCGTTTCCGCCCAAACCGTTGACCTGGGAAATGCCGAAACGAAGCATAACCATATCATCAGAAGCACAGTCCATTTCCGCTTCATTCCTGCTTGTCCTCCTCCGGTTTGAAACAAAATCTCTCAACTAAAGAATATCATGACTTTTCGTAAAAAATGCCAAAAAAATACTTTTCACGCCTGCCGAGAGGTGAAAAGTATTTTTGGAACGCTTATTTTTTGGGTCGATCGAGCATTCGAAGAAATTCGCTTATCGGTTTCACTTGCTTCGGCACTTCCATTGCGAAGACGGGCGTTCCATTTATATCGCTAATCGTATGCTTCCAGTTGATTTCACTCGAAGCTGCGCCGTCCCATTGAAGATGCAATATTCCCGACTGTTCGCGAATAAAGCCGTCAGGATCGATCGTCACGGTAATGAAGGAAGGGACCGTCGGTTTCAGACGCTCCGTTGTCTTTTTCCATTGTCCGTGTTGCGCATCGGTGCTTAAACCGCTCATCAACAGTTCATCGAGCAGGCTGGGGATGATTCCATTGAAATAAGCGGTCGCCGCTTGTTCATTTTTGCCCGTCATCTTCAGTGTAATGGTCTTGGAGTCCGTTCCTTTGGCTGCAGCGGTTTGCTCTTGTGGAACCGGTTCAAGCCAATCCGGGTTAATCCCCTCGAGCATCTTCGTAACGATGGCCGAGCCAAGGTGACCCGTCTGTTTCAACCGATCCGCATGCTCTCCCAGCGGCACCTGCATATATTCATCTAGCTTATTTACGATTGGCAACCGGACATACATTTTGTTATCTTTAAGAAGGATCGGGATTTCCATGGGCGTCCCTGAGCCTTTAGGCGTCACTTTAAAGATCGATTCCATTCGGAGAGGCTCCAATAACGACACGCTGCCGCTATAATCGATTGAACTTTCCTTGAACATGGAAAGCACAGCGGCGGTTAACGGCGGCATACCCGCGAAGAGTGACGCGTCGAGCTTCATATCCGCATGGCCGCTGAAGCGGTACGTTTGAATATGCTCTTGTTTTTGCGCCGCCTGAAGCAAATCCTGCTTCAGCTGCTTGTGATCGGTGCACCCGGCGGCGAGCAGGAGCACGCAGCATAACAACAAGACGATGGCAATAGCTTTAGGGTTAAACAAGACTTCCGCTCCTCTATATGAATTCTCATCCTATTATAACGAGCGGGTTTCGGTTTGTCTGTAGTAAAAAGGTGTGAGGTGGCGAACTTGAACGAAACGATGCAACAAGGAAGCTCCAGCTTAATGGAAACGATCAAACGAGAAATAGCGGCAGCATCGGAACAAGCGATTTCGTTTCGCCGTTTTATGGAATTATGCTTGTATCATCCTTCCCTCGGATACTATATGAGAAGCGAAGAGAAGATTGGCCGAAGCGGCGATTTTTACACGGCTGCATCTATCGGCGGCTTGCTTGCCGACACGATCGCCGAATGGATCGTGAACGAGCCTTTCTGGACTGGCAGAGCAGCTGAGACGGTTCGCATCGCGGAATGGGGCGGAGGCAGCGGAAAGCTTGCGGTGCAGCTTCTGGATACGCTCCAGGCAACGGCGCCGGAGCTGTACGGCCGACTTGAATATATTAGCGTGGAAACAAGCGGCTACCATCGCGAGCTGCAATCGTCCGTGCTTACCGATCATGCAGGCAAGGTGCGGTACTATACGGCTGATCAATGGTATCGCCAGGGGCCTTGGGTCAATACGCTTGTTCTGTCGAACGAGCTGCCTGATGCGTTCCCGGTATTTCGGATCGTCGTGAGCAATGGCCGATGGATGGAAAAGGTCGTGTACTGGGACGAGGAAAAGAACGAGCTAGCGGAAGCGGAACGTCTGCTTACGGACGAAGCGGTGCTTGCTTATATCCGCGAGGAGCACATCCCTTGCCGGGAAGGCCAACAGTTTGAAGTGAATCTCGCAGCCACAGACTGGATGCGTTCGGTTGCCGCGGCGCTGGAACAAGGTACAGTGCTTACGATCGATTATGGGGACGTCGGCGAGGAGCTTTACGCACCGCATCGAATGAACGGCACGCTGCTTTGTTACCGCAAGCATGTGGCTTCGGATACGCCGCTGCAGTTTCCGGGAGAGCAGGATATGACCGCGCACGTCAACTTCAGCGCATTGATCCGGGCCGGAGAAAATGGAGGGTTGAAAGCAACGGAGCTGATGACGCAAAAGCAGTTTCTCGTTCGAAACGGACTGCTGCAGCGGCTGCAGTCCCACGATGCGCGCGATCCGTTCTCGCCTGAGGCGAGGCGCAACAGAGCGATACGGCAGCTGCTGCTCAGCGACCAGATGAGCGAACTGTTCAAAGTGTTGATTCAAAAAAAAGAACCGCCGTCCTGATCGGAATCGCGGTTCTTTTTTTGCCGTTCGTTCACTTTAAAGCACTGGGTTACCGGAGGATTGGTTACACCGACATCTTGAAGAAAGACCAGTAAGTGAAACCGGTAAACGATACGATCATGTACCCCCAAAAAATCAATATGTAGGCGCGTTCGGATAATTTCATGTATCCTAAAAGCACGAAAATCGCCGTCTGGGCAAAAAAGATCAATGCCATCGGGATAAAGTCACCGGCCAGCGCCATGAGCCCGATTGCAAGCGTCCAAAAGCCTAGAACTCGAAACATGCGATCCATCCTGCATCCCCCTTTCTACGGTCACATCTAAAGTTACTATCCAACATTATAACTTTTCCACCTGCAGGTGTAAACGTCAAATCCGTGACGAAATTAAGTCAATTTGCTTTTCTTCACCATATCATTTCCTTCTCGTCCCCCAAACATGTATGGCGACCTGAAAAAATGGCAATACAAATTACTAGAAAAGTATTCTATGAACTCTACCATGGGCATAGAGATAAAGTAAAGCATCACATAATTTGCGAACCACCATTCATAGATGTGGATGATACCTTTTGGGTTGGGAGGACTGCTCGATGACTGCAATCAGACAAGATGCATGGAGCGAGGAAGACGATTTGATATTGGCGGAGGTGACATTAAGACATATCCGAGAAGGCAGCACACAGCTATCCGCGTTCGAGGAGGTTGGGGAAAAAATAGGCCGAACCGCGGCAGCTTGCGGTTTCCGCTGGAATAGCTTTGTTAGGAAAAAATATGAGGCGTCCATTCAAATCGCGAAAGCGCAGCGTCAAAAACGAAGCCAACAAAAGAAGCATTCGCCTGCGTTTGCTTCCGTGGCCAGCAGCGTATCCGGTTCGGTTGGAGCCGAAAGTTCCATGCGCAGTGACGGAATCGTAGAGGAAATATCGATCGATGCAGTCATACGCTTTTTACGGCAGTGGAAAGGAAGCTATCAAGAGATGGTGCGCCATATTCGCCAACTCGAGAAGGAACTGAACGATAAGCAGGATGAGCTTGAGAGACTTCGCAGTGAAAACGATGTGCTGAAAAGTCAAGTCAATGAAGTTTCATCGGACTACCGCGTCGTGAACGACGACTACAAAGCGCTGATCCAAATCATGGACCGGGCGCGCAAGCTTGCTTTTTTAGCCGAGGAGGAAGAAGAAGCGAAGACGCGGTTTAAAATGGACGAGAACGGGAATTTGGAACGAATTGAATAGATTTACGACATAATGCCCCGGTTTCCTCATTGCAGGAGATCCGGGGTTTGTTCGTTTATGGGGATCTGCTATGATAGGTAGAAAAAGAGATTAACGATGGGGGGATTGGATGGGACGAGTCCGATTAACGGTCGTCGGAGCCGGTGCGGTAGGCTTGCTGTTTGCGGCGAAGCTTGGTATGGCCGGCTTTCGGATGGAATTGTGCGCTAGAAGACCGGCTCAGAGGCAACTGCTGCTGGAAAACGGCGTGCGGTTTAGGAGCGGTATAGAGGAATCGGCGAAAGTGAATGAAACGATCGTGCGGCCGCACATTCGTATGCTGGCGGAGGATGCTTCCATTGCAGGCGAGAGTGAAGAACGCATTCATTTTATTATTTTGGCGGTCAAGCAGGCAGCATTCACCCCGGAATTTGTGGAGCAAGTCGAGCGTCTGACAGGACCTGCAAGCTGGGTGGTCTGCCTGCAGAACGGCATCGGCCATATCGATGCGCTGTCTCGCCTCGTGCCTGAGGAGCGGATTTTCGCTGCAGTGACGACGGAGGGCGCAATGAAACGATCCGATCATGAGGTTATACATACCGGGAACGGTACGACCTGGATCGGTCCGGTCCGCCCGGCCGGGAGTCGTGAGGCGGACGAAGCGCAAAAAAAACTGGCGGAACTGCTAAATCTTGCAGGATTCCATACATTTTTGTCGAAAAACATCACTAGCAGAGTTTGGCAAAAATTGATTATTAATTCCGCTATAAACCCTTTGACCGCCATTCTTCGGGTTCACAACGGCGAACTGCTGCAGCGGCCGGAAGCGATGGAGCTGATGCGGACGCTGGTTGACGAAGCGGTGGCAACGGCCGATAAACTGGGGCTATCTCTTGATCCCGACTTATGGGAGCAGCTGCTCGAGGTTTGCCGCAAGACGGCAGGCAACCGTTCGTCGATGCTTCAGGATTTGCTGGCCGGAAGAATGACGGAGATTGACTACATCACGGGTGGGATTATGAGGGAAGCGAAAAAGGCAGGACTGGTTGTACCCGCACATCAAACGGTTTATCGGTTGGTGAAAGCGATAGAAGCGGGGGCGGAAGCCGGAGGCCGAACTCAACTACTGTGACGAAACGGTGGGATTGCATGAATATGCTGCTTGATTGGCTTAACAAGCTCTATATGACGCTTGCGCTCGTTCCCTTCGTGGCCTTTTTCATCACCTGGTTCATTGCTTATGGTTTAAGCCGCGATAAACGAAAATCAACGCATCTCAGTATGGATATTACGACGCTGTTCCTAGTAGGTTCCGTCGCTTACATGAGCCGCAGCATCTTTGGGTCGGGAATGCTGCTTTGGACGATTGTGCTGCTGTTTCTCGTAGCGGCAGGACTGCTCGGCAATCTCCAGACCCGGATGAAGGGACGCGTCGATCTGCTAAAAATCGCAAGGACGCTCAGCAGATTCGGATTCGTTCTGCTGACGGCTTTCTATGTATTGCTGCTGTTTGTCGGAATCGGAAAGTTTATGTTTAAGCTGTAAAAGTTATGGTAGAAATCATAGTGGAAAATGAATAATTTTCATCTGGAAATGGGAGCCTAAGGAATAGGCTCTTTTTCTTTTTGTTCAAAAATATGGAGGCATCGGATGAAAATGGAAAAGTAATTACCCTTCTGTAAAAATATGTTCCTAGATTTTATTGACCTATGGTTGTATAATTATTTATTGGTAACGGTTTCAGAGTATTTACATTTTGCGCATGATCTTATAATATCAGAGATGGATTATTTGCGTTACCTATATGTCATGAAATCTCACGTGATATATAGATACCATATAATTACATATTCACAAAGGGGATGGATTTATGAAGTTTCAAAAGCTTCTGGTTTACGCTACGGTAACGGCCATGCTCGGAGCTGTGGCTGCCGGATGCGCGGATAGCGGAAAGAAAGATGCAGGGGGAGCTGCGGGCGATACAAAAGCGCCGGCGCAAGAGCTGCGGATCAACTTGTCGGCCGAGCCGCCTGCGATAGACAGTTCGATCGCGACTACGAACCCGTCTTTCACGATTTTGAACGCCGTTAACGAAGGATTGTACCGTCTGGATGCCGACGGAAAGCCGCAGCCTGCGCTTGCCAAAGAGCTTCCGAAAGTTTCCGCCGACGGGCTTGTATATACGATCACGCTTCGTGACGGATTGAAGTGGGCCGACGGTTCGCCGCTCAAAGCGAGCGATTTCGTCTGGGCTTATCAGCGGACGCTGGATCCTGCGACAAAAGCGAAATATGCGACGATGCTGGCCTGGATTAAAGGCGGCGCCGCTTTGAATACAGCAAAGCCGGAGGAGCTGGAAGCGAAAAAAGCGGCTCTCGGCGTAAAGGCAAAAGACGACAAGACGCTTGAAATTACGCTGGAAAGACCGGTAGCTTTCTTCACGGATCAGCTCGCGATGCCGCTCTTCTTCCCGCAAAATCCTGATTTTGTGAAGAAACAAGGCGATAAAAACGGTGCCGATGCCGACAAAATTATGGGCGCCGGTCCGTTCAAGATGGAAAAATGGGATCATGAACAGCAACTGGTCATGGTGAAAAACGAAAATTATTGGGATGCGGCGAACATCAAGTTGACCAAAGTCACCGTCAACGTGGTGAAAGACCCAAACACGTCGCTCAATATGTACGAGACGAATCAGGTCGACTTGACCGAGTTGAAAGGCGACCAGCCGAAAATGTATCAAGGCAAGCCTGATCTCGTGTTCAAGAAAGAATTCGTAACGGCTTACGTGTTGTTCCAAAACAAAAAAGTACCTGCCTTCGCCAATACGAAAATCAAGCAGGCGCTTGGTATGGCGATCGACCGCAAAACGTTTAACGAAGTCATTCTGGGCGGAACTTCGATTCCGTCGACGGGTCTTGTTCCAGGCACCGTTCTTGACGGCAACAAGCAGGAATTCCGTAAAGTGGCCGGCGATACGCAGCCTCCGTACGATCCTGCCAAAGCAAAGCAATTGCTGGCCGAAGGCTTGAAAGAGCTGAACATGGCTTCGCTGCCGAAGTTCAAGCTGACTTCCGACGATACGGAAACATCGAAGAAAACGATCGAATTCATTCAGGCGCAATGGAAACAAAACCTGGGTATCGACGTTGACGGAGAACCGCTGCCGTTCGCGCTGCGCGTCAAAAACATGCAGGAATACAACTTCGATGCGCTGATCGGTCTGTGGGGTGCGGATTACAACGATCCGATGACGTTCCTTGATATGTGGCTTTCGGATAATAAATCGTTTAACTACATGCAGTACAGCAGCAAGCAGTATGACGATCTGGTGAAGGGCGCGGATAAAGAGGTTGATCTTGCGAAGCGTTCCAAAATGATGATTGACGCTGAAAAAGTGCTCATGTCCGACGCTTCGATTTCTCCGCTTTACTTCCGTACAAGACCGTATGCGAAGAAGCCGAACGTTGAAGGCTTGATCTTGCCTGCCATGTCCAAAGAATGGGAGCTTCGCTGGACTTACTTGAAGTAAGCGATGCGCTGCACGTTGTTTAGACAGCTGCCTTGCCGCGAAAAGTGAGCACTGCTTGTCAGTGCTAGCGGCTTACGACAACTAGCCGTGGATTGGTGTCGCTGTTTCAAATGGTTGACAACTGCCCGCCGTTTCAACCGGCTTGCCGTTGCAACAGGGACCGTTCTAATCTTTATTGGAACGGTCCGATTTTTTCAATAGGCAAATAACCGATCGGAACTGCTTCGCAAACATAGCCACCGAAGCGTCTATGCTTGCGAAACAGTTCTGCCTGCAATTATGCGACCGTAACTGTTTGACGTTTTCTTTGAACAAGCTCAGGAGGTGTGCCATGCTTCGCTTCTTATTGCGTCGGCTGGTTTATATGATCATGACATTGTGGCTCATCGTCACGTTCACTTTCGTTCTGATGAAAAACTTGCCGGGAGATCCGTTCGGTGAAGATTCGCAGAAGATGACGATCGAGCAGAAAAAGATTTTGTACGCCCAATACGGCTTGGATAAGCCGATCTGGGATCAGTATTTGAAGTATATGAACAACGTGATTCACGGCGATCTCGGAGTATCTTTCGCCTTTCCGACGCGGAAAGTTACCGAAATCATTAAGCAAGGTTTTCCCGCCTCGCTGGAGCTCGGTTTATGGGCACTTGGCATTGCCATTGTCGTTGGTCTCATCTTGGGGATTATCGCGTCTTTGAACCATAATAAAGGTTTGGATATCGCAGCGATGTTCACCGCTGTAGCAGGGATTTCGATTCCGTCCTTTGTGCTGGGGCCGCTGTTATCGTATTTTGTAGGGGTCAAATTAGGGTGGCTTCCGCCGGGGATGTGGACGGGGCCGTCTTCGAGGGTGCTGCCCGCCATTGCCTTGTCGTTCGGGACCATTGCCATCTTGGCGAGGCTTATGCGAACGGCGATGCTCGACGTATTGAATCAGGATTACATTAAAACTGCGATGTCCAAGGGCTTGTCCCAGCGTGCCATTGTTGTCAGACATACGCTTCGCAACGCGATACTGCCGGTCATTACCGTTCTTGGACCGGTTTTCGTCAACCTGATTACAGGTACGCTCATTGTCGAGCAAATTTTCGTCGTACCGGGACTGGGCAAGCATTTCGTACAATCAATTTATTCGAATGACTATACTATGATTACCGGACTTACTATTTTCTATGCTTTTATACTCGTTGTCGTTCTGTTTATTACCGACATCATTTACGGTTTGGTTGATCCGCGCATACGTCTGGCGAGAGGGGGCAGCAAGTGATGGAAGTTTCGAAAGATATGTTTCAGCCGCTGAACAAAGATGTCCTCGGCCAAGAGACCATTGTGCGGCCTTCCCAGACGTACTGGCAGGATGCCTGGAGAAGGCTGAAGAAAAACAAGCTGGCGATGTTCGGGCTGTGCAGCTTGGTTTTGCTGTCCGTCCTTGCAATATTCGGGCCGATTTTTTCCCACTTCGATTACGCAACGCAGGATTATGCGATCAAAAATCAGACGCCGTCCGCCTCGCACTGGTTCGGAACGGATGATTTCGGCCGCGACTTATGGGTGCGGATTTGGTGGGGCACCCGCATTTCCTTGCTGATCGGCCTTACGGCAGCGGCACTCGACCTTGTGTTCGGTGTCCTGTACGGCGGGATTTCCGCTTATTACGGCGGACGCGTAGACGACATTATGCAGCGGATAATCGAAATCATTTACTCCATTCCGTTTTTGCTCATTTCGATTTTGCTCATTGTCGTCATCGGTCCCGGTTTCAAAACGATCATTATTGCATACGCGATTACGGGATGGGTGCCGATGGCGCGGCTCGTACGCGGTCAAATATTGACGCTGAAAGAGCAGGAATATGTGCTCGCGGCGAAAACGCTCGGCGCCGGCGGGGCGCGCATTATATTGAAGCACTTGGTGCCGAATGCACTCGGCTTAATTATCGTGCAAATTACGTTTATCGTACCTTCGGCGATTTTTGTCGAGGCGTTCCTAAGTTTTATCGGCCTTGGCATTCGCGTGCCGCTGGCTTCGCTGGGGTCGCTGCTTTCCGACGGAGCAAACAACATTCGGTTGTACCCGCACCGGGTCATTTTCCCGACGATCGTATTCAGCTGGATTTTGCTCAGCTTCAACCTGCTTGGCGACGGTCTGCGCGATGCGCTTGATCCGAAAATGCGCAAGTAAGCAAGCTATCAGTTCATGGGGAGGTGCTGCAAACGATGAATAACAATATATTGGAAGTTCGCGATCTGAAAGTATCTTTTCGCACGTATGCGGGGGAAGTTCAGGCGGTAAGAGGCGTCTCCTTTGATCTGAAAAAAGGGGAAGTGCTGGCGATCGTAGGGGAGTCCGGATGCGGGAAATCCGTTACGGCGCAAACGATCATGCGTCTTATTCCTTCGCCGCCAAGCGTCATCAAGAATGGCTCTATCAAATTCGACGGGAAAACGGAAATTACCCGTATATCCAATAAAGCGATGGAAAAAATACGCGGCTCGGAGATGGGGATGATTTTCCAGGATCCGATGACTTCGCTCAATCCGACGATGACCGTCGGCAAACAGATCACGGAAGGCATCATCAAGCATCAGAAAGTAAGCCGCGAGGAAGCGAACAAGCGCGCGCTCGAAATATTGAAGCTTGTCGGCATGTCGAATCCGGAAGGGCGCATGCAGCAATATCCGCATGAGTTTTCCGGCGGGATGCGCCAGCGCGTCATGATCGCCATTGCGCTTGCGTGCAATCCGAAGCTGCTCATCGCCGACGAACCGACGACGGCGCTCGACGTCACGATTCAAGCGCAAATTATCGAGCTGATGAAGAAGCTTTCCGAGAAGACGGAAGCTTCGATTATCGTCATTACCCACGACCTCGGCGTTGTAGCCGAGATGGCGCAGCGCGTCATCGTCATGTATGCCGGCAAAGTTGTGGAACAAGGCACCGTGGACGAAATTTTCTACGAATCGAAGCATCCGTACACATGGGGATTGCTTCGTTCCGTACCGCGTCTCGATCAGAAGAAAGACAGCGAGCTCGTGCCGATTCCCGGTACGCCTCCGGATTTGTTCGCTCCGCCGAAAGGCTGCGCGTTCGCGGCCCGCTGCCCGTATGCGATGGGCGTATGCGGCCAGATCGATCCGGAGCATACGAAGCTGTCCGATACGCATTCGGCGGCTTGCTGGCTGCTGCATGAAGGAGCTCCGAAAGTGGAGCGTCCGGTGGAAGCGGGAGGTGCGGCACGATGAGCAACCAACAACCGTTGCTGGAAGTTCGCAATTTGCAGAAGCATTTCCAATTGGGCGGAGGCAAAACGCTGAAAGCCGTCGATAATATCAGCTTCGCCATCGAGCGGGGAGAAACGTTCGGTCTCGTGGGCGAATCCGGCTGCGGTAAGTCGACGACGGGACGCACGATCATCCGTCTGTATGAGTCGACCGGCGGCGAAGTGTTGTTTAACGGCGAGAACGTGCACAATCTTCGCGGGAAGAAGCTGCTCGATTTCCGCCGGGACATGCAGATGGTGTTCCAGGATCCGTACGCTTCGCTGAATCCCCGCATGACCGTCGGCAACATTATTGCCGAGGGGATCGACATTCACGGGCTGATGTCCGGAAGCAAGCGCAAGGAGCGCGTGTTCCAACTGCTGCGCGACGTCGGCCTGAACGAAGAGCATGCCAGCCGTTTCCCGCATGAGTTTTCAGGCGGTCAGCGTCAACGGATTGGGATCGCGCGGGCGCTTGCGATCGAACCGAAGTTCATCATCGCCGACGAACCGATCTCGGCGCTGGACGTATCCGTGCAAGCACAAGTCGTCAATTTGTTCAAAAAGCTGCAGAAGGAGCGGGGGCTGACCTATTTGTTCATTGCCCACGACCTTGCGATGGTAAAGCATATTTCCGACCGGATCGGCGTAATGTATCTCGGTAAGCTTGTTGAGGTGACGACGTCGGAAGCTTTATACGCAAAGCCGCTGCATCCGTATACGCAGTCGCTGTTGTCTGCTATTCCGATCCCGGATCCGGAAGTGGAGCGGCACAGAGAACGCATCATTTTGGAAGGCGAAATTCCAAGCCCGCTGAACCCGCCGAGCGGCTGCCCGTTCCGCACGCGCTGTCCGATGGCGATGTCGGAATGCGCCGCCGCTATGCCTGAATTCAAGGAAGTGGAGCCGGGTCATTTCGTCGCATGCCACTTGCATAAATAATAGAGGAAACAGCCCTTCGTTTCATCGAACGAAGGGCTGTTTTTGCTTTGACGATTGCCGGGAACATGTGTACAATATATTAAGCTTCAATTATTAAGCAAAGGACGCGCATCAGGTTGTCATACCTTGAGCGCATCGCAATACATACGGGAGGGTGGCGGCAAGCTTTGCAAGTAGAGGCAATTCATTGGAAGTCCGGCCAGCCTTTGACGGAGGACTATATTCACCGGTTTGATAAAGTGGGCGATTTGTTCGACTATAATCCGTGGGAAGCGGCCGGCTGGCAAGAAAGGGCCGATTGGCTGGATAAGGAGCGTTCGGGCGGAGCGGATCGAAACGCGCTTTCGGAGGCGCTGATTCGTTTCAACACGGCGATTGGCGGCTCCGAGGCGACGATCCGTCAGGCGGAGCTGCTAAAGGACCGACGCACGCTTTGTATCGTCGGGGGGCAGCAGGCCAGCTTATTTACCGGCCCGCTCTTGGTCATCTACAAGGCGATCACGCTCATTCAGACGGCGAAGCAGGCATCAGACAAGCTGAAACGCCCGGTGGTACCTGTGTTTTGGATCGCGGGAGAGGATCATGATTTTGACGAGGTGAACCACTTCCACTACCTGTCTTCGGATTTGAAGGTGGAGAAAGTAAAGCTGGAGCATCCGACAGGGCTGCGAACGTCCGTCAGTCAAACCGTAATTCCCCACGAGCAATGGGAGGAAGCGCTTGCGCAGATGGAGCAATCGCTCATGCCGACCGAGTTTCGCGCGGAGCTTATGGCTTCGCTTCGCTCGATGGCGGACAGCTCGACCTCGCTGGTCGATTATTTCGCCCGGATCATGGCCAAGCTGTTCGGTGCGTACGGGCTCGTGTTCGTTGACTCGGACGATCCGCACATACGCAGGCTTGAATCTCCAATGTTCCAACAGCTCGTGGAGCGGAGCGACGCTATTCACAGCGCTTTGCTGAAAGGCAAAGAGCGCGTGCTCTCAGGCGGCTATCAGCCGCAGGCGGAGCTTCATGACCGCGGAGCAAACCTGTTCGTGTACGATGGCGGCGAGCGGATATTGCTTTATCCGGCGGAGGACGGGAACGGTTTTACAGACAGAAGAGGCGAGCGGCGTTATTCGCGCGAATATTTGGCGGATTTGGCCGAATCATCACCGGAGCGTCTGAGCAACAACGTGATGACCCGGCCGCTGATGCAGGATTACTTGTTCCCGGTGTTGGGCGCCGTTCTCGGACGATCCGAGATCGCTTATTGGGGACTTACCCGCGAAGCGTTCCATCTGCTCGGCATGCGGATGCCGCTGCTCCTTCCCAGACTTGAGTTTACGCTGCTGGAAGGCACCGTGCAGAAAAATATGAAGAAATTCGATCTGAGTCTGGAGGATGTGCTGTTCCGGCTGGAAGACAAACAGCAGGGATGGCTGCGGGAGCAGGATCAGCTCAACTTGGAGGAGCGATTCGGCGAAGTCAAGTCGCGGTTCAAGGACAGCTATGAACCGCTCATTGAGGCAATCGGCGGGATTAATCCGGGACTGCGCAAGCTGGGTGAGACGAATCTCGGCAAAATCATCGAACAGATCGAGTTTTTGAAGCAAAAGTCGGAGGACGGAATGCGATCGCAATTCGAATCCGGCATCCGTCAATTCGAACGGATCGGCATGTCGCTGATTCCCGGCGGCAAACCGCAAGAAAGGGTATTTAACATAGCCTCGTACATTAATAAATACGGCGAAGGTTGGCTGAAGGAGCTGCTTGAGCTTCCGCTGGAGCCGGATGGAAAGCACAGGGTATGTTACATATAAAGCAAGACTAGGAATCATACGACACGACTATCTAACTATTCAAGGAGGAATTTTATTCATGGCAAGCACAGTGAATCAAAGCATTATTCGCGATATCAAATTGGCTCCGGAAGGGCATTTGAAAATCGATTGGGTTAACGCCCATATGCCGGTGCTGAACCGCATCCGCGAGCAGTTCGAGAAGGAACAGCCGTTCAAAGGGCTGAAAGTGGCGATTTCGCTTCACCTGGAAGCAAAAACCGCTTACCTGGCTAAAGTGGTGCAAGCCGGCGGCGCCGAAGTGGCGATCTGCGGCTCCAATCCGCTTTCTACACAAGATGATGTATGCGCAGCGCTTGTAGAAGACGGCATTACCGTTTTTGCGAAGTACAATCCGGATCCGCAAGAATATAAAGAGTTGCTGATCAAAACGCTGGAAACCGAGCCGGACCTGATCATTGACGACGGCGGGGATCTCGTGACCATTCTCCATTCCGAGCGCAAAGATTTGCTCAAAAAAGTGCGCGGCGGCGCGGAAGAAACGACGACCGGTATTTTGCGCCTGAAGTCTTTGGAAAAAGAAGGGCAGCTTCAATTCCCGATGGTTGCCGTTAACGACGCCTTCTGCAAATACTTGTTCGACAACCGTTACGGTACGGGGCAATCCGTATGGGACGGCATCAACCGGACAACGAACCTGGTCGTCGCTGGCAAAACCGTTGTCGTCGTCGGTTACGGCTGGTGCGGCAAAGGCGTTGCAATGCGGGCCAAAGGATTGGGTGCGAACGTGATCGTTACGGAAATCGATGCGATCAAAGCGGTTGAAGCTTACATGGACGGCTTTGCAGTCATGCCGATGACGGAAGCGGCCCAATTGGGCGATTTCTTCGTTACCGTAACGGGCAACCGCGATGTTATCCGCGGGGAGCATTACAAAGTGATGAAGGACGGCGCGATCTTGTCCAACGCTGGCCACTTCGACGTTGAAGTGAATAAGCCGGAGCTGGAAGCGATGTCCGTATCGAAACGTACCGTTCGCCGCAACATCGAAGAGTATAAGCTGCAGGACGGACGCAAGTTTTACATTTTGGCGGAAGGCCGCCTCGTAAACCTGGCAGCCGGCGACGGTCACCCGGCGGAAATTATGGACATGACGTTCGCGCTGCAGGCGATGTCGCTCAAGTACGTGAACGACAACTACAAGCAAATCGGCAACAAAGTTGTAAACGTTCCTTATGAGCTGGATGAGCAAGTAGCCCGTTTCAAGCTTGCTGCCATGGGAATGGGAATCGATACGCTTACGGTGGAACAGCAATCCTATTTGGACAGCTGGGCAGAGCATTAATAGTTCGCGTCTCGCTTCGCGAGCGTTCGAATCAAACTCTCTCGATGATGTATTCATCGGGAGAGTTTTTTTGTTTGGTTGTATTGAAACTCTTGGCTGTTTTTCCAACATCATGCAACAATGCCGATAACCGTTCCGTCTATGGTGATAGCGAATCGTTTGAAGCGGATTCGCTGCCAGTTTTCGCAAAAATAAGGGGGATTAGCGATGCGAAACAAAGCAAGGGCGGGCTTTTTGCGGCAGTACCGGGGAATGGTCGGCTTGACGAAAGGAGTGTGTGCGTCGCTGGCTGTGTTAGTGGCGGTTGTAGGCGTGCTATCAGGCTGCGGCACCGGCGATTCAGCGGCTTCGAAAAGCTCGGAGCTCAGTGCAGCCATGCCGAGTGCGCAGCAGGCGAACGGTAGCGCTTCAGCGGAAAAAGCGGATAAAGCGACGGCTGCGTCGGACGCCAAGGCTTCTTCGAACACGGCGGCCGGCGGCAGCTTCACGGGAGAAACGGCGCCGGAGGCGACCGACCCGTTCAGCCGCAAAATCATTTACAAAGCCAATCTCGTCATGCAGGTGGAGAAATACCAGGACACCGCGGCCAAGGTACAGGAAGCCGTCAGGCAGTCCGGAGCGTACATTTTGCAGTTCAGCGAAAATATGGCGGCTGCCGAAAAGGGCGGGACGTTTATCATCAAAGTTCCTGCGAACGGCTTTCAATCGCTGCTGACGATGCTGGAACAAATCAACCCGACCATGCAAAAAAATATGCAGGGGCAGGACGTGACTGAAGAATACGTCGATTTGTCTTCGCGGCTGAAGGCCAAGCAAGTCGTGGAAGAACGGTTGATTTCGTTCATGGAGAAGGCGACGAAAACCGACGAGCTTGTCGCATTTTCGAGTGAGCTCGGGAAAGTTCAGGAAGAAATCGAGCGTATCAAGGGCAGAATGCGCTATTTGGAGCAAAATGTCGCTTACTCCACCATCGAGCTGAGATTGACGCAAAAGATCGGATCCGCCGAGGTCATCGGCTCAAAAGACCGGGGGCCGCTGCTGAACCGGGCCGTGGCGGCGTTAAACGGCAGCGTGACCGTATTGTCCGTCATGTTCCAGTGGTTTGTCGTATTTGCGGCCGGAGCGCTGCCGATTATAGCGCTTCTCATCATTATCGGCGTACCGCTGTGGTTTGTCAGGGGAAAAAGAAAAGCGAAGCTGGCCGATATCCGCAAGCAGCTTGCCGAGCACAACAAGCTGCCGGAAACAACGGAGGCCACTCCGAAAGAGCTGGAATAGACGGTACCTATGAAAAATCCTGTTTTCGTCTTAGGGACGAAGCAGGATTTTTTGTTCCATACAGCGAATTATAGTTTACAGGTGGAGGAAAGTGGGTTAAAGTGGAGGAAAGGGGGTGGCGAGTGGGATGTTTATGGGGGAATATCAACATACCGTTGATGAAAAAGGCCGAATGATCGTGCCCGCGAAATTTCGCGAAGCCCTCGGAACATCGTTTATCGTCACTCGCGGCCTGGACCAATGCTTATTCGTATACCCAATGGATGAATGGGCGGTGCTGGAGCAGAAGCTCAAGGCGCTGCCGCTGATGAAATCGGACGCTCGCGCATTTACCCGTTTTTTCTTCTCCGGAGCGACCGAGTGCGAGCTGGACAAACAGGGCAGAGTCAATCTGCCGAACAATCTGATCGAACATGCCAAGCTGGAGAAAGATTGCGTCGTGATCGGCGTTTCCAATCGGGTGGAGATTTGGAGCAGGGCAATCTGGGAAAACTATGCCGAGCAATCGGAAGAATCGTTCAACGAGATTGCCGAGAAATTGGTTGACTTCAACTTCGATTTGTAAACGTTCAGGAGGATGCGGGCATGTTTCATCATATTACGGTGTTGAAAGAGGAAGCGGTACAAGGACTACATATCAAGCCTGACGGCGTATACGTCGACTGTACGCTCGGCGGAGCCGGGCACAGTCTGTTGATCGCAAATCAGCTTCATTCCGGCGGAACGCTGATCGCATTCGATCAGGATGATGCCGCGCTTGCTAATGCAGCGGAACGTTTGGCCCCGGTTGCGGATCGGGTGAAGCTCGTGCGCAGCAATTTCCGCTTTTTGGAACGGGAGCTTTCCCGGATCCCGCAGGCAATGAAGAACGGCAAGCCTCAGGTGGACGGCGTGCTGTTCGATCTTGGCGTTTCTTCCCCGCAGCTGGACGAAGCGGATCGCGGCTTCAGCTACAACCAGGATGCCGAGCTTGACATGCGGATGGACCAAACGGCGCCGCTGACGGCCCGGGATATCGTAAACGATTGGTCGGAGCAGGAAATTGCAGAAATTTTGTTCAAATACAGCGAGGAAAAATTTTCACGGCGTATTGCAGCGAATATCGCAGCAGCCCGCGCAAAGAAACCGATCGAGACAACATCGGAGCTCGCGGAGCTGATCAAGGAAGCGATTCCCGCCGCGGCGCGGAGAACGGGACCGCATCCGGCCAAGCGCAGCTTCCAGGCGCTGCGCATCGCGGTCAATGACGAATTGGGCGCTTTTGAGGAAGCGTTGGAGCAGACAATCCGATGCCTCGCCCCGGGAGGGCGCGCATCCGTTATAACTTTCCACTCGTTGGAGGATCGTATCTGCAAACAGACGTTCAACAAATACGTCGCCAAATGCACATGCCCGCCGGATTTTCCGATGTGCGTATGCGGCAACAAAGGGATCGTCAAACTTGTCAATCGCAAGCCGATCGAGGCGAGCGCGGAGGAATTGGAAATGAATCCGCGGGCGCGTTCGGCGAAGCTTCGCATAGCGGAAAAACTTTGAAACTAAGGGGGAACCATCTTGCCGGCTTATATTCATGGGAGTTTAGCGGTGGAACAGCGCTCGGAGAACAAAGTAAAACCGAAGGAACCGAAAAAAGCGGTAAACCGCAACAACAAGTCGCTGCCGGTGCAAGAGAAGCTGCTGTATTTGTTCACTGTAGCGATCTGCGTGGTGGTGGCGGGCCTCATCATTTGGCGTTATGCCCAAATCTATGAAATGAACACAAATATTAATAAGATCGAGACGAAAATCAAGCAGCTGGAGGCGGAGAACAGCGTGCTGAAGCATAAAGTGGATGCGCTGTCGTCGCCGGAGCGCCTTGGCGAAGAAGCGAAAAAACTGGGTCTTGTCGTTCCGGAGGAAAATCAAATTAAGCCGGCCGGCAACGCGAAGAGCGGCGGCGCAACCTCGCCCAAGCAAGTGGCTAGCAATCCGCCGTCCGGTTCGAGTGCGGGCAAAAAAACAAAGGATCAACCCTGATCTGTTTGCGGGAATAGGGGGAAAATGACATGACAAAAAAAGTGAAATTGCGTTCGCTGCTGATCGGAGGGATATTTACCCTCCTTTTTCTTGTTCTTGTAACACGATTGTATTGGGTTCAGGTGGTTCATGGGGAGGAGCTGCTCACCATGGCCAAGGAAAAATGGGCGACCGACAAGGAGCTGCTGCCGATTCGCGGCGCCATTATGGACACCAACGGCAAAGTACTGGCTGAAGACGCCCCGGCCTATACGCTCGCTCTCGTGCCGAAGACGATTCACGAGAAAGGGTTCGAGAACGTGGTCGCAACCGAACTCGCGGCGATACTGAAGCCGCCTGGCGATCCCGCGGCCGTTGATGCGCTCGCGAATCAAATCAGGGAACGGCTGAATAAAAAAAGAGCGAACGGCGATTATTACGCGCAAGTGGAGCTCGGCAACGACGGATGGAAGATCGATGCGGAAGTGGCGGACCAAATCAAGAAACTGACGGAACGGCTGCAGCAAAGCATCGAAGGAAAGAACAAGAGCGTCGGCATTTTGCTGAGGCCGGAGAGCAAACGCTTTTATCCGGGCGGCAAGCTGGCGGCCCATCTGCTCGGCTACAGCGATAAGGAAGGCGTGCCCAAGATGGGGCTTGAAGCGCAGCTGGATACATACTTGAAAGGTGTTCCCGGCTCGCTTAGCTACGAGTCGGACCGCTATGGAGTGGAGCTGCCGAATTCGAAGGCGGAATACAAGAAGGCAATTAATGGAAACAACGTCGTCTTGACGCTTGATAAAAACATTCAATTTTATCTCGAGAATGCGCTTGATAAAGTGAACGACAAATGGCATCCGAAAAGCTTGACGGCGATCGCCGTCGATCCGAAGACGATGGAAATTCTCGGGCTGGCCAACACGCCTTCATTCAACCCGAACCGCTATTGGGAAACAAAGCAAATGAGCGATTTTCAAAATCATGCGATCGTCTCCCAGTATGAGCCGGGCTCGACGTTCAAGATCGTAACATTGGCCGGTGCGGTTGAAGAAAATTTATTCAATCCGACAGACAAATACCAATCGGGCGCCATCCAGGTTCCCGGACGTACGCTGCATGACCATAATATCGTCGGATGGGGGAAAATTTCGTATTTGGAAGGCCTCAAGCGTTCCAGTAACGTAGCGTTTGTTAAGCTCGGCTTGGAGAAGCTGGGACAGGAAAAGCTGCGGCAATATATCGATAAGTTCGGCTTTGGCGCGAAAACGAACGTGGATATTCCCGGAGAAGTGCCCGGCATCGTCAAAATGAAATATCCGGCTGAATTTGCGACCGCGACTTACGGTCAAGGGATGACGGCGACTGCGATTCAACAGACGGCGGCTTACGCGGCGATCGCCAATGGCGGAAAGCTGATGTGGCCTCATCTGATTAAAGAAATATACAATCCGGAAACGGGTGAGGTCATTCAAAAGAATGAGCCCAAAGTGATCCGTGAAGTCGTTTCGGAAAAAACGGCGGCGCAGGTCAGCGAATATTTGGAAACCGTCGTCTCTGATCAGGAAATCGGAACGGGGCGAAAAGCATATATCGAAGGGTACCGGATTGCAGGCAAAACCGGAACCGCCAACCTCGTCGAACCGGGAGAAAAAGGGTACGCCGAAGGTAAATGGGTCATTTCCTTCATCGGCTATGCGCCGATCGAAAATCCGCGCATTTTGATTACGCTGATTGCAGACCAGCCGGATTTGGGCGGCAACTACCATCTGGGCGGCGATGTGCTCGCTCCGGCCTTCAAGGAAATTATGTCCCAATCGCTGCGCTATATGGGCGTAGCACCGTCGACGGCAGCCAAGCAGCAAATTCAGGCGGTCGAACGCGATATGCGCACGACGGTTCCAGATTTTATGGGAGTACCCGCCGAACAGGCGCGATCGACGATGAGTCAATTTGGCATTACCGTGGAGACGATAGGCAAAGGTTCCAATATCATCGCCCAATCTCCTACGCCAGGTACAGAAATCGGCGGTGCGCAGCGAATGTATGTATTACTTCAGGATAGCGGTGAAATCGGCGTTCCGGACTTGACCGGAAAATCGCTCCGTGACGCCATGGAAGTGTGCTCGTTCATTAAAACCCGCTGTACGTCGACGGGCGAAGGCTATGTCGCTGCGCAATCGCTGGAAGGCGAAGGGGACGCGCGCATGGTCACGCTGCAGCTTAAACCGTACAACCAGCTCGCCGGTAAGACGGATAAAAATGCGAAAACGGATACGACAACGGCCAAACCGCCGGTGACACCGCCGCCGAAGAAGAACGCCGCAGCCGGTTCAAGTTCGGGCGGCTCGGATAAAAAGACAGCCCAGCGCTAGCGGCAGGTGCGGCGACGGCTGCCCTAACAGAGATTCGTGTATTATCTGCTGCGATGCGGCATGATCAAGTTGTAGCCGTGGAGACGCTTGTCTATAAAAGTTGGCGAACTGGACCGATAGCTTGTTCTAACCCCGGGTTGTCCCGAATAGGGATGATATGAATGATTCTCTGTTCAGGGAGGGGAAGAAGCGGGCATGAGGGCATCGAACGTAACGGTTCGCCGCAGGCTATTCGCCGCACTCGTTGTAGGAACCATTTTATTTTTTGCACTTGTCGTGCGGCTCGCATATGTACAGCTGTGGGCTGGTCCCGAGCTGTCGGATAAAGCGGAGGAATCGTGGCGGCGCGACATTCGCGTTACCGCCAAACGAGGGGAAATATTGGACCGCAACGGCATGCGTCTGGCTTACAACATCAGCACGCCAACCGTTTTGGCGATTCCGGCACAGATCAAAGATCCGAAGGAAACGGCTGCCAAACTGGCTGCGGTGCTGGAGATGAGCGAGGAGTCCGTCTACAAGCTGATTACGAAGCATGAGAAAAGCGTCTACATTAATCCGGCCGGCAGGAAGATGACGATGGAGAAAGCGGAGGAAGTCCGGAATCTGTTTTTGCCGGGCATCCGGGTGACGGAAGACAACAAACGGTACTATCCTTTCGGGGGATTAGCCGCGCACGTGCTTGGCTTTACAGGTATTGATAATCAGGGATTAACGGGCATAGAGTTGAAGTATGATAAAAATTTGACCGGCATAAACGGCAGTATTTCGTATTTGGCTACGGCCAATGGCAAGACGATGCCGGGCTCGAACGACGAATACAAGCCGCCGCTCGACGGAATGAACTTGCAGCTGACGATCGACGGTCATATTCAGTCCATTATGGAGCGCGAGCTGGATCAAGCGATGGTGAAGTATCAACCGAAGCATGTCATCGCCATTGCGATGGACCCGAATAACGGCGAAATATTGGCGATGGGCTCGCGGCCGGGATACGAGCCGGGCAATTACAGGGATTATCCGGTCGAAAATTATAACCGCAACTTGCCGATCTGGATGACCTATGAGCCCGGCTCGACATTCAAGATCATCACGCTCGCCGCAGCGCTCGAAGAGAAAAAAGTAAACCTGAACGAAAGCTTTTACGACGACGGAGCGATCGAAGTATCCGGCGCACGGCTGCGCTGCTGGAAACGGGGAGGGCACGGAAGCGAAACGTTCCTCGGCGTCGTGGAAAATTCATGCAACCCGGGATTTGTCGTGATGGGGCAGCGGCTTGGCAAAGATACGTTATTCGATTACATCTACAAATTCGGCTTCGGCAAAAAAACGGGTATCGATCTGGGCGGAGAAGAGAACGGCATCATGTTCAAGCCTTCCCGGGTAGGTCCGGTTGAGCTCGCGACGACGTCGTTCGGCCAAGGCGTCTCGGTTACTCCGATTCAGCAGATTGCTGCGGTATCCGCTGCGGTAAACGGCGGCAATTTGTTCAAGCCGCATGTAGCGAGAGCCTGGTACAAACCGGATAGCGGTGAGCTGGTCGAGACGGTTCAGCCGGAGCTGGTGCGCCGTGTCATCTCGGAGGCGACATCCAAGCAGGTGCGCGAGACGCTGGAAAGCGTCGTGGCCAACGGGACCGGACGCAACGCGTTCATCGACGGCTATCGTGTCGGCGGCAAGACGGGGACAGCGCAAAAAGTCATCAACGGCCGCTACTCGGCTGACGAGCATATCGTCTCGTTTATCGGCTTTGCGCCGGCGGACGATCCGAAAGTGGTTGTGTATGCGGCTGTCGACGATCCGCAAGGGATCCAATTCGGCGGGCTGATCGCCGCGCCGCTTGTAAAGAACATTATGGAAGATACGCTCCGATACATGAAAGTGCCGCAGCGTAAAGATCAGCTCGACCGGAAGTACAATTATGGAGATACGAAAATCGTAGAAGTGCCGAATTTGATCGGCATGACGTTAACGGATATTTACGAAGATATGAACATGAACTTCCAGCTGGCCAAGTCGGGAGCAGGGAAGAACGTCATCAACCAGGTGCCGAAACCGGGTACGCGGGTGGAACAAGGCTCCACGATCCGCATTTATTTGTCGGATGCGGCTCCCCCGCCGGAGACCGATTCAAAGCCGTAAGGAACCGGGCTGACGGCAAACCGACAGTTCACTGACTTTTCGAAATTTAGGCTTTTCAGCGTGCATTTTTTTGTCCATAATAGATACCATGTGTAAAAATGGAGGGGACCCGGAATGCAACTGAAAGAACTCGCTTCGCTGCTGCCCGTTAGCCGGCTTACCGGCGACGGAAACACCGAAATTACCGGAGTGCAGATGGATTCCCGCAAAGTAGGGCCGGGCGATCTGTTCATCTGCATTACCGGAACGGCGTTTGACGGCCACGACTTTGCCGAACGCGTAATCGGACAGGGGGCGGCGGCGCTTGTGGCGGAGCGGGACTTGCAGGCCGCGGTCCCTACGCTTATTGTGAAAGATACGAGATACGCGATGGCCGTCATTGCCGCCCATTTTTACGGGTACCCGAGTCGCGAGCTTAAAGTGATCGGCGTCACTGGAACGAACGGCAAGACGACAACGACGTATTTGCTGGAAAGCATTTTAAGCGACCACGGCTTTCGAACCGGACTCATGGGAAATATCCATGTGAAAATCGGCACGCAGTTTCATCCGAATCATGCGACGAATACGCAGGAAGCGCTCGAACTGCAAAGAATCCTTCGCGAGATGGTGAACGCGGGAACAGATTATTGTCTGATGGAAGTTTCCTCGCACGGACTCGAACGGGGGCGGGTGAAAGGCTGCAGCTTCCGCACCGGCATATTTACGAATTTAACCCAGGATCATCTGGATTATCATTTGACGATGGAGCGGTATCAGGCGGCCAAAGCGCTGCTGTTCTCCCGTATGGGCAACGAATTTGACGCAGATCCGAATCGTCGTCATTTTGCGGTGCTGAATGTGGACGATGCGGCCTCAAGCGACTTTGCCGGCCAAACTTCCGCACAGGTGATCACCTACGGGATCGACGATGCTTCCGCGGACGTTCGGGCGGAAAACATCGAGATGACGTCCGGCGGGACACGGTTTCGCTGCGTCACCTTCAAAGGCACTGCAGAGATTCGGCTTCGTCTGGTGGGGCGCTTTAACGTCTACAATGCGTTGGGCGCTATTGCTGCCGCCTTGGCGGAAGGGCTGGAGCTTGGTCGCATAGCGGAGAGCCTGAGCCGGATTCAATCCGTGGAAGGGCGAATGGAGATCGTTGACGCAGGGCAGCCGTTTCTTGTTCTGGTGGACTACGCCCATACACCGGACGGACTTGAAAATGCGTTGTCGACGATCAGCCAGTTTGCCGAAGGCAAAATTTTTTGCGTCTTCGGCTGCGGCGGCGACCGGGACCGGACGAAACGGCCGGTCATGGGCAAGCTGGCGGCGGAATATAGCGACTATGTCATCGTCACTTCGGATAATCCGCGTACCGAAGAGCCGGAATCGATTATCCGGGACATCGTGCCCGGGCTGATCGAAGCCGGATGCGAGCCTAACGGTTACGAGCTTATTGCCGATCGCAGGCAAGCGATCGAAAAAGCGGTTGCCATGGCGGCCCCGGGGGATGTAGTATTGATTGCGGGCAAAGGACATGAAACATATCAGGACATCATGGGGATTAAGCATGATTTCGACGACCGGAAGGTTGCGAAGGAAGCGATAAGGGGACGATGAAGTGATCAATAAGACGTTGGCGGAAATTGCCGCTATGGCTGGGGGCAGGTTGGCGGAAGGCGCACCCGCGGACCTGACGATCCGCGGAGTGTCCAAAGATACGCGATCGCTCCGCGAAGGCAATCTTTATGTGCCATTGATCGGCGAGTCGTTCGACGGTCACGACTTTGTCGATGCGGCGATGGCACAGGGCGCAGCCGCCGCTTTGTGGCAGATCGACCATGCTGCGCCTCCTGTCGGCGCGCCGCTGGTCATTGTGGACGATACGCTTGCTGCGCTGCAGCGGCTTGCCAAAGCGTACCGCAGGGAGCTCCCTGTTCGCATCGTTGGCATTACGGGCAGCAACGGAAAGACGACGGTCAAAGATATGACGGCGGCGGTTTTGTCCACCGCATTCGAAGTGCATAAGACGGAGGGAAATTACAACAATCATATCGGCTTGCCGATAACGCTGCTTCAGATGTCGCCTGACACGGAGCTGGCCGTACTCGAAATGGGCATGAGCGGGCGTTGGGAGATCGATCTCTTGTCCCGGCTGGCCGAACCGGAAGTTGCGGTCATTACGAATATCGGGGAAGCGCACCTGCTTCAGCTCGGCTCGCGCAAAGAAATCGCACGGGCCAAAACCGAAATTTTGGCGGGGCTGCAGGCAGGCGGTTTGCTAGTATATAACGGCGACGAGCCGCTGATTCCGGAAGTGCTTCCGGAGTTGGCGGAAGCGGGACGCATGCAGAACGGAGCATATTCCGTCACCCGGTTCGGGAAAGGCGGCGACAACGATTTGTACCTGCTCGAGGTCGCGGCGGATGCCGGCGGAACCCGTTTCAAAGTGAACGTCGATTCGCAGACGCAGTACCGCATACCGGCGCTCGGAGGACACAATGCGGTCAATGCGCTCGCTGCGATCGCCGTCGGCCGGCATTTCGGGTTAAGCTCGCAGCAAATTGCCGCAGGACTGCAGGATGCGGTCATGACCGGCATGCGAATCGAAGTGATGCGCTTGCCGAACGGTCTTACGCTGCTGAACGACGCCTATAATGCAAGTCCGGCCTCCATGAAAGCGGCGATTGACCTGCTACACGAATTGAAAGGTTACCGAAGCAAGTTCGCCGTACTCGGCGACATGCTGGAACTTGGCGAACAAGAGGCTGATTTTCACCGTGCCGTCGGGGCGTTGCTCGATCCTGCAGAGGTGGACGCGGTTTACTTTTACGGTCCGCTTGCAAGTTACATGGCGGAAGGCGCCAGGTCGCGTTTTGCGCACGACCGGGTGCTGCATTTTACGGATAAAGAAGAGCTTGCACGGGCATTGGCATCCCGGACCGCAGCGCAGGACCTCGTTCTTATCAAGGGTTCCCGCGGAATGAAGATGGAGCAGGTTGCGGCCTTTTTGAACGATTCGGAATTTTTAAGTTCACCGGAGAAGTAAAATGAACTGCGAAATTCTGAACCAAGAAAACCTGCCATGAAGTCGCGGTCGTTCATCCTTGAATGGCTTCGATACAGGTTTTCTTACGCAATAGGGGGGATCATCCGTGGATTTTAAAATTGTTATGCTTACGCTTGGCGTGGCCTTTTTACTCGCGGTCATTATGGGACCGCTATTTATTCCGCTGCTGCGCCGTCTGAAGTTCGGTCAGCAGATTCGCACCGACGGACCGCAAGGCCATTTGAAAAAGGCCGGTACGCCGACTATGGGCGGAATCATCATCATGCTGGCGCTCGCGCTTGCGGTGCTCCGCTTCGGGGAGAAGAACCTCGAGACGATGACGCTGCTCGTCGCGTCGCTCGGTTACGGGTTTATCGGCTTTTTGGACGATTATATCAAAATTTTATTTAAACGTTCCCTCGGGCTGACCGCGAAGCAAAAGCTGCTCGGCCAGTTGATCGTATCCGTTATCGTCTGCGTGCTGCTCGTGCAAATGGATCACAGCACGGACATTCGAATTCCGTACGTCGGCTTTTCGTTTGATTTGAGCTGGCTGTACTTCCCGTTTGTCGTTTTGCTGATGATGGGCACTTCCAACGCCGTGAACTTTACGGACGGTCTCGACGGACTTCTCGCCGGCACAAGCGCGATTGCGTTCGGAGCGTACGCGGTCATTGCCCTGAACAACTCACAGCCGAATATTGCGATATTCTCGGCAGCGATGGTTGGTGCCGTGCTCGGATTTCTCGTGTTCAATGCGCATCCGGCCAAAGTGTTCATGGGCGATACAGGGTCGCTCGGCATTGGCGGAGGTCTTGCGGTTGTCGCGATGTTAACGAAATCGGAAATATTGCTGGCCCTGATCGGCGGCGTATTCGTCGTGGAAATTTTGTCGGTCATCATCCAGGTTGTCTCCTTCAAAACAAGAGGCAAGCGGGTGTTCAAAATGAGCCCGATTCATCATCACTTCGAACTGGTCGGCTGGTCGGAATGGCGCGTCGTCATCACGTTCTGGACCGCAGGTTTGATACTCGCGGGAATCGGATTATATATTAATGAGGTGTTGTAAGCATGGAACATCCAAATGCATACCGGGGCCGTCAGGTCGTCATCCTGGGCCTCGCCCGCAGCGGCGTCGCTGTGGCCAAACTTTTTCATGACGCGGGTGCGTTTGTAACGGTTAACGATAAGAAGGAACGCCAATTATGCCCTGAGGCCGACGAACTTTCGGCTCTGGGTATTTCTGTTGTTTGCGGCAGTCATCCGGCGGGGCTCATTCATGAGGGCATTGCCCTTGTCGTGAAAAATCCGGGCATCCCGTATACCATCGAGCCGATTCAGCGCGCAATGCACTTGAATATCGAAATCGTAACGGAAGTGGAAGTGGCGTATCACATTTGCGAGGCTCCGATCATCGGCATCACCGGCTCGAACGGCAAAACAACGACGACGACGTGGACGGGTCTCATGCTGGAAGCGGGGGGACTGAAACCGATCGTGGCCGGCAATATCGGCCGGGCGCTAACGGAAGCGGCGCTGACCGCAACAAGCGACAACCGGATGGTCGTGGAGCTGAGCAGCTTCCAGTTGAAAGGAACGAGCGCGTTTCGTCCGCGGATCGGCTGTTTGCTCAACGTCTACGAAACGCATCTCGATTACCACGATACGATGGAAGATTATATCGATTCCAAAGTGAAGTTGTTTGCGAATCAGACGAAGAGCGACACGGCCGTATTGAACTGGGACGCCCCGATTTGCAGAGATATCGCGCAAAAGGTGAACGCCTCCGTTTTGCCGTTTTCTACGAAGTCGGTGCTGGACTACGGTTTTTATGTGCAGCCGCCGCTTGCAGACGAACAGGACGATATCGCTAGAATGCTGGTGTACCGCGATGCGCAAGGACAAGTGAGTCCGATTATGCCGGCTGGCGAACTGGGCATTCCCGGCACGTTCAATATGGAGAATGCGCTCGCGGCAAGCGCGATGGCTTACACGGCCGGCGTTCCTTTACATACGATCGCTGAAGTGCTGAGATCGTTCCGCGGCGTGGAACATCGGCTCGAATCCGTGGCCGAGCATAACGGCGTTCACTTTTACAACAATTCCAAGGCGACCAATCCTACGGCCACGGTCAAGACGATCGAGGCGTTCAAGCAGGACATCATTTTGATTGCGGGAGGACTGGATCGCGGCTCCGATTATATGGATTTGCTTCCCGTATTTCAGCGT
Source organism: Paenibacillus allorhizosphaerae (assembly GCF_042659105.1). Taxonomy (NCBI): domain Bacteria; kingdom Bacillati; phylum Bacillota; class Bacilli; order Caryophanales; family Paenibacillaceae; genus Paenibacillus; species Paenibacillus allorhizosphaerae. The sequence continues at coordinate 1,282,742 of NZ_JBHSRV010000001.1, read as the reverse complement.
CAGGTGAAAGGTCTGGTTGCGTTCGGCGAGACGAAGGAAAAAATCGCCCGGGTTGCGCGCCTTGCAGGATTGAGTCAAGTGAAAACGGTCGATACTGCTAACAATGTGCAGGATACGGTTGACGAAGCGGTAAGAGCGGCTCTGGCCATGGCGAAACCGGGCAACGTCGTACTTTTATCGCCGGCGTGCGCCAGCTGGGACATGTTTCCTTCCTATGAGGAAAGGGGAAGAATGTTTAGGCAGTCCGTGCATAACCTTTAAGAGGGGGGTATACAAGCCTACCCGCCCGGCAGCGGTATTGAATGCCCGCTGACGGCAGCGGTGACGGCTGATGCCTGCCTTAAGTCTAAGGTTAGAGGTGTGGGCGGTATGGTTAAAGCGCGATCGACTCCGGATATGTTGTTGTTAGGTTCCACGATGATGCTGCTCGTGATCGGAATTGTGATGGTATACAGCGCGAGCGCCGTACTTGCATTTCGCGAGTTCGGAGATTCCTTCTATTACTTGAAGCGTCAAGCGTTATTTGCCGTATTGGGCGTCGTGGCGATGCTGTTTACAATGAACGTAGATTATTGGGTTTGGAAAAAATACGCCAAGCTCGCCCTGCTCGTCTGCCTCGTGCTGCTCGTGGCGGTGCTCATTCCGGGCATCGGCGTCGTGCGCGGAGGCGCCCGAAGCTGGCTTGGCATCGGCGCTTTCGGTATTCAACCTTCGGAATTTATGAAGATGGGCATGATCATTTTTCTGTCCAAATGGCTGTCCGAACAGCAGGGCACGATCACCTTGTTCAAACAGGGACTGCTCCCGCCGCTTGGCCTCGTCGGACTGGCTTTCGGACTCATTATGCTTCAGCCCGATCTCGGCACCGGAGCCGTGCTTGTCGGGGCTTCCCTGCTGATCATTTATACCGCAGGCGCACGGCTCCTGCACTTGTCATACCTTGGCCTTGTAGGCCTTGTGGGCTTCGTCGGCCTGATCATCGCGGCTCCGTATCGGCTCAAGCGGATTACGGCCTTTCTCGACCCGTGGCAAGACCCGCTTGGCGCCGGCTATCAGGCGATTCAGTCGCTGTACGCGATCGGCCCGGGCGGACTCGTCGGACTCGGGCTTGGCATGAGCCGCCAAAAGTACAGCTATCTTCCCGAACCGCAGACGGATTTTATATTTTCCATTATCGCGGAAGAGCTTGGTTTTATCGGTGGAACATTTGTTCTGATCCTATTCACCCTGCTGCTGTGGCGCGGCATGCGGACGGCCATTACGGCACCCGACACGTTCGGAAGCCTGCTTGCCACAGGGATCGTCGGGATGATTGCCGTCCAGGTCATTATTAATATCGGCGTCGTCATCGGTATGTTTCCGGTCACAGGCATCACGCTTCCTCTCATCAGCGCCGGAGGCTCCTCGCTCACCTTGATGTTGACTTCTATCGGCGTGCTGCTTAATATTTCCCGTTATTCGAGGTGATGTCCTTATGAAAAAAATCGTCTTTACCGGCGGAGGTACGGCCGGGCACGTGACGCCGAATTTGGCGCTCATGGCACGGCTTCGTTCCCACGGCTGGGATATGGAATACATCGGTTCCCGCGACGGAATCGAACAAGAAATTATCAGTCACGAAGGCATCCCGTTTCATCACATCTCATCGGGCAAATTGCGAAGATACTTTGATTTGAAAAATTTCAAAGACCCGTTCAAAGTGCTGAAGGGCGTTGCCGAAGCTCACAGACTGCTCCGCCGAATCAAGCCCCACATCGTCTTCTCGAAGGGGGGCTTTGTTGCTGTCCCGGTCATTTTGGCCAGCCGGTTGAACGGCATTCCGGTCATATCGCATGAATCCGACCTGACGCCCGGGCTTGCGAACAAAATCTCGATGCCTTTCGTTTCCCGGATTTGCGTAACGTTCCCGGAGACGATGAAGTTCGTGCGCAGCGACAAGGCGGAATGCACGGGGCTGCCGATTCGTGAAACGATGCTGCAGGGAAAGCCGCTGCGCGGCTTGTCGCTTTGCGATTTTCATTCGCAGAAGCCGGTACTTTTCATTATGGGCGGAAGCCTCGGAGCGCAGCGCATCAATGAAGCGATCCGGGGATCGCTAGACACGCTGCTGCAGCATTTTCAAATCATTCATATTTGCGGCAAGGGACACCTGGATTCCTCATTGTCGCAAGTGAGAGGCTACCGCCAGTTCGAGTACGTCAAGGATGAGCTCCCCGATCTACTCGCCTGTGCCGACCTTGTTGTTTCGCGGGCAGGCTCCACATCGATCTTTGAGTTTTTGGCATTGCGCAAGCCGATGCTGCTGATCCCGCTTACCCGGCAGGCCAGCCGGGGAGATCAAATTTTGAATGCGGAGTCGTTCGAAAGGATGGGGTACGCCCGCGTTCTGTATGAAGAAGACTTGAGCCCTGAAATGCTGCTGCAGCGGCTGATCGAGGTGCATGAACACCGCTCGCAACTGAGGGAGCGAATGGCGTCCAGTCCGTTCGCTAGCGGTACGGATACGATCGTACAGCTGATCGAAAAGTACCGGCGGCCCGGCAATTGAGGAAAATGAATAGGCGATTGTCACACTATTTCCGATTTCACATAAACTACACTATAACCGTGACAGACGCCCGGCGAAGCAGCGAGCCGCCAGCGCGAGAGAACGAAAGAGAATGCGCGTTCATCGGCTGCTGCTCCCGATTTTCGAGGCCATATCGCAAATCGGCGCCCCGGCTGTTCTGTAAAGGAGGATTCCCATGCAACAGGTCAAACTTGAGCTTTTGAGCGGCTCCTACGGTGACGTTCGATTGAACGAACCGCTCGCCCCCTACACGACATGGAAAATCGGCGGTCCGGCCGATATTCTGCTTGTGCCGCAGTCGAAAGAACAGCTCATTCAAGCGGTAAAGCTTCTTCATGCGCATCAGACGCCTTGGTTCGTGCTCGGCAGAGGCTCGAATCTGCTCGTTTCCGACAAAGGCGTACGCGGCGTTGTGATCAAGCTGGGGGAAGCGCTGGAGAAGGTGCGCATCGAGGGGGAGCGGGTTTACGCCGGCGGCGCCGTTTCGTTCATCGTCTTATGCCAGATGGTCGCACGCGAAGGTTTGGCCGGGTTGGAGTTCGGCGGAGGTATTCCGGGAACAGTGGGAGGCGCCGTTTATATGAACGCCGGGGCGCACGGGTCCGATGTGTCACGCATTCTATCGCGAGCTGAAGTGCTGCTGCCGACAGGAGAGTTGGTTACGCTGCAGAAAGATGACTTCGCTTATGCCTACCGACATTCGATGTTGCATTCCGAACCTGGGATTGTGACGGAAGCGGTGTTCCAGCTGAAACGCGGCGACCGCAAGGAAATCGTAGCGTCGCTCAACGCGTTCAAGGAGCGAAGGCTGCAGACGCAACCGCTGACGCTGGCTTGCGCGGGAAGCGTCTTCCGCAACCCGGAAGGGCATTTCTCCGCCAAGTTGATCGAAGACGCCGGTTTGAAGGGGTTAAGGGTAGGCGGTGCGGTCGTCTCGCCGATGCATGCCAACTTTATTATCAACACCGGGCAGGCTACAGCTCAGGATGTGCTCGCCTTGATCGAACAAGTGCAGGACACCGTGAACCAGAAGTACGGAGTGCGACTTGTTCCGGAAGTAATGGCGGTGGGTGAGCGGTAAATCGGAGGTGGGACTTTGGAAAAGTTGGTGATCGAAGGTGGGAGACCTCTTACGGGAACCATCAGGATTCACGGCGCTAAAAATGCCGCGCTGCCCATTATGGCGGCAAGCATTATGGCGGAAGGTACAGTAAAGATTCAGAACGTGCCGAATCTTTCCGACATCCATGTCATGCTGGATATTCTGCGTGCACTGGGCTGTGAAGCCGGGCACACAGGCGATACAGTAACCGTAAACACGACAGGAGTACATGAATTCCATATTCCTGAAAGCTTGATGAGCCAGATGCGCTCGTCGATCTTCCTGATGGGTCCGCTGCTTAGCCGTCTGGGTCGGGTAGAGCTGTATCAACCGGGCGGATGCGCAATCGGCGAAAGAAAGATCGACTTGCATCTTCAAGGTCTTGCGGCGATGGGCGCAGTCATTGAAGAAACCGGCAATAAAGTCGTATGTACGGCGGAAGAGCTTCGAGGCGCCGAAATCATGCTCGACTATCCGAGTGTAGGCGCTACGGAAAATATTATGATGGCGGCGGTCATGGCCAAAGGCATGACAACGATCACGGGTGCGGCCCGGGAGCCGGAAATTCAGGATTTGCAAAATTTTCTGAATACGATGGGCGCCAAAATAATCGGGGCGGGAACGGATACGATTACAATCGAAGGCGTTTCCGAGTTAACCCCTTGTACTTATCGGATTATACCCGACCGGATCGTCGCTGGCACGCTGATGATTGCCACTGCGGTCACAAGAGGCAACGTTACGCTGGAACAAATATCTCCTGCACACCTGACCTCGGCGATTCACGTCTTGAAAAGGGCGGGTGTTCAAATTACGATTCACGGTGATATAATGAACGTATGCGCCTTGGCGAGGCCGAAGTCAATCGAGCGGATCGTTACCTCGCCGTACCCGTCGTTTCCGACGGATTTGCAATCGCAGATTATGGTGCTGTTCAGTTTGGCTGACGGACTCAGCGTTGTAAAAGAAACGGTATTTGAAGGCAGATTCAGACATGTGGATGAACTTTCGCGAATGGGCGCGGATATTCGGGTCGATTTGAACTCGGCGTTTATACGAGGCGTGCCGAGGCTGTACGGCGCTACAGTGGAAGCTACCGATTTGCGGGCGGGAGCCGCGCTCGTGATTGCCGGTCTGGCAGCGCAAGGCACGACGGTGATCGAACAAATTCATCATATTGACCGGGGTTACGAGCAGATCGAGCGGATGCTCGGACGACTTGGAGCCGCAATTCAGCGAACTTCCCCGGTAAAGACGGAATAAGCACTCATTTATCCTTATGCTAGCTGCCGCTGAAATATCCCTTTTCCACGTTGCAACCGTTACTGCGCAAATACCGCAGTCGGTTGTCCGGAAAGGGATACTAAGCGGTTTACATATTTTTGGGTACCGGAATGCCGTGCCCTATATTTCAGGAGGACAATCCATGCCAGCGGAACGGTTACCGGTCATTAAAAATCCAAGCCCGAAAAGACGAGGACGCAGCAGCAAGAAGCTGCTTCTTTTCCTGTTTGTGTTTTTCATTACCTTGCTGCTGGTATTGTTTTTTCAATCGTCTTTGAGCAAAATCACGGTGATCGAGATCCAGGGTCAGGAACTCGTATCGCCGGACGAAATCGGACAAGCCGCCGCAGTCAAGCCGGGAGACCATTTTTTTTCCGTCTCCACCAGCCGGATCGAAGATCAGGTTAAGGCGCTGCGCATGGTCGAATCCGTCGATGCATCGAAGCATTTTCCGGGAAAAATCGTAATCGAAGTCAAAGAATATGCGAAAGTCGCCTACCAAATCAGCGACGGCGGTCAAGTGGAAGCTTTGCTCGCCGATGCCAGCATCGTTCCAGTCAAAGTGCAGGGTGTTGCGCTCGATATGCCGATTTTATCCGGTTGGGCGAATGATGATCCGCTGAAAACGAAACTTTGTCTGGCTATGTCGAAAGTGCCTTCATCGTATTTTTCCGATATTTCCGAAATCAAGCCGTTCCCCAGCGATTCGTTTCCAGACAGGATCAAAATGTACACGAGATCTTCGTTCGAGGTGCAAACTACGATCGGAAAGCTGCCCGAGAAAATCAAATATCTCGATTCTTACATCGCTTCTTTAAGAGAGAACAAGATTACCAGCGGCATTATCAAGTTGCTCGAAGCGGATTCTCACATTCCGTTCGACGCGGAACCGCCTGCCAAAACGGGGGCAAGTGACGGCGGCGCGGCCGCTCCTCCGGCGTCAAACAAAGATTCTGCCAAAACATCCCAAACGTCTGTTCAGAACAATGCGTCTTCCGCCGCGAATAGCGGGAAAGACGCGAAGCCGCCGTCAAAAGAAACGTCTCAAAATTAAAAGAACCCCTCTACTCAATTATCCAAATAAATGATAGAATTGAAATTATGGGATATTTGGAGATTCTCTATGAATTGCCATCAAAAAGTTTATAAAAAAAAAAGGGAATTCGTGAGCTGTGTGGAATTAATACAGGAGGTTTGCTGACCAAGGCTCATATATTACACTTGTTACAGGAGGTGCCACGGGTTGAGCAGCAATGACATCATTGTTAGTTTGGACATCGGTACATCCAAAGTTCGTGCTATTATTGGGGAAGTCGTAAACGGCGCCATTAATATAATTGGAGTTGGATCTGCCGACTCCCAGGGAATTCGCAAGGGAGCCATTGTGGATATCGATCAAACGGTGCAGTCCATCCGAAGCGCGATCGATCACGCGGAAAGAATGGTAGGTATTCAAATTGCCGAAGTATACGTTGGTATTTCCGGCAATCATATCGCACTGCAGTCTAGCCATGGCGTTGTCGCCGTCTCGAACGAAGACCGGGAGATCGGGGACGACGACATTGAGCGTGTCATACAAGCGGCCAAAGTGATTCCATTAGCACCAGAACGGGAAATTATCGGAGTTGTACCGAATCAGTATGTGGTAGACGGAACGGATCAAATTCACGATCCGAGAAGCATGATCGGGGTAAGACTTGAAGTGGAAGCCACCATCGTCACAGGTACGAAGACGGCGATACATAATTTGCTGCGTGTGGTGGAGAAATCGGGACTGAAGGTAGCCGGCCTTATTTTAATGTCGCTGGCTTCGGGTCACCTTGCCTTGTCCAAAGACGAGAAGGCAATCGGTACCGTGTTGGTGGATATCGGCGCAGGCGCCACGACGATTGCCGTTTTTGACGAAAATAATATGGTAGCCACCACAACCCTTCCGATCGGGGGAGAGTACATTACGAACGACATTGCATACGGCTTAAGGACGCAAGCCGACGTGGCCGAGAAGATCAAGCTCAAGTTCGGCTGTGCTATCGTCGAGCATGCAGCCGCTGATCAGGTGTTCAAAGTGAACCGGATCGGCAGCAATGTCGACAAGGAGTTTTCCCAGGTCGATCTGGCAAATATTGTCGAACCCCGGGTTCAGGAAATATTTCACTTGATTCGGCTCGAAGTGCAGCGTCTAGGCTTTACGGAACTGCCTGGCGGCTACGTGCTGACCGGCGGAACCGTTTCGATGCCGGGCATGCTCGCCATCGCGCAAGCGGAGCTGGCCTCGTCCGTACGCATCGCGGTACCGGATTATATTGGTGTGCGAGATCCCGCTTTTACAGGCGGCGTAGGTATCATTCAATATGCTTCGAAATATTTGCGCAGCTCCAAGAGTGGATCTTCCGTGAAGAAAACGGCAAGCCCTGTGAACAAAAAGGCGTCCTTCAGTCAAGAGCAAAAGCCCTCGGCTATGGAACGATTCAAAAATTGGTTAAGCGAATTCATTTAAGAACAGTCAGGCTGCTTTAGGCATAGCCGAATGAGGGGGAAGACGCTCAAATGTTTGAAATCGATATGGACATGGACCATTTAGCGAGAATAAAAGTCATCGGCGTTGGCGGGGGCGGAAGCAATGCAGTCAACCGGATGATCGATAATGGCGTGAAAGGCGTGGAGTTCATCACGGTGAACACCGACGCCCAAGCGCTGCATTACGCCAAGTCGGAGCTTAAGCTGCAGATCGGCGACAAAATGACGCGCGGTCTCGGTGCCGGAGCCAATCCGGAGGTAGGCAAGAAAGCGGCGGAAGAATCCCGCGACCTTATTGTGAACACACTCAAAGGCTCCGATATGGTTTTCGTTACGGCCGGCATGGGCGGTGGTACGGGAACGGGAGCTGCCCCGGTCATCGCGGAAATCGCCAAAGAATGCGGCGCATTGACGGTTGGGGTTGTAACCCGTCCGTTTACGTTCGAAGGCCGCAAGCGTCAAATGCAGGCCGAACAGGGGATTGCGGCGCTCAAGGAAAAAGTGGACACGCTGATCGTTATTCCTAACGACCGATTACTGGAAATCGTCGACAAGAAAACGCCGATGCTGGAAGCGTTCCGCGAAGCGGATAACGTGCTGCGTCAAGGCGTTCAAGGCATTTCCGACCTTATTGCCGTACCGGGTCTGATTAACCTCGACTTCGCGGACGTCAAGACGATCATGACCGAGCGCGGATCGGCACTGATGGGTATCGGTATCGCTACCGGAGAGAATCGTGCGGCCGAGGCTGCCAAAAAAGCGATTTCGTCCCCGCTGTTAGAGACGTCCATCGACGGGGCGCGCGGCGTATTGATGAACATTACAGGCGGTATTAACCTGTCGCTATATGAAGTGAACGAAGCGGCTGACATCGTAGCATCCGCTTGCGATCTCGAAGTGAATATGATCTTCGGTGCGGTCATTGATGAAACGCTGAAAGACGAGATCCAAGTAACCGTCATTGCTACGGGCTTCGAATATAAAGCGGCACCGCAACCGAGTATGCGCAAGCCAGGAGGCACCGGCGCTCCTGCGAATGCTACGCACCCGCAGAACGATTCGTCCGACTCGCGATTGAACAGTCTCCGTCCTTTCGGCGGACAAAACGCGAATGATCAGCTCGACATTCCGGCGTTCTTGCGCAATCGCAACCGCAACGGTTTCGACAAGTAATACGAATACGTTCATAAGGCAAAGCCGTCTCCTTTATCTCAAGGGAGGCGGCTTTTTCCTTTTCTACCCACTCTCACCGGTGGGAGGAAATTTTTTTTTTGATCCGCCAGAGTGCGGAGAGCAGGGCATGCGCCGGAGAGTTTACGTGTCCCCCACCTCCCCCATCCGACAAAAAAAGTCTCTTGCAATCGGCAAGTTTAGACAGACTTTGGAATATAATTGCTTTATACTTGTCTCATTCAAGCCGAGCGACTTAAGAGAGGCGGGTGGAACGGAAAATGATCGTCTATATCGATATCATTTTCCTGTTCAACGTGCTGATCGACGGGATGCTGCTGTGGACGACCGCCTGGTCGCGAAAAATCCGTTATCGCTACTGGCGGCTTGCTTTATCCGCTATTCTCGGCGGCAGCTACGCCGTATTTCTTTTTTTTCCGCCGCTGTCCTTTTTGTACACGTTTGCCGTCAAATTTTTGCTTTCGTTGCTCATGCTATTGATGGCGTTCGGTTACGGAGGACTGCAGCATTTTATACGGAATTTAGGCGTGTTTTACCTCATTAATTTCATTGCGGCCGGCAGCGTCTTGAGCATTGCCTATTTTTGGCAGACGTCCGGTGAAGTCGTAAGCGGCATATTGTTCAGCCGGAATATGAAGGTGACGCTGCCGATGCTAGTATTCTCCATCCCTTTTGCGGTGTGGGTATACCGACAGGTCATATCCGGGCTGAAGCGCAAGCAGGAGTTGTCGGCTTTTACGGCAAAAGTGGACGTGCATATCGACGCCTTCGCTTCGAGCTGTGTCGGCTTGATCGATACCGGCAATCAGCTGTACGATCCGTTGACGCGAACGCCGGTCATGGTAATGGAAGCCGGCCAGTGGGGGGAACACATCCCGGAAGCATGGATGGACAAAATACGCCGTTCCGAGGTGGATCAGCTTGTGTCCGCGATCGGTACGGAACCTTTTATATGGCAGGACCGGCTGAGGCTGGTTCCTTATCGGGGGGTGAACCGGAGTACGCAATTTATGCTGGCGATCAAACCGGATCGAGTCGTCATCACGACGGACGGCAAGCAGATCGAATCGAGCAGAGTGCTGATCGGGCTCGACGGCGGCCGGCTTAGTTCCGATAACGCTTACCAGGCAATTATTCATCCGTCATTGCTGCAATTGTAAATAGGGTCTGTCGGCTTAATGTTTACGGACAGGCGATACAGCATAAATCTCATTCGTGAACGGGAGGATGCTTAACATGCTAGTGAAATGGAAGCTCATCATGCAAATTTATTATTTCCGTCTTTTGCTGCTGCTCGGGCTCAAAGGAGAAGAGATTTATTACATCGGAGGAAGCGAAGCGCTGCCGCCCCCGCTCACCCGCGAAGAGGAAGAATATTTGCTGGAGAAGCTTCCGTCGGGGGATGCGGCGATCCGCGGAATTTTGATCGAGCGCAACTTGCGTCTGGTTGTCTATATCGCCCGCAAATTTGAGAATACCGGAATCAACATTGAGGATCTCGTATCGATCGGTGCGATCGGACTCATTAAAGCGGTGAATACGTTTGACCCGGAGAAAAAGATCAAGCTGGCGACCTATGCATCGCGCTGCATTGAAAACGAGATTCTCATGTATTTGCGCCGCAACAGCAAAATCCGCACGGAAGTCTCGTTTGACGAACCGCTCAATATCGATTGGGACGGAAACGAGCTGCTGCTCTCCGATGTGCTCGGTACGGAAAACGATACGATCTACCGCAATATCGAGGAACAGGTGGACCGGAAGCTGCTGCACAAGGCGCTGGATAAGCTGTCCGAGCGGGAGCGGATCATCATGGAGCTGCGATTCGGACTTCAGGACGGCGAAGAGAAGACGCAGAAAGATGTCGCCGATATGCTCGGTATTTCACAATCGTACATATCCCGGCTGGAAAAGCGGATCATTAAACGGCTTCGCAAGGAATTCAACAAAATGGTGTGAATGGAAATAAATCTTTTTTTATGTCGAATGAAAGCGAAACCGGGCTTGTCCAGACTGGATTTAGCCCGTTTTTGACGTCGTTTGGCGTCGGAACCGTTCCGTCTGGGTGCGCATAAAAAAACGTTCCGAGGAGATAATTAACAGTAATGTTTCTCCTTGGGAGGTAATCACGGTGACCCGAAACAAAGTCGAAATATGCGGCGTCGATACGGCAAAGCTACCGGTTTTGACCAATGCGGAAATGCGTGAACTGTTCGTTGATCTGCAAACGAAGAATGAGCGATCTGCAAGAGAGAAATTAGTCAACGGCAACCTCAGGCTCGTCCTGAGCGTTATTCAGCGGTTCAATAACCGCGGGGAATTTGTCGACGATCTGTTTCAAGTCGGATGTATCGGGCTGATGAAAGCCATAGATAATTTTGATTTAGGTCAAAATGTAAAGTTCTCTACGTACGCCGTACCGATGATTATCGGAGAAATCCGCCGATACTTGCGCGACAACAATCCGATTCGCGTCTCCCGCTCGCTTCGCGATATCGCCTACAAGGCGCTGCAGGTGCGGGATCAACTGACGAACCAGAACTCGCGCGAACCGACAATTTATGAAATTTCCGAAGCGCTGAACGTCCCCAAAGAAGACGTCGTCTTCGCACTCGATGCGATTCAGGACCCGGTCTCGCTCTTCGAGCCGATTTATCATGACGGCGGCGATCCAATCTACGTGATGGATCAAATCAGCGACGATCGCAACAAAGACGTTTCGTGGATCGAGGGCATTGCGCTTCGCGAGGCGATGCGCAAGCTGAACGACCGGGAGAAAATGATATTATCGATGCGCTTTTTTGACGGGAAAACGCAAATGGAAGTCGCGGATGAAATCGGCATTTCGCAAGCGCAAGTATCCCGGCTGGAGAAGTCGGCGATCTCCCAAATGCAAAAGCATGTCAAAAATTAAGCCCCGAATAACGGGCAACTGGTGCGATGAAAACGGCCTGAACCGCGTGAAGCGGGGCAGGTCTTTTTAAATCGTGCGAAAGTTTCTTCCGCTGCATGGACATTTTGCTGGGCTCCCACATATAGTATAAAAAAGGGCGCCGACAGGAAAGCCCAATCCATGAGAATACGTGGTGGTTGCAGCGTGAAAATATCGGATTTTCAAACCAAAGACGTGATCAACATCGTGGACGGAAAAAAGCTCGGGCAAGTGAGCGATCTGGAGCTTGATCTGCGGGGCGGCCGGATCGAAGCGATCGTCGTGCCGAATTCAACCCGTTTCTTCGGCCTGTTCGGAGGAACGACCGAGGTGGTCATTCCTTGGAAAAATATCGTCAAAATCGGAATGGACGTCGTCCTTGTCAAACTGGACGATTTGCGAACGTATCGTCCGCAAGATGAAACCGACCCGTCCTATGAATACAACAACCGGCCTTATCGCGCTTAAGCGACAGGCGGGCGGGAACAACGAAGAGCAGCCGGTGACGAACGCGGATGCTCTTTTTTTTCGCTTGGTGTATACTTAAAGGAATATGCCGGGAGGGGAGTGCAAACCATGGAACCATTCGCAAAGCAATCGGCCGGGAACGGCAGCGTCACGTTGACTTTATCTTCATGGACGGAACGATACCCGCAGCTGTCAGCCGGATTTACGACCCGGCTCGGCGGCGTCAGCGCCGAACCGTTCGGCAGTTTAAATTGCGGTCTTCATGTCGGCGACGATCGTGAAGCGGTGGTTGCCAATAGAAGACGTTTGGCGGGAGCGCTGCACATTCCTTTTGAAGCCGCGACGTATGCCGAACAAGTGCACGGTAAAGAGATTCAGGTCGTCAGCCGGGCGTTGCGCGGAGCGGGGAACGATTCGCGCGAAAAGGCGCTGCAGGCGAAGGACGGATTTGTCACGAGCGAGCCTGGCGTCTTCTTGTTTGCGCTGTTCGCCGATTGCGTGCCGCTGTTCTTCTACGACCCGATTCGTCGGGCGGTCGGGCTGGCGCATGCCGGTTGGAAAGGAACGGTGCTGCAAATCGCCAAAGCGACGCTGGAGACGATGAGCGCGGCTTTCGGCACGAAACCGCGAGATGTGATCGCTGCAGTAGGACCATCCATCGGGGCATGCTGCTATGAAGTGGACGATGCGGTTATCTCCCGCGTCGACAAGCTGCTGCCCGAGCTGCCGGGTTCCGGGAACGGTACAGAGGGGTCTTCAGCCGTCTACGAGCGTAAAACGGACGGAAAATATAACTTGAACTTGCAACAATTGAACCGACAAATTATGATAAAAGCAGGAATTTTGCCGGCGCATATCGAAATAACAGGTTTATGCACAAGCTGCCGGACCGATTTGTTTTTTTCACATCGAAAAGAAAACGGAAAGACAGGGCGGATGGCTGCCTGGATCGGGCTCAAGGAACAGTAGGAAACGGCCGGGAGAATCACTCCCCCGGGCCGTATGATGAGGTGAACGTTGGATTTGACTACAACGCTGAAAGAACGCATACAACTGGTGGAAACGAAAGTGGCGGACGCTTGCCACAGGGCGGGCCGAAATCGCGATGACGTTGGGTTGATCGCAGTAACGAAATATGTTTCGCTGGGGACGACCGGCGAAGTGTTCAAGGAAGGGCTCTTGCATGTCGGAGAGAACCGCTGGCAGGATGCGCAGCCCAAATGGGAAGCGTTCGGCAGTGAAGGGACATGGCATTTTATCGGCCATCTTCAGACGAATAAAGTAAAGGATGTTGTAGGCAAGTTCGCTTACATTCATTCGTTGGACAGGCTATCGCTAGCAAAGGAAATCGATAAAAAAGCCGCCGCGCTTGGGTTGACGGTGAACTGTTTTATACAGCTCAATGTTTCCGGGGAAGAGACGAAATACGGTTTGGCGCCGGAAGCGCTCTTGTCGTTCGCCGAGTCGATACGGGATATGAAACACATCGCGATCGTCGGGCTGATGACGATGGCGCCTTACGAGGCGGAACCGGAGTCGACGCGTCCGGTGTTCCGGGGACTGCGCGAATGGCGGGACCGTTTGAACGAATCGGCGGTATTAGGCTACGAGGTGCCGCATTTATCGATGGGCATGTCGAACGATTTTGAAGTAGCGATTGAGGAAGGCGCAACCTGGGTGCGTCTAGGTTCGATTCTGGTGGGTAAAAAATAATAGGAAGCTCTCGGCATGTTTTTTAAGGTTTCATTCGGAAAGCTGCAGAGGAGGAGAGGGAATGGGCGTCATGAACAAATTCATGAATTTTTTAGGCTTGCAGGAAGAAGAAGAGGTCGTCGAACGCGAACGTATATCCGAGTCACAGGAGGAATATGAAACCCCGCTCGCAGATACGCGTAAGAATAAGGGAAACATCGTTAGCATACATTCACAAAAGAATGTCCGAGTCGTGCTTCACGAGCCGCGTTCCTATGACGAAACGCAGGAAATCGCCGATCACTTGCGTTCCCGCCGCCCTGTTGTGGTCAATCTTCACCGGGTGCGTCCCGATCACGCGACGCGAATTGTCGATTTTCTGAGCGGCACCGTCTACGCTTTGAACGGTTCGATTTCCAAGATCGGTCCGAATATTTTTTTATGCACGCCGGATACCGTTGAAATTCACGGCTCGATCTCGGAAATAATGAATCAAGAGAGCTAACGACTATTATTATGAGAACGAGGTGAGCTTCAGCTTGTCGTACTCCATCGAAGGTTATATCCTTACACTGATCAACATTTACCAATACGTGCTTATCGCATATGTTCTGCTGTCATGGCTGCCGAGCGCAAGGGAAAGCTTTATCGGCGAAATGCTAGGCAAGCTGTGCGAACCGTATCTCGGCGTATTCCGACGGTTCATTCCCCCGATTGCGGGCATGATCGACATTTCACCGATCGTCGCGCTGATCGCGCTGCGATTTGTGGGCCAAGGAATTATCGCCGTGATTGGTTTTATTATTCCTTAAGCTGATTGCAGGTGAACCGTTTTGACGAACGAGCATATTTACGCTCACTTTCATCCCGACGAGAGCCGTTTTGTCGATAAAGCGGCCGAATGGGTGGAAAGGGCGGAGCAGCATACGGTAAAGCTCACGGACTTCCTCGACCCGCGGCAAGTGCATATTCTCACGACGATCGTAAACCGGAGTACGGATGTGCACGTTCGCCTGGAGGGCGGCCATCCGGGAGCGGAGCGCAGGAGAGCTTTCATTGCGCCGGACTACCGTGTGCTGGATGGCGAAGACATGGGCATCTCCCTGATCAACGTAACTTCGCTGGATGATAAGCTGAAAGATCTGGATCACGGCGATTATATGGGAGCGATTCTTGCGCTCGGCATTAAGAGGGACAAGATCGGTGACATTTATCCGCGCGATAACGGCTGCCACTTTCTCGTCGCGAGCGAGGTTGCGGATTATATGCGGCTCCAACTGAATCAGGTGCATCGGGTGCATGTACAGACAGAGCAATTGCCGCTGAGCCTCCTGCAGGCGACGGAGACGAAGCTGGAGGAGATGCATTTGACGGTGGCTTCGCTTCGGCTGGACGGAATCGTCAGCGATGTATACCGTTTGAGCCGGGCCAAAGTGCTAATCCCGATCAAGGCCGGACGCTGCAAGGTCAACTGGAAGCAGGAAGAAGACCCCAGCAAGCCGCTGAAGCAAGGGGACGTCGTTTCGCTGCAAGGCTTTGGCCGGTTCAAAGTGCTGGAGATCGAAGGCTTGACAAAAAAAGGGAGATATCGACTGGAAATCGGCAAATATGCGTAATTGCCGATTTTTTTGTTCTTCATTGCAGGAATATAAGCGGCATTGTCGAATATAGCAATTACATATCTTGGAGAAAAAAACGCCAGCTTGTTTGTCAAATTTGCAGGAGGTGCAGCAATGGCATTAACACCGCTCGATATACATAACAAAGAATTCAGCAGATCGTTTCGGGGATACGACGAAGATGACGTGAACGAATTTCTGGATCAGGTCATCAAAGATTACGAATCGCTGATCCGTGAGAATAAAGAGCTGCAAAACCAGCTTGCTGCAATCCAGGAGCGATTGGATCATTTTTCCAACATCGAAGAGACGCTGAGCAAGACGATCATCGTCGCCCAGGAAGCGGCCGATGAAGTGAAGACGAACGCGAAGAAGGAAGCGCAACTGATATTGAAGGAAGCGGAGAAGAACGCCGACCGCATTATCAATGAATCGCTGTCCAAATCTCGCAAAATCGCGCTTGAGATCGAAGAGCTCAAGAAGCAGGCATCGATATACCGCACCCGTTTCCGCACCCTGATTGAAGCTCAGCTTGAGCTGCTCGGTACGGAAGACTGGAGCTCCTTAGAACGTATGGAAGTGGAGCAGCCTTAATCATACTTTGGCATCCACAGCCGCGTGCAGAGTTGACGCAAGCCCTAATTTTCGCTATACTCCTGTATAAGTTCACATGACGAAAACGATGATTGGGAAGAGTACTTCGCAGAAGCTATTGTCAGCGAACCGGGGATTTGGTGCGAGCCCGGACTTTGGCGGCGGAGGAAAATCACCCGGGAGCATCGCTTGAACCTAGTCGCAACTGTTACAGAGGTATTGACGCTGTCAGTTGTCGACCTTAAGGCAGTAAAGCAGATCGGTTGATCCCGTTATCGATCGCCAGAGTGAAGACATTAATGGAGAGGCGTGTGAAAGCGCCGCATACCTTTGTCTTAATCAGGGTGGTACCGCGAGACTTCTCGTCCCTATATTTAGGGATAAGAGGTCTTTTTTGATGTTTGAAATCAATAAGGATGAAGAAACAGGGAGTGCGATGAACATGGATTATGGCAAAACGTTGAACCTGCTGCAGACGGATTTTCCGATGCGCGGAAATTTGCCTCAGGCAGAACCGAAAATGCAGCAGCAATGGGAAGAACAGGACAATTACAAGCTTGTACAAGAGAGCCGCAAAGGAAAGCCGAAATTTATTTTGCATGACGGCCCTCCATACGCCAACGGTGATATTCATATCGGTCACGCGCTGAATAAAATATTGAAAGACATCATCGTTCGCCATAAAACGATGCAAGGCTATGATGCGCCTTACGTTCCGGGCTGGGACACGCACGGGCTGCCGATAGAGCAGGCGATCGCCAACAGCGGCAAAGTCGACCGCAAAAAAATGAGCGTTACCGAGTTCCGCGATTACTGCAAGGAGTACGCATTGCAATGGGTAGAGAAGCAGAAAAAGCAGTTCAAGCGTCTGGGCATTCGCGGCGATTGGAACAACCCGTATATTACGCTGCTGCCGAAGTACGAAGCGCAGCAAATCCGCGTATTTGGCGGCATGGTGAACAAAGGCTATATTTATAAAGGACTAAAGCCGGTATACTGGTCTCCTTCCTCGGAGAGTGCTTTGGCGGAAGCGGAGATCGAGTATAAGGACAAGACGTCCGCTTCGATCTATGTCGCTTTTCAGGTACAGGACGGCAAAGGCAAACTGCCTGAGGATGCATCGATCGTCATTTGGACGACGACGCCGTGGACACTTCCGGCGAACCTCGGGATCAGCGTACACCCGGACTTTGACTATGCGCTCGTAGAGGCAGCAGGGAAGAAGTACGTGCTGGCGCAAGGGCTGCTCGAAGCCGCCTCGAAGGAAATCGGCTGGACGGACGCGAAGGTGCTTTCTACGCTCAAGGGTAGCGAAATGGAGCATATTTTATGCCGCCATCCGTTCTACGACCGTACGTCGCTGGTCATGGTCGGCGAGCACGTTACGCTGGAAGCCGGTACAGGCTGCGTTCATACCGCTCCGGGACACGGCGAAGACGACTTTGTCGTCGGACAAAAGTACAATCTCGGCGTGCTTTGCCCGGTGGACAACCAGGGCCATTTTACGGCGGAAGCGCCGGGCTTTGAGGGCATGTTCTATGATAAAGCGAACAAAGTCATTACGGAAAAGCTGACGGAATCCGGCCACCTGCTGCATATGAGCTTCATTCAGCACCAATACCCGCATGACTGGCGGACGAAGAAGCCGGTTATTTTCCGGGCGACGGAGCAATGGTTCGCCTCGGTCGATAAATTCAGACAAGAGATGCTGGATGAAATCAAGCGCATCAACTGGACGCCGGAGTGGGGCGAGATTCGTCTGCACAATATGATCGCGGACCGCGGGGACTGGTGTATTTCGCGTCAACGGGCATGGGGCGTGCCGATTCCGATTTTTTACTGCCGCAGCTGCAACGAGCCGATTGCAACGCAGGAAACGATCGAGCATGTGGCCAAGATTTTTGAGCAGGAAGGGTCCAACGCCTGGTTTGAAAAAGAAGCGAAAGAGCTGCTGCCGGCGAACATGGTTTGTCCGAAATGCGGGCATGATCATTTCCGCAAAGAAACGGACATCATGGACGTTTGGTTCGATTCCGGTTCGAGTCACGTGGCCGTATTGGAAACGCGCGAAGAGCTGCAGTGGCCTGCCGACCTGTATCTGGAAGGCTCCGACCAATACCGCGGCTGGTATAACTCATCGCTGATTACAGGGGTAGCGGTGAAAGGAACCGCACCGTATAAAGGCATTTTAAGCCACGGCTTCACTTTGGACGGCGAAGGCCGCAAAATGTCCAAATCGCTTGGCAATACGGTCGATCCGAATCAGGTATGCGACAAGCTGGGCGCCGATATTCTTCGTTTGTGGGTTTCATCGGTGGATTATCAATCCGACGTGCGGATTTCCGATAACATTTTGACCCAGATCACGGAAGTATATCGCAAGATCCGCAACACCCTGCGGTTTTTGCTCGGCAACTTGTCCGATTTCGATCCGGCCAAAGATCGCGTAGCTGCCGCTCAAATGAGCGAGCTCGACCGATTTGCGCTTTTGCGATTGCACCGGATGATCGATCGGGTCGCGAAAGCTTACGACAGCTACGAGTTTCACGTCGTTTACCAAGCGGTTCACCATTTCTGCGCGGTAGAGATGAGCGCATTTTATTTGGATATTTTGAAAGACCGTCTGTACGCGAGTGAGCCGAACGATCCGGCCCGCCGCGCGGCGCAAACGGTACTGTACGATGCTCTCACAGCCATCACCAAACTGATAGCTCCGATTTTGCCGCATACGGCCGACGAGGTGTGGAAATATATTCCGGGTGTGCAGCTGCCGACCGTGCAAGTGGCGGAACTGCCTGCGGTAGATACTACGCTGTTCGACGAGAAGCTTGAAACGAAGTGGGAGCAATTTATCGAGCTTCGCGACGATGTGCTGAAGGCCCTCGAGGAAGCGCGCAAAGAGAAGCTGATCGGCAACTCGCTCAGCGCAGCGGTTCATCTGTATCCAAGTGCGGAAACGGCGGAGCTGCTGAAAGGCTTCGAGCAATTGGATCAATTGTTTATCGTCTCGGCTGTAGAAGTGCATGAAGCCGGCGCTGCGGAACCCGAAGGCGCGCACAAGTTCAAAGGCGCTTCCGTGAATGTAACGGTTGCTGAGGGCGAGAAGTGTGAACGCTGCTGGATCGTAACGCCGGAAGTAGGGCATGATGAAACGCACCCCACCTTGTGCAAGCGCTGTGCGGGTGTAATGAAGTCAGGAGCCGTTACGGGGGCATAATGTCAAAGAAACAACGAGCCGTTCCATCCGGATGCCGTCTGGGATTGCTCGTTGTTCCTGCTTTAGTCGTAGCTGTCTTCAGATAGCGTGTCGGGCTCTAGCAGCCCGTCGCCTTCGCCGTTTTGCATGTAATGTTTGTATGCTTGATTGCGTACGACGGTCACTTGCTGACCGTAAATGTCTGTGGCCAGAAAGCTTTCATAAGCTTCCACGTAGCCTTCGTTCTCATCCGGCTCTACTTCCATTTCGTTGTAGCTGTCGGATTTGTTCGGATTTTCGGCCATTGCCGGCGAGTTGGACGAGCCCCAGCTCTCGACGATTTGCCAGGCGTCCTCGCCGTCAAACTGATTTTGCTCCGGCAGCTCGTCCAGACTCGTTCGGCCGAATGGCGGCGCCATGATTTTTTCTTCGACCGGTCGTCGTTCCGACACGTGCGGATCAGGCACATGGTCGACGCAATAAGCGGTCGTCGGCATCGCTTCAAGCCGTTCGAACGAAATCGCCTTGCCGCAAGTACGGCAAACGCCGTAGTCGCCGGACTCGATGCGCTGAAGCGCTTCGTTGATGTCGGTGAGATGACGTTCCGCATTCTCGTTCAAAGCGATATCTTTTTCCCGTTCAAACATCTCTGAACCGAGATCGGCCGGGTGATTATCATAAGCGGACAGCTCGCCTGTGTTGTCGCGCATCGATTGTTCCAGTCCGTAATTGTTTCCGGATTCGAAATGGGCATCGAGCCATTGCTTCTCTTCTCGAAGCTTCTTTGCAAGCAACTGAAGCTGTTCGGGCGTAAGACTGTTAGGGTTAACCGGACGGTTCGTCAAAAAGAGACGCCTCCTTTAATAAATCGTATGTGCTTGTATTTTTAACGGATCCGGCTGTTTTTAGCGGAGGAAAATCCTTGAATCGTAGAAACGCTTAAGGAGTTGTTAGCTTGAGATACTACATTTATGCTGTAATCGTTCTGCTGCTGGATCAGGTTACGAAGTGGATGATTGTGAACCGGCTGATGATCGGCGAGTCGCGATCGGTGATCGGCGAGTTTTTTCAGATTACGTCTCACCGGAACCGCGGCGCCGCTTTCGGCATATTGCAAAATCAGCGCTGGTTTTTCATTGTCGTTACGATTGCCGTAGCTGTCGGTATTGTCTGGTATTTGCAAAAGACGACAAAAGAGGGTAAAAAGCTGCTACCTTTCGCTTTGAGCTTGCTGCTCGGCGGAGCGCTCGGCAATTTTATCGACCGGGCTTTGTTCGGCGAAGTCGTTGACTTTTTGCAATTCCGATTTCAATTCAATTGGTTCGGTACGCCGGTCGACTATACATTTGCCATCTTCAACTTGGCCGATGCATCGATTTGTATCGGGGTTGCGCTTATATTCATCGACTCGTTTATTAGCTGGCGCCGCGAATCAAGACAAAATAAACAGACGACGCTGGAAAGCGGGGACGCACAATCATGAGATTGACGGATCGGGACATGGAAATGCAGGAAGAGCAAGAGATGCAAGAGCAGCGTTACGAGTGGATGATTGCGGCGGAGGAAGCGGGGGAGCGGATCGATAAATTTTTGGCCGAATCGCTCGACGATAGTATCTCCCGGACGCAAATTCAGCAGTGGATTAAAGACGGCTGTGTCACGGTGGGCGACCGGACGGTAAAGCCGAACTACAAGCTGCCCGAAGGAGAGCGGCTTATCCTCGTCATGCCGGAGCCCGAAATGCTTGAGCTGACGCCGGAGCCGATATCGATTGACGTCGTGTACGAGGATGCGGACGTCATTGTGGTCAATAAACCGCGCGGTCTGGTCGTTCATCCGGCGCCTGGGCATTACAGCGGTACGCTTGTTAATGCACTACTGTATCACTGCAAAGATTTATCCGGCATTAACGGCATCGTTCGACCGGGAATCGTACATCGGATCGATAAGGACACGTCGGGGCTCCTGATGGCGGCCAAAAACGATCTGGCGCATAATGCGCTGAGCGAGCAGCTCAAAGCGCATACCGTCAACCGAAAATATATTGCGCTTGTGCATGGGAATGTGCCGCATGACAACGGAACGGTCGATGCGCCGATCGGTCGCGACCCGAAAGACCGGAAGCTGTTTACGGTGACGGATAAGAACAGCAAGCATGCGGTTACGCATTTCGTCGTAATGGAACGGTTCGGCGATTATACGTTGGTTGAGCTGAAGCTGGAGACGGGCAGAACGCATCAGATTCGGGTGCATATGAAGTTTATCGGCCATCCGTTAGTCGGCGACCCGCAGTACGGACCGGCCAAGAACAAAGGGATAGCAATGGAGGGTCAGGCGCTGCACGCGGCCGTACTCGGCTTCGAGCATCCCCGAACCGGTGAGCACCTTAGTTTCGAGGCGCCGCTGCCGGATGATATGGTGCGACTGCTTGAAGTTCTAAAAACAAGGTAAGGGACGATGAAGCGATGGGGAACGAGCCGCTTACGCATTTGATTAACCCGCAGGTAAAAGAAATTCAAATTTCGGGTATCCGCAAAATTTCGAATTTGGTCAGTACGTACAAAGATGCCATCACGCTAACGATCGGCCAACCGGATTTTCCGACGCCGGATCATATATTGCGCGCCGCGGAGCAAGCCGTTGCCGATCATCGGACGACATACACGCCGAATCCAGGATTGCCGGAGCTGAGGCAGGCGGTATCCGAATTCGTGCAGCGCAAATATGGGCTGAACTACAACGCGGCAAGCGAGATTATCGTAACGACCGGAGCGAGTCAGGCGCTTGATATTACGCTTCGGACGATTTTAACCGCAGGGGCGGAGGTTATCCTTCCCGGTCCGATTTATCCGGGCTATGAACCGCTTGTTCGGCTTTGCGGCGGCGTTCCCGTATATGTCGATACGCGGGATAACGGCTTCAAGCTGACGGCGAAGCTGCTGGAGCCTTACTTGACGGACAAAACGCGCTGCGTTATTTTGTGCTATCCGTCCAACCCGACCGGCAGAGTCATGTCGGAAACGGAGCTTGCAGATATGGCGCGGCTGCTGGAAAACCGCAATGTGTTCGTCATTTCCGACGAAATCTACAGCGAGCTGATCTATGACGCACCGCATCGCTCGATCGCTTTGCTGCCCGGAATGCGGGAGAAGACGATCGTGATCAACGGGTTGTCCAAATCCCACTCCATGACAGGGTGGCGTATCGGATTTACGCTTGCGCCGGCTTATTTATCCGAGCATATGGTCAAAGTGCATCAATATAATGTGACCTGCGCCAGTTCCATTAGCCAGTATGCGGCGATCGAAGCGCTGACGAACGGGATCGACGACGCGCTTCCGATGAAAGCGGAATATGTGAAGCGAAGAGATTTCGTTTATGATCGGCTGGTCGGCATGGGACTGGAGCTAGTCAAACCGGAGGGCGCTTTTTATTTATTCCCGTCGATTCGCCGCTTCGGACTGTCTTCCATGGAATTTACGATGAAACTGCTGGAAGAACAACGGGTGGCGGTCGTGCCTGGAGATGCTTTTTCCACTTATGGCGAGGGCTATATCCGTATATCATATGCGTACGGTATGGATGTATTGGAGCGGGCGATGGATAAGATGGAAGCGTTCGTGAAAGCATTGTAGCATAAACCTGGATTGCCGCTAGACATAATGAATAAAAAGAAAGCTCGCTGCTTCGAACTGCATAATCAGTGCAAGTTCTGAAGCAGCGGGCTTTTTATGTTCGCGAATGCTGAGGCCATGTGAAATCACGGTATCACGGCGCCGCTCTCAATTAAAAGCAAAAATTTTTACTTTATTGATGCGCTAAAGCGTTTAGTAAACTTTCTGCTCGCAAGAAAAGCTTACGCTAAAACACGAATGTATCTTCATCGTAAGGCTTCGATCGGAAGATTTTTTATTGCGATGCCTTAAAACTGATATACTGCGTCATTAACGAAATCGCGACTTCTATTGCCTGTTCATCCGGTTCAATCTTGGAATGATGGAGCCCATAGGGCGTATTGACGCCAAGCCAGAACATAAACCCGGGCACTCTCTCAAGAAAATAGCCGAAGTCTTCGCCGGTCATCGCTTCGGTACATTCGACCAGCGTTACGGTATCCGCTTGTGTTGAACGGACCCAATCCATAAACTGGGCGGTCACTTCATGGGCGTTGTACACTTGGCGATAATTCGCCCCGTAGTCGATCTCGGCTTTGCACTGAAACCCCGCTTCGATGCCTTGAACGATCGCTTCGATTCGCGATTTAACCAGCGTCATCGTCTCAGCCGAGAACGTTCGGATCGTCCCTTCCAGCCGCGCTTTTTCCGCGATAATGTTCTGTTTTGTGCCGCCTGTAATTTTACCGACCGTAATGACTGCGGAATCCAACGGATTGACATTCCGGGAGATAACCGTTTGCAGCTGCCCGACGAGCTGGCAGGCAGCAATAACCATATCGTTCGCATTATGCGGAAAAGCGGCATGTCCGCCTTTGCCGGTCAAATCGATAAACAGCTCGGACGTATTGGCGAACAAAATGCCCGGCTTGGTGGCAATCGTACCGACCGGATATTCCGGGGCAATGTGAAGACCGAATATTTCATCGGGCATCCAGTCCCGCAGTTCTTCACTTTGAAGCATCGGTTCGGCCCCGCCCGGTCCTTCTTCCGCCGGCTGGAAGATGAAAGTCAGGTCGTCACGGATCGGATGATGGGCAAAGTGCGTCAAAATACCAAGGCCGATCGTCATGTGAAGGTCATGGCCGCAAGCATGCATGAAGCCGGGGTGGGACGATTGAAAAGAATAGCCGGTTTCCTCCGTAATCGGAAGGCCGTCCATATCCGCGCGGTAGCCGTACCGGCGCTGCGGAGCAGTTCCTTTCACATTTACGAGAACGCCTGTTTGCCAGGTGCGAACCTCCAGACGCGCTTGAGGCAACGTTGCAATATAATCAAGCAAATAACGCTGCGTTTTGAACTCCTGAAAGCCGGGTTCCGGGATTTGATGAAGATCACGGCGTATTTGCACAAAACGGTCGAAAGAGACGGCGGACATAAGTTTTACAAGCCTCCTTGATGGCGCTGAGCTAATAGAAAGGCCCGGCGTCTGATCGCCGAGCCCGTCCCTTTGAAATTACAGTGTGCGAAGGTCTTTCAAAATTTCGGTCTTGGACTTCGTTTTGTCATCGACCTTCTTGATGATACGAGCAGGCGTACCGGCAACAACCGTATATTCCGGCACGTCTTCAACAACGACGGCTCCCGCCGCAACGACGGAGCCTTTGCCTACACGCACGCCTTCGAGAATAACCGCATTCGCGCCGACGAGCACGTCGTCCTCGATCACCACCGGCTGAGCCGAAGGCGGTTCGATCACGCCTGCGAGCACCGAACCTGCGCCGATGTGGCACATGTTACCGACTTTTACGCGGCCGCCGATGACAACGCCCATATCGATCATCGTGCCTGCGCCGATCGAAGCGCCGATATTGATGACTGCGCCCATCATGATAATCGCGTTGTCACCAATGCCGACCATTTCGCGGATCACTGCGCCCGGCTCGATGCGAGCGTTAATGCCCTTCAGGTCGAGAAGCGGGATCGCCGAGTTGCGGCGGTCGTTCTCTACAACATAATCTTCGATTTTGGCGGAGTTTGCGTCCAGTACCGCTTTCACGTCAGTCCATTCGCCAAACAGGACGCCGCTTTTGCCGGAAACGAACGATTGAATCGCATCGCCGAAAGTGATCGATTCCAGATCGCCCTTTACGTATACTTTGACCGGTGTTTTTTTCTTGCTTGTTTTGATCAGGTTAATAACTTCTTCCGTATTCATTTCGATAGACATAAAAGAAATTCCAGCTCCTTATGTATATTGCAACTGCTACAACGCGAAGCCAAGTTGTCAGTTGTCAATGAGATTGCAACTGCTACAACGCGAAGCCAAGTTGTCAGTTGTCAATGAGATTGCAACTGCTACAACGCGAAGCCAAGTTGTCAGTTGTCAACGAGATTGCAACTGGTGCAACGTGATGCACGGTAGGCAGTTGTAATCAATGATACCTCTTTTATAGCATAAAACGACTGCCTCTAGCAATCCTCGACCGACACAGCAGGCTCGCCTATTGACAGACTATGTCGAAAGTGGGATAATATTTTCAATTGCATAGCACCTTTAAATGACAGTCCCGTGAGGCTGGCAAGGTGAACGTTGAGAAGGAAGGTCTACCTCAAGCTGATGGCAGGATAAGCCATCAGCTGACCGCAAGGTAAGGGGACCTTCTGCTCGGATGTACGCAAACCTTGCCTCTACAGGCAAGGTTTTTTTATGCCTCACGACGAACGAAGGCAACACAAGCAACCCCAAAGCATAGGAGGCTGCGCCTAAATGCAAACCGAGCATGTATTAATGGATGAAACCGCCATACGGCGGGCGCTGACCCGGATTGCTCATGAAATTTTGGAGCGCAACAAGGGTTTCGAGAACTGTATGTTGATCGGAATTCGGACGCGGGGCATTTACTTGGCGAAACGGGTGGCCGAGCGTATACAGGACATCGAAGGCGTGCCTGCGACGGTGGGCGAGATCGACATTACGCGGTACCGTGACGACCGCAGCGTGAGCGCGGAAGCGGCCCTTGCGGGAAGCGGAGAAGAAGCCGCCGGCATCGAAGGCAAGCTGGAGGTGCAAAACAAAAAGCTAATTCTGTTCGACGATGTGCTGTATACCGGAAGAACGGTTAGGGCGGCGATGGATGCGCTGATGGATTTCGGACGTCCGCAAATGATTCAGCTTGCGGTGCTGATCGACCGGGGACACCGGGAACTTCCGATTCGGCCCGATTATGTAGGCAAAAACATCCCGACCTCGCGGCTCGAAAGTATTGAGGTCAAACTGGATGAAGTGGACGGAACCGACCAGGTGATCATTAAAGGACAGAGGAGGCCAAACGAATGAGCGGACTTCAGGTTCAAACGGAGAAACACTTGCTTGGCACCAAGGATTTAAGCGAGCAAGAGATAACGTCGATTCTGGATCGGGCAGCCTATTGGGAGCAATATCCGGTAAAAGTATCGAACCATCTGCAGGGGCGCTTTGTAGCGAACATGTTTTTTGAAAATAGTACAAGAACGCGGTTTTCCTTCGAAGTCGCGGAAAAGCGGCTTGGAGCGGAAGTGCTGAACTTCTCCGCCGCCGTATCCAGCGTGCAAAAAGGGGAATCGATTTACGATACGGTACGGACGCTCGAGTCGATGGGGATTGACGCCGGGGTCATTCGTATGAAACCGAACGGCCTGCTGGCCGAACTGGCGCAAAAAATTAAAGTGCCGCTCATCAACGCGGGCGACGGCAATAACGAGCATCCGACGCAGGCACTGCTCGACTTGTATACGATGCGCAAGCATTTCGGGCATATTCGCGGCCTCCACGTGGCGATTATCGGCGATGTGCAGCACAGCCGGGTGGCGCGCTCGAATCTGTGGGCGCTGCGGACTCTCGGAGCGAAAGTAAGCTTTTGCTCGCCGCCAGGCATGCAAGCTCCGGAGCTTGGAGAGTACGCTTCCTACATTTCTATGGAAGAAGCGCTGAGAGCTGATGTCGTCATGATGCTGCGAGTGCAGCTCGAACGTCACGAGGGAACGTTGTTCGGGTCGGCGGAGGAATACCGCGCGGCTTACGGCCTTACGGTGGAACGAGCGGAACGGATGGCGCCGCACGCCATCATCATGCACCCGGCGCCGGTGAACCGGGATGTGGAGATTGACGACGAATTGGTGGAATGCCCCAAATCGAAAATCTTCCCGCAAATGGGGCACGGCGTGCCGATTCGGATGGCGGTCATTGAGAGGGCGCTTGGCTGAGACGTGCAGCGAACTCGGTTAGAAACGATAAAACGGCACAAATATATAGAATGAAACGAAGAAGCGGAGGGCCTCATGGGAATTTGGATACTGAATGCAGCAGTAGTAACCGCAAATAACGAACTAAAGACAAAGCATGTATTGGTGGAAGGCGGCATCATCGAAAAAGTCGCGGAGGGAGCTGCTCCTGAAACGACGGGCCATACGGTGATCGATGCACAAGGAAAGCTTCTGACCCCGGGGCTGATCGACATGCATGTGCATTTGCGCGAGCCCGGCTTCGAGCATAAAGAAACGATTGCGACAGGAACGCGCTCCGCGGCGCGCGGCGGTTTTACAACGATCGCTTGCATGCCGAACACAAGGCCTGTCATCGATACGGTAGAAACGGTGAAGTACGTACTGGACAAAGCCGAGACCGAAGGCATCGTTCGCGTACTGCCATACGGCTGCATTACGAAAAACGAGCTTGGTCGCGAACTTACCGATTTTGACGCGTTGAAGGCGGCGGGCGTTATCGGATATACCGATGACGGCGTAGGCGTACAAAGCGCGCAAATGATGAAGGATGCGATGGCCAAAGCCGCTTCGATCGGCATGCCGATCATCGCTCACTGCGAAGACAATACGCTGGTGGAAGGCGCTGCGGTGTCCGAAGGGGAATTCGCCCGCAGGAACGGGCTCAAAGGAATTCCGAACGAATCCGAAGCGATCCATGTGGGCCGCGACATTTTGCTCGCGGAGGCAACCGGCGTGCATTATCATGTATGCCACGTTAGCACCGAGCAGTCGGTACGGCTTATCCGCCACGCGAAACAGTTCGGCATTAAGGTGACGGCGGAAGTTTGCCCGCATCATCTGCTGCTGTCCGACGAGGACATTCCCGGAATGGACGCCAACTGGAAGATGAACCCGCCGCTTCGTACGCCGCGCGACGTGCAAGCTTGCATCGAAGGATTGCTTGACGGAACGATCGACATCGTCGTCACCGACCATGCGCCGCACAGCGAGGAAGAGAAAGCGCGCGGCATGGCGCTTGCGCCCTTCGGCATCGTCGGCTTCGAAACGGCCTTCCCGCTCCTGTATACAAAGTTCGTAGCGACAGGACAATGGACGCTGCAGTTCCTCGTCGACAAAATGACCAAGCTTCCTGCGGAAGTGTTCGGATTGCCTTGGGGCAAGCTGGAGGTCGGAGCGGCAGCGGACCTGACATTGATCGATCTGGAAACGGAAAAAGCGGTCGATCCGGCGGAGTTCGCATCCAAAGGGCGAAATACGCCGTTCACCGGATGGAAGCTGAAGGGCTGGCCGGCACTTACCATGGTCGAAGGTAACGTCGTGTGGTCGGAATAATATGGTAATCGTTCATCATCGAGCATCAAGCAGGCCGGACTGGGGAATCGCCACGCGAGACCTCATTCGGCAGACGCGTTCGTATAACAGCTAAGGGAGTTGAAATCGATGCAGGCAAGATTGTTGTTGGAAGACGGTACATTGTTTACCGGAAAAGCATTCGGGAGCGAAGGTAGCTCGGTAGGCGAAGTCGTTTTTAATACAGGGATTACAGGTTATCAAGAGGTGTTGTCCGATCCGTCTTATTGCGGACAAATCGTGACCATGACATACCCGCTTATCGGGAATTACGGTATTGCCCGCGACGATTTCGAATCGATTCGCCCATACATTCACGGCTTCGTCGTTCGGGAGCATGAAGTCGTGCCAAGCAACTGGAGAGCGGAATATTCACTCGACAGCTTGCTGAAAGAGTACGGCATCATCGGCATTAGCGGGATCGATACCCGGATGTTGACGCGCCGCATTCGTCACCACGGGGTCATGAAAGGCATTTTGACGACGTCCGGCGTACGCTTGGAAGAGCTGATGGAACAGCTGAAAGCGACGCCGCTGATGACCGATCAAGTGTCCCGCGTCTCCACCAAGAGCGTATTTGCCAGCCCTGGCAGCAAAGAGCGCGTCGTACTGGTCGATTTCGGTTCCAAGAGCGGCATTCTCCGCGATTTGACCAAACGAGGCTGCGATGTCGTTGTCGTGCCGCAAGATACGACAGCCGAACAAATTCGCCGGCTGGCGCCGGACGGCATTCTGCTGTCCAACGGCCCTGGGGACCCTAAAGACGTACCGCATGCGGCGAAAATGATCGCCGAGCTGCTCGGCGAGTTCCCGATCTTCGGCATTTGCCTGGGACATCAGCTGTTCGCACTGGCGAGCGGCGCCGATACGGAGAAGCTCAAATTCGGTCACCGCGGCGGCAACCATCCGGTGAAAGATTTGCAAACCGGACGCTGCTACATCACTTCCCAAAACCATGGCTACACGGTCAAGGAAGAGTCCATTGCCGGCACCGAACTGGAAGTAACGCATATCAACAATAACGACCGCACCATTGAAGGCTTGAAACATAAACAACATCCGGCGTTCTCGGTACAGTACCATCCGGAAGCCGCACCTGGACCGTTTGATTCAAGCTACTTGTTTGACGATTTCCTGAGCATGATCCGCGAACATAAGATAAGCCGTCCGCAGCAGCCGCGTCAGGCGCAAATCGCCGCAGCTTACAAAGCGGGCAGCGGGGCGCCGGCATTCGCATCGAAAGGGGAACTGCACTATGCCGAAAAATAATACACTCAAAAAGATTCTCGTCATCGGCTCCGGTCCGATCGTGATCGGACAAGCGGCCGAGTTCGATTATGCCGGAACGCAAGCTTGCCAGGCGTTGAAAGAAGAAGGATTCGAAGTCGTACTGATTAACAGCAATCCTGCCACGATCATGACCGATACGAACATGGCGGACAAAGTATACATCGAGCCGATTACGCTCGATTTCGTAACGCAAATCATTCGTCAGGAGCGCCCTGACGGCCTGCTGCCGACGCTTGGAGGCCAAACCGGTCTGAACATGGCGGTCGAGCTTGCCCGCGCAGGCGTGCTGGAGCGCGAGAACGTAAAGCTGCTCGGAACGCAGCTGACGGCGATCGAGAAAGCGGAAGACCGCGACCTGTTCCGCGATTTGATGCGCGAGCTGGAGCAACCGGTGCCGGATAGCACGATTGTAACGACCGTGCAAGAGGCGGTTGATTTTGCAAATGAAATCGGCTACCCGATCATCGTTCGTCCCGCTTACACGCTCGGCGGTACCGGGGGCGGCATTTGCGCGAATGAAGAAGAGCTTCTGGAAACCGTTTCTTCCGGTATTCGCTACAGCCCGATCGGCCAATGTCTAATTGAGAAAAGCATCGCTGGCATGAAAGAAGTTGAATACGAAGTCATGCGTGACGCGAACGACAACTGTATCGTCGTATGTAATATGGAAAACTTCGATCCGGTCGGCGTACATACGGGGGATAGCATCGTCGTGGCACCGAGCCAGACGCTGTCCGATCGTGAATACCAAATGCTGCGGTCGGCTTCGCTTAAAATCATCCGTGCGCTGAGTATCGAAGGCGGCTGTAACGTTCAGTTCGCGCTCGACCCGCACAGCTACCAATACTATGTGATCGAAGTAAACCCGCGGGTAAGCCGTTCGTCAGCGCTCGCATCCAAAGCAACGGGCTATCCGATCGCCAAGATGGCAGCCAAAATCGCTATCGGCTACACGCTGGACGAAATCGTCAACCCGGTTACGGGTCAAACCTACGCTTGCTTCGAGCCTACGCTCGATTACATCGTATCCAAAATCCCGCGTTGGCCGTTCGATAAATTTACGGCGGCAAACCGCAAGCTCGGAACGCAAATGAAAGCGACCGGGGAAGTAATGGCGATCGGCCGCACGTTCGAGGAATCGATCCATAAAGCGATTCGTTCCCTCGAAATCGGCGTTCACCGTCTGTACCTGAAAGAAGCCGAGACGCTCGATCAGGCTACGTTGGAACAACGTTTGATCAAACCGGACGACGAACGGATTTTCCTGATCGCCGAAGCGCTCCGCCGCGGCTACACGGTGCAGCAGCTTCAAGATTTGACGAAAGTCGACTGGTGGTTCCTGCACAAGCTGGAAGGTCTCGTTAAGTTCGAAGCCGAGCTTCAGCAGCCGGAACTGACGGAAGAACTGCTGTATCAAGCGAAGCGCAAAGGCTTTACGGATCGTTCGATCGCCGAGCTGCGCCGCCAGGCCGATAAAGGCCTGAACTTCTCGCAGGAAGCCGATGTGCGATCCTATCGACTCAGCATCGGCCTCAAGCCGGTGTACAAAATGGTAGATACGTGCGCGGCTGAATTTGAAGCGACGACGCCTTACTACTACTCGACTTACGAAACGGAAGACGAAGTTAAAGAAACGACGAAACAAAAAGTCGTCGTTCTCGGCTCCGGTCCGATCCGGATCGGTCAAGGGATCGAGTTCGATTACTCAACCGTTCATGCAGTATGGGCGATCCAAGCGGCCGGATACGAAGCGGTCATTATCAACAATAACCCGGAGACGGTTTCGACGGACTTCAACACATCGGATCGCTTGTACTTCGAACCTTTGTTCTTCGAAGACGTGATGAACGTGATCGAACGCGAGCAGCCGATCGGCGTTATCGTGCAGTTTGGCGGCCAAACGGCGATCAACCTTGCGGCTCCGCTATCCAAAGCGGGTGTGCGCATACTCGGAACGGATCTGGAGAACATCGACGCGGCGGAAGACCGCAAAAAGTTCGAAGCGCTGCTTCGCACGTTGGAAATCGCGCAGCCGCCGGGCGGCACCGTCACTTCCGTCGACCAAGCGGTCGGCATGGCAGCGAACTTCGGTTATCCGGTGCTGGTGCGTCCTTCTTACGTACTTGGCGGGCGTGCGATGGAAATCGTCTACTCCGATGAAGAACTGCTGAGCTACATGGAATACGCGGTGAAAATCAATCCGGAGCATCCGGTATTGATCGACCGTTACATGCTTGGTAAAGAAGTGGAAGTCGACGCGATTTGCGACAAAGATACGGTGCTCATTCCAGGGATCATGGAGCATATCGAAAGAGCCGGCGTTCACTCCGGTGACTCGATTGCCGTATATCCGCCACAAACCGTATCCGAGGCGATTAAGCAAAAAATTATCGACATCACGGTCAAAATCGCTAGAGGATTGCAAGTTGTCGGTCTGGTCAATATCCAGTTCGTTATTTATAAAGACGAAGTGTACGTCATCGAAGTGAATCCGCGCTCCTCGCGTACGGTTCCTTTCTTGAGCAAAGTGACCAAAATTCCGATGGCTAACGTGGCGACTCGCGTCATCATGGGCGAGAAGCTGTCCGATATGGGCTATGAAACCGGACTGTGGCCGGAAGATGACTACGTGTCCGTGAAAGTACCGGTATTTTCCTTCGCCAAACTGCGCCGCGTAGATACGACGCTCGGGCCGGAAATGAAATCGACGGGTGAAGTCATGGGCCGCGACAAAACGTTCGCGAAGGCACTTTACAAAGGTTTGATCGGTTCCGGCATGAAAGTGCCGCCGACCGGAGCGATTATTGCAACAGTCGCGGACAAGGACAAGGCGGAGGCTACGGAAATACTGCGCAGCTTCGACCGTCTGGGCTATCGCATCGTCGCTACGGGCGGAACGGCGCAAGCGCTGGAAGAAGCCGGGCTGCGCGTAACCCGCGTCAATAAGCTGAGCGAAGGCTCGCCGAACATCCTGGATCTCATTCGCAACGGCGAAGCGCACTTTGTTGTCAATACGCTCACCAAAGGCAAAAAGCCGGAGCGGGACGGTTTCCGCATCCGCCGCGAAGCGGTGGAGAACGGCGTCGTTTGCTTGACGTCGCTGGATACGGTCAATGCGCTGCTCCACGTGCTCGAAGCGATTTACTTCCAGTCCACGCCGATGCCTGCGCATCAAGCATAACAACATCCGAATTAGCACAGTGTCTCGCGCAATATAGGCGTGATGCTGTGCTAATCCCTTGATTGGGCTTGTAAGTATTGGATCTGACCGTTGAAGGAGGCGCACGAAACAAATGACGACGACAAACAATCAAGTAGCAGAGCGCATTATGGTCGCGCTCGATTACGCATACGCCGAGCAGGCGGAGGCGCTCATCCGGTCGCTTCAGGGTATCCCGTGCTACGTCAAAGTGGGCATGCAGCTTTTTTACAGCGCGGGTCCCCAATTTATCAGCAAACTAAAAGACATGGGATACAACATTTTTCTGGATTTGAAAATGCATGATATTCCGAATACGGTCAAAGGCGGCGCGGAAAGCGTAACGAGACTGGGGGTCGATATGTTCAACGTACATGCGGCCGGCGGCAAACTGATGATGGAGGCGGCGATGGAAGGCGTTGACAAAGGGCTGGCCTCCGCGTCGCAAGGAAAGCGGCCGATCGTGATCGGGGTGACGCAGCTCACGAGCACAAGCCAAAAGGTGATGAACGATGAAATCGGCATTACCGGTACGGTGGAAAATACGGTGCTCCGCTATGCGCAATTGACGAAAGCGGCCGGTTTGGACGGGGTCGTCGCTTCGCCTCTGGAAGTGGTAAGCATTAAGCAAAGCTGCGGCACGTCGTTTGTCACCGTTACGCCCGGCATCCGCCCGGCCGGATCCGATATCGGAGATCAGTCACGGGTCATGACGCCTGCCGAAGCGTTCACCCAGGGAACGGATTATATCGTTATTGGCCGTCCGATTACGGCGGCTCCCGATCCCCGGGAAGTGCTCGAGTCGATCATCGCGTCGATCATGGCTTCGAACTAATACAGGAACGAAAAGGAGTTGCTTTATCGATGAGCACGATTGCTATACCTACCCGTCCGCAGCTAGCGGTACAAATCGCTTCCGACTTGCTGCGCATTCATGCCGTGGCGCTTCGCCCGGACCAGCCGTTTACTTGGACGTCCGGTCTGAAATCGCCGATTTACTGCGATAACCGTCTGACTATTTCTTATCCTGACGTGCGCGACCGGATCGCAGAGGGCTTCGTTTCATTGATTCGTGAGCTTCATCCCGATGCCGAAGTCATCGCCGGGGCGGCTACCGGCGGAATCCCGCATGCCGCTTTCGTGGCGCAGAAGCTGGGCTTGCCGATGATTTATGTGCGTGACAAAGCAAAGGGGCACGGCAAAGAAAATTTGATCGAAGGCGTGCTGCTGAAAGGCCAAAAGACGGTAGTGATCGAAGATCTGATCTCTACAGGCGGAAGCTCCCTCAAAGTGGCTCAAGCTGTCAACGAGGCGGGCGGACAGGCGCTCAGCGTCTTGGCGATCTTTTCCTACCAGTTCCAAAAGGCGAAGGACGCTTTCGAAGGCGCCGGTATCCCTTATGGAACATTAACCAATTACAGCTCGTTGTTGGATGTGGCGCTGCAGCAAGGCAGCATTCAGGAGAAAGATTTGAAGGCGCTCAAAGCGTGGAGCGAAAATCCGAGCGAGTACGGGAAATAAGCGGATTTTACGAGAAGGCGGCTTGATCAAGCAGATCGGGTCGCTTTTTCTTTTTCGTTATAACCGATTTTTTGCGCGAGTGAAAAAAACCTTGGCAGCCAATTGAACGACTCCTTTGTCGGACAAAAATCAAACCACGAAGGACCGTTCAGTTGATACGCCAAGGTTATTTATTTGCAAGCATACGATTCCAGATCAACGATCCGGAGCCGTTCGGAAGCTATATCCACATATTAAAGCATTACTTCTTCAGTAGAGCCCAGCGGTATACGTACTCGAACAAAAATTCAAAAGCCTCGAGATGTCGTTTGGCTTCGAATGCATTGGCGCCCCAGGCGTATATACCGTGCTTACGCAGCATGATACCGGGGATCCGAGGCTTAATTGCGCCTTCGACGAGCTCGGCGATCCGCGGAATATCCGCGTAGTTGGGCAGGATCGGGATTTCGATCTGCGCCTCTTCGTCCCAGATGTTGAACGCTTTAATCAGCTCGACGCCGTCGACCGGAATGGAGCCGCGCTCCCAGAACAGCTCGGACGCCAAATTGTTGAATACCGTATGTACGTGAAAAATCGCGCCGCACCCGGTATGCTTGTAAATCTCGCAATGAATGAGCGTTTCCGCCGACGGTTTCAGGCCGGTCGCCTCGATCGGCTTGCCGTCCTGATCGACGAGCAGGTAGTCCGATGGCGTATTGACGGATTTGTCTTTACCGCTGGCCGTAATGGCAAAAGCGAACTGCTCCTTCAAAAAAGCACCCGTACGGATCGACAGATTGCCGCTCGTGCCCGGAAACAAGCCGCGAGAGGCAAGCAGCGTTTTAATCTCGCGCAGCTCTGCAAACGCCTGCTGCTTCTCCTCCAATCGAATATCGCTGAAACTCACCGTTATTTCATCTCCTCTAACTGCTTGACGACATCGAAGAAATCGTCAAAGGTGTAATAATTCAGCTTCAAATCTTCGCATAGCTGCACAAGATGGGATCGGGCGAATACGACGTCCGCCAGCTTTGCGCCTTCAAAGTCGGTAACGCTGTCGCCGATCAGAATGCGTTCGTAAGTCTCTACAGGGAACGCTCGGATAATCGCCGTCTTGCACATCCCGCAGTCGTTATGGCACTGCTCGTCGCATGAATGCGGCCATAAAATTCGGATATGGCTGCCGCTAAAATCGCTCCCGTTGCAATAAATGTGTTCCTTCGGGATTGGAAACGCCGACAGGACCGGGTACACGAAAAAGTCGATCCCGCCGCTTGTCACGTAGAATAGGACGTTTTCGTTGCGGCAGTAATCGAGCAGCTTCTGAAATCCGGCGCGAATCGTTACGTTACCGATGGCGTAATCGATAATTTCCTGCTTGCGGGAAGTCGGCAGCAGGGCGAACATGCGCCCTACGCCTTCACGAACCGATATTTGCTTCGATATGACCTGATTGACCAGCTCGTCCCATCCTGGGGGCTGAAAATGCTTCATAATCGCTACGATGTTATCGTTGACGGTAATCGTCCCGTCAAAGTCGCAAAAGATGACCCGCCGCTTGCTCATTCTTTTAGCCCCCATGCGTCGATTGCCGCTTGCAGCTCGGGGTGTCTGTCCGCGGCGTACTGCCGGAGCGATGTGCCGGACAAGCACCCGTCAATCGCCTGGCGGAACGCGCGTCCGCCGGCGGCTGCGCCCATCGGATGGCCGTGTACGCCACCTCCGGCGTTCACGACGACTTCGCTGCCGAAGTCTTTCAGAATCAGCGGGACGAGGCCAGGATGAATACCGGCCGACGGAACGGGGAAGCTGCGCTTCAGCGGCGCGGCGGCATCGGTCAACAGCGCTTCCTTGATCGCCATGTTCTCTTCGCGCGGCATGACGACCGATCCGTACGGCGAAGGGAACAGCACGAGATCGGCGCCAGCAAGCCGCATCAGCTTGCCGAGCAGCACGTTCGCCGCGATCCCGTGATAAGGAGACGGATAATAGGCGCCGGCCAGCGCAGGGTGCGCCATAATCGGCACGCTTATGTCCGGGTGACGGCTTAGCTCGCTTAACGCGTCAAAGCCATACGCGAGCACATTGAACAGCAGCGCGTTCGCGCCGGCGTTGATCGCTTTTTTGGCCTGCTCGATCAGACCGAACGTCGGGCCTGTCAGGTTCGCCGCATACAGCAGCTTTTGCCCGGTTTCCTTCGAGGCTTGAGCAGCAGCTTCCATACATACTTCGACGCGGCGCTCAATCGGCGTTTGCGGATTCTCGAACAAAATCTCGTCGTCCTTGATCAGATCGACGCCGCCGGCGGCCTGCTGGTAAAATTGCTCGCGCAGTGCGGTCAGATCGTGGCCGATAACGGACTTGAAAATGCTCATGAGCAGCGGACGGTCGTGTACGCCAAGCAGGTCGCGAACGCCCTGAATGCCGAAGCGCGGGCCTGCGAAGGCGGAGCGAAAACCATCCGAGAAGTCGAGATCGATCAGCTTGATGCGTCCGTCCATCGACAGCTTCCCGAATATGGTAACGAGCAGGGCGGGAATGTCGCGGCTGAAATTGACGTCGGGATAGGCGATCTGGATATCCGCATATCGACCGGATGCCGGTTCATCCGCCACAGGCTCGTGAACATTCACTTGGACGACGCGTCCGAGATGCTTCTCCATTTCGGCTTTGCGCGCATCGGGAAGATCCGTCCAACTGCCGACGGTCAGCCCGACGGCAATGCCGAGCGCTTTTTTATGAAAATCAGCTTTTTCGTCGTAACAACGGTATGTGGCCAAGCAGTAGGCCGCATGGGTATTAGCGGATTGCAACGGAATACACCTACTTTATTTGGTTTGGGAAGTGACGGATGCACTGATGGCCGCGCCCATTTCACCGGCGCGTTCCGCACAGCGGACCATCGCTTTCGCGACCCCTTCGGCGAAGCCGTGACGGTCGAGCGTTTCGATCGCCGCCTGCGTCGTGCCGCCCGGGGAGGTCACTTTGCGGCGAAGTTCCGCCGGGTCTTCACCGGTCGATTGCACCATATGGGCGGCGCCCAGAACGGTTTGCACCGTGAGGCGGCGAGCTTCTTCAGGCTCAAGGCCGAGTTCGACACCGCCGGCAATCATCGCTTCCATCATGTAGTAAATATAAGCGGGACCGCTGCCGGAAACGCCGTTTACGGCATTGAGCAGCGGCTCGTCGACAACGGAAACGATGCCGGTGGAAGCGAACATCGCCAGCGCAAGCTCATGCTGTTCCGCGCTGACGCCGGAAGAGAAGCTTATGCCGGTGGCGCCAAGGCCGATCGTGCTGGAAGTATTCGGCATCGTGCGAACGACCGGCTGGCTGCTGCTGCCGAGAAGCCCTTTGATCGTGTCGATCGACATGCCGGCGATCACGGAAACGATCAGCTGTTCCGGGCGTACGAGGGACCGAATGCCGAGCAATCCTTCCACCGCGTCTTTCGGCTTGAACGCCAACACGATAATATCCCCGTGGGCGATCGCTTCGTCCTTTTGTCCTTGAGACGCCGCATAGCTAACGCCGTAACGCTCATGAAGCGACTCCAGCTTGGCCGTGTCCGAACGATTGATGACGAAGAGACGGCTGGCCGAGCCTTCTCCCTTCGAGGTTAAGCCGCGGATGATCGCTTCTGCCATCGAGCCGGCGCCGATAAAGGTGATTTTCGCCTGAGATAAAGAGGATGTCATCGAGTATAGCCCCTTTCTTCGTATATGCGGATTAATCGCGGATTTGGCCGCTGCCTTTGATGCAGTATTTGATGGATGTCAGTTCGGGCAGCCCCATCGGGCCGCGTGCGTGCAGTTTCTGCGTGCTGATGCCGATCTCCGCGCCGAACCCGAATTCAAACCCGTCGGTAAAGCGGGTGGAGGCGTTATGGTAGACGGCAGCCGCGTCGACTTCCTGCAGAAAGCGGGCGGCGTTTGCCGCATCTTCCGTTACGATGCATTCCGAATGCATTGTGCTGTGAAGGCGAATATGCTCCAGCGCTTCATTCAAGCCGTCAACGACACGGACGTTCAATATATAATCGTTGTATTCGGTGTCCCAATCTTGTGCGGATGCTTCATGTATGGCCGGCACGAGCTTTCGGGTATTCGCATCTCCGCGAAGCTCGACGCGCTGCTGCACGAACTGGTCCGCAATCATGGCCAGATGGCGTTCGGCGAAAGCGCGGTGTATGAGCAGTGTCTCCATCGAATTGCAGACCGAGGGCCGCTGCACTTTGGCGTTGATGGCGATTTGCAGTGCCATATCGAGCTGCGCGCTCTCATCGATGTACGTATGGCAAATGCCGGCACCCGTTTCAATGACAGGCACGGAAGCGTTTTTCACGACGTTATTGATAAGCGCGGCGCCGCCGCGCGGAATGATGACATCGATCAGGCCGTTCAGCTTCATCATTTCGTCCACGGATGAACGGCTCGGGTCGACGATAAGCTGCAGCGCATCGACCGGTACATCAGTCTTGGCCAGCGCGCCATGCAGTACCTCCACGATTCGCTTATTCGAGGAAAGGGCGGAGGAGCTGCCGCGCAGTACGACTGCATTGCCCGTCTTGAGGCACAATCCCGCCGCGTCAACTGTCACGTTCGGGCGCGCTTCGTAGATCATGCCGACGACGCCGAGTGGTACGCGGATTTTGCGGATTTGCAGACCGTTCGGCCGTTCAAACGATTCAAGCGTCTCGCCGATCGGATCGGTTAAGAAGGTCACTTGTCGAAGGCCGTCCGCCATCTCTTCGATCCGCTGCCGGTTCAACGCCAAACGATCGAGAAGGGCGTCCGAAGTGCCGTTCTCCCGGCCCCGCTGCAAATCTTCGCCGTTCGCGGCGATAATGGATTGGGCCTCGGCTGTGAGCGCATCCGCCATCTGCAGCAGCGCTTTATTTTTTTGTTCCGTCGTCAGCAGGCCCAGCTTGGGGGCCGCTTTTTTGGCGAGGGTCGCTTTTTGTACGGTCTCGCTAACCGTATGGGCTTGGCTCGTACTGGTCATCCTGTTTTCCCCCTATACGTTAGATTAAACAATCATCATTCGCTTATGGAGCAATATCTTGAACCTTATGTTTTTCGGCAAGCGTAATCCATTCGTCGCGGTGAATCACTTCGATACGGATCACCTCGATCCGTTTTTGCACTTCCTCGGTGCTCATGCCGGCTACCGCCTGCAGCTGCCACGAAGCATAATTGACGACGCCGCGGCCGATCGTCTGGCCGTTCAAATTCGCTACCTCGATCACATCACCGGGGTGGAATTCGCCGTAAACTTCCTTGACGCCGGCCGGAAGCAAGCTTTTGCCGCCGGTTACAAGCGCGAGCTCGGCGCCATGGTCCACGGTAACGCAGCCTTGGGGCTCGGAATGAAAGCCGAGCCATTGTTTCTTCATCGGCAGGTTATGGGCGTCCGTATCGAAATACGTGCCTTTTCCGTTGCCGCCGACGGCGTCGGACAAATCGCCCGGCTCCGTCACTTGGCCGATGAATACCGGTACGCCGCCTCGCATCGCGATACGGGCTGCCTCAATCTTCGAACGCATGCCGCCGGTGCCGACCATGGAGCCGGAGCCGCCGGCGATCCGGAATATGTCCTCGCTCAGTTCCATTACGCGATCGATCCGCGTGGCATCGGCATGCTTGCGCGGATCGGCCGTGTACAATCCGTCCGTATCGGTCAATATGAGCAATCGACGCGCCCGGACGAGATTGGCGACGAGGGCGGACAACGTATCGTTTTCGCTGAATTTGAGTTCGTCGACCGAGACGGTATCATTCTCGTTAATGATCGGGATAATGCGCCGGCGCAGCAGCTCGTCGATCGTCATCTGTGCGTTATGGATTCGCTTGCGATTGGAAAAGTCCGGTCGCGTTAGCAAAATTTGTCCGACGCGGACGTCGTGCCGGGCGAAAGCTTCGTGATAAGCCTGCATCAGCAGCGCCTGCCCGACCGAAGCGGAGGCTTGCTTTTCGTGCAGAAGCTTCGGCCTTGACGCATAGCCCAATTGGCGAAAGCCTGCGGCGACGGCGCCGGACGTGACGAGCAGCACGGAGTAGCCTTGACGATGCAGCGCCGCAAGCTCCCCTGCAAAAAACAAGATTTTGTCGCGGTTCAGTCCCCCTTCATCGGACGTCAGCGAGCTGCTGCCGATTTTGACAACGATCGTCTGCTGCATGGTAAGCAACCTTCTTTCTTTCTGAACTAAAAATGTACGGTGCAACGCTTCCCGGAGAAACATATCCATCACGTGCGTCCGAGACTCGCGCGGGTTGAAACATGGGCCGGGAAAAACGAAAAAGGCCCCGTCCTCTAAGGACGAAAGCCTTCTAACTTCCGCGGTACCACCTTAATTGATGAGCAGCGCCCATCCGTCTTCCGTCCCTTGTAACGGCAGGGTGCCGTCCAACTCTTCGTTGACCGTTCAGGGGCGGGTTCGGAAAGGCATCGCGGTAAATTCTCTCAGCCGGTGGAATTTACTCTCTGGCACGCGTGGACGCTTCCTACTATTCCCATCAATACGTTTAACTTTCCTATTAGGATAGCACGCCGGATGCGGTTTGTAAAGGCGTCAACCGAACAGGTGCAGCTTCTCGATCCGCTCCACCGCTTCCTGCAATCTTGACTCCGTGCTAAGCAGCCCCAGCCGCACGTACCCTTCGCCGCTGTCTCCGAAGCCGATGCCCGGCGCGACGACGATTTTCGCCTCCGTGAGCAGTCGGTCCGCCAGCGATGCGGACGTATAACCTTTCGGAACGGGCAGCCAGGTGAAAAAAGAGCCTTGCGAACGAGTCGCTTGCCAGCCGATGCGGTCCAGGGAAGCGAAGAGCGCGTCGCGCCGGCTTTGGTAGACGGATACGAGTTCGCTCACGCAATCCTGCGGGCCGGTCAGTGCCGCCGCCGCCGCGACTTGAATGCCGCCGAACAAGCTGCAGTAATAATGATCCTGAATGAGGTTGATCATCCGGACAACCTCCCGATTGCCGAGTGCAAAGCCGACGCGCCAGCCCGCCATGTTGTACGTTTTGGACAGCGTATAAAATTCCACACCGACTTCCTTGGCTCCCGGCTGCTGCAAAAAGCTGACCGGCTTCTGTCCGTCGAAACCGATCGCCCCGTATGCAAAGTCGCTCGCGACAACGATGTTGTGCTTGGCGGCGAAGCGGATCGTTTCATCATAGAAGGAAGCGGGAGCGGACACCGCCGTCGGATTGTTCGGGTAATTGATGAACATGAGCTTCGCCTTGTTGAGATCGTCCGCCGACAGCTCGCTGTAATCGGGCAAAAAGCGGTTCGACTCGCGGAGCGGCATGAACGCCATTCGCGCGCCGGACAGCGCGACGCCGGACCAGTAATCGGGGTATCCCGGATCGGGAACGAGGCAGACGTCGCCGGGATTCAGCAGGCACTGGGCGATTTCGACGAGACCGGTTTTGCCGCCGAACAAAATCGCGACCTCCGTTTCCGGGTCGAGCTCCACGCCATAATCTTCCTTATATCGACGCGCGACCGCTTCTTTTAAAAACAAAAATCCGTTAAAAGGCGGGTACCGGTGATACAGCGGATTTTCCGCCGCTTCCTGCAGGGAGCGCACGATATGCGGCGGCGTAGGGCGGTCGGGATTGCCCTGCCCCAGATTAATCACGTCGTGACCGGCGGCAATTTGCTCGTTCGCTCTGCTCACCAGCTTGGCGAAAAATTGGGTCGGAAGCTCTTGGATGCGTTCGGCCGGCCGGATTGGAAACGCGCTGACCGAGGATGGACTTGTCGGGTTCATCTATGGTTCACTCCATTTGTGTATAGTCGCTTGAAGCAATAAAAAAATACCGTTTATACGGATATGATTAATGTAACATGAAAAACGAACAGTGTATACTGGGCGGCACCGCTCGATTGACGGCAGGAGGCGCGCCGGATATAGGAGAGCCTGTGCGATAATCATCGTATCGTGTCATTGAAGTTGCTGCGCGCTTGCTCTATCATTAAGAAGAAATAATGCGATCAAGCAAGGAGAAGGGTGAAGAATACAGATGTCTCATAAAATATGGAATTTGGCGCTGCTGCAGATGGATATCGCGATCGGCGAGCCGGAGCGCAATTTTGCCAAGCTGGAACAAATGTTGGAGCAGGCGGTGGCGCACGAAACGAAACCGGACGTGATCCTGTTTCCGGAGATGTGGAACACCGGTTATGCACTGGAGCAAATTCACGAGCTGTCCGATGTGGATGGAGAGCGTACGCAAGCTGTGCTGTCGGCCTTTAGCCGAAAGCACGGCGTCATGATCATCGGCGGCTCGATCGCGGAGAAAAAAGCCGGCGGCGTCTACAATACAATGTACGCTTACGATAGGGAAGGCCGGCGGGTTGCGGATTATTCAAAAATCCATTTGTTCCGCCTGATGGAAGAAGAAAAGTTTTTGCAAAGCGGCGACCGGGCCGGGCAGCTGGAACTGGACGGCGTACCGGCCGGCATGATGATCTGCTACGACATCCGCTTCCCGGAACTGACGAGGAAGCTGGCGCTCGGCGGCGCGCAAATCTTGTTTGTTCCGGCCGAATGGCCGAATCCGCGGCTGCATCATTGGCGTACGCTGCTGATGGCGCGCGCGATTGAAAACCAAATGTTCGTCGTCTCCTGCAACCGGGTCGGCATCATCGGAACGACGGAGTTTTTCGGTCATTCCATGGTCGTCGATCCGTGGGGCGAGGTGCTGGCGGAAGGCGATGAAACGGAACAAATTATTCGCGCCAAAGTCGATTTGGGGACCGTTCCGGAAGTGCGCAGCCGCATCCCGATCTTCGAGGACCGCAGACCTCATTTGTATGAGTGAAGCTGCCAACGGCTGGCTTCGCGGCTTCTTGTGGAATGCGCGTTACGCCTGGATCAGCGCGGAATGAGCATACCTAACGTCATCCCAGGCCGATCACATCTGCGGCTTCATCACTTCACGGAACGTATCCATGAAGGCGGCGACCGCCTTCGACAAGTAACGTCCTTTGCGGTATGCCACGACCAGCGTCCGCGTCGGACGATTTGAGAGCGGCAAGTAGGCGGGAGCGATCTCGCTCCATCGCCCTCTCGACACCATATGGGGCACGAAAGCGATGCCCATGCCGGCCGCTACGAGCGACTGAACGGTCTCGATGTTGCTGCTCTCGAACACGATTCTCGGCGTAAATCCGGCCTTGCTGCACAATTGCAGCGTAATTTGCCGGAAACCTTGCCCTTTTTTGAGCGCGATAAACGGCTCGTCCTTCAGCAGTTCGAGATCGGCAGGAATGGAAGAATGCGCAAGCGAGTGATTCGGCGGGACGGCAAGGACGATCTCCTCTTCGATGACGGCTTCAAAGTCTAGCGCTTCATCGGAAAGCGGCAGCGATAGCAGGCTGATGTCGGCCCCGCCGCTCGCCGTCAAGTTTTCAAGGTTCGCCGACGTGTCCTCGACAAGCACAATCTCGATTTCCGGGTAACGCTCTTGAAACACCGGGAGTACTAGCGGCAGCACATGCGCTCCGGTAATCGGCAAGCTGCCGACGACAAGCTTGCCTTTGCGCATTTGCGAGATATCGTCCATCTCGATTTTGAGCTGCTCGACCATGTCGAGAATGTTTTGCGCTTTTTCCACGAACAGCGCTCCGGCATGGGTGACTTCCACCGAGTTCGTCGTTCTTTGGAACAACAGAACGCCGATCTCTTTCTCCAGCTTCGACAGCTGCTGGCTTAAGGATGGCTGGGCGATGTGCAGTTTCTCAGCGGCGCGAGAAAAATTTTTTTCAATGGCGATTTGCAAGGCGTACTGGAGTTGACGCAATTCCATCGGGGAACTCTCCTTTTATTGTAATCGAGCGAGAATGTGACTGTAGGATGTTATAGCAAAAACCTATCAATGCTATAGATATTATATCTTGGATCAATGAAGATGGAAATGGTACGATAGGTACTATCCAATATGCAATCATTTTTGGCATACCTAATTAATTGAGGTGGAAACGATGGCAAAAACAATGTTCGAGAAAATCTGGGACAATCATGTCATTCATTCGGAGCAAGGCAAGCCGAGCATCATTTATATCGACCTGCAGCTTGTTCATGAAGTGACATCCCCGCAAGCATTCGAAGGACTCAGACTGAGCGGCCGCAAAGTGCGCCGTCCGGACCTGACGTTTGCAACGATGGATCACAACGTACCGACGAAGGACCGTTTTAACATTACGGACCCAATTTCCAAGCAGCAAATCGACACGCTTTCGAAAAACTGTGCCGATTTCGGCGTAACACTGTTTGACCTGGACAGCATCGACCAAGGCGTCGTGCACGTTATGGGACCGG
This sequence comes from Paenibacillus allorhizosphaerae, assembly GCF_042659105.1. Lineage (NCBI taxonomy): Bacteria > Bacillati > Bacillota > Bacilli > Caryophanales > Paenibacillaceae > Paenibacillus > Paenibacillus allorhizosphaerae. Next base: position 1,238,029 of record NZ_JBHSRV010000001.1, on the reverse strand, counting down.
AGCTCGGCCTGACTCATCCGGGCAAAACGATCGTCTGCGGCGACAGCCATACTTCGACGCACGGCGCATTCGGCGCTCTTGCGTTCGGTATCGGAACAAGCGAAGTGGAGCACGTGCTCGCGACGCAATGTTTGCAGCAATCGAAGGCGAAGACGCTGGAAGTGCGCATTAACGGCAAGCTGAAGCCGGGCGTAACGGCGAAGGACTTGATCCTCGGCGTCATCGCGAAGTACGGTACGGATTTCGCTACCGGCTATGTTATCGAGTATACGGGCGAATCGATCCGCGGCCTGTCGATGGAAGAGCGGATGACGGTCTGCAACATGTCGATCGAAGCGGGCGCAAGAGCGGGCCTGATCGCTCCGGACGAAACGACTTTCGAATATTTGCGCGGACGCGAGTATGTGCCGCAAGGCGCAGCATTTGACGCTGCCGTAGCCGAGTGGAAGAAGCTCACAACCGACGAAGGCGCCGTGTACGACCGCGTAGTTGACTTTGACGCAGACAGCCTGATCCCGCAAGTTACCTGGGGTACAAGCCCGGGCATGGGTACAAACGTTACTTCTACCGTACCGAATCCGGCGGACTTCACGACGGAAAACGAACGCAAAGCGGCGGAAAAAGCGATCGAGTACATGGGGTTGAAACCGGGTACGCCGATGACGGAAATTCCGGTCGACTATGTGTTCATCGGTTCCTGTACGAATGGCCGGATCGAGGATCTGCGCGCGGCGGCGGCCGTAGCTCAAGGTTACAAAGTATCGTCCAATGTAACGGCGATCGTCGTTCCCGGTTCGGGCCGCGTGAAAATTCAAGCGGAAAAAGAAGGACTCGATAAAATCTTCACCGAAGCCGGTTTCGAATGGCGCGACGCGGGCTGCAGCATGTGTCTGGCGATGAATCCGGACGTACTGAAGCCGGGACAGCGCTGCGCGTCGACATCGAACCGTAACTTCGAAGGCCGTCAAGGCCGCGACGGACGGACGCATCTCGTATCCCCGGCTATGGCCGCTGCGGCTGCCATCGAAGGACGTTTCACCGATGTGCGCGACTGGAATTTCAAAGTGAAGCAGGAAGCTTAATATAAATTTTATCGATGTGAGGAGTAAACGGACATGGAAGCTTTTAAACAGCATACCGGTATTGTGGGCCCGGTGGACCGCGTCAATGTAGACACGGACGCCATTATCCCCAAGCAATTTTTGAAGCGGATCGAGCGCTCCGGCTTCGGCCAGTTTTTGTTCTTTGAATGGCGCTTTGACCAAAGCGGCAAGGAAATTTCGAGCTTCAGCCTGAACCAGCCCCGTTATCAAGGCGCTTCGGTGCTGATCTCCCGCGCCAACTTCGGCTGCGGTTCCTCCCGCGAGCATGCGCCTTGGGCGATTCAGGACTACGGATTCCGGGTGATCATCGCGCCGTCCTATGCCGACATTTTTTACAACAACTGCTTCAAAAACGGCATTTTGCCGATCAAGCTGAGCGAGGAGCAAGTGGAAGACCTGTTCCAACGCACGGCGGCAACAGAAGGTTACAAGTTGAACGTGGATCTTGAGAACAAGACGATTACGGACGACCAAGGCCTCTCCATCAACTTCGAACTGGATGAGCACCGCCGCCAGTTCCTGCTGCAAGGGCTTGACGATATCGGCCTGACACTGCAGCACGAAGATAAAATCTCGCAATACGAAGCGGCGCACGGCGCGCGTCTTGCGTACAAATAATTGCAATACGATCAGCCTGTCAGGTCCGTAAGGACCAGGCAGGCTTTTCTTTTTCGAGCGAAAGAAACGCCGCTTTTAAAGACAAGAGCTCTCCCGCTATAATGGGAGGAGCGGGGGTGGGTCATTATGATCAAACGTACATTAGCGGAAATCGAACGAATGGCGCAAGGCGAAGGGCTGAACCTTGATTACGGCAGTATATTGGCGCAAGGCGTTTCCATTGACTCCAGAACGATCATCCCGGGACAGCTTTTCGTCCCGATCGTTCGCATCGATGACGGGCACCGATATGTAGAGGAAGCGTTAAGGAAGGGAGCTGCCGCATCCCTCTGGCAGAAAGATCACCCGAATCCTCCAGAAGGCTTCCCGGTCATTATGGTCGAAGATATGCTGACCGCGCTTCAACAGTTGGCGGCCGCATATCGCCGTCAGCTCCCTGTCAAGGTGATTGCAGTCACCGGCAGCAACGGAAAGACGTCCACGAAAGATATGCTGGATGCCATATTTCGCAGGGCTTACCGGGTTTATAAAACACAGGGCAATTTGAACAGTCAAGTCGGCGTCCCGTTGACGCTGCTGGATATAAATGAAACGGACGACTTCGCGATTGTCGAGATGGGCATGAGCGAGCGGGGGCAGATCCAACGTTTGTCGCTGCTTGCTCGTCCGGATGCGGCGATCATTACGATGATCGGTTTGTCGCATTTGACGCAGCTCGGTTCAAGGGAAGAAATTGCGGCTGCAAAGCTCGAAATCGTGGCAGGGCTGAAACCGGACGGGGCGCTGATCATCAACGGGGATGAGCCGTTATTGACCGGTTGCGATACGATACGGCAGCAGAAGGGTGGGGCGAACGTAATCCGTTTCGGTCTGCAAGCCGGGAATACATACGCCGCTGCGAATGAGAAACAGTCGGATCACGGCATTTCGTTCCAAATCAACGGCCATCCGGAGGAATTGGAGCTCCCCTTGCTCGGCTTGCATCATATCGGCAATGCGCTTGCCGCGTATGCGGCAGCCGACTTTTTCGGATTATCCCACGAACAAATCGCCGAGGGATTGCGGCAAGTGACCTTGACGCCCATGCGCATGGAGCGTGTCCGCACCAGAACAGGCTATCATGTCATTAACGATGCATGGAACGCTTCGCCCGCTTCGATGGAAGCGGCGATCCGCAGCTTGGCCGGGTTGTCCGGTTACCGCCAAAAGTTTCTTGTGCTCGGCGATATGCTGGAGCTGGGGGACCGCGAGAAGGAGTATCACTTGGAAATAGGCCGAGGCATTCCAAGGGGCGGAGTCGATTACGTGTACACGCTTGGGAAGCTTGGAAAGGCGATCGCCGAAGGGGCTGTCGCCGCTTCTTTTCCTGCCGAACGAGTACGTTCATTCGACAGAATGGAATCGCTGGCTGAACACTTAATGAATACGGCGCATGCAGCGAGTGACGTCATTTTGATCAAAGGCTCGAGAGGGATGCAAATGGAAACGTTGATCGGGCTACTGGATAAATACGAACCGTAACGGGCTGAGGAGCTGGAGCATAAACCCGGCAGCCATCGTTTTTCCCCCTGGGCGTGGATGGTTGCTCTCCTCTCTTTGCTACGGGAGGAAGAAGGCCGGGTTATCCGCTTCTTGTGATCTTTCTATCAGCATGCGTTCGAACATACGTATATAATAGAATAGGGAGAGTAGCGAAGGGGGGCAGCACGAATGACAGTAGGCAAAATCGGCGTCGTGGGCGCCGGCACAATGGGACAAGGGATTGCCGAGATGATTGCGGCTCGCGGACTCGAGGTCGTTTTGATCGACAAAAATGCGGAGAAGCTGGAACGGGCACGGCAAAGCATCGAGATGAGCCTGGACAAGCAATTGGAGAAATGGGCGATTACGGCGGCGGAGAAAAAAATCATTTCGAGCAAAATTCATTTGGAAACGGATTGGCCATTGCTGTCGGGTTGCGATATGGTCATTGAATCCGTGAACGAGGAGCTTGAGCTCAAGAAAGAAGTGTTTCGGCAGCTGGATGCCTTGTGCCCCGAACCGGTTATTTTGGCGAGCAACACGTCGACGCTCAGCTTGACCGAAATGGCGGCGACCACGGCCCGGCCGGAACGCGTGATTGGACTTCATTTTGTTTATCCCGTTTCAAAAATACATTTGGTGGAAATTATAAGAGGGCTTAAAACAAGCGATGACACGTTCGCGCGAACGAAGCGCTTTGTCGAGGAAACGATTCAGACCCGCGGCATCCAGGTATACGAATCGCCCGGTTTCGTGACGACGCGGCTCATATGCGTGTTGATTAACGAAGCGATGCACGTATTGTCGGAGCGGGTTGCGAGCGCAGAGGATATCGACAGCGCAATGCGCCTCGGCTATGATTTCCGATACGGGCCGCTCGAGATGGCCGACCGGTTCGGACTCGATTCCATCCTCGATGCGATGGAACGGATGTTCCGCGAATTCGGCGATGTGAAATACCGGCCGGCCGTGCTGCTCAAGCAAATGGTGCGCGCAGGGCAGCTCGGGACCAAGACGGGTCACGGTTTTTTCAGCTACGACAGGGACGGTGACCGGATATGAACATTCTTGTCATCAATGCAGGCAGTTCTTCGGTGAAATTCCAATTGTACGACATGCGGGACGAAACGGTTATCGCCGCAGGCAAAGTCGAGCGAATTGGAATGGATTCGGCGATTGTGACGTACGAACCGGCAGGCAAGCCGGAGGTTCATGAAGTACAGGAAATATTGGAGCATACGACGGCCATCCGCAAAGTGCTTGACTTGATCGTTCATCCGGAGCACGGCGTGTTGCAATCGGCAAGCGAGATTCAGGCCGTAGGGCACCGGGTCGTTCACGGCGGCGAATCGTTCGCCAGCTCCGTTCTGGTCGATGAAGAGGTAAAGCGGGAAATTAAGCGGCTGTTCGAGCTTGCGCCGCTGCATAATCCTGCGCATATGCAAGGCATTTTGGCGGTGGAAGCCAACATGCCGGATGTGCCGCAGGCGGTCGTGTTCGATACGGCATTCCACCAGACGATGCCGCCGGTCGCATACTTGTATCCGATTCCCTCCGTTCTGTACAAGCGGCATAAGATTCGCCGATACGGTTTTCACGGCACGTCCCACGCTTACGTCAGCGAACGGACGGCGGCGGTACTCGGCCGGCCGCTCGAAGAGTTGAAGCTGATCACATGTCATATCGGCAACGGCGCTAGCTGCACGGCGATCATGAACGGTCGCTCCATCGACACGAGCATGGGCATGACGCCGCTGGAAGGACTCATGATGGGGACGCGCAGCGGGGATATCGATCCGGCGATCGTGCCGTTCGCGATGGGGAAAGAAGACCTGACCTTGAGCGAGGTCAATTCCATGCTCAATAAGCATAGCGGACTGATGGCGGTTTCGCGACTCGGCAGCGATATGCGCGAAATCCAGCAGGCGATGGCGGACGGAGACCCGAACGCGAAGCTGGCTTTTGACATGTACGAATACCGGCTGCGCAAATACATCGGCTCTTATGCGGCGGCGATGAACGGGCTGGACGCAATCGTGTTTACGGCGGGAGTGGGTGAAAACTCTGCGCCGCTGCGTGCGGCGGTCTGCCGCAATTTGAGCTTTCTCGGGGTCGAGCTGGACGAAGCGGCGAATGCGCGGCGATCGTCGGCGGAACGGGCGATTACAACGGAAACTTCGCGCGTACAAGCGTTTGTCATACCGACCAATGAGGAACTCGTTATTGCCAGGGATACGTACCAGTTGATTTTAAACCGTCGTTGTGTAGTATAATGAGAGTGGGAATTGCCCCGAACATTTGTTCAGTTCGGCAAATGACGGGGTGCGACTCCCGCAGCTATTTTTCTATCCGGGAGGAAGGCCAATGAACCGTAATTTGTCCATGATCCGCGAGGCGGGTCAGCATATAAACGAGACCGTAACGATCGGCTGCTGGCTGCATAATAGTCGCTCCAGCGGGAAAATTCGCTTTTTGCAGCTTCGCGACGGATCGGGCTTCATACAGGGCGTCGTCGTCAAGAGCGAAGTCAGCGAGCAAGTATGGGAGGATGCCGGCAAGCTGACGCAGGAAAGCTCCCTGTATGTGACCGGTACGGTTCGCGAGGATACGCGAAGCAAAGGCGGGTTTGAGCTGAATGTAACGGGGATCGAGATTATACAATTGACGAGCGAATATCCGATTACGCCGAAGGAACATGGCGTCGATTTCCTGATGGATCATCGTCACCTGTGGATTCGTTCGCCGCGGCAGCGGGCGATTCTCGTCATTCGCGCCCAAATTATTCGGGCGATCCAGCAATTTTTCGATGAGCGCGGCTTTCAACTGGTCGATCCGCCGATCTTGACCCCTTCTTCATGCGAAGGGACGACGAACCTGTTTCATACGAAATATTTTGACGAGGACGCTTTTCTGACGCAGAGCGGCCAGCTTTACATGGAAGCGGCGGCAATGGCACTTGGACGGGTGTATTCGTTCGGCCCGACGTTTCGCGCGGAGAAATCGAAGACGCGCCGGCATTTGATCGAATTCTGGATGATCGAGCCCGAGATGGCCTTCGTCGATCACGAGCAAAATCTTGAAGTGCAAGAGCAGTTCATATCGCATATCGTTGCTTCCGTGCTGCAGCATTGCCGCAAGGAGCTTGAAGTGTTGGAGCGCGATGTGACGAACCTGGAAAAAATCCAGGCGCCGTTCCCGCGCATTACATACGACGAAGCGGTGAAGTTTCTGAAGGCGGAAGGGCATGAATTCGACTGGGGTGAAGACTTCGGTGCGCCGCATGAGACCGCGATCGCCGAAAAATACGAGACGCCGGTGTTTATTACCCATTACCCGACCGGGATCAAAGCGTTTTACATGAAGCCGGACCCGAACCGTCCTGAAGTGGTGCTATGCGCCGACATGATTGCACCGGAAGGATATGGCGAAATTATCGGAGGCAGCCAGCGGATCGACGATCCGGAACTGATGGAGGAGCGTTTCCAGGAGCACGAGCTGTCCAAGGAAGCGTACCAATGGTACCTTGACCTGCGCAAATACGGCTCCGTGCCGCATTCCGGATTCGGACTCGGACTGGAACGTACAGTGGCGTGGATTTGCGGGCTGGATCATGTGCGTGAGACGATTCCGTTTCCGCGTCTGCTGTACCGTTTGTATCCATAGAACTTCGATTTTTGCACGATGCCGCTAAACTGGCGGAAGTTCCGTCGCGAGCTTCCGCTTTCACTTGTATTTTGCTTTTCGATAGGACAAGTTCGTTGTAAAGGATGAAAGGGGCAATTTGCATGAGACGTAGCGAGCAACAGGCAAGAGAGCTGCCGTCCGTGCTACTCGCGGGATGGCAGGATGGCCATGTGGATGTGCCATACTGGCTGTTCCAGTACTACACGCTGCTAAAGCTGCATGAGCTTGATGTTATGCTGATATTGCATGTTATGGCTTTCAAGCAAAAGGAAGGCAAAGACTTCCCGACGCTCGAGGAACTCAAATCTCGTATGTCCGTATCGCAGGAAAAAGTGATCGCTTCGCTGCAGAAGCTGCTGAAGGAAGGGCTGCTCCTCATCGATGAGGTGCTGGATCCGGCAACGGGCGTTCATTCGGAAAAATATAACTGGAAACCGCTAATGGAGCGGCTCGCCGAATTCCGTTACGAGGAGCTGGAGCGTGAGCGACTGGCGCAGCAGCGCTCGACGGGCGGCGGTCGGTCGGAGCGGAAAGATGTTTTTTCTATATTTGAGAAAGAATTCGGCCGGCCGCTGACGCCGATGGAGCTGGAATCGATCGCCGGCTGGATTGACAAGGACGGCTATCCGGAAGAGCTTATTTTGGCGGGGTTGAAGGAAGCGGTATTTGCCGGAAAAGTGCATTTCCGCTATATCGACCGCATCCTGCTTGAATGGCAGCGTAACCGGATCACCACCGTCGAGCAGGCAAAAGAGCATTCGCAAAAATTCCGCTCGCGTTAACGGGCGGAACGTTGTAACATCTTCATGAACTGAAGCGCTTCATACCACTTACCGAACATAAGTGGCGTGAAACGCTTTTTATTTTATCGACGGAACAATTCGAGAATGGATATTTTAACGAGCGATTTAGGCAAGGGTCGACGAAAACTTGCGCATTTAGTATAATTTTCCATACCGATCGAGACCAGCTTCATAATTCGATGGTTTTTCCCCGATTTGGAAATATTTTTTATAATTTCATTGTTTTTTTGTAACCTTTCTTTGACCGGGAGCGTCTATAGATATGGTTGCAATGTTGTATATAGATTACTAGAAACGCCGCAGCAGGAAAGAGGAGGAACGTTATGAAATTATGGCTGCGCAGAAAAAAAGAGCAAACGCAGCAACCTGCCGCAGCCGAATCGACGGCGGAAATCGCAGCCGGGCAAGCCGCGGCGGTTGAGGCAGCACCGGATGAAAGGGTCCTCCTGGAACCAGCGATGGGCCGGGAAATCGATACGAGCAAGCCGATGCTTACCGTAAGCGGCGTGGAGCGGTCCTTTCCGGTCGGAGGTCAGCAGCTTCACGTGCTGAAGGGAATTAATATGGCCTTGTACCCGACACAGCTGGCGATGCTGAAGGGGCGATCCGGTTCCGGAAAGACGACGCTGCTGAACATGATCGGCGGGCTGGATCAACCGAACAAAGGGGAAATTTATTTCCAGACGCATGCGTTCCACCGATGCAGCGACGACGAACGGACATACATAAGAAGAAAAGAAATCGGATTTATATTTCAATCGTTTGCTTTGATGCCTCTTTTGTCCGCTTGGGAAAATGTGGAATTATCGCTGCGGATGGCGGGAGTTCCCAGGTCGCAGTGGAAAGCGCGCGTAACGCACTGCCTGGAACTCGTCGGACTCGGGCGGCGGATGCACCACCGTCCGTTCGAGCTTTCCGGCGGCGAACAGCAGCGCGTGGCGATTGCCAAAGCGATTGCGCATCGGCCCAGCCTGCTCTTAGCCGACGAACCGACGGCCGAACTCGATTCGCAGATGGGCGCGCAGGTGATGGCGGTGTTCCGCGATATCATCCGAACCGAACGGATGACGATCTGCATGACGACACATGATCCGACAATAATGGAGGTTGCCGACCGTGTATTCGAAATGGTGGATGGAAAATTTATTAATTCTTAAAAGAAAGGCGAAGCCGCTGCTTCTTCTTGGCACGGCGTCGGCCATGATTGTGTCCTCCGGTTGCTCACTGCTGCCGAAGGAAGACGAAGAAGAGACCGTTCCGGTCATTACGGCGCCGAAGCTGTCCAAAAAACCGGAATACGTCGTAAAGACTGACACCCTTGAGACGAAAGTGCGGGGAGCCGGCAGACTGATGGCGACGGTCGAAGAAGACTTGTATTTTACGGACGAAACGAGCCGGCGACTCAAGAATGTAGCGGTGAAAGTTGGCGACAAGGTGGAGCAAGGCCAAGTGATCGCCGAACTGGACGTGACAGAGCTGGAGAGCCAATTGAAGCAAAAGCAGCTGCAAACCCGCAAAGACGAGCTGCAAATGATCGAGACGCTGCGTAAAGCCGACGAGATGGGGGCGGAGCAGGTTGAACTGGCAAAGATCGACTTCGAGCTGAAACGCGAGGAATTGAACAAGCTGCTGAAGACGGTTTCCGACGCAAAGTTGAAGGCGCCGTTCTCGGGAACGATCGTGTCGGTCTATTTGCAGAAAGGCGATACCGTCAAAGCGTACGATGCGATCGTAACGATTGCCGACTTGTCCAAGTTGACCGTAGCGGCGACGCTAAGCCAGGACGATCTCAAACGCGTAGCGATAGGGATGGAGGCTGTCGTCGACATTAATGCGGCAGGGCAGCATAAAGGCAAAGTGCTGCAGCTGCCGAACCCGAAGACGGATGGCAGTTCGGGCGGCGGCGGAGGAACTTTCCCCGGGGGCAGCGGACAGAAACCGCCGGATAGCATCGACAATTACTTGCTCGTGGAGCTGGATTCGTTTCCGCAAAATGTAAACCGGGGCACTCCGCTTAGCGTATCCGTCATTACCCAGCGCAAGGAGAAAGCGGTCGTCATTCCGCTCGCTGCACTTCGTTCCTATGCGGGAAGAAACTATGTGCAGGTGGTCGACGAGCAGGGCAATAAGCGAGAAGTGGACGTTGAGGTCGGACAGCAAACATCCACGGATGTGGAAATTGTCAAAGGACTGACGCCGGGACAGAAAGTAGTTGGTCGCTAATGCCGATGCTCCGATTTTTGACCCGCAAAATGTGGAACACCCGCTGGCTGACGCTCAGTACATTGGCCGGATTGATTATGGCCGTAGCGTTTACGACGAGCATCCCGATGTACTCGGACGGTTCGCTCAAGCGCGTTGTTTCCAAATCGCTCGAGGAGAAGAGCAGCGGTCTTCCCGCGGGTTCGGTGCTGATCCGCTATCAAGCAGCCGGAAGCGACCGCGCCGAGCTCGAAGCGTTGAATGAAGTCGATCAATACATACGGGAGGATATGCCGAAGGATATCTCGTTTCCGACGCAAACCTATGTCCGCAGCTTGTCGATCCGAGGTTCGCAGCTTTCGCCGGAAGATCCTTCCAAGGTCGACCCGAGCAAACGCCGGCAGATGACGCTATTCGCGCAAAGCGGATTGAAGGACGAAGTCGAGCTTACGCAAGGGTCGTGGTACAAGGATCAGCCGCAAGGCGGCGTGATCGAAGCCATGATCCATGAGGAGGCGATGTACCGCAACGATATTCATGTCGGTGACGTGTTCAATTATCCGATTTCGGGCGGTCTAGGCATTCCTCCGTTGAAAATCAAGGTGACCGGTACGTTCAAACCGAAAAATGACGCAAGCCCCTACTGGTTTCAAGGATTGGAAGGGTTAACGGGATCATTCTTCATGAGCGAGACCGGGTTTCATGACGAGCTGCTCAAAAACAAAAAAATTCCGCTGAATCTCGGCAACTGGTATTATGCTTTCGATTTGAAGGATATTCAGACAAGCCAGTTGTCTCCGCTCGAGCGGAAGCTGGAACGGCTCGATATTACGCTGTATCAAAAGCTTAAAAATACGAGAGTCGATATCTCGTTTGTTCCGATCTTACAGGAATTCAAGGTGCAGAGCTTACAGCTCCAAATTATGCTGTTTACGCTTGCGGCGCCGATGATTGCGATGGTGTTCTATTACATCGTAATGAACGCGCAGCAGTCGCTTGACCGTCAGCGCACCGTCATCGCGGTCATGCGAAGCAGAGGTGGCAGTACGAAGCAAATTATATGGGTGTATTTGCTGGAAGGGCTTATTCTGGGGGCAACTGCCATGGTGATCGGCCCGCTGCTCGGATGGTTCATGGCGAAGAGCATCGGCTCCTCGAGCGGGTTTCTGACGTTTGTGGACCGCAAAGCAGTGCCGGTCGGCGTATCTACGGAAGCGTTGTTGTATGGGACGGCAGCCGTGGTCATTGCGATCATGGCGAGTGTTATTCCGGCGATTGTGTATGCAAGATCGTCGATCGTAAGTCATAAGCAAAAGCTGGCCCGCGGGGATAAAAAACCGTTTTGGCAAAAATGGTATTTGGACGTTGTGCTGATCGCAATTGCCGGGTACGGCTATTACTTGTTTGGCGAACGGCAAGATTTATTCGGCAAAACCGGGCTGACCACCGATCAATTGCAGGTGCATCCGCTGCTGTTTTTTATACCGGCCTTATCGATTATTGCGCTTGGATTGTTTTTCTTGCGTATTTTCCCATGGCTGCTCAAACTCGGCAATTGGCTTGGCAAAAGGCTTTTGCCCGTTCCGGTATATTTGACGCTGACGCAGTTGTCGCGCTCCGCGTCGTCGTATTATCCGCTGATGCTGCTCCTCATCTTGACGCTTGGTTTAGGGGTGTACAACGCTTCGGCAGCAAGAACGATCGATTTGAATTCAACCGACCGCATTTTGTACTCCTACGGAACCGACGTGATCATGAAAGCGGATTGGGAGGCGGTGTCCGACGAGCTGCCGCAGGAGCAGGATCAGGGCCAAGGCCAGGGCCAGGGAGGCTCCGGTCAAGGGAGCGGCCAAGGTCAGGGTCAAGGTCAAGGTCAAGGCCAGGGGAATGGCGGAGGAAACCCCGGTCAGCCGGGAGGCGGAGGTCCCGGAGGCGGACAGGAAGTTCCGCCGAAGATGCGCTATATCGAGCCGCCTTTCGCGATATTCCGCGAACTGGAAGGCGTTGAAGGTGCCGCCAGGGTGCTGCTGTCGAAAAGCAATATCGTCGTTTCCGGCAAGTCGCTGGGGCAAGGAATGCTGATGGGGATCGATAATGTCGATTTTGCCAAAGTGGCCTGGTTCCGCAAAGACTTGTTCAAAGTGCATCCGAATACGTATCTCAACTTGCTCGGTCAATATGAGCAGGCCGTCATTGTACCGACTTCCTTCGCCGAGAAAAACCATATCAAGATCGGCGATTTGATGAATATAACGATCGCCCAGCAGTCGGTGGAATTTATCGTCGTAGCAACCGTGCCGTATTGGCCGAGCCAATACCCGGAACAGACGCCGTTTTTCATTGCGAACCTGGAGTATATTTACGACCAGGCGCCGATGACGCCGTACGAGGTGTGGCTCAAGATGAAAGACGGGGCGAAAGTGGCTCCGATGATCGAGGCGCTTCAAGCGAAAAAAATCGACATCGCTACGGTGAAAGATGTTCGCAACGAACTGATTTCGCAGAAGAAGCATCCGGCCCGCGGAGGTGTGTTCGGGATTCTCAGTCTAGGCTTCTTGGTGTCGGTGCTGATCTCGTTGATCGGCTACATTCTTTACTGGTTTTTCAACTTGTCGAGCCGGGTTGTGCAATTCGGCGTTTTGCGGGCCATGGGGCTCTCTAGGAAACAATTGACCGGCATGCTGCTGCTGGAACAGGCGTTTACGGCAGGACTCGCGATCGCGCTCGGACTCGGCATAGGCAAACTGACGAGCTACTTGTTCCTGCCATTTCTGCAAACGGCCGAGAATGTGAAAACGCAGGTACCTCCGTTTCGCGTTGTATTCGACTCCAGGGACACCGACCAGCTCTATGTGGTCGTTGCGGTCATGATGATTACCGGCGCAGCCCTATTGTTCCTGCATATCAGGCGATTGCGCGTTCATCAAGCCGTGAAGCTGGGAGAGGAGAAATGATGCAGTGATTCTTTGCGAAGGACTCGTCAAAATATATAAAACCGACGATATCGAGGTCGTTGCGCTGCAAGGGCTGAACATTTCGGTTACCAAGGGCGAGATGATGGCGATTATCGGCAATAGCGGAAGCGGCAAATCGACGCTGCTGAACATCTTAGGCGGGCTTGATCGGCCGTCGGCCGGCCAGGTGCAGGTCGGCGAGTGGAATTTGCTTAAGATTACCGATGAGGAACTGGTTCGCTACAAACGTGAAACGGTCGGCTTTATCTGGCAAAACAACGCGCGAAATCTTGTTCCTTACCTGACCGCTTTGGAAAATGTGGAGATGCCCATGATGCTGAGCGGCAAGTATGACCGTCCCTATGCGAAGCAGCTGCTGGAATGGGTCGGCCTGAAAGAGCGTGTGAACAACAAGCTCCAACAGCTGTCCGGCGGGGAGCAGCAGCGTGTCGCCATTGCGATTGCGCTCGCTAACCGTCCCTCAATGCTGCTTGCCGACGAGCCGACAGGCTCGGTCGATACGCGTACTTCCGATATGATCATGGACATATTCCGTCGTTTCAATAAGGAGCTTGGCGTAACCATCGTGATCGTAACGCACGATATGACGCTTGCGAGCAAGGTGGACCGGGTCGTGGCGATTCGGGACGGAATGACGAGCACCGAATTCATTAAGCGCAATCCGAACCTGGATCAAGCTGCAGAGGAGACTCCGGCCGGAAAAGGCACGATTCATGACGTTCATGAGGAATATGTGGTGCTGGACCGGGCCGGCCGGCTTCAAATTCCGAGAGCCTACTTGCAGACGCTCGGGATCGACGGCAAGGCGTCCATGGAATTCGACGGCGAGAAGATTATTATTCGTCCGCCCAAAGCATTACGGTAGGCGCAGGTTATTTTTTTCAAACCCAAGGGGGAAATCCAAGTGAACAAACCGTTAAAAAATGCCGTTTTATTATCCGCATGCGTCGGGTTGATGGTGCCTACGCTCGCAGCCTGCAGCAAGACGAATAATGCGAACGACAAGAAAGAGCAAGTTCTGCGCATCGCTACAAGCATGGGCTATAGTTCGGAAGATGAATGGTTCCGTCAGCGCTTCACGGATTTGTTCGAGTTTGCCAATCCGAATATTAAAATCGAGATGGTGGCTACGAACGATGATCGTTACATGTACGCTCCGCCGAAACCGGGTGAGCGCCCGAAAGACCCGATGGATAAGCTGAAAGAAGTGATGCAAGGCGACAATCCGCCGGATGTCGTCATGGTCCAGTACGAGCAGTTGACCGACCTGATCTCGAACAATATGCTCACGCAGCTCGACCCGATGATCACGAAAGATAAATTCGATACGTCGGATTTTGTGCCTGCCGTCATCGACGGTCTTAAGAAAGTGGGCGAGGGTAAATTGTACGCCTTGGCGCCGACTTTCAGTTCCTCCGCCCTCATTTATAACAAAAGAATGTTCGACGAAGCCGGCGTTACTTACCCAAAAGACAAGATGACATGGGAAGAGACGTTCGAGCTGGCCCGCCGCTTGGCCAAAGGAGAGGGGGAAAATCGCAAATACGGATTCTCCTTCTCCACGCAAAGCATGGGCGGGGATATGTACTATGCGAGCCAAATGTATATAACGCCTCTGCAGCTTCGAATGTTCGATGAGAAAGCGGAAAAGATGACCGTCGACTCCGATCAGTGGGAGAAAGTATGGAAATCGCTGCTGCAGCTCAAGACGGAGAAGCTGATTCCGGAGCAGCAGGACCCTTCCTCCATGAAGGCCAGAATGATGCCCGGGTCGGCTGAGGACTATAATCCGTTCCAGTATGACGATTTCTTGTCGGGACGCGTAGCGATGGCGATTATTAATTACGGCCAAATCAATCAAGTAACGAATGCCATGAAGAACGCGCAAAACGTCAAAGGCTTCTCGCCTTTCGAATGGGACGTCGTCACGCTGCCGGTTCATCAGGAAGCGCCGGATCTGGGCGGGTATATCAGCATGGACGGCATCATGGGGATAAACGCCAAATCGCAAAACGCGGATGCCGCATGGAAGTTCATCAAATTTATTAACAGCGAGGATTGGGCACGCCTTAAGGCCAGCAGTTCGTACCAGATCGTCTCCAGACAAAAATATATTAAGCAGAAGGATGGCGTGTCCATGAACATCAAGGCGTTCACGACATTGCTGCCCGTACCGCAAATGGATTACAAGCTGTATCGCGATATGCCGGGTCTTCGCCAAGTGAACAGCATCGGTCAGCGTATGCTTCAAGAAGTCGTTCAGGGCAAAATGCCGGTTCGCGACGGGTTGAAGCAATGGCAGACCGAAGGAAATACGATGCTGCAGCAGCTTAAGGAGAACCCGAACGGGCCGGTCGGCGGTCCGAAAGGAATGATGATGTACTAGACTTGGCATTTTTTCAATTATGCAGGGAGGTAACAGCCAGATGAACAGAACAAAACGCAACCGATCCAAAGCATACGTCCTGCTGCTCGCAGCACTACTTACGCTCAGTTCCGCCGTTCCCGCTTTCGCAGCGGACGGCGGCGGGACGACGACTCCCGAGACTGGTGCCGTTTTCTCCACAGGTACTGCACCGACCATCGGCACGATTAAGCTGAACGACTCGAGTTACTTCGAGCTCAAAAATGTTTCGTTGCTTCCGGCGCAAGGAAACAAAACAGTCACGTTTACGGTCACCGTAAATAACGGAAGCAGCAGCGACCTGCTCTTTATTGACTACTGGGTCCGATTAAAGACAACGACCGGCAATCAAATTTCGGTACATGTGCTGCCGCAGGATAAGGACAAGAACCGGATTACCCCGAAGTCGAACCAGGATATCTCCTTCTACGCAACGGTTAACGCGGAAACGGAGCTAAAGGATTTGATCTTCGAATTCATCAAATGGGATTTCAGCCAGTCGAGCTTTGAACGCTCCATCGGGGAAGTGAAAGTTCCGGACGATTACAATATCGTTACGGCCCCCGGCGAGGCGAATACGATCCAAATCGCATCCAATCCGATCCAAACGACGATTAAAAAAGTGTACATGAGCCGCAACGAGAAAAACTATACGCCTACCGTCGTCCTTACACTCGAGAACGTAGGAAGTCGCAGCGTGGCGATTCCCGGCTATCAATACATGCTCAGAACGGCCGAGGGTTACATGTATCCTCTTGATGCCAAAGGGATCAAAGACCTCAGCATCAACCCGAAGGTGAAAAAAGATATCGATCTGACGGGCTCCGTGCCCGTGACGGTTTCCACGGAAGGTTGGCAGCTTGTCATCGTACAAAATGCCGCCGATCTCAAGATGAATCTCCCGATCGCGTTCTATGCGCTGCCGCAAATATCCGAACCGGACGCCGTCGATCTGGGCAAAGAATTCAGCTTTACCGTCGAGGACGGCTCTTATACGGCCATGCTGAACAGCGTTCAGCGGCTGCCGTGGGAGGATCAGGATATATTGGCGGCAGGCTTGACGCTTTCGAACCGAGGGCCTGAAGCGTTGCCGATTCCGAATTTGACAGGTTATTTTGAGCTGGACGATGCGGTGAAAGTGGAAGCAAAGCTGGTGCGGACGGACAAAGTGATCGGCTTGTCGCCGAATGCATCCGCGCAGTTTCAATTCGTCGGCAAAATACCTTACACTTACGAATTTGCCAAAGTGAAGCTCATACTTCAAGAGAAGCCGGAGTCCACCGGCAGTTCGGGATCGACCGGAAGCACATCTGAGGCGAGCGATTTGCTTGAATTTGTTCATCGCTCCGAGCTGATGCAGGTGCCTCATATGAATGTCGGCGAAACGCACAAATCGACCAATATTGGCCGGAAAACCGACTATAAAATTCATCGCGTCGTGACCTATACGGGCAATGCGAACGATACGTTTGCCGTTGAGCTTGAAACGGTCAATCAGGAGAAAAGGTCTGCCGATGTGACCAAGTTGGTTGCTCATTTCAAAACACTGGACGGCAATGTGTACCCGGCAACCGTTTCGGAAATTAAGAACAAGATTAACCCTGGGAACTCAGCGCTTTTGTTCTTATCAAGCAATATACCCAAAGACTTGGATACATCCGGGATGAGCATTACGATCGGCGAGGCGGTTACAGAGGATAAGCTGTCGGAGAAGGACAAAACACCGGATGCCTATGTGAACGCGGCCGCATTCTGGCTGCCTGAGGGATCGGGTGAAGTGAAGCCGACTTTGAAGGATTTGGAGCTGGATCCGTACAAGCTGACGATCAACCGGATTTATACCCAACTTGACAGCCAAGGTGTACATCTAACGTTTGATTATAACCTTATCAAAAATATGATGGCAGAGACGAACACGGAAGGTCGCAAGCTAATTATTGCGCTTGAAGACGAGGCGGAGAAAATCGACATTACGAAAGAGTTCGATTTCAAAGATTTTGAAGGAACCGGAACGCAGGGGGGAACTACAAATGTCGGTTCCGTTAGCGACGGCAGATTCAAGCTCGGAAGCTACAAAGACTTTAAAATTGACGTCAATGACAGCGACCTGATTTTTGATCTGCGTTTCCTCAAAACATACAAACTCAATGTTTACGATTCGTTCCAAGGTCAAAAAAGACTGCTCGCTTCTCAGAAGGTCGACTGGTTCGAAAGAACGGAATAATATTTCATATCTTTTCATAAGAAACCGCTTCTGCGCTGCATACGTGAGGAATGTGTGCGCTGAAGCGGTTTTTGTCGTCTGCCAGCATATTTGAACAATTGGTTAAATTTGCAATGGCACTATTGACACTTTTTTACATAACCATTATGTTCATATCGTTAACAATATTGTTAACAGACGATACGAATATGACTCTTTTCATACGTACATATTACTTTTTTCACCTTACAGAAGCGGGCAGCCACAATTATACTGAACAAAGATTTTATGGAAAATGAAGGGATGCAGGGAAATGCTTCGTCTAAGTAGTCAGCAATTCGTAATGGAGGAGTTAGAGAGATGAATAAATTAACCGATTTTTCCATGAAGAACATCACAGCGGTGATCATCATCGTCATGCTGTTGTTCGCCGGGGGAGCCTATGCTTCAACAACGCTTAAAGTAGAGAACATGCCGGACATTTCGTTCCCGGTCGTTGTGATCAGCACGCAGTATATGGCACCGCCCAAAGATGTACTCGAAGACGTGACCAAGCCGCTGGAGAAAGCGGTGGCCGGTCTGGAAGGCATCAAAAATTTGACTTCCACTTCAAGCGATAATTATTCCTCCATCGTCATTGAGCTGGAGCAGGATAAAAAGCCGGACGACGTCAAAAAAGACGTGGAAAGCCTCATAGCGAACGTCAAGCTGCCGCAGAGCGCGGAAAAGCCGAAAGCATCGACATTCGGCTTTGCGTCGGAGCCGGTGTATTACTTGTCCGCCTATGCGAATAACGGCATGACGCAGCAAGATCTGGACAAAATCTACAAGGACGTTATTTTGCCGGGCTTTAACGGAATGAAAGGCATCGATCACATCGATTCGATCGGCAATCAGGAAGCAGTGCTGAAGATGAAGATGGATGTGAGTGCGATCAACAATTACAATATGACGCCGGCGCAAGTATCGCAAAGCATCAAGTCGGCGCTGACGACGAGCCCGGCCGGATCGGTCGATTTTAACGGAAATAGCCAGATGGTTCGTGTCAAGAGCGATCTAAATACGATTTACAATTTGGAAAACATGAAAATAATGACGCCGAACGGTGATACTTTGCTTCTGAAACAAATCGCCAAAGTCGAGGCCATTATGGAATCGGAATTTATGTCCAGGCTCAATGGACAGCCGGCGATCGGAATTCATTTGTACAAAACGAAAAACGCCAACACCGTCGAATTTGCCGCCGAAGCCGACAGACTGATGGACGGCTGGAAAAAGGAATTCCCGAACATTACATTCCATGCGGTGTACAACCAGGCGACCGACATTAAATCCTCGATTAGCGGCATGGTAAAAGAGGGCGGACTTGGGGCTATATTGGCATCGATCATGATTCTGCTCTTCTTAAGAAACGTTCGCATGACGTTTATCGTACTGGTCTCCATTCCGTTATCCATTATGATCACGCTGCTCGTCATGGCACCGCTGGGAATTTCGCTTAACATTATGACGCTCGGCGGGATGGCGATCGCCGTCGGGCGGGTCGTCGACGATAGTATCGTCGTTATCGAGAATATTTACAGTCAGCTCGTGAGAGCGCAGGAGCGCAATGAATCGGTCATTAAGCTGGCTACGGCGCAAGTGGCTTCGGCCATTACCTCATCTACGATTACGACCGTGGGCGTGTTCGGCCCGATCGCATTCGTCAGCGGCGTGCTTGGCGAAGTATTCCGCCCGTTTGCCATTACGCTGTCCGTCGCGCTGCTATCGTCGCTTTTCGTTGCGGTAACGGTCATTCCGCTACTTGCCAAGCTGCTCGTGCTCCGCAGCAAAAATATTAAGACGCACGACGAGGCCGCTGTAGGCAAACTGTCGATGACGTATAAGAAAACGCTGCTCTGGTCGCTTAACAACCGGAAAAAAACGGCACTCATCGCTTTTCTGTTATTTGTCGTTACGGTTGCAGGTACGGTTCCTTTTTTGGCTACGTCTTTTATGCCGGAGAGCGAGTCCGATAAAATGATGCAGTTCAGTGTTAAAATGCCGCGTGAAACGACGATTGAAACGATGAACGAGAAAATAAAAGAGATTGAAGCGATGATGCGGGAATCGAAGGATCCGGCTGGCGAGCCGACCTTCGATTATGTGGAATCATTGGTCGGTTATAACGGAGGGACGGACCGGGTTGCGTACCGGACGATGTTTTTCGCTGCCGCTTCCGCTCATTCCGACGCCAAAAAAGTAGTAAAAGATTTTAAGGAGAAAATCTTATATTTGCTGCCGAAAGGCTCCGAGTCCGAAGGCACGTTGATTTCCGCCGGGGGCCCTCCTTCCGGGGGAGCGGATTTCTCCTACATGTTGAAGGGGGACGATCTGGATCATTTGAAGCAGGGAGCAGAGATGGTCCGGAACAAATTGAAGGAATTCCCCGAGCTTTCCGACATTAAAGACAGCTTGAGCGAATCCAAGACGGAAGTTGAAATCGCAGTCGATCAAAATAAAGCGCGCTTGTTTGGTTTATCCTCCGCGCAAATTATGGATACCGTTCGCAGCTGGCTTGCGGAAGAGAAGCTGGGCGACTTGAAATTCGATAACACTACATTCGAAACGAAAGTGATGATCGATCCGAACTTTAAAAATTCAGTCGACAAAATCGGCAGATTCACGATCAAGACGCCGACTGGTGCGACCGTGAGCTTGAATGAAATTGCCAAAGTGCGCCAGATCGACTCGCCGGTTGCCATTTCTCGTGAGAAACAGGAACAGTACGTAAGGGTTACGGCGAAGATCGACTCCGTCGATAAAGGCGGAGTCAGTAAAACAATCTCCGAAGCACTGAAGACGGTCCAATTTCCTTCCGGCGTCCGTACGGAAGTCAAAGGGGTTAGCGACGATATGCAGGAGAGCTTTAACCAAATGTTCGTGGCGATGGGCGCATCCATCTTCATCGTCTACCTGGTGATGGTGCTCGCATTCGGCAATGCAAGCGCGCCGTTTGCCATCTTGTTCTCGCTGCCGCTTGCGGCGATCGGCGGCTTGCTCGGATTGCTCCTGACGAAGGAATCGGTTAATATTACTTCCTTGATTGGCTTCCTGATGCTGATCGGCGTCGTCGTTACGAATGCGATCGTATTGGTTGACCGCGTCCAGCAGCTACGCGAGTCCGGTCATAGCGTCCGTGAAGCGCTCATCGAAGCGGGGATGACCCGGATGCGCCCGATCATTATGACCGCCGGTGCAACGATCATCGCGCTGATGCCGCTTGCAATGGGTCTGTCCAAAGGGACGTTAATCTCCAAAGGCCTCGCGGTCGTCGTGATCGGCGGGTTAACGACATCGACCTTGTTGACGTTGATCATCGTGCCGATCGTATATGAAATGATCGAGAACATGAAAAATAGCGTGAGCCGCTTGATCCGCAAGAAAGAAAAGCCGGCCGCAGATCATCCGGTTGCACCCATTGCGCCGTAAGATCCGAAACGGACACGGACAAGAAACGTGAAAAACATTGAATTCAACAGGGAAGAGGAGAATTTTCAATGAACCATACATTCGCACAAACATTAAAGCATGGCACGAAAGTCATCGGAGCGGTTATGATCAGCACCGCGCTTATGACGGGCTGCACGGGCAGCCCGGCCGCCCAGCCCGCGGCCAATGCGGCGGAACCGCAGCTGAAGACGGTGAAAGTCAGCAAGATCGAGAAGAAAAAGATCGGCGACCCGATCGAGCAGGTGGCAGACGTCATCTCCTCCATACAGATTGATATTGTGAACAAGGTCGGGGGCGACGTGCAGGAGATTATGAAGAAGCGCGGAGACATGGTGGAGAAAGGGGAAGTAATCTTCCGCCTGGATCCGACCGATGTGCGGATTGAAAAAGAAAAGGCGCAAATCAACTTAAACAGCACGCAGCAGCAGATGGTCAAAGCGCGCGAAGATTTGACTAACAGCAAGCAGGAACTGAGAAACGGAATCACAAAGCTGGAGCAATCGATAAAAGATACCGAAAAAAACTACGCCAAAATGCGCAATGATTACGACTTGGGCCTTGTCACCAAATTCCAATTGGAGCAAATGGAAACGACGTTGAACAACTTGAAGCTCGACCTGGAAAGCTCGCGCAGCAAGCTGAAGACGTTGGAAAGCACCAACTCGCTTGCCCAGATGGAGCAGACACTGCAAACGTCGAACGTTACAATTCGCGAAAGCGACCGCACCTTGAACAATATGGAAGTCAAGGCTGCGGTTAGCGGCGTATTGACGGAGCTGCCGATCGAAGTCGGGATGACGCTTCCGGCCGGCTTCAAAGCGGCGATGGTCCAACAGCTCGACCCGATCAAAATCAAAGCAGAGCTGACCGAGGAGTCGGCAAAGCTGGTTCGCGGAAAACAAGAACTGACGTTCTACATTCCAGGTACGACGGATAAAGTGAAAGGGAATGTGAGCTATTTGGCCGACGTCATGAGCTCTCAGTCGAAATCTTATGTGCTGGAGCTCGAAGTGCCGAATGCCGACCGCAAGTTGAAACCAGGAATGAAAGCGCAAATTTTGCTGACGGAAGAAAATGATCAGCAGGTCGTAACCGTACCGACGCTAAGCGTCGTGCGCGAAGGCGGAGATACGTTCGTATTCGTACTTGCGGGCGATCAGGCCGAGAAGCGTAAGGTGGAATTGGGCCGCCTGAACGAGACGAACCAGGAGGTCATCTCCGGTATCAAAGAAGGCGAGCAGCTTATCGTGTACGGGCAAAACCAATTGAAGGACAAAGAAAAAGTGCAGCTTGCGAAGTAAAATCGCGGCTGCGGCGATTGATAGGAGGAGAACCCATTTGAACCATTCATGGAAGAAAGCGGCGGCTGCGCTAGTCATTACCGCCTCACTCGTAAGTACAGGTACTGGATATACGGTGCTGGCCGCTGACGAGAGCGTTTCGGAAGTTAGCGTCCTGGCGAATGCGACATATCAGCTGACAGATCAGCTCGATTTCGAGGTAAAAGGCGTGCTGAATGAACGTATAGCGGACGGAACGCGACTAGGCGTCGTTGTGCGGATGAAGAACAACGGCAGCTCGATTGTCCGGGTGCCCGAATACGAACTGAGAGTCAGAACGAATATAGGCATCGAGTATACGCTGCAGCCCAGCGCATTGAACGTTAAATCGATTCAGCCGAAAGCAAATTCGGAGTTAAGTTATATGGCCGTCATCGACCGGACGGATGAGATTTCGTTGACGGAGCTGAATTGGACCGATGTCGACTTTTACGTGTACCCGAAAAAAGAAACGCTGATCGTATCGGCGCCCATCTCCGGAGAGGCGTGGAAAGGCAGCGATACCGCGATCACCGATCCGGAAGCGGTCAAGAAATGGCCGGACCCGTTCCAAATTCCGTCGCTCCTTTCACCGATCCGGTATACGCCGGCCGTCGTGAATAGAGAATCTACCGCACAAGGAACCGTCTACGTTGTACAACTGCTTGCCCATAATCCGGCGGGACAGCGCGAAACCGTTCCGGATTTCATTGTTGAAGGCATAGGCGACGGAAAAGTATACTCGGGAAAAAGGGTCGAGCAGGAAGCGGTAACGCTCGAGGCGAATGAGGAGAAATATATTCACTTTGCCATCGCGACCGATCAGGATACGGTGCTGAAGAGCCTCAACGTGCTGACGCCGGAAGTGTTCGCGCAAGCGGGAGTACAGCAAGCGGTGAAATACACTGTGGGCCGGTTGAATTTGCTGCTGCCGTCGGGAGCGGCGAACAGTGCTTATGAGGCTTACAAGTTGGGAACGCCGATGAAGTTCGATGAGCGCAGCGAGCTGATTCATCCGAATTTGGAAGTATCCGTCGTGGAAATCCATATGAACGAGAATAAGGATGCGGGTTCGCAAACCGTCACTGCCAAGTTCAAGCTGTTCAACAAGACGGATCGGCCGATGGCCGTCCCTGTATTTCAGGCAGATCTCGTCAGCTCTGATGGCAACGAGTACAGCGGCAGCCGCCAAAGCGCAAGCGCCGCGACCGTGCTTCCGAATGCGGCGGTGACCATTAGTTACGCATTCGCGGTTCCATCGTCGGAGACTGGTACAGGGCTTGCCCTGAAAATTCAGGATACGAAAACGGCTGCGCCGTTCAAATCGACCATGGCTGCGTACAGTATAGAACTGCAGCAGCCTGGAAGCAGCAAAGACGAATTCAGCGTGTATCCGTTTCGCGTAAAAATAAACAGCTGGACCGTCGGCGTCATGTTCAACCAAAACGCAAAGCTGGCTTATTCTTACAAAGGAAAATTCCATCTCGATATTCAGCGGGAAGATCAAGTGCAAGCGGATCAAAACTTCTCCCATTTGCTGTTTGAGTTGTACGATTCTTCCGACCGTCTCATCGGCACAGCGAAAGGGTCGTTCCTCGGTACGAACCGCCTTGTAACCGGCGAGAACAATATTACATTCGACGCGACAACCGAGCAGTTCGAACACACGCTTACGGTTCGGCTATACGAAGTATTTACAACGGCAAACGGCGAATCCAAACGTTTGCTTGGAGCTTACAAGCAATAATCATCCCTCATAAGTATAACAAAGCCGGCCTCGGAACAAGCGAGGCCGGCTTTTTTCATGTTGAACGGCTATGGCTTACAGCGTAAATTCACGATACCGGCTCCAATTGCCGTCATCCTCTTGTTTCAATAACACGAAACGATCGATCGTACACTTATAGGACAGCGGCTTGTTCTTCAAGCTGGCGAGCACATCGTGGAGCTCGTCGTCATTCATCGATTGCGCGATCGTCAAATGCGGCGTGTATGCATAAAGTTTGTTCGATTCCGCCAACGCCCCGGTGCACAGCTTCTCGTGTAAACGTACGAGCGGAGCGGGATCGGATAGTGCCATATAGATGACGTTGTTCACAGGATAAAAGGTAGAGAAGCGATTGAATTGCAGCTCGAACGGGTCGAGTGCGTCCGCGGCGCGTTCCAACTCCCGGATGGCGGTCTGTACCTGTTGATCGTTCCAATCTTCCTTCTCCCGTACGGTCAAATGAGGTTCGATCAAAGCAAAATGCGGATCATATCTGCGACGGTAATGGTTCGCAAATTCCTGAATCTCCACAGACGGGAAAACAGCGATACCGTAGTTCATATCCATCTCCTCCTTTCTATATATTATACCGTCCTTTGATCACGGATTCCAACTGGAAAAAGGGCTTGAGCAAATCATACCAATACAAGGACATCCAGGAAAGAACATGCATAGGATAAGTTACCAGGTCACTTCTCAGCATAGGGGCGATACATGATGAAACGACAAGTGCACAGCAACGAGCTAAAAGCAGCCGTATACCGCAAACTAAAGGAACGCGGTGTAGAGATTGAGGAGATTGCCCTGATTGTAAAAGAAATGCAGCAGCCTTATCATCAGGATCTTACGCTTGAAAAATGCATCGAATCGGTTCATGCCGTTCTGAAAAAGCGAGAGCTGCAGCATGCGATTCTCGTCGGCATTGAACTCGATGTGCTTGCCGAAAAAGGCTTGCTGTCGGAACCGATCCAATCGATTATCGAATCGGATGAAGGCTTGTTCGGCTGCGACGAGACATTGGCGCTTGGCTCGGTGTTCGGCTACGGCAGTATCGGCGTAACGACATTCGGACATTTGGATAAACATAAGATTGGCATAATTAAGCGTTTGGATACCAAATCGGGTAAAGGAATTCATACGTTTCTCGACGATTTGGTCGCAAGTATCGCTGCTTCCGCTTCCAGCAGAATCGCGCATCATGAAAGAGATCATCAAGAAGCTCTCGGCCTAGCGTCATTGCCTGTACGAAACAACATCCAATCGAACCATCCGCAGCCATAAGCGGCAGCCGCTTTGTTAGATTATGGAGAGCTTCCTTACACAAATAAGGAGGCTTCTTTTTGGTTATGCTACATTCAGCATAAACTTCCTTTTCATTATTAAAGCGGAGTGAGGATTATGAGATGGATTTACTGGGTTAAATTATATGACAGCAAATTTCAGGCCGGCTGCTTGGCAAAGCGGATGGAAGAAGACTGGTGGATCTACGGGTACGAGTGTCCGTCAGAGGTCGAAGTGTTTCGCTCCAGAAAGGGCCGCTTTGGCGTACGGTACATTGTGTAAAATTACATCTTGACTGGACGGTTTCATTTGGTGTATATTTATTTTTGTCGCTGTAAATGATGTCGCGGGGTGGAGCAGCCCGGTAGCTCGTCGGGCTCATAACCCGAAGGCCGCAGGTTCAAATCCTGCCCCCGCAACCAAAATTTTTACAGGGGCCCTTAGCTCAGTTGGTTAGAGCGGTCGGCTCATAACCGATTGGTCGGGGGTTCGAGTCCCTCAGGGCCCACCACAGCGATCATGCCGGAGTGGCGGAATTGGCAGACGCACAGGACTTAAAATCCTGCGATAGGTGACTATCGTACCGGTTCGAGTCCGGTCTTCGGCACTTCCTATGGTACATAAGAGATTTGCAAATAAAAATCCCCATTGGGGATTTTTTTTAGTTTTAACACCAAATATCGCGATGACCGCAAACATACCGGCAGCAAGCTCCTGCATAGTTTGCAACGCGGCACTGTTTTTCATGTGACTTGCGCTGCAAATTAGTTCGCGTTCGCATGGAAAGTTTTACAGGATTGGGATTATTATTCCCTCGGCTTCATATATTAGGTTACTACCATTGAAGGAGGAGGGGAATGTATGCCTTCCATCATATTAGCTCCGATCAAAATACTCGAAGTCAGCGGCGAAGTCACGTTCGGTGACGTCCTTCAAATTACGCCGAAAAGCACAAGTAAATCAAATTCGGGCGCCAGCGGGGGGAGCACAGGCGATTTTTGCGCCAACTTTTCGTTAATCAGCTTGACGAATACGCTTGATCCGGATCTGAACGACTCCAGCAATCAGGCTAATAACTAGCAAGGCCTACGCTATAGATCGGCATGAAAATATAAAACGCACCTTCCTCTCTCCTATCGAGAACCGGACGGTGCGTTTTATTGCGTTTTACATATACCGGACATCGATTTCATAATATGTCTCATCGGCGGATTGTTTCCGCATATGAAACTGCATGATCCCGTTCTTATAGACGGCCTTACAACTGTCAGGAGCGACGGGACTGGCCAGACGGATCGTCTGGGCGCTTTTCTCCGGAAGACCTTCCAATCGGATCTGGTTGGCGCTGATCAACGCTCTTATTTTGCGTGCCTGCGCCCGGTCGGGAATATGCACTTTCACGATGACATTATTATGCGTCTCGAATAGTTCGGTTTGAAAATGATGTTTCAGCATCGTCGGGTTAAAATTCGGTATCGCCTGCTTAAGGACGTCTCTCACGTACCCTTCCACCCAAGCCATTTGATCGTCTCCGCTCGTGCCGCTGCCGTTCAACATACCAGGGAAAGGCAGCTTGCCACCGAAAAATTGTTCGAAGTTTTTCCAGTTCATATCAAAAAACGAATTGTTGTTGTTTTTCGAATCGGCCATCGTCATTCCCCCTTACGATAGTACGATTATATGAGCCTGATGGCAAAAGCATGATTGCTTCAAAACATACTTTGTACCTTGCCGTCATATAATGAAGCAAATCTATCGATGAATAGGGTGCTTCCGATGCCAGCGGTTGTAGGTGCGATCAAGATTCTCAGTGTCGGCCCCAGCTCGATTGTGCACATCGGCGATTCGATTCAGCTCGCGCCCACCAGTACGACGAAGACGTTTGCGGGGGCCGGGTCGTTCAATACGGGAGATTATGTGCGGACTTACAGCGTCGTTAGCAATACCAACACGTATGATAACGACGTCAACGATGCGAACAATGTATCCGCGGATAAGGTAGGTGTGCTATAGAATCGCTATGATGCAGTGGGTGATCCATCAAAATATCGTCATTCACCAACTCAAAGTTGGGGCTGTGACCAACTCATCAGTGTTGCAGATCGGAACGGCGGGAACGGTCCGATCGTTAACCAATCTGTATAATACCGGCGGCTTTACCGGACCTGCACCGTCGCTTGCGGGGGCGGAAGCGGTGGCAGAAGCGACGGCTGCCGGCCAATCGCCGCTGGCTTATGTACCGCTCCCTGCGCCAACGCGATGAACGGAGGAATGAACGATGCATACATTTTACCCGGAATCGTACTTTCAGAAGTTGAACGATTACCTGGCTTGGCAGACGGAGCGGATCCGGATGTTGGAAACGCGGCTGAATCAATTGGCGCAAGAGGTGGAGACGCTCAAAAGTCAACGAGCCGTACATATCGACAGAATCGAGTACAATTTCGACCAATTAAAGGTAGATACTCTCGAAGGTACGCTCAATGTAGGTTTGTCTCCTGCGGGTCTCGGCGATAAATCGCTGGACGACCTAAGCGTAGGAGGGCAATTGATTCGGACGAATACGGCAAAGTCCGAAGCGTATGCGAGAATTTATGCGGCGGTAGATGAATACTTGAATACGCAGGGCCCTGAAGAGCTGGAGCAGTTTGAGAATCAGTACCAGATCCAGTTAGGCGATTCGTTCCGGAAGCTGATGATTGAAGATTTGCGCAGGCAGATAGGCGAGCGAATCAAGTACTATATGCAGCATCTGATCGATCCGAATCAGATGGAGCTGACGCAGGAACAGGAGCAGGGAATAACGGCACGCGTTAAAGCCGATATTCGGGAAGGAATGGTAGCGTACATTCGAAATAAGAAAGCGAATGGAGATGAGCTGAATGGACTTACAAGTAACCAATAAAGAGCTTGCGGTTGGGAGTATTCGCGTCACCGGTGTCGCGAGCTCTTCGGTGCTCATTGTCGGAGATACGCAGGTCATTAATCTTTCCTCCGTTTTCGATACGCCGCCGGAATCGCTCATTATCGGGCCGCTCGTGCCGCTTGCAGCGGAAAGGTAAGGCGTAACGCATGCGGGTGTCTGTCGTCGATGTGACGAAAGTTAATGCGGTTATCAGTGCTTCCTCCGTCTTTATTGGGGATATGAAGCAGTTTCAGCCAAAAGCCAACATACTTGCGGTACAGCGTGAAATTCCGATCTATAACGGCAATGAAGGGGATCTTTCCCCTTACCTTGTTTTCCGCAGCCCGATTACGATTCCCTCCGAAGAAAACACAGTGCCGGCCGCCATAACCAACGAGAACGGATATATCCGTGTTGGAGCGATTCGCGTCTTATCCGTATCGACCTCTTCCTTATACCAGATCGGCTCGACGGACTACATTCATGCGGAATCGCGGCTGAAACATATCCGCCAGCTGTTGACCGGCACAAGCCCTTTGCAGTAAACCATCGACCTTTTGTCGCATATTTCGTGCGATGAAAGGTCTTTGTTGCTTTCTAAATGGTATCGTTGTATTGCGAAAATTGGATAAATATAAGAAGATGAGTAATGGAATATGCAATGAATGGGCAGTAACAAAAGAGGAGGAACGGCATTTATGGCACGTAGAAAGATCGAGCATGTAGGCATTATAGTAAAAGATATTGACGCATCCGTACGTTTCTATGAAGAAATCGTGGGACTGAAGCTAAAGGGACAGCTTGATCATACGAACGGGGTGATCAAACTCGCTTTTCTCGGGTTCGATCAATCGGGGGAAACGGAGCTGGAACTGATTCAGGGGTATAGCGGTACGCTTGCGCAAGAAGGCAAAGTTCACCATGTTGCGTTCACGGTCGATGATATTGAGGAAGAATGGGAGCGCATCCGGAAGCTTGACGTTCGGCTGATCGATTCGGAGATTACCACTTTGCCGAACGGTTCGCGTTATTTCTTTTTTTACGGGCCGGATGAAGAATGGATCGAGTTTTTCGAATCGACACGTTGAGGCGCCGATGACGATACGACCGGAGTCACACGGCACAATCAATTGCTTTCACTGCAAACATTTTTATATTACATGGGATCCAAGCTTTCCCAGAGGATGTAAATCGTATGGCATCAAGACGAGCGCTCTGCCGTCGGCCGCCGTCCTTAGCGCCTCGGGGAATCCATGTATGGCTTTCGTTCCGAAAGACCGGACAACCAAGTAAGGCAGCCCTCACATCCGTTCGCACCAGGCAGAGGGACTGCTTTACGGTTGCTCGCTTTTACTTCGTAAACCACCGGATAATATACATGCCGAGCGATAATGCGACGCTGATGACAATACAGGTGACGACGGGGAAATAAAACCGAACGTTTTCTTTTTCTACAACGATGTCGCCGGGCAGCTTTCCGAGATGCAAGAATTTCCCGCCCACAGACCATACTAGGCCGACAATAATCAGGATGACCCCTCCCCAAATCAACAGCTTTGGCACAGAATCCATCGTAACCCCCCGTTCATAGTCTTACATTTTTCTTAAAGTCTATTTTACACGAAAGCGGTACAAACAAAACGTTCCCTGGGAACCTTTTCAATCGGATGATCGTCTATTGTTCAGGATGCCGCTGCAGTGGAAGGAAGGACATCCCAAGATTAGCGTCAGGGGGGGCGGGACGAAGGATGAGAAATCGGCGCTTATGCGGTTGGACCGCATTGGTTATGCTGTTTACTGGGATTGCGTGTCTTGATATCAGTCCTTCCTATGCTTGCGCTTGTGCTGGGGAGAATCCCGGCGGTTCGTTTGCCGACTGGCTGTTCGTAGGCGTCGGGGCAGTTTTATTTTGCGGCACGCTGATCGTTACGCTGCTGCTCACCATTCGCGTATGGGGACATACACACTGAAGCGGGCATAACGAACCGTGAAGCGTTCTGTTATTACCGGCAATTATTCATGGAAATTGCGATTGCAGCCTTGCAAAGGGCGGAGGGAGGAATGCTAGTTGTTGTTTAAGCCATTGAATCCGATGCTTCCGGTCTGGCGCGAAGAGCCTTTTGACGATGAAGCTTATTTATTCGAGCCCAAATGGGACGGTGCCCGCATGCTGCTGCATAAGCAGGGCGGCAGGATCGAGGCTTACACACGCAGCGGCATGAACGTCACCGGCCTTTTTCCGGAGCTGCAGGAAGCGGCGCAATCGATTCGGGCCCATACGGCCATATTGGATTGCGAAGGCATTTGCTTGCGCGGGGATCGATCGGTGTTTGACGATTTCATGCACCGTCTTCGCCTCGGCCGATCCGATAAAATCAAGCAGGCGCGCACTTCGCACCCGGCAGCCTGGATCGCGTTCGACGTCCTCCTAACCACGGGCGGCGAACATATGCAGGAACCTCTGCTTGAGCGTAAGCGACGACTCGACGAGCTGCTGGAGCCGGGACCGGCGCTGCTTAAAACGGTTTGCCTGGAAAGCAAGGGGAACGCGTTGTTCGAACTGACCGCCAAGCAGTGCATGGAAGGCATCGTGGCCAAACGAAAAACTTCCGCGTACAAATTAAATATGCGTAGCCCTGATTGGTTGAAGATCAAACATACGCAGACGATCGATGCGGCGATAGTCGGATACCGGACAAACCCGTTTCAGCTGCTGATCGGTTTGCAATTCCGGACCGTCAAAAATAAGCTTGTCGGAACGGTACAAGCCGGTCTGGAGGCGGAGCATCGGGAATGGTTTTTCGAGCAAATACAACGGGACGGCATACGGCAAGAAGGGGATACATTTTGGGTGGAACCGCGACTATGCTGCCGCATTCAATACAAAGACCGATCCGATACGCATCAATTACGGTATACCCGGTTCGTATCGTTTTTGCCGGATAAACGGGTGGAGGATTGTGTTTGGTCATATGGATTGCAATGACGCAGAAATGATATGAAAAATTGAAAGGTGCTGCACTATGGCTTCAAAAACAAACGCTTGCCGTATATTGGATCAGTTGAGAATACCCTATGCATTGCATGAATACGAGTGGGATGAAGAACAACTGGATGCAGTAACCGTAGCCGCAAAGGTGGGGCTGCCGCCGGAACAGCTGTTCAAGACACTAGTGCTGCGCGGGGACAAAACGGGCATCCTGATGGCCTGCATTCCGGGCGATAAAGAACTTCATCTTAAGAGCCTTGCGACCGCCAGCGGGAATAAAAAAATCGAGATGGTGCCGGTCAAAGAAATTCAATCGCTCACCGGCTATATTCGCGGGGGCGTGTCACCGCTTGGCTCCAAGAAGAAGTACCCGCTGTTTTTGGATCGGTCGGCGGTACATTTGCATCCGATCAGCATCAGCGCAGGGCGCCGAGGATTGCAAATTTTCATGAAAGGCACGGATCTCGAGGTCGCCGCCGAAGCGAAGCTTGCGGATCTTGCCCAGTAGTCGAAGTTCGTTCCGTGTTCAGCAATCTTAAGAGACGGCTTCATTGCTCGGCACGATCGGGGTGCAAGTGACGCTTGCCTCCTTATCGATATCGGTAACGAGAGTTAATACGTTTTTTTCGTATTTGCGCGGGAGGACCATGAACAGCTCTTGACCGCCGGTGCCATGCATTTGTGTCAGTTGATAGCCGCGACCGAACGTTTCGGTTAATTTCTTCTCAATTGCTGCCGAGCGTGTCGATTGGATTCGGATCATCCGGTACCGAAACCGATTCAATGTGTATTCCGTCGATTTAAACGTAGCGTAGTAGGCGATGGCGGAGTACATAGCCTGGTCCCAACCCAACATAAATCCGGCTAAACTGAAGATGGCAATGTTCAACAGCGTAATAATTTCCGCAATGGTAAGGGCAATGCGCATTTTCGCCAAATATCCGGCCACTTGCTGAATCCCATCCGTCAAGCCGCCGTATCGTATAATTAGGCCGACGCCGCAGCCAAGAATCATACCGCCAAATACCGCGGCGGGGAGCGGATTTTCGATCAGAGGCGGGTAAGGGTGGAGGAGGATCGTCAGCCCGGATAAAAGCATTAACCCCCATGCGGCTTTCACGACGCTGCGGTTCTTTCGTTTCTTGCAGCTGTACAGAATGAACGGAAGATTCAACAAAATCAGAAATATCCCCATTTGCATTTCCGTCATATGTGCAAGCAGCCCGGAAATCCCTTTCATTCCGCCGATGATGATCCGGTTCGGCGTAAGAAACATCTCTAGTCCGAATGCGGAAAGCGACGCGCCCAGCATGGGAAGCCATATCTTTTTCCATTTTGCGCTCTCCGTTCCATAACCGCTCAGATCGCCGGCATGCGGTGTCCGCGATTCGATTCTCTCCATATCCGACCCTCCCAGGCACATGATTTGTTAGAACTGCCTTGCGCAACCCGAAATCATTTCGCCTTATCCTTCTTCCTGCGTTTTCAGCTTCGTTTCTTTTGCGGGCGTTTTAAACTTGAAAATGGCATCAAGCGCTTTGTAAATCGTTTTCGATTCCTTCGTGAGCAGCGGGCCGAGGATCGCCAATATGAGCACGTATAGAGCGGCGAACGGCTGCAGCATGGGCAAAAGCCCTCCCGCTTTGCCGAGATTGGCCATAATGATCGAAAATTCGCCGCGGGATACGATGGTCAGTCCAATATTCGAGGAGGCTTTTGGCGATAATCCCGCACTTCGTCCCGCCAGCATGCCGGCAACAAAATTGCCGATTAACGTAATGACGACTGCGCCAAGCGACAGCCAGACCGCTCCTCCAAGCGACAGCGGATCGATCGTGAGCCCGAAGCTGAAGAAGAACAGCGCCCCGAAAAAATCGCGGAACGGTAAAATGAGATGCTCGATGCGCTTCATATGTTCCGTTTCCGCCAGTACCAGACCGACCAACAACGCTCCGATCGCTTCGGCGACATGAATCGTTTCGGAAAATCCGGCGACCGTGAACAGTGCTCCGAAGATGACGAGCGCGAATAATTCGTTCGAACGTATATTAAGCAGCCGATTGAGCAAAGGTACGGCTTTTCTACCCACTATGATTAAGATCAGCATAAAGCCTAATGCAATTAATGCGGAGAGCACGATCCCCCCCACGGAAGTAGATCCGCTAAGGACAAGACCGGACAATATCGAAATGTAAACGGCTAGAAATACATCTTCAAACATAATGATGCCGAGGATCATCTCGGTTTCCGGGTTTGCCGTGCGTTTCAAATCGACAAGCACCTTCGCTACGATGGCGCTCGAAGATATGGTCGTGATGCCGGCGATCACGAGAATCTCCTTGAAGGGAAGCGAGGCAAAGTAGGCGAATAAAATGCCGAGCGTAAAGTTGATTAAAATATAAATCGTCCCGCCGACCGCGATAGAGCGGCCCGATTTGATCAAGCGGCCGACGGAAAATTCTAGGCCAAGGTAAAATAATAAAAACAATACGCCGAGTCTGCCCATGAACTCGATCAGCGGAGCGCTTTCGATAAAGCGGAAATCGAAATGCCATATTTTCGGCGCATGCGGTCCTACGGCCATCCCCATCAAAATATAGAACGGGATGACGGAGAACCGCAGCTTGGCGGACAACAGTCCTGCTATGGCAATCAAAATAATGGCAAGGCCTACTTCAAGTACGATGTGGTCCATAAAGCTCAATCACCACCGTTCAGCAGAATCTCTTTAAGCATTTTCAAATGTCTTCGTTCACCGGCTACGACAAGCGTCGATTCGGCGATGACTTTGGAGTCCGGTCCCGGAGCGATATGCTTGGAACCGTCTTTCCCGACCATGGCGATCACGGTCGCTCCCGTTTTTTGGCGGACGTCGAGTTCCCCGATGGTTTTGCCGATGGATTTGGCATTCGGCTCCACTTTGTACCATTCGATAATCAGATCGTCGAGCGCGACTTCGATCGTTTCGAGCGCTTTCGGTTTATAGGTCATGCCGCCGATCATAGCAGCCACCTGTCTTGCTTCGTCATCGTCCAGCGAGACCATGGAAATGCTGTCGTCCGGATCATCGTTATCGAAATGATACATTTCTCTGCGTCCATCGTCGTGAATAATAATGACGAGCTTATCTCCACCGCGAGATTGAATGACGTATTTTTTGCCAATACCGGGCAAATCGGATTCACGAATATTCATTTTTTTGATATACCTCCACTGTTCTTACTTTCTGCGCCAACTCGTACCATTCAGATTGTTCCTGACCGCCATGCGGCCAATTCTCAGTATGTTAACGGAATAATGAACGAGGATGTGCGCAGGGAAAAATAAGGATGTAGTCTTGTTTTTATCATCCATCGAATGCCAGTACAATATTCGGACAACAGCAAATAAACTCTATACGATCGTTTTTTTTTAAAACGAAAAGTGAGCCTGAGCGTACACACATTTTTTGATCATGTGGCGAAATTGGTTTCATCAAATGAAGACAGCACAAATAATCCGTTCGGATATGCTTAAAAAATAGCAGTCCTGCAGAAAATGATCGGAACGAGAATTTGTTGCTATGGAAGGGGCACTACACGAAATGAGAAGTAAATTTAATAGGGGATAATAACAGGTTGGTCAGACGGCGAGCGATCTGAGGCCGGAATGAAACGTGGGATTCGCGCAATACGCGGCAAAATGCATTCATCAAAAAAAGGACGAGTAGCGATAACGCGGAGAAGAGCGCTGCAAGCAAACCGCTTTTGTGTGCGGAAGCGTGCTTGCGAACCGTTGCTTGCTGCACAAAATAGTCCGTACCTTGAG
This sequence comes from Paenibacillus allorhizosphaerae, assembly GCF_042659105.1. NCBI lineage: Bacteria > Bacillati > Bacillota > Bacilli > Caryophanales > Paenibacillaceae > Paenibacillus > Paenibacillus allorhizosphaerae. The sequence goes on along the minus strand of NZ_JBHSRV010000001.1, from coordinate 1,202,955 downwards.
ATACGGAGCGAGTCGTTTCGCCCGTATTGGCTTCTACGGTAGGGGTCGGGGTAGCGAAAACCATAAAGAACATGATCAAAATTAACGAAATCATGCGATTGAAGGAGATATCCCGAGTAAACATTCTAAATACACCCCCTTTTCAGCCAATTATAATAAAATTATACAATAAATCGTTATTTTTATCAAATAGGGGGACAGTCAGACTGATTTTCTTTGTTACATGCAAGAGAGTTTGTATCAAAATAGTCATAAAATAATTCAAATAAATTATAGTTATATGCATAACTACGCAATTTGAATGACGTTATCTTTTTGGTTGAAAATGCTTAATATGTGCGTTTAATAAAATCAACAAATGCTTCCAGAGGTTTTATGTTTGGCGGGCTTATTTTCTGCGGCAAATGCTCAATATCAAACCATTTGAGTTCTAACGTTTCGTCGGTTTCTGATACTAACTTCCCAGAAAAATCATTACACACATAAATGATTCCGATGATGTATACTTCATCGCCGTTGGGGTATGTGTACATCCTATCATCGCCTGAGAAAATCCCTAAAAGCTCAAGTTTATTGGCAATTAAGCCTGTTTCCTCAAATAGCTCACGTTTTGCGGCGTCTTCGACTCTTTCACTCATTTCCACAATACCGCCATGCAATGCCCAACACAAATTATCTTTTCGCTTCTGCAAAAGCACTTTTCGATCTTTATAAACGAAAACACCTGCACCCACAGCAATTAACCTGTCATGACCAATTTTTTTTCGTATGTTTTGTATGTATCCCATCGCAAATCCACCTTTCGACATGCGCATAATATAAATTCACTACATTTATCTTTATCCGGGATAATAGCACAGAAAAGATTTCTTTTCTATATATGAATTTCGAAGAAAAATATAAAATCTGTTGAATTATAGCTAATAAATGTAAAAGTCAGCAGCGGCTTTCATAGTATCTCTTGAACGATTCATAAGAGGCAATTGACCCGGATGCTATTGCGAGGAGATCCTAATTGTTTTATAACGGTTAGAATATGCTGCGGTCGCATCTAAGTGAAGTAAGCAATTTCATGGTCAGATTCAGTTGCTTTAGACACCCAAGAAAAGCAAAAAAGCCTTGATTTCTCAAGGCTTTTGCGTTATGACCTGTAGTGGGCTCGAACCACTGACCCCCACCCTGTCAAGATGGTGCTCTCCCAGCTGAGCTAACAAGTCATGTTATAAAGTGTTTATCGGGAACGTTTTTTATAATACCAAGGATGCATAGGATTGTCAAGCAATTGTCTGAAGTTTTTTTAAAAGAATAGATTGTAAATTTTAGGCCCTTCGTAGATGATGAACTAGCAGAGGCTGACGGTCGAGCGTTGTGCTATAATGTTGTGCAGAAGACATGCTTGGAAAGAGGGGACTTTCATGAAGGAATTTGAACGGCTGATGCAGCCGCTGAACGTCGAGATAGAGCCCAAGGGGGAGAGCTTGGCGCTCGACTGGGGAGAACATGAATACGGCACTCACCGATATCATGTACGCCAACTGGTGGAAGAGTCCGTGCAACGTCTCGCTCGAATGGAGAAAGCGGCGGTCCTGGGCGCAGGAAATCACGGGGAAGTGGATTTGCCGGGGCTTGCGCTGCATTTTCAGCAGGTAACCGTGATGGATAGCGAGGACAATATGCTGCAGGAGTGGCTTGAATCGACAGGCGGCATGGGCCACCAACGGGTAAAGTCGTTGACAGGGGTCGACTATACGGGTTTAGATCAAATCTCGTTCTACGAGACGTACGAAGAGTTGCTTCAGTCCGGGGCAGCCGCTTCGGAGCTTGCAGGATACTTGAGAGACTGCGCCTTTCAAGTTCGTTTGCATGAAACGATGCCGCACTTGAAGAAGACCTTCTCGCTGGTCATTTCATCGGGAGTGCATACGCAGCTGTTTTATTTGTATGCATTGACCCAGTTTTACAGCCATATGGGTCGTTATAGTGAACCTGAGGTGCGGCAGATCGTAGAAGCCCTCGTTTATTTGCGCAACAGTCTGGTGACGGACTACAATCAACTGCTGCTCTCGCTTGTGAAGCCGGACGGCAGAGTTGCGGCGTGGACGGAAATGATCGTACTGGATGAGGAGAAGCGCTGGATCGCGGACGAGCTGTATCAGATGAGGACGGAAGGGGAGCGGAGGCGTTTTTTGTTCGAAGCGTTCGGTAAGTACGGTTTGGAAGCAGCGGTGCTCGGTCTGAAAGACTTATACGATAAGCTCAGACCGGAGCAGCAGCTGTTTCATTGCTGGGTGTGGCATACGGAGAGCGGTAAAGCTTGCATCGCTGCAGGGATATCAGGGCTTCCGCGCCCGTAAAGGCATAAATGCCGCAAGATCCTCGTCGGAGCAAAAAATGCATTCTGCCGGAGTTTTCGACTTGCGGAGCTTGATCGCCACGCTGTTGAGCATGCTGGTCAGCGCGGCCGTTTCCGATTCCTGAAGAGAAAATTCCGAGCTATATTCGTTATGCCCTTCTTCCGGCAGGATGGAACGGACGATCGTACCGAGCGGGTTGTATTGTTTCCCGAGTACGGTAAACTTCATCTCCACAAGCAAACGATGCGCGTCGGGCAGCGGGGTCTCGGTAAAGAAGCGAGCGCCCCCGGCGCCGATATCGACCACTGCGGCTTTGAAGTTTTTGATATCCGGCTCGAAATCGCGGTCTTGAAGGCCGATCAGCTTGATTTCGGCAAGAAGCGGACGTTCAAAATGTACGCGGAAAAACTTGCGTTTATTTTCGGTGACCATGGCATGACAATCCTTTGCTTGAATGTGAAGAAATATGATCAAGCTTACTATAACGCAATAGGATTATGTAGGCAACCCTGATGTGCGCTTGTACACGCGCTCAGAAGAGCGCCAGATGAATTTTTTCGTTATCCGCAGTCGTATGAAGTATGGCTTGGTTTCCGACGACTTCGATCCGCGCGATGGAGTGAACGGAAGAGGAGTGAACTTTTGAGCTTTCCAATACGGTAATGAGCCGAGGGATCGCTTTCTGATCGCTTGAAATGAAGGTTACGGGAATTTTTTTGTCATGAAAATACAGTTCCGTCGTCATTTTCGCAAAGCCTCCTCATAGCATAATTAGACTCTAGTAATATTATACAAGATTCGGACAAACATCGGTTGAATAGTTTCCGGCACAGGCAGACAAAAAACGGGACGATTCGCCTGAAGATCGGCCAACAAAACCATAAACAAGTCGATTTGCGCATCATTTCATTGGGAGGCGATATAACGAGCATGAAAAGATTGTACAGTCAAATGTCCCGTACCGAGCTTGAGGAAGAAATGAAACAGCTTCGCGAGGAAATGGGGCGAGCGGAGTTTCCAAGCCAAAAGGCGATACTGGAGCGCAAATACTACACGGCGATGGCGTATACATTGAACCCTGACGATTTCCCGCCCGGGCTTTATAAAGTGGAGCATGTGCAGCTTCCGTTCGAGGTGCGGTACCTTAACGGAATCATGGCATGGGGTACGGTCGGCAACGACACGGAAGCCAGTTATCTCATTTCGATGCTGACCCGCCTCTGAGTTAGACACACATCGTTGCGCGGAAGCAGCAATCAGGTGGAACCGAGATCAATTTCAGACACAAAAAAGGCAATTGCAAACATTTTCAAAATACCTGCATTTCCTTAGTATGAGGGTAGCGGCAGAAGCTGCATTCAATACTTTGAGGGAGGCGGAAAGTTTGTCGCAAATCCAAGCGCATGAGCCGCGGACGGCGCCACTATCCGAGGAACAAATACGGCAGTATCAAGAATACGGTTATTTAGTTTTACCGCAGGGTTGCAGTGCAGATTTGATTCATGCTTACAACGCGCATATTCATAGCATCCGGTCGGCCGATCCGATTCCGGAATGGGCCTTTCCCCGCAAAAGGGGCCAGGAATTCGTCAGCGAAGAGGAGCGGTTCTCGGTTCGGTTGTTCAATCCGCACAAACATGACGGGTTTTCGGTACAGATGTTGAAGCTGCCGGTTGTCAGAGGTGCGCTCGCGCAGCTGATGGGGGATGAGGCTGTCGGCATTCAGAGCATGTACTTCTACAAAGAGCCGGGATCTCCAGGGCAAGCGGCGCATCAGGACTACTATTATATTCGCAACGAGCCGGACACCATGATCGCCGCGTGGATCGCCATGGAACGGGTCGACGAAGAGAACGGCTGCCTCTGGGTCATTCCAGGGTCGCACAAGCTCGGATTGCTGCCTCACGGCGCTGTGAAAAATGTGCAGGAGCATGAGCCATGGACGAAAGAGACGGAAAACATCGATCTAAGCAAAGAGCTTCCGGTACGGTTGAATAAAGGCGACATCTTGTTTTTTCACAGCCTGTTGATCCATTCCTCCACTCGCAATCGTTCGCTGGATCGGTGGCGGCGCAGCTACGTGTGCCATTATATTCGGCATGACTCGGTGATTGAGCGTGAAGATTTGAAGGTGAAATACCGTCTGGATTAAATCCGGCATCGCAAGGCTCGAACAGCTGCGGAAAGGGGGATCCGTTTGTCACAGTTACAGCCCGGGCTTGGCCCGGGAACGAAGTCTATCGGCATCGACGTGATGAAGGTGACCCCCGGTATCGTACGCTATTCGCCCGGCGGGGCATTCGGACCGAGAATTCAGGGTGACTTTCAACTGGTCATGGTAGATACCGGGGTTGCGGAGGTATGGATCGACGGCATCTGCCATGTCATTCCGCGCGGATATGTCGCGCTGCTTAAGCCGGGACACACGGAACGATTTGCTTTTGCCAAAGAGGAAGAAACGTGGCATCGCTGGATCGCCGTAACATGTACTTCGGCAAACCGCGAGCAGCCTATGCGGCTGCAGGAGCTCCCGTTTCATCTGCCGATTTCAAACGGTATGAACCGGATCACGGAGCTGCTGCTTGCGCTTCAGAAGGGGCCGGACCGCAATGATGAGCTCATGTGCGCATTGGGTTTATCAGCGCTGCTATTATTCGAAAGCGAGAGCAAGCAGGCTTCCGCCCAGCATAGCACGAATGCTTGGCTAATGCTCGCCAAAAAGTATATTGCCGGCCATTATGAGGAGCCGCTGTCATTAGCGCGTATCGCGGCTGCCGTTAATGTTTCGCAGGAGCACCTGATCCGGCTTTTTCGCAAGCATGAAGGCACGACTCCGATGCATTATGTGTGGTCATACCGGATTCGCAATAGCTTGGAGCTGCTTCGTAATACGGGGTTGTCGATACAGGAGATTGCGCTTCGATGCGGGTTCAAAACGTCGTATCATTATGCGCGTCTAGTAAAAAAACAAACCGGCATGACGCCGACCGACATCCGCAAGGAATTGCTTGGAACCATATAGATAGAATTCGTAACCAAGGTGTCTAAAGTTTTGGTAAAGACGCCTTTTTGTCGTGCATATAATGAAGGAGATGTGATAGTATTAGAATATTATGGATATGAAAGCGTTATCATCTTGGGGATTGACGGAGGTGTTGCAGCATCAGAAAAGGAATCGGTCTGTGGTGCATTTTTATGATTTCGTTTTTATTTATTCGTTCCGCTCTGATCGTCTCCGCGGCCGAGGAGAAGCGAACCGTAGAGAGCACATTTACTTCCTCGGAAGGTATTCAATTTATTAGCTACAGTTCGAAATGGGACGAGGTCAGACTTAAAGCGTTATACCGCGTGCTGCTGAATTGCAAGCATGGGGAAGAGCTGGCCCAACTGAAAAAAGTAATTCTCGATCCGCTCAAAAGTACGGGGCAGAGCGGTTACCGCGTAGGCAACTACAATAACAAGGACAAAACCATCCGCCTCTATGAGGTTGACAAAATGCCGGTCGAAGCGACGTTGATTCATGAGTACGGCCATCATTTTACTTATTATTGGCTCAAAAAGAAAGAAGGCATCTATCCGTACGAACTGACGGAAAAGAGCGAATGGTCGAAGCTGCGGCAGCTGGACGGTTATCCGGTTCGATGGAAAAACAGCACCATGCCATATTTGCACAAATGGGACCCCGGCGAAATTATGGCGGAAGATTATGTGATGTTGTTCGGCAATAGCGGCAAATCTTCTCCGCAATCGGCAGAGGAGCTTGTCAACTTTGCGCGGCATGAAAACGAATATATTCCGTTCATTTATTTGCTCCCCGCCGTTCGGGACTATTGGGAGAAGCTGGCGGGATTAAAACCGTCTGGGGGGTTGTCCGTTCCTGAGGTACTCGATACGAGGATCGATTCCGAAACGGATGAGGAGGGCAACGATCAGTCCAATCTGCGGGTGCTGTTCGCTTCGGCTGCAGACTTCAGTGTGGAAATGCTTGGAAGACCGATTCGGTACGCGCTTCAATTATTGTTATTTCCGTCTATCGGCGGCGCGCCGGAGCGAATGACGGCCGAATGGTCGTCCGACTTCATCGATGAAGATATCGAGGCTCACATCGCCTTGCCGGACAACGTGCCAACGAGCGATACGTATTATGGACATTTGTCCATATGGGCATACCATGAAGCGACAAGGCAGTTCGTCCATACGCCGGTGTATGAGAATTGGTTCCAAATGCGGCTTCTTGGCGGCGATTTCCGCAGCCATGTTGCGCTGAGAGATATCCCCCCGCCCTGGGAACAGCAGGGACTGTATGCCATTTTGCGAAAAGAAGGGCTGCAGCGTTGGCCGATCATATATTTGTTTATTAACGGGCGATTGCAAGCGGCAGGTAAGCAATATATGGATTCGGACGGGCAATTGTTTATACCGATCCAATCGTTTCCCGTACGTCACCGCAAGCAGCGTCCGCCAGGGGAAACGATCGTAAGATGGGGAGGGCATGACCTGACGTTTTTTGCGCGGAAAGACGATGAATTGGAATTGGACGGCAACCGGCTCAAACTGAAGGTTAGGCTGCAAACGTTTGGAAGGGATCGGGCGATTGCGGTTAGTGAATTGGGCCGGCTTCTTGGACTAAAGCCCGAATGGAATGACGAGGAAAACAGCGTCGTCATGGAAGGGGACATCACACTTGAAACGCAGGTATAGAATTGCCTGAAGATTAGGAACATAATCTTGAGGTGATGGCTATGAACCGGGCGTTATGGACGTCCATTATCGGCATTGCGGCGGCACAAGCGCTAAAAGTTTCTTTTAACAAGCGTCACAACGGCGGTGAACGAGATTGGCGCCGCTTGGTCGGCTCGGGAGGAATGCCAAGTTCGCATTCGGCCGGTGTCGCTTCGCTGGCTACTTATCTCGGATTACGCAAAGGCGTGTCGTCTACCTCGTTTGCACTGGCGATGATACTTGGCTTGATCGTAATGTACGATGCCATGGGGATCCGCAGGCAAACCGGACTCATTGCGACGGAAGTAAATGAAATCGAGGATACGGTCGCCAAGTTGGCCGAGCAGCATCCGACCTTAGTCCATGAGAAGCGGGATAAGGAATTGGAGGAGCGGCTCGGCCATTTGCCGGCCGAAGTTGCGGCTGGAGCAATGCTAGGTATGCTTACCGGTATGCTCAGCTTTATGACGGAGCCGCGGCGCAAGCCCAGCAAATGGCCAAGACTTATACCGAAACTTTGGTCCCGCCTGATGTAGCGGCTGCCTCCGGTTGCTGCATGCCGACCGTCGGCAGCATGATCGTAAATTTCGTACCTTTATTCACAAAGCTTTCCACCTCAATCGTGCCCTCGTGGTCTTGAACGATTTTGTGGCAAATGGAAAGGCCCAGTCCGGTCCCCGAATCTTTGGTCGTATAGAACGGAATAAATACTTTTTCTAGATCGGATTCGGGAATGCCCTTGCCGTTGTCGGAAATTTCAATAACCGCTTGTTTCTCCAAAGTATATAAGTGAATGTGCACACGGCCCTCCTCCGGCATCGCTTCAAAAGCATTTTTGATCAGGTTGAGCAGGAGCTGAAGCATCTTGTCGTGATCCATCAGCATAAGAACCGGTTCCTCATCGTGATCGAACTGCACGTGATGGCCGAGGCGCGTTGTTTCCGAGTCAAGCAGCGACAAAACCCGAAAGACGCAATTTTGAATGGATTGAATTTTAAACTGGGTGACATGGGGTCTGGAAAACTGCAAAAATTCCACCGTCAACATGCTCATCCGGTTTATTTCGTCCATAATCAAATCATACCACGGTTCAATATTGTAGTTGCCTGCTTTGGAGAGCTGCAAAAATCCTTTTACGGTCGTCAGCGGATTGCGAATTTCATGGGCCATGCCCGATGCCAGCTCGCCAACCACGCGCAATTTCTCAGAACGAAGCATATGCTCCTCGCGCTTCAGCCAGCTTTCCCTTTTCATCATATACAAATTGTGCTCCGCGACCAAAATCAAATCGTCCTTCGCCATGCCGTCGCTCGGGTAACTGGCGATGCCGAAATTGATCTCGATGCCGGTCAGCTTCGGGAATTCGACAGCCATCTGTTGCGTGACCGAGTGGATGGATTGGTCCACATCTTCCGTTTTGAGCACAATGGCGAATTCGTCGCCTCCATAACGGCAAATCAGTTCGGCTTCGGGAAATATAATGCGAAGCAGCTGCGCAACCTGCTTCAATATTTTATTCACGCCTTGAAACCCGTTGGTGGTGTTAAGCGATTTCAAATCCTTGCAATCCATGAGCACGAGGATGACCGGTTCGCCGGAACCGCCAAGCTTTTCCAATTGTTTATGAAATTCTTGAAAGTTGTATAAACCGGTTAGCGCATCGTGTGTACTGAGATGTTTTTTCTCGTTCGTAAGCTGCTGCTTTTGATGCTCGATATCGTAATATATTTTGCGGTACAAACAGGCAAATATAAAGCAGGAAATAATCGAATAAGCCGTCGTCAACGTTGTTTCGGTCATAGCGGGTTGACGGACGAGCGCTACGATAACGCCGGTCAGCATCAGCAGTGTATTGATCCATAAAGCCGTTCGGAAGGAAGGAATGTTGTAGAAGAGGTTGCACATATGAAGCAAATAAAGCGGCAGACACCATAACGTACCGCTCAGCGAGTGCATGGCAATGAGCAGAATGAGCTGTAACGGCAGCCTCGCAGGGATATGCTTCTCGAACGTTTGGGCCAGAACATAGCCGGCCGTTGCCGCCACAAGCCAGAGCGGAGAAGCGGAGGTTCCGAAATATAGGGACGAAGAAAGCACTAGGAAAGAGTAAACGATACAGATCCACTTGCTATTCATAAGAGCGTTTCATCTCCCGGTCTAATCGTTGTCTAGTAGAGATGATTCTGTGTTTGTGTGCGGAATTCCTGCCCTGGGCTCCCAGTTTAAGTAAAAATTTTTGATATAAGCTGTGCTGCTCGATCTTAACTGGTCGGATCAAATGCTTTTATTTATGCAAAAAAACCAAGCCGGATAGATGATTCGGCTTGGTTTTCATAGGAAAACGGTATGAACGGCACGGGTCAAAATCCGGGCAAATTATCGAAATTGTTGGAAGGGTCGCCATCAGGGTTGGAGCGAAGGTGTTCTTCGCCGTCGCGTCCTTTAAATACGTTTGCATTGGCGATCTGGCCGTTCTTGACCATTTGCTGCGCTTCCTGATAATCCACGACTTGGCCGGAAGACAGCTTTAATTCGACAATGTCGCCTTCGCCGTTTTTGCGTACCGCAACAACGTGCTCTTTGTTTTGTTCCATTGTACATCGCCTCCTTGACCATAGCATGTGCCAGAAAGCGGGAAATTATTTATGAGGAACAGAAGGGCACAGCGTTTCGCGGATTCGCTCGAATGCCCATTTCAATTGCGGACGTGTGATAGTTAAAGGCGGGGTCAAGCGGATCACCCGATCATGCGTTTCTTTGCAGAGCAGACCGGCTTCCATTAATTTCTCGCACCACGGTCTGGCCGGTTCGTCCAACTCGAGCCCGACAAACAGTCCCCGTCCGCGAATATCCCGGATCAACGGCGTATGAAGCTGTCTCAGCATGCGCAGGAAGTAAGCGCCTAACTGATCGGAACGTTCGGGCAGCCGTTCCCGCAAGGTCACTTCGAGCGCGGCTGCCGCCACGGCGCAGGCAAGCGGGTTGCCTCCGAACGTGGAGCCGTGAGAGCCGGGCTCGAACACCTCTAGTACTTCCCGGTCCGCAGCAACGGCCGATACCGGGAATACGCCGCCGCCGAGCGCCTTGCCGAGCACGTATACATCGGGAACGACTTGCTCGTGATCGCAAGCAAAACGCCGTCCGGTGCGGCCGAAGCCGGTTTGGATCTCGTCTGCTATGAGAAGCACCCGATGCCGCTTGCACACTTCGGCAATGTCGCGCAAATAGCCGGCGGGAGGGAGAATGACGCCCGCCTCGCCTTGGATCGGCTCTACGAGAAAAGCGGCCGTGTTCGGCGTGATGGCCCGCTCAAGGGCTTCCGCATCCCCGAAAGGGATGATGCGAAAGCCCGGTGTAAACGGGCCGAAGCCTTGCCGGTACGCCTCATCCGAGGAGAAGGAGGTCACCGTAACGGTTCGGCCGTGAAAATTGCCGCTGCATACGATGATTTCCGCTTCGCCGTCGGGGACGCCTTTACGGCGATACGCCCATCTGCGTGCCGCCTTTATTGCCGTTTCCACCGCCTCGGCGCCCGTATTCATCGGAAGAATCATCGGCTTACCGGTGAATCCGGCCAGTTCGCGGTAAAATTGTCCGAGCATATCGGTATGAAACGCTCTGGACGCGATAGTGATCCGGTCAGCCTGGCGTTTTAGCGCAGCGATAATTTTCGGGTGGCGATGGCCTTGATTCAGCGCCGAATAAGCACTCAGCATATCCATATACGGCCGCCCCTCGATATCCCACACCCAGACGCCTTTGGCGCGGGCAATGGCGACAGGCAGAGGATTATAGTTGCGCGCTCCGAATTGTTCGGCGGTGCGGATCGCCTCGCTTGAAGAGGAGAATGGAGCGAAGCTGTTGTCCATCGGAACATCCCCTTTTCAAAGTATGGTCTCGCCGAGAAGCGAGGAGATCAGGTCGACGGCGAGCTTCGCCGTACGGCCGTCCGATTCTAGCGTCGGGTTCACTTCGACGAATTCGGCCGAGGTGACGATCCGGGCTTCCGCCAGCAGCTCCAGTGCAAGATGCGCTTCGCGGTAACTGAGACCCCCGCGCACAGGCGTCCCGGTTCCGGGCGCCTCTACCGGATCGACGCTGTCGATATCGAAACTGACATGCACACCGTCGGTGTCGCGGCTCACGATACGAATCGCTTCCTCCATCACCTTGGCCATGCCAAGCATGTCGATGTCGTGCATCGTGAAGCAGCGAATGCCTTCGGCGGCAATGAGCGCTTTTTCGCCCGGATCGAGATCGCGCAAGCCGATCAGCACCACGTGTTCGGGGCGCACCTTCGGCGCGGCGCCGCCTAGCTGCGTCAGCCGTTCATGGCCTTTGCCAAGCAGCGCGGAGAGCGACATTCCGTGAATGTTGCCGGACGGGCTCGTTTCCGCCGTATTCAGGTCGGAATGCGCGTCAAACCATAGGACGCCGAGCCGGCGGTGAACCTGGGCGAGTCCGGAAATCGTGCCGATCGCCAAGCTGTGATCGCCGCCGAGCACGAGCGGAAACCGGCCTCCTGCGGCGCTGGCTGCGACCTGATGAGCCAGTTCGCGATTGATTGCGGCGACTTCGTCCAGATGCTTTAACCGGGAGGCCGGCGGTACCAATGCATTCGCATTGGTATCGGGCTGTGTGGAAGCTTGCCCGGGAAGAAGTGGCTGCGCGGTAGCGGGGGCTGCGGGAGGAGTCGGCTTGCGCCCCCGAGTCGGAGGTAGCGGCAGACGGACGAAATCGGCTGCTTCGACGGCATGCCCGATTTGTTGGAGTCTCCGGGCTAACCCGGCCTGCAGTATCGCATCCGGCCCAAGGCTAGCTCCCCGGAGGCCAGCGCCCAAATCGAAGGGGACGCTGATCACGGTAAGAAGGTACGGTTTATTCATACAGATCGGTCCTTTCTTCCTTGTTCACGGGTGGAGTGGATTCGAACTCTGATGAACGGAATGAGGCATTCGCTCACCAATTTTTTAAAATAAACCATACATTGGCCGGCCGCTCGGCCAGCCGCCTCACGAAATATGGATACCAAGATCGTCCGTATGGAACATAGCAGCGCACACCGTAACCTTCCAGCGCAAGCCGCTCCTGAAGGGTCGAAGCAACGCCGTAAAGCATTTGGAATTCATAGGCGGACCGTGCGATGCCTTTCTTGGCGGCGTAAGCACACGTCCAATCGATGATTGCGGGATCATGTGTGGCGATAGCGGTGAACACTCCGGAGTCGAGCCGGTGCTCGATCAGTTTCTTGAAATGATCATCGACCTCTTGCTTGCGGGGATAGGCAATGGAGTCGGCTTCCTTATAAGCACCCTTCACAAGCCTCAAGACAACCCGTTCTTTCGTCAACCGGCGGCAATCGTTCATGCTTCGCCGCAAGTAAGCCTGGATGACCGTCCCTACACCCGTGAGTCCTTCGGCCTGTAGCTTGCGAACGATAGCGATGGTAGCGTCGGTGTACGGGGAATTCTCCATATCAATGCAGACGAAGAGGTGGTGGGCGTTGGCTTGGCGCACGATACCTCGAATATGTTCGTAGGTTGTTTCCGGGTCCAACGCCAGTCCCATTTGCGTCGGTTTAAGCGATACGCCGGCATCGACGCGGTTTTCGTGAACATCGGCAAGCAGCCGCACATACTCATCTGCAAACACTTTTGCTTCGGTAAGCTCACGTATGCCTTCGCCAAGATGATCGACGGTAACGGAAATACCTTTGCGGTTAAGCCCGGCGATTTCCTTCAGAGCTTCCTCCCTCGTCAAACCCGCGACGAAGCGTTTGGCTCCAAGCTTCAGTCCGTACCGCTGAGCCGCCGCCGCTGCGACCCGGTTGCCCGCGAGCAGCAGCAGCGCCCGGCGGAACAGTTTTGTTCCGAGATCCATGATGTGACCTCCTCTCGATGCTCCCACGCCCGCTTGTCTGCGTATGTCACTGCCTGCAGTCGCATACACATCAATAGAAGCGTGTCTCTTTGCTATATCTTATTCCGCTGCCGCCCGGAAGGAGACCCGAAATTTTTGAACAAGGAGGCGCCCGACTATGTTGGAGCCGTTTCGCAATGAACCGCTGACGAATTTTTCCGATCCGCAAGAAAAGCAATCGTTTGAAGCATCGATACGAAAGGTGGAATCGGAAGGAGGACGGGTGTACCCGATTCGAATCGGTTCGGAACGAATCGTCACCGCCCGCAAATTGGACTCCGTCAATCCGGCATCCCCCGCGGAGGTGGTAGGGACCGTTGCCCAGGTGGATATGGCACTCGCGAACAAGGCGGTGCTGGCGTCGGCAGCGGCGTTCGAAAGCTGGCGGAAAATTGCCGCGCCGCAGCGGGCCCGCTACTTGTACAAGACGGCGGCGCTGCTGCGCCGGCGCAAGCATGAGTTCTCCGCTTGGATGGTTTTGGAAGCGGGGAAAAGCTGGAGCGAAGCGGATGCGGATACGGCAGAGGCGATTGATTTTCTGGAATATTATGGGAGAGAAATGGAGCGGCTTACCGAGCGGCAACCGCTCGTCCGCATTCCCGGAGAAGATAACGAGTGGACCTATATCCCTCTCGGCGTTGGCATCATTATTCCGCCTTGGAATTTTCCGCTTGCGATTATGGCCGGCATGACGGCAGCTGCAATCGTCGCAGGCAATACGGTTGTATTGAAGCCGGCAAGCGCAACCCCGGTCGTTGCGGCCAAGTTTGTCGAACTGCTCGAAGAGGCCGGACTACCGGACGGCGTCGTCTGTTTCGTCCCCGGTTCGGGAAGCGAAGTAGGGGACGTGCTCGTCGACCATCCGTTGACGCGGTTCATTTCGTTTACCGGCTCGAGGGAGGTCGGCTTGCGTATTAACGAACGAGCGGCCTTAACGGCACCAGGGCAAAAATGGATCAAACGGGTCGTAGCTGAGATGGGCGGCAAGGACGCGATTATTGTTGACAGCGATGCCGACCTTGAACTGGCGGCGGAAGCGATCGCGGCTTCGGCTTTCGGATTCGCCGGACAAAAATGCTCCGCTTGCTCGAGGGCAATCGTTGTAGGACCGGTCTACAACGACATCCTCCGACGCGTCGTAGAACGGACGAAGTCCCTTGTGACCGGAGATCCGAAGCGTGCGGGTGTATATATAGGCCCGGTGATCGATAAGAAAGCGTACGACAAAATTTCGGAGTACATTGAGATCGGCAAGTCGGAAGGCAAACTGGTCGCCGGCGGCAAAGCAAACGATCCGTCCCAAGGTTTTTTTATCGAGCCTACGATATTTGCCGATGTGGCGCCGAATGCGCGGATTGCGCAGGAAGAAATATTCGGTCCGGTGCTGGCTTTCCTTCGGGCGGCCACGTTCGAGGAGGCGCTCGAGATCGCCAACGGTACCGACTACGGCTTGACGGGCTCGGTTATTTCCAATAACCGGGCTCATCTGGAGGCGGCGCGCGAATCGTTTCATGTAGGGAATCTGTACTTCAACCGCAAATGCACCGGGGCGCTAGTCGGGGTGCATCCATTCGGCGGATTCAATATGTCGGGAACGGATTCGAAAGCGGGGGGACGCGATTATTTGCTGCTGTTTACCCAGCCGAAAGTGGTTTCCGAACGTCTTTGACTAGCAGGATAGCCCGGCACACGATGGTTGTGCCGGGTTTTGTATGTCCTGAGGTCGTTCCATCCTTCGTCCCATTTCCCGGGCAAGCGCACGAAACGCCTCTTCTCGCCACTATTTCACACGTTTCGCCAGGCGGATGTCAACAATTAAATAATACCATATTTTGTATATATTTTTGCTTTAAACCCAGTTATTGCACTATATGTAGAAGCGTTTGAGAAAAAAATATTTTCTTTTCATAAAAAGACCGCAACTCTTGGCCGACAGCGGAGTATAAAATAGCATAAGAACAGAGCAAAGAAAGTACATGATGGAGGTTGCTGAAATGAAAGTGCCGCGTTTGCTGACATTGGCGCTGTCGCTCTCCCTGTTTGGGACAGCAGGGGCTTATGCGAACTCTCTGTGGGGCGAATATGAAGGGTTTGCCAAAGCAAAATTGATGATCAACAATGAAGAGAAGACGTTCGGTGAAACCGATACGCCCGCTTTTCTGGTAAAAGGCAGCGCTGTACTTCCTGTTCGTGTGCTGTCCGAGTCTTTACAAGCGCTGGTCAAATGGGACGATGCCAAAAAGACGGTCTCCATTCAGAAGCCGAACGTACATATGTTCGTAGCCAAAAAGGTCGATAACGATTATTCGATCAAGCAGCCGTTTGGCGTTGTGAAGAAAGGAGACAGGCTTGATTTTGCCGTCTTCGCACAAGTGGATAATTTGCAAACGCCGATTTATTCGTTCCAGATTTCGATCGATTCGCCTAGCGGCGAACGGGTAGCGACCCACGAGAAGGTCGTGAACGGACAGCGGGAAAGCTTCTGGTATCCGTGGCCGTTCAACGTGTCGTTTAATGAATCCGGCAAGTATGTCGTTAAATTTTCCGTTAAACTTGATGAAGGCAGCGCTTATTCCGTCGTTTCCGAAAAAGTCATCGTTTCGGAGTAAATAAACGCGCCCGGCTCATTTCGTCATTCATTGACTCCGCTCCACCGTCATGTTACGATACGGGGAGCAATTTATTTTAAGACGAAATGAGGTTTTCCCATGAGCGATCACATCCATGATGCTTCCTGTGACCACGATCATGATGAAGATATTTTTATCGTGACCGACGAGAACGGCGTGGAGCATGAGATGGTGATGGTATACACCTTCGAAGTAAGCGATCAAGCTTACGCAGTGCTGCTGGACCGTAACGATATGGAAGCGGACGGCGTTATTTTCCGTATAGAGGAAGAAGACGGCGAAGCGATGCTCGCAAGTATTGAGGACGAAGACGAGTGGAATCGCGTCGTTCAGATTTATAACGAGATTGTGGAAGAGCAAGAACAATAAATCATGCATTCCAAACCCTTCTTTCGCGAGAAGGGTTTTTCGCTGCGCAGCGGGATGCATTGCCAAAAAAAAACAACCGCCCGCTCCTTTCGTCAGGATCGCGTGCGGTCAGCTTATAAGGCAATTCTACCGTCGTTTCGTACGATAACGGCAATTGATTTCTGTTGGAATAATAAGTACAAGTCCGCTTCCATGCCATGCTGTAACTTATTTGCGCGGGTTAAAATACATAATACGGCCGTTGAACAAATGAAGCTCGGCTTTCCACAACTTGCCTAAATATTTGCAAAACTCGTTGCCTTTGCTTTTGTCCCCGCCTGTCGCATCCTCGGGAAGGACGACCTGCACGAAGTGACGCTCGGTTTCATTGTTCGTTTCCGTGCCTACCCCCATGACAATATATTTGTATTGCGGGTATTTGCCTTTTAAATAAAACCAAGTTCCTTCGGCTCCGGGCTTCGACTCTATCGAATAGGGGAACCCTGCGTCATCGTATTCCCAACCGAGCTGTTTGCCGGTTAGCGCGAGTTGTTCCTTGTAATGCAGAAGTTGGTTTTTCAGTTCATCGAGCGATAGCGACGGTACTGCGGATCCCTCTACAAATTTGATATATGCGCTTTGCGCCATGACGTTTGCACCTGCCTGCTTATAGACTGGAAAAGGGGAATTGTCTGGTGCGAGCACCAAAACCATCATAGCATTAAGAAAATGGAAATACAATATTTGCTCTTATTGAAAAAAGAAGGAGACATGAAGCGCATGGAACGTATTTTTGAAGGTTGCTTGCTCGTAACGGATATGGACGGGACATTGCTGGACCGGGACAAAAAGATCAGCCTCGAGAATCGGGAAGCGATAGAGCGCTTTGTCGCGCAGGGCGGCTTGTTTACGATCGCCACGGGACGGATTGCCGTATCCGCGCGTCCGTATGTGGAGCAGCTTCCGGTCGGCGCGCCGGCGATATTGTATAACGGCGCCGTCATCTACGATTTTGCGCAGGGCGAGCGGACATGGTCCAAAAATTTGCCTGCCAGCGCAAAAGAAGTCGTAGAACGGGTCATTCGCCGGTTTCCCGGCATAGGCGTTGAAGTATACGAGACGACCAACGATTATCCCACGATTGCGCAGAATAACGAAATTACGCTTCGACACCAGCAAATCGAAAGCGTCCCGTTTCAAAAAGCGGATCGTTTGGAGCTTGTACCGGAACCATGGATTAAAGTGTTGTTCGCGTGGGAACCCGAACGGATCGACGAAGTTTCGGCCGCGGTTGGCGAGCTTACGGGAGATGCGGACGTGCTGTGGGTCCGTTCGGACGACAAATATTTGGAACTGTTGTCTTCCGGCGCCTCCAAGGGACACGCGCTTGAGCGGCTGATGCAGCAGCTCGGCATTTCACGGGATCGGTGTTTGGCCATGGGCGATCACTTGAACGATCTGGAAATGATTCGTCGTGCGGGCGTCGGCGTCGCCGTAGCGAATGCGCACCCGGAGCTGCTCGGAGCGGCGGTTCATTGCTGCAAGCACCATGAGGAGCACGCCGTAGCGGATGCGATTGGCTGGTGGGAGGCACAGCTGCGCAGTGCGATAAGCAAGCCATGACAAGCGGAGCAGCTTGGTTTAAGCACACAAGCGAAGCAGGGCAGAGCGCAGCGGCAATTGGGAATTTGCAGTAACATATTAGAAGAGCAAGCAACAAACGGTAGAACAACCTTTAGCCGCAGCAAAAAGCCTGGCAACCGAGCCGCCAGGCTTTTTGTTTTGCGCCGCATTTTAAAAAATGGCCGGCGTTTCGACGATCACTTTCACATATTCGATGCTGCGGTCTTCCGGTCCTTTGACCGGTAGGCCTACTTCGATATGCTCCGTAATGTAGTCGATCAAGTCTTGGGAAATGACTTCGCCGGGCAGCAAAATCGGAATTCCCGGCGGGTATACATAAATAAACTCGGCAATGATCCGGTCTGCGGACTCCTTGAACGGGATCGTTTCCGTATCGCCGTAGAAGGCATCCCGCGGCGTCAATGTAAGCTGCGGAATTTTCGGAATTTTGATGACCAGCTCATTGGCGGTGCGCACATTGTAATTTTCATCCGAAAGCTGGCGCAGTGCGGTAAGCAGCGTATCGATATTGTCGCGGGTATCACCCGGCGTAACGAGACAGAGAATATTGTACATATCGCTGAGCTCCACCTCGATGTTGTAATGCTCCCGCAGCCAATTTTCCGCATCGTATCCCGTGATGCCCAAGTGGCGCACGTGGATATTGACCTTGGTCGGATCGTAATCGAAAGTCGCTTCCGTACCGAGGATGTCTTCGCCGAAGCATTCCAATCCCGCCATGCGATTGATTTCAGTACGGGCATAGCCCGCAAGCTCAATAGCGCGTTCAGCCATACTGCTGCCGTTCAAGGCCAAATTGCGGCGTGCGCAATCGAGAGACGCGAGCAATATATAGGACGTCGACGTTGTGGTAAGCATGCTGATAATCGTTTTCGCCCGTCTCACATTGACCCGGTTGCCGCGGATATTCAACACGGAGCTCTGCGTCATGGAACCGCCGAGCTTATGAACGCTGGTAGCCGCCATATCGGCTCCGGCTTGCATCGCCGACATCGGCAGCTTGTCGCTGAAATGAACAAGCACGCCATGCGCTTCGTCGACGAGCACAGGAATGTTGTAGCTGTGCACAATATCGACGATTTCCTGCAGATTGGCGCATACCCCGTAATACGTCGGGTTAATGACAAGCACCGCTTTCGCGTCCGGATGTCGCTCCAGCGCCCGGCGCACGGAGCTGGTCGTTACCCCGTGATCGATACCCAAGTTTTCGTCTCGCACCGGCTTCAAGAAAACAGGTTTGGCGCCGGCAAAAATGATCGCCGACATGACCGATTTATGTACGTTGCGCGGTACGATGATTTTATCGCCCTGGGAGCAAACGGTCAAAATCATTGTCATGATCGCACCGCTTGTCCCTTGTACGGAAAAGAACGTATGATCTGCGCCGAAAGCTTCGGCCGCAAGCTGCTGGGATTGCTCGATTACGCCTGTCGGCTGATGAAGATCGTCCAGCGGCGCTATATTGATCAGGTCGATGGAGAGCGCGTTATCTCCGATAAACTCCCTGAACTCCGGGTCCATCCCGACTCCTTTCTTATGTCCAGGAATATGAAACTGCACCGGATTGCGTGCCGCGTGTTCCTTCAGTGCGGTAAACAGGGGCGTTTTCGTTTGATCCACGGTCATCCCTACCTTTCGTATGTCGTAATATGGCGGTTCTTGATAAAAATCAAACAAAATTGAGTATAACAAAAAGTGACACGGATGCAAGCGTATTTTAAGCCTAGTGTGTCCATTTTGTAACACTTATTTTACGGCCGTTTCCATCGGCAAAAAAGTTGTGGTACGATAAGAGAGATTTCGCACAGGTAGACATGTTTGTGCGGAACGGATTTGCGATATGACCAGGAGGCCCTCATACATATGAAAAAACAGCTTGCCATCATCATGGTACTGCTGATGACGATATTTATCGGCTTCGGCATCATCATTCCCGTTCTACCCGATGCGGTGACAGGATCGGGTCGCGACAGCTTCCATCTCGGCATGCTGCTGTCGGTATACTCGCTCGCATCGTTCCTGATGTCGCCGATATGGGGCGCATTATCGGACCGCATCGGCCGCCGCCCGCTCATTATGATCGGCACGCTCGGCTTCAGCGTCAGCTTCTTTATATTCGGCCTCGCGGGTGACAACTTGCTGATGATGTACGCCTCGCGCATCTTAGGCGGCTTGTTCTCCGGAGCGGCGACGGCATGCGCCGTTGCGTATGTGGCCGACATTACGACCGAAGAAAACCGGACGAAAGGTATGGGGCTGGTCGGTATGTCGATCGGACTCGGCTTCATTTTCGGACCGGCGGTTGGCGGCCTGTTAAGCCATTTCGGCACCGAAGTGCCGTTCTTCGTCTCGTCCGCACTGGCGCTGGCTACATTCGTATTCGCGCTGTTCATGCTTCCGGAATCGCTTACGCCGGAAAAGCGCCGTTTGCCGAAGGAAGCGAAAGTTTCACGTTGGGCCGCGTTTGTCGGCTCACTGAAATATTTGTACGTGCTGTCGTTCTTCGTCTCGTTCTCGCTTGCCGGACTCGAAGCGACGCTCCTGCTTTTCGAAGGGGATAAAATCGGGGCGGATGCGACCCAGCTCGGCATCATGTTCGCGGTCAGCGGCGTGGTCGGCGCGCTCATTCAGGGCGGCGTTGTGCGCCGGTTGATCAAGAAAGGGCAGGAAGCCCGCGTGATCGGCATCGGGCTCGTGCTCTCGGCGATCGGCTTCGTGCTGATTTTGTTCTCCAGCAACTTGCTGACCGCTTCCATTTACTTGAGCGTGTTTGCGGCCGGCAACGCACTGATTCGTCCGTGCGTCACATCGCTCATTACGCAAAAGACGAAGGTCGGGCAGGGCGTTGCCTCCGGCCTGAGCTCCTCGATGGACAGCCTCGGCCGCATTACCGGACCGCTGCTCGGTGCCGGCATATACGACTACAGCCGCAGCATGCCGTTCCTGATCGGCGCAGCTTTGTCGATAGCGGCGATTTACTTGCTGGCACGCTTCATCGCCATCGACCGGGAAGATATGCAAAAGGCAAGCCGTCCCGCCGTATAGTCGCCACGTTAGAAAAGGTCTAACTTCAAAAGTATCGGCTTAGACGCGACGGAAGATGAAAAAAGCGCTTGCCGCGACTAGATAAAAAGCTGCCGTTTGCGATCCAATTCATCGCTAACGGCAGCTTTTTTTGTATTTGTTCAAACGCAAAGAGCAGCTGTGATCCTGCGCTTGTTCGATGATATACCGGCGGATGCTTTGCTTTACGGCATCCAACGAAAACGATTCATCGGATTGAACCTTGTTAAGCGTCGATCCCGTAATGGGTTGCGCAGAAGCCGGAGAACCGGCTGCTAGCTGACGCACTATAACATAAGAGCGGAGCGGTCGAGATGGAGCCGCGATTACGGATTGAGCAGCCGGTAAATAACGGCAACCGCTTCGGCACGCGTAATTTTGCGCTCGGGACCGAATGTCCCGTCTTCATAACCGCCGAATAGCCCGGATTCCTGCACGGCGGCTATGACGTCCGCCGCCCAGAAGCCGGGACTGACGTCGCGGAAGCCTGACGGCACGGACGCTTTCAGCATTTCGCTGCGGGCGAGGATCGCCGATATTTCCGCGCGTGTCATATTCCCTCGCGGCTTGAACGTTTGATCGGGGTATCCCTCGATGATGCCGTACTCGATCGCTGTCAAAATGTACGCCCTGTCGTTATTTTTCGGTAGGTCGGTCAAATCGGATTCCGTATTGTTCGTCAGGAACCATTCTTTCGCTTTCACGAAATAGCGGACAAATTCCGCGCGCGTAATGTATTGATCCGGCTTGAACAGCAGCTTTCCGTTCTCCGTGTAACCGTCGATGAAGCGAAGGTCCTGCAGCGCCGTAATTTCTTTGGCCGCCCAATGCCCGGCAATATCGTTGAAATCGGTTGGAATCCCGTTCAAGCCCAGCACGTATTTCGTAACGGCTTTGTATTCTTCCTCCCGCATCGAGCCGGGATTATCCCCGGGCATGTTGCGGCTAATGTAGGCATACGCCTTGTCGTAATTCGCAAGCCTTCCTTTCTTGGCTTTGTCGCCGACAAGCGCGGGATATTTGCCGTTGCCTTGCCCGTCCGCGGCGTGGCAAGCCATACAGTGCTGCATATAGATGGCTTCGCCGCTTTCCTCGGCGGTATCCGCTGCGGCGGAGACGGTAGACGTCCCCCGGAGACGGCTTTGCAGAGCGGTGCCTCCGGCAAGAACGGCTGCAGCGGTCAGGAGAATCAACCAACGTTTCGAAGATGAGTGTGGGATCATGTAGCACCGCCTTATAATTAGGAGATAAGTTATCTCCAGTATAGCAGGCAAATTTTACATTACTATGGCAAAGCGGGCCGGGAACAACAAAAAATCACTTTGAAGCTTTATCGGCCATTTCCGTACGAAGCCGTTCCTTCAGCGACGCGAGCGATAGTGTACCGAGATCGCCGGCGCTTCGGCTGCGCACGGAAACACTGCCGCTTTGCATCTCCTGGTCGCCGATAATGAGCATATACGGAATTTTTTGCAGCTGCGCCTCGCGAATTTTATAGCCGATCTTCTCGCTGCGGTCGTCCAGTTCGACCCGGATGCCGGCCGCTTGCAGCTCCGACTCGACCTGTTTGGCATACGCAACATGCGCGGCTGCGATTGGAAGCACGATCGCCTGCGTAGGAGCGAGCCACAGCGGGAAGGCGCCGCCGTAATGTTCGGTGATCATGCCGATAAAGCGGTCGATGGAGCCGTATACGGCTCTGTGAATGACGACGGGACGAAGCTTTTGATTCGATTCGTTCACATACGTCAGATCAAATTTTTCCGGGAACTGGAAGTCGAGTTGGATCGTGGCGCACTGCCAGCTCCGCTTAAGCGAGTCCTGAATGTGGAAGTCGATTTTCGGTCCGTAAAAAGCGCCGTCGCCTTCGTTCAGCCGGTACGGGATATTGAGCGACTCCAGCACCGATTTCAAAGCGTTCTCGGCTTGTTCCCACAGCTCATCCGAACCCATCGAATCGTCCGGCCTTGTCGACAACTCCATATTGTAGGAGAAGCCGAAGGTAGCGTACATCTCGCGAATCAATTCGATGATGCCGACAATTTCGGCTTCGATTTGGTCCGGGCGGCAGAAAATGTGCGTGTCATCTTGCGTAAAAGTGCGGACGCGCAGCATGCCGTTCAGCGCTCCCGACAGCTCGTGCCGGTGAACTTGACCGTTCTCCGCCATCCGGATCGGCAGGTCGCGGTAGGAGCGAAGCTTGTTCCCGTAAATCAGCATGTGTCCGGGACAGTTCATCGGCTTTAGCGCGTAAGCGACCCCGTCGACTTCGCTGAAGTACATGTTGTCGCGGTAATGGTCGTAATGTCCCGACCGTTCCCACAACTGCCGGTTCATCAGCAGCGGCGTGCGCACTTCCTGATACCCTCGAGCCTGCTGAAGCCTTCGTTCGTAGCTTTCCAGCTCGCTGCGAAGGAGTGCGCCCTTCGGCAAATAGAACGGCATGCCCGGCGCTTCCTCGGAGAACATGAACAGTTCGAGCTCTTTGCCCAGCTTGCGGTGATCGCGCTTCTTGGCTTCCTCCAACAAATGCAAATGCTCTTCAAGCTGCTGCACGTTCGGGAAGGCCGTTCCGTAAATGCGCTGAAGCATCTTGTTGCTTGCATCCCCGCGCCAATAGGCACCGGCGACCGACAACAGCTTAAACGCCTTGATGAAGCCGGTGGACGGAAGATGGGGACCGCGGCACAAGTCTGTGAATTCACCTTGATGGTAAACGGAAATGACGGCGTCCTCCGGCAAATCCCGGATCAGTTCCAGCTTGAGCGGATCGCCGATCCGCTCGAACAGCCGCACCGCTTCCGCTCGCGGCAGCGTTTGCCGCCGAATGACCAAATTTTCCTGCATGATCTGGAGCATCGTCCGCTCGATGGCCGGAAGATCGGCGGGGGATAGCGTAACAGGCAAATCGATATCGTAATAAAAGCCGTCCGCCGTCACGGGGCCAACGCCGAGCGAGACTTGGTCCGCGCCGTAGATCCGCTTCAGCGCTTGCGCCATGAGATGAGCGGTGCTATGCCGCAGCAAATGCAGCCCTTCGGGCGAATCCAGCGTAATGATTTGCACCGACGCGTTTTCTTTCAGCGGCGTGTCTAGATCGACCAGCACATCGTTCACTTTGCCGCCGACGGCGCTTTTTTTCAGGCTCATGCTGATAGAAGCGGCCAGATCGGCGACGGTCGCTCCTTTCCCCAGCAGTTTCACGGATCGGTCAGGCAGCTTGATTTGGACTTGTTCCATTTGAATCACTCCTCAGCATGTTTTGTAAATAAAAAAGAGCACTATCGCCGTTGCAGCGGTAACATCGGTACATTCCGATTTCCGCTCTCAACAGGGACGATTGTGCTCGTGGTTCCACCCTTATTCGACGGATGCCGCTCAGGCGTGCGAGGGGATCCGTCCTTGTCGCCCGGTAACGGGGGCTAATCCGGCAGGCGTTACTGAAATCCGGGCCGTGGTTCAAGGCCGTAAGATTCGTTCCCGACTGCAGCTGCAAGGGGGTAAGCGACGTGAACGCATCGGAAAGCCTTTCAGCCGGGGGCTTTCTCTCTGGGCGAGCGTATCAACGTCCTCATGTCCTTGGTCGTTGCCTTGGTGTATGAATCGTCGTGAAAAACAAAAAAGAGCAATCGCCGCTGCAACGGTAACATCGGTGCATTCCGATGTCCGTTATCAACAGGGACGATGTGCTCGTGGTTCCACCCTTATTAAACGGTCTGTCAGCATTGGTGCGCGCTGATGAATAGACCGTACTTTGCCTTGGATAACGGGAGCGGTCTCCCGACAGGCGTTACTGGAATCCGGACCGTGGCTCAATGCCGTAAGGATTCGTTCCCGACTGCGGCTACAAGGGGGTAAGCGACGTGAACGCATCGGGAAGCCTTTCAGCCGGGGGCTTCTTCTCTGGGCGCGCGTCTTACGTGCTCATGTCCTTGGTCATTGCCTTTGAATCGTAAATAATGGTTCAAATTATAGCCCGCCATTTCGGCAAATGTCAATAGGCAAAAATGGAGCGGCTTCATTTCCGGATGCGGCGCAAACGAAAACCATACACGCGCAAACGGCAAAAAAACGGGACGGCGGTTCCGTCCCGTTCATTGCCTAGCGTTGCTTCGGCCTGCCAAGTAAGCAAGCGCCGCTCCCGTGCGGCGTCCATTCGCGCGTTTCCCGCAAAGTCCATCGACCGGGAAAGCCATTGGCGGTAAGTATTATTTTTTCGGCTTTTCTTCCTTCATGTGCTTCAGGTCAACCATTTTCTCGATCCACGGCGTCATGCCGTCTTTGATTTTGCTCACCAGCTGCTCTTTGGTCATTCCTTTGCTTTGCGCGATTTCGGCAAGCGATTTGCCGGAATTTAGCTGCGTCTTCAGCTCTTCCTCGGAGATGCCCAGGATGCCCGCAAGCTTGTCCGGCGCCGGCATCATGCGGTGCTTCGCGCTGCGCATGGGATGCTTGCCCTCGCCGTCAAATTTATGGTTAACCATAAATTTTAAATGTCCCGCCATGTTTTGCTTGATGCGTTCGGCCTTCTCCGCTGTCAGCTTGCCGGCGGCGACCGCTTCGTCGATCTTTTTGCCGCGCTGCGCCTCAAGCTTGGCGATCAAATCGGCTTCGCTGATGTTTTTCTCGGAAGCGAGCTGCGCCAATGTTTTATCTTTGAGCGCCGTGCGCAGCGCCTCCGGATCCATGCCGAGAATGGCAGCCGCTTCCTCGATAATCGGCATGCCTTTCATAGGCGCTGCCTGCTTTTTGTCGCCATTGCCTGCTTCCTTCTGCTTTTCGCCGCGCTTGCCAAACCATTCCTTCAGCCGGTTCGTTTTGCCGCTTTGCTCTTTGGCGTCGTCGCTGCCCGGAACGTCGGACTGCACGGAGGCGTCCGAAGGCTCGGCGTGAACGAGCTGCCGCGAGCCGTACAGCGCGCCGCCGCCAAGCACAAGAGCTAACGTGAGCGTGGTGACGATGACTTTCTTCGCGTACGTCTTGTTCAACTTCATTTCACCTTCCTGTCGCTTTTATTCGGTTTGCACCAACTATAGCTTGTGCAGGTTCGCTGAATACTAGCTTAAAGGGAGCTTAGAATTACATAAATTTTTCATGAGCCGGTATGGTTACCGCTTACAACGATCTGGCAAGACGGTACATCGGCATCAAAGCCTCGAATGTTTCTCCGGCCGCCCGCAGGAAGGCGTCCCCGTCACGCAGCAGCGGATCGTCCGCGAGCAAATTGCGTCCCACCAGCAGCTCCACGCTTTTCACGTCGCGAAACCGTTCGATCGCTTGCTTGAGTCCCGCTTCGCCGAGCGACTTTACCGGGACGGCGTCTTTTTTCATATGGTCGAAAGACACGACGAAATCACCCGGCAGGCTTTTATAAATTTGCTTCGTCTTCTTCAAATAGGCAGCGGCAATCGCCTTCTTATCCGGCAGTTCATAAATCAGCGCAAGCCAGAGGAATACCCGGTCGTCGAACATGCCGATTTGAAAGTGAGGGTGCTGCTTGTACCCGCGCTTGTTGTTTGCGAATGCCAGCCATGTATCGACGGGCGCATTCACCTTACGCCTGGCATGCTGGGCGATATGCAGATACATTTCCTCGCCCGCCTGCGCGCTGACCGCCGGGAGAAGAGCTTCGCTGATTTCACGGAATTTCGGCTGAATCCGGCCGCGGATCGCCTCCATCCGGGCTTCCAGCCCATCGATGCGAAATGTGTCGAAATCGGTTTCTCGAAAGCCTTCGAATGCTGTTTTCATTGCTCAGTTTCTCTCCCTTTTGCATATGAGCCGGCCGTACCGGTTTTAGAACAATATACCATATTCGTCTTACGGTGTGCACGGCAAGCGGCTTTATCCGACAAATAACGACAATTCTCTTAACTAACCTAAAAAAAACACAAACAAGTGAAAAGGCATTCCATAGTTGACCTGACGGCTTCCATGTAAGATAAAACTACAAACGAAAAGACGCAATAAGGAGGGACCAGCATATGGCGGCAAACATGCAAGCAGCAGAGTCCGTCGGCACGAACGAAACGTCCGATAAAAGAAGCTTGCTGCGTTTTATGTGGAAATATAAAGCGCTTTATTTCTTATCGTTGCCCGGCATTATTTATTTCATCATCTTTAAGTACGTACCGCTCTTCGGGTCGATTATCGCATTTCAGGATTACAACATTTTTAACGGGATTACCGGCAGCAAATGGGTCGGTTTGGAGCATTTCCGACGAATGTTCGCGCACTACGATTTTTTGAACATTTTGAAGAACACATTGCTGATCGGTTTGTATGATCTGGTGCTTGCGTTTCCGGCGCCGATCGTGCTCGCGCTTTTGCTTAACGAGCTTCGTCTCGTTGTGTACAAGCGGTTGCTTCAAACGGTCGTATATATGCCTCACTTTTTGTCCTGGGTCATTGTCGGCGGTATCGCGGTCGGCGTATTGTCTCCTTCCACCGGGGTTGTGAATCAGCTGCTGACGGCGCTCGGGTTTGACCCGATCTATTTTCTCGGGGAAGAATCGTGGATTCGCACGGTGCTGATCGGAACGGGCATTTGGCGCGATTCCGGTTACGGCACGATCATATACTTGGCCGCTTTGGCCGGCATTAATCCGGATTTGTACGAAGCGGCGGAAGTCGACGGCGCAAGCCGCTGGCGGCAGACGCTCTCCATTACGATTCCTGCGCTGCTGCCGACCATTATGATTTTGTTCCTGCTGCATATCGGCAAGTTTTTGGACTTCGGGTTCGAGCGCGTGTTCGTATTCCTGAATCCGCTTAACAAAAATAACGGTGAAATTCTGGATACTTATATTTACTCGGTCGGCTTGCTTGGCCAGCAATTTAGCTACACGACGGCGATCGGCTTGTTCAAGTCGGTTGTAGGCCTCATGCTCGTCGTGATCGGCAACTATTTAAGCAAAAAGACAACAGGGGAAAGCCTGTATTAATTCAAGAGGCAGTTCAATGGAGGTGAATCCATAATGAAAAGAGCATCTGCCGGCTGGCAAACGTTCAATGTCATTAACATCTTGTTTTTAACCGCGCTTGCGCTCGCCATGTTCCTGCCGTTCCTCAACGTGCTGGCGCAATCGTTCAGCAGTTCCGAAGCAGTCGTGAGCGGGAAAGTATTGTTTTTGCCGGTTGATTTTACCTGGATTAACTATCAATACGTATTCAGCGATGCGGCCATGTGGCGGTCGCTGGGCGTAACGGTGTACATTACGGTTTTCGGGACGCTGATCAATCTGGCCGCTACCGCTTCTCTGGCTTATCCGGTATCGAGGCAGGAGTATGTAGGCCGTCAAACGGTCGTGATGATGGTACTGATCACCATGGTATTCAGCGCGCCGCTTATCCCGAACTTTATCCTGATGAAGGAGCTGCATTTGACCAACTCGCTTTGGGCGCTGCTCATTCCGGGCGCGATCAGCGCGTTCAACTTCTTCGTCATGCGGTCGTTTTTCATGCAAATCCCGGGCGAAATTATCGACTCGGGCCGAATCGACGGCTGCACCGAGATGCGGATGCTGTGGAGCATCGTATTGCCGCTGTCCAAGCCGGTCATGGCGTCGCTCGGCATCTTTTATGCGGTAAACCATTGGAACACGTACATGAACGCGCTGTACTATATCAACAAGCCTACGCTTTGGCCGTTGCAAGTGAAGCTGCGCCAGCTCATCGTATCCGATGAAATCAATATCGATCCGTCGGCATCCCAGTTCAGCGGGCTTGCGCATATGGACCCGGAAGGCATCAAGATGGCTACGATCATTATCGCCACCATTCCGATCATATTGGTTTATCCGTTCCTGCAGCGTCATTTTGTCAAAGGGATGATGGTCGGTTCGGTCAAATCGTAATGGTAAAGTTTGCATGTAAACGAAGTAAGGCGGGCACCCTAAAAAAAAGACAATCGGAACCAAAGCCATTCCCTGTTCGGTTTGTCGGTGCCCCTTTACAATGGATCTAGGGTGAAAGCGCTTATCCGTTTTTGCGACAACGACAAAAATTCGACTAGAGAAGAGGGGCATGACAATGAAAAAATGGGTCAAGGTCGGAATGGCTTCCGTGCTCGCTACCAGCATGCTGGCCGGCTGTGCAAAATCTTCGGACAAACAGGCTGCGGAAGGCGGCAATTCGGGCGGAAAAGCGAAATTTTCCATATCGATGCGAACGCTTGCATTCAACTACGTAGAGAAATCGCCGAACATTAACGAAGACAAATGGGTTAAAAAGCTGGAAGAGAAGACAAACACCGATTTGGATATCGTCCTTGTGCCGCATAAGGAATTCGAGCAGAAGATGATCCAAATGTTCGCCACCAACGATATTCCGGACGTCGTGCAGGGGAGCGGCGGCGTGGCCGGCAAAGAAATGGCGGGCTCCGTGCAGGCCGGCGTATTCATGCCGCTGGACGACTTGTTGCAGAAATACGGGCAAAACCTGTTGAAAAAAATTCCAAAGGAAGCATGGCAGAAGGAAACGTATCAAGGTAAAATTTACGCGATTCCGGAGTTTCTGTCGAACCCATCCCGCCGCGCGACGGCGATCCGTAAAGATTTGCTGGACAAAGCGGGCTTGCCGGTACCGAAGACGGTCGACGAATATTTGAACGTGCTTCGCAAGTTTAAAGAAATGGGCGTCGAGCAGCCGTACCAAGGCCGCGAAAACTTCAAGTACGCCGATACGTTCTTCGGCGCGTACGACGTATTCCCGTACTTGTCCCAGTCCATGCTGAAGGACAACCAGGTCGTTCCGAAGTTCTTTAACGTAGACGGCATGCAAAAAGCGCTGCAAACGTACAAAACGATGTTTGACGAAGGCTTGATCTCCAAAGAATTCGCAACGATCAATCCGACGGTTTACAAAAACAACATCCTGGCGGGCAAAGCAGGCGTGTGGTCCATGAACGCGAACGAATTGCTGCAATGGGAGCAGCAGTTGAAAGCGAGTGTGCCTACGGCGAAGATCGAACTAATTCCTTCCCCGGTAGGTCCGGACGGCAAAGGCGGCTACTACTTGTACAACTCCGTAACCCGCGCATGGTTTATTAACAAGAATGTGAAAGATCCGGCTGCGATCATCAAGTTCTTCGATTGGATGGTGTCGGATGAAGCGGAGAAATTCTTTACCTTCGGTGTTGAAGGGGAAAACTATACGGCTAAAGACGGCAAGATCGATTATAAAGCTCCGACGGACCCGCAAGGCGTCGACGAAGAGCGTTACCGTCAAGCGTTCCTGTGGATGGTGCAAGACACGACATATAATAAAGGCACACTCAGCCTGACCGAAGACGGCAAAAAATTAATGAACATTTATGATACAATGTTGTCGAAAGAAGGGCGCGACGGCATCCAGTTTGAGCCTCGACTAGATGCTTATATCAAAAATCCGGACATCTCGCCGGAATCCGATTTCGCAGCGCCGGTGCTGATGGCCCATATGGTGAAAATGGTGTACGGCAAGGAACCGATTTCCGATTGGCCGAAAGTCATCGAGGAATGGAAGTCCAAAGGCGGTAACGATGTGATCAAGGAAGCGACGGAGAAGTACAACAAGAAAGATCCGAACGTGACGATCTCCATGCCGCGCCGTTAATAATTGAATGTAAGCCATAAGATCTCCTCACGCCGCACAGCCGGTGTGGGGAGTGATTGTTATACACCGCTTTGGCGCAAGCCAACTGGAAAGGAGCGCCCGCTGATGTACCGAATATTGATTGCCGACGATGAACCGATGATCCGCAAAGGGCTGCAAAAGCTGGTGGAGCAGTCCGGTCTGCCGATCGCATCGATCCGAACGGCGGATAACGGCGTCACGGCGCTGCAGCAAATACGAGAGGAACGGCCCGATTTTCTGCTGACCGATATTCGGATGCCGAAGATGGACGGGCTGGAATTGTGCCGCGAAGTGGCCGAACTGGATGAAGACATTCAAATGGTCGTCATTTCGGGGTTCGGCGATTTTGAGTACGCGCAGAAGTGCGTCTCCTATGGCATCAAAGAGTACTTGCTCAAGCCGGTGAACAAGAAGAAATTCCAGGAAACGCTGGAGAAGCTGATCCGGCTCAAAACGAGGCAGCAATCGGAAACGTTCGTTCCGGTGACGAAGCTGGAAGAATGGGTCCAGGAGATGGATGCGGCCATCTGGGAGCTGCGGGAAGCGGACATGCATGATCAATTGCAGCGCATGAAAAGCGAGCTCGATTCGTACCGGCTGAAGCCCGGTCGTTTGAACGATGTGCTCACGGAGCTGCATGCGCTGCTCGGCAAACGGCTGAACACCCGCGACGTGTTTGCTTTTCACGCGGAACTGGCGCTGTCCGGTACCGCGAACGAGAGCGAGTCGTGGGAGCGGTTCAATGCAAGCATCCGCAGCTTGTTCGAAGCGCTGAAGGCGAAGCGCCGCGGCAAGCCGAAAGACGCGGTCGAGGAAGCGAAGCAATATATCGAGCATCACTTGGCCGAGGAAGTGTCGCTGGAGGAAGTGGCCGAGCATATCGGCCTCAATGCGTCGTACTTCAGCCAATTGTTCAAGCAATCGACGAACGAAACATTCGTGCAATATCGGACGCGTCGGCGAATGGAAAAAGCGAAAAAGCTGCTGCAGCAGCCGCAGTACCGCATCACGGACATTTCGGGCGAGGTCGGCTACGCGGATCATCCGCATTTTACGAAGACGTTCAAGAAGTATACGGGCTTCCTGCCGTCGGAGTACAGACAAAAGATGGGCATTGAATAATGAAAAAACAGATGCTGTCGCAGCAAATTTACCGCTACTTTCTGATCGTCATTGTCATTTCGCTGTCTACGGTAGGCATCGTCACTTATTTTCAGTCCTCGCGCGCGCTGGACCGGCAAGTGCAGCAGTATATGAATCAGATGATCGATAGCGCTGCGTATCAGACCGATACGTATTTGCAAACGTATGAGTTGTTCAGCAATTCGTTTTCTTCCAACTCCGACGTGCGTGCTTTCCTGGAGATTCACCCGAACGACGCATACGAATATTACTATTACTCGGAACTAATTAAGAAGTTTGCGCAGGAATCGGTCGCCTCCATTACGACAATCTACAGGCAGCTGAACATGGTTTACGTCGTCGGGAGGCACGGCCGGTCCGTCATCTACGACAACCAGAACCTGCTGTTTCTCGACCCGTCGCTCATCAACAAACAGTTCGACTATTTGATGGAATCGACACCTGAGAAAGGCGAGATTAAGCTGCTGACGATGAGCATCCGAAAGGAAGATCAAGGTACCGTGGCGACGATGGCGCGCAAAGTACGCGGCTCGCAATACAGCGAAATTTTCAAAGGCGTCGTGGCCATCGAATTCAAACTTTCGGAGCTTGCAAAAATTTGGGATCGCATTAATCTGGGAAGAGACGGATATTTTTTTATCGTCGACAACGAAGGAAATTACATTTATCACCCGAATATAGGAATGAACGAGCAAAAGCTGGATCCGTCGCTCGCGGGCCGTATTTTGGCAAGCGGCAACGGGCCGTTGATTGAATCGTACAATGGGGAGAAACGCATGTTCGTTTCCCGCAAATCGGGATATTCCGACTGGAATCTCGTTGCCTCCATGCCGATGAAAGAGCTGCGCCGCCCTGTTTCCGTCATCCGTACGACGACGCTGGCCGTCGGGCTCATTACGCTGGCCGCCGCGCTGTGGCTCGCTTCCCGCTTCGGACGCTCCATTGTCGCGCCGTTCCGGGATTTGAAAGAAAGCATGCGGGAGACGGAGAAAGGCAATTGGCAGCACATCGACGAGAAAGGCCGGAACGACGAAATCGGCGATCTCATTCACAGCTACAATCTGATGGTGACGCGGCTGTCGGAGATGATCGAGAAAGTGTACGAAGCGGAGCTGCAGCAGCAAAAAAACGCGCTCGAGCTTGGGGAAGCGGAGCTGGAGCGGCAGCGTGCCGAATTCCAGTCGCTGCAGCTGCAAATTAATCCGCACTTTTTATACAATACGCTGGAGACGATCAATTGTTATGCCATCGTGCAGGATTCCGACGAAATAACGGAGATGGTCGAAGCGATGTCGTTCATGCTGCGGTACTCGATCCAGACGAATCTGGAAGAAATTACGGTTGCCAACGAGCTGAACCATGTACGCAATTACATGATCATTCTCGAGCATCGCATCGGCCGTGAATTTGAGATCGATGTCATTATTCCTCCGGCACTTCTCCTTGAAAAGATGGTGAGGTTGACCCTGCAGCCGCTGATCGAAAATATTTTTCAGCATGCGTTCTGGGGCGGTATCGAACCGCATCATTACATCCGCATCGACGCCCGCAAGGAAGGCGGATTATTTCAAGTCATTGTCGAGGATAACGGCGAGGGCATTCACGAGGGCCGGCTTGCGGAGCTGCGCAGGCGGCTGGAGCTGAATCGGCTTGCCGAGCAGGAACAATCCGGCGGGCAGAAGCGCAGCGGCGGCATCGGACTGATGAATGTGCACCGCCGTATTCAGATGGTGTTCGGCGAGCAATACGGACTGACGATTGAAAGTGAATGGGGCCAGGGGACCCGCATTACGATGAATATGCCGGAAACGGTGAGACCTGCGCTTCGTTCGAAAGAATAGCAAACCACGAATACAAACTTGGGGAGGATGTTTACAATGAACATCGAATTAACAGGGAAAATTGCACTGGTGACCGGATCGAATGCCGGAATCGGCCGCGCGATTGCGATCGCGCTTGCGTCGCAAGGGGCGAAAGTGGGCGTGAACTGCCTTCGCAATGTCGCGCAAGGCGAAGAAACGGTGGCCGCCATCCGCGAAGCCGGTGGAGAAGCAGTGCTTGTGCAGGCCGATGTCACCGATCCGGTGCAAATCGACCGGCTGGTCGGCGAGGTGGAGCGCGCCTTCGGCGGCACGGTGGACATTTTGGTGAACAATGCAGGTCATATGGTGCGCCGTCTGCCGAACAGCGAGATGACGGAGGAGCACTATGCACAGGTAATGGACGTCAACATGAAAAGCACCGTATTCATGTGTAAAAGAGTGATCGACGGCATGAAGGCCAAAGGAGCGGGCCGCATCATCAACATGTCTTCCATCGCGGCGCAAAACGGCGGCGGTCCGGGAGCAAGCATTTATGCGGCGAGCAAAGCGGCCGTATCCGCTTATTCCAAAGGGCTGGCCAAAGAGCTTGCAGCCAGCGGCATTACCGTCAATATCGTGTCGCCGGGCTTTATCGGCAGCACCATGTTCCACGCGACGTTTACGACCGACGCTGCGCGCCAGGCGACGATAAGCGGTATCCCGCTTCAGCGTGAAGGCACGCCGGAAGACGTAGCCGGAGCGGTGCTGTATTTGGCCTCGGATCTCGCCGCGTATGTAACCGGCGAAACGATCGAAATTAACGGCGGGATGATGATGAGATGAGTATGGGGATCGGGGAGAAACAGAAATTGACGACGTGGGCGGACACGGTTCTGCTTCGGATGAAGGAAGAGCTTGACGGCATGGTGGAGGCGCAGAGCCTCGTGATACCGGCAGAGCCCGGCGGATGGTGGCATCAATACGTATGCCCGGTACATCATACGGAGCTGCTTTTCAATCCGCTGGAACGGGATGCGCATACCTTCGTGTGTCCGCATGGCTGCCGAATCAACGAGGAAGTATACCGGGGCGCTTGGCTTGTATTTAAGCATCAGTCGCTCGCCCGGGCTGCGCTGCAGTCGGCGGCGGTATACGCCGGTCTTCGGGAACCGTCCTATGCCGAGCTGGCCAAGCGGCTGCTCGTCGAGTACGCCCGCCA
This sequence comes from Paenibacillus allorhizosphaerae, assembly GCF_042659105.1. Lineage (NCBI taxonomy): Bacteria > Bacillati > Bacillota > Bacilli > Caryophanales > Paenibacillaceae > Paenibacillus > Paenibacillus allorhizosphaerae. Next base: position 1,168,496 of record NZ_JBHSRV010000001.1, on the reverse strand, counting down.
GTTCCCGCGCTACCCTGTGCACCCGGACGCGCAGCCGTGGATGCTCAAGGGCAGGGCGTTTCATCAGGCGTTGACCGAAGCGATCTGGTCGACGACGCTGCTCCGCGCCTGCTTGCTTCTGCAGGATGAAGGCGTCGAATTTACAGAAGACGAACGTACGGCGCTGAACGAATTTGTATCGATGCTCGAATCGAGCATGACGGAATATCGGCATATTCTCATCTACGAGCGCAAAAATCCGGAGAACAACTATACGGCGTGGCTGAATGCTTCGTTATCTTGCGTCTACGCCGTTCAGGGCAATAAGGAGGCGCTCGCCGGATTGATCGAAGGCGAAGGCGGCTGGAAGCATCATCTGTCGATCGGCGTAAAGCGGGATCAGCTGGAGTTCGAAGGCTCGGTTTATTATCATATTTTTGTGCTGAGGGCTTATTTGATCACCGCGGAAATGGCGGAACGGTTTGGCATGGACCTTTACGCCGAACAGGGGAGCGAAGGCCAATCGATGGCCGGCATGTTTGGCGTCCTGGCGGCACTTGCGGACGACACGGGCGTGCTTCCCGCACTGCATGACGGACCGGTGGAGCGTTTGCCGTACGCCAGGGAAATCGCGGAAATCATGGAGATTGGCCTTGCGAAGTACAACAAGCGCGAGTTGATTCCGCTTCTTGCGGAAGCTTACAGGCAGATGGGAAGCGAGACGGGAGAGCGAAGCGAGCTTGAAGCGCTCTTATACGGCGAAGGCGGCTATTTTGTTTCGTTGTCGGCAGTTCAGCAAAGGGACAAGCGTGCTTCATGCCTTCTGCCCGATTCCGGGTTTGTCGTCGGCCGTCATGAAGGGAACGCACTCTCGTTTCTTGCCGATTTCGGCCCGCACGGCGGTTCGCACGGTCATTACGATAAGCTGCATTTGTCGATTATGCACAAGAGCGGCGCATGGACGCCGGATTTCGGGATGGTGCCTTACGGCTCGACGCTGCGCAAGCAGTGGTTCGCCGAAACCGCAAGCCATAATACGGTTTCCATCGACGGAATGTCGCAAGCGAAGCATGAAGGCCGCTGCGTCTCATTTGCCGAGACGGCTGCCGCAACGTCGGTGTGGCTGCAGTCGGATGCGGCATATCCCGGCTGCCGGTTGGATCGCCGACTGTTGTTAACCGAGGGCTGGCTGCTCGATTGGTTCGAAGTTCGGCTGGACCGGAATGCTTCCGTAGAATGGTGGATGCACCCGGTGATGGAGCCGGAGCAGGCGCCGTCCGTTTCGATCGGGGAGGCGAAGGGCACTTATCCGCTGAGGATCGAGGATGCGATGCGGGAGCTGCCGATCATCGGACGATACGAGGAGGCCGGCGAATCGGGTACGGCGCAGCAATTGGCGTTCGTCTATCCGCAGCATGACGGCTCGAAGCTGTATCACACGGCGCTGCTGCTGCCGGAACAAGAGGCGTTTGCCGTGCGTACCCCCGGTACGACGGTTGACCCCAGCAGTCCATTAACCGCATTGCTGCATCGGCAGACAGGGGAACGCTGTCGATTCGTCCATGTATACAGCGTCAGCGGGCCTATCCGCGTCGAGCTGCATGGAGAGGATGAACTGCGCCTTGCGTGCGGTTCCGAAGTTACGATTTGCAAGCTAAAGGATGAACAAGGTTTGACGATCGGATAGGGAGAGGGGACGGACAATGAGCGAGCATTCACCATTATACGAGCCGCAAAGCGGCGTACTGACCGTACAATACGAACCTGACGAAACCACGGTGCTGATCGAAAACCCGCCGCGTTTCACTTGGATTTCCGCGCAGCTGGAGAACGATCGTTACGTACTGCAGATTTCGGATGACGAGCGGTTCTCCGAGGAGAGGACGACGACGATTCAGCCGATTCCTTACAACCTTTATACGCCCGCAGAAGCTTTGGCTCCGGGTACTTATTATTGGCGCTACGCTCTTCTGACGGACGAACCCGCCGGTCGTACGGCCTGGAGCCGGGTACGCCGCTTTGCCGTGCCCGAAGGCTTGCCGGAGACGCCGCTGCCTGCTAGGGAAGGGCGCTACGCGTCCACAGCGGAGGCGCATCCGCGCCTGTGGTTGCAAGCCGGCGAGTTGGCGAACTTTCGCGCGAGGGTGAAAGACGATCCGGCGGGAACCGGCTGGGAGGTCTTTTACGAGCGTTCGGTCAAGCCGTGGATCGATCGTGAGCTGATCGCCGAGCCGCAGCCGTACCCGAATAACAAAAAAGTCGCCAAGCTGTGGCGGCAAATGTACATCGACTGCCAGGAAGTACTGTACGCGATCCGACATCTCGCCGTAGCCGGCGTCGTGCTCGAAGACGCGGCTCTCATCGGGCGCGCCAAGACATGGCTGCTGCATGTGGCAAGCTGGAACCCCGAGGGCCCGACTTCTCGCGATTACAACGACGAAGCGGCTTTCCGGACGGCCGGGGCGCTGGCCTGGGGCTATGACTGGCTGTACGGCCATCTGTCGCAGGAAGAGCGCGACACCGTGCGCAGGCAGCTTCTCGTTCGCACCGGACAAGTGGCGTTTCACGTGATCGAGCGTTCCAAAATTCATCATGTGCCGTTCGACAGCCATGCGGTCCGCTCGCTCTCCAGCGTGCTGGTGCCCTGCGGCATCGCAATGCTTGGGGAAGAACCGAAGGCGCAGGAATGGCTGGACTATACGCTGGAATATTATGCCGCGCTGTATACGCCATGGGGCGGCGTCGACGGCGGCTGGGCGGAAGGCCCGATGTACTGGACGACAGGCATGGCTTTCGTGACGGAAGCGATGAACCTGTTGAAAAAGTATACGGGAATCGACTTTTACCGGCGTCCGTTTTTCAGCAAGACGGGAGATTTTCCACTGTACTGCTTTAGCCCGGACACCTTGCGGGCGAGCTTCGGAGACCAGTCGACGCTTGGCGATCCGGTCAGCCTGAAAACCGGCTTCAACGTTCGCCAGTTCGCGGGAGTGACGGGGAGCGGGCTGTACCAATGGTATTACGAACGGGTGAAGGAAACCGACACCGATTCGGAAATGAAGTTCTACAATTACGGCTGGTGGGATTTCCGCTTCGACGAAATGGTATACCGCAACGATTACCCGATCGTGGAGCAGGTCGTTCCGGACGACGGCAAGATCGAGCCGGTCAAATGGTTCCGCGACGTGGGCTGGGTCGCCTTCCATGCGAATATGGCCGATCCGGAGCGTCATATGATGCTGTTGACGAAGAGCAGCAAATACGGCTCGGTCAGCCACAGCCATGGCGATCAGAACGGCTTCTTGCTGCATGCCTACGGCGAACCGCTGGCGATCGAGAGCGGACATTACGTCGCGTTCGGGAGCACGATGCATATGAACTGGCGCAAGCAGACGCGAAGCACGAACAATATTTTGGTCGACGGGAAGGGGCAGTATGCCGGTACGAACAAAGTGTTGAACATGGCGGCCACCGGCACGGTGGAAATCGCGGAGCAGAGGGACGGATACGGCTACAGCCGAAGCGACGCAACCGCCGCCTACAAGGAAAACGTGCCATACCTGGAGCGGTATGTCCGCGAATTGTACTTCATGGATAACGCGTATGTGGTTGTTGTCGATCATATCGATCTGACGCAGCCGGCCCGCATCGACTGGCTGTTCCAGACATTGCATGAAATGAATCTGAACGGACAATCGTTCAAAGTACAGGGGACGAAGGCGGACATGGACGGAAGATTCGTGTACTGCTCGTCCGGGGAGCTTACGCTGTCGCAACACAACGAGTTCACCGACGTGGATTTGAGCGAGATCGAAGGGCTGCCGATTCATTGGCACCTGAAGGCGACGACGGGTGTCGCCCGCAACCACCGGATCGCTACGCTGCTCGTACCGGTTAAGAAAGGCGAACCGAAGTACGTTTCGTTCTTCATGGACGATCAAGGGCACGGCGTTAACATTTATTTCACGCTGGACGGAACTACACGCAAAGTGGATGTGCCGAACGCGTACTGAGAAACGAACGACGACAAACCGCAGATCGCTTATGATCTGCGGTTTATTTGAGTTTCAACGAAGTTATTTCCAATAAAAAATCGCAATCTGCGTCCGGTCGCGCAGCCCGAGCTTGCTCAATATTTCGGAAATATAGTTTTTGACCGTGCCTTCGCTCAGGAACAATTGCTGGGCGATTTCTTTGTTGGAGAGACCTTCGGCGATTTTCTCCACCACCTGCTTTTCCGTCGCGGTCACCCCGAACGCTTCCAGTCTTGTCGATGGGTCTTCTTTGGCGGCTGTTTCCTTTGCCGGTGCCGACGCGGAAGCAGGCTGAATCCAATCGGTCAACTTGCGGGCAATATCGGGATGGATCAGCCAATTGCCCTGATGAACCGTTTTGATGCCCTGGACGATCCGGTCGGGCGGAATATTTTTGAGCAAATACCCGCTGGCTCCGTTGCGCAGCGCCTCTACGATATATTCGTCGTCGTCGAATGTCGTCAAAATAAGGATGCGCGTATCCGGCGCCTGCTGCTTGATGCGAAGCGTTCCTTCCACGCCCGATACGTTCGGCATGCGAATGTCCATCAGGACGACGTCCGCGGTGCCGCCTCCGGTAAAATGGGCAAACGCCTCGCTCCCGTCCCCGCACGTACCGACAACGGTGAGCTCCGGGTCCAGCTCGAGAATCAATTTCATGCTTTCGCGGATAAACGGATCGTCATCGACGATCAATACTTGAATCATGGCGAAGGATCCTCGCTTTCCAGTAAAATGAATCAGTATCGTATCTTCTTATTCCATCGGCGAGACAACGCTGCAGAGCAGATCCCGGACGCGCGGTTCGATGCTGCGTGGCGCACGGACGAGATTTACGCGGAGTTCGGAACGATCGTCGTAACCGAAAAATAATCGTCGCAGGCCCACTGCAGATCGCCTCCGACCAGTTGTGTCCGCTCCTCCATTCCGCTCAGGCCGAAACCTTTGCGCAGGACGGAAACATCCGGCTTTACCCCGTTGTTCCATACGGTCATCCGGACGAAGGCCGGCTCGTACTGCATATGGATTCGAACTTCCGTCGCCTGTCCGTGACGAAGCGCATTCGTCACCGCTTCCTGCGCGTTACGGTACAAGACGATTTCCAGACTAGGATAAAGCGGGCGCGGGATGCCGTTCATTTCATATTTGACATCAAGTCCGGTCTCGGCAGTCAGCCCCTCGATTAAACGGCTCAAAGAATAAGACTGTACGCTATCGTTGTCCGGCTTCATGCGCCGAACGGTCAGCCGCAGCGTCTCCATACTTTCGGCAAGCTGGCCGCACACCTGCTTCGTCATGTCCAGCCCTTTTTCCGGCTGATCCGGCGTAATGCGCACGGCCGCTTCCAGCATCATTTTCAACCGGATCAATTTATGGCCCAGATCGTCGTGGATTTCCCGCGCAATGCGGTTGCGTTCCTCCGCTTGCACGAGCTGCTCCACTTTTCCGGCATATTCCAGCACCCGGGTGCGCGCGGCATCAAGCTCGTATGCTTTGCGGCGAAGTTCGTCGTATACTTGCTCCAACTCCGCTTTGCTCTTGCCCGTATCGGCAAGCAAGTACAGAAGCAGCGCACCGGTCGCAAACAACAGATTCGCGGTCAGCTTGAGCTCCATGTCCGCATGTCCCAGCAAGGCGGCATTGAGCATCGCAGTTTGAAGTGCAAGCAGAAACCAGCGCAGATTGCTTTTTTCCTGCAGCATGTACGTGAGAAGAATGGAATAATGGCAGGCGAACATCATGTTCTGATACCGAACGCTCAGCCAGGTGACGTAGGCCGTTTCCGCCGCCGCCGCAAAGCGCTGCGCCCGTTCCGGAAGCCAAGCGCGCCGGGTCTCGACCAAGGCGAGAAGCAGCAGCGTATGGAGCGTGAACAGCCCGATGCTTTCTTTGGGAAGAACGGTCATCGTGCTGAATACCGGAAACAGGATCAGCACATAGCGCAAGCTCAATAACATCAGTTATCCGCCTCCCATGACGCATTCGTTTTTATGGAAAAATAATGCACCGCTTTTGCACAAAGGATTATAACACAACCGGCTTGAAATGACTTTAGTCATTTGCTAAAGGTGACGATGGCTACTGAGCGCGAGATGCGCCATGATATACAATGAATTTACATAGGGGAAGGCGTAAGGGGGAAGTGGAAAGTGGGCTTTGTAGAAATCAGCAATGTCGTAAAGCGTTACGGAAATAAGCTTTCCGTCGATCATTTGAACTTGTCGGTACGTCAAGGAGAAATATTCGGCCTGCTCGGACCGAACGGCGCAGGCAAGAGCACGACCATTAAGATGGTGTGCGGGCTGCTCGGAATCGATCAGGGGGAGATCAAGGTGGGAGGGATATCCGTCGCTTCTGGGCCGCTTGAGGTCAAGCGGCGGATCGGTCTCGTTCCGCAGGATCTTGCGATCTACGATAATTTGTCTGCGCGCGAAAACGTATCGTTCTTCGGCCGCTTGTACGGCCTTCGCGGCAAGCTGCTGCAGGAGCGGGTACAGGAAGCGCTTGCGTTCACGGGCCTCTCGGACCGGCAAAGCGATAAGCCTGCCGCTTTTTCCGGCGGCATGAAGCGGCGGCTCAACATAGCCTGCGCCATTATGCACAGGCCGGAGCTGATCATCATGGACGAGCCGACGGTAGGGATCGACCCGCAGTCGCGCAATCGTATTCTTGAGTCGGTGCGGCAGCTGAACCGGATGGGCTCGACGATCATCTATACAAGTCATTACATGGAAGAAGTGGCGGCAATCAGCGGCAGGGTCGGCATTATGGATCACGGTCATCTGATCGCCTGCGGTACCCTGGAGGAGCTGCGGGGGCTTGTATCCGAGGCGGAGAGGCTGACGATCCGAACGGTCAATCCGGCGGAAGACGCAGTGAAGGAATTGCGGAATCATCCGCGCATCCGCGAGGTCCGGGCGGCGGATCAGACGCTTGAAATCGACCTTGCGCCGCTCGCCAACGCCCTGCAGGACATCTTGTTCATTTTATCCAAGCACGGCGTCGTGATCCAATCGTTGAGCCGCTCGGAACCCGACCTGGAGGACCTCTTCTTGTCGTTGACCGGCCGCACGCTGCGGGATTAAGGAGCTGACGACAGATGAGCAACGTTTGGATTATCACCATGTATGAGCTGCGGAGAATGAGCAGGCTTCGCTCGGTCATGTTTGTCTTGTTTTTGCTGCCCCTGATCTTAATTTTTATTTTGGGCGCTGCGCTTTCCGGCGAGTTCCGGACGGAGGATGTCAAGCTGAAGCCGGTCAAAACCGTTCTCGTCAACCTGGACCAAAGCGGGTGGAACGGCCAGTTGATGCAGTATTTGGATAGCCCGGTTATGAAAAAGGCGCTCGATCTTTCACAAGCGGAAAGCCGGGAACTGGCGGTGCGGGCGATCCGCAGCGGATCGGCCGAATTCGGCGTCGTCGTACCCGCAGGGTTCGGCGACAAGCTGATGCGGGGGGAACCGGCGGAGTGGGAGCTGCTGAAGGGCAGCGAGCATGGGCAAAATTTGATCGCACAAACCGTATTCCAAAGCTACATCGACTATGTCAACGGGCTGCAGGCCGCGGTGCTGGCGACCGGAGCTCAGGCGGCTCCATCGTTTGCGGCCGTGCAAGATAAGTTCCTGAACGAGCCGCAGCCGGACTACGTGAAGAGCGGTTCATTCATCGGAGAACAAAAACAGTTCTCGGCGGTTCAGTATTACGCCGCCGCCATGACGGTCATGTTCATCCTGTACTCCGGGATGGCCGCTGCAATCAGCATGGTTTACGAACGGAACAACCATACGCTTGCCAGACTCGGAGCGATGCCGGTGAAGATGGATCAGATCATGGCGGGCAAAGTGCTTGGCAACGGATTGCTATCGCTTGTACAATCCGCCGTTATAGTGCTGCTGTCCCATTTTGCGCTCGGCGTCGACTGGGGCAGCCGGCTCGATCTGCTGCTGCTCGTCTGCATGCTGCTGATTGTCGCTGCGATGAGCATGGCTGCGCTAGTCGGCGTAATTGCGACAAGCGTGAGAACCGTCACGACGCTGTTTCAAATCGTGATCATTTTAATGACGTTTCTGAGCGGAGGCTTCGGCCGCGATATGGGGGAATTCATCGCGAGCTTGGCCCCGTTTACGCTCAGTCATTGGGGCATGCAGAGCATACTGCGGCTGATGCTGGATAACGGGACGGCAACGGCTGTGCAGCATGTCGGAATGCTGGCGGCCATCGCGGTAGTGCTGGCCGTCGTCGCAACGACCGTTTATCGGAAGGTGGGTTATCGTGAATAGTCTTATCATCGCGCTTGGTATTATCAAACGGACGATCGGGAACCGCAAAGGGATATTGCTGCATATCCTCGTTCCGGCGCTGGTCATCTCGGCCTTAATCGGCTTGATGGGCGACGGGGGGGACGACACCGCCCAGGTCTTATACATGAATCGCGATACTGGCGCCGCCGGCAGCCATCTGATCAAGGAGCTGGGCCGCAACGACAGCTACCGTTTGTCGGAAGCGGCGTCGGAAAGCGACATAAAGGAGGCGCTGCTGCAGCGCAAAGCGGCTGCCGCATTTATCATTCCGCCCGAATTTACCGACCGTCTGCTGAAAGGCAGCCCGGCGCCGGTCGAACTGAGCGAGCTGACCATGAGCGAGGCTTCGTTCGCTCTTAGGATGAACATTGATCATCAAGTCGGTCTTGCCGCCATGCAGACGGCTATGCTCAAGACGGCGGGAGAGCCGCTGGAACGCATGCCTCGCGTGTTCGAGCAGACGGAGAAGCATCAGGTCACGACGAAGACGAGCGACCTCGGTTTGTATAGCAATGCGTCGCTTGGGTTCGTAACCGGGTTCCTGCTTATGTTTTTGATGGGGCTTGTCAATACGTCTGTCTCCGCCGTAATCGAAGATCGAAAACGCAATACGATGACCCGCATGTTCGCCGCCCCGGTTCGTTCCGGCGAAATCGCGCTCGGCAACTTTCTCGGCAGCTTCCTATTAGGTACGCTGCAAATCGTCGTCGTACTTGCCGTTACGAAATATGCGATCGGCTATCGTTACGGGCTGCCGTTCTGGGAACATTTGCTGCTGCTTGAATTTTTTTTGCTCGCCGTCATCGGAATATCCAGCAGCGTGGCCGGATTTGTCCGGAATTCCGAGAATCTGAGCGCCATCAATGCCATGATCGCAACGCCGACCTGCATGCTCGGGGGTTGTTTCTGGCCGGTGGCTATCATGCCGGAATTTATGCAAAAGCTATCGCATTTCGTACCGCAAAGCTGGGCGATTGAAGGCATCAAGCGGCTTGCATCCGGGCAATCCATCGAAGAGCTTTGGATGCATCTGACCGTACTCGCTTTGTTTGCTGTCGTTTTGCTCGGGCTTGGCTCGGTCGTGCTGAAGCCGGGGGAAACGGACTCGGCTTAATGCGGCATCCATGCCGTCAAGAACCGTCTCCATTGCCAAGGGAAGGCGGTTCTTTTGGCTGTCGGCGGGGAAATAAACCATGCCGCCATAAAAATTAGGTTCAAAAATGAGTAAAAAAAGACAATAAACCAAGTTGCTAAAACATATGAATCATAATAAGATAGAATCAAGAAATGCGAATAGTCAGAAAATTCTATCAAAGGGGCTGGGGCATTTCGAAGTTCGGTCATCCGACGATCCTAAGCCGTTCGCGGAGCACCGCATGCTATAGTACCGGAATCCAAGTCGCTACGAGTCCGATGCCCGTTTTTTTGAAATATGAGGAGGGGATTGCCGTGAGTAAGAGTCATGAAGTGGAATATTGCAACCTTGAGTTACGATTTGACCGTCGGCTAATCCGTAACTTCATCAAAACGCTCATTCAAGAAGGGTATTCGCTTTACTGGAACGAGAACGACCAGCAATTCATCGTATCCATCCGTACGGGTCGGAAGCTGGTGAAGCTCAAATTTCAACGCATCGGCGAACGTTACAAAATTGTCGGCAATTATTCCTTCAAAGATGAGAAATTGGCGGAGCTGATGGAAAAAATGATCGGAGATACGCGCGGACACGCCGTAGTGAAACGGTTTAAGGACCGGCAAATTCTGATCGAGAATATCATGTTCGGGGAAATCATTCGTATGGTTGAAATTTCTGGCGTTGAGCATAAAGTTTTGTTTCAGAAGGAACCGGTGGTGACCGTGGAAGAAATGATGCAGGCTTTCCGCTCCAAACGGCCGGATGAACGCATTCCGGTGCTGCGGCTGGAGCTCGATTACGAGCTGGCTACGCTGCACGATGCTATTCAAACGGGCGACCTTGCGACGGTGCAAAAGTGCAAAGAAAAGCTGAGGGAGTTGCGGCATGAAATGCTATTGCTTGAAATGTAAGGGCATACGGGCTTGGCTGAGTAAGTAGACGGTCTGTGAAACGTTCACAGGCCGTTTTTCTTTTGGTTCGAGACGGACTCGCTTTTTGTCGCAAAAAAGGTTAATATTTCGTTATAATGGGCAAGAAAAGAGCATTGTTAACGTGTGCAGCACTATGCTATGATGACAGTTAGAGGGTGGTAGGTAAAGGATGAGCAGCGTTACAATTAAGGACATCGCGAAATTGGCCGGTGTCTCGCATACGACCGTTTCCCGGGCGCTTAACGACAGTCCGCTCATCAATCCGGAAACAAAGGATCGAATCAAGTCGATTGCGGGCAGCCTGAACTATACGCCTAACTACAGCGCAAGAAGTTTGGTTCTGGACCGGTCGTACAATCTGGGGCTATTTTTTTCGACGCTGCATACGGGTACCTCATCCGGCTTTTTGTACGAAGCCATCAAAGGCGTCAACGATGTAATCAAGGACCAATTCAATTTAATTGTGCGCGGGATCGACGATTACAAGAGCTATCATAACGTCAATCGGAAAAGTTTCGACGGACTCATCGTTATGAGTCAAAGCGCAAGCGACCAGTCGTTTATCGAATACGCGGCGGACAAGGAAATTCCGATCGTGGTGCTCAATCGGCCGATCGATAAAGTCAAGGTGATGAATTTGGTGCCCGACGATCAGCGCGGGGCTTACCGTGTGGCGGAGCATTTGATCGAGAAAGGCCACCGGCGCATCGCCATTATCGAAGGCAAGCAAGGGTTCAAATCGACGCAAGCGCGCCGGGACGGTTACCGTGAAGCGCTGGAGAAGCACGGGGTGCCGCTGCGAAACGAGTGGATCGTACCGGGTAATTACGACCTGGAAAGCGGCTATGCCGGAATGAACCGTCTGCTGGACTTGAAGGAGCGTCCCACCGCAGTGTTTTGCTCCAACGACGATATGGCCCTCGGCGCCATCAAGGCCGTAACCGAGCGCGGACTTCGCGTGCCGGACGATTTGTCGGTAGTCGGCTTTGACGATCATTTGTTCTCGGCCTTTATGTCGCCGGCGCTGACGACCGTTCGCAGGCCGATCGAGGAGATCAGCAGGGCCGGTGCGGAAAAGCTGCTTTCTTTTATCGAGAAAAAACAAGTCGAGAAATCGACGGTTTACTTTCATACGGAGCTCGTTATAAGGGATTCCGTCAAAACGATTGCAGGAGGAAACTAAAATGAGCGTATTAAGAACGCTGCTGCAAGATATTCCGATACCGCAAATGGTTCGCATCCGTCAAAAATTCGACGGCACGAAGCTGGACAACCCGGCTGAGGTGCTTGAACGCGAACTGCAGAAGCCGGGTGCGATCGATCAAATCAAGCCGGGCCAACAGGTCGCGGTCGCCGTCGGCAGCCGTGGGGTAGCGAACATCGCCGCTTTTACGAAAACGACGATCAATGCGATCAAAAAAGCCGGCGCGCACCCGTTCATCGTTCCTTGCATGGGAAGTCACGGCGGGGCGACGGCCGATGGGCAAAAAGAGGTGCTGCACCATCTGGGCGTGACGGAAGAGGCGATGGGCGCCGAAATCCGCTCCTCGATGGAAGTGATACAGATCGACCAGCTTCCGAACGGGCTGCCGGTCTATGTGGATAAATACGCTTCGGAAGCGGACGCGATCGTCGTCATTAACCGCGTGAAGCCGCATACGGCGTTCCGCGGCCGAATCGAGAGCGGCATTATGAAAATGATCTCCATCGGCCTCGGCAAACAGAAGGGCGCGGAAGCGTGCCATCAGCTCGGCTTCAAATACATGGCGGAGAACGTGCCGGCGATGGCGAACATCATGCTGGAGAAGCTGCCGATCGTATTCGGCGTAGCGCTGGTCGAGAACGCCTTCGACGAAACCTGCATCGTGGAAGTGCTGCCGGCCGCGCAAATCGAGGAGCGGGAAGAAAAGCTGCTCGAGATCGCCAAATCGCGTCTGCCGAAAATTTTGTTCGACCAGATCGATGTTCTGGTGATCGATTACATCGGCAAAAACATTAGCGGTGACGGGATGGACCCGAACATTACCGGACGTTATCCGACGCCTTATGCGCACGGCGGACCGGAAGTGTCCAAGATGGTCGTGCTCGATTTGACGCCGGAAACGCAAGGGAACGCGAACGGTGTAGGAACCGCCGATTTCACGACGAAGCGGCTGGTGGATAAGACGAATTGGGCGGCCACGTATGCCAACGGCCTCACTTCCACCGTTTGCGCACCGACGAAGCAGGCGACGACGCTGGAGAACGATATGTATACGATCAAGGCGGCAGTGAAAACATGCAATATTTTGGACTATACGACATGCCGTCTCGTTCGGATACAAGATACGCTGCATCTGGGCGAAATCGAAATATCCGTCAATTTGCTCGAGGAAGCGAAGCGTAATCCGGATATTAAAATTTTGTCCGAACCTTACGACCTGGCATTCAACAGTGAAGGGAACTTGAGATAACATGGCTGGTATGACGGGAACAAAACGATACATTATCGCAGCGGATATCGGGACGACGAGCACGAAGACGCTCGTCATCGACACCGTGGGCGGCCGGGTGCTCGGCTCGCACGCCGTCGAATATCCGCTGCATACGCCACGGCCCGATATGGCCGAGCAGGACCCGGATGAAATTTTCCAGGCGGTGCTGACGGCGATTCGCACCGTGATCGGCAAAGCGAGCATTTTGCCGAGCCAAGTGCTGGGCGTTTCGTTCAGCTCCGCGATGCACAGCGTTATCGCCATCGACCGCGATCTTCATCCGCTTACCCGATGCATCACTTGGGCGGACAACCGAAGCGTAGGCTACGTCAAGACGCTGAAGGAGGAGCTGAACGGGCTGCAAATTTATCGCAACACGGGCACGCCGATCCACCCGATGTCCCCGCTGCTCAAGCTGATGTGGTTCCGCGACAATCGTCCGGACCTGTTCGAGCAGGCGTACAAATTCATCGGGATCAAAGAATACGTATTCGCCAAGCTGTTCGGCAAGCTCGTCATCGACTATTCCATCGCGAGCGCGACGGGGTTGTTCAACCTGAAGCAGCTTGATTGGGACCAGCAGGCGCTCGAAACGTGCGGCGTACGGAGAGAGCAGCTGTCCGATCCGGTTTCGACCACGCACGTGCTGCAGGGCATCAACAGCGAATACCTGACCGCTATCGGGCTGCATGCGGACACCCCGTTCGTCGTCGGAGCATCGGACGGCGTGCTGGCGAATCTCGGTGTCGGCGCGATCGATACCGGTGTGTACGCAGTCACGATCGGTACGAGCGGTGCGGTACGCGGCGTCGTGCGCGAGCCGGTCACCGATCCGCAAGGTAGGCTGTTCTGCTACGCGCTGAACGAGGACTTCTGGGTCGTCGGCGGCGCGATCAACAACGGCGGCATCATGTTCCGCTGGGTTCGCGATCAGCTCGCGACGCTGGAAGCGGAAGAAGGGCGCCGCCGCGGGATGGACCCTTACGATTACTTGACCGAGCTCGCTCAAGGCGTGGCGCCGGGTTCCGACGGCCTGATCTTCCTGCCGCTGCTCGCCGGAGAACGCGCCCCTTATTGGAACGCGAACGCACGCGGCGTATTTTTCGGCTTGTCACTGTACCACCAAAAGCAGCATATGATCCGTTCCGTTCTGGAAGGCGTCGTTTACCGCATTCACTCGGTCGTTACGGCGCTCGAAGAGCTCAGCGGACCGACCAAAGAAGTTCGCGCTTCCGGCGGCTTCGCCCGCTCGCCGTTCTGGCTGCAGATGATGTCCGATGTGCTCGGAACGACGGTTGCCGTACCGAACACGATCGAAAGCTCCGGACTCGGGGCGGCGCAGCTTGCGATGCTGGCGCTTGGAGAGATCAAAGATTTCAGTTCCGTTCACGATTGGATGCAGGTGGAACAGTCGCTTCGGACGAATGAACACAATCATGAAACGTATATGCAGTTGACAAAAATTTATAATCGTGTGTACCATCAGTTGAAGGACGAGTTTGACGCAATCGCAGCCTTTCAGCAGTCGCACACTATCGTATAGGGGGATGCACTTCATGGCTATGAATTTGTTCGATTTAACGGGAAAAACCGCTGTCATTATCGGTGGGAACAGTACGCTCGGCGGGGCAATGGCGGTTGCGCTCGGCGGGCATGGGGCCGATGTGGCGGTCGTAGGCCGCAATGAAGAGAAGTCGGAAGCGGTCGTGAAACGGATTCAAGAAGTAGGCGGCAAAGCGAAGAGCTTCTCGGCTGACGCGACAAGCGCGGACGATCTGCAGCGTGTGCTGACTGATGTGCTGGCGTGGACAGGCCGCTGCGATGTGCTGATGAACTGTCCGGGGAAAAATAGCGCGACGCCTTTCTTCGAAATTACGATGGAAGAATGGGATTCCATCATGGAAGTCAATTTGAAGAGCGTAGTGCTAGCGTGCCAAGTATTTGGGAAACATATGGTGGAGAAAGGCGAGGGGGGAAGCATCATCAACATTTCCTCCGTATCGTCGGAACCGCCGCTTTCCCGCGTATTTACGTACTCCGCCTCCAAAGCGGCGGTCAACAACGTGACGAAGTTCCTTGCGCGTGAGTTTGCTCCTGCGCGGGTACGCGTCAATGCGATCATTCCGGGCTTTTTCCCGGCGGAGCAAAACCGCAAGATCCTATCTCCCGAACGCGTTCAATCGATTTTGGGCCATACGCCGATGAACCGTTTCGGAGAAGCGGAAGAGCTTCAAGGCGCTGCCGTTTATTTGGCTTCGGACAAGGCTTCGAGCTTTGTAACGGGCTCGCTGCTGCGGGTTGACGGCGGTTACGGAGCAATGACGATTTAACGAATAGGAGCGGAGCAAGCTTCGGCGGCGAAGCGATAGCAAGGGTGCGTTGCGACGAGGACTGCAGACCGGATTCGACGGATTTGGCCTCATGCATACATTACGGTCTCGCGGTTCGGTTGCTGCGCCGGAGCTTGACGCAAAGCCGCAAACGCTCAAAGGAATTCATACGGCAAATAAAGATGAGAGGAAGAGAACCATTATGGCAAAACAGCAAGTAGGCGTGATCGGACTCGCAGTCATGGGTAAAAACCTGGCGCTGAATATCGAAAGCAGAGGCTTCACCGTATCCGTTTTTAACCGTTCGCGCGAAAAAACGGACGTGCTGCTGTCCGAAGCAAAAGGCAAAAATTTGACAGGTACATATACGATTGAGGAATTCGTGGCATCGCTCGAGACGCCGCGCAAAATTTTGATCATGGTGCAAGCGGGACAACCGACGGACGATACGATCAACCAGCTTCTTCCGCATTTGGATAAAGGCGATATCATCATTGACGGCGGCAACGCATTCTTCCCGGACACGCAGCGCCGCAACAAAGAACTGGAAGCGCACGGCCTCCGTTTCATCGGGACTGGCGTATCCGGCGGCGAAGAAGGAGCGCTCAAAGGACCTTCCATCATGCCTGGCGGACAAAAGGACGCTTATGAGCTCGTAGCGCCGATCTTGACGGCCATTTCGGCGAAAGTAAACGGCGACCCTTGCTGCACGTATATCGGACCGGACGGCGCCGGCCATTACGTGAAAATGGTGCACAACGGCATCGAATACGGAGACATGCAGCTTATTTGCGAAGCTTACCAGCTGCTTAAGGACGTGCTTGGACTAAGCACCGAGGAGCTTCATGAAATTTTCTCCGAGTGGAATAAAGGCGAGCTGGACAGCTACCTGATTGAAATCACGACCGACATCTTCACGAAGTACGATCCGGAGACAGGCAAGCCGATGGTGGACGTCATTCTGGACTCCGCCGGCCAAAAAGGCACGGGCAAATGGACGTCGCAAAGCGCGCTTGACCTCGGCGTGCCGCTGTCGATCATTACCGAGTCGGTATTCTCCCGCTTCATCTCCGCAATGAAGGAAGAAAGAGTGGCCGCAAGCAAAGTGTTGAACGGACCGAAGCAAGCGGCGTTCGACGGCGACCGGACCGCATTCATCGAAGCGGTTCGCCAAGCGCTGTACGCGAGCAAAATTTGCTCCTATGCGCAAGGCTTCGCGCAAATGCGCGCCGCAAGCGAAGAATATAACTGGGATTTGCAATATGGCAACATCGCGATGATTTTCCGCGGCGGCTGCATCATTCGCGCCCGGTTCCTGCAAAACATCAAGGATGCGTACGACCGCAAACCGGAATTGAAAAACCTGCTGCTTGACGAATATTTCAAGAACGTCGTGGAGAACTATCAGGATGCATGGAGAACCGTCATTGCGACTGCCGTAACGCGCGGCGTGCCCGTACCGGCGTTCGCTTCCGCTTTGGCATACTACGACAGCTACCGTACAGAGCGTTTGCCGGCCAACCTGCTTCAGGCGCAGCGCGATTATTTCGGAGCGCATACGTTCAAGCGCGTAGACAAGGAAGGCACATTCCACTTCCAGTGGATGAACGATTAATTGTTTTTTTTGGCTGAGCCGGGGGAACGGTGAGAGTGAAGGCCGTAAGCGGCTTCGTACACCCAGTCTTTCAGCCGGTCGGCTTCTTGATCGAATCCGTTTCGGCGTTGAATCAGCATTAAAGAAATGTCGGCAAAATAACGAAAATTTTGCATCAAGCGTGGCTGGGGCAGATCCATTAACTTCGGATCTTCCTCAGTCACCTTTTTTTTAATATATTCCAGAGCCCATACGATATCATCT
This sequence comes from Paenibacillus allorhizosphaerae, assembly GCF_042659105.1. Lineage (NCBI taxonomy): Bacteria > Bacillati > Bacillota > Bacilli > Caryophanales > Paenibacillaceae > Paenibacillus > Paenibacillus allorhizosphaerae. The sequence goes on along the minus strand of NZ_JBHSRV010000001.1, from coordinate 1,151,451 downwards.
CTGCACAGCGGGTGATTCGGATTCAGAATTTGCTCGAGTCTGGCTTCGGCCGGATGCGGAACGTTCGGTTGGGAACGGGACATGGCGCTAGACATATAGAGATCTCCTTTCATAGAAAAAATAAACTATAGTAACATCATGACTGTTCACGTTGGAAATTATTCACATCCATCTTATGATTTGGACAAAGTTTCTATTCACACTCGGGAAGCTGTGTTATGATAAAGGGTAAGTTTGTAAATGTTACGCCCGGAAATAGGATAAGCGCATGGATCGACAAATGCGCAAAGTAAGAGGTGATTTTGTTGAATGGCGGAAATGTCGTGCTCATTGGACCGATGGGTACGGGGAAATCGACGGTAGGCAAAGCGCTAGCCGAAAAACTCGGATGGACGTTTGTCGATACGGATGCGGTCATCGAAGAGAAGGCGGGAACCACGATCGGCGCCATCTTCGCGGAACAGGGCGAGCCGGCGTTCCGTAAAATGGAGAGCGAGACGATTGCGTCGGTGCTTCAGGGGGAAACCCGGATTGTTTCAACCGGCGGCGGCGCCGTATTGGCGGAGCAAAATCGGAAGGCGATGAAAACGAGCGGGTTCGTAATCGCACTGCGTGCAACGGAGGAGACGATTATCATGCGAGTCGGCAACGACGAGAACCGCCCGCTGCTGCAAGGTAACGCTGCGGAACGGGTACGCCGTATTTTGGAGGAACGCAAGCATGCTTACGACTTTGCCGACTTTACCATCGATACTACAGATAAACCGGTTGAAGTCATAGTAGATTTGATCGTGAGCCGGCTGCCGAGAGGAGAAGCTTAAAGCTTCTCCCACTCCAGCATGCCGCCGGTCATGTTTTTGAGACCGGACAAGCCTTGCGCGGTTAAATATTCATAAGCACGGCCGCTTCGGTTGCCGCTGCGGCAAACCAGAATCGTTTCCCCGTTTTGCGGGATGTCGGCCAGCCGTTCGGGAAGCTGCATGAGCGGAATGTGGATTGCGCCGGGAATCATGCCAAACGCAACTTCTTCGTCTTCCCTTACATCGATAATATCGGGCTTCTCGCCGTTAGTGAGTCTTTGCTTCAATTCTTCGGGCATAATCGAGTGCATGCGGGTAAAAGGCCTCCTTTTGTACCTTAAATCGGTCATTTATTCATCATATGAAGTATCGGGCGGTCTGTCAAACGACCTCAATCCGGGTCCGGGGTCGACGTCAAATCGATAACGAAAAAGAAAGAGGAAACCCGTTCCCGTTGTCGAATAAGGTTGCAATAACGTTCTAACACATAAGGAGAGATACATAGTCATGAAAGCAGTAGTGAAGCCTACGGGCCGCTTGGAAGGCACCATCAACGCATTATCCTCGAAAAACTACACGACGCGCTACCTGCTGATCGGAGCGCTTGCCGATGGAACAAGCACCGTGTACTATCCCGCGCACAGCGAAGACAGCGATGCGATGCGGCGCTGCATCCGTGATTTGGGCGCCGACGTGCAGGAAGACGATACGAAGATGACGATTCGCGGCTTCGGCAAACATCCGAAGCATGTGAAAGAGCTCAACGTCGGCAACGCCGGAGCCGTGCTTCGCTTCCTTATGTCGACCGCGGCATTTTGTCCCGAAGTGACGTTTATTAACGCATATCCGAATTCGCTCGGCAAAAGACCGCATGACGATTTGATCGATTCGCTGCAGCAAATGGGCGTTCAAGTCGAGCATAACGAAGGGAAGCTGCCGATTACGATTCGCGGAGGTCATCCGCGCGGCGGCAAAATCACGGTATCGGGCAACGTCTCCTCGCAATTTTTAAGCTCACTGCTGTTCATGACGCCTCTGCTGGAAGAGGATACGGAAATTACCGTGCTGCACGATCTCAAATCGAAAGTCATTGTCGGGCAAACGCTCGAAGTAATCGCTCAAGCCGGGATTACGATTGAGGCGTCGGACGATTTGATGTACTACAAAATTCCGGGCAAACAAAAGTACGCGCCTCAGGAGTATGTGGTTCAAGGCGATTATCCGGGTTCGGCAGCGATTCTGGCTGCGGCGGCGGTGACGAATTCCGACGTGAAGGTGCTCCGTCTGGCTGAGAACAGCAAACAAGGAGAGCGGGCCGTTGTCGATGTGCTCCGCGCCATGGGCGTCAATTTGACGCATGAGAACGACGTTGTGCATGTGCTCGGCAATCAAACGCTGAAGGCGGGCGAGTTCGACGGGGATCATTTTACCGACGGCGTACTCGCGATGGTAGCCGCTGCCGTATTTGCCGAAGGGACCTCCCGCTTCTATAATGTGGAAAATTTGCGTTATAAAGAGTGCGACCGCATAACCGACTTCGTAACGGAGCTTCGCAAAGCGGGGGCGGACGTCGAGGAAAGACAAAGCGAAATTATCATTCGCGGCCGTCCCCAAGGCGTCGCCGGAGGCGTCGAAATCAACGCGCATTACGACCACCGCGTCATTATGGCGCTCACGATCGTCGGTCTCCGTTCGGAGCAGGGGCTCATTATTAACGATGCGCATCATGTCGCTAAATCGTACCCCCAATATTTTGACCATTTGCTGTCACTTGGGGCGCAAATTGAATTGGTAAAGGAATAGACTTCGTCGTAGAAATGCTATGAGGACGGTGAAAACGCCGTGACCGTTTTATGGAAAGGCATTCAAGTCGCGTTCGGTTACTTGCTCATCGCCGGGCTGCTGTTTGCAAGCACCGTATTCGGCGTGCTGCTTTACGGTAAAATAACGGGACGGGAATGGTTTCGCGAAAACGAAATGGTCGCTTATGCCGAGAATAACGAGGCGTCTGCCACTGTCGACGCTGTAACATCTTCGGCGCGCGTTGCGCAGGCACCCGCCCTGAAAGAGCTGCCGAAAAAGGCGATGCTGGAAGCGCCGCTCGTTTTTCAGAAGCCGGAGCTGCCTTCCGGCTGCGAGCTGACGAGCCTTACGATGCTGCTGCAATATTACGGCGTCAACAAATCGAAGATGGAACTTCTTCCCGAGATGAAGCGGGATTCGACTCCGATCCGCTACAATAAGGACGGGACGATCGCTTATTGGGGCAATCCGAACATCGGGTTCGTCGGCGAGATTACGGGTAGTGCCAAAGGCTTTGGCATTTATCATGCCGCACTGTTCGATCTGCTGAAGGAGTATGTCCCCTCGGCTGTCGATTTGACTCGCGAGCCGTTCTCGAAGCTTGAGCGTCAAGTATCGGAAGGCTTCCCTGTCGTCGCGTGGACCACGATCGATTACCAAGTTCCGGAGAAATGGATGACGTGGGACACGGACCTCGGTCCGATTCAAACTACGTTTATGGAGCACGCGGTACTGATTGTCGGCTATGACGAACAAAGTGTCTACGTCAACGACCCGCTGACCGGTAAGCGGAAGATCGAGAAATCCCGGTTCATTGCCACTTGGGAAGCGATGGGAAGACAGGCGTTAAGCTACACGGAGGCGGCCAAATCATAAAGGAGGTTATATGTATGCCATTTGAAAACCCTTCGAGAGACGAAATCCGGAATATTTTGAAAAGTGCGGCGACCGTGGCGGTCGTCGGACTTTCCGATAAACCGGATCGTACGTCCTACATGGTATCGGAAGCGATGCAAAAGAAAGGGTACCGGATCATCCCGGTCAATCCAATGGTAACGGGAACGATTCTGGGCGAAACGTGCTATGCGTCGCTCAGCGATATTCCGGAACCGGTCGATATTGTCAATGTGTTTCGCCGCAGCGATCAAGTCTTGCCGGTGGCCGAGGAAGCGGTGAAAATCAAAGCGAAAGTATTTTGGCTGCAGCTAGGCATTTATAATGAAGAGGCGGCCGAGATCGCAAAAGCGGGCGGGCTTGAAGTCATTATGGACCGCTGCATCAAAGTGGAAGACTCGATCTTATTGCCTGGAGGAAAGTAATGTTCAAGGATCAGCTGCGTGACCTTTTGCCGCTTTATTTGGTTACCGATCTTGCGGAATATGAAGGGAAATCCGCTCTGCATACTGTTCGCGAAGCGCTGCGCGGCGGCGTGACCATGGTGCAGTTGAGAGAGAAGAAAGCCCAGCTTCGCGATACGCTCAAAGCAGGCGCCGCCCTTCGGGAATTGTGCCGAGAGTACGGCGTTCCGTTTATCGTCAATGACCGAGTCGATGTAGCTATGCTGCTTGAAGCGGACGGCGTACATGTCGGGCAGGACGACTTGCCGGCCCGGGAAGCCCGCAAGCTGCTCGGTGACGACAAAATCATCGGCGTATCCGCCGGGACGATGGAAGAGGCGGAATGGGCGATGGAACAAGGCGCCGATTATTTGGGGGTAGGGGCTGTATACGCTACCTTAACCAAAGGAGACGCAGGCGCGCCGATCGGTACGGGGCTGATTGCGCAAATAAAAGACCGTTGGCCGCATGTTTGCATGGTCGGGATCGGAGGCATACAACCGCACAACAGCTATGAGGTTATAGCGGCGGGCGCCGACGGCGTAGCGGTCGTATCCGCTATCACGCGGCAGGCGGACCCGAAGCAAGCCGCCGAAACGCTGCTACGGCATATGAAGGGAATAACATAGGCCGCATACCGGCCCAAGTTTTCCGATCTGCTCCGTTCGAAAAGTTATTGATTGTATTGTTATAAAATAAATCCTCCTTGAAGACAATAAGAAAGGCTTCTGGAAAGGATCGGACCTTGCATAAAACATGGACCGTGAACCGGAAGACTTCTCTAATACCTCGAGGAGGATTTATTACATGTACAGCCAAAATTTCCAACAAAACAGCTTTTCCAATCAAGCCGGTGCAGGTTTTGCAAACACGCAAAATCGCGGTTTGGCAACGAAATACCAACCGGTAGGGATGGTACAATCCCAGTACAACCAATCCCTGAACAACCCGTCTATGACCAACCAGTCGTTCGGCACCCAACAGTTCGCTTCTTCCCAGTACAGCAACTATCAAAACCCGCAATCTTTCCATACGGCTAACTACCGTGGCGACCAACAAGGTCACGACGCTTACCTGCGTGCGGATTCCACGCAGCCTGCGCAATTCGCAACAGGATTCGGCGCATCTTCCTACGGTACTTCCATCGGTTCCATGAACCAAAATCAGTATGCGCAATCTCAATATGCCAGCCCTCAGTCTTTCCATTCCGCTAATTACCGCGGTGACCAACAAGGCCATGACGCTTACCTGCGTGCGGACTCCACTCAGCCGACGAACAGTCAATTCAGCATGGGCGCCAGCTCTTTCGGCAACCAGTTCGGCGCGTCTTCCGCTTCCAATTGGAATCAAACTGCGAATCAATCGGCACAGTATATGCAAGCGACTAACCCGCAGGCGTTCCACACGGCGAACTACCGTGGGAACCAACAAGGCCATGACGCCTACTTGCGTGCAGATTCCGTGCAACCGGCACAAAGTCAATTCGGTATGGGCAGCATGAACCGTTACCAATTTTAATCTTGTTTTAGCGTATATCCCCAGCAAGCGGCGGGCCTAGCGGCCCGTCGTTTTTTTAAGAATTGCGCGTAAGGCGCGAGCTCCAATAAACAGCTTCATACATAGCGGATTCGTTTGACAAATAACGGCTATGCGCTTACCATCGTTATAGGGAAAGGAGGAACGGTTATTTGAATTGGATGGGGAATTTGCAGCAGCTAGGAAGGTCGTTGATGCTGCCGACCATCACGCTTCCCGTCGCGGCCATTTTGCTGCGGCTCGGAAATTTACCATGGGATTCGATGCATATCCCGCAAGTGGGCGAACTGCTGCTGATGTGCGGCACGACGATTTTCACTTACTTGCCTCTGATCTTCGCTGTCGGCGTAGCTCTGGGTCTAACGGAGAATGCCGGAATCGCCGGGATGTCTGCGCTGATCGGTCACTATATGTTTACCGTATCCGTCGAACATTACATGGGCGATTTGTTCCAGCTTGGCGTTCCCGGAGGCATTTTAATCGGACTGATTGCAGCGGTTATATACCACCGCGTGAAACATATTCAATTGCCCGAATCCATTCAATTTTTCGGCGGACCGCGGATGGTGCCGCTGCTTATGGGTCTGGTCATTTTCATTCTCGCGGGTATCATGATTCAAATCGGGCCCATGCTCGAGTCGGGCATGCAAGCGTTAACGAATTTTATTTTGGGACTGGGCGGATTCGGAACGTTTTTATACGGTGTGATTCACCGGCTGCTTGTTCCGTCTGGTTTGCACCATGTATTCAACAACTTTTTTTGGTTTCAGCTGGGCGCATATAATGCGGAAGGCAATCCGGTGTTCGGCGATTTGCCGCGATATTTCGCCGGCGATCCGACAGCGGGCATTTACATGGCCGGTTTATATCCGATCATGATGTTCGCGCTTCCGGCGATTGCCATCGCCATCATTCAGGAATCCCGCGAAGATTTGAAGCCGAAAATCCGCGCGACCTTTTTGACCGCGGCTTTTGCCTGTTTTCTGACAGGCGTAACGGAACCGATCGAATTTGCGTTTTTGTTCGTGGCGCCGTACTTATTTTTTATCCATGCGCTGTTATCCGGTTTATCGATGTGGCTTGCCTATGCACTCAATATTCATCACGGCTTTTCTTACTCCGCGGGAGCGATTGACTTTCTGATCAATCTGCACTTGTCAACGAACGGCATGCTGCTCATCCCGATCGGTCTTGCGTACGGGCTATTGTACTACGTGCTGTTCCGTTTTGCGATTCGCCGCTTCCGTATTCCGACGCCCGGCCGTGAAGAAGGATCGCAGTTGGAAGAGTGGGCAGGGGATATTCCATATCGTTCACCGCTCATTTTGCAGGCGCTCGGCGGGAAAGAAAACATCAAGAATATCGAAGCGTGCATTACGCGGCTGCGTCTGACGCTGGTTAACGACCGGCAGATGGACACGGCGGCTCTCAAACTTCTAGGAGCGGCGGGCGTCATCCGTCTGGGCGGCGGGAACGTGCAGGTCGTCTTCGGGACGTATTCCGAGCTGATCCGGGAAGAGATCATGAAGACGATCCGCAAGGATATTCACCAGGTGCTGTTCAGTTCACCGATGCAGGGACGCATGATTTCGCTCGAAGAAGTGCCCGATAAAATTTTTGCCGGGAAACTGGTTGGCAACGGCGTCGCCTTTCTTCCGGAAAAGGGGGAGCTCGTTTCGCCCGTCGCCGGAAAAATCGTTCATATATATCCGTCGCTGCACGCGCTCGGGATTGAAACGCGGGAAGGACTGCAGGTGCTGCTTCATATCGGGATCGATACGTCGCAGCTGCAGGGGAAATATTTTACCGCGTACGTCAAAGAAGGCGACGAGGTGGAGCCGGGACAGCTGCTCGTTCGGTTTAACCTGCAAAAGGTGAAGCTGAACAGCACATCGCTTGCTACCCCGATGATTATTACAAATGCCGATATGGTTAAATCGTGGAGCTTCGCGCCGTATAAGGCGGTAAAGAAAGGCCAAGCTTCCGTCATGTCGGTTGTACTCAAAAATGCCGTCACAGGGGGAGGAAGCACGCATGGTTGAGGGGATAGGAGCTTCATCCGGTATCGCAATGGGCAAAGCGTTCGTCATTCCAACCTGGGAATGGGACTTTCCCGAAAAGCTCATCGACGTCACGGATCTTGCTTACGAGTTCGAGAGGCTGTATGACGGAATTCGTCATTCCAAGGTGGAAATCGAACAAATCAAGCAGGACTTTGTCAACGTCATCGGAGAAGACCAGACGCAAATCTTCGACGCGCATCTGGCCATACTGGACGATCCTGTCTTTATGAACGAAGTACAGGGCATCATGCAGCGGCAATATAAAGCGGCGGAAGTCGCTGTGAAGGAAGCGATCGAGAAGTTCGTGAATATGTTCGACCTGCTCGACGATACGTACATGAAGGAACGCGCGCTCGACATTAAAGATGTCGGCAACCGATTGCTCAAGCATTTGCTTGGAGCGCTGGAGGAGACGCTGCCGCCCAAGGACGAGCCTTATGTGCTTGTGGCCAAAGAGCTGTCTCCGTCCCAGATGGTGCATTTGGACGTGAACCAAGCGCTTGGCCTCGTTACGATGCTCGGAGGCAAAACGTCGCACGTGGCCATCATGGCGCGTGCTATGGGCGTTCCGTACGTGCTGGGCATCGAAGGAAAGCTGCAAGTTCCGATTCAAAGCGGCGATTTCCTGATCATCGACGGAGATGCGGGGCTGGTCTATGTCAATCCTCCGGAAGATGTGATCGACCGATACAAAAAGCTTCGCGAGAATTGGAAAGCGATGCACGAGCAGCTGCAGCAGCTCGCACATTTGCCCGCGGAGACGGAAGACGGCCAGCCGTTTCAGCTTGCGGCCAACATCAGCTCCGTCAAGGAGCTCGAGCAAGTGATCCGTAACGGAGCGTCGGGCGTCGGATTGTTCCGGACCGAATTTCTATACATGGACCGGCACAATTTTCCTCAGGAAGAAGAGCAGTATGCGGTCTACAAAGAAGTGGCGGAACGGATGGAGGGAAAGCGGGTCGTTATTCGCACCCTCGACATCGGCGGCGACAAGCATCTGGATTACTTGGAACTGCCCGAAGAGGAGAACCCGTCGCTGGGCTATCGCGCCATCCGCATCTCCCTCGACCGCGTCGACTTGTTCAAGACGCAATTGCGGGCGATTTTGCGGGCGAGCCACTACGGCAACATTCAGATTATGTACCCGATGATCTCCTCGCTAGACGAGCTTCGCAGGGCGAATGAAATATTGGCCGAAGCCAAGCGCGAGCTTGCGGCGGACGGTCTCCCGTTCCGAGATAAGCTGGAAGTGGGTATTATGATCGAGCTGCCGGCAGCTGTCATGATTGCGGAACTGCTGGCGCAGGAAGTCGATTTTTTCAGCATCGGCACGAACGATCTTGTTCAGTATGTGCTGGCGGTCGACCGGATGAACGAAACGGTGGCGCACCTGTACGATCCGTTTCATCCGGCGGTGCTCCGCATGCTCCGCATGACGGTTGAAGGCGCGAGGCGCTATGGGAAGCACGTAAGCGTATGCGGCGAGCTGGCCGGCGACATTCGGGCTCTGCCGGTCTGGATTGCGCTCGGCGTCACGGAGCTGAGCATGTCGGTGCAGTCGATTTTGCGGGTGAAGAACAGCTTGCTTCAGAGCCATTACAGCGATGGCGACAACATATGGAACGAACTTTCGCGATGTCCGAGCAGCCAGAAGGTCATGGATGTGCTCAGCCGTTTCATTCAAGCGGACTTGGCGGAAGAGACAAGGGCAGCCGGGCTTTACGCAGATGGCTGATGTCTGGCGTATCAGGTAACCATGGAGACGTAAGGGGGAACATACGATGGAACTGAAAGGTTACAAAGTGCTTGCTTTCGTAGATGAAGAGTTTGAGGATTTGGAGATGTGGTACCCGGTGCTGCGGCTTCGCGAAGCCGGCGCGGAAGTACATTTGGCCGGGCCGAAGTCCAAAGCCGTGTACCATGGCAAATACGGGGTGCCGCTGACAACCGATCATGCGCTGGACGAAGTGAGCGCGGAAGACTATATTGGCTTGTATGTGCCAGGTGGCTGGGCGCCGGACAAGCTGAGACGGTATGAATCCGTACTGCGATTGACGAGACAATTCCACGAGGTGGAAAAGCCGATTGCGCATATATGCCACGCCGGCTGGGTGCTCGCTTCCGCGAAAATATGCAAGGGCTACAAAATGACCTCGACGCCGGGCATTAAAGACGATCTTGAAAATGCAGGGGCGATCTGGGTGGACGAGGAAGCGGTCGTCGACCGCAACATCGTCTCGGGCCGCAGACCGCCGGACCTCCCGGCGTTCACCAAAGCATTCGTCGATGTGCTGGCCAATTATATCAAGAATAAACAATAGGGGCTGCCTTTCAGGTGAAAAACATCGTTTCATGGTTGCCGTCCGTTCTATGGATGGCAGTCATCTTTTATTTGTCTTCCCGTACGGGAGACGATGTAGGCGGTTGGCTGGACGAGGTGCGCCGCTTCGTGCCGATGATGGAAAGCTTTGATTGGGGTCATTTTATCTCCTACTTTATCCTTGCGCTTACTTTTTTATGGGGAATTCGCCCGAAACGGCTGACGTTCCAAATCCAGCTTGTCGTTGTGCTGCTGTGCATGCTGTACGGCGTGACCGACGAGTTTCATCAATCCTTCGTCCCGGGGCGGACGCCGGATGTGATGGACATTCGCAACGATGGGATAGGGGCTGCGCTTGCGATGCTTCTGGCGTCGCTGCCGGTTTGCAAAAAGCGGTTTGAGCGCCGATCCGGTGCTAAATTTTACTAGCCTCCAGACGGCAGGAGATTCAAGACGGAAGTAGAATAATTCTACTTAAGTAACGTTCGGTTTCTTGCTAAAGGAGTGGTTTTTGTTGCAGAAGCAATGCAAATGCGGCAAAGCGATGATCATCCGTCTTCGTACCGTCATTTATCAAAACAAAGTGGAAATTGAAAACGTGCCGATTTTCTCCTGCGATTCATGCAGCCGCAGCGAAGTGTTCTCTGAAGTAAAGCCCGATCTCACCAGTCTGATCGGGACGCTCGGCAGCAAGCCCGGGAAACAGCTGCTGCAATTCCAGGACGTTAGCGAAATCGCGCATTTGATGGTGAAGGTTACGGAGAAAAAACGCGCCGCAGATCCTGTCGAGATGATTATCGATGAACGTATCAACGAGCTGCTCGATTTGCTTCTTCTGGCACAATCGCTGCAGGATGAAGTATGGATTGCCGATGTCCGAAAACGATTGTCCCAGATTGCCAGTCGCTCGTTAAGTACCCATGATTTCTGAAAGCCACTGCCTTGCAGTTGGCTTTTTTGGCGTTATTTGATACTATTAATCGTAGGAAGAACCCAAATTCGTTGCGAAGTGGAGCATTTTGTCGTATGATAAGGCTAAATGATGACCTGTTCGCATTAATAAATATGATAAACATTGGAGAGAATGTCCGTGACTGTGACAATTTATGATGTAGCCAGAGAAGCAGGTGTTTCCATGGCAACCGTATCGCGCGTTGTCAACAACAACCCGAACGTGAAGCCGCAAACACGTAAAAAAGTTTTCGAAGCCATCGAGCGGTTGGGCTACCGGCCGAATGCCGTGGCCAGAGGGCTCGCCAGCAAAAAGACAACGACGGTTGGCGTAGTCATCCCTGACATTTCCAATTCGATTTTCTCCGAGGTTGCCCGAGGGATCGAAGATATCGCTAACATGTATCATTACAATATTATTCTTTGCAACGCCGATAAGAAGAAAGAGAAGGAGATTCGCGTCATCAACACGCTGCTCGAGAAGCAAGTGGACGGGCTCCTCTTTATGGGCGGCACGATAACGGACGAGCACACCCAGGCGTTCAAAACTTCCTCGGTTCCGGTAGTGCTCTGCGCGACCGCAGACGAGAAGCATACGATTCCGTCCGTCGACATCGATCACGAGAAAGCGGCGTATGACGCAGTCCAGCTGTTGATCGAGAAAGGGCACCGCAGCATTGCGATGATCTCGGGAACGCTTCAAGATCCCGCTCTGGGCTTCGCCCGCTACCAAGGCTACAAAAAAGCGCTCGAGGCTGCCGGCATTCCGGTGCGTGAAGATTATGTTCGCGTCGGCAATTACCGGTATGAATCCGGCCTTGAGGTGACCAAATACTTCCTGGCGCTGGACGAGCGTCCGACAGCCATCTTCGCCGCCAACGATGAAATGGCGATCGGCGCGATCCATACGCTGCAGGATAACGGCCTTAAAGTGCCGGAAGACATGTCCGTCATTGCCGTCGACAACATCCGGATGGCGTCCATGGTACGTCCGCAGTTGACGACCGTTGCCCAGCCGATGTACGATATCGGTGCGGTGGCGATGAGGCTCCTGACGAAGCTGATGAACAAGGAATCCAAAGATGCTTCGGAGCTGACAGAGGTCGTGTTGCCGCATGAAGTCATTCATAGAAATTCGGTGGCTCAACGCTAGCGTGAGCCTCTTTCTTTTGTTGTCTAGGAAATTAGACGAAGACAATGTTTGTGGATAATGGGGGCTCTCCCAAAAATAATTAGCTTTGGGGGTTCACTTCACTTTTGGGGGATTTGTTCTAGGGGGGACAATGGTTTGACTTATCGTACCATCGGCGTCATCGGCGCTATGAAAGAAGAAATCGAGCTGTTTCATGAGCATATGCATCGGGTGCGCGAAACGGAACGGGCGGGCATTACGTTTTATGAGGGCGAATTTCACGGAAAAACGATCGTCCTCTGCAAATCCGGCGTAGGCAAAGTGAACGCTGCCGTGACGACGCAACTGTTGATCGATACGTATGGCGCAGGCGCCATCGTGTTTACAGGCGTGGCCGGTGCGGTCAATCCCGAGCTGAATGTGGGGGATATCGTCATTTCGACCGAATGCATGCAGCACGATATGGACGTAACGGCGCTCGGGTTTCCGCGGGGAACGATTCCTTATGAGAAGACATCCCTGTTCATAGCGGATCCGCAGCTCCGGGAGCTGGCGAAAGAAGTAAGCGGCGAACTGTTCTCCGGTCGAGTGAAGGAAGGCCGCGTGCTTTCCGGAGACCAGTTCATTGCAAACCGAGAAACGGTAGCCGTGCTATACAACGAGCTGAACGGTGCCTGCACCGAGATGGAAGGGGCCGCGGTTGCGCAAGTATGCTCCATGAACGGTGTGCCGTTCGTCGTGATCCGCTCCATGTCCGACAAGGCGGATGGGTCGGCGCACGTTAATTTTGCCGAGTTTACGGTTGAGGCATCCAATAATTCATTTCGCATCGTGGAACAAATGCTTAAACGACTGTAGCCCTCTGCAGCAGCTGCAGCTTATATCGAAGGAGAGAATATACATATGGCATCCGTTACGATGGATCAGATCGTCGCTTTGGCGAAACACAGAGGCTTTATTTTTCCGGGCTCCGAAATTTACGGCGGTTTGGCGAATACTTGGGATTACGGCCCGCTCGGCGTGGAATTGAAAAATAACATCAAGCGCGCTTGGTGGAAAAAGTTCATTCAGCAATCGCCCTACAACGTCGGTTTGGATGCGGCGATTTTGATGAATCCGCAGGCCTGGGTCGCATCCGGCCATGTCGGCAACTTCAACGACCCGATGATCGATTGCAAGCAGTGCAAAGCGCGCCATCGTGCGGATAAAATCATTGAAAATGCACTCGCGGAAAAAGGCATTGAAATGGTCGTCGACGGCCTTACGTTCGATCAGATGATGGAACTGATCCGCGAGCACCATATTGTGTGCCCGGATTGCGGCGCATTCGACTATACGGACATCCGCCAGTTCAACCTGATGTTCAAAACATTCCAAGGCGTTACGGAATCGAGCGCCAACGTCGTATATATGCGTCCGGAAACGGCGCAAGGGATTTTCGTAAACTTTAAAAACGTACAACGGACGATGCGCAAGAAGCTGCCGTTCGGGATCGGGCAAATCGGTAAAAGCTTCCGCAACGAAATTACGCCGGGGAACTTCACGTTCCGTACGAGGGAATTCGAGCAAATGGAGTTGGAATTTTTCTGCAAGCCGGGCGAGGATCTCAAGTGGTTTGAATATTGGCGCGCATTTTGCCGCGATTGGCTGTTGTCTCTGAACATGAGCGAAGGCAGTATTCGCTTGCGCGATCATTCCGATGACGAGTTATCCCACTACAGCAATGCGACGACCGACATCGAATACAAATTCCCGTTCGGCTGGGGCGAACTATGGGGCATCGCGGACCGTACCGATTATGACCTGAAGCAGCATATGGAGCATTCCGGCGAAGACTTCAACTATATTGAGCAAGAAACAAACGAGCGTTATATCCCTTATTGCATCGAGCCGTCGCTCGGTGCCGACCGCGTAACCCTTGCGTTCCTGATCGACTCCTACGAGGAGCAGCAGTTGGAAGGCGACGACAGCCGTACCGTACTTCATCTGCATCCGGCGCTGGCACCGTACAAAGCGGCGATTTTCCCGCTGTCCAAGAAGCTGTCCGACGGCGCTCACAACGTGTTCGCCGAGCTGTCGAAGCACTTCCTCGTCGACTATGATGAGTCCGGTTCTATCGGTAAACGGTACCGCCGCCATGACGAGATCGGTACGCCTTTCTGTATCACCTACGACTTCGAGTCCGAACAGGACGGTCAAGTGACCGTTCGCGATCGCGATACGATGGAGCAAACGCGGATGCCGATCAGCGAGCTGAAGACGTTCATCGAGTCGAAGATCGAATTTTAATTAGAGGTATGCAGCCTGCGTCCATCATTGGATGCAGGTTTATTTTTTTGGAGAGAAGATTCGGCTTACCGCTCGCCGATATGCGACGGTCGAAGGCTGGGACAATTCCGCTTTCAATTAAATTTTCCCTGTACAACAGTTGGCTATCGTTTTATGTTTATTCATAACTTTGAGTCAGCAGCGCAGTCTGTAAATTACAATGATAACAAGCGAGGTAATAAGGAATGGCATCGATCGAGGATTTTTTGAAATTGGACATTCGAATCGGTACGATCATAAAAGCGGAGCCTTTTCCGGAAGCGCGAAAGCCGGCTATAAAATTGGAAATTGATTTTGGTGAACTCGGGATCAAACGCTCGTCGGCTCAAATTACGAAAAGATATGAGCCTGAGCAACTGGTCGGTCTTCAAGTAGCCGCTATCGTTAATTTTCCGATTCGACGCATCGCTGGCTTCGAATCGGAAGTTTTGGTCATAGGCGGGGTTCCGCAGGAAGGGGATGTCGTGCTGTTGAAGCCGGATTCACCCGTCCCTAACGGTACACCGATAGCTTAAGAAGGCGCCGGAATGAACGGATACTTACAATAGCTACTATTATTCGGCCCCGCGCAAGATAGGAGAACTGATTTACACGATATAGTACAGAGAAGTAAGCATGAATGATGAATATTTTATTGGCTTTTGATGATCAAGAAATTTTCTCTTATTTAAAAGAATCGTTCAGTCAAGCTGAAGCTATCATGAAGTAACAACGCTTGTCATGTCGGGGGGAGCTGAGCACACCCGGGCGAATCATATCCGCTTGTGGGCGACTTTGGAGCGGGCTCATCGAATGGGCAGCCTAGCGCGACTATGAGATTCATTCCAAGCGAATCCCTTTTAATCAAAAAAGCTGCAACGGCATTAGCCATTCGCAGCTTTTTTTCGTATCAGTTGAAGTATCATTACTTGTGTTTAACGTAAGAACACCAGTCTGGAAGCGTGTAACCTCACGCTTTGGAACAAAGACAAGGTTACTGACGCGCTCCTTGCCTATAAAGTCCCTTCGAAGCTGAAAACGACCTTCCCACGGCCAACGATAAAAGCGGGTCCAGGGCGCAGCGCCTGGGGTCCCCCTTATGAAGGGGGATTTAGGGGGTTGAAAGCCACTTTAGGGGGTTAGAAACACCCCAGTGGGCATAGGGGATTTATAAGTACATCATCGCGAGTTCTTTCGTATGCCGGTTTTTCAATTCGATCTCTTCCCGCCGAGGCATAGGCGTCCAGGAGGTTACAGGATCAAGCCACGTACGCGGAAGCGCCTCTTCGCTATGAGGCTGCCATTCATCCAGCCAAGATTTCGGCAGCGCGAGATCCGGCTTGCGCTCAAGCTCCCGGATCAGCGGATGATCGCTCAGCTCCATCCAGAGCAAGCTCCATGCCCGCGGCACAACGCGCCAAATGTCGTAGCCTCCGCCGCCGAGCGCGACCCAGCGTCCGCCGCAATGCTCATGTGCCAAGCGGTGGATGAATCGCGGCATGTCACGATACACATCCATACTGCAGTGGACGTGCGCGAGCGGGTCGAACGCATGGGCATCGCATCCGTGCTGCGAGACGATCAAATCCGGCTTGAACTGTGCCGCCGCTTTCGCTAATACCTCTTCGAAGCACTCGAGCCATGACGCGTCTTCGGTAAAAGGCTCTACCGGCACGTTGATCGCCTTGCCGAAACCGTTTCCATCGCCGCGTTCACTAACCGCGCCGGTTCCGGGGAATAAATATTTCCCGGTTTCATGAATAGAAAAAGTGCACACATCCGGGTCGGTGTAGAAGGTCCATTGGACCCCGTCCCCGTGGTGCACGTCGGTATCGATATAAAGAACGCGTGCACCATACACCCGTTTTGCATATTCAATCGCGACCGCAGCATCGTTGTAAACGCAGAAGCCGGCGCCTTTGCTTGGAAGCGCGTGGTGCAGTCCGCCGCCGAGATGAAGGGCATGCTCCCTCGCGCCGGACAGCACCGCTTCTACGGCGCCGATCGATCCGCCCACGACCATCGAGGTTACTTCGTGCATGCGAGGGAAGAACGGCGTGTCTTCCGTATCCAGCCCGTATTTGCCTGCGACATGAAGCGCAGCGGTTTCCGGCGAAGGGAAGCTGAGCGCTTCTACCGCTTGTATATACTCCTCCGAGTGAACGGTCAGCAGCTGTTCCCTGCTGGCACTCGTCGGCGCGTTCACGTATGAATCGGGAAGCGCGCCTGCTTTGCGGAGAAGATCAACGGTGAGCACCAGCCGTTTTTGATTAAAAGGATGCGTATCGTTAAACCGGTACCCGGTCTCGTTTTCATCATAAATAAACAATGTTTTCGAATTCATGGACACATGCCCCCTGCTGACGATAACTGACGCAGCAACCGTTATGTTAATACATGAACCGCTGACGGAATCGTACGCGATCGAATTGCTCGACGGAAGACAGCGGAACGTTTTTCCCGATTCGTACCATCAGGCAATTGGCCGGATGGGAGCATATTTCAGGATCATCGGTTGCAAACCATACCATATCGACGCTCTTCATCAGTTTTTCCATCATCTCACGATACTGCCAGACGTTGAGCCCGCTTTTTTCCAGGTCCCAGTGCCAGTAATATTCTGTCGTAAACGTAATGACGTTTTCTAGTTGCCCGTCCTCGAAAGCAAGCTGAATCATCTTTTTACCTAGTCCAAGTCCACGGTAATCGTCGGCAACTTCAATAGCGCCGAGTTCGATTAAATCATCCATTCCGCCCTCCGACCATCGCTCCAGCTCATCCGGATAATGGAAGGTAACGTAGCCGACGATCTGCTGCTCGCTCCGCGCGAGAATGATACGGCCTTCCGGGAGCTCCGCGATTTCGATTAACGCTTCGAACTGCTCCTTCGGGCGCCGAAACGCATCTAAATCCGGATGCATCGTATAGCTACGCAGGCGGTCGGACGGCACAGGGCCTTCAAGAACGAGATCGTTCGGAGTGTGGGAGATAACGCGAGATTGAAATATTTTCAAATGCTCCATTTACGATTGGTCTCCCTTCCAGAGCTTCGCATTTCTAGCATAACAAAAAAATAGTCGAATAAAAAGGCTTGTGGTATAATACTACGAGAACGTCACATAAATTTAACACATCGGAAATGAAAGCGTTTCAGACAAAATGTAAACAAATGGCTCAGGAGGTATAGAGACATGGATCAATCCAATGTAGAAAGCATCGCGCCCGTAGCGACGAATCCGAATTTGAAAAGCTACGAGGAAGAGCGCGCCGGGTTCGATTGGAAGCAAGTCGAGGAATCGTTTAGTTGGTCAAAAACGGGAAAAGTCAATGCAGCATATGAAGCGATTGACCGGCATGCCGAGTCCGGCCGCGGCGATAAAATTGCACTGTATTACAGCGACGACCGCAGGGATGAGAAGTATACGTACCAGGACATGAAACTGCAGTCCAATCGTTTTGGAAACGTTCTCCGCCAAAAGGGCATCGGCAAGGGCGACCGCGTGTTCATCTTTATGCCGAGAACGCCGGAGCTTTACTTTTCGCTGCTCGGTGCGATCAAAATCGGCGCAGTTGTCGGTCCGCTGTTTGAGGCGTTCATGGAGACGGCGGTTAAAGACCGGCTGGAGGACAGTGAAGCCGTAGCGATCGTAACGACGCCTTCACAGCTGCCACGCGTGCCGGTACAGGATTTACCGCATTTGAAACACGTGATCCTGGTAGGCGAAGATCTCGCATTGTCCGAGGGACAAGTTGATTTCCATAAGGAAATGGCGGCTGCTTCCGACCAGCTTGACATCGAGTGGGTGGACCGCGAAGACGGGCTGTTGATTCACTATACATCCGGTTCGACTGGCAAGCCGAAAGGCGTGTTCCATGTCCATAACGCCATGATTCAGCATTATTACACCGGTCGCATCGTGTTAGACTTGCAGGAAAACGATGTATACTGGTGTACGGCTGACCCGGGCTGGGTAACGGGAACGTCGTACGGCATTTTCGCACCTTGGCTTAATGGCGCGACCAACGTTATCCGCGGCGGACGTTTTAGCCCGCAGGATTGGTACAATACGATCGAGAAGTACAAAATTTCGGTATGGTACAGCGCACCGACTGCGTTCCGGATGCTGATGGGAGCGGGGGATGAGACGGTAAAGCAATTCAACCTGTCATCGCTGCGTCATGTACTGAGCGTCGGAGAACCTTTAAATCCGGAAGTGGTACGTTGGGGATTGAAAGTGTACGGTCAACGCATTCATGACACTTGGTGGATGACGGAGACCGGTGGCCATCTCATCTGTAACTATCCGTGCATGACGATTCGTCCGGGCTCCATGGGCAAGCCGATCCCGGGTGTGGAAGCGGCTATTATCGATGATGCCGGCAATGTGCTGCCGCCATATCGGATGGGCAACCTTGCGATCAAAACGCCTTGGCCTTCGATGATGCGCAAAATATGGAATAACCCGGCCAAGTATGAAGAATACTTCCGCATTCCGGGCTGGTATATCTCCGGCGACTCGGCATACGTGGACGAAGACGGGTATTTCTGGTTCCAGGGCCGGATTGACGACGTTATTAATACGGCGGGTGAACGTGTAGGTCCGTTCGAGGTTGAAAGCAAGCTGGTCGAGCATCCGGCGGTTGCGGAAGCCGGCGTCATCGGAAAGCCGGACCCGATGCGCGGCGAGATTATTAAAGCGTTTATCGCTCTGCGCGAAGGGTATACGCCATCGGAAGAGCTGAAAGCCGATATCGCCAAATTTGTAAAAGTCGGATTGTCCGCCCATGCGGCGCCGCGGGAAATCGAATTCAAGGATAAACTTCCGAAAACGAGAAGCGGTAAAATTATGCGTCGCGTGCTGAAAGCATGGGAACTGAACTTGCCAACAGGTGATTTGTCGACGATCGAGGATTAATGCCATTATAATATTAGAAAAGCCGTGCGCTCATCATCACCGTTGAGCGCACGGCTTTTTTCATGCATCTAACGTTCATAAATGGTTTCGGCCGATGCATTAAGCAAGCGTTCCGGTCGATCCTTCTCGCAAAAGCCTCGGCCGAAACCCGCAGCTATTTCTTGTACCTTACGGCAGCAGACGGTTTGGACTCGGCAGCTTCGTTGGTTGCGGTTATTTTATAATATCCTTCGAGTGGAATCGAGTAGCTATATTCCGACTTGCCGGTGCTGCCGATTTTTGAGAAATTGCCGTTCTCTTTGTCGCTGTAGTAAACAGTATATTGTTTTACATTTTCCTTTTCGCCATTGGCCTTCCACTTGAACTGAAGTTCTTTCCCTTCGACTTTGACCGAAAGCCCGGTGGGAGAGGAAGGGGCTTGTTTCGAATCTTTATTGCCGTTTCCGCCCGAGCCGCCCGGATTGTTCGGCGTTCCGCTGCCTGTGTTGCCCGTGCCGGGTTTGCCGTTGTTGTTCCCCGTGCTGCCGGTTGTACCCGACGGAAGAAGGACGCCCGACTCGTCAGGGGTCATGAGCAGCAGATCCATCATGGAGCCGTCCGTGTAAGCGGCCTTGCTCGGCAAGGATTCTTTGCCGGCTACATCCACGGCGGTGACGTAATAGCCATAGATGCCTCCATTCGCGACCGAATCGGTAAACTTCGTCTCATCTCCGGCCATGACAACGGCTTTGCCTACGCGCGAGAAAGGACCGTGATTGACGGAGCGATACAACCGGTAGCCGACCGTGTCCGCGCTGCCGCTCGCCTGGAACGTAATGATGCTTGTATCGCCGGTGTTCGTTGCCGCGACCGTTGTCGGGGCAGCAGGCGGCTTGCCATCATCCGTGCGTGGATCCGTAGCGGTCGGCGCATCCTGATCGTAGTCGGCTGGCTTGTAGAAATCTAGCGAACGCTTGCGATCCGCAGGGAGCCGATCCATGATGCTGGCGATTTGCGCGAAGACGTCACTGAGCGATTTTTCCCGCTTGATCACCGTCCGTTCGTGAATGAAATCGGGTGGGGTACCCTGCTGCGCAATGTAATTGATATCGTTATATTTAATGATCGGCAGGCGGACAAGCACATTGTCCTCCTCCGTCGGCACGAACTTTTTGTTGAACAAATCGGTGACCAGCTTGCCGGCTTTCGTTGTCGCTTCGCTCGGCAGTTTCCCGGAGAGGCTCGACACGGTCATCTCCACGATCCCTTCGGGCCGTTTGAATTGTTTGGTCGGAAACAACTCGGGATGCTTCTCCATGGCCGCATTCATAGAGAGGGCCCATATATTTTTGGCGCGATTCGTCCCGCCCGTTTTTTTGCTAAGTTTATGAATCGGCATATCGTAGCCGGCCCAAACGCCAAGCGTAATATCCGGCGTGTAGCCCATGAACCAGGCGTCCGCATCGTCCTGGGTGGAACCGGTTTTGCCGACGATCGGCATTTTTCCGTAATATTTAAAGCTTTTCATGAGGTCGGTTGCCGTCCCGGCCGTAATGACCGTTCTCATCATGTCGGACATCAAATAAGCGGTTTGCTCGGAAAAAATGACACTCGGCTTCAGCTCATGCTCATAGATCGTTTTTCCGTCGGAATCCGTTATTTTTCGGATCATGAACGCCTCGTTAAAGACGCCGTTGTTGCCGATCGTTGCATAGGCATTGGTCAATTCTTTAACGTTCACACCGTATTTTAAACCGCCGATTACGCCGGTCTGGGCGATGTAGTCGTCTTTCGTAATTGTCGTAATGCCCATGCGATTCGCATATCCCCAGGCTTCTTTGATTCCTACGACATCCAGGAACAGCTTGATCGCCGGGATGTTATACGATTGATCCAAGGCGCGCCGCGCCGTAATCAGGCCGTGGAAGCCGTCGTCCCAGTTTTCCGGGATATGGTAGCCGACTTTGGTTCCGTCCTTCAGAACGATCGGCGAGTCGTCAATAATGGACGCCGGCCCGATGGCTCCTTTTTCGATTGCCGGAATGTAGGCCGCGATCGGCTTCATCGTGGAGCCTGGCTGACGGTATGCTTGTGTCGCATGATTGAGCTGCTCGATAAAGAAATCGCGGCCTTCCATCATGCCGAGAATGGCGCCCGTCTTGCTATCCATCATTACGGCACCGATCTGCTCGACTCCTTTGGTTGGGTCGTCCGGCGTAAAGTTTTTCTCATTTTTCGCAATTTCCGTCATGGAATCGTAGATGTCTTTGTCGATGGTTGTGTATACGTGATAACCACCCCGGCTTAATTGCGCCTGGGCATTCTTAATCGCTTCGTTGTACGCCTCCGGATTTTTTTGCTGATCAAGCTTCGGATCCTGCGCTTTCACCAGCGCTTTGGCGGCTTCTTTTTCCACTTCGATCATGAGATAAGGATAGGTGGAATAAGCTTTTTTGGCCGGCTCGGCGAGCGACGCTTTTAGATCGAACTGCAGCGCTTCCTGATACTGCTGCTCGGTGATTTTATTTTCTTCGAGCATACGCCGCAATACAAGCTGCTGTCTGGTTACCGCGCGCTTGAAAGCCGCTCCGTCGAACTGGCCTTTGCCCGTAAACGTGGAATAATTGCTGGGCTGCTGCGGTACGCCGGCTAAATACGCGGCTTGCGCTATGCTGAGCTGGTTCAGATCGTCGATATTGAAAATTCCTTTGGCCGCCGCCTTGATGCCGTACAAGTTGTAGCCGGAAGAGCCGTTTCCGTAAGGAATTTTATTCAGGTAAGCCAGTAAAATTTCTTCCTTAGACATGAGCCTTTCCATGCGGAGGGACAGGAAGATCTCTTTAGCTTTGCGGCTGTCCGCTTTGTCCAAGGTCAGAAATACGCGGCGGGCGAGCTGCTGCGTAATCGTGCTGCCCCCGGTCTGCACGTCTTCCCTGAGCAGCTTCTGGACGACGGCGCGCAGCGTTCCTTTAATATCGATGCCCGGATGATTATAAAAGTCGTTGTCCTCGATGGCGAAGACGGCATCCAGCACGTGCTGCGGAATATCGTTGATCCCGGCGAGCCTGCGGTCTTCCTCCGTTCGGAGCTGCCCGATAACGGTGTCGTCGCGGAAGTATACGAAACCGGTCAAGGCGTTATCCTGCATTTGCGCCATCATCGAATCCTTGTCACGCACCGGATCGTCCTTCACGAGCGCACTAACGTAGCCAAAGGCGACGCCGCCTCCGAGAAAGCCCGCGATCACGCCGATAATGAAACACCATTTGATCGTCAAACCTATGTATTTGCCGGTCGCCTTCAAAATTTTTATATATCTCTTTTGTTTTTTCTCCTCACCCATGAATGCAAAATCCTCCCGACTTTGAAAACATTCCTACGTCATTATAGCATAAAGCGTACATGCGAAACACCGAAAGCAAGGTGATAAATTGCTGACGGTTTGACAAGCAAAATGAGGCTGTGATATAAATAGCTTTGAAATCATCGCAAAATGCGTCGATGGACTCACAGTAGGATCAGGAATCCATGCTTACAGAGAGCCGGTGGCAGGTGCAAACCGGTGCATGACCTGGCCGAATTACCGTCCGGAGCAGGGGAAGGGAACGCTGCTTTGTGCCGGTCCGTATAGGACCGCGCCGCTGTCGTTAGTAGCTTCTTCCGGGTTAACGGCCCTTATCCGTCAAAGTGAAAGTTCGGGAATCGGAAAAGGGAAACTATCATATTTTTCGATTTTTCGGCTTTAATTAGGGTGGTACCGCGAGCCGCAGCCTTCTCGTCCCTTCGGATCAGAAGGCTTTTTTGCGTTTTCAAACATCATTCGGAGGAAGGAACGAAGCAAAGATGGACATTGTACAAGAGCTGGAGTACCGCGGTTTGATCAATCAAATGACGGATCGCGAAGGATTGGCCAAAAAATTAAGCGAGGAGCCAGTCACGCTATATGTCGGGTTCGACCCGACGGCAGACAGTCTGCATATCGGAAGCCTTTTGCCGATCTTGGCATTAAGACGGTTTCAACTGGCCGGCCATGTGCCGGTTGCGCTTGTCGGCGGGGGAACCGGTCTGATCGGCGATCCGAGCGGCAAGGCATCGGAACGAACGCTGAATACGCGCGATATCGTGGCGCAGTGGACGGATAAGCTGAAGCGACAGCTATCACGCTTTCTGGATTTCGATGCGGCAGGCAACCCGGCGCAAATCGTCAACAATTACGACTGGCTTGGAGAATTGAACGTGATCGGTTTTTTGCGGGATATCGGCAAAAACTTCACGGTCAATTACATGCTGGCCAAAGATTCGGTCGACTCGCGGCTGGAGAAGGGCATTTCTTTTACCGAGTTCAGTTACATGATCCTGCAGGCGTATGATTTCTACAAATTGAACGAAGACCTTGGCTGCACACTTCAAATCGGCGGAAGCGATCAATGGGGCAACATCACGGCGGGCCTCGAGTTGATCGGGAAAACATCGGGCCGTCAAGCGTTCGGCCTAACGATGCCGCTCGTGACAAAAAGCGACGGAACGAAATTCGGCAAGACGGAGGGCGGCACGATCTGGCTTGATGCGAGCAAAACGTCCCCGTACCAGTTCTATCAATTTTGGATCAATACGGACGATAACGATGTCGTGAAGTTTCTCAAGTACTTTACGTTCCTGCCGGCCGGCGAAATCGACGAGCTGGCACGGCAAGTTCAAGAAAGCCCGGAGAAGCGCGAAGCGCAGCGCGTGTTGGCGAAAGAAGTGACGCAGCTGGTACACGGGGAAGCGGCCGCGCTCAGCGCGATCCGCATCTCCGAAGTGCTGTTCAGCGGCAACGTGCAGTCGCTGTCCGGCAGCGAGATCGAAGAAGCGTTCAAAGACGTGCCTTCGACGGAAATTGCCGGCGGTGCGGAAATCGGGCTGATCGATTTGCTGCTTGAAGTGAAGGCGGCTCCTTCCAAACGCCAAGCCCGTCAAGATATCGAGAGCGGCGCCGTTTCTGTTAACGGTACGCGCGTTACGGAACTGGAAAAGACCATTCGCTTAGACGATTGCCTGGAAGGACGATTTGTCGTCATTCGCCGGGGCAAGCGGAATTACTATTTGGCCAAATTCGTATAACCAAGCAAAAAAAACCTTGGCTCTTCGGAAGAAGAACCAAGGTTTTTCGATTCGTTTAAGATTAACGGCTGTAGAACTCGACGATTTGTTTTTCATCGATTTCTTGAGCAAGCTCGGAGCGCTCAGGCATACGGATGAATTTGCCTTCAAGAGCGGCGTCGTTGAACTCTAGGTAAGCCGGCAAGTAGTTGCGATTAGCAACCGCTTCTTTAACAACGGTCAAGTTGCGGCTTCTTTCACGAAGACCGATTACATCGCCGGTTTTTACGAGGTAGGAAGCGATATCGACTTTTTTGCCGTTCACGGTTACGTGGCCGTGGGAAACGAGCTGACGTGCGCCTGCACGGGAGTTCGCAAGACCAAGACGGTATACCAGGTTGTCCAGACGGCTTTCAAGCAGGAACATGAAGTTTTCGCCGGCAATCCCTTGCAGTTTGGTTGCTTTGTCGAACAGGTTGCGGAATTGCTTTTCGTTCAAGCCGTACATATGGCGAAGCTTTTGTTTTTCTTGCAATTGAACGCCGTAGCCGCTCAGCTTCTTGCGTTGTCCCGGACCGTGTTGTCCCGGAGGGAAAGGGCGTTTCAATTCTTTGCCGGTACCGCTCAGGGAGATGCCCAGACGGCGGCTCAATTTAAATTTAGGACCAGTGTAGCGTGACATGTATGGTAAGCTCCTTTGTCATGAATATGGTTTATTGGCATTTTCGCGTGAAGCGTGTGCCCGATTTTGCTAGCGCCTATCAGGAAGAACCAGCCGCGGTCCTGCCGGCAACAAAATCTGTACAGAGGGTGACACAAACTTCCACTTATAAGCGCGCGTTTTCATAGAAAAGCATGCTTATACTCGACTTCTTATTCTATAAGATTGAGATTAACGTGTCAAGTACAGGATCATGACGTATAATATTCGTGACAAGCCGAAATTTCTGGTACAATGATTCGTATTGCGGACATCATGATTTGAGATAAGGGGGTAGGGAGCGTTGACCGTTTGGAGTGTCCGGCACATATCCGATGTGCTGAATTCCTTCGGCTGGTACGGGCATATGGCCGGGGCACTGCTAGTCATGCTGCAAACCATATTTCCGTTTGTGCCGTTCTTCGTCGTTGCGGGTGTGAATGTGCTTTTGTTCGGATTTTGGGGCGGCTTCGCCGTGAATTACATATTTTCCTGTTTAGGCGCAGCGATCGTATTTTTTGCAGCGAGAAACTTCGGGCGGTCGTGGGTTCAAAAAAAACTGGCCAAATATAGCTACATTGAGAAGTTCAACGAAAAACTGGAGCGCCACGGCTTGCTGTACATGGTACTTATCCGGCTGCTGCCGGTTTTGCCGTCTTCGGTCATTAACCTGAGCGCTGCGGTTATGAAGGTGCGTCCGTTGCATTTTATGATCGGGACATTGATCGGGAAAGCGCCGGTGATTTTACTAGAATCGATGATCGGTCATGACCTGCTGCATTTTCGACACTACAAGGGCAGGCTGATGATCCTTGCAGCGATTTTCATCGTGCTGCTGCTCGTAAGCCATTTTGTTAAGGAACGATGGTTCAAATCAAGCAAAACCGGAATATAAAATTTTTTTCGTCCTTGAAGGAGAGACTATGGATTATGCGTGATCCCCGTTTGCAAAAGTTGGCGCAAAACATCGTAGGTTACTCGCTGAACGTTCAGCCTGGCGAGAAAGTGCTGATCGAGATGATCGGTTCCGAAAGAGAAATCGTAAAGTGTCTCGTGGAAGAGGTGCATGCCCGGGGCGGTTATCCGTATGTGGAGCTGGTGGATAATGCCGTTCGTGCGGCCGTGCTGCGTTCGGCGACCACGGAGCAGCTTGAGCATTGGGCTGAGATGGACTGGCAGCGCATGAAGGATATGAACTGCTATGTCGCCATCCGCGCCGGAGAAAACGTCAGCGACATGTCCGATGTGCCCGAGGAAAAGCTCAGTCAGTTTAACCGGATTTACCGTAAAAAAGTTCATCAGGAGCAGCGTGTGAAACATACGCGGTGGGTCGTCATGCGGTACCCGAACGCTTCAATGGCACAGCTGGCCGGGACGAGCACGGATCAATTCGAGCAATTTTATTTTGATGTCTGCAATTTGGATTACGCGAAAATGTCCGAAGCAATGGGTCCGCTGCAAGCGTTGATGAATCGTACCGATCGCGTGCGTATCGTCGGGCCGGGGGCAACCGATATTTCCTTCTCGATCAAAGGCATCGGTTCGGTGAAATGCTGCGGCCGGCGTAATATACCCGACGGAGAAGTATACAGCGCGCCTGTCCGCGATTCCGTGAACGGGACAATCGCTTACAACACACTTTCCGTCAATTCCGGCGTCACGTTCGAAAATATTACGTTTCGGTTTGAGAACGGGAAAATCGTGGAGGCTACATCGAACGATACGGTCCGCCTGAACCAGATTCTTGATACGGACGAAGGGGCAAGGTACATCGGAGAGTTCAGCCTCGGCTTCAACCCGTACATCCTGCACCCGATGAAAGACACGTTATTCGATGAAAAAATCGCCGGCAGCTTGCATTTTACGCCAGGTCAAGCTTATGAGCAGGCGGATAACGGGAACCGCTCGGCGGTGCACTGGGACCTTGTCTTGATTCAGCGGCCGGAATTCGGCGGGGGCGAAATTTACTTTGACGACCGGCTGATCCGCAAAGACGGCAGATTCGTCATTCCGGACCTGGAAGGATTGAATCCGGAAAACTTGAAGTAACGCCGCCGGAGGCAAAATAGTATTGCGTGATCCCATTTTCCAATGTATCATAATCGTAAGAAAGCGATTTACTTTTTATTTTTGCGTCACTCGACGCCTGGAGGGAATTTTGTATGACTAACGCTAACAACGCTGC
Organism: Paenibacillus allorhizosphaerae; assembly: GCF_042659105.1. Lineage (NCBI taxonomy): Bacteria > Bacillati > Bacillota > Bacilli > Caryophanales > Paenibacillaceae > Paenibacillus > Paenibacillus allorhizosphaerae. The sequence goes on along the minus strand of NZ_JBHSRV010000001.1, from coordinate 1,124,340 downwards.
AATTGTGGAGATTTCACAAACTGCTAACAAATTCAGATCGTCCATCGTTTTACAGTACGATAATAAGTTCATCGATGTGAAAAGCATTCTGGGATTGTTCACGACGCTGCTCACTTCAAGCAAATACGACCTGCACGTTCACGGTCCAGACGCGGACGAAGCGAAGAAGGCGATGGCTGAAGTGTTCGCCAAGTACAGCCTGGAGCTCAACAGCATTGTCGATTAATAGGCTTTATGCAAGAGACGGGCGTTTTCGCATTGCGAAAATGCCCTTTTTCAGCTTCGGGTGACTTGTTTATTCCTCGATTTTCGTCTAATATAAAGCTAATGGAGTAAGGTTGGCATCAACGATTCGTCCTTGGGAAACCGGGAGGGAGCCAGGGCGCTGAAGTTGCCGACACTCCAAGGGTATACAGGGGGGAAGCAACATGTCGTCGGATGTGCTGCTCAGCTTATCGCAAAAGGCGCTCCATTTGCTTCAGGAGGACGCGGATAAGATCGAAAAGCTGATCGAAGTACAAATGGAAAACTTGACCACGCGCCAATGTCCTCTGTATGAAGAGGTATTAGATACGCAAATGTACGGGTTGTCCCGGGAGATTGACTTTGCTATTCGCGCGGAGCTTATCTCGGAGTCGTCCGGCAAGCAAATTATGATCAAGCTGGAGCGGAACCTCGCACAGCTTTATGAAGCACTGGAGCAAAATAAAAAGTAGTCTTCGATGACGAAGACTACTTTTTATTTTTTTTTAGCGTCCGTTTCGATCGGAAGCCTTATGTATCGTGACAATGCGGTTCGGTTGTCCGAGATAGCCGGTCGAACCAAGTGTGCGCTATGAGGCTACACGAGGAAGAACGCGATGCCCAGGATAAGGTAGACGACCAGCAGCAGCACGCCTTCATACCAGGTTGTCGTCCCGTCCTGCGAGATCGACTTGGCAATGAAGGCGGCAACGCCGATCGCGACAAGTTCGAAGGACGTAAACACGAGATCCATTGTTTTTCCGAAGAAGAACGAAACGAGCACCAATACAGGCGCTACGAATAACGAAATTTGAAGCGAGCTGCCGACCGCGATTTCGAATGCCGCGCCCATCTTGTTTTTGCGGGCCATGATGATGGCGGCGCTGTGCTCCGCGGCATTGCCGACGATAGCGATCAGGAACGCGCCGACGAACAGCTCCGATAGGCCGTATTGATGGCTAAACGATTCCAGCGTGCCGACAAGCCATTCGCTGTCGAACCCGACCATAACGGTAGCCACAATGAGAAAGAGAACGGAGGTGCCTTTGGACCAGGCGGGTTCGCCGTGCTCCACGACTTCGTCCGACAGCTCGTTTTTGTGCGTGACCATGGAAAAAAACAGCCAGAGCAAATACGCGATAATGAGAATAACGGAGACGATGATGCTAAGGTTCGCCGTTTCCATCTTCGTAAAGCTGCGAGCGAAGGACGCAGGAATAAACAGAGCGATAACGGCGAGCATCATCAAGGAAGCGCTGTGTCCGGCCAGCTTGACGTTGAAACGCTGCTCCTTGTACTTCAAACCGCCGATCAGGACGCTGAGCCCGAGAACGAGAAGCATGTTTCCGATAATCGACCCGGTGATGCTCGCCTTGACCACATCGAACATCCCGTCCTTGACAAGGAAAAACGCAATAATCAGTTCGGCGGCATTGCCGAACGTCGCATTCAGAAATCCCCCCATCCGCTCGCCCGCATAATGGGCTACGCTTTCCGTAGCTTTGCCCAGAAAACCGGCGACGAAGATGATCGCCAGCGAAGCGATCAGAAACTGCACGGTCGAGCTGAATACGGGAGCGCCGACATAGTGCGCCACGCCGCTAAGAATAAAGCTTCCGATCAATCCGATCGTAAAGCCGTAACGCTTCACATTCCATCACCTCAATAAAATATCATTTCCATAGTGTACATTAAAATATATCCAAAAAAAAGCATATAAAGCATCATCCAGAAAAAAATTACATTTCCAATAAATTTTAGAAAACGGTTGCACTAAAAGCTCCGGCATTCGTTACGTTATGATTGGAAATGGAAATAAGCGTTTTTTGCCTGTGTTGAACCGGCGTTATTTATGTTGGAGGCGATTAGGAAACTCACTGCTTCAGAGCGGATTAAGGAGCAGGTTCTTACTGTAAAAAATTTCTTTTCGTAGTATAATATGTTGAGAACGTAGCACGATTAATCATGGGCCATAAGGGGAAAAGATGTGAAAATTGTTTTTCGGATTCATTTTGCGTTTCGGATTATTTTTTCTGCACTTGCTTTTTTATTGCTGACAGCGCATACGTCCTGCGAGGAAGTCAAACCGCGGCAGTGGAACGATCCGATTCCGATGGCATTGACGCTCGGCGAGCCGCCGCATTCGATTCATACGCCGTTTATCGCAGCGCAATTTCAAAACTATTACAAAAAGTCAGGCTTGAAAGTGAAGATCGATTTGGCGCCGAACACGCGGGAATCGCTCAAAAGGGTAGCGGAAGGAACATCGTATTTCGCGCTGGTCGATCAGGCGCAGCTTATCGCTGCCCGGGTGGACAACCTTCCCGTCGTATCGGTCGCAGCCGTAATCCCTTCTGACTTGCACGCGGTCATTGCTGCTGAAGGGGTCATTTCATCGCCGAAAGAATTGGAAAAGATGAAGGTCGGCTATTCCGGAGACGCGACGGAGCAGGCCGTTGTCAAAGCGATGGTTGAGAGTGCAGGAGGAGACGGCAGCAAGGTTCAATTTGTCAATGTCGGGTCTGACGGTATAGACGCGCTGCTTCAGCACAAAGTATCCGCGCTCAGCAAAGCTTCGGTATACCGCGATCTGCTGCTGCTCGATAAAAACGGTTTCAAAGCGAAAACGTTCGAACCGGTCAAGTACGGGGTTCCGGCAATAGGCGGGATGTTTCTCGTAACAAGCGAAGATCACGCGAAAAACAATAAACTGCCGATCAAAGCGTTTATCGAAAGCGTCCGCAAAGGAGAAGAGTACACCCGCGACAATACGGAAAAAGCGTCGGTCATGCTCATTTCGCAGGAGTCTACTGAGCTCCCCTTGGAGGGCAAGACGGAATTGGCCAGCTTGCAGCTGCTGCTTCCGTTCATGACCGCGGATAAAGGAAGCTACGAGCCGCAAACGGCAGAGCAATGGAAAATGGTTTCCGATTGGATGTACAAGCAGGGGATCATTTCCAAATCCGTCGATCCGAAAGAAGCATATACGAATCTTTAGAAGGAGGACAACAGTCTATGCCTGAAAGGCGAGCACAACGGAAACGCATCAGCGGCAAAAGTTTGTTTTACCGAATTACCGCGGCAGTCATCGTCCTCGTCTGCCTCGCGCTGTACGTATGGTGGGAGATGAGCCAGACCTTATAATTGTTATTGGAATGCGGGGGTTAGTACTTATGATGGAAACGATAAAAAAAATATGGATTTGGTTTTTGCCGTCGTTCATGCTGGCGACGATTTTATTGTCCGCGATTCCGGGGCAGGAAGATTGGCTCGGCTTTACGATCGCTTTCATTCCCATGCTGCTTGGCGGCGGCATTATCGCGTACAAGTCGCTCCTTGCCATTCTGGAGACGAGAACGATTACGGCGGGAATTATGGTTGTCATTACGATCGTAGGCTGCGCCTACCTCGGATTTTACCAAGCCGCCGCGCTGGTCGCTTTGATGATGTTCATCGGCGAATTTTTGGAAGAGATCACGCTCGCCAAGACGAGAAAAGCGGTGCAGCAGCTAATGGACTTCGTGCCGGATACCGCTACCGTTTGGCGCAATGAAGCTTGGCAGACGATCGACGCGGATGACATCCGGACCGGGGAAGTCGTATGGGTGCGGGCGGGAGAACGGATTCCCGTCGACGGCAAAGTCGTCAAGGGAGAGGGCGCCGTCAATCAATCCGCGCTGACCGGCGAATCGCTGCCTGTCGATAAACAGCCGGGAGATGCCGTATTGATGGGTACGATCAACGAGTACGGCTCCCTGCATATCGAAACGGAGAAGATCGGTTCCGGCACCGTGATGGGAAAAGTGATCGAAATCGTGTACGAGGCGGAGGAACGCAAGGGACCGACGCAAAAAATTGCGGATCAATTCGCGAAATATTTTACGCCGCTCATCCTCGTTGTCGCGACCGTTGCCTGGCTCGCGACAAGCGATATCGTGCGAACGATGACGATCCTGGTCATCGCCTGTCCTTGCGCCCTGGTGCTGGCTACGCCGACAGCGGCCGTAGCGAGCATCGGCAATTTGGCCAAGCGCGGGGTGCTGATCAAAGGCGGCAAAATGATCGAAGCGCTGAGCAAGGTGGATGTGGTCTGCGTAGACAAAACAGGCACGATTACGTCGGGGCAGCCGAAAGTGGTTGAATTTGCCGTTTTCGGCGATCAGGCGGAATCGGACGTCTTGCAATGGGCCGCAGCGGTTGAGCAGCATTCCGAGCATCCGTTGGCGCGGGCCATCGTCGATTATGCGAAAGAGAACGGAGGGTTCGAACCCAAAGAAACGGACTCGTTTACTTCCATGCCGGGAGCGGGGGTTCATGCCGTCATCTCCGGTACGGACGTATGGATTGGGAACGAAAAAGTCGTTTCGGCTATAGCCGGATTGAATGCGGACGCTTCAGATGCTGCCCGAAGATTCATATCGGAACAGCAGCAGTTCGGGAGAACCGCTCTTGTCGTCATCGTCGGACACGAGTGCGCCGGAGGCTTCGCCATTGCGGATACGGTGCGTCCCGAGGCATCGTTCGCCGTATCCGGATTGAGGCAGGAAGGTATTCGGCGCATCGTCATGCTGACCGGCGACAACGAGGCGGCCGCTCAGGCTGTTGCGCGGCAGGCGGGCATTGATGAAGTGCGCTCCGCGCTCCTGCCCGCAGACAAGCTGGAGTATATTCGCGAATTGCAGAAGGCAGGCCATGTCGTGGCGATGGTCGGCGACGGCGTGAACGACGCGCCGGCGCTGATGCTGGCCGATGTCGGCATATCGATGGCCGGCCGAGGCACCGATATCGCCATCGAATCTTCCGGCGTTGCGCTCATGGGCGACCAACTGCAGCTGCTGCCGGAAGTGCTGAAGATCAGCCGCCGGGCCATGCAGCTGATCCGGCAAAACATTTGGGGCTTTGCCGTCGGCTTTAACGTTGTCGGCATCGCGCTCGCCGTTTTGGGTTTGATCTCGCCGGTAATGGGCGCGATCATACACAATATCGCTTCGTTGTTTGTCGTGATGAACTCGGCACGGATGATTACGTACCGCAGAAAAGTGCAGTTTACCGTAAAGGCGGAGCCCGTTCAGGCATGACGGCGATGCAGGACGCCGTTCGAGAAGGCTTGGAGGTGCTGCAGCAGCTCATTCGAATCAATACGACCGCAGGGGCAGGTTTGGAATCCAAAGCTGCCCTCTGGCTGTTCCAGCGTGCCAAAAACCGCGGATGGCAGGCCGAGGTCGTAGAGCCGGAGAAGGGCTTCGGCTCGTTGGTCGTAACGTTCAAGGGAGGAAGCGATGATGCGCTGCTCTTGCTCTCGCATCTCGATACGGCGGAACCGGGCAGCATCGGCGACTGGAGTCGGCACCCGCTGTCCGGGGAAGCGGCGGAAGGATACATATGGGGAAGAGGCGCAGTCGATTGCAAAGGGCTCGCCGCCGTATGGTGGTCGGTGATGCTGCTGCTGGAAAAGGCGCCGCTTGCGCGAACCGTCGTGTGGGCGGCAACGGCAGGCGAAGAGACGCGTTCGGCCTGGGGAACCCGCTGGCTGCGCGACCATTGTCCGGAGCTTCGGCGATGCCGCTGGGTGCTCAATGAAGGCGGGGGCTGGGAGATTCGCCTTGGCCGCACCCGTTACACGTTGTGCCAGGTCGGCGAAAAAGGATATGCAAGGCTGCTGCTGCCGGCGTCAAGCGTTAACGCCTGCGAGCATTTTCGAATGAATGGCGGGCTTCCAGAGCCATATAGAGCGTTTTTACGTATGGCCGGCGGTCTCGCGGGTCATGTGGCAGCGCATCAGGGGAGCACTGCAGCGCAGTGGCTGACGCGCTGGCTGCAACGAAGCAGTCCCCATACGCTCGATTCGTATGAGATGTTCTACCATCTCTTTCAAATCAGACCGAGCGCCGAATTTCCCGGCCGATTTGAACTGATTTGCCATGCGCTGCCGGGAGACCCGATAGAGCACACCCTAAGCCGGGGACTGCGCAAGCTGGGGCTGACATCTCACGAGGGCTGCGACATGTTGGAACTGGTACCGCCGACGTTATCGCCGACGGACGATCCGCTTTACGAAGCCATTCGGCGTACGCATGATTTGCCGGTGCTGCCGGTCATTACGCCCGGTCGCTCCGACAGTTATTGGTTTCGAGCGACAGGCATACCCGTGTACGGCTGGTTTCCGCGTATCGAAGCGGCCGATTTGATGCGTATGCATCAGCCGGATGAACGGATATCCGTCGCGGCGTTTACCGAAGCCGTCGAGTGTTTATACCGTCTTATAAGCCGATTTGTGACGGCAAATACGGAAATACAATAAAACGGATACCCCACGATTTCTCTAAAGGGTACCCGTTTTGTTTGTCAGAAGCCGGGACAGCACCGCTCTGGCTTCTTCCATCGTGACCGGCATCGGTCCGGATTGCTCTTCCCAAAGTCCGGAGAACAGCTGAAGCACAAGAGGAAGTTCCAGATGGGCTTCTTTTAGCAGGTGGGGGTGCTGGCAGAACAATTCCCTCGGAGTCAGGCTGCCGAGGCATTGTCCATCCTTCACGACGACCACATGATCGGCCCATTCCGCCACGAGCTGCATATTATGTGTCGCCACAATGACCGTTTTCCCTTTGGCCATCAGCAAATTCATAATTTCCTGAACGCGTTTTTGTCCCGCCGGATCGAGGAAGGCCATCGGTTCGTCGAGGATGACGACATCGGGATCCATGGCGACGATGCCTGCGATCGCCACTTGTTTTTTTTGGCCAAAGCTGAGTTCATGCGGGTTCAGCTTTGCCAGATGTGAAATATGAAGCAGCTCCATGCTTTCATCCGCCTTACGGAACGCTTCGCCTGCTGGCAGACCCAATTGCGTCGGACCGAAAGCGATGTCGTCCCTGACGGTCATGGAAATGATTTGGTCGTCGGGGTCTTGAAAGACGACGCCGACATGGCGGACGAGGTCGGATTGATTCGCTTTTGACACTTGCTCTCCTTTAAACCATACTTCCCCGGAGGCGCATGAATACAAGCCGTTCATATGAAAGATAAGCGTCGATTTACCTGCTCCGTTTGGTCCTACAATGGCTGTTTTTTTACGGAGCGGGATTTCGAAATCAATGCCGTTCAAGGCGGCAGCACGATCTTTGTTATACTGGTAGCGGACATGTTTAAAGACGAAAACCGGTTCCATGGGAATCTCCTAACTTTTATCGTAAATAAACGCGGCCACAACGGGGGCAAGCCAAACCAACGCGAGCAGTACATCCGACCGCAGCAAAGGCGCAATATGCTGTTGCGGCGGGACGCCCCGGTAGCTTCGCGACATCATCCCCATATAAATGCGTTCCGATCTCTGTAGCGATCGAAGGAGCAAACTGCCCAGCAGCCTCGACAGAACCACGTACTGGGAAAACGAAAAAAAGCGGCGCGTGCGAAAGCCCCGGCTTTTCAGCGCTTGCAGCATATGCAGCGCCTCGGTTCGAATGACGTCGATGAAACGGAGCGTGAACAAGCTTAATTCCACGAAGATGCCGGGAACTTTCAGCTTCACGAGCGCTTGAAAAAACTCGGAGATGCTGAGCCGGTAAAACAGCAGCGTCAGCACATGCAGCGTAATGACTAGACGCAAGCTGTACGTCAGCGCCTTATGGATGCCATCGATGGAAAGCGTCAAGCCTAGCAGCCGGAAGACGGATCCTTGCTCGTATAAGGAGAAAAATACGAACGAAAATACGATGAAAGGAAGAGCAAGCCGCAACCGGCGTCGCAACATCCGGACAGGAACTTTGCAGCAAAGCATCAGCAGCAATGTGAATAACAGCATAACGAAGAGCGTTTCCGTATGCTTCATAGAAACGCTCAGCATGATCATCAGAAGGGCCGTTACGATCCGGGCCGGCGGGTGGTTTAGCATCGCATTCATTTTTTTCCCGCAATCCATTTGCCGAGCAGCAGGAAGACGGCGAACGTAATGGCTACACCGGCCAGTCCCGCAAGACTGGAGGAAACCCAGGAATCCATGCCCGGGATCGCGTAATCGGGCAGCGGAGACTTCATGAAGCTGGAAGCATGCTCGATGTATCCGGCTTCTTCGCCTGCTTTTTCAAATCCGTCCGGGTGCGAGGAAGCGAATAATGAGATAAATCCGCTGATCACGAGCGATACGATCAACCAATTTCGAACTTTTCCGTTCATTGCAGCATCGACTCCTTATTGGCGAATTGAAACGAAGAGCGAAGCGCATAAGGGATCACGACAACGGTAATAGTGGCTTCGCCGATGCCGATAAACGTATGCCAGAACAACAAGGCTTTGGCCGCCGTTCCGAAAGGGACGACGCCGGACAGTGCCAGCTCGATCGCAGCGACAAGCGAAAGCACCGTGACCGACAGCCAGGCGCTGACGAACACGGCGACGGACCGCGGGATCAACGAAAGGCTGCGCAATAGCCGGAAGGATAAAGCTGCAACGCCAGGCGCAATAATCGCCATATTGAGCAGATTCGTTCCAAGCGCCGTAATCCCGCCGTCCTGGAAGACGATTGCTTGAATCGCGATGACGGTGGACATGATCAGTGTGGACGGCCAAAATCCGAACAGCAGGGCGGCCAGCGCTCCCCCGATCAGATGACCTGAAGTCGCCGCGCCGAGTATGGGGAAGTTAATCATTTGGGAGGCAAAAATAAATGCGGACATAACCCCCATAACCGGAACTGCGCGGTATTCCAGCCGATGTTTGGAATGCTGGACGCTTTTGGCGAGCACGGCTGCAGCGACGACGGCGGAAGACGCCCATACTTTCGGGTCTAAGACTCCATCAGGAATATGCACTTCTTACTCCTCCTCGATATGCAAAAACAATAAACATATCATATCACTGTGTCATTATTTAGTAAATATGTAACACAGCTTATCGATTGGCAGAATAGATTTCGATTTTAGTATTTTCATTCCGTATAGATCGTGTTATATTATCCATAAATTGTGCTACATAGGTAAAGAATGCTAGGAAATCTTATTTTGGTTTTACGGCGAGGGTTATGAAAACGATGACAAGGAGCTGCTGCAGTATGCATGAGGGACATCACGGCATATTGGATAAAACGAAAAAAAAGGGAAAGTCGCACCATCACCACGGTCACGGCCATAGCCACGACCATGAACACGATCATGATCACGACCATAACCATGATCATGACCACGATCATCATCACGACCATCATCACCATCACCACGGAAATGGAAACGGTTTAAAAGTAGCTGCGGGCGTCATTGTGCTGGGTGCCATCGCGGCATTTATATTGTGGAGAGTGCTCTGATTGGAATTAGGCCGCCGGAAGCGATATAATATGAAGCAAATTGGCCGGAAAGGGGCTTTTTCCGATGGATTTGCAGTTGAAAGGCAAGACGGCGGTCGTCACCGCTTCCAGTAAAGGACTTGGGCGAGCGATCGCAGAACAGCTCGCTGCGGAAGGGGCGAGCCTCCTCTTATGCAGCAGGGACGAGCAGTCCGTATGCGATGTTGCGGCGAGGCTGCAGCAAACGTACGGCATCGAGGCGGCGGGCATGGCGGTGGATCTGAGCAGCCCGGAGCAAATCGGTTGGCTTGTGCAGCAGGCGAAAGACCGATTCGGCACGGTGGATGCGCTCGTTTGCAACTCCGGCGGTCCGCCCAGCGGCAGCTTCATGTCGCTTGACGAGGACGCGTGGATGAACGCGGTTCAGCTTAACTTGATGAGCGTCGTTCGATTAACGAGAGGATTTTATCCGCTGATGAAAGAGCGAGGCGGTCGAATTGTAACGGTAGCGTCCACTTCCGTTAAAGTGCCGATTCCCGGCCTCGTCATCTCGAACACGCTGCGAACCGGAGTTGTCGGGCTCATGAAGACGCTGTCCGCGGAGTGGGGCACTGACGGAATATTGCTCAACACCCTTTGTCCCGGACGCATTATGACCGACCGGATCGTCGAGCTGGATACGGCGCGAGCCGCGCGGGAGAACATAACGCCCGAGCAGGTGCGCGATGAGATGATCAAGGATATCCCGCTCGGCCGTTATGGAGAGCCGGAAGAATTGGCGGCCGCGGCTGCGTTCCTGCTGTCTCCCCGCAACAGCTACATGACGGGTTCCGTGTTCTATGTAGACGGCGGCGCGGTCAAAGCGATATAAGCGAGAGTTCCCGCCGGGCCGCGGCAAGCCTGTACTTAAGTCCAGTTGCTTTCGGGCCTGGAACTTATTACAATAGAAATATAATCCTGTTGCAACTGTTTACCCGGTATCTCCGGGATCAGGTGCCAACCGAAATGGAGTGATCCTCATGAGCGAAGAAGTACAAACTGGTCTTATCCGGATTTCAGATGATGTCGTTTCGACAATCGCAGGATTAGCTGCACTGGAGACGCCGGGGATCGCAGCCATGTCGGGAGGTATTTCCGAAGGGCTTGCCAAACGTTTAAGCGGAAAAAACGTGCAGAAAGGCGTATCGGTAGAGGTCGGGCAAGTGGAAGCGGCTATCGATCTGCGCGTCATCGTGAACTACGGTTCAAAAATCCAAGAAGTGTGCCGCGATCTGCAGGAAAATGTACGCGATGCGGTTGAAAATATGACCGGATTAACCGTGGTTGAAGTCAACGTGAAAGTCGAGGGCGTAGCATTCCGCGAGGAAGAGACGGCCGCGATTGTGGATGAAACGCATCGGGTCAAGTAATCGAAGAAGAGAGCCGTGATGGAACGAAGACGTTCCTCAGGCTCTCTTTTTTGTGGGTTCTTTTTCCGGCTTGTTTTGTTCACGGGAAATGCTGAGCAAAATGCCGAGACCCATTAAGGTCACAAGCATCGATGTCCCGCCATAGCTGATCAGCGGCAGAGTGACGCCGGTCATCGGAATGCTGTTCGTAACGCCGCCGATATTAATGAAGGCTTGTATTCCGATCATGCTGACGATGCCGATCCCCGCCAAGGTGCCGAACACGTCCTGACAGCGCAAGGCAATAATGATTCCTCTCCAGAGGAAGGCAAGATAGATGAGCAGAAAGAAAGACGTGCCGATAAAGCCCAACTCTTCGCCGATAATGGAAAATATAAAATCGTTATGCGCTTCCGGCAAATAATGCAGCTTCTGGATGCTTTGTCCGAATCCGGCGCCGGTTAAGCCGCCGTGTCCGAATGCATATAGCGATTGAATCAATTGAAAGCCCGAGTGGTCCGGATCGGACCATGGATTCAAAAATGCGGTGATCCGCCCGACCCTGTAGTTGTTCGTGCCTGCGTTCAGCAAATAGACGGAAACGGCAAGCGCGCCGAGACAGGCAAAGACCGATCCGAGAATGAATATATGCTTCAGGCTTGCGCCGCCGATAATGAGCATCAGTACGGCGACGAGGACGAGAATCATCGTTGATCCCAAATCATTCTGCAGCATGATTAAACCGCAAACAAAACAAATGACAAGCAGCGGAGGGACGAGCCCGCGCTTAAACTCGCGAATACGCTCGCCTTTCTTGCTGATGATGACCGCCAAATAAATGATGACTGCCAGTTTGGCGAATTCCGTAGGCTGCAGCCCGAAGCTTCCGATGTAGAACCAGCTTTTCGCGCCGTTCACTTCTTTGCCGATCAGCGGAACGAGAAATAGCAGCCCGACGACGCCGGCGAAGAAAGGAGCGATCCACTTTTGATACTTGCGGTAATCCACATTCATGCAAAAAAACATGGCTACCGTCCCCATGCCGATGGATATCGATTGACGAATCGCCAAATACCACGGATTGCTCGGTTTATAAGCCATGCCGGCGCTAAACACAAAAGCGAGACCGAAGCAAACTAAGGAAAACGTCAGAAACAGCAGTAAAAAATCAGGCGTTCCTCGTCGCTGGGAAGTCATGGATGACCTCCGCTTATTGCGCGAGCTTTACTTTCAATTCTGCGAGCTTTCCGTTTACTAGCTTCATGATGGTATCCGGTACTTTCGATTCATAATCCAGACCGTGAGGGAACGTCGCTCTTCCGATATAAGCGTCCTCGATGTTAAGAATAGCGTAAGGGGACTCCAGTTTGCCGGTTTCAACGCGTGTGTTAACACGTAAAAAATAGTCTTCGCCGTTCGCTTTATCTTCGATTTTCAGGTCATATGTAGCCCGGTAATACTCCCACTGCCACCGCACGAAGCCGAGTTGCTCCATTGCTTCGTCCAGATGGGCGAGATCGCTTTTCATTCCTTTAATTCCACTGTTTTCAATAATCACAGCAAGCCCTCCCTGATATGTATGTCGCCTTATAGGTAACATGAAAAATGAAAAAAACTTAAACGGGTTTCACTGGTAAATCCTTTATTCATGATAGTATGTTTCCCTTACTTGTGCAAGCCTAATGCATCGAGTGTTGTCACCGTTTCGCCCAAAGTTTGAAATTCTTGTGAAAACGAAGATGAATCGCACGGCCGCTTTTGGTAAAATGAATAAAATACAATAAAATTCGAGTAGCAAGGATCGTATTCGGTATCATGCGATTGTAGCGACGGAAGCGGAGGAAACGGGCATGAGCAGATGGAGTGAAGCCGTGGAAGCGGTGTACCCGGATATGGTGAAATGGCGCAGATACTTGCATATGAATCCCGAGCTGTCGTTTCAGGAATCGCAAACGGCTGCGTTTGTCGCAAGCTTGCTGCAGGAATGGGGAATTGAGGCTCGTACGGGAGTCGGAGGGCACGGGATCGTCGCCCGGATCGAAGGGGCGGCCAAAGGGCCGACCGTCGCACTGCGAGCCGATATGGACGCGCTGCCGATACAGGACGAGAAAAGCTGCGAATATGCGTCCAAAGTTCCCGGGGTGATGCATGCGTGCGGACATGATGCGCATACCGCCACGCTGCTTGGCGTAGCCAAACTAATGAATGAACATAGAGATCAATTGGCCGGGAACGTAGTCTTCCTGTTCCAACCGGCGGAAGAAACAACGCCCGGCGGTGCAATCGAGATGATTCGGGACGGTGCGTTGGAGGGCGTGGATGTAATCTACGGCATACATTTGTGGACCCCGTTCGAAACAGGGGCTGCTTATTGTAAGCCGGGAGCGATTATGGCAGCTGCCGATGAGTTTATTATTGAAATTAAAGGCAAGGGCGGACACGGCGGTTTGCCGCATCAGACGGTCGACAGCATTTATGTCGCTTCCCAGCTCGTCGTCAACTTTCAAGGGATCGTTAGCCGCTTCTCCGATCCGACGCAGCCATGCGTCGTTACGGTCGGATCATTTCACAGTGGAACGAGCTTTAATGTAATCGCAGAAACGGCTACCCTGAAAGGGACCGTGAGAACGTTCGACCCCGAGCTGCGATTGCAGGTAAAACGGCGGCTGGAGGATATAGCGGAATACACTTGCCGCATGAACGGCGCGGAATGCGCGATTAAGTATAACCTCGGGTATCCGCCCGTTATCAATCACGCGGCGGAAGAGGAACGCTTCCGAAGGGCAGCTGCAGCAGCGCTAGGAGAGCAAGGAGCACGCACTTCGCCGCTGATTATGGCCGGTGAAGACTACGCCTATTACCTGGAACGCATTCCCGGGTGTTTCATGTTTGTAGGCGCGGGGCATAAAGAACGAGGCATTGTGCATCCGCATCATCACCCGCGCTTTGATATCGATGAAATCGCGATGCATCATGCGGCAAAGCTGTTCATTCGGATGACCGAAGACTATTTGGCTGAACATGCATACTCCCGATAAGTGCTAGTCGAATGCGCGCATGGCGGCAAAGGGAAAGGGAAATGATACTCCTGAAGCAGCCCGGGCCGAGAAGGTTTGGCGGCGGGCTGTAACTTTTGACGGGAGGGATCATCCTTTGGCTAGAACATTGCGTGAAATTATGACGACGGACGTTTCGACGGTCACATTGAAAGATAATGTATATGAAGTTGCGGTAAAAATGAAGCAGGAAGACACCGGTTTTATTCCGGTCGTTGAAGGCAAGAAGCTGATCGGCGTCATTACCGACCGGGACTTGGTTATCCGCGGTTACGCCTCGAAAAGAGAAGGGTCCGCCGCGATCAAAGAGGTCATGAGCGATCGCGTCGTTTCGGTGCCTCCGGAAACGACGGTTGATGAAGCGGCGAAAGTGATGGCCAAAGAACAAATTCGCCGTTTGCCGGTTGTAGAGAATGGCGAGCTCGTGGGCATCGTCTCGATCGGCGACCTTGCCGTACGCGATAAGTTCGAGGACGAAGCGGGAGAAGCGCTCAGCCAAATATCTGAGAAAGACAAACAGCCTGTCTAATTCGAATCTGCACATCTGCACTTATGGACGTTCACCCGCCAATGGCGGATGGACGTTTTTTTAACGATAAAAATGTATCACAAAAAATTACAGTTGAATTGCGGTCGCTCATCTTTGAATGGCCTTGATAGAATAGTTTATTTAAGATTAGAAAGTTATTTACGAGGGCTCACCTTTGTGATCTTTCAAAAAAAGCATCCGCTAAGGTACGGATGTATCTTTATCGAATATGATTCGATAGGAGCTTTTTTTATATTGTCTTGTTCACGTGTGCATAGTATAATGGAATTGTTACGTAAATGCTTACATTAACAATTATTATGGTTGTGAGAGGCAGGGGAAACGATGGATAAGGTACGTTTCGGGATCGTCGGAATCGGAAACATGGGGAAAGGCCACGAGGGTTATTTTTCGAAGAAGGAAATCAAAGGCGGCGAGCTGACCGCGATTGTGGACACGGATCCTTCGAAGCTGGATTGGGCTCGTTCCCAATACGGCGACCGCTATCAATTGTTCGACAACTTGGACGCATTCTTCGCATCCAAAGCGTTCGACGCCGTATTGATTTGCACGCCGCATTACGATCATCCGACCGTAGCCGTCGCGGCGTTCAAGCATGGTTACCATGTGCTTGTGGAAAAACCGGCCGGCGTATATACAAAGCAAGTTCGCGAAATGAACGAGGCTGCCGCGAAGTCGGACAAAGCGTTCGGCATTATGTACAACCAGCGTACGAATCCGTTGTACCAGAAGCTGCGCAGTCTGATTACTTCGGGCGAACTTGGCGAAATTCGCCGCACGAACTGGATCATTACGAACTGGTATCGCTCCCAAAGCTATTACGACTCGGGCGGCTGGCGCGCGACGTGGGCTGGAGAAGGCGGGGGCGTTCTGATCAATCAGGACCCGCACCAGCTCGATTTGTGGCAGTGGACGACGGATATGATGCCGATGCGGGTACGGGCTTTCTGTCACTTCGGCAAATATCGCAACATCGAAGTGGAAGACGATGTGACCGCATATGTTGAATACGAGAACGGGGCGACGGGGCTGTTCATTACGACAACCGGCGAAGCGCCGGGAACGAATCGGTACGAAGTCACCGGCGACCGCGGCAAAATCGTAATCGAGGACGGGAAAATGACGTTCTGGCGGCTGGTTGTGCCGGAGCCGGAATTTAACGCAAGTTACAAAGGCGGCTTCGGGTCGCCGGAGTGCTGGAAATGCGAAATTCCGGTCAAAGCTTCCGATGGTACGCAGCATAAAGGCATTACGCAAAACTTCGTCGACCATATTCTCAAAGGGACCAAGCTGCTCGCTCCGGGCGAGGAAGGCATCAAGGGTTTGACGCTGTCCAATGCGATGCATCTGTCCACTTGGACGGACAATTGGGTCGATCTGCCGATCAACGAAGACTTGTATTACGAGAAGCTTCAAGAGCGAATCAAGTACTCCAACTTCAATAAAGTTACCAATGAATTGAAACAAATGGACGTTAGCGGCACGCACTAACGCAGGCAACATAAAGAGAGAGGCATTGTCCTCTCTCTTTATGTCTTTTCATCGGCCCACAGCCCTCTTTTGCTTTCCCTCGCCTGCCGTTCCTGCTTCCGGAACAAATCCTGGAACATGACATTCGGCGCCACCGACATCGTATTTGCATAACCGTCGCGGACCAGCGTTTCGTTAAACATGACGGGATCGCCATCAATGAATACATAACGCAGCAATCGACCGTATTTGTCTTTATCTCCCGCATCCGCGAACAAGTATACTTTTTTTCCCGTCAGCTTGGTTTTCGTGAAATTACTCGCTTCTTTTCCGAATTTTTCAACTGGCGAACCGGGCTTTACGGTTTCCGGCGTGTTAACGCCGATCAAACGTACTTTGTCCCCCGCCTTCGTCTCGAACGTATCCCCGTCGACCACTCGCTTCACTTCGGTAATCGTCGTTTTTCGATCCTTTAGCGTTGGGTACTGCTTATAAATCTCCTGAACGAAGCCGCCTGTTCCTTGCTTCGAGCCTCCGCCGCATGCCGTCGCAAGCAGCATTAGGATCATCACGGCGATCAGCTTTTTCATGACGTTCATTTTCACTCGCTCACACTCCCGCTCTATATTGTAGGGCTTGCCGCTCGCGCTTGTAAATGGATTGCTGCCAAAAAAATGTTTAAATCCGGCACGTTCCCCTCATACTAAAACTATCTGTAAAAGTTTGGAGGGTTCGGCATGCCATTTCATAAAGAACGGCCGCTTGTCGTGCAGAACGATTTTTGCATTTTGCTGGAGACGCGCCATCCCGATTTCGACGAAGTAAGAGCGGGACTGATGCGCTTTGCCGATCTTGTCAAATCGCCGGACAACATCCATACGTACCGGATGTCCTCGCTGTCGCTGTGGAATGCGGCTGCGGCGGGTGTGACGGCTGAGGAAGTCACCGATTTCCTGGAACGTTGGGCGAAGTTTGGTGTTCCCGCAGCCGTGAGACAGGATATACGCCGATTTATCGAGCGCTATGGCCTCGTAAGAATTGAGAAGCTTGGGGAAGATCTGCTGCTCATTTCCGAAGACGTCGACGTCATTAAGGAGATGGTGTCCTATAAATCGCTGCGCTCGTATGGGCTGTGCCAGGTGGATACGCAGACGCTGCGCTTTTCGTCGCTACACCGCGGCATGCTGAAGCAGGAGCTGATCAAGCTCGGCTATCCGGTGGAAGATTTGGCCGGCTATAGCCAGGGCGAGTCGCTCCCGATCAGGCTCAAAATGGAGGATGGCGAGGAAGGAACGTTTTCGCTGCGTGATTATCAGCACAAGGCGGTGGAGTCCTTTTATAAAGAAGGGAGCCTGCGAGGAGGGAGCGGCGTCCTTGTCCTGCCTTGCGGCGCCGGAAAAACGGTGATCGGCATCGCCGCGATGGGGCGGCTCGGCTGCGCGACGCTCATATTGACTTCGAACAGCACATCGGTACGGCAATGGAAACGCGAAATTTTGGAAAAGACCGACGTCTCGGAGGACATGGTCGGCGAATATACCGGAGCGCTAAAGGAAGTGCGTCCGATTACGATCGCCACATATCAAATCTTGACCTATCGTAAATCGAAAGACGATCCTTTTGTCCATATGGATTTGTTCAACAAACGGGATTGGGGCTTGATCGTCTATGACGAGGTACATTTACTCCCGGCCCCAGTCTTTCGCATGACGGCCGAAATTCAGGCGACAAGACGGCTCGGCCTGACCGCCACGTTAATCCGGGAGGATGGACGGGAGGATGACGTCTTTTCCCTGGTCGGGCCGAAACGGTACGAAATGCCCTGGAAGGACCTGGAGACGAAAGGCTGGATTGCCGGTGTGGAGTGCGTGGAGTTGAGGGTTCCGATGCCCGATCACGTGCGCGAATCATATGAAACGGCGGACGCTCGTCAAAAAATGCGCTGCGCCAGCGTCAATCCGCTGAAACTGGACGCCGTAGACGATTTGCTGCGGAAACACCCGACGGAACCGGTGCTGATCATCGGTCAGTACCTGGAGCAGCTGCACCAAATCGCCGAGCGGACCGACGCGCCAATGATTAGCGGGGAAATGGCTCACGAAAAGCGGGAAAAACTGTACAGCGCCTTTCGAAGCGGAGAGATCCGCGTGCTGATCGTATCGAAAGTGGCCAATTTTGCCGTCGATTTGCCGGATGCGGCCGTAGCGGTGCAAGTATCGGGCAGCTTCGGGTCCAGGCAGGAGGAAGCGCAGCGGCTCGGCCGCATTTTGCGGCCGAAATCGGGAGCCAATCAAGCGTATTTTTATTCGATCGTAAGCGAGGATACGAAAGAGCAGGAATTTGCGCTTAATCGGCAGCTTTTTTTAATCGAGCAAGGCTACCGATACCGGATTGAATCGATGAACGTTACAACGAAGCGCAATGAGGAAGGAGCGGCGGCGAAATGAACTATGCGGAGCTGTTGAAACGCATGCCGAATGAACTGCGAAGAAGCCTGGAGACGGAACTGTACGGACCATGGTTGAACAAAGGCGTGTCGCTCGCCGAAGTATGCACCGATCCTGTTGTAGTGAAAACGATTTGGGGCCGCATGGTCGATACCGAGCGGACGGTGCTGCGCACGCTTGTTCTGCGAATCGGCAGCGAGCCGTTCGATTATGCACGGCTTGAAAAGGCGACATCGCCGGTTTTATCGGGGGCTGAGACGAGACTTGGCCTATGCGGACTGCTCCGCAAAGGAATCGTCTTCGCTTTTCGCAAAACGTGGGGGGAATATTTGTACTTGCTTCCGATAGACGGTTTCGGGCTATGGCGCGACTTGCTGCTTCCGGAAGAAACGTCCGGTTGCGAACGTCCGGGAGATTTCGTGATGCCGGAAGTGATTCGCAGCGCACGGCTCAGCTTGCGTCTGGAGCTGTTCCAGACGCTTGTGTTTGCGGCTCAGCATGGACTGAAGCTGTCGAAGAACGGGACCGTGCATAAAAAGCTGCTCCAGAAGCTCGCGGACCAGCTTGGCTTGAACGGGGAGCTATTGAACGGAGCATCGCTCAAATATGCGTATGCAGACACGTACCCGCTGCCGGTGGCCGTAGCGCTGGATTTTTTACTTCGATTGCAGCTGCTTTCGCAGAACGAGGAGGAGCTTGCGCTGCAGCCCGAGGCGATAAGGAACTGGCTTTCTGCGTCCCCAGAAGCGCAAACGAAGCGTTTGTATCTTATATGGAAGCAATTGACGCTGTCCCCGCAAGCGTGGATGCAGCATGCCGTGAGTATGGCGGAACGGCTCGCCTCTGGCGGCGAATGGTTCTCGGCGGAAATGCTAATTGCCAATTTGTCTGCGCAAGGGATAACGGAGGAGCACGAGCAGGCGGAGGAACAATCTCAAGAGCTGCAAGCTCGGTGGCTGCTGCCGCTCGTCGCTTTCGGCTGGATGGAGGAAGGCCGGAGCCCCACAGGAGGTTCAATGGCCTGGTTTCGATGGACGGAGCACCCATTTCAATCAGGGGATGCCGAAGCATCAGATGAAGGCGGTTTGATGATCCAGCCGGATTTTGAAATTCTCGCGCCTCCGGATGTGCCCGGTGCGGTGCTATGGGAGCTATGCTGCCTGGCCGACACGGTACGTCTCGATCAGGTGAGCATCTTCAAGCTGACGAAGAGCAGCGTGCGCCGAGCGCTGGAGAATGGCAGAACGCAGGGAGAAATCGTTATGTTTTTGGAGTCTCATGCTCTGTACGGTCTGCCCGAGCATATTCGGCTGGCGGTTGAGCAATGGGCGAAGCCTTTCGGCAAAACAAGCTTTATGCAAGCATGCCTGCTGCGCTGCGTGGACGAAGAAACGGCCCAGTCGCTAGAACGGCTTCCGGGAGCTTCCCAATATTTGCAGGATAAACTCGGAAGCAACCACTACTTGATTGCTGCGGAAGACGTCAAACCGCTGGCTGCGGTACTCGAGAAAGCAGGAATGATGCCTGGCGTCCCGTCGGATTGGAAAGGAAGCGAAACGGCTGCGCAGGCCAGTGCATATCCGAAGCTCGGAGAGCACGCGGACAACAACCGCCATGATCTAAGGGAATGGACCGGCGATAAAGGATTCATTTATGCTCGCACGTCCGTCGCTTACTATGAGATGGAAGCGCGCATTCCGAGCGCGATCGATTTGTATCCCGAGTATTCGGAAATTCCGGCAGGATGGCTGAGAGACTATCGTTCCTACCACGCGTCGACACGAAAGGAAATGGTGGAAAAAGCAATCCGGTTGAAAACGGTGCTGCAAATTCGCAAGGACGGCTGCGACTACCGGATCACTCCTCATAAAGTGCAGGAAACTCGCGGCAGCTGGTGCATGACGGGGATCGGACGTACGGCATCGACGATCGACCATATCGAGGAAATGCGGTTGATGCCGGAAGAATGGCAGGAGATGAAACTGATTCTTCCTGGCATTAATGATAAATATTTATATTAATGTAGCGCGGCGAATGTGATATGATAGACATGTATGTATCTATAGACAAATGGATGAGCGAAAGGGCAGGTGGCTTAAACCATGGCAATCATGGAACCGCAGACGCTCGACATGTCTGCTATATTGCTGGGAGCTTACGAGCTCGCCGATATGATTAAAAATTCCGCGGAAACGGCGGATTACTTATATTGGAAAGAACGCAAGGACCAGGACGAGGAAGTCAAACGGCTTATGCCGCTGCTCAATCGGAAGAAGGAGCTGTTTGAAGAAACGCAGCGCTTCGGGCATTATCATCCGAATTACCACGAAGCACTGGATCAGGTCAATGAAGTGATGCAGAAGCTGGATGCGCTGGAGAGCGTACATCACTTCAAGGAAGCGGAGCGCAAGCTCGATGAACTGTTGTACGAAGTTTCGCAATCGATAGCGTTTGCCGTTTCCGATACGATCAAGGTTCCGGGCAATGACGCCCTTGCCAGCGGCGGAGGCTGCTCGACGGGTGGCAGCTGCAGCGGCAAGTGCGGCTAACGAACGGTTAGGCCCGTTACTCGCGCTGAAGCCGGAACACCGGCAGGATCGCGCCGACTGTTTCGCCGCGGCGATTCGTAACCGCCGGCCGATGGAACGGCTCGAGCTGCTCCGCTTCGGACGATTTCAGCAGTCCGAGCTGAAGCAACGCCTCCGTCGCTGCAGGATAAAGCGCGCGTTCGCTACCGTCTTCGATTTTGAGGGCAAGACCGATGCCCTCCTGCGGAACGGTAAGCGCATAGACGCCTTCGGCGCCCATCTTGCCGACGATGCGTCCGCCGGTTACTTCGATTAACCGGGTATCGTAGCGTCCGGTTCCGGCTACATAATAAGGCGCCGTGCGGATGGCGCCGATAATTTGCCGGCAGGCGTCCGCACGCGGCCGAGGCAGCTCCTCAGGGTTCCCCAGGCGCGCATAACCGTAAGCGAGCGCCGCCAGCGGCAGCGCAAATACCGGAACGCCGCAGCCGTCCGTTCCCAGTCCGATGCTTTCCGTCGGGACGCCGCACATATCTGCTACCGTCTGCAGCATTTTTATCTGGACAGGATGAGCACTTGCGGTATACTGTTGAGTAGGCGCCTGCATGAGCGCGGATAATGCTAGCATGCCGGCATGTTTGCCGGAGCAGTTATTGTGAAGCGGCGTCACCGTTAGCCCGGATTGCTTGATAGCTTCGGCGGCGGGCTTGTAGAACGGTTCGTGCACGCCGCAGCTAAGAGCGCTTTCATCGAACCCTGCTTTCCGCAGCAACGCCAGCGCGGTTTCCGCATGGGCGGACTCCCCGTTATGGGATGCGCAGCAAAGCGCCAGTTCGGCCGGGGTCAACGCATAGCGTTCCAAGCCTCCCGCTTCGATCAGGGGGATCGCTTGAATCGGTTTGGCTGTGGAACGGGCATACGTATAATAATCGGGATTTCCGGTGAACGCTATTGTATGCCGGCGGAAATCGACGACAGCCATATGGCCGCGATGTATACTTTCCGTCATCTCTCCCCGGGTAACTTCTACTAAAATTTCTGCTGTAGCGGATGACGACATGATAATCGGTCCTTTCCAAAAATATAATGGCAATGAAAGAAGGGTTTTCCCATGTTTACCGAACGTAGCGGCATAATCGTATGGGTGAATGATTTGAAAGCGGCAGGCAAGCAATTGGAGAAATACGGCAACGTGCATTTTATTTCCAAAAAGCTTCATTACGCCGCTATGTACGTATATACGAACCGGCTTGACGAGACGGTCAAACAGCTTCAAAAGCTTCCTTTCGTCAAAAAAGTCGAGCGGTCTTACCGCAGTGAAATCAAAACCGAGTATAACAGTAATATTCCTGATAAGACAAGATTCTACACGTTATAATACGCGCTATCCTATACCATACGTCATGCATGAAGCTTCTGTTCGCAGAAGCTTTTTTATTTTGTTTTTCAATTATGTAGGTTTTCTAAAGATTTTTTAAGTTGATTCTGTGCCTAAATGAACTAAAATAATAGATAAGCGATCATGCAGTACATAGGTTTAAAGTACTATTTTTGTAGGAAGAGGGTATGGATAATGGGCTCGAGCAGAATCGAAGGTTTGGAGAAGAACGATGCAAATACTTTTCTTCTTGGCAACAAAAGGATTGCAGAGATCATCATCACTCATCATGCCCGAAGCCGCTGGGCCGATCGTGTGGAGTCGGAGAAGACCGGCTTCGCGGATATTTCCGCTTTCTTATGGAGCAAGTTGAAAACGGATTCCGTACGAACTTATTACAAAAACGAGCAAGACGTATTCCTGATCGATGAAGATTTGGTAATGGTGGCGGAATTTACGCCGGTGCAGCCTGAACATAAAGGCCCAGGACCTGTTATTTATAAGATGATTGTCGTGACGTTTCTCGGCCGCATGTCGGAAACGATGGAGCTTCGGGATTTGCGCTCCTACTATTCCTGGTTGCGTCATTCACGGCGGATGACGCTGATCAAAAACAGCCGGAAACGAAGATAATATAAGAATCGTCCGGAGGCGTGCCGAAAAACAGGCATGCCTTTTTCTTTTTTGGTATAATGTGTAGTATTCATGCTCCACCGGAGGAACGATCATGGCGCTTAATTTTCATCAGCTTCACATTTTTTATACGGTTGCGGAAAAAGGCAGCTTCTCGCACGCCGCCCAGGCGCTGCATATGACACAGCCTGCAGTGACAATGCAAGTCCAGTCGCTGGAGGATTATTTCGGCACGAAGCTGTTTCTGCGGTCCACCAAGCGGGTGGAACTGACGGAAGCGGGACGGACCTTGCTTCCGTATGCCAAGCAAAGCATTGAGCTTATAAAGGAAACGGGAATCCGCATGTCCCGGTTCACGCATATGCTGGAAGACCGTCTCCATCTGGGGGCAAGCCTGACGGTCGGCGAATATATATTGCCGCGGCTGCTCGGTCCGTTTAGCAGCGAGTACCCGAACATCTCCGTCAGTATGAAAGTCATAAATACGAAGCAAATTCTCGAAGAGGTGCTTGCGCATCAGCTTACGTTCGGGCTTGTCGAGGCGGAAGTGCATCATCCCGATGTGCATACCGAAGCGGTGCTCAACGATGAGCTTAAGCTTATCGTTCCGCGGAATCATCCGTTGGCGGAGAAGGAACACGTCACGGTCGAAGAGATGCTTCATTATCCTTTCGTGCTTCGGGAGCAGGGCTCCGGAACGCGGAGCGTGATGGAAGAGGAGCTGGAGCGGGCCGGATACGACCGGAACGCGCTCAAAATCGTTATGGAGCTCGGCAGCACCGGAGCGGTGAAATCGGCGGTCGAAGCGGGACTGGGCATCTCGATTTTGTCACAATCGTCGGTCAAGCATGAGTCGGCGCTCGGTGTGCTTCAGGTGAAAAACGTGGAAGGGATCAGCTTTGCCCGCAGCTTTCATGCGATCTATTTGAGCTCGACGCTGCTGCCGATATCAGCCGTAACGTTTCTAACGTTCCTGCGGGAAAAAGATTTAAGTCAGTGGCTGTAAACAGTGGATTCAGGAGCCGTGAAAAAATCGGTTCGGCTAAGTCCAAGTCGTCCAAGCGCTGATGTATGGTACAAATAGATTGGAAAAAGGGGATATCAGCATGCAATATGCCGATTTGCATTCGCATACAACGGCGTCGGACGGCACGCAGCCTCCGGCGGACAACGTGAAGCTCGCTGCCGCCGCCGGTTTGTCGGCTGTGGCCATTACGGACCACGATACCGTCGCCGGACTGGAAGAAGCGATCAAGGCCGGCCGGGAGTACGGGATCAAGGTGGTGCCCGGGGTTGAGATCAGCACCGTGTACGCAGGCCAGGATATTCACGTTCTCGGTTACTTCATCGATTGGAAAGATGAGACGTTTTTATCGAGACTCGCCGAACTTCGGCGAGTGCGCGACCGGCGCAACGAGATGATTATCGACAAGCTGCAGGAGCTTGGGCTCGACGTGACGATGGACGATGTCATCGCTTCGCTTCAAGCCTCGAAGAAAGCGGAGGAGACCGTCGGCCGGCCGCATATTGCGGATGCGCTGGTGCGCAAAGGCTATGTGGCGAATATGGCCGAGGCGTTTGACCGTTATTTGGCAAAGGGAGCTGCGGCCTATGTCAACCCGCCGCGGATCGAGCCGGCCACCGCCGTGAAGTGGATCATTGATGCGGGGGGCACTCCGGTGCTTGCGCACCCGGGGCTGTACGATCAGGATGACGTGATCCCGAAGCTTAAGCAAGCGGGGCTTGCCGGGCTGGAAGCGTATCATTCGGACCATACGCCGGAACAGGAAGTGCATTATGCCGCGCTTGCCGAATCGCTGGGACTTACGATTACCGCAGGGTCCGATTTTCACGGAGAGCGGGGAGGGGTCGTGTTTCACGCGCCGCTCGGCGCCCGCCGGATCGATGCGGCCGTATGCGATCGGCTGCATGAGCAGAGAGGCGGGCGATTATGAACATACGCAAAGCGATTATTCCAGCAGCGGGTCTCGGAACCCGCTTCCTCCCGGCGACGAAGGCGCAGCCGAAGGAAATGCTGCCCATTGTCGACAAGCCGGCTATCCAATATATCGTGGAAGAAGCGATATCGTCGGGCATCGAAGATATAATGATCGTAACGGGCCGGCACAAGCGCGCGATCGAGGATCATTTTGATAAATCGATCGAGCTGGAGGCGGCGCTCGAGCATAAAGGATCGCTGGAGCTGCTCGAAATCGTGCGTTCCGTATCGAATTTGGCCGATGTGCATTACATCAGGCAGAAAGAGCCGCTCGGTCTCGGTCACGCGGTTCTTACCGCACGTAAATTTATCGGGAACGAGCCGTTCGCCGTTCTGCTCGGGGACGATATCATTCGGTCGGAGAAGCCTTGCCTCAAGCAAATGATCGAGCTGTACGAGCAAACACAGACATCCGTTATCGCCGTACAGGAAGTGCCTTGGGAGGATGTCGACAAATATGGCATCGTTTCTCCGGATTCGCTGACCACATCGGATAAGCATTGCTACATCGACGATTTGATCGAGAAACCGGAACGTGACAAGGCGCCGTCCAATTTGGCGGTCATCGGTCGTTATATCATCTTGCCGGAAATTTTCGCCATTCTGGAGAATAGCAAGCCCGGGCGTAACGGCGAAATTCAGCTGACGGACGCGCTGGGCCAGTTGAACCGGCTCAAACGGATGGTCGCCTGCCAATTCGAAGGGAAACGATACGACGTTGGCGACAAGCTCGGGTTCGTCGAGGCTACCTTAGAAATGGCATTGGCAAGCGATGAACTGAAAGAGCCGCTGAAGCGTTACTTACGACGATTAATGAACGATCTGTAGGACAGATGCCATAGCTGCCTAAAAATTGAAAGGTACCGAGAAAAGGACAATTGCCGAAAACAGTATAAAAAGACCCGAATGTTTCCTTTGAGAGGGAACATTCGGGTCTTTTTTGGCTTGCTGCGTGCGCTACTTCAATTGTACCTGCATTTGCTTAATATGCTCTGCGTCCGGGGTGATGAACAACGTCTTCTGATGATCATAGATGACAAAACCGGGTTTGGCTCCGCTCGGTTTGCGGACGTGCTTGATCAAAGTATAATCGACCGGCACTTGGCTCGACTGCTTGGCCTGGCTGAAATAGGCGGCCAGCTGAGCGGCTTCGTTCAGTGTCGCTTCGCCGTACTCCAGGCTGCGGATCACGACATGCGAGCCCGGAATGTCTTTCGTATGGAGCCAGGTGTCGCCCGCGTGGGCGAGCCGGTTCGTCAAATATTCGTTTTGTGTATTGTTTTTGCCGACGTAGAGCGGAATACCTTCGCTAGACGTATAACAGGCGAGGACAGGTTTCTGATTCGGCTTTTTTTTGCGTCCTTTTTTACTGCGCGCGCGCAAGTATCCTTGCTCCGCCAGCTCTTCGCGTATTTCTTCGATATCGCTAAGCCCGGCGCTATCGAGCTGCTGCAGCAGATTGTCCATGTAGCGGATTTCCATATCCGCTTGTTCCATTTGCTCGCTAACGGCGGAGAGGCTGTTTTTGCTTTTCGTATATTTTTTGAAATATCGCTGAGCGTTCTCCGATGGGGTCAGCAGCGGGTCAAGCTCGATGGTGACAGGACGCTGCTCCTCGTCGTAATAATTGGTCACCTCGATCTGCCTGTCGCCTTTCTGGATCATGTGCATCGAGGAGGTCAGCAGTTCACCCAAGATGCGGAACCGATCGGCCTGCCGGGCGTCAGCTAACGTTTCTTCCAACTTCTCCAGCTTTTTGACGTTTTTGCTCCGCTCGTTCGTAAGCAGCCGAATGAGATCCGAGACGCGCTGCTTTACCGTATCCCGCTCCGCTTTATCGCCGAAATACGCTTCGAGGCAATCGCTGACGGAGTCGTAACGGGTCTTCTCACCTTCAATATGGGTCAACTCGATGACCGAAAAGTACGTTTTGCCCGTCTTCTCCTGCAGGACAATGTTTGCCTGCGACTGATGGGCATGAAGCTGTTCGGTTACTTCGCGGAACGGCTCCCACAGATTGACGGCAAAATCAGCCGGGTCCGTCACTTCGTTTGTGCTGCTGCGTTCCGCTTTCATAGCGCGAAACACGAGTTCCTTGGCCGCAAGCGGGCTGAAGCCGCTAAACCGTTGTACGATCGCCTGCTCCCACCATCGCGGAGTAGAGCCGGGAACGTCACCCTCTCCATCCGCTTCGGCGATCATACTCCAGAAGGCGGCGGTAAACCGCTCCCTGTTCCAACCGAAAGGAAGCTCTTTATGCTGCTCCGGCGGAGCGGTATAGGCGCTTCCCGGCATGACGACGCGGTATGAGCTGATCGCGGGCGTCACATGGTGAATTCCGTCGAGAATCGTTCCGGATACCGGGTCCATAAGGATAATATTGCTGTGCCGGCCCATAATTTCAACCACAATCAGCTTCGTGCTAATATCTCCCAGCTCGTCCCGTTGGCGTATTTTTATATGAACCACGCGCTCCATCCCCGGCTGTTCGATCGCTTCGATCACGCCGCCCTCGCAATGTTTGCGCAGCAGCATGCAGAACATCGGGGCCTCCAGCGGATTGATGTAGCTTTGCTCGGTGAGATGCGCTCTCGGATAAGTAGGGTTTGCGGACAATAATAGCTTTACGCCGCTGCCGGGAATCCGAATCTGCATCACAATATCATTTTCCGTAGGCATTTGAATTTTATTGATTCTACCGCCGACACAGCTCTGAAGCTCATGAACGAGACTGTATACGACGAGACCGTCTAACGACATGCTGTACAACTCCATTTCTTCATCATTGCAACCGGAGTACAGGGAAGGTTGCAACGACTTAATAAGCGCTA
The DNA here is from genome assembly GCF_042659105.1 of Paenibacillus allorhizosphaerae. Lineage (NCBI taxonomy): Bacteria > Bacillati > Bacillota > Bacilli > Caryophanales > Paenibacillaceae > Paenibacillus > Paenibacillus allorhizosphaerae. The sequence continues at coordinate 1,096,543 of NZ_JBHSRV010000001.1, read as the reverse complement.
AACTCTATCATGCCATATTTTAATGGAAAACTTAAGCTTTTTTCACTCGTTCTAGCCTTTCCTATGTGCCTGACACCTTGTTTTATACATATTTTGTCCGGGGAATGGCGTTATGATAGGCAGCGTTTGCCAAGAGATCAAGATTTCGTGCTATTTTGCAGCTTGTCTGAATACATTTAGCCTAGACAACCTTTTGGCTTGGACGAACCCGTTATTTCCGGCAAAGGTATAAGGGCTGGACGGCGTGATGTCCATTCAAGTTTCAAGCACCGGCGGTGCCATAAGTTTTGGGAGGGAGAAGCAAATGAGTCAGAAACAGTGGTACCAGATGACGGCGGAGGAGATCTTGGAGCAAACCGGGACCCATCCCGCCGGAGGACTGACCGCAGAGGAGGCGCGCGAACGGCTTGCGACTCACGGAGCAAACGAGCTTGCGGAGGGTGAAGGTGTATCGCCGATTACATTGTTCCTCAACCAGTTCAAAGATTTTATGGTGCTGGTGCTGGTTGGGGCTACGCTCGTGTCGGGACTCCTTGGGGAATACCTCGACGCCATTACGATTATCGCGATCATTATTATGAATGGCATCCTCGGCTTCGTACAGGAGTTTCGCGCAGAGCGTTCCCTGCGGGCGTTGAAAGAGCTGTCGGCGCCCTTGGCCAAAGTGCTTCGCGGCGGGGTAGTGGAGCAGGTTCCGGCAAGGGAGCTTGTTGCCGGGGACGTCGTCATTTTGGAAAGCGGGGACAGGATTCCGGCCGATCTGCGTTTTCTTGAAGCGTTCGGCACTTATGTGGAGGAGTCCGCATTGACCGGCGAATCCGTTTCTGTCGCCAAACATACGGAGGCGCTGCAGGGCGGCGAAGTGCCGCTTGGCGATCAGCGGAATCTCGGGTTTATGGGCACGATGGTGACCCGGGGCACGGCCAAGGGCGTTGTGGTCCGAACGGGAATGGATACGGAGATGGGGAAAATCGCCGATCTGATCCAGAACACCGATGCGATGGAAACGCCGCTTCAGCATCGGCTGGAGCAGCTCGGGAAAATATTGATCATCGTGGCGCTTGCGCTTACCGTGCTCGTCGTCGTAGCGGGCATATTGCACGGGCAGGAACCGTACGGCATGTTCCTTGCCGGCGTTTCGCTCGCGGTCGCGGCGATTCCCGAAGGGCTTCCGGCCATCGTAACGATTGCGCTGGCGCTCGGGGTACAGCGGATGATTCAGCGCAAAGCGATTGTTCGCAAGCTGCCGTCCGTGGAAACGCTAGGATGCGCGTCCGTGATTTGTTCGGACAAAACAGGCACGCTGACGCAAAACAAAATGACGGTAACTCATTTGTGGATCGGCGGCGATGTGCTGGAGGTAACCGGGGACGGCTACGACCCGCACGGCGACATTGTGAAAAACGGGAAGCATGTGGATGTGCGCAAAAACCAAATGCTTCGCAAATTACTGCAAGTCTCGGTGCTTTGCAACAATGCGATGCTCCATGAACAGCATGGAGAAGCGAAAAAGAAAAAAGGCGAAGAGCCACCTGCCGTATGGAACATCAAAGGCGACCCGACGGAAGGCGCGCTTGTCGTATTGAGCGCCAAAGCCGGCATCACGCAGCAGTCGCTTGACGGCTTGTACCGGCGCGTCACCGAAATGCCGTTCGATTCGGAGCGGAAGCGGATGTCCGTCGTCGTCCAGCATCAGGGGGGACGCATGGTGTGCACAAAAGGCGCGCCGGATGTGCTGCTGTCGCAGTGCGCTTACGTGCTGTGGGACGACAAAGTGATCCCATTTACCCCGACGCTCAAGCAGAAGGTGCTTGCGGCCAACGAGGGCATGGCGAAAAACGCGCTTCGCGTGCTTGGCTTGGCTTATCGCGATATGAAGCCGTCCGAGCGCTGCGAACAGGAAGATGAGGTGGAAGCGCAGCTTATTTTTATCGGCTTGACGGGAATGATCGATCCGCCGCGGCGCGAAGTCCGGGAGGCGATCGTGAAGTGCAAACGGGCGGGCATCAAAACCGTAATGATTACCGGCGATCATCAAACAACGGCCGAAGCGATCGCCCGGCAGCTCGGGATATTGCCTGCGGACGGGCTGGCTTTAAACGGCCAGCAGCTCAGCAGCTTGAGCGACGAAGAGCTCGATAAGCAAGTCGACAACGTGTACGTCTATGCAAGGGTGTCGCCGGAACATAAGCTCCGCATTGTCAAGTCGCTGCAGCGTCGGGGTCATGTCGTCGCGATGACCGGCGACGGCGTGAACGATGCGCCGGCGATCAAAGCGGCCGATATCGGGATCGCCATGGGGATCAGCGGCACCGACGTTTCCAAGGAAGCATCGGCTCTCGTACTGAGCAACGACAACTTCGCGACTATCGTCTCCGCGATTGAAGAAGGACGCGGCATCTATGAAAATATTCGCAAGTTTATCCGTTATTTGCTCGCCTCCAACGTCGGCGAAATATTGACGATGTTCCTGGCGATGATGGCCGGCTTGCCACTCCCGCTCGTGCCGATCCAAATTTTGTGGGTCAACCTGGTAACCGACGGATTGCCGGCGATGGCGCTTGGCGTCGACCAGGCGGAAAAAGATTTGATGCAGCAAAAGCCCCGTCCGGCGAAAGAAAATATTTTTGCGCGGCGTTTGGGCTGGAAAATTATTTCCCGCGGCATTTTGATCGGGCTCTGCACACTGACGGCGTTCTACATTACGCTGAAACAAGGACAGGACAGCCCGGACGCGCTGATCAAAGCGCAGACCGTCGCATTCGTGACGCTCGTTATGGCGCAACTCATCCATGTATTCGACTGCCGCAGCTCGCGTTCGATCTTTCACCGCAACCCGCTGCAAAACGTATGGCTCGTGCTGGCGACGGTTTCGTCGCTGCTGCTGATGCTGCCGGTGCTGTACGTGGAAGCGCTGCGGCCGATCTTCAAAACCGTTCCGCTCGATGTAACGGATTGGATCCTGGTTCTCGTGTTCGCAGGAATACCGACGTTCTTGATGGGCCTGGGCAGCGTCATGAGCAAACCGGCCAAGCGCAAGCCGCTTTCGTACGGAGGAGGACAAAAGCCGGTAAAACCGATTGTCCGTTAAGCTGCCTTAAGATGCAGGTATCTGGAACCAGCCGAAATTCCGCTTCAGACGGGATTTCGGCTTTTTTTTAAATGCGATGGTATTGAATATTTACGAAAACCTATGCATCCTATCGAATTTGCGCTATGATAAAGGATAAATCACATTGTAACGGGAGTCTGTGCGATGAATTTTACGAAAATGCAAGGATTGGGCAACGATTTTATCGTCCTGTTCGGGGAAAAGACGCTGCCAGCCGACGCTGCAAGTTTTGCAGTACGGTATTGCGACCGTCACTTCGGGATCGGAGCTGACGGCGTCGTTTATTTGCTGCCTTCGGAAAAGGCAGATTATATGATGCGCATCATCAATTCGGATGGCACGGAAGCGGAGCAATGCGGCAATGCCATCCGCTGCGCAGCCAAGTATATATATGATAACGGTTTGATCGACGCCTCCCGAAAGAACTTGGTGATCGAGACGATCGGTGCCGGACCGCAGCCGGTACGGCTGACGATTGAAAGCGGCGTCGTCAGAGCGGTGCAAGTGGACATGGGAGAGCCGGTCCTGAACGGTCTTCGAGTGCCTACGACGATCGATGCCGAGCCGGTGACCGATTATCCCGTTGACGTAGATGGACAGCAATTCCGTATTACGGCGGTATCGATGGGCAATCCGCACTGCGTTATTTTTACGGACGATGCGGTGAACACGGATTTGTACGCTTACGGTCCTAAGCTGGAGCATCATCCGTTTTTTCCGCGGCGGATCAACGTCGAGTTCGTTACCGTAAAGCGGAGAGACTATGCGGAGATGCGCGTTTGGGAACGCGGAGCGGGGCCGACGCTTGCTTGCGGGACAGGTGCCTGCGCTACACTCGTAGCCGGCGTGCTGAACGGGAAGATGGATCGTCAAGCAATCGTTTCGCTAAAGGGCGGCGATTTGCAGATCGAATGGAATGAAGCGGACAATCATGTGTATATGACCGGTCCGGCGGAGGTCGTGTTTAAAGGAACGATTTAATGTTCATGATGGGTAGGAGGGATCGGCGACCGGCCTATTTTCGGAAGACGCTGCTGCGTCCGTTGCTGCCGGGGATGAACGGCGGGGTTTAGTGTCAGCCGGATACGTTTTTCCTTCGGAAACTCGTATGAAGGGTCGGAAATTGCTGAAGCCGCAGACCGTCGTCGACCTTGAAGTTAAGTGAATGTTCAGGAGATATTGGGGTGCTCGATTCCCACTTGTACCCACTAACAAAATGAATTAGAATAGATTGGTAAGGTGAGCGGTATGGTCATCAGTATGACCGGATACGGACAAGCTGCGCTTACCGCAGCCGGAATCCAAATACAGATCGAGCTGAAATCGGTCAACCATCGTTATACCGAAGTGGCCGTCCGAATGCCGCGCGAATGGGCGCGCTTCGAGGATATGCTCAAACAGGCCGTTCTCCGTCATGTCCGGCGAGGCCGGGTCGATGTGTTCGTCAACTTCGAGAAAGACAAGGAATCGTCCCACTCGGTGCAGATCGATTGGGAGCTTGCCGCCGCCTATAAGGACGCCGCCGAGCAGTTGAAGGAGAGGTTGTCGCTGCACGGCGACATCACGCTGCGGGAATTGCTCGACATTCCCGGAGTCGTTACGCTTCAGCAGTCGTCGGTAGACGGCGAGAACGAAATCTCCGAGGCGATTTCGTCTTGTGCGGCGAGCGCCGTACAGGAGCTTCTTGCCATGAGAGAGCGGGAAGGCGCATTCCTTCAGAGGGAACTGGAGCAGCGTGCCGGTACCATGGAACATTATTACGGGCTTGCCGCCGTATTAGCGCCGCAAACGGTCAAAGAATACGCGGAGAAGCTGAACGCCCGTATTCGGGAACTGGTTCATCAAGGGCCGATTGACGAGAACAGATTGGCCATGGAGGTCGCCGTCTTCGCGGACAGGGTCAATATCGATGAGGAAATGAACCGGTTGCAAAGCCATTTCGCGCAATTTCGCAGCTTGCTGCAAAGCGAGGAACCGGTAGGGCGGAAGCTTGATTTTCTCGTACAGGAAATGAACCGGGAAGTCAACACGATCGGCTCTAAAGCGAACAACGCTTCGCTTACGGCGATTGTCGTCGATATGAAGGCCGAGCTGGAAAAAATGCGCGAGCAGATTCAAAACATCGAGTGAACGAAGAAGCATATAGATGCTCTTAGGTCGAACAACAACGTAATAAAACTCTTTCTTTTGAAGCCGGCCAGCCCATCAGCTTGTTAAGCGCCAGCGTCGGTTCCGTATTTACGGAGTGCGCTCGCCAAAATCAACCGCTTCAAATGGAAGAACCAGGGGGAAAACCATTCATGGCGATCAAATTAATTAACATCGGTTTCGGGAATATCGTATCCGCAAATCGAATCATTTCCATCGTTAGCCCGGAATCAGCGCCAATCAAACGAATCATTCAGGAAGCGCGCGACCGCCACATGCTGATCGATGCGACATACGGACGCCGGACGCGGGCCGTGATTATTACGGACAGCGACCACGTCATTTTATCAGCGGTTCAGCCGGAGACGGTTGCCCATCGACTTTCCAATAAGGACGATGATCATGACGAGTAATACGAGCTATGCCCCGGCAGAGAGAGGGATTTTGATTGTACTTTCCGGACCTTCCGGGGTCGGTAAAGGCACGGTTTGCAAGGCGCTCCGCGAATGCTCGAACGATATCGTCTACTCGGTTTCCGCGACAACCCGCGCGCCGAGACAAGGCGAAATCGATGGAGTGAACTATTTTTTCAAAACGAAAGAACAATTTCTGCAGCTGATCGAACAAGACCAGATGCTGGAATGGGCGGAGTACGTCGGCAATTACTACGGCACGCCGCGGAAATTCGTCGAGGAAACACTCGCTTCCGGCAAAGATATCATTTTGGAGATCGAAGTTCAGGGCGCGCTGAAAGTGAAGCAGAAATTCCCGGAAGGCGTGTTTATTTTCCTGCTGCCTCCGTCGCTTCCCGAGCTGGAAAATCGGATCGTGGGGCGCGGCACGGAAACGGAAGACGTCATTCGAAGCCGGATGTCGGTTGCCATGGAAGAGATTGCCTTGATGGAACATTACGATTATGCTATTGTTAATGATCAGGTCGATTTGGCCTGTTCCCGGATTCGCTCCATCCTTGTAGCGGAACGAAGCCGCAAAGACCGGATGGTTTCGAAAATAAAACATTGGATGGCCGAGGTGAAAAAATAATGCTGTATCCTTCCATTGACCGTCTGCTTGATAAAGTGGACAGCAAATATTCCTTGGTAGTCGCTGCCGCTAAGCGGGCTCGCTTGCTGCGTGACGGTTCCAAAACCGAGCTTCGTCAAAAAAGATCCCATAAATTCGTAGGCCTGGCTCTCGAAGAGATCTACGAAGATTACATCTCCTACGAAAAGATTCAATCCAAAGAGACGATAAAATAAACAACCCTTCGTGGTTGTTCTTTTTTTCTTTACCGAGTGGAAAGGTTACGTTCAGTTTATGTGTGTTCATCGAAAGGCTTCGATCAGAAGCTTTTCTTGCATATAGGGAGGAGTGGATCGGATGTTGAACGGAAAAACGATCGTGCTTGGCGTATGCGGCGGCATTGCGGCGTACAAAGCGGCGGCGCTGTGCAGCAAGCTGGCGCAAGCGGGGGCGACCGTTCGAGTTATTATGACGGAATCGGCGACGAAGTTCATCGCTCCGCTGACGTTTCAAACGTTATCGCGGCAGGAGGTGGCCGTCGATACGTTCGATGAAAAGGACGCTTCCGTCGTATCGCACATCAACCTTGCCGACAGTGCCGATCTGGTTGTTGTCGCGCCGGCGACGGCCAACATGATCGGTAAAATGGCGCTCGGACTCGCCGACGATATGCTCAGCACGACACTGCTGGCAACGACGGCTCCGATTCTCGTCGCGCCGGCGATGAATGTGCATATGTACGCGCATCCGGCCGTCCAGGCCAATTTGCAGACGCTCGCCGATCGCGGCGTCCTGTTCATCGAGCCGGGAACCGGTCAGCTTGCTTGCGGTTATGTGGGCAAAGGGCGTCTTGCCGAGCCGGAAGAAATCGCCGAAGCCATTCGCGGCCATTTTTCAAAAGAAAGGCTGCTGGAAGGAAAAAAGGTGCTTGTCACGGCGGGCGGTACGGTCGAACGCATTGATCCGGTCCGCTATTTGACGAACGATTCTTCCGGCAAAATGGGCTTTGCGATAGCCGAGGAAGCAAGGCGCATGGGCGCGGAAGTGACGCTGGTCGTAGCGAAAGTGACGGCCCCAATTCCTTCCGGAATGCCGGTCGTACGGGTGGAGTCCACCATGGACATGATGAACGCGGTGCTGGCTCGGCTGCCGGAGGTGGACATCGTCATCAAAGCGGCGGCTCCTGCCGATTATCGTCCGGCCGAGCGCTCGGAGCAAAAAATGAAGAAAAAAGACGAAGAATTGACGTTGAAGCTGGTCAAAAATCCGGACATTCTTCAGGCGGTCGGCGAGCGCAAGACGGAGCGGCAGTTCGTCGTCGGCTTTGCGGCGGAGACGCAAAATCTCGAAGCGTTCGCGATGGACAAGCTGAAACGCAAAAACAGCGATCTGCTTGTAGCTAACGATGTAACCGTGGAAGGTGCAGGCTTCGGAACGGATACGAATGCGGTGCGAATCTACGACCGGAACGGACTGGTGGAGGCGCCGCCACTGATGAGCAAGGCGCAGGTGGCGCAGCGGCTTTTGACAATGATAGCGGAGCGGTTACCCAAGAAAGAAGGGACGGACGAATGTATGCAAAAGTAATCGTCGATGTACCGGCGAAGCAAACCAACCGGGCATTCGATTATATGGTACCGGAGGCGATGAAAGATTGGATCGCCGTCGGCAGCCGGGTGGGTGTTCCTTTCGGACCGCGGACGCTGCAAGGCTTTGTCGTGGAGCTGCACGAGGGTACCGAGCTGGATGCGGGGAAAATCAAGTCGGTTGCGCAAACGCTGGACTTAACCCCGCCGCTTACGCCGGAGCTCGTCAAGCTCGGACGCTGGATGAGCCGGACGTACATGTGTCATGAGATCACGGCATTGCAGGCGATGATTCCCGGTGCGCTCAAGGCGAAATACGAACGTCATGTTTGTGTCCGCGAGCCGGAAGGGCAGCAGCAGAATACGATGCTGCTGCCAATTCAACATGAAATTATACAGTATGTACGGAGCAAGGAGTCGGTGGAACTGGAGTCTCTGCTTGCCCGGTACGCATCGGAAGGCGTACTCATTCGGCAGTTGATCGACGAAGGGTACCTAGAGGAAATGCAGCTCGTCAAAGATCGGATGACAACTAAAAAAGCGTTAACCGTATTTCCGCCGGAATCGCTGGAACAGCTCGACGCATGGATCGATGAACTTTCGGTGCGCGCGGCGAAGCAGAAGGAAGTGCTGGAGCATTTCAAGCGGCATCCGGAGCCGATCAAGCTGACGGAGCTGCTGTCGGAGCTCAATATTAGCGCGAGCACGGTAAAAGGACTAGCGGAGCGGGGCTGGCTGCGGATCGAAGAGGTCGAGGTGCAGCGCGACCCTTACGCGAGCCGTACATTTCGGCCGACGTCCCCGCTTCCGCTCACACCGGAGCAGCAGCAAGTGTTCGGCTGTATCCGGGAGAGCGTGAATGCGCGGGAACGGCATGTATTTTTGCTGCAGGGGGTAACGGGCAGCGGCAAAACGGAAGTCTACTTGCAGTCCATCCAATCGTGTCTTGACTTGGGACGCGAGGCGATCGTGCTCGTGCCGGAAATCTCGCTTACGCCGCAGATGGTGGAACGGTTCAAGGGGAGATTCGGCAACCGGGTCGCCGTGCTGCACAGCCGGCTTTCCCACGGGGAACGGTACGACGAATGGCGCAAAATCGTGCGCCGGGACGTCCAGGTCGTCATCGGCGCGCGTTCGGCAATATTCGCTCCATTTACGAACCTCGGACTCATTATTATTGACGAAGAACATGAAACGACTTATAAGCAAGAAGAAAGCCCAAAATATCACGCCCGTGACGTCGCTGTGGCGAGAGCCCGATATCATGGAGCTTCCGTCGTTCTCGGCTCGGCAACGCCCTCGCTGGAAAGCATGTACCGCACGCTGCCTCAAGCCAAACAACAAGCGACCGTCCACAGACCGGCCTTCGAGCTGCTCTCGATGCCGTCCCGGGTGGAGGGACGTCCGCTGCCCAAGGTGAATATCATCGACATGCGCGAGGAGCTGAAGAACGGCAATCGCTCCATGTTTAGCCGCGCCTTGTATAAAGCGATCGAAGAACGGTTACAAAAGAAAGAACAGACTGTTTTGCTGCTCAACCGCCGCGGGTATGCGACGTTCGTCATGTGCCGGACGTGCGGCTATGTCGCCGACTGCCCGCATTGCGACATTTCATTGACGTACCACCAGAGCTCCAAGGCGATCCGCTGCCATTATTGCGGTTATGCCGAACGGGAGTTGTCCGTTTGTCCGGATTGCGGCAGCGAGCATATACGCCATTTCGGCACGGGAACGCAGCGTGTGGAGGAGGAGCTTGGGAAGCTGTTTCCAGGCATCCGCGTCATTCGTATGGATGTGGACACGACGACGGAAAAAGGCTCGCATGAAAAATGGCTGACGATGTTCCGCAACCGGCAGGCGGATGTGCTGCTCGGAACGCAAATGGTCGCCAAGGGACTCGACTTCCCGTATGTGACGCTAGTCGGAGCACTTGCCGCCGATTCGGTGCTCAATCTTCCGGATTTCCGGTCAGCCGAGAGGACATTTCAACTGCTGACGCAGGTGGCCGGCCGCGCAGGCCGCCATCAGCTTCCGGGCGAAGTGTTCGTCCAGACGTACACCCCGGAACATTACAGCATTGTCAGTGCCAGCCGTCACGACTATACAAGCTTTATGAATAAGGAAATGCAGATACGGCAATTGCATAATTATCCTCCTTTTCACCGGCTCGTGCTGATCACGCTGTCGCACGAACAAGTTCCGCTGCTGCTTCGCTCCGGCGAAGTGCTGGCTTCCCGGCTAAAAGAGCTGTCGAGATCGCTAGCCGATGGCGGGGTGGAGATGGAAGTGCTCGGCCCTGTCGCTTCGCCAATCTCGCGGATCAAAGATAGATATCGGTTCCAATGCATGATAAAATATCGGGGAGAGACGGAGATCGCTCCGCTGCTGGAGCAGGCCGCTGCCGTGCTCGACGATGCGGTGAAGGGGCAGAAGTTAACGCTGTCCATCGATGTCGATCCTTTTATATTGATGTAAGGCTCCGGTCCAAGCCGGCCGGAATATACATAAGAAAGTGCGAAATTATCGGTTTTTCGTTTTTCAAATAAAGGAAGGTGCACATCTCATGGCGATCAAAATTATTGTGAAAGAACCGGATCCGGTGCTGCGCGAAAAATGCGTGCCCGTTTCGAAAATTACCCCTAATATTCATAAACTGCTGAACGATATGGCGGATACGATGTACGATGCGGAGGGCGTAGGCCTAGCTGCACCCCAAATCGGTATTCTCAAGCGCGTCATCGTCATGGACGTCGGAGATGAACATGGCTTGATCGAATTGATCAATCCGGAAATTATCGAGCGGGAGGGCGAACAATTCGGACCGGAAGGCTGCTTGAGCATTCCCGGACTCACGGGAGACGTAAGACGCGCCGCGCGGGTGAAAGTCAAGGGGCTAAACCGCGACGGCGAAGAAATCGTCATCGAAGGGACGGAACTGCTGGCACGCTGCATTCAGCACGAGGTCGACCACCTGAACGGCGTGCTGTATACGGATCTGGCGGAAAGCATGTACAAAAACGAGCCGCAAGATCGTGGTGAAGCATGAGCATACGCGTTATTTTTATGGGCACGCCGGATTTCGCCGTGCCTTCTTTGCACAAGCTTTTACAGAACGACCAGGTGGAAGTCGTTGCGGTGGTCACGCAGCCGGACCGTCCGGTCGGACGCAAGCGGGTGCTGACGCCGACGCCGGTGAAGGCGGAGGCGGAGCGTCAAGGGCTGCCGGTGCTCCAGCCGGAGAGGCTGCGCCGTCCCGAGTCGGTGGAATCGCTTCGCTCGCTTGCGCCGGATTTGATCGTCACCGCCGCGTACGGGCAAATTTTGCCGAAGTCGGTGCTGGAGCTGCCGCGTTTCGGCTGCATTAACATCCATGCGTCGCTGCTTCCCAAGTACCGCGGCGGCGCACCGATCCAATACGCCGTCATGAACGGGGATGCCGTTACAGGCGTCACGATCATGTACATGGCCGAGGGGCTCGATACCGGCGACATGATCAGCAAGATCGAAGTACCGATCGGCGACGACGATACGCAGGGTACGATGTTCGAGAAGCTTAGCGCTGCCGGCGCTTCGCTGCTCGAGGAGACATTGCCGAAGCTGCTTAGCGGCGAAGCGAAGGCTGTGCCGCAGAACGACGCAGAAGCGGTCTACTCTCCGAACATTCAAAGAGAGCAGGAGCAGATTGATTGGACGAAGCCGTCCGTGCAAATCTGGAATTTGGTACGCGCGCTTCATCCGCGTCCGGGTGCGTTTACGCTTTGGAACGGGGACGTGCTCAAAATATGGAGATGCCTGAAGCCGAATGCTGAGGAAACGGCGCCAGCGGGCGTAAAGCCGGGAACGGTGCTGGAAACCGGGGAACGCGGCATCGCCGTGGCAACCGGTCTAGGCGTTCTGCGGATCGTCGAGCTGCAGCCGGCCGGAAAGAAGGCGATGGAAGCGGCGGACCTGATCCGCGGCGGGCAGCTTGTTTCCGGCACCGTGCTGGGCTGAGCTGGCCGGAAGCTTCGCGCGAAATACAGCTGCCTCTGTGCAGCGTGCCAGCAATATGGGGAACGGAATGATCGGAGGCATTTGCAATAGTGAATAAGGATAGAAAACAAAACGGCGGCCGCCCTGCCAAAGGCCCGAACGGCGGTGGCGCGGGGACGCGCAAGCCGTCCGCTCGGGAGGCGGCGCTCGACGTGCTTGTGCGCATTGAGCAGGATCGGGCTTACAGCAACCTGCTGCTCAATCAGACGCTGCAAAAACACAAGCTGGACAAGCAGGATGCCGGCCTGGCGACGGAAATTGTCTACGGCACGGTGCAGCGCTTAAACACGATCGACTATTTTCTCGAACCGTTCGTGAACAAAGGGCTCGGCAAGCTGGAGCCGTGGGTACGCAGCTTGCTGCGGCTGAGCTTCTATCAATTGCTGTATCTGGACCGCATCCCGGACCATGCGATCGTGAACGAGGCGGTCAGCATCGCCAAGCGCAGGGGGCATCAGGGCATCTCCGGGATGGTCAACGGCGTCCTGCGCAGCGTCATCCGGCGCAAAGCCGAGCTGATGCTGCCCGCGGGTTTGCCGGCCGACCGGCGAATCGCGCTGGAACAGTCGCATCCCGAATGGATGGTGCGGCGATGGATCGCGCAGTTCGGCGAGCAGCTTGCCGAGCGGATCTGCGCGGCGAACAACACCCCGCCGCGCGTCAGCATCCGCGCGAACAAGATGAAGCTCGGCGCCGGCGAACTGGCCGAGCGGCTGCGCGAAGGAGGGCTCGAAGCGGAGCCCTCCGCCGTATCGCCCGCCGGCGTGATCGTCCGCGGCGGCGGTAACATGGCCTTGACGCCGGAATATGCGGCAGGCCTGTATTCGGTGCAGGACGAGAGCTCGATGCTCGTCGCGGAATGGGTCGACCCGCAGCCTGGTGAGCGGGTGCTCGATTGCTGCGCGGCGCCGGGCGGCAAGACGGCGCACCTGGCGGAAAAGATGGGCGATCAGGGCGAAATTATCGCTTGCGATATGCACGAGCATAAGGAGAAGCTGATTCGCGATCAAGCGGAGCGGCTCGGACTGAAGAGCATTCGCACGATCACGGCGGATGCCCGGAAACTGGCCGAACGGTTCGCGGCGGACAGCTTTGACCGCATCTTGCTGGACGCCCCTTGCTCGGGACTCGGCGTCATCCGGCGCAAGCCCGACATGAAGTGGGAGAAGAGAGAGAGCGAGCTGGCCGATATATGCGAGGTTCAGCGCGAGCTGCTCGAAGCCGTTCATCCTCTGCTGAAGCCGGGAGGCATTCTCGTTTACAGCACTTGCACGATCGAGGCTGCCGAGAATGAGGACATGATCCGAGGTTTTTTGGCCGCGCATCCCAAATTCGAGCCGGACGAGCCGTCCGGAAAAAACGTTCCGCTCGCGGATCGCAGCCAGGGAGGCGCAGTGCAAATTATGCCGTATGACTTCGGCTCGGACGGTTTTTTCATCGCCAGACTTCGGAAACGAGCATAGGAACGCAGTTTGTGGTAAAATAAAATGTGGTCTTTTTGGAGCATGTTATCTGGGAGACCTTCACTTTAGAAAAACAGGTTGTGATCATACGATGGAATCAAAGGAAAGTCCGGTGCTTACGGATACCAAGCCTTACGTGTACGACCTTATATTAGAGGAATGGCAGGACTGGGTTAAAGCCAACGGGGAGGCCGGCTTTCGTGCGGGCCAAATTTTCGACTGGCTATATGTGAAAAGAGTTTCAAGCTTTGACGAGATGTCCAATTTGCCGAAGGCGCTTCGCGAAAAACTGGCGCAGCAGTTCGATTTCGTCACGCTCAACGAGGTGGCGCACTACCGCTCCCAGGACGGCACGGTGAAGTTTTTGTTCGAACTGACCGATAAAAACGCCATCGAAACCGTCATCATGAAGCATAGCTACGGCAACAGCATTTGCGTAACGACGCAAGTCGGCTGCCGCGTCGGCTGCACGTTCTGCGCCTCGACGCTCGGCGGGCTGAAGCGGAATTTGACGCCGGGCGAAATTATCGCGCAGGTGGTCAAAGCACAGCAGCTGCTCGATCAAACGCAAGAACGGATCAGCAGCATCGTCATCATGGGGATCGGCGAGCCGTTCGAAAACTACGACGCCGTAATGAAATTTTTGAAAGTGATGATTCATCCGAAGGGGCTTCAAATTGGTCAGCGCCATATTACCGTATCGACCAGCGGCATCGTGCCGAACATATACCGGTTCGCCGATGAGGATACGCAGATTAACTTGGCTATTTCGATCCATGCGCCCAACGATGCGCTGCGTTCCAAGCTGATGCCGGTAAATCGCAGGTTCCCTTTCAAAGATTTGATCGAAGCGTGCCAGTATTACATTGCCAAAACCGGAAGGCGCATCACGTTCGAATACGCCTTGATGGGCGGGGTCAACGATCAGCCGGAGCATGCGGAGGAGCTTGCGCAAGTACTGAAGACGTTCCCTCATGCGCATGTGAACTTGATCCCGGTAAACTTCGTTTCCGAACGCAATTTTGTTCGTACGCCGCGCGACGATATTTTTACATTCCAGCGCATCTTGGAGCGGAACAAAGTGAACGCGACCATTCGGCGCGAGCAGGGAAGCGATATTGCGGCTGCTTGCGGCCAGTTAAGAGCGAAGCATATGGAATCGGGTGCGAGGTGAGATAGAGAATGCGTAAAATGGCCTACTTATCCGATATCGGACGCGTACGAAAAATTAACGAGGACTGTCTCGCCGTTCAGGACAACCTGAACGGCCTCACCCTCGCGATCGTGGCGGATGGCATGGGCGGTCACCAGGCGGGGGATGTCGCAAGCGCGATGGCGGTGGAACTCATTCAGCAAGGACTGCAAAACTTGCATCAGGATGTGCCGGTGGAAGCGCGTCATGTGCTCATCAAAGAGACGCTGGAAAGCGCAAACGAGAAAATTTTCGAATTCGCTTCCGCACGGGAAAATTACCATGGCATGGGTACGACCGCGATTGCCGTTGCGGCAGACGATCATCATGCTGTGATCGGACATATCGGCGACAGCCGTGTATATTGGATTCGGGGCAATCGGATCGACCAGGTGACCGAAGATCATTCTTTGGTTAACGAGCTGGTACGGAGCGGACAAATTTCGCGTGAGGAAGCGAATCATCATCCGCGCCGGAACGTGCTTACGCGCGCGCTCGGGACCGAGCCGACGATCGAAGTCGACGTACTGCAGGTCGATTGGCAGAATGGCGATTTGCTGCTGCTGTGCAGCGACGGATTAAGCAGCCGGGTGGAGCCGGGGCAGATCCTTCAGCTTGCTTCCGGCGACGGCGATCTCGATGTCAAAGTGCACAAGCTTGTGAACGAGGCGCTCGATGCCGGGGGAGACGACAATATTACCGTAATTCTCCTCGCTAACGGCGAAGTCGCTGCAGTACATAACGATGGAGAAGTGGGGTGATGGCATGATCGGAAAGCAGCTTGGAGGACGTTACGAAATTCTCGAGCGGGTCGGCGGCGGCGGAATGGCAATCGTTTACAAAGGACTTGATATTTTATTGCATCGTCATATCGCCGTGAAAGTGCTGCGTCAGCAGTACGTACACGACGAAGAGTTCATCCACCGTTTTCGCCGCGAAGCGCAAGCCGCAGCCTCCTTATCTCATCCGAACGTGGTCAGCATCTATGACGTAGGCCAAGAGGACGACGTTCATTACATCGTCATGGAGTATGTGGAAGGAACGACGCTCAACGAGCTCATCAAGGAAAAAGCGCCCCTTCAAGTGGAGGAGGCGATTCATATCGCGGGTCAAATATGCGATGCGCTCGATCATGCCCATCATAATCAAATCATCCATCGAGACATTAAGCCTCATAACATATTGATCGGTAAAAACGGACGTGTGAAGGTGACGGATTTCGGGATCGCCCGCGCGGTCACTTCCTCGACCATAACGCAGACCGGTTCGGTTGTCGGATCGGTGCATTATTTTTCGCCGGAGCATGCCAAAGGCACGCCGACCGGGGAGCAGTCCGATCTGTATTCGCTCGGAATCGTCATGTATCAGATGCTGACCGGCAGACTTCCGTTTCTCGGCGAAAGCCCGATCAGCGTCGCGCTCAAGCATTTGCAAGAGGATGTGGAGGAGCCGCGCAAGGTCAATCCGCTCATTCCGCAAAGCGTAGAAAATATCATATTGCGTGCGATGCGTAAAAGCACCTCCGAGCGGTACCGTTCGGCCAAAGATATGCTGAACGACTTGGATACATGCCTTCTGCCGCACCGGCGCAACGAGCCGAAGTTGAACTTCGAGGACGAAGACGAGATGGACGAGGAGCGAACGCGCGTGATGCCGGCGCTGCGTCCGGGTCAATATACCGTTTCGGACGATGATGAGGAAGATGCGGATGAAATGCCCGTGGCGGTACCCTCCGGAAAAAAGAAGAGACGCTGGGTCAAGCCGCTTGTATGGTTTATTGTGCTGATGGCGCTGCTCGGCGGCATGTGGTACGCGGTTGGCTATGCCAAAAAAATGCTGGAAGTGCCGGAAACGTTGGTGCCTAACGTCGTCAACAAGCCGCTGGCCGAAGCGCAGCAGCTGCTTAAGGATGCGGGGCTGGAAAACGAAGTCGAGTACCAGCCGTCCAAAGATGTGGCGAAAGATATCGTCATCCGGCAGAATCAGGCAGACATCAAGGTGAAGCTTCCGAATAAAATCAAGCTGTACGTCAGCCAGGGCGTGGAGATGAAGAAGATGCCCGAGGTGACCAAGAAAAACGTCGCGGACGCCAAGCAGCAGCTGACGAATCTAGGAATCATTCCGGAAAATATAACCGTTGCTTCAGAAAATAGCGATGTCGATCCGGATACGGTCACGAAGCAGACGCCGAACGTGAATGAGGATATCGACCCGGCGACGGTAAAAGTGAGCTTGACGGTAAGCAAAGGGCCTGCAACCATTCCGATGCCGAATCTCCTCGGGAAAATGGAAGCGGAAGCGAAGAGCACGCTTGAGAAAAGCAATTTGAAACTGGCCAAAGAAGGCATTACCTTCGAAGCCAGCTATAAAGCGCCGAAAGGCCGGGTCATCAAGCAGTTTCCGTACGAACCGGACGAATTGGTAGCACCGGGCTCCGAAATTAAGCTGGTCATTAGTTCCGGCCTGCCGGAAGATGCGGGGCAAATGAAAGTCAGCGTACCGGTCACGCCGGCTAGAGAGGGCATTGCATCCACGGTCCGAATCATTTTAAGCGATGCGGTAAGTGACAATAAGGAAGTCCAAAAGGTGTCCAATGTCATGAAGGCGGAAAGCGTCGATGTGAATCTGGTTGTCTCGCCCGACAAGAATGCAGTTATTACGGTCAAGGTCGACGAGAAAAATGCCGATTTGATTACCGTGACCTATCAAAATTATTTAGACCAAAAAGCCGGCAAGCCGTTCGTCGTCCCCTCCAAGCCTTCCACTACAAGCACCGGGTCGCAGGGAACGGGTAACGGCTCGCAGCCTGCAAGCGGCACGCCGACTCCGCCTGCCGGGGGAACGACGCCTCCCGCCGGAGGTACGGCGAATAAGCCTGTCAATGCGCCGGTGAACGGCGGTACGGGGTCAACCAATTCAACCAATCCGCCGAGCGGTTCAACCGGCAACACGACAAACACAGGAGGCCGAAACTGATCCATGCCAATGGGGTTAATCGTTAAGGCGTTAAGCGGATATTACTATGTCATGCCCGATGCGGCTGAAGACAGCAATCCGATTCAGTGCCGGGCCAGGGGGATCTTCAAAAAAAGGGGAATCTCCCCTTTGGTCGGCGATCGGGTGCGGTTCTCGCTGACGGAAAACGGGGAAGGTACGGTGGACGAAATATTGCCGCGTTCTTCCGAGCTGGTTCGCCCGCCTGTAGCGAACGTGGATCTGGTCGTCCTTGTCTTTTCCATTGACGAGCCGCAGCTCAATTTGCCGCTGCTCGATAAATTTCTCGTTCATACCGAAAGCGCCGGTCTGGATGCACATATTTGCTTAACGAAGCAAGATTTGGCTGCCGGCAATCCCGAAGTACAAGACGTTGAAGCCGGCGTGCATATGAGTTTGACGGATGTCATTCGCTTGTATGAATCGATCGGCTACAGCGTGTCCTTAACAAGCGCCAAAGAGGAGATTGGCGTCGATGTGGTGCTGGATCGTCTGGCCGGCTGCATCAGCGTCTTCGCCGGGCAATCCGGCGTCGGAAAGTCCTCCTTGCTCAATGCAATGGTTCCCGGCCTGAGCCTGGAAACGAACCAAATCAGCATGAAGCTTGGCCGCGGCAAGCATACGACGCGCCATGTGGAGCTCATCCGGCTGAACAACGGGGGGATCGTGGCCGATACCCCCGGCTTCAGCTCGCTTGATTTTTTACAAGTGGATGCGGAGGGACTTGGCAGCTGCTTCCGGGAATTCGCCGAGTACGCGCAGCAATGCCGCTTTCGCGGCTGTCTCCATCAACACGAGCCCGGCTGCAAAGTGCAGGAGGCCAAGGAGAACGGGGACATTGCCGCTTCGCGATACGAGCATTACTTGCATTTTCTATCGGAAATCAAAGACAAGAAAAGGAGGTACTAACATGCTCCGAATCGCTCCTTCCATCCTATCCGCCGACTTTTCCATGTTGGGGCAAGAAATCGCCGACGTGGAGCGCGGCGGGGCGGACTGGGTTCACGTCGATGTTATGGACGGTCATTTCGTTCCTAACATTACGATCGGACCGCTCGTCGTGGAGTCGATCCGGCCAAGGACGAAGCTGCCGCTCGACGTTCATCTCATGATCGAGCAGCCGGATCGGTACATCTCCGATTTCGCCAAAGCCGGAGCGGATCTCATTTCCGTTCATGCGGAGGCATGCGTACATTTGCATCGTACGCTTCATTATATTAAAGATCAGGGCATAAAAGCCGGCGTCGTGCTGAATCCGGCTACGCCGCTTTCCGCCATCGAGCACGTCATGGACGAGACGCTCGATCTGGTCCTGCTCATGACCGTGAATCCGGGCTTTGGCGGACAAACGTTCATTCCTGGCATGCTGCCCAAAATTACGGCGCTGCGGCATCAATTGAACGATCGCGGCCTTCGTCATGTCGATATCGAAGTCGATGGCGGCATTAACGCGGTCACTGCACCGCAAGTGATAGCGGCCGGCGCGAATGTGCTCGTTGCCGGCAACGCGGTGTTTAACCAACCGGACCGCGCTGCGGCGATCGCCAGCCTAAAGGGCGAGAGGAGCTAGCAGCGAATGCGGACATGGACGGTCATCGGCTACAGCGTGATCTGTGCGGCATTGCTCCTGCTATTTTCGCAAATTCAAGATCTGTTGAAGTACGTTTTTTCGCTTGGAGCATTGTACCTGGGCATTTATTTTTTCAGGCGGCACGAGTCGCGCGGGATGCGAATTGCTTTCGTCGCAACGACCGTTGTGCTCTATTTCATATTTACCGTAATGTATGCGATGTATCTTTTCGTCAAACAGCACCCGTCGGGTGCCTGACGCCGAGGAGACTGCCGGATGACCCGGCGGTCTTTTTTTCATGATCGGATAGGATAGGCAGGAATATTGACCCGCCGGCGTACATACATTGTAACAACGATTTGGAAAACCCATGAGCATACTGCGGTTTTCGTCCAGCGATCATACATTTTCATGTTTATTGGTTGCCGGAAGCACATAGCGGCACGTTTTTGGCAGAAGCGGAATACAATGAACTATGCGGTAACGAAACAGGTTTTGCTGTAAGGCTTACGCTGTCAGGGAGGGTTATGCTTTAGGGCAGGACCGGAAGGAGGAGGACTACGAATGAAATTTTACACGATCAAGCTTCCGAAATTTTTGGGTGGTTTTGTCAAGGCGGTACTTAATACATTCAGTAAAAACTGAAGGTACGCGAATTCATACTTATACTGCCTTACAGGCCGAGCGTCCTAAAACTCAGGCTGCGCTGGCAGCGATAAACTAAAAAAAGCACCTGGATCAGGTGCTTTTTGTCTGCGATCGCGGGTATAATCCCGATTATACGCGAGTTACTTTGCCGGATTTCAGCGCTCTTGTGCTAACCCAGACACGTTTCGGCTTACCGTCCACCAGAATGCGGACTTTTTGCACGTTTACACCCCAGGTGCGCTTCGCTTTGTTGTTAGCGTGCGATACATGGTTGCCGGTACCCGGTCCTTTACCAGTAATAAAACATTTGCGGGACATTGTTACACCTCCTTAAAAAGCTCCGAAGACCCTTAAGTCCTTAAAGCGGTTCATGCGTTATCTTTCGTAAGGCGCTAGGCTTTTAAAAACACACTTAATTATCATATCACAGCTGATTTGACCCCGTCAACGCAGAAGCCCGATTTTAAGCCAAGTTTTGGGTCATTTTATTTATTTCTTATTTTATATATAGTACAATGAGTAATAGTCCATCCTAATCAATATCGAAGGAGCTGTATGGAGATGGCTATTGAACTGTCCACGGAATATGGCAAAGTGTATGTTGCGGATGAAGTGATTTCCGTTCTTGCCGGGTCTGCGGCTTTAGATTGCTACGGACTGGTGGGAATGGCCTCGCGCAACCAATGGAAGGACGGAATCGCGGAGCTGCTGCGACGAGATAATTTGAGCCGCGGCGTCGAGGTGCATCGGGATGAGCACGGCGTGCTGACCATCGATTTATATATTGTCGTAAGCTACGGAACGAAAATTTCCGTCGTAGCGCATAATGTGCAGACGAAGGTGAAGTATGCGCTGAAAGATGTCGCCGGATTACTGGTGGACGATGTCAATATTTTCGTTCAAGGGGTTAGAATTGTCCAATAATGCAGAGCATTCAGCATGGTAAGCAGCGGGTTGGCCGAATCGGGTGCACCGAAGACGGACACGGTTTATTGCAGGAAGGGGAATGGTTTTTTTGAGTAAGCGCTTAAATGAGATTAACGGTCATGATTTTATACGGATGGTGGAAGCCGGTGCCCACGTACTCAAGACGAACGTGGATAAAGTGAACGCGCTTAACGTGTTTCCGGTGCCGGATGGCGACACCGGAACGAATATGAATCTGACGCTAACCTCGGGTGTGGAGGAGCTGCGGCGCAGACCTTCGGACCATTTGGGCAAGGCGGCCGAAGCACTGGCGAAAGGATTGCTGATGGGCGCGCGGGGAAACTCAGGCGTCATTTTATCGCAGCTGTTCCGCGGGTTTTCGAAAGCGGTGAGCGACTTGGCATCGGCCGATGCGGTACAGTTTGCCGCTGCTTTCCAAAACGGCGTGGATATGGCTTATAAAGCTGTCGTCAAGCCCGTTGAAGGAACCATCCTTACAGTTGCGCGGGAAGCGGCCAAACAGGGCACGGTATCGGCCAAGCGGCATCACAGCATTGAAGCGGTGATGGCAGATTTGGTCAAGCAGGCGAAAGAAACGTTAGCTAAAACGCAGGACATGCTACCGGTTCTGAAGCAGGTCGGCGTTGTGGATTCCGGCGGACAAGGACTTGTATACATTTACGAAGGGTTCATATCCATACTGGAAACGCTGGAGGAGAAGACCCCATCGGAACCGCTGCCTTATTCCGCATTCGACGCGATCGAGCCGTTTGAAGAGCAGGATGCGCGGGTAGCGCCGGATATCCATAGAGGCAGCGGCGCCCATGTGCAACCGCATCCAACAAGCGCTCAGTCGAAGCTGGCCACCGAAGACATCGTATTCGGGTACTGTACCGAATTCATGGTGACATTAAACGCACAAAAAACCGCAAGCCGCGCATTTGAAGAAAGCCGGTTCCGGCACGAGCTGTCCGAACACGGCGATTCCCTTCTTGTGGTGGCCGACGATGATCTGGTCAAGGTGCACATTCATGCCGAATTTCCAGGCACTGTAATGAATTTGGCCCAAAAATACGGCGATTTGAGCCGCATCAAGATCGAAAACATGCGAGATCAGCATACGCATTTGCTGATGGAGGAAGCTGGATTATCTACGAGTGCGGAAAAAGGAAATCCTGCTGCCGCTCCGTCTCCGGCACATGGTAAACCGTACGGCTTTGTCGCGGTATCGGTAGGCGAAGGGATCAGCGGTATATTTCGGAGCCTAGGCGTCGACCAAGTGCTGTACGGCGGCCAAACGATGAATCCGAGCACGGAGGATATCGTGAAAGCGATTTTGGACGTCGATGCAAGGACGGTCTTTGTTTTGCCGAATAATTCGAATATTATACTGGCCGCTCAACAAGCGGTAGAGCTAGTGGAAGATAAGCAGGTCATAGTCATTCCGAGCAAATCGATTCCGCAAGGCATCGCCGCCGTGCTCGCTTTTCAGGAAGCGGCCGCTCCCGACGAAAATGCGGAGGAGATGCAGCAGGCGCTGCAATACGTACAAGCGGGGCAAGTCACATATGCCGTGCGCGATACGCAAATGGACGGCATCGATATTAAACAAGGCGACTATATCGGTATTCATAACAATAAAATCGTATCCGCCGACCCGGACATTATCGTTTCCTGCAAACAATTAATCGCAAGTTTGCTTGGAAGCGGAGCGGAGATCGTCACGCTGTATACCGGTGCGGATGCGGATGCACACCAGACGGAACATCTGGTCGATTATATCAGAGATCAATTCGCGGAAGTTGAAGTCGAAGTGCACGAAGGCGGGCAGCCGCTCTATTATTATATTATTTCAGCGGAATGACCGGCGGTTCCGAATCTTCTTTGCCAAGCGAATCAAAATAGATGAGAAAACATGCTGATGTTGATTAAACGGGGTGAACCTATTGAGTCAGGTTCGAATTGTAACGGACAGTACGGCGGATATTCCGCAGGAGCTAAGAGAGAAATACGGCATCGAGATGGTGCCGCTCAAAGTGATTTTCGGTTCGGAGTCTTATCGCGACGGGGTCGATATGGGGCCGGACGAATTTTATGCAAAGCTGGTCGCATCGAATGTGCTGCCGACGACGTCGCAGCCTTCGCCTGTAGACTTTTTGGATACATTCAAGAAGCTGGCGGAAGCCGGCGACGGGCCGGTCATTTCGCTGCAGCTTTCTTCAGCAGTGAGCGGCACGTATCAGTCCGCGCTGCTTGCCAAGACGATGATCGACGATCTGGACGTAACGGTGGTGGATTCGAAGTCCGCGTCATACGGGATCGGACTGATTGCCGTTGAGGCGGCGCAAGCGGCAAGGCAAGGAAAGAGCAAAGAAGAAATTTTGGCGCTCATCGCTCAATTACGCAAAGAAATGCGCCTCTATTTCCTTGTCGATACGCTGGAATATTTGCAAAAAGGCGGGAGAATCGGCAAAGCGGCAGCGCTTGTCGGTTCCCTGCTCAATATTAAGCCGATTCTCTCGCTGAGCGATGAAGGCGAAGTCTATTCGGTAGAAAAGGTGCGCGGGCAAAAGAAAGCGATGAACCGGATTCTCGAGCTTTTGAAACAGGATTTGTCCGGGCGGCCGATTCAACTGAGCATCGCCTATACGACGGGACGGGAGACGGCGGATGAGCTGTGCTCACTCATCAGCGAGCACTTTGAGGTGGTCAGCGTGCATTATACGCACATTGGACCTGTGATCGGGACGCACGTCGGTCCCGGCACCGTAGCGGCATTTGCGGCGCCGGCTTCCAGACCATGACGATCGATTTGTACGCACTTCCGGTCACCAAAGTGTCCGGCGTCAAAGGCAAGAAAGCGGAGGAGCTTCTCGCGCTCGGCATCGCGAGCGTGGGCCAGCTCCTCGACTATTATCCTTTCCGCTACGAGGATTACACGCTTCGAGACTTGACGCAAGCGAAGGACGGAGACCGGATTACGGTGCAGGGAACGATTGCCGGCGTGCCGCAGGTGCAAATGTATGGGCGCGCCAAATCGCGGATGCTGCTAAAAATCGTAGTCGATAACTTGTTCGTCACCGCCGTTTGGTTTAACCGTCATTTTTTGAAGGACAAGCTCACGGCGGGCACGGACATTATTTTAACGGGAAAATGGGATCAAAAACGGCTGCACCTTACCGTTTCGGAATCGGAATTTCCCGGCGCAAGCACTTCTCAGACAGGAACGCTGCAGCCGGTTTATTCGATCAGTGGTTCGATCACGCAAAAATGGTTGCGGCAAATGATGAAGCAGGCGGTTATGCAGTTCAGCGAGATGATTCCCGAGGTGCTGCCGGCGGCGTTGCTGCGCAAGTACGATCTGCTGCCGCGCAAGCAAGCGATCGTGCTGCTGCACCTCCCCGGTAATATGGAGCAAGGTCAGCAGGCACGGAAACGGATGGTATATGAGGAGTTGTTCCTGTTTCAACTAAAAATGCAGGCTTATCGCGCGTTGAACCACTCCAGGGCGGACGGGGTTGCGCACCCCGTCGATTTGCCTGAAGTTCGTGCGTTCGTGCGCTCGCTTCCTTTTACACTCACCGAGTCGCAAAAAAACGTATTAGCGGAAATTTTGCACGATTTGCAGCAGCCGCACAGCATGAACAGGCTGCTGCAAGGGGATGTCGGCGCCGGCAAGACCGTGGTTGCCGCCGCGGCGTTGTTTGCGGTCGTGAAAGCGGGTTACCAGGGCGCTCTGATGGTGCCGACGGAAATTCTCGCCGAGCAGCATAAGCGGTCGCTTGACCGGCTCTTCGAGCCGTACGGTATTCAGACCGCGCTGCTGACCGGCAGCTTAACGGATCGGCAGCGCCGAGACGTGCTCGCTGCGCTTCAAATGGGCATGGTCGACGTCGTTGTCGGTACGCATGCCTTGATTCAGGAGGATGTCTTTTTCAGGCGGCTCGGACTGGTAGTGACCGACGAGCAGCATCGTTTTGGCGTTCAGCAGCGCAGCATTCTTCGGCACAAGGGGATGAACCCGGACAT
The DNA here is from genome assembly GCF_042659105.1 of Paenibacillus allorhizosphaerae. Classification (NCBI taxonomy): domain Bacteria; kingdom Bacillati; phylum Bacillota; class Bacilli; order Caryophanales; family Paenibacillaceae; genus Paenibacillus; species Paenibacillus allorhizosphaerae. The sequence continues at coordinate 1,071,819 of NZ_JBHSRV010000001.1, read as the reverse complement.
TATGACCATGACGGCGACGCCGATCCCGCGAACGCTGGCTATCACCGCTTTTGGCGATATGGACGTTTCCACGCTGCGCGAACTGCCCAAGGGCCGCAAGCCGATCAAAACCTACGCCGTGACGCATAGTATGCTCGAGCGGGTCATGGGTTTTATCGGCCGGGAGGCGTCCGAGGGACGGCAGGCGTATGTCATTTGCCCGCTGATCGAAGAATCGGAAAAGCTCGATGTGCAGAACGCAATCGACGTGCATGCGCAGCTGCAGCATGCGTTCCCGCAGTATAAGGTCGGCCTGCTCCACGGCCGGATGACGCCCGGCGAGAAGGACGATACGATGCGCGAATTCAGCGAGGGGCGGGTACAGGTGCTCGTCTCCACAACCGTCATCGAGGTTGGGGTCGATGTGCCGAATGCCACGTTAATGATTGTCTACGATGCGGACCGCTTCGGGCTGTCGCAGCTGCATCAGCTTCGCGGCCGGGTCGGCCGGGGCGAACATCAGTCTTATTGCATCCTCATAGCGGATCCGAAAAATGAGGTGGGCAAGGAACGGCTGAAAGCGATGACGGATACGAACGACGGCTTCGAGATCGCCCGCCGCGACTTGGAGCTTCGCGGCCCGGGCGACTTTTTCGGCACCAAGCAAAGCGGTCTGCCGGAATTTCGATTGGCGGACATGGTGACGGATTTTGAAACGATGGAACAGGCGCGCGACGATGCCGCCGAACTTGTACGTCGAACCGATTTTTGGACCGACGCTGCATTTGTCGCGATCAGGGAATATTTGCGGCGGGAGCAAATCTTGAGCGGCGAGCTGTTGGATTAAATAATTAGGTACACATGGCCGAGCCCTCCGACATAGACTTACTGTGTAGGATGTAAGTCCAATTTTTATTGACAACGGTCACGATAAAGGGAGCATCCGGCGTCCCGTTGCAAGATCGGTTGCAGCGGGCGCACCGGAAAATGCCGGTATCCGTAGCCTATGATGGACAACGAGTAGCGGAGTTTGCGGTATTCGTTGCTGTAATAAGGCTGACGAATAAGGGAGCTGTCGGTATCCGTTGCAATGTGGGAGGGGCGCGGCATGAGCTACACGAAATACGGGTTTGATCCCGCACAGGTGGAACGGATCAAGCTGAAGATGAAAAATCCCCAAACGAAGGAACGGGTAAAAATGATCCTTCAGGGCGTCACCAAGTATGATCTTCAGGATCGCGTCAAGGTGCGCCGGTTTGTCGGTATGCTGACCAAAGCGCTGGGCGAGAAAGTGACGGAGCAGCAAATGGAGCATTTGGTCCAATTCGTCGTTTCACAAAAGATCGACCCGAACAATACGTTCCATTTGATCAAATTGTGGAGCATGTTCCGCTGAGCGGAACATGTTTTTTAATGTTACTGAATGAAAGAGCAGCCTGTTGTAAAGCTGCAGCGCATAGGCGAATTTTAGCAATTAGAAAAATTCAAGGGAAAAACATCTGGTTGTTTTGAAATACGCCAATAAACGTTTCTTATTATGTCCAGCGGTGCCAAGTTGAATTGCCGTACAACTTTCCTTATGATGAATGTAACGTTCATAGCGATGAAGGAGAATGACATATGGCCAAAATCCTCTTGGTGGACGATGACAACTATATCCGTGAACTGATGAAGGCCTCTTTGCATGGTGAAGGATTTGCGCTCTTCGAGGCGCGCAACGGGCGGGAAGCACTTGAACAATTGGAACGGCGCCCCGTAGATTTGGTCATCCTCGACGTGATGATGCCGCTGATGGACGGCTGGGAACTATGCCGCGAGCTGCGCCGCTTGTACCCGGATCTGCCGATGCTGATGGTGACGGCCCGCACGGAGACGATGGATAAAGTGAAAGGCTTTGAGCTCGGCACGGACGATTATTTGGTGAAGCCGTTCGACCCGCCGGAGCTGGTCGCTCGGGTGAAGGCGCTTCTGAAACGATACCGGATCGCTTCCTCTCAAGTGATCCGCCTGGGTGAAGTGGAACTGAACCGCAGCAGCTTTGAAGTAAGCCGGGGCCGGGAACGGATGTCGCTTCCGCCGAAGGAATTCGAATTGTTATTTAAGCTCGCCGCGCACCCGAATCAAATTTTTACGCGCAACCAACTGATCGAACAAATTTGGGGCATCGATTACGAAGGGGACGATCGGACGGTCGACGTGCATATTAAACGGCTGAGGGAACGTTTCCCGGAGCCGATCGTCGGCTTCGCCATCCGCACGATTCGCGGACTCGGCTATAAGCTGGAGGTGCTGGCATGATCCGCTCGCTCTATTCCAGGGTTGTCCTCACCTTTATGGGCGCTGTGATCATTGGGTTAATATCGGCGTTTTATTTGACCAACTGGTTTTTCCGGGATCAAGTTTTCAACTCCATAAGCGAAGAATTGCTGCTGAGTGCAAAGGATCTTGTCGAGACGTACGGCATGACGCAAGGTGTGGAAGTGGACAAGTTTTTTCGCGCTCATTACTCGGCACGAGGTAACATCGTCACGTTGATCGATGCATCGGGACAGCGGTATCGATTTGATGAGCAGCTCTCCGGTAACGTCAAGCCGATCCCGGACGAAGCGGTGCGCCAGGTGCTGAATGGACAAGCGTACCAGAGCAGCGATGAACAGCCGGAAAGTTTGTTGGCGGGTTATCCGCTTTCAGCGGATGGCCTCAAGTTCGCGCTGTTCGTCCAGCCGGGAGAGCTGCATATGGCTTATTTGATTCGCCGCATGGTGCTGACCTCGCTGGCTGTCGTACTCATCGTCGGCAGTCTGCTCTTGGCTGTGGCCGCACGCTATCTCGTTCAGCCGCTGAAGCGGATGACCTGGGCGACCCAGCGTTTTGCCAAAGGCGATTTCAATGTCAATCTGCAATGGAAGCCGCGAAAAGACGAGCTGGGGGAGCTGGCTCAAAGCTTTAGCCATATGGCTTCCGAGCTGAGGCAAATGGAACAGATGCGCAGAGATTTTGTGTCCAATGTATCTCACGAAATTCAATCGCCGCTGACGTCGATAGCCGGATTTTCGAAAGTGCTGCGCAGCCGTCCCATGTCGGACGAAGAACGGAATCAATATTTGGATATTATTACGACGGAGTCGGAAAGGCTGTCGCGGCTGAGCGATAATTTGCTCAAGCTTGCTTCGCTGGAATCGGAGCACCATCCCTTTCATCCGCGAACGTACGGGTTGGACGAGCAGCTGCGGCGGGTCATCGTATCGCTTGAACCGCAGTGGACAGCCAAGAAGCAGCAGCTTGACTTAAAGCTGCCCTCCGTCAAAGTCGCAGCGGACGAAGACCAACTGAACCAAGTTTGGATCAATCTGCTCGGCAACGCCATCAAATTTACGCCGGAAGGAGGCGTGATTCGGATTGCGCTTCAGCCGTTGACCGATCGCATCCGCGTCCGCATTGAAGATAACGGTATCGGAATTACCACTGAAGAATTGGCACGCATATTCGACCGGTTTTACAAAGCGGATCGTTCGCACCATCGGGAGCACGGAGGGAGCGGTCTGGGCCTTGCCATTGCGAAAAAAATCGTCGATTTGCATCGGGGAACCATCGAGGTAAGCAGTCAACCTGGCAAATTTACCGTGTTTACAGTAACGCTGCCGAGCGTGTCGATCAAACGGGGCTAAGTGGTGCTCTCCTTTTTTTTCCTTAGTTCCCCATAAACTCCTATCGTTTTATAAATCGGATCGTTTTATAGTTAAACCTGGCTATGTTTGTGCCGGGTTTTTCTTTTTGTTCAAATTTCGTTCATGTTCAGTTCATATTGACGTTGTAATGTAACTCTAGACCTCATGTTTCATAGAGAGAACGGAAGGAGTTCGAGAATGAACCGGCTGATCCAATTTTCAATGAAAAACGTTTCGGCGCTCATGATTATGATCATTCTCCTGCTCGGCAGCGGGATTTATTCGGCCCTCAATATAAAGGAGGAGAACTTTCCGGATATCTCGTTTCCTGTCGTCATGGTGTCAACTACTTACACCGGTTCGCCGCAGGATGTGATGGAGAACATTACGAAGCCGATCGAGGAAAAGCTTGCGAATGTGGAAGGAATCGATTCGCTGACTTCCACTTCAAGCGACAATATTTCATCAGTGCTCGTACAGTTCAAACAGGGCGTGGATATTGACAAGAAAAAACAAGATATCGATAGTCTGCTGCAGGAAGTGAAACTTCCGAACGCTGCTGGCAAACCGAAGGCCGCGACGTTCGGGTTTGCGTCCATCCCAGCTTACTATTTGGTAGCGTACGCGGACGAAGGAATGAGTCAAACCGAGCTTGACAAGCTGTATAAAGATAAAATCAAGCCCGGCTTCGAAGGGATCAGCGGTATCGACCATGTCAACGCGGTCGGGAATCGCGAGACCACGATGGATATTCAGCTCAACGCCGATGCTTTGAGCGCGTTCGGGTTGACCCCGTCCCAGGTTACCGCCGCCATCAACTCGTCGCTGTCCAAAGGACCGATCGGTACGGTGGAGCTGAGCGGCAACGCCAAGATGGCCCGGGTAACGGGCGATTTGGACAGTTTATACAGCCTGGAGCAAATGGAGATCGGGCTGTCTTCCGGGGGTACCGTGACGCTGTCTCAAGTCGCGAAAGTGTCGGCCATCGCCGAATCCGAATTTAATGCCCGGTTGGACGGCAAGCCCGCGCTCGGCATTCATTTGTTCAAAACGAAAGACGCCAACGCAGTGGAATTCTCCGATTCGGCGGATAAGCTGATGGAGGATTGGAAGGCGTCGATGCCAAGCGTCACCTTCAAAACGATCTACAACAGTGCGGATGAAGTAAAAGAATCGATTAACGGGATGCTGCGGGAAGGGATTGCGGGAGCGCTGCTCGCTTCCGTCATGATTCTGCTTTTCCTCCGCAACGTAAGAATGACGCTGATCGTGCTCGTTTCCATTCCGTTGTCCATCCTGATCACCTTAATGATGCTGAAGCAGATGGACATCACGTTGAACATTATGACCCTGGGCGGCATGTTTATTGCAGTCGGGCGGGTCGTTGACGACTCTATAGTCGTTATTGAGAACATTTATACGAATTTGGCCAAGGCGCAGGAGCGCAACGAATCGGTCATCGCTTACGCGACCAAGCAAGTAGCGATGGCGATTACGTCTTCGACGATCGCAACGGTCGGCGTGTTCGCTCCGATGGGTCTGGTCAGCGGGATTGTCGGCGAAATATTCAGGCCGTTCGCTATAACGATAGGATGCGCACTTCTGGCTTCGCTACTCGTCGCACTTACAGTCATCCCGATGCTTGCCAAACTGCTCGTGCTGCAGGGCAAAACGATCAAGTCGCATGACGAAAGCAAGCCCGGAAAAGTTACCGTTTTTTACGAACGCCTGCTGCAATGGTCACTGACGCACCGGATCAAGACGCTGCTCATTTCAGGACTGCTATTCGTCGTGTCGTTAGCGGTGACCATACCGAATTTGGCCGTTGCGTTCATGCCGAGCGGGGAATCGCCGAGAACGATGTACTACCAAATCAAGCTGCCTTATGAAACATCGTTTAATTCGACCGATTTGAAGTCCAAAGAGCTTGAGAAGATGATGCTCGAAACAAATGATTCTAACGGAGACCCGGTATTCAACTATGTTGAAGCGCTGGTCGGTTACAGCGACGGGGACGATCGAGTTCCATACGCGATGCAAATTTACGTCGAAGTGAACAAAAACGTCAATCCGGATCAGGCTAAAGAGCAGTTCAAGCAGGCGATTTTGGCCGAGCTGCCCAAGGATTCGGAAGTAGAGCCCCGATCGCTCGGAGGCGGAGGCGGAGTTTCCACCACCGACTTCTCGTATTCATTGATTGGGGAGGAGCAGAAACAGCTCGAAATAGCTGCCGAACAAATCAAGAAAAAGCTGTCCGAGTTTCCGGAGCTCAGTGAAATCGAAGACAGCTTGAGCGACGCGAAAACCCAGGTTGACATCGTCGTCGACCAAAAGAAAGCACGCACTTACGGATTGGATGTCGCTTCGGTAAGAGAAACGGCTCGCAGCTGGATTGCGAAGCAGGAGCTTGGCGATATCAAATTGGACGACATTACGTATACGACCACGGTCTCGCTATCCAAAACCGACAAGGATTCGCTTGAGAAGCTCGGCAGAATGCCGATCAAAACGAATGCCGGCACCGTATATTTGGATGAAATCGCCAAGATCAAGGAAGTCGAAGCACCTGCTTCGATCCGGCGGGACGATCAGAAGCAAGTGGTGAACATCACGGCGAAAATCGATTCCGCGGACAAGAGCGGCATCAGCCGGGAAGTATCGGCGGCGCTCAGCGCGGTTGAACTGCCCGACGGCGTAGACCGTCAAGTGAAAGGGGTAAGCGAAGATATTAACGAGAGCTTTACCCAACTGTTTGCCGCTATGGCCGTAGCCGTAGCCGTCGTATATCTCGTCATGGTGCTTGCGTTCGGAAACGCCGGGGCGCCTCTGGCAATCTTGTTCTCGCTGCCGCTTGCGGCAATCGGCGGCCTGCTCGCTCTCTTAATTACAAGGGAATCGCTCAACGTGACCTCGATGATCGGCTTCATGATGCTGATCGGGATCGTCGTTACGAATGCGATCGTGCTGATCGACAGGGCACAGCAGCTTCGCCACGAAGGCTATACCGTACGGCATGCCTTGATCGAAGCCGGCCGGGTTCGCCTGCGTCCGATCATTATGACGGCCGGTGCCACGATCGTTGCCTTGCTGCCGCTGGCGCTGGGCTTTACGAAAGGAACGCTCATTTCCAAAGGTCTCGCGGTCGTGGTGATCGGCGGCTTGACGACATCCACCGTGCTCACGCTTGTCGTTGTGCCGATCGTCTACGAATTGATCGAGGCTTTCAAGAATCGGGTATCCGGATGGATTCATAGAGAGAAGCGCAGCGGCTCCAAGCCGACTTCGCTCGAAATGTAAGAAGAGGAGGCACCCAAAGATGTCAGAGAGAGCGAAAAAGGCGAAGAAACGGGTTTGGGCGCTTGCTTTGCTGGCGGTTGTTACGGCGCTTGCCGCCGGCTGCTCGGCGTCAAAAGGCCAAGCCACGGTTAATATGGATTTGGAGAACAAACCGCTCAAAACCGAGTCGATCGCAAAGAAAAAAATTAGCGAGCCTCGCGAGCAAATTGCCGATGTGGCCGCGATCAGTACCGTGGATGTCATTCCGAAAGCAAACGGCCAGGTGACTGCGGTTTACAAGAAGCGCGGCGATGTGGTGCAGGCCGGTGAAGCGCTGTTCCATATCGATAGCAGGGATGCGGAATCCGCTGCGCAGAAGAGCCGAATCTCACTTGAAAGTTCCCAGCAGTCGCTGGCAAAATCCCGCGAGGATAATTCGAACGCCCGGAGGGATTTGCAAAGCGCGATTGCCAAATCGGAAGAACAAGTGAACAACGCCCAGAAAGAGTACAGTAAGATTCGAAATGATTATGATGAGGGTCAAGCGACGCTGCGTCAGGTTGAACAAGCAGAGACGGCGTTCAACAACGCGCGGCTTGATCTGGAGTCTCAACAAAACAAACTGGCTGCTATGGACAAAACGGACCCGCTTGCCGCGCAGCAAGCGCAAGTCTCGTCGTCGCAAGTCGCTTATACGGATGCGCAGCGTGCCCTGGAAAATTACGACGTGAAAGCCCCGGTCAGCGGCGTCCTTACGGATTTCAACGTTGAAGCGGGCGGATCCGTATCGCAAACCGCCAAGATTGGACAGGTACAGCAAATCGATCCCATCAAGATCAAGGCGGAGCTGAGCGAAGCATCGTACCTACTGGTGAAAAACAAAAAACAGCTGACATTCTTTAGTCCCGATCGGCCATCGGAGAAAGCAACCGCCGATATCACATTTTTGTCGGGTGTGATGAGTGCTCAGACGAAAACTTACTCGCTGGAGCTGGAAGTAGCCAACAGCGACCAGAAGCTGAAGCCCGGCTCCCGGGTGCTGCTGCAGCTGACGACGGAAGACGAAGAGCAGGTCATTGCCGTGCCTACGCTCAGCATCGTCCGGGAAGGGGCGGATTCCTACGTCTTCGTTCTTCAAGGCGATCATGTTGAAAGACGCAAAATCAAGCTGGGACGTCTCGGCGACACGTATCAGGAAGTGCTCGACGGAGTGAAGGAAGGAGAGAAGCTTGTCACATCCGGCCAGCATCAGCTGAAAGACGGACAAAAAGTCAATGCGGCCGGGGCGGCTGTCGCCCCTACTTCCTCCGGGCAACCTGCAGCGGATTCGTCCAAAAAATAATACCGAATTAGGAGGCATTTCGATGAATAAGCATTGGAAAACAGCGATGACCGCCGTCTTGATCGGTTCGACTATCATTCAAGTCGGCACGCCGGTCCTTGCCGCAGACAGCCCTCAAGCTTCTGTAGCCGCGCCGAGCAATTACGGGCTAACCGATACGATCCGGGCTGCGGTGAAGAGCCTGGCGGTCGAATCGACGCCAAACGGCACGCGCATTGCGGCAACCGTACGACTCTATAACGGAGGTACGCAAAAAACGCGCATACCGGATCATCAGCTTCGCATCCGCTCGACCGACGGCAATGAATATACGCTGAATGCGAGCGCCGCGAACAAAGGAGCACTCCAGCCCAATGAAATCGGCGAGCTGGTATATATGAACGTGATCGACAGCGGGACGCCGATTACGATTTCTCAGCTTTCTTTTGTATACGTAGACGAGTACGTTTATCCGAAAACGGAAACCCCGCTATTGAACATTCCGATCGATAAACAGGTATGGTATGCATCGGCCACAGGCTCGCAAACCGCCGAATCGAAAGAATGGGGCGAATCGTTTACGATCCCGGGCCTGAACTCCGGTCTGCGCTACACGCCGACAGCGATCGACGTTCAGTACGTTTCGACTGCCGCTCCGTCAGCGGGTGCTTCCGCAGGGGCTGGAACCCCCGCCTCTGCCGCAGCTTCCGCTGGCGCAGCATCTGCAGGCGCGGCTTCCGCAGGTGCGTCCTCCTCGACCGGAACAGGACGCGTTGCGCTTGTTACCGTGTTAGTGGAAAACCCGGGTGTCGGACGCGAAACGATGCCTGATTTCCGAATTGACGGGCAAACCGAGCAGAAAAATTACACCGGTAAACGTACGGAGCAAGGTCCGATTACGATCGATGTAGGCGAGAAAAAGTATGTACATTTCGCAATCCCGATGGACAATAATAGCGAGACGCTGAAGTCGTTGATCGTAACGACTACCGAAACGTACGTTCAAGCCGGTGCGCAGGGCGCCACTCCGGTAAGTACGAACTTTGACGTTGGTCGCCTCAGCATCGCTGTTCTTGCCGGCGGCCAGACCGACACGGTGCAAGCGAGCCCTTATACGATGGGGAACCTGATTACAATGGATCCGATCAACAAGCTGATCGACGGGAAGACCGAAGTGTCATTGATGGAAATGCACATTCACGATAACGGAGACACCGGATATAAGACTGTTGTCGGTAAATTCAAGCTTACTAACCGGAACGACATCCCGGTTCCGCTGCCGGCTTTCCAAACGGAGCTTGTCGGCGAAGGCGGCGTAACGTACGCCGGAACGCGGCAGTCCAATGCAGCGGCAACATTGAACCCGAATATGGGTTATGTCATCAACTATTCGTTCAACGTGCCGAAATCGGAAACCGGCCAGCAGTTGAAGCTGAAACTGCTTGATGCACAAACGGCTGCACCATACAAAAGCACGATTGCGGCGATTCAAACCGCGGCCACCGATCCGGAAGCGGGCGGCACCGCGTTCAAGATGTATCCGTTCGATATTACGCTTAACGATTGGATCATTGCTACGATGACGACGCCTACCGGCTCTTCGCTTGTATACAATTATAAATTGTCGCTCAATCTGGATATTAAACAGGCGGATGACGTGCTGCTTGACAATAATTTCTCCAAGCTTCACTTTGAACTGGTAGATAACTCGGGTCGCATCGTCGGCACGGCGGATTCCGAGCTTACCGGACCGAATAAGCTGGTTAACGGCAAACAGACAGTAACGTTCAACGCCAAGTCCGAGCAGCTCGACTACCCGCTAACGCTTAACGTATATGAAAGCTTCGATACGCCAAACGGTCAAGCGAAGCGGTTCATTACGAGCCTCAAACAGCAAAACGGCTAAACCGGGTTGTTCTTTTAAAGTCAGAACAAAGCGGTGCCTCAACGCTAACAAATATAATGAGATGAGCGCTTCTTTTCCCGTTGTACGGGGAAGAGGCGCTCGTTTTTTTTTCGCGTCTCTCGTTTTGCGCTATTTTCCTCCCGCCTTTCCGATAACAATCGCGAATTCGTTCACGAAGGACGGTCACAGTTCGTTCCGAATTGGTGTGAGCACAATCACACGTCCGGATTCCGCAGTCGCGTATACTCGGTATATCGAAACAAAAGCTAATCGAAAGCGAGTGGTCATGTATGCTGCGTGAATCGACAATCCAAATCATCAAATCGACGGTACCCGTCCTGGAGCTTCACGGTACGGATATTACGAAGCGGTTCTATCACCTCTTGTTCACAAACCATCCTGAACTATTGCATGTGTTCAATCATGCGAATCAGAAGCAAGGCCGTCAACCGGAAGCACTGGCTAATGCGATCTATGCTGCCGCGCAGCACATCGATAAGTTGGAGACAATACTCCCGGTCGTGAAACAGATCGCCCATAAACACCGGAGCCTCGGCATCCAAGCGGAACATTATCCGATCGTCGGGAACACGCTGCTGGCCGCAATCAAAGACGTGCTGGGCGATGCGGCGACGGAACCGATTTTGACGGCGTGGGCGGAAGCTTACGGCATTATCGCCGATGCATTTATTTCGGTGGAAGCCGCGATGTATGAGCAGGCCGAAAGGCAGGATGGCGGCTGGAAAGGATTTCGGGCGTTCCGGGTGGACCGCAAGCAGAAGGAAAGCGAAGTCATTACATCGTTTTACCTTGTTCCGCAGGACGGGGGGGCGATCGCCGACTTTGAACCGGGGCAGTATGTGAGTGTAAAGCCGGAAATGCCGGGCGAAACGTATACGCATATTCGTCAATACAGCCTTCGGACGCACCGGGAAAGCCGTACTATCGCATTTCAGTCAAGCGCGAGGACGCGGTGCACGATCGCACGGCAGGCAAGGTATCGTGTTACTTGCACCATCAGATCGAGGAAGGGGATATTTTATGGTTGACGGCTCCGGCCGGGGACTTTATTCTGAACCGCGCAGACCGCCGGCCCGTTGTACTGATGAGCGGCGGCGTCGGTCTGACGCCAATGGTGAGCATGCTGAATACGCTTGTGGAAACTTCGCCGGACCGGCCGGTTACGTTCATTCACGCTGTTCGCAACGGTGATTTGCATGCCATGCGTGACCACGTGGTTGGGCTGGCGCAGAAGCATGCGCAGCTGAAAGTATATTTCTGTTATCAAGAGCCTACGGACGGCGATCGGGAACAGCAGGCTTACGACAAGGAAGGGTATATTGATTTGCCGTGGCTAAAGTCGATTTTGCCGAATAACGATGCTTGCTTTTATTTCTGCGGGCCCGTTCCTTTTATGCGATCGATGAATCGGGCGCTGAAAGAATGGGGTGTAGCCGCTGATAACATACATTACGAGTTTTTCGGTCCGGCCGGCAGCTTGGAAGAACCGGCGATAGTAACTCCCGTATCTCGCGCATAGTTTCCACAAAAGCACTAGGGAGGTCGACAGTATCAGCCCCCCTACATGCGCCGGTTCTTCATGCGGATAATGGACGTCAGCCGTGGCGTAAGGGTTGTTTTCGACCGTTAGCCGTTGTAGTTTGCGGACTGCGCACGCAGCAGCCGGTTGACGGTTTCGCGTCTCAAGCCGATCAGTTGACCAATCTCCTCCTGCGTGAGCACATCGGTCAGCCCGGCCGGCGCAATATAAATACCGAACCACTCCTGCAGCTTTTGCAGCTTGTCCGCAGGGGCGGTTTGAGTCAATTGATCGATCCGCTGCTGCATCATGCGCAGCTTGCTTTGCAGCAGGAGCGCGATCTCGAGGCCTTTTTCCGGATGCTGTTTCAGGTTATCGTACCACTCTGCGGCCGGCAGTGACTCGACTTCGCTTGTCACCAGCGCGATCGCCGTGCCGTGGTATTCCTTCGGGCTGATGAGGGAGTGGTGGGGAATGATTTCGCCGGGAACGATAATATTGAACAATATCGGATTTCCATCCTCATGGATGCGAACGATTTTGAGAAGACCGCTCTTAATATGATATAAAGGCCCTGATTCTCCTTGACGGAACAAGGTTTCGCCTTTATGCAGCAGCATAGCACGTTCACCTCAACTATTTAGCGCTCAGCCTCCGGCAACGAAGGCCAAATACATGAATATATTTACCGAGAAAAAGCTTCGATCCGGAGCTTTTTCTTTTTTTAAATTATAGCATATGTTGATCGTTTCGAAGGAGGATTGCCATTGGAAGCAAAATCGTTTATTAATGAATTATAGAAAGGATGGTCGAACCTATTGAAACTTAGTGTACTGGATCTTGTGCCCGTCTTTGACGGTGCGGACGCCGAAACTGCGCTGGAACAGGCGGCTTCGCTTGCGCGGGCTGCCGAGCGGGCCGGTTACCATCGATATTGGGTGGCCGAGCACCATGATATGCCGAGATTGGCCTGTACTTCACCGGAGGTGCTGCTCGCCCATATCGGCGCGCGCACCGAAACGATCAGGCTCGGATCCGGCGCTACGCTGCTGCCGCATTACAAGCCGATCAAAGTTGCGGAATCGTTCCATATGCTTTCCTCGCTGTATCCAGGGCGCGTCGATATAGGGATTGGCAGAGCACCCGGCGGCTCAGCGCACGTCATGATGGCGCTCAGCGGCAATTTTTTGGAAAACGTACGGCAGCTGCCGCAGTCGATCCAGGCTTTGACGGCCATGATTGCAAACGAATATATCCATGACGGCGAGTGTGTAACCGCACGGCCGCTGCCGTCGATCGCGCCGGAAGTTTGGATGCTGGGCACCAATCACAAAAGCGCAGCCTACGCAGCGGAATTCGGAACCGGTTTTGTATTCGGGCAGTTCATGAGCGATCTGGACGGAGCGCAGGTGTTAGCTTCTTACCGTGAATCATTCCAACCGTCCCGTCTTTGCCGCGAGCCGCGAACCATCGTTGCCATCGGCGTCGTATGCGCCGACTCGGAAGAAGAAGCGCAGTTCAGGGCCGCACAAGTTCGCCGCTGGTTTCAGCCGGAACCCGATTCGTCGGCTCCGAACGTTTCACCGGCTACGTCTTCTTCAGGTGCACCCGAAGCTTCGTCATCGCCGGCCGATCAGACTTATCAGGGGGCGGCTTTGCTGCCTTCGAACAATGATACCCCAACTTTGCCTTCGAGTCCCAGTAAACTGCTTGTCGGTCGACCTGATCAAATCAAACTGCGTCTCGAGGAGCTGGCTCGCGCCTATGAGACGGACGAGTTTTTGATCGTAACGCTAGTGCCGGATTATGAATTTCGCCTCCAATCCTACGAACGGCTGGCATGTGCAGTATTAGGCTAGGGCAAGCCTTATTTACGCGGTTGCTGCCACCACTCTCACTGCCGTAAAATGCAACTTTTCCGAGCGCCTTCGCGTTATAAGAAGGTGCTATTATTTATGTTATCCTAGCTTGTCACGGGAAAATGGGAAAATGGACCTACGCATCCTTTTTGTGACCGGTGCGTATTAGTTTTACATTCAATTGTGGAAAGGAGTGCGACCCAACAGTGGCCCGATTGGAATACCGGCTCTATTCGGAACAAAGTGAGACATATCCGCTGCTGTATTATTACGAGCGGGTAGGCCGCGACGAGACGGCTTTGCGATTTGCCTGCGATTATTTTGTGAAGGATGGAAAAGTGTACGAGAAAACGTCCGCTGCCGTCGAGTCCGCCTGCTATGTTGTATACGTGAAAGAAGCGGAGGATGAGCGGCAAATGCCGTGGGGAAAACCGTCTTCCACTGGGCGACGGGGTATTCTTATGGAGCTAAGGGAGTATAGGGAGGGAACGGCCGATTACCCTTTGATTCATACGTTCAGCTTCCCGGACACGCTTGAAGCGATTCTCCATTTGCAAGCGAACTATTTGTACGTAAACGACAGGGAATGGTACCGGACTTCCGCGGAAATTGACGAGGACCGGGTAACGTACGTGTATTACGCGGTACCTGTGTAGAGTCAGATACATAGAGGAGGGAGAGGAGAAGCTTTGGAACAATTCAACAACGGCGGGACGACGCGACAGCCGACTCAGCGTCCGCTGTCAACCCGCAAAGCGGTAAAGCTTTTTTTGGCATCGACGCTGATCCTCGGCAGTGCGGCAGGCTGTTCCAGCAATAAAGATTGCATCGATCAAAATCAGGACGGCTACTGCGACAACGGCGGCGGCCGGTCCGGGTCCGGTTCGGGCTACTACGGTTCCGGCGGCGGATCGAGCAAGTCGGGGTCGTCTACGGGCGTCAGCTCGGGTTCTCACGGAGGAATCGGCAGCAGCGGCATTTCCAGTTCCTGAGACGAATATGTTCTTTTTTCGGAGGAAAACTCGAATGAACCGCGGATTGCAATCGACGAGCTCAAATTATCCGAGTATGAACTATGGACGGATGGGAATGGAGCGTAGAAGATGACAAGGGGAACCGTTCTTTTGACGGACAGCTACGCTGACCGGCGAAACGCGATTTACGGACCGCTTCGCAATGAAGGGGTTTTTACTTGGGATTGCATGTTTGGGCAAGAATACGCCCTGGCCGGTCTTCACCGATTGAGCCGCGAGCGGCATCGGGAAATGCTGGCGGCTGCAGAAGCGCTCGGGCGTATATACGCCAAGACCGTTGCGGTTGTGCAGCAGGGAGAAGCTGCGCTGTGGGCCGAGCTCGGCTTACCGGAAGCGGCGTTCGGGGCTGTTGCCTTGCGTTTCGACGAAACGATCCCGACGTTGATCGGGAGGTTTGATTTTGCCGACACACCGGATGGCCTCAAGATGCTCGAATTCAACAGCGATACGCCGACAGGGATTGTCGAGGCGTTTCATGTGAATGGGGTTGTGTGCGAGGCGTACGGCGCGGAAAACCCGAATCGCGGATGCAGCGCCATGTTGGGGATGGCTTTCACCCGTATGAAGGAAGTATACCGGAAGGCGGGTTGTCGGACGGAGCGTACCGTTTTCAGCGCTCTGGACTGGCATGAGGAGGACGCCGGAACGACGCGCTACTTGCTTGCGCAATCGGGAATGGAAGGGGCGAGCTTCGTTCCGCTATCTGCGCTGCGCGTTCAAGGCGAAAGGTTGTGGGCGCCTGCCGCTGGGAGCGACACAGCGGAATTGCAGCCCGTAGATTTGTTGTACCGGCTGCATGCCATCGAGAAATTGGCGCAAGACTACGACGATGACGGTTACCAGACAGGGGAGCACGTGCTGAGGCTTATTGCCTGCGGGGAGCTTGCGGTGATTAATCCGCCGTCCGGATTCGCAGCCCAGACGAAGGCGCTGCAGGCGCTCATCTGGAATTTGCATGAAACCGGGCAGTTTTTCGCACCGGCAGAGCATGAAATGATTGAACGCTATATGTTGCCTACTTACCTCGAGCCATGTTTCCCGGAAGGAACGCCGTATGTCAGCAAGCCGATTCTTGGCAGAGAAGGCAGCGGAGTAACCATATATGACGGAAACGGCGCAGCGCCCGAGGAGAGCGGAGAAACCGAGTACATGCACCAGCCGATGGTGTACCAGCAATATGCGCAACTGCCGGAGATCGAGATTGAGACGCTTTCGGGCCCGTATCGCGGGCGGTTGTTATGGGGCTGTTTTCTTATCGACGGAAAAGGTTCAGCCGTTGTAGCCAGAGTTGGCGGGCGTATTACGGATAATTTATCGTTTTATTTGCCGTCGGCGTTTGCCGATGAATGAGATGAAGTAAAAGACATAAGCCGGGAGGGTTATAAGGTGGCGCCATGGGAGCCGATCGTAAATTTTTTAATTTATTTGGGGATCACGGTCCCGTTGATGGGCATAGGTGTTTTATTTTTTAATTTGACGACGCCGTACAACGAATTTCAATTGATCCGCGACGGTGGAGATGTAAGCGATCAGGCGAAAGCGGCGGCAGGCAAGGCGGCAGCCTACGATCTGGGAGGCAAAATCATCGGGCAGGTGCTGGTGCTTGCTTCCGCCGTTTACCACTCCGTCGGGATCGTTGATCTGATTGTGTGGGGAATCCTCGGCATTGCGTTTCAGATTGTAATTTTCTATTTATTTGAACTTTTGACGCCGTTCAAAGTCGTGGCCGAAATTCCGAAAGGAAACGTGTCCGTCGGCATTTTCTCGTTTTGTCTAAGCCTTGCGTCGGGACTTCTGATGGCTTCTTTGATCAGTTACTGATTGAATTCCGAATTCGAGAACTTATAAAACCATATGTTTTCCGACCGTCGGTTGCGTTTCGCTGACGGTTTTTTTGCGCTAACACGATGGCACCGATGCACGGCTCAACAAATCCGCGTTATTCGGATTCCAAAAAAAATTACGAGGAATGTGTCATAATACACATTTTTCAAACGTATATATTGTCTATAATTCAGGCTATATACGAAAAGAGGTCGAAAAATGTTTTATTGCATCGCTTGTAATCAACTCCATCAACTTGATGATTTACGCAAGGAAGCAGACGGGAGGCACATTACTTTCCGGACAGGCTTTCATTATATTAACGATACGCTTTACCAGGCAGGGTATTGCAGTGAAGTCGGGTCGGTCAAGCCGCCGTTGGTTGCGTCCAACAATCATATCGGCCAACCGGAGCTCTCCTTCTGAAGGACGTAAAACCTCCTGTGCGGAGCAACCTTCCTCGCTGCTTGCTGATAACAATGATCTCTTAATCATTGTTCTGGTACGGCATAGGGAGTTCTCTGGGTTCGGAATTAGAGCATATACAAAGGTCGGGCAAGCCGTCTCACTGCGTATAATACAGCATCAAATAAAAAAGGGGTGAGATGAATGACACCGCAGGAGTTCATAACAGCCATCGCACCCTTTGCTGTTTCCGAGCAACAGCGTACGGGCGTTCTGGCTTCGGTTACGATGGCCCAGGCGGCGCTTGAAAGCGGATGGGGGTCAGCCGCGCCCGGGAATAATTTGTTCGGCATCAAAGGAACAGCAAGCGATCTCGCCACCCTGGAGTATGTTAACGGCCGATTCGTTACTGTTCACAACGGATTCCGCGTATACGACAGTTGGGAGGACAGCATTGCGGACCACAGCGACTTTTTGCTGCAGAACAGCCGTTATGCTGCTGCGGGCTTTTTTGAACGCAGCCAAGCGTTGGACTACACTGGTGCCGCATATGCGCTGCAATCGGCCGGTTATGCAGCCGACCCTCAGTATGCGATCAAGCTCATTTCGATAATCCAGACCTATCAATTGGCCGAATATGACACACTGGAGGAGGACGATATGCCAATGAAATTCGATCACGACTGGCAATGGAACATGCTCGGCGATGCGCTTGAAGGGCTATACAGGAAGGGGCTGCTTTCGGACTATATCTGGGTGGAGAAAGCGTATAATCGACAGCTCACCGGTACGGAATTGGCCTGGCTTAACACCATCATCTACGCAAGGCAAAGCGGGATAGAGGTGTAAAAGAAAGCAGCATCCCCGCCGGTTCAGCTAAACCATGGGATGCTGCAGATGTGTCTGTTTCGATTATATCAAATTATCGGCGGAACCCGGAAAGCTGCTGCTCCGCGATTTGCACCATCCGACGTACCATATGTCCGCCGATCGCGCCAGTGTCGCGTGTTGCCATGTAGCCGTAATAGCCGTCTTGCGGAATTTGAATGCCGAGTTCTTGCGCAACTTCGTATTTTAGCTGTTCCAAAGCTTGGGACGCTTGTTGCACCACCAATTGATTGCTGTTTCTGGACTGACCTCTAGCCATAGAAATACCTCCATTTGTTTGGTTTCAAACCAGTAATCTTATATTTCCCCCATCGATTCCCTAATTATTCATTCAAGTCGACGTGATATGATGATTTTGGTGATGCCCATGTTTATTTCCCCTATGCTACCGGAACATACCCAGAATCCGTTTGCTGACGATTCCTATATATTCGAACCGAAGATGGCCGGACATCGGCTGATTTTGTCGCGGGATGCGAAAGAAACCAGGTTATGGACTCGTCATATGGAAGAGTGCACGCGGCAGTATCCGGAACTCCACCATGTTCCTATAGAAGGCGACGACCTTGTGCTTGACGGTGAAGTGTGCTGTATAAATCCCGACACGGGTCATCTCGAATCGGGTTTGGTCATGGAAAGATTGCAATTAAAAAAGAAAAAAAGAATCGATGCATTCGCCGCCCGGCGGCCGGTCCATTATGCCGTGTGGGATATACTATTTTATAAAGGGCGCGATCTTCGCAGTCTCCCGCTCGTCAAAAGGCGGTCGATCCTGGAGTCCGCGTTAGAGACGAACGATCATTTTATAACGGTTCCGCAAACGGATGGCAGCGCCGACCGGCTTATTGTTACATTGAAGGATAAAGCGATAGAAGGCATTGTCGCCAAAAAAAAGGACAGCCCTTACGTATCCAGGCGGTCCCATGATTGGTTGAAGATTGCGATCGATTAAGGGCGACTACGCGTCCAACAAACAAAGAAAACAACACCTGGAGTACGCTCTTTCGTTAGAGTCGTGCGCCAAGTGTTATTTTTGTTTGCTGCGATACAATACTTTACTTAAATTAATTTGAGAGTTTTTTTTACATAAAAGAGCGTGGTCAATCGAAGGATCTTTTTATTTTGTGCAAAATAATTCAGGCCCCGTCTCACGACGAGGCCCTTCATGGGAGAGGAGAAACCGGACGAAGAGCTTATGGGGAACGTAAGTCTTCTCCGCGGTTGTCTACGACATTTTCGGATGTCGATGATATAAGGTTGCGCTTTTTTTAGCAAAAGTATACGTGCCTTGACAAATTTTTTTTGTTTTTTTGTGCATGAGAAGACGTTTATGGTACGATATCATTACAATTAAGGCGAAGGAAGGCTTAAGCATGAGAGTCATTTCGGGCAGTGCCAAAGGGCGTCCGCTCAAAGCGGTGCCGGGCATGGGGACGCGGCCCACAACGGATAAAGTAAAGGAAGCGGTGTTCAGCATGATCGGCCCTTACTTCGAAGGGGGCTTTGTGCTGGATTTGTTTGCAGGTACGGGGGGCCTTAGCATCGAGGCGTTGAGCCGGGGAATGGAGCACGCGGTGCTGACGGATATGGATAAGAAGGCTATCGATACGATCCGTCATAATTTGCAGGCGACGGGGCTAACCGACCGGGCGGAAGTATTTCGTAACGACGCGGTGAAAGCCGTGAAAGCGCTCGGAAAAAGGGACATGCAGTTCGATCTCGTCTTTCTGGACCCGCCTTATAAACTCAAATTAGTATCAGAATTACTGGAGCGGCTCATGGAGGGCGAATTGCTGGCGGACGGTGCGCGCGTAGTCATCGAGCATGATGCGGAAGATCGATACGAGGCGGCCGTAGGAACGCTGGAGTGGGTGCGCCGTACGGAATACGGGGATACCGCGATCACCATATTCCGTAATCGCATCGGCGATATAACGAATTAATGGGCAACAGGAGAAGGAGCTGACCGTACATATGGATGCAAAAGATCAAAATCGTGATGAAAGAGCGGAAAGCAATTGGAAAATAGCCGTTTATCCAGGGAGCTTCGATCCCGTGACGAACGGGCATTTGGATATTATTCACCGGGCTGCGAAAGTGTTTGACAAGCTGGTGGTGGCTGTTCTGAACAATTCTAGCAAAAACCCGCTGTTTTCCGTTGAAGAAAGGATGGAACTTCTTCGTCAAGTGACGGCGGATTTGCCAAATGTGGAAATCGACAGCTTCCGCGATTTGTTAATTAATTATATGAAGCAAAAAAACGCCCATCTTATTGTTAGAGGTTTGCGGGCTGTATCGGATTTCGAATATGAGCTGCAAATGGCTTCGACGAACCAGAAGCTCAGTGAAGATATCGAGACGTTCTTTATGACGTCCACACCGAAATATTCGTATTTAAGCTCCAGCATCGTGAAAGAAGTGGCCCGCTTCCATGGCCCGGTCTCCGATCTGGTTCCGAACGAGGTAGAGCAGGCTCTCCGCATCAAATACGGCAGCGATAAAGCATAATTAATGCGATTGATGTCACGTCGGAAACGCTTATGGTTTACGGTTCAATAAAAAGGCGGCGAAAACGGACAAAATAAGCAATATCAAAATCGTTGTGCCGAACTGGAGCATCATCGGACTAATCAACGGCCACAGACTGTCCTTTTCGAGGGCCCAGGTTGAATTTGCCGCGGCATAACCGGCCAGCACCGGCTGGTCGCTTCCTTGCGAAAGCATGGCCATCAGCGGCTTCCAGGATATAAGCGACAGCAGAAAGGCGATCACGCCATGCTGCAGACGCGAAAGCATAAACCGCGAAAAACGCAAATCCGTCGCGGCGACGAAGCTTTTGATTTGAGCATGCGTGGACAAGCCGCCCCAAGCAATGAGAAGGCTCAGCAATGCCGACTGAGCTGACTCTGGAATATAGTGCGACCCGGCGATGGCATATGTGCCCAAGTTCGGTTCCAGTACGCCTGTCAGCAGTGCGGTAAACACCGATGCTGTGCCTACCGGACGAAACCCGAATATGGAGAAGATGGCTGCGACCGCTGTGGAAAAATGAGTCAGAGTAATCATTTGCATCATAACGGAAAAAATCATCATGCAGCCGCCGATAATGAAAAGCTGCTCAGTGCCGGCTGCGACGGAATCGCCCAACAGCTTGCCGAACGTTCGACCGTCGCGGTTTTTTGCCGTCCGCATCATTTGGGTGCTTCTTGACAACCATCCGGATGCTGCATCATCAGCAAAATTTCGGGGTGCAAACGGTACCTGTGCGGATTCCGCCCCTATGCGATGCAGCAGCATGAGCAAAATGGCGGAAGCGTAGTGAATGACGGCTAAGGCCAAGCCGGCCGTAGCATTTTGCAAAAAACCAACGCCGACAACGCCGATAATGAAAATCGGATTAAATACATGCGAGGCAGACAGGAGGCGTTCTCCTTCCTCGCGTGTAATCGCGCCTTCCTTTCGCAGCGCGCCGATGGCGGCGGCGCCGGATTGCGGCCCGGTTGTATATCCAAGCGCCAAAATCCATCCGCCGATGCCAGGGAGCCGAAACAGCATCCGGAGCAGCGGCTCAAGTAAAGCGCCGAGACCGTGAAGCAGCCCCAGCCCGCGCAACAGCTCCGTCAAAATTAAAAACGGCAGCAGGGTGGGGAACACCAGCTTCCACCATAAATGCAGCCCCTGGATGGAAGCTTGGAAGGCTTGAGCGGGAAAGCGGATAATGCCGAACACCAGCGCTAATGCGGAAACGCCGAGCAGCAGCGTGGTTAGGCGTGGGGAGAAGAGAGTGTGCCTTCGTTGCATCCAAATCACTCCAAGCGCATATAGATTGGTACATGTTTACGCTTTGTCCGATGGGTTTAGACCTGTGTTGCAACTGTTACACCGGCGAAGCAGTGTCAGTTGTCAACGGATTGCAACTTATAAATACATTTTTTGCGAAAACACCGAGGGGGATTACAGCATGGGAGATGCGGGGCAAATCAAACGCGCTTCACGCATTGTATTTTCGGTTTTTACTGCGATCGCCATCATCTATTTGGTCTATTTTTTGCCGTTACCGCTATACATTTTTAAACCTGGTACAGCGGAGGTATTGGCCCCGATGGTGCATGCCAAATCGACCGACGGCGCGGATAAAGGCAAGTTCATGCTGACAACGGTACGTGTAGCGGACGCGACCGTTTTCGGCTATTTGATGTCGTTCGTCAGGCCATACGAAGAACTGAGAATGAAGCAGGAACTTCTCCGCAAAGGGGAGACCGAATCGGAGTACACGCAGCGGCAGGAAGTCGTTATGCTTTCCTCTCAGGCCAATGCGATACAAGCAGCCTATAATAAATTGAAAATTCCATACCATATTCAAAAAGAAGGACTCGTCATTCAACAGGTATATCCCGAATTCCCGGCGCATAAAGAGCTTCGGGCCGGCGATTATATCGTGAAAGTGGATGATATCGAGGTAACGACGCTCAAGGAGCTGCAGAATTATCTCGCTTCCAAAAAAGCGGGGGATACGGTATCGGTCAGCTATAAACGTAAGGGGACCATTCAAACCAAAGAAATTGGGCTGGGCGTATTGCCAAACGATGGCGGAAAACCGGTCGAAGGGCAGCCGCAGCGGGTCGGTCTTGGCATCGTACCGGCTGAGTTGCAGAGCATTAAAGCGGACTCGGAGGATAAACAAATTACGATCAAAGCGGGCGATATCGGCGGTCCTTCCGCCGGACTGATGTTTTCGCTCGAGATTTACAACCGGCTGACGTCGGGCGACGTTTCAAAAGGATACAGTATCGCCGGCACCGGAGAGATCGATCCGAAAGGGAATGTCGGCGTCATCGGCGGGATTCAGCATAAAGTTGTCGCTGCCGATAAAGCGGGGGCCGAAATCTTTTTCAGTCCGAAAGACATGGAATATCAAGGGCAAAAAATTCCGAATTACTCCGATGCGGTAAAACGGGCGGAAGAGCTCCATACAAAAATGAAGATCGTCCCCGTAGGAACGATCGACGACGCATTGAACTATTTGGAGAAGCTTTCGCCCAAAAACGGCGGCAATACCGGCTAAACCGATGCAATGTACAGTGGCTGCTCGAAATAATCCCGGAACAAATCGCGGTGGCCGGGACGGTCGTATCCTAGCGCGTACACGGATGTAGCACGAATATCAAGATCGAGAAGCGGCGATATTCCATCCGTTACTTTGGTGACGATCGGAACTTTAGCCGCAGTTTTCATCCGTTTGAGCAGCTTGCGCCCGTTCTCCGTAAAGCCAAGTACCCGCAAGTAAGGGACGCCCTCGCGCAGAACATCCGCGGCGAGCTGCTGCTTGGAATGGTTCAGCAAAATGCGCATCAGCATACGCTGCAGCTTCGTCCGGGTGTAGCGGCGCGTTTTCAACCGGTCAAGCAGCCCTTCGACGACCGCGCCGCCGGTTAGCGGCGGCAGTTCTGCGATGGCCCGCCGAATCCGGTGTTCCAAACCTTCGGTTACTTCGTGAAAGCCGGCGAGCTGCTCGGGCGAATGGTGCAGCAGCTGCAGCATCAGCGGGCGGGCAAACTTTTCCCAATTGATCGGGGCCCGGCCTGCATTCCATTCACGTTCGAGAATCGAACGCGTGTAGTCGGGCACAAACGGTCCGATTCCTTCCAGCGTCTGCGCTTCGAACAGCAGCTTTCGTATGGCTGTGGCGCTTGCAATTTGCTTGTCCGTAATATTCAATTGATTGTACTCGGCCTTTGTACGCGTGATCGTTTGCGGGACGATGTCGCTCCCGAGCCGGCGCAGCGCGATTAAGTAATGCAGGCCCAGCGTATTGTTGGGCCTCGCCAGCTCCTCCTCCCGCGCGCCGGGGACGAGCTGCGACACCGCGCGGCTGAAGGCGGCGGGGTAAGCGGCGCCGCGCTTCAGCTCGCCTTGCAGCAGCAAGCGCAGATGTTCCGGCTCCTGCTGCAGCGCATCCGCCGCCGCATCAAGCCAGCCGATGTCGCCGCTTTCGCTGCCGAAGCAGAGGTTGTCCACGACGCCGCATGCGTCAAGAGCGGACACGGCGCCGAAGGCGAACCATTCCGCAGGCTGCGCGGAATAAGCGACCGGCAGCTCCAGCACAAGGTCTGCGCCCATGCGCAGCGCCATCTCGGCGCGAGCCCATTTATTCACGAGCGCGGGTTCGCCCCGCTGCAAAAAATGTCCGCTCATGACGCAAATGGCAGCGTCGCAATTTGTTGTCTTCTTCGATTGTTGGTAATGATAGTAGTGACCGTTGTGCAGCGGATTGTATTCTACGATTAAACCGACCGTGCGCATATGTTCCTCCGTACGACGAAATCCAGCGGTATTCACTGGCAATGGATTATTAATCACTATAGCATGAACTGAAAATGTTGACAAAACAAAGCGAAAGTCGCTATAATAAAATTTGTTTGTTTGGGGTGATACGACATGCTTATACATTTGAAGGACGTCGCCGCGAAAGGCACGATCCGGTTGGACGGAACGGAAGATTTGACCGGCGTTTTGCCGAAGAAGGGCAGTCTGCTCGATTTCGGTCCGCTGCGAATGCAGCTGGAAGCGCGGGATCAAGCGGGAATGGCGGAAATATCAGGCCAGCTCGAAATCGACGTGGAGCAAGCTTGTTCACGTTGTTTAGCTCCGGTACCGCAAAAGCTGACCATTCCGTTTCACGAAACATTCGTTAAGGGGGAAGAACCGGATCCGGACGCACTCGATATAGAGGCGGACGAGGACGATGGAGACGATTTTCTTTACGTCCAGGAGGACCGGTTTGATCTCTTGCCCTATTTGGCGGAAAGCGTCATGCTGGCGCTCCCGTTCATACCGCTTTGCAGCAGTGATTGCCAGGGCCTGTGCCCCGTATGCGGCACAAACCGCAACGAACAGGCTTGCGGCTGTAAACAGGACAAGGTGGATCCGCGTCTGGCGGGACTGGCGGATTTTTTTAACAAGCAATCGTAAGTCGATCGTGAATTCGTTGAAGGAGGTGGGAATATGGCAGTACCTCAAAGGAGAACATCCAAAACGCGCCGCGACAAGCGCCGGACTCACTTTAAATTGGTAGTACCAGGCATGGTGAAATGTGACAACTGCGGAGAACCGAAATTGGCTCACCGTGTATGCAAGGTTTGCGGTCACTACAAAAAAAGAGAGATCATCACTCAGTAATCATACCGGCCAAAGAGATAGTGCCTTCATCGAACAGGTGAGGTGCTATTTTTTTTGCCGTGCCAA
Organism: Paenibacillus allorhizosphaerae; assembly: GCF_042659105.1. Lineage (NCBI taxonomy): Bacteria > Bacillati > Bacillota > Bacilli > Caryophanales > Paenibacillaceae > Paenibacillus > Paenibacillus allorhizosphaerae. The sequence continues at coordinate 1,046,874 of NZ_JBHSRV010000001.1, read as the reverse complement.
AGCTTCCATTTTTGATGGCAATCCATTATACTATCTCATATTACTTGGTCATAAGATGTAGTGTCAGGTACATGCTCTAAGCGATGGGACTTGCGCTATTATGCCAACCAAAGGTGGTGCTTACGTCATCGAACGCCTTCCCAAAAGACAGCGCCAGCAGCAGCTAACGAAAGCGATTGAAGAAAATCCTTTTATTACGGATGAAGAATTGACGCGGTTGTTTCAAGTCAGCATCCAGACGATTCGTCTGGACCGGCTCGAGCTCGGTATACCGGAGCTCAGGGAACGGATGAAGCTGATGGCCGAGCAGTCGTATGATCAGGTGCGCTCATTGCCGCTGCATGAAGTCATCGGCGACGTCATTGATCTTCAGCTGGACAAGAGCGGCATTTCCATGTTTGAAATTAAAGAAGAGCACGTGTTCTCCAGAACGAAGATTGCACGCGGCCATCATATTTTCTCGCAAGCGAACTCGCTGGCGGTGGCGCTGATCAACGATCAGGTAGCGTTAACAGCCGCGGCGGACATCCGATTCGTAAGGCAGGTCCGGCTTCAGGAAAAATGTATCGCCAAAGCATACGTACGCTCGATATCGAAAGGAAAAGCAAAAGTGGAAGTTTTTACTTACGTCGGGGATGAGATGGTTTTCCAAGGGAACTTTATTATTTATCATGCCAGCAAAGACCGTGGCGACGGAGGAGAGCTTCATGCGGATAGCGATTGATGCCATGGGTGGAGACCATGCTCCTTATGCGGTTGTGGAGGGAGCGATCGCCGCTGCCGAGGAATGGACCGATACGACGATCATTCTTGTCGGAGATACGGCGGTGATCGAGCCGCTGCTTCAAGGGAAGAAGCTGAGCAATATCGAGCTTCGCCACGCCAGCGAGGTCATCGAGTCCGATGACGAACCGGTCAAAGCTGTAAGACGCAAAAAGGACGCGTCGATGGTGGTGGCCGGCCGGATGGTGAAGGAGCGGGAGGCGGACGCCATGATATCGGCGGGCAACACCGGCGCGCTCATGACGATCGGTACGCTTGTTGTCGGGCGGATCCAGGGAATCGAACGGGCGGCGCTTGCGCAGATGTTCCCGACGATCGACGGCGCCGGCGTATTGGTGCTCGACCTTGGCGCGAACGTGGATGCATCGCCGGAGCAGCTCGTCCAGTATGCGGTCCTGGGCAGCCTGTACCGCAGCAAGTTTCACGGGCTCGAGAAGCCTTCGGTCGGCTTGTTGAATATCGGTACCGAGGCGATGAAAGGCAACGAACTGACGAAAGCGGCCTTTCCGCTGCTGGAACAGGCACCGATTCATTTTGTCGGCAATGTAGAGTCGAGAGACGTACTGAGGAAGCCGTGCGACGTTATCGTATGCGACGGTTTTGCCGGCAACATTATGCTGAAGTCGGTGGAAGGCGCGGCCTCCGTCATCATGTCCGAGCTGAAAAAGGAATTTATGCGCAATTTGCTGACCAAGCTGGCCGCAGCCGTTGTCAAGAAAGGCATGCTGCAAATGCGCAAAAAGATGGACTACACGGAGCATGGAGCCGCTCCGCTGCTCGGCGTAAATGGATTAGTACTGAAGGGTCACGGTTCTTCGAACGGCTATGCATTCAAAAATGCGGTAAGGCAGGCGAGGATTGCGATTCGGAACGATTTGGTTCGCAGCATATCTTCGGAAATCAGCAACGGAAGTGAGATGTGACTTTATGAGTTTACAAGCGGTAGGCGTTCTTGGAACCGGCAAGTATGTGCCGGAAAGGGTGCTGACCAATCACGACTTGGAGAACATGGTAGACACGAACGACGAGTGGATTGTCACACGGACGGGAATTCGCGAGAGACGGATCGCATCCCCGGAACAAGCGTCCTCCGATCTGGCATACGAGGCTTCGAAAATTGCGCTCAATAAGGCGGGGATCGCTCCGGAAGAGATCGACTTGATCATCGTGGCCACCATCACGCCCGATATGTCGTTTCCTTCGACGGCCTGCATCCTGCAGGACAAGCTCGGCGCGAAAAAAGCGGCGGCGTTCGATCTTTCGGCGGCTTGCTCGGGGTTCATCTACAGTTTGGCGAACGCGACGAATTTCATTGCTACCGGCACTTATAAATACGCATTGGTTGTAGGCGCGGAATGTTTGTCGAAAATTACGGATTACACCGACCGCAACACTTGCATCTTATTCGGCGATGGCGCCGGCGCGGTAGTATTGGGTCCGGTAGCGGAAGGCAGAGGCTTCAAGTCGTTCGAGCTCGGGGCCGACGGCACCGGGGGCGATCTGCTGAAGATTGCCGGAGGCGGATCGCGCTGTCCGGCCTCGCCTCAAAGCCTCGAAGGCAAGCAGCATTTCATTTACATGGCCGGTGCCGAGGTGTTCAAGTTTGCCGTGCGCATTATGGGCAGCGCAGCCGAGGACGCGCTCCGGAAAGCAGGGATCGCGAAGTCCGAGGTCGATTTGCTCGTGCCGCATCAGGCGAATATTCGCATCATTCAATCGGCGCTGCAGCGGCTTGATCTGAGCGAAGACAAATGTATGATCAACCTGGACAAATACGGCAACGTATCGGCGGCATCGATTCCGATTGCGCTGGCGGAAGCCGACGAAGAAGGTCGCGTGAAGGAAGGCGACTGCATAGTGCTTGTCGGCTTCGGCGGCGGACTGACCTGGGGTGCATCGGTATTGATTTGGTAATATTACGGAGTTGGAAGGAGCGGTACCTTCATGGGAAAAACGGCATTTGTCTTCCCCGGACAAGGGGCTCAAGCCGTCGGCATGGGCAAAGACATTTATGACGCGGACAACAGCGCCCGGCACATTTTTGAATCGGCCGATGCGGCGCTCGGATTCGATTTGAGTCAAATCATATTCGACGGTCCGGATGACGAATTGAAGAAGACCTACAATACGCAGCCGGCGCTGCTAACTGCGAGCATCGCTTATCTGGAGCTGTTCCGCGCCCGTTTCGGCATCTCGCCGGATTATGTGGCGGGTCACAGCCTGGGCGAGTACAGCGCGCTGGTAGCGGCGGGCGTGCTCCGCTTCGAGGATGCGGTGCGTACCGTTCGCGCCCGAGGCGAGTTTATGGAGCAGGCGGTGCCCGGCGGACAAGGCGCAATGGCGGCGGTGCTGGGCGCAGAACGCGAAGCGCTGCAAGCGCTGTGCGCGGCGGTTAGCCGGGAAGGCGCGGTCGTGGAGCTTGCCAACCTGAATTGCCCGGGACAAATCGTCGTTTCCGGCAGCAAGGAAGGCGTACAGGCTATCGTGGAGCGTGGGAAAGAAGCCGGAGCCAAGCGGGTCATTCCGCTTGAAGTTAGCGGGCCGTTCCATTCTTCTCTGATGAAGCCAGCTTCCGACCGGCTTGCCGGCGTTCTTGCGAAAGTGGGCATGGAGCCTGCATCCATGCCGGTCGTCGCGAACGTCACGGCCCTTCCGGTGCAGGAGCCGGATGCGATACGACGCTTGCTCGTCGAGCAAGTAAGCTCTTCCGTTCTGTGGGAAGATAGTGTAGCCTGGCTCATTGAACAGGGCGTCGATACGTTCGTCGAGTTTGGCTCGGGAACCGTGCTTGCCGGGCTGATCAAGAAAATCGACCGCAATGTGAAAGTGTATTCAGTGAACAGTCTGGAAGCTCTGGACAAATTCCAAAACGAAACAGCGGTGTAAGCTGAAGCACATTACTCATGGGAGGTAGATCTACGTATGCTAACCGGGAAAGTAGCGCTTGTTACCGGCGCTTCCAGAGGCATTGGCCGATCGATTGCGTTAACGCTCGCCGAAGCGGGGGCGGATGTCGTCGTGAATTACGCAGGCAGCGAAGCGTCGGCTGCAGAAGTCGTGCAGGCGATTGAAGCGATGGGACGCAAGTCGTTCAAAGTGAAGGCGAACGTCGGTTCCTCGCAGGAAGTCGAAGATATGTTCAAGCATGTGATGGAGACGTTCGGCCGGATCGATATTTTGGTGAATAACGCCGGCATCACGAGGGACAACCTGATCATGCGCATGAAGGAAGAAGAGTTCGACCAAGTCATCGAGACGAACCTGAAGGGCGTTTTCAACTGCGTCAAAGCGGCCACCCGGCCGATGATGAAGCAGCGCTCCGGGCGCATCATTAACATTTCTTCCGTCGTCGGTGCGCTCGGCAACCCGGGCCAGGCGAACTATGTGGCGGCCAAAGCGGGCGTCATCGGCATGACGAAAGCGGCTGCTAAAGAACTGGCTTCCCGCGGCATCACCGTCAATTGCGTGGCGCCCGGCTTTATCGAGACGGATATGACCGACAAACTGTCGGAAGAGCTGCGCGCGCAGCTGCAGCAGCAAATTCCGCTAGCCCGGCTCGGTCAGCCTGAAGATATCGCCAAGGCGGTTCGCTTCCTGGCCTCCGACGACGCTTCATACATGACAGGCCAAACGATTCATGTGGACGGCGGCATGTATATGTAATCCCCCGGCAGGCAACAATGGCGAGGAGCTGATCTCCGGCCGCTTGCCGAAGTTGAGCGTGAAAAAGCCCGAAAATTCACAATCATTGTTTTTTTACGCGGGCCTGCGGATGGCTATGGCAATTTGTCCATAAGTTAAGTATAATACCAAAGAGGAGGTGAACCGGATGTCCGATATTTTGGATCGCGTGAAACGAATCGTCGTAGACCGCTTAGGCGTTGACGAGGCGGAAGTGACCCTTGAGGCTAATTTTAAGGATGACTTAGGTGCCGATTCTCTCGATGTAGTCGAGTTGGTTATGGAATTGGAAGATGAGTTTGATATGGAAATCTCTGACGAAGACGCAGAGAAAATCGCTACGGTAGGTCAAGTAGTTGAGTACATAAAATCTCATACGTAATGTTGGCTAAGTCCCGTTTCTTCAAAAAACGGGACTTATCTCCATTCCTAAGCGGAAAAGATTGTTTATTTAATAGAGGTGGGCTAAAGTGAAGCAAAGAGTCGTTATTACGGGGCTTGGCGTCATGTCTGCACTCGGACGCGACCATGAAACGTTCTGGGGCAGTTTGATGGAAGGCCGTTCCGGCGTCAGCCTGATCGAGTCCTTCGACGTCAGCGAATATCCTACCCGCATTGCTGCGGAAGTGAAAGATTTTAATCCTGAGGATTACTTCGATAAGAAGGAAGCCCGGCGGATGGACCGTTTCGTCCAATTTGCCGTCGCGTCAACCATCATGGCGCTGAAGGATGCCGGTTTGAATGTGAAAGAAGATACCGATCCCGAACGGGTAGGCGTCTATGTCGGTTCAGGCATCGGCGGCTTGTCGACATGGGAAGAACAGCATAAGATTTTGCTTGAAAAAGGGCCGAAACGCGTAAGCCCGTTTTTTATCCCGATGATGATCGCCAATATGGCCTCCGGGCAAATCTCCATGCTGACCGGCGCCAAAGGCCCCAACAGCACGGCGGTGACCGCTTGTGCGACCGGAACGCATTCCATCGGCGATGCCTTCAAGACGATTATGCACGGCGATGCCGACGTGATGATCTGCGGCGGCGCCGAAGCGACGATCTCACCGACAGGCGTAGCCGGTTTCTGCGCGCTTCGCGCGATGTCGACACGCAACGAGGAGCCGGAGAAAGCCAGCCGGCCGTTCGATACCGATCGCGACGGCTTTGTCATGGGCGAAGGTGCGGGCATCCTCATTTTGGAATCGCTTGAGCATGCACGGAAAAGGGGCGCCCGCATTTACGGCGAGGTGATCGGCTACGGGATGAGCGGGGATGCGCATCATATGACCGATCCCGATCCGGACGGCGCTGCGCGCTGTATGGTGAAAGCGGTAAAAGACGCAGGCATCGCCTTTGAAGACATCGACTACATCAATGCGCACGGCACGTCGACGCCGATCGGCGATAAATCGGAGACGACGGCGATCAAGAAGGCGTTCGGCGACCACGCTTACAAGCTGGCCGTTTCGTCGACAAAGTCGATGACAGGCCATCTGCTCGGTGCCGCAGGCGGCGTGGAAGCGCTGATCTGTGCGCTGGCATTGAAGAACGGCATTATCCCGCCGACGATCAATCTCGACAACCAGGATCCGGAGTGCGATTTGGATTACGTGCCGAATACGCCGCGACAAGCCGATCTTCGTATCGCCATGTCCAACTCCTTCGGTTTCGGCGGACATAACGCGACGATCATCATGAAGAAATTCGAGGAATAACGGGCTGGTCATACGTTTATACTAAAATATTGCTTGATTCATGGGGACCGAACTCCGTGAATCAAGCCAACCGCTTACATGTAGGTGATATGCATGCATCGTAACCTGAAGCAGCTTCAGACGGAGCTGCGCCTGCCGTTTCGCAACCCCGAACTGCTGCGACAGGCGTTTACACACTCCTCGTATGTGAATGAACACCGTATCGGTCAATACAGGGATAACGAACGATTGGAGTTTTTGGGCGACGCCGTTCTGGAATTGACGGTATCGGAATATTTGTTCGACAAATATCCCGATCGCTCCGAAGGCGAACTCACGAAGCTTCGGGCTTCCATCGTTTGCGAACCTTCGCTCGTCGGCTTCGCCGAGCAGCTCGACTTTGGATCATATGTGCTGCTCGGCAAAGGAGAAGAGCTGACCGGTGGGCGTACACGTCCTGCGCTGCTTGCGGATGTGTTTGAGTCGTTCGTCGGCGCACTATATTTGGATCAGGGGCTTGAAGTCGTACGCGAATTTTTGCGCAAGCACATGTTCCCGTTTTTGCCGCAGCAAGGAAAATTGCTGAGCACGGACTACAAAACGTTCCTGCAGGAGCACACCCAGCAGCAAGGAATGGGGCCGCTCGAATACAAAATCGTCGATGAACGGGGCCCGGCCCACGAACGCGAGTTTATCGCCGAAGTGTATGTTCACGAACGGCTGCTTGGACGGGGAACCGGACGCTCCAAGAAAGAGGCGGAGCAACAGGCCGCGGCCGAGGCGCTTTCCACACTGAAGATCAAGGTACAGCAGTTATAGCAGTCCAAGGTAGCAGCGGTGGCATCCGGGAAGCGGAGCTGCCGCTTTTTTTTACGGGACATCCTTGATCTACTAAACTTCATGGAATATGGTACAATAGCGATATGATCGGCAACTGGGAATACACGTCGTCGTGATAGCGTTTGAAACAAGCATGGACAACGGAAAGGGCGTTCCTTGTTATAACCGTTTCAATAGGTTTGGCAACTGATAGCGCAGCTACAAGTTATAACCGTTGCAATAGGCTTTGACAACATGATAACGCAGCTTCAACGTTATAACCGTTGTTGCAATAGGCTTTGACAACATGATAACGCAGCTTCAACGTTATAACCGTTGCAATAGGCTTTGACAACATGATAACGCAGCTTCAACGTTATAACCGTTGCAATAGGCTTTGACAACTGATAACGCAGCTTCAACGTTATAACAGTTGCAATAGGGGTGAGGCATTTGTTTTTGAAGCGTATCGAGCTGTCGGGATTCAAATCGTTTGCGGATAAAACCGAACTGGAGTTTGTCCAGGGCATTACGGCGGTTGTCGGCCCGAACGGCAGCGGCAAGAGCAACATCTCCGACGGCATTCGCTGGGTGCTTGGAGAGCAAAGCGCCCGGTCTTTGCGCGGGGGCAAAATGGAGGACATCATCTTCGCCGGCAGCGACGCCCGAAAGGCCGTCAATTATGGGGAAGTTTCTTTAACGCTGGATAACGCCAGTCAGTCACTGCCGCTCGATTATGCCGAAGTGACGGTAACCCGGCGGGTGCACCGCAGCGGCGAGAGCGAATATATGATTAACCGGCAAACGTGCCGGCTGAAAGATATAACCGAGCTGTTCATGGATACCGGAATCGGGAAAGAAGCGTATTCGATCATCGGCCAGGGCCGGATCGAGGAAATATTGAGCACCAAATCCGAGGAGCGGCGAGGTATTTTCGAAGAAGCTTCCGGCATCGTCAAATATAAGTCGCGGAAAAAAGAAACCGAGAAAAAGCTGCAGGAAACGGAGCAAAATTTGCTGCGTATTCACGATCTTGTTTCGGAGCTGGAAGATTCGCTCGAGCCGCTTCGCAATCAATCGGAGAAGGCGATCCGTTTCAAAGAGTTGAAAGAGCAGCTGAAATCGAGCGAAATCGCGATGTATGTTTATCAGATCGAGCAAATCTACGAATCGTGGGCGGAAACGAACCAGAAGCTGGAAAAGCTGCGCCATGAACAGCTTGAACTATCCGGTTTTGTAGCCCAGCACGATGCTCAGTTGGAGAAAGAGCGCTGGGAAACAAGGCAGCTCGAGCAAGTGATTGAGCAGTTGCAACAGGATTTGCTGCAGCTCAGCGAAGATTTTGAGAAATGCGAAGGCCAAGGCGAAGTACTAAAGGAACGCAAAAAAAACTTTGCCGCAAGCCGCAGCCAGCTTCAATCGACAGCTGCCCAACAGACGCAGCGTTTGCATGAAAAGGAAGCGGAGATGGCGGGGCACCGTCAAAAAATCGAAGCGATCACAGCGGAGCTCGCTACGCATCAAGCCAAACTGAAAGAAGAAGAGGACCGGCTGCTTGGCGTTGCCGGCGGCATCAGCAGCGAGGAAGAAGACCGACTCAAAGCCGAGCTGCTGGAGAAGCTGGGCGAACTGGCGAATGCCCGTAACGAAGCGCGTTACGCTCAGCAGCAGCTTGAAACGTTGAGCCGCCGGATGGAGCGGCTAGGCGACGAGCACCGCAAATGGCGGGAGCAGCAGGAGAGTATCGCAGATCGCAAGGCGAAGCTGGAGAAGCGGCTCGAGGAGGCTGTCAAAGCTATCGCCGATGTGCGCAACAAGTATTTGGACTTGAGCGTAGGACTGAAAGAGAAGCAGCGTCTTACGGAAGAAGCGCAGACGACCGTTCGCAAGTGGGAGCAGAAGCTGGACGCGATGGTATCGCGGCGCGATACGATGCGCGAGATGGCCAACGATTACGACGGCTTCATGCATGGCGTCAAGGAAGTGCTGAAAGCGAAAGATCGCGGTGATTTGCGCGGCATTCGCGGGGCGGTGGCCGAGCTTGTGAAAGTGCCGGCTCATGTTGAAGTCGCCATGGAAACCGCGCTCGGAGGCGCGCTTCAGCATATTGTCGTCGACAATGAGGCGTCCGGACGCGAGGCGATCGCCTTTCTGAAGCGTAGGCAGATGGGACGGGCGACATTCCTGCCGCTCGACGTGATACGCAGCCGTTCGATCCCGGAGAGTGAGCATCGCCTGGTTCAGGGGATGGAGGGCTTCGTCGGGATCGCGGCGGAACTGGTCGAATTTGACGATACTTACCGTCAAATCGTAGGCAGCTTGCTCGGCAATGTAATCATTGCCGACTCGCTGGAGGTCGCCAACCGCATCGCCGCGCGGGTGCAGTACCGGTATCGCGTCGTTACGCTGGAAGGCGACGTCGTCAATGCCGGCGGCTCGATGACCGGGGGGAGCCAGCAGAAAAAAACGACGAGCCTGCTGAGCCGTCAGCGGCAAATCGAAGAAATGGACAAGGAAATCGCCTTGTCCAAATCTCAACTTCGCGAGCTCGGGCAAAAAGCGGAGCTGCTGAAAAGCGAAATCGGCGAAGCCAATCGCGAGCTGGACGAGCTGCGGGCGGTGGGCGAAAGCAAGCGAATCGAGGAGCAGCAAATCCGCGCCTCGCTGGAACCGCTCGAAAACGAGGCGAAGCAGGTGATGGAGCAGCTCGCGCTGTACGGAGCTGACGGCGAATCGCTGTCGCAGGAGCAAAGCGCGCTTGCGGCAAGAGGCGCGGTGGCGGAAGAAGCGATCGCGCGGCTGCAGCGGAAGGAAGCGGAACTGCAGCAGGCAATCCGCGACGCGGAAGTGCGCCGCAAAGCTAGCGAGTTCGCCAAGGAGGAACTGCAGACGCAGCTCACCGACCTGAAAGTGAAGGTCGCTTCCCAGTCGTCGGAGCTGCAATCGCTGGAGGAGCAGGAGCGCCGCTTTAAGGCGGAGCAGGCGCTGCTTAAGGCGGAGCTTGAAGCGAACCGGAAAGCCGGGGGAGATCTTGAGCTCGAGATGGCAAATCATGAGCACGAGACGGTTCGGCAAATTGAGCTGCTTAACGATCTGAAGCTGCGGAAACAAACTTGCGCCGAACAGCTCGACATGAAGCGGGCGGAACGAGCCCGGCGAACCGCGCAGCTTGAGGCGGAGGAGAACAAAACCCGGGAACAGCGGACGCAGCTCAAGCAGGTGGAAGAGCAGCTGCATCAAACGGAGGTTCGCGTGAACCGGCTCGACGTCGAGCTGGAAAACTTGTTGAAAAAACTGTCCGAAGACTACGAACTGAGCTTCGAGCTTGCGAAGGTGCGCTACCCGGTTCCGGAAGACGTGCTTGGCACGCAGAACAAAGTGCGCGAGCTGAAACGGGAAATCGCCATACTGGGCGAGGTGAACTTGGGCGCGATCGAAGAATACCAGCGTGTAAACGAACGGTATTCGTTCCTCTCGGATCAGAAAAACGATCTGGTCGAAGCGAAGACGGCGCTGTATACCGTAATACGCGAAATGGACGACGAAATGTCCAAACGTTTCCGCAGCACGTTCGACGCGATCCGCGAGCATTTTGTCGTCGTATTCGCGAAACTGTTCGGAGGCGGACGTGCCGATCTGATATTGTCCGAGCCGGAGAATCTGCTCGATACGGGTATTGAGATCGTGGCGCAGCCCCCGGGTAAAAAGCTGCAAAATCTGCAGTTGCTTTCCGGCGGCGAGCGGGCGCTTACAGCCATTGCGCTGCTGTTCTCGATCATCCGCGTCAAGCCGGTACCGTTCTGCGTACTCGACGAGGTGGAAGCCGCGCTCGATGAAGCAAACGTGGCACGCTTTGCCGAATATTTGCGCGAATTTTCGCAGCAGACGCAGTTTATCGTCGTCACGCACCGCAAAGGCACGATGGAAGAAGCCGATGTGCTGTACGGCGTAACGATGGAGGAAGGCGGCGTATCCAAACTCGTCTCCGTCCGGCTTGAAGAGGACGAAGCGATTATGGAAGCCGGTTAACGGCAAACTCGGCGTTGCTCGAAGTTAGTTTGGCGTTGAAATAGAATTAAAGGTGGAGAATCCATGAGCTTTTTTAAAAAATTAAGAGAAAGTATTTCGGCGAAAACCGAAGCGGTGACGAACAAGTTCAAAGAAGGGCTTTCCAAAACGCGCGACGTGTTCGTTGAACGGATGGATGATTTATTCTCGACCCGCAAAAAAATCGACGAAGAATTTTACGAGGAATTGGAAGAAATCCTGATCGGCGCCGATGTCGGCGTAAACACCGTGATGAAGCTGATCGAAGATTTGCGCGGCGAGGTGAAGAAACGCAAAATCGAAAGCCCGAGCGAGCTGCAACCGATTTTGTCGGAAAGGCTGATTGCGCTGCTTAAGGGCGATGAGAATACAGGGCTGAAAATGGCGGATTCGGGTCTTACGGTCATTTTATTCGTCGGCGTCAACGGCGTCGGCAAGACGACGACGATCGGTAAGCTGGCGCACAAGCTCAAATCCGAAGGGAAAAAAGTGCTGTTGGCCGCAGGCGATACGTTCCGCGCGGGCGCTATCGAGCAGCTTGAAGAATGGGGTCGCCGCGCCGGTGTCGACGTGATCAAGCAGCAGGCCGGTTCCGACCCGGCAGCGGTTATGTTCGATGCGCTGCAGGCAGCCAAGTCGCGCGGCGTCGATGTGCTGCTGTGTGATACCGCAGGCCGCTTGCAAAACAAAGTGAACCTGATGGAAGAGCTGAATAAAATTTACCGCGTGATCCGGCGCGAAGTGCCGGAAGCGCCGCATGAGGTGCTGCTTGTCCTTGACGCGACGACAGGGCAAAACGCGCTGACCCAGGCAAAGCTGTTCGATGAAAAATCCGGTCTTACCGGTCTTGTGCTCACGAAGCTGGATGGAACGGCCAAAGGCGGGATTGTTGTGGCGATCCGCCAGGAACTGAAGCTTCCGGTCAAGTTTGTCGGGCTCGGAGAGAAGATGGACGACCTTCAGCAATTCGATTCGGATCAATTCGTGCACGCGCTCTTCAGCAAGTGGATTGGCACGGAAGCTGATACGGAACGCGTCGAGAGCTGATTATTGAATTTGTGGTACGATGTACGTCAAACCGGGGGCATAAGAGTCTGGAGCGATACGGTAATATGGTTCTCATGTTAAAGAAAAACCTTGGTCCGATCGCTTCTCATGTATCGGCACACACGTGTCAAATGCCTGACAAGGAGAAATGCTTGACATCGGTCCCGGATTTCAGTATTATAAGTTTTGTTGTTTCACTGTAAAGTGTTTTACCTTAACGGGGGTGAGGCACGGATGACGGAAGAAGAAGTTCTTCAGAAGACGAATCGGATTAACTTGCTGTTTGATTTTTATCAACAGCTTCTCACGGAGAAGCAGCAAATGTTTTTGAAACATTATTTTCACGACGATTACTCGCTTGGCGAAATAGCTTCCGAGTTTCAAATCAGCCGCCAGGCGGTATATGAACATATTAAACGGGCTGAATCCGTGCTCGATGATTACGAAGCCAAGCTTCGCCTGCTTGCCAAGCACGAAGAGCGGCAGGAGCTGCTTGGACAGCTCGAACGCATTGGAACGGAGCTTCCGCAAGGAAGCAGGACATCGTTCCGAGCGATTACGGATCGGTTATCCGAACTGGATTAAAACCCTATTTCTGCAAGAAAAGAGGTGACGACCCATGGCATTCGAAGGATTGGCGAGCCGGTTGCAGAACGTGTTCAGCAAGCTGCGGGGAAAAGGCAAACTTACGGAAGACGATGTCAGCGAAGCGCTGCGCGAAGTTAGACTGGCGCTTCTGGAAGCGGATGTAAACTTCAAGGTCGTCAAAGATTTCATTGCGAAGGTGAAGGAACGCGCCATCGGCCAGGATGTGCTGCAAAGTTTTACGCCGGCGATGGTCGTGATCGACATCGTGAACAAGGAATTGACGGAGCTGATGGGCGGGGCCCAAAGCAAACTGGCACGCGCGAACAAGCCGCCTACCGTCATTATGATGGCGGGACTGCAAGGAGCCGGCAAGACGACGATGACCGGCAAGCTCGGCAAGATGCTGCTCCAGCAAAATCATCGGCCGCTCTTCGCAGCGGCGGACATTTACCGTCCAGCTGCCATCAAACAATTGCAAGTGCTTGGCGAACAGCTCAAAGTTCCCGTGTTCTCGCTCGGCGATCAAGTGAGCCCGGTTGAGATTGCGAAGCAAGCGTTGCAGCATGCGAAAGACCACAATAACGATTACTTGATTATCGATACGGCGGGTCGTCTACATATCGATGAAAACTTGATGGACGAGCTGAAACAAATCGTCGAAACGGTTCATCCGGATGAGATTTTGCTTGTCGTCGACGCCATGACCGGTCAAGACGCCGTCAATGTGGCGGAGAGCTTCCACAAGCAGCTGGCGCTTACAGGCGTGGTGCTTTCCAAGATGGACGGCGATACGCGCGGCGGCGCGGCATTATCGGTTAAAGCGGTCACCGGCTGCCCGATCAAGTTCGTCGGGATGGGCGAGAAAATGGATGCGCTTGAACCGTTCCATCCGGAGCGGATGGCTTCGCGGATTCTCGGCATGGGCGACATGCTTACGTTGATCGAGAAAGCGCAGGCCAGCATCGACGCTGATAAGGCGAAAGAGATGGAGCGCAAGCTTCGGACCGCCGAGTTCACTTTTGACGACTTCCTCGAACAAATGGAGCAGGTGAAAAAGCTTGGTCCGCTCGATCAGCTGCTCGATATGCTGCCGGGTGCGGGGAAAATCAAAGGCATGAAAGACATGAAAGTCGACGACAGGCAGATGGCTCGCGTAGCCGCTATCGTCAAGTCGATGACGAAGGAAGAACGGCAAAATCCGGATATGCTTAGCCCTAGCCGGCGCAAGCGTTTGGCGGCAGGCAGCGGCAATTCGGTGCAGGACGTTAACCGCTTCATCAAGCAGTTCGAGGACATGCGCAAGATGATGAAGCAGTTCTCCGGCATGATGGGTCCGAAAGGCCAAAAGCAGATGAAAAACTTGAAAAAGCTCGGCCGGGGAATGAAGTTCCCGTTTTAGGCCGGTAAAGATTTTATTCTACTAGGGAGGTGATATTACATGGCAACTCGCATTCGTCTTAAGCGTATGGGCGCTCACAAAGCTCCTTTTTACCGTGTGGTGGTTTCGGATTCCCGTTCCCCGCGTGACGGCCGTTTCATCGAAGAGATCGGCACTTATAACCCGGTTGCTCAGCCAGCCGTTGTGAATATTGACGAGGAAAAAGCACTGAAATGGCTTCAAACCGGTGCTCAAGCTTCCGATACCGTTCGCAGTCTGTTCAGCAAAGCCGGCATCATGCAGAAGTTTCACGAATCTAAACTGCAGAAGTAAGGTTGGATAACGTCGCAACGGCTTCGGCAGGATTCGCCGATGTCCGTTGCCAACCTTGTTGCAACTGTTACTGCGAGCATAATCCAATATCAGTTGTCAACCGTGTTGCAACTGTTACTGCGAGTATAATCCAATGTCAGTTGTCAACCATTTTCGGAGGGTACGATGAAGGATCTTATAACCGTTATCGCCAAGGCGCTGGTGGATCATCCCGATGAAGTACGCGTGACTGCCAAAGAAGACGATCGCAGCATTACGTACGAGGTTTCCGTTCATCCCGAGGATATCGGCAAAGTGATCGGCAAGCAAGGACGTATTGCGAAGGCGCTCCGAACCGTAGTCGCATCCGCTGCAGTAAAGGAAACGAAACGCGTTTCCGTTGATATTTTATCGTGATTTTTGGAAAAGCTGAGAGTTAGGAGATGCTCCTAGCTCTTTTCGTTTAGTTTCAGTTCCGGAGGGTAACGCATGAGCGATCAATTGTTTACGGTAGGAAAAATCGTCAATACGCATGGGGTTCGCGGGGAACTCAAGATTGTTCCGCAAACCGATTTTCCGGAAGAACGGTTCTCCAAAGGCAGCAAGCTGGTGTTCTTCGATCCGGAGAAACAGACTACGATTCCGGTTGAGGTCGATACCGCCCGCATTCACAAAAATATGTTTATCGTCAAATTCCGGCAGTACTCGGATATTAATGAAGCGGAAAAGTATAAAGGCTGGCTGCTCAAAGTCGAAGAACAGTATTTATCGGATCTGGATGAGGACGAGTTTTACTATCATGAAATTATCGGTTGCGCTGTTGAGACGGAAGACGGCGAAGTACTCGGCACCATATCCGAAATATTGTCTCCCGGCGCGAACGATGTCTGGGTGATCGAGCGTCCGAAAGGAAAGCCGCTGCTGATTCCATACATAGATGACGTGGTGCTCAGCATCGACGTGGAGCAGCAAAAAGTAGTTGTCCGCCTGATGGAAGGCTTGCTTGACCTATGAGAATCGATGTGATGACGTTATTTCCCGAGATGTTTGAGGGCGTATTTTCTTCCAGCATTCTCGGCAAAGCGAAAGAGAAGCGCCTAGTAACGTTGAATACGGTCAATTTCCGGGATTATTCGAACAATAAGCACAACACGGTTGACGACTACCCTTATGGCGGGGGTGGCGGCATGGTGCTGAAACCGGAGCCGATTTTTTCCGCGGTAGAAGATGTAACGGCGGGGTTAGCGTACAAGCCGCGCATTATTTTGATGTGTCCGCAGGGCGAGACGTTTACGCAGAAAAAAGCGGAGGAGCTGTCCAGGGAGGACCATCTGATTTTTATTTGCGGCCATTACGAAGGCTATGATGAACGGATTCGCGAATATTTGGTGACGGACGAGCTGTCGATCGGCGACTACGTGCTCACCGGCGGGGAGCTCCCTGCGATGGTGGTCGTCGACAGCGTCGTCAGGCTGCTTCCCGGTGTATTGGGAAACGAAACGTCGGCTGTAACCGATTCTTTCAGTACAGGACTGCTGGAATACCCGCATTATACGCGTCCGCCGAAATTCCGCGATTGGGAAGTTCCCGAAGTGCTGATTTCCGGTCATCACGGCAATATCGAAGAGTGGCGTCGCCGTCAGTCGCTGCTGCGGACGTGGAAAAAGCGCCCCGATCTGCTCGATAATATAGAGCTGACGCCGAAAGAACGAAAGTGGCTTGAGGAGATCAAGCGGAACGAATCTTAGCTTCTATTTAAATTATGAAACTTTATGTAGGTATCAGTTGAGTTTCGTATCCAACTGTGATATGATATGTAGCGTTGTGGCATTTTCGCCACGGAAAACGGTGGTCCTCTGCACGTGACATCGATAGAACTACATCTCGTTGCAACAGCCGCGGCTTCGGTCGCAGTATGTTGACAACTCAGGGGCGGCAAGAACACCTGTGTGGAAGGAGGGAGTCATCCATGAATTTGATTCAGGAGATTACGAAGGAACAACTTCGCAGCGATATTCCAAACTTTCGTCCTGGCGACACTTTGAAAGTGTATGTTAAGGTTATCGAGGGTTCTCGCGAGCGGATCCAGCTGTTCGAAGGCGTTGTGATCAAACGCCGCGGCGGCGGAATCAGCGAAACGTTCACGGTAAGAAAAATTTCTTACGGTGTCGGCGTTGAAAGAACGTTCCCGATTCATACTCCGAAGATCGACAAGATTGAAGTGGCTCGCCGTGGTAAAGTCCGTCGCGCGAAGCTCTACTATCTGCGTGGTCTTCGCGGTAAAGCAGCTAGAATTCAAGAAATTCGATAAGACGAACAACGGGGGCTTGAGTACCAAGCTCCTTTTCGTTTTTTTAAACCACGATAACGAAAGGGCAGAAGCTGATGGAGCAAGATCAAACCGTAGAAAAAGCGAATCCTGTCAAAAACGAAGCATGGGAGTGGATCAAAGCGCTGCTCATTGCGGCGGCACTTGTGTTTTTTATACGCTGGCTCATTTTCGCCCCGTTCATTGTGGAAGGGCCTTCAATGGAGCCCAATTTTTACACGGGAGAGCGTCTGATCGTAAACAAATTCATATACCGATTCGGCGATCCGAAGCATGGTGAAGTCGTTGTATTCCATGCTACAAAAGATAAAGATTACATAAAACGCGTTATCGCGGTGCCTGGCGAAAAGGTACGCGTCGAAGGCGACAAATTATTCGTGAACGGACAGCAAGTCGACGAGACGTATCTTAAACCGGCGTTGGATGAAGCCGCAAAAAGAGGGATACCTTATAACAACAGAGATTTCTCGGAGCAAACAGTACCGGAAGGCAGCATCTTCGTGATGGGTGACAACCGATCGAACAGTTCGGACAGCCGGGATCCGTCTGTAGGCTTTGTTAAATATGATAAAATTGTCGGACGCGCCGATTTGATCTTCTGGCCGTTCGATAAAATCAGCCTCGTTCATTTCAAATAGACGGGCGGGCTGCATTGGGAAGCAGAGGTGACTTCGTTGACGATACAATGGTTTCCGGGTCACATGACACGGGCGCGGCGGCAAATTCAGGAGAAGCTCAAGCTGATCGATATGGCGATTGAACTGCTCGATGCGAGAATTCCTTTGTCAAGCCGCAATCCGATGATCGACGAAATATTGATGAACAAACCGAGGCTTGTGCTGCTGAACAAAAGCGACTTGGCCGATCCGGAAGCGACAAGAGCTTGGGTAGCTTATTTTGCCGAGCAGGGGCTGAAGGCGCTGCCGATCGATTCGGTAGCCGGCAACCCGGTGAAAGAAATTATGAACCGCAGCAAAGAGCTGATGACGGACAAGATTGAAGCGCAAATCCGCAAAGGGATAAATCCCCGCGCGATCCGCGCATTGATCGTAGGCATTCCGAATGTGGGGAAATCGACGCTCATCAATCGGATGGCGGGACGCAAAATCGCGGCAACGGGAGATAAGCCCGGCGTGACGAAAGGGCAGCAATGGATCAAGGTCGGCACGGAGATGGAATTGCTCGATACGCCAGGGATCTTATGGCCGAAGTTCGAAGATCAACAGGTCGGCTTGAGGCTTGCCGCTACGGGAGCGATCAAGGAAGAAATTTTGCATCCGGAGGAGATCGCCTTCTTCGCCGTACGGTATATGGCCATCCATTATGCGGATGCGCTGCGGGAACGGTACGGCGTAGAGGAATTGCCGCAAGATGTTGAAGACGCTAATGCAGTCGTCGAACTGATGGAAGCGATCGGGCGCAAGCGCGGCGCGATTGTAAGCGGAGGCCGCGTCGATCTGGAAAAAGCGTCATTGCTCATCCTGCGTGAATTGCGTGCCGGAAAGCTGGGCCGGATCAGTCTGGAGCTGCCGGAGTAAACAGAAAATCATATAGAATCCTTCTGCCTTCAGTTTATACTGAGGGCTGTTGTTTTGTTATGACGGTTATTATCGACAGCGAACATTAAAGAAATGGGGAGATCGCATTGAACAGACAGCGGATATTTACAGGTTCTCTGTGGGAGCCGGTTGTCGGATACTGCCGGGCAATTCGTATCGGGAATCGAATTGAAGTGGCCGGAACGACAGCAATGAAAGACGGCGAGGTAGTTGGCGTCGGGAACGCTTATGAGCAAACCAAATTTATTTTAGCGACGATCGAAAAGGCATTAAATGATCTCAATGCGACAATGTTGCATGTTGTGCGGACAAGAATGTTTGTTACCGATATATCGAAATGGGAGGAAATCGGTAAGGCGCACGGCGAATTTTTCAAACATATTCAGCCGGTTGCCACAATGGTCGAAGTCAAAGCGCTCATCGATCCGCGGTTATTAATTGAAGTCGAAGTAGAAGCGATCGTGGACTAACAAAAATGATAGAGTAGATAAGACACGTCGGTATAATTTTGCCGGGTTGTCTTTTGGGTTTATTTCTGTGTGGAAATGGTGGCAGTATACAGTCGGTTCAGAAACGCTTATTACGGATATGGGAAAAAAGGGATAGGCAAGCCCCCTGATGCGCGGTATAATGAGGTTCATGCGAACTTGATTATGCGGCGGTGATTCATGGTGCTGGAGTACGAACAAGATTTATGGCAGCAAGGCAAACAGTTTATCGCCGGCGTGGATGAGGTTGGACGAGGCTGTTTGTTCGGGGATGTGGTCGCAGCGGCGGTCATTTTGCCGAAAGGTCTTGTGCTGGAGGAAGTGAACGACTCTAAAAAGCTGAGCGAAAAGAAACGCGACGCTTTATACGAGGTCATCATGGCGGAAGCGTTGGCGATCGGTGTGGGCATAGTTGACGTTCGAACGATCGAACGGATCAACATAAAGCAAGCTGCGCGATTGGCCATGAAAATTGCGGTCGGCCGGCTCGACCCGGATCCCGATTTTTTGCTGGTCGATGCGGAGAAAGTGGACGCGGACATGGAACAACTGGCAGTCATTCATGGGGACGCACTCAGCCAATCAATCGCCGCAGCTTCGATTATTGCCAAAGTGACGCGCGACCGGATGTGCTTGCAGTGGGACCTGCAATATCCGGAATACGGCATTGCGATACATAAAGGATATGCGACAAAAATGCACAGGGAACGCATCGTGGAGTTCGGAGCTACGCCGATGCATCGCAAAACGTTTTTGCGGAATTTGGAAGTGGAGCAGCAGGTATTGTTTTAATCGAAGCGACTTCAAGGATGACTTTATGTTGCCGATATATATAATATCCGGAAAATGACCGGCAAGGATTTCGTACACAACGGAGCCTGGGCCGGTTTTTATCTTTAACGGTACGGGATGAAACGATTGATCGCAAGAAGAAGAAAGGAGGTCCGGCAAACATGAACATTAGCGGCTTGCTTCGCGGCGTGATAGGCGATATGAAGGCAGGCGCTCCCAAAACATTGGAGCTGAAAACGGGCGAGGTTGTCAAAGGCACGGTGATTCAATCGATTTCGGATCAAGAGGCGCTGGTGAACATCGGCGGCGTTCAAGTCCGCGCGCGGCTGGAAACGCCTTTGAAACAAGGAGAAGTGACGATGCTGCAAGTGCAGCCTGAATCGGATTCGGGCCAAGTGGTGCTAAAACCGCTGCATGCCTCCAATGTCCAGATCGCCGACGTTTCGCTCGGCGAAGTATTGAAAACCGTAGGACTTGGCGATTCTCCGGCAAATCGCCAGCTCGTGCAATTACTTCATCAGGCCGGCGTCCCGCTTACCAAAGATAACGTTCAAGCTTTTGCCGGGCTGGCCGCGCAGCTGCCTGCGACCGCATCTCTGGATGATTGGTTGCCATCAGCTGTCGTAGCGTTTCAGAAAGGGCTGCCGCTCACACCGGAGACGGTTGCATCCGTCAAACAAGCGGTGCAGGGACCTCCGCTGCATGAAACGCTGGCACAGCTTGCCGCGATCGCTGACCGGGAGTTGGACGGTTCGGCAGCGATGTCTCCGCATTCTAAGGAGCTGTTGAGAAGCGTTCGGCAGCTTGTGGATCAAGTGCGTCAAACGGCAGGACAGCTGTTAAAGACGGCGGTGCCGCAGCCGGAAGGAGTTGCAAGCGAAGCGGGAACGACTGCTGCAGGCGGTACGCGCGAAGTGCAGACAAGTGTAGCTGCATCCGCTGCATCGAATACGCAGGCGAGCAGTCAGGCAAGCAGCTTACCGTCGGCCGGCGTTCAGCCATCGGCGGCACAGCCGGGTACAGGCACGTTGCCAGCGGCTAGCGGGGGGACAACTGCTGACGTGGCTGCTGAAGAGCCACAGGCTGGTTCCACCGCAGGGGGCGCCGCCGCGCGCGGTGCAACTTCGCAAGGGGCGCCATTGCCCAGTGCTGGCATGGCGGGCGCGGTTGTAGCGCGGCCTTTGGCGGCTTCCGAAGCAGCGCATACCGCGCAAGCAGGCATACCCGCGGCATCGCTGTTGGACAGTGCAGCCGAAGCCGCACCGACAGTGGCTGGCGCTGGCGGCGTGAAGCCTGCGCCAGCTGGCGGCGGCGCCGCGCAGCAAGGCGCGGGTAGCGCCGGGGCAGTGCCGCAGCAGGGCGCTGCCCCGGCCGGGCAGGCGCCGGCGGCTGCGGCACATCTGAGCGCCGGTGCCGCAAGCGCAGCCGCCGGTGCGGCCGCGCAGGCCAGCGCTGGCGCCGCAGCGACGGCGCAGCCCGATGGCGCAGCGGCGCCAGTGCCGCCGGCAAGCGCCGACGGCGCGAGGCCCGCGCCCCAAGGCGCACCGGCCGCAGCGCAGACGGCTGCGCCAAGCGGCGGCGCTGTTGGAGCGCTGGATGCGCAGCCGACGCCGGGCGCGAGCAGCGCCGCAGCGGCGCAGGAGGCGGCCCCGGCCGCTGCGCGGGCCGGGCAGGCGCACGCGCCTGCGGCAATGCAGCAACCGCCGGCGACACAAGGCGCGGCATCCAAGAGCGGACAGACGCCCGCGCAGGATGAGCATCTGCTCAGCCGGTTGATGAAAGCGCTCGGCGTTGAGCATGAGCATCATTCGCTCAAACTGTTGGAGCATCGATCTGCGGAGCCGACCGTATTGATGGCTGCTGCCGGGGCCGATGCGATGAAAACGGCAGACACGCTCAAAAGCGTGCTGCTCCAGCTATCGCAAGCAAGTGATATCCCAGCGAACGTGAAAGAGGCGGCGCAGCAGGCCGTGCAACAAATTACGGGGCAGCAGTTGCTTTTAACACAAGACCGGACCGCGCTATTTTCCCATATGACGCTGTTTGTTCCGATCATCGCCTCGAACGGGGAACAGACGGCCGCTGTCCACATTCAATCCCGTAAAGGGAAAAACGGCCGTCTTGACGCAAGCAACTGCCGCCTTGTATTCGACCTGCAAATGAAAGCGCTAGGGGATACGATGATCGATGTGCAAGTCGTGAACCGGATTGTCAGTTTGCATATACATAACAATTTACCGTTTGTGCAGGAACTTCTTGAAACGAATAAAGAAGAGATTGCGAAAGGCCTCGCTTCGGTCGGCTATCAGTTCATCTCTATGAAATATAGCCCGTATCCGGAAAAAAGAGCCGCCGGTTCAGAGAGTAACTCCACACCGACTAGCGCAGCGGATACCAGATCGGCGCAGCTCGCATCGGTCTACGGGCAAAAACCGTATAAAAGCGTGGATATCCGCTTATGAATCAGAAGAGGAACGAGCAACCATACGGATTGAAAAAAGCGGTTGCGCTCAAATACGCTCCGGATTTATCCTCGGCTCCAAAAGTGGTAGCCAAAGGGAAAGGGCGTATGGCGGAAGCCATCATGGATAAAGCGAAAGAAAACGGAGTCCCGGTCCAGGAAGATCCCTCGCTTGTCGAGGTGCTGTCGAAGCTTGATTTGGACCAGGAAATACCGGCCGAGCTGTATCAACTCGTTGCCGAAGTGCTGACGTTTATTTACCGGTCGGATCAACGGGCAGGACGGTGGGAACCCAAATCATGAGCGAGCATTTGACTAAGAAACAATTAGGCGCACTGGGAGAGTCGTCTGCAGCCAATTACTTGCAGCAACACGGGCTCAAAGTGCTCGAACGAAACTGGCGTTGCCGGTCCGGTGAAATCGATCTCGTTGCGGCGGACGGCGAGTTGCTGGTTTTCGTCGAAGTACGTACGCGCAGCTCGTCAGGGTTTGGGACGCCGGCCGAATCTATCGATTTTCGAAAACAGCGGCAAGTGATTGAAACGGCCCAAGTGTACCTCATGCACAAAAAGGAGTACGAGCGTCAAATCAGGTTTGACGTCGTCTCCGTGATGGCGGATCCAATGGGAAATGTCCGATCTATCGAGCATATCCGCGGCGCCTTCTAGCAAGATGGCTGCTGCGGATTCATTTTTTTATCGAGCGTTCTATACTGCAGTGCTTCGGCGATATGTTCTTTTTGCACATCCTGCTGCATATCCAGATCGGCAATGGTTCGGGCGATTTTCAAAATCCGGTCATGCGCTCTGACGCTGAGACCCAAACGTTCAAACGCCATTTCAAGCAGCTCAGCCGATGGTTTGTCCAAACGTACATGTTCGCGCAGCAGCCTGCCGCTTAGTTCGCTGTTAAATGTAATCCCGAAACGGGCATAGCGTTCGATTTGAATACGATGTGCCTGTTCGACACGGCTGCGCATTTCAGCGGATGACGTCTGCTGCTGCGTTGAATCGAGCTGTCTGTACTCGATTCTCGGAACCTCGACATGCAGATCGATGCGATCCAGAAGCGGGCCGGAAATTTTGGAGCGGTATGCAGCTACTTTCAACGGACTGCACACACAGCTTTGACGATCCGTTTCGTTCCCCCAAAAACCGCAAGGGCAAGGATTCATCGAAGACGCAAGCAGAAAGTGCGACGGGAACGTATAAACGGCACGGGCTCTCCCGATCGTCACGGCGCGGTCTTCCATTGGCTGACGAAGCACTTCTAGGGCAAGCCTCGAAAATTCCGGCAGCTCATCCAGAAACAGCACGCCCCGATGTGCCAGACTTGCTTCTCCCGGTTTCGGTATGGTGCCGCCCCCGATCAGACCGGCGGCGGAAATCGTATGATGCGGCATGCGAAAAGGACGCTCGCGAACCAATGTCCGGCGATCGGCGAATTTTCCGGATGCGCTGTATATTTTCGTCACATCGAGCGACTCCTGCTCGGACATCGGGGGCATAATCGTAGGAAGCCGTTTGGCGAGCATCGTTTTTCCGGTGCCGGGAGGACCGATCAGCAAAATATTGTGCATGCCGGCTGCGCTGATCGTTAGCGCTCTTTTCACATGCTGCTGTCCGTTGACATCGGAGTAATCAGGCAGCGAGGCACTCGGTAACGCGTTAGTCGAGATGGCTGGAGGAGAAGCGTAAAAATGATCGGATTCATGCGTTCCGATGGTCTCGTTACCGCCGTTATTGGATAGCTGGCTTAAGTGCGACAAGGGGCGCATCTCAAAACCTTGAATCCATGAAGCTTCCTCCGCGTTCATTAGCGGGACGACCGCCTTGCCGATCCCGTACTCGCGGGCGGAAGACAGCATCGAAAGCACGCCTGGAACCGGCCTGACGGAACCGTCCAAAGAAAGCTCTCCGATGATGAGCGTATCCTTGTAGTGCTCTGACTTGAGCTGCCCGCTTGTGGCAAGGATGGCGATAACAATGGCAAGATCGAACGCGGACCCTTCTTTGCGGACGTCAGCCGGCGCGAGATTGATCGTAATCCGCTGCAGCGGAAACGTAAAGCCCGAATTTTTGATTGCCGCTCGTACCCGCTCCATCGATTCTTTAATTGCGCTATCCGGCAGCCCGACGATTTGACTTTGCGGTAATCCGTTGCTTAAATCGACCTCTACCTCTACCATTTTACCTTCCACACCGTGCAAACACGCGCTAATGACTTTTCCGTACATAGAAATACACACCTTCCCCATTATGAATGACATGGCAAAAGGTGCTTCCTTATCCGCCCGATCTGTTTCTTCTATATTAATATGTTTGCCCGGTGCGTGCAACTTTGCCTGTATTCCAATTAAAATGGACGGCACGGTTAAAAGCGGAGAAAACGGGCGAAAATGTATACTGAGGTGATAACTACATGCAGGATAAACCGTATTTTTGTCCGAACTGCCGTTCCAACCGGGTAAAATTCAGCATTATCTCGAACTATGCGCAGCGATTTATGAAGGATGCCGTTACAGGAGTCGTACAAGATTTCAGTGAGCCTGAACAGCTTGATTCGAGTGAGCCGACAATCCAATGCCTCGTTTGCAGTTTTACCGGCAATGAGATGCGTTTCGTTAAACAAGCCGAACGGGAGCCGCGGCCGGGAGCGCCTATCAATCCGAATTATATGTAAAGGATCTGTCTATCTTTTAAAAGCGCATTTTTCCGAACATGGGAAGATGCGCTTTTGTTATGTTTGTAGAGCCGACTGCACAACAAATAATATAATAACAATTGGGCATGTTATGATCTGGCAGGATCGGAGAAAAACTTATCCTTTGTTAACAAATCCGATTCGAGGCAATTTGACGAGGATCGACCGCGTTTTAGTGGAAAATTTTGTTGAAACTTAGCGATCGGTTAATTGGAGAATAACCTTTCCTTTGCTAAGTTATAAAAAAAATCAATTGAAAAAGAGGGTATTTAACACAAAATATAAGGAAACCGTCGAAAAAAAGTGGTACAATAATTAAAGTTTGTGTTTCAAGGACAAGCAGGCGTCCGTGTTCACAATCTTCGTTAGCTTTCGATGCTCCGTTCGCGGACCAATCGAATCCATATAGTAAGCCATTCTGATAGGAGGATTTTGCTAAATGAATATCCATGAGTATCA
The DNA here is from genome assembly GCF_042659105.1 of Paenibacillus allorhizosphaerae. Classification (NCBI taxonomy): domain Bacteria; kingdom Bacillati; phylum Bacillota; class Bacilli; order Caryophanales; family Paenibacillaceae; genus Paenibacillus; species Paenibacillus allorhizosphaerae. The sequence goes on along the minus strand of NZ_JBHSRV010000001.1, from coordinate 1,021,740 downwards.
AGGCAAAGCAGTGCTGAAGCAGTACGGGGTTGCCGTACCGGAAGGAAAGGTTGCTTTCACAGTTGATGAAGCGGTGGAAGCGGCGAAATCGCTGGGTACTCCGGTTGTCGTCGTAAAAGCGCAAATTCATGCGGGTGGTCGCGGTAAAGCGGGCGGCGTTAAAGTAGCGAAAAACCTCGACGAAGTTCGTACATATGCTTCCCAAATCTTGGGTAAAGTCCTCGTTACGCACCAAACCGGACCCGAAGGTAAAGAAGTAAAGCGTCTGTTGATCGAACAGGGCTGCGATATTAAGAAAGAATATTATGTGGGCGTTGTCGTTGACCGCGGCACCGGTCGCGTCGTTATGATGGCATCGGAAGAAGGCGGTACGGAAATTGAAGAAGTGGCCGCTCATACGCCTGAGAAAATTTTCAAAGAAGTAATCGATCCTGCCGTTGGCCTGCAAGCTTTCCAAGCCCGGAAACTGGCTTATGCGATCAACATCCCGAGAGAGCTTGTGAATAAAGCGGTAAAATTCATGCTGGCTCTATACGCGGCATTTGTGGAAAAAGATTGCTCGATTGCCGAAATCAACCCGCTCGTGGTAACGGGTGACGGCAACGTTATGGCTTTGGATGCGAAATTGAATTTCGATTCGAACGCCTTGTTCCGTCATAAAGACATTCAAGAGCTTCGCGACCTGGATGAAGAAGACGAGAAGGAAATTCAAGCTTCCAAATACGATTTGAGCTATATTGCGCTTGACGGCAACATCGGCTGCATGGTTAATGGTGCAGGTCTTGCTATGGCTACGATGGATATCATCAAATATTACGGCGGCGACCCGGCCAACTTCCTTGATGTAGGGGGCGGCGCTACGAAAGAGAAAGTAACCGAAGCTTTCAAAATTATTCTTTCCGACGAGAGCGTTAAAGGTATCTTCGTCAACATTTTCGGCGGCATCATGAAATGCGACGTTATCGCCGATGGCGTAGTGGCAGCAGCAAGAGAGCTTGGCTTGTCCCGTCCGCTCGTTGTGCGTCTGGAAGGTACGAACGTGGAACTTGGCAAAAAGATTTTGAACGAATCGGGTCTTAATATCGTTGCAGCCGATTCGATGGCTGACGGCGCGCAAAAAATCGTTTCTCTCGTGAAGTAATTTCCGCATTCCCTGTGCAAGGGAACGTTATTAATTATATCGTCTAAAAATTCTAGGGATGTGAACAATGAAATGAGTATTTTGATCGATAAAAATACAAAAGTCATCACACAAAACATGACCGGTACAACAGGGATGTTCCACACCAAAGGCGGTCTGGAATACGGTACGCAAATGGTAGCCGGCGCCGTTCCCGGCAAAGGCGGCATGAATGTAGATTTCGCGCTGGAAGACGGTTCGACTGTAACGCTTCCCGTGTACGACACCGTACTCGAAGCGAAAAATGCAACGGGCGCTACAGCTTCCGTTATTTACGTTCCTCCGGCTTTTGCCGCAGACGCCATCATGGAAGCGGTGGATGCTGAACTGGATCTCGTCATTTGCATTACGGAAGGCATTCCGGTGCTTGATATGGTTAAAGTTGCCCGTTACATGGAAGGTAAGAAAACCCGCCTCATCGGGCCAAACTGCCCGGGCGTCATCACTCCGGGTGAAATCAAAATCGGTATTATGCCAGGTTACATCCATACGCCGGGTCACGTAGGCGTTGTATCCCGTAGCGGAACGCTCACATACGAAGCGGTACATCAGCTGACTACGCGCGGCATTGGCCAATCCACAGCCGTAGGTATCGGCGGAGACCCTGTCAAAGGCTCCGAGTTTATCGATATTTTGAAGCTGTATAACGAAGACCCGGACACGTATGCGGTGATCATGATCGGCGAGATCGGCGGTACGGCAGAAGAAGAAGCGGCAGAATGGATCGCGGCGAACATGAAGAAGCCGGTTGTCGGCTTTATCGGCGGGCAAACGGCGCCTCCGGGAAAACGGATGGGCCATGCCGGCGCCATTATTTCCGGAGGTAAAGGAACTGCGGCAGAAAAAGTAGCGACGATGGAACGCTGCGGCATCAAAGTAGCTCCGACACCTTCCGAAATGGGTTCCACGCTTGTGAGCGTGCTCGAAGAAAAAGGTCTTCTCGACAAATGCATCACAAAGAAATAATCATTTGCGTGATATAGCTTGAGATAGGCAAGAAGCCTCTCATTTCCGTTGAATTCAACGGCGGTGGGGGGCTTTTTCTTTTGCTTGCAAAATGACTGCGATTCCCAAAAGTTGTTTCTTAATAAAGGAGTGTAATATACTATATGAACAACCGCGATCTGTTGTTTGCTTTGCATCATATGGCTGGCATTGGATTTAAGACGATTTCCCGTCTTACCGAAACGTTTACACATTTGACGGATATGCTCGCTTTTACGAAAGACGATTGGATCGGCTTCGGCTTGCCGGCTTCCAAAGCGGAGCAGCTTTGCAAAGGGTTGGACGCGCTCGAGCCGCAGGGGCTGGAGGCGAAATGGAAGCAGTATGCGGATCGGGGGATCGGGTGGATCACGGTTTGGGATGAATCATATCCGCATCTTTTGAAAGAAACGGCCGGACCGCCGTGGATTTTGTATTATATCGGCGATATTGCGCTTGCATCGAACCCTTGTATCGGGATGGTCGGCACGCGCACGCCTACTGCATACGGACGGACGGCGGCAGAACGGCTTGCTCAATCGCTGTCTGCAAATGGACTATGTGTCGTCAGCGGCTTGGCCCGTGGAATCGACAGCGCGGCTCATGAAGGCGCTCTTCGTGAAGCCGGAAGCACGATTGCCGTACTCGGCTGCGCGATTAACGAGGTGTATCCGCCGGAGAACAAGGCGCTGTACCGTCAGATTGGTTCGAAAGGGCTGCTGCTATCGGAATATCCGATCGGCACCAAGTCGCATCCCGGCTTGTTTCCTCAGCGCAACCGCATCATTGCCGGGCTCAGCCTTGGCATCGTCGTCGTTGAAGCTGCTGAGAAGAGCGGTTCGCTGATTACAGCCGATATGGCGCTCGATGAGTCGAGAGACGTGTTCGCGGTGCCCGGACCGATCACATCGCCCAAAAGTCAAGGAACGCTAACCCTTTTGAAGCAGGGAGCAAAGCTTGTTACCGGGGCCCAAGATATCATAGAGGAGTACGCCAACCGGATATGTTTGGAACAATCGGCATACATTAATCATACAACCGAAACGGTCGCTCCCGTAGGCGCAGACGAACAAAAAGTACTGGATTTGCTAACTCATAAGCCCATGGGCGTCGACGAACTCTTGACCCAAAGTCAATTTACGTTTGGACATTTGCATTCAGTTCTGATAAATTTACTATTGACGCGGAGAGTCGTCGAACTGCCAGGTTCAGTCTATACGGTAATTTGATATATATAATCATCAATCGGAGGGGGAAGCACAGTTATGGCGGATTCGTTAGTCATTGTGGAGTCACCCGCAAAAGCGAAAACGATCAGCAAATATTTGGGCAGCAAATATATTGTCAAAGCTTCGATGGGTCATATCCGGGATCTGCCGAAAAGCCAGATTGGCGTGGAGGTAAAGAAAAACTTTGAACCCAAATATATTACGATTCGCGGTAAAGGATCGATTCTCAAAGAATTAAAGGACGCCAGCAAGCGCGTCAAAAAAATATATTTGGCGGCTGACCCTGATCGCGAAGGGGAAGCGATTGCATGGCATTTGGCGCATTATTTGGAGCTGTCCGATCAGGAGGCCTGCCGAGTCGTATTTAATGAGATTACGAAGCAAGCGGTGAAGGATGCATTCAAGACGCCGCGCAAAATTAATCAGGATCTTGTAAACGCTCAGCAAGCCCGCCGTATTCTAGACAGGCTTGTAGGCTACAAAATCAGCCCTCTGCTTTGGAAAAAGGTGAAAAAAGGGCTGTCCGCGGGTCGCGTGCAGTCAGTCGCCGTGAAGCTCGTTTACGACCGCGAAAATGAGATAAAAGCGTTTGAGCCGGAAGAATATTGGACGATAACGGCGAAGCTGGCCGTGGGAAGCTCGGAGTTTGAAGCCCGATTTTACAGCATCGACGGCAATAAGAAGGAGCTTCACAACGAGGCGGAAGTGAAAGAAGTATTGGCCGCTCTGCAAAAGGCCGACTTTATCGTAAGTGAAGTCAAGGAGAAGGAAAGACAGCGCAATCCGTCTCCGCCGTTCATTACGAGCTCCTTACAGCAGGAAGCGGCACGCAAATTAAACTTTCGTGCGGCAAAAACGATGTCCGTAGCGCAGCAATTATATGAAGGAATCGATTTGGGCAGCGAGGGGACGGTCGGTTTAATTACGTACATGCGTACCGATTCGACCCGTATTTCGCCGGTCGCCCAGGAAGAAACCAAAGAGTATATATTGCAAAAATACGGAGCCGAATTTTATCCGGAAACGCCGCGGAACTATATCAAGAAAAACGCAAACGCACAGGACGCGCACGAAGCGATTCGCCCGAGCTCCGTTCTCCGCGAGCCGGAACAAATCAAATCGTACTTGAGCCGCGATCAATACAGGCTCTATAAATTGATATGGGAACGGTTCGTATCGAGTCAGATGGCTTCGGCGGTACTGGATACGATGACCGTCGATCTGTCGGCTGGGCAAACGGTGTTCCGTGCGGTAGGCTCGAAAATTAAATTTCACGGCTTTATGAAAGTGTATGTGGAAGGCACGGACGATGCCGCTCCGGACGCCGGCGACGAGGAGAAGCTGCTGCCGCCGCTCAAGCAAGGCGACCAAGCGGTGAAGAAACAAATTGATCCGAAGCAGCACTTTACACAGCCACCCCCTCGTTATACCGAAGCGCGTCTGGTCAAAGCGCTGGAGGAGATGGGAATCGGGCGGCCAAGTACGTACGCGCCAACGCTAGAGACGATTCAAAAGCGCGGTTACGTCGCGATCGAAGAGAAGAAGTTCGTACCGACCGAACTTGGCGAGCTGGTCATCGAGCTGATGATCGAGTTTTTTCCGGAAATATTGGACGTGGAATTTACCGCCCAGATGGAAGAAGGGCTTGATCACATCGAAGAAGGCAAGGAAGACTGGGTTCACGTGTTAAGCGATTTTTACGAATCGTTCGAAAAGCGTCTTGAAGTCGCCGAAGAAGAAATGGAAAAGGTTGAAATTCAGGACGAAGTTTCTGACGAAATATGCGAGAAATGCGGGCGCCATTTCGTATTTAAAATGGGCCGCTTCGGCAAATTTTTGGCCTGTTCGGGATTCCCCGAATGCCGAAATACGAAGCCGATCGTCAAAAATACGGGCGTCACTTGTCCTTCCTGCAAGCAAGGGAAAATTATCGAGCGCCGCAGCAAAAAGGGTCGAATTTTTTACGGATGCGATCGGTATCCGGAGTGCGAATTCGTTTCCTGGGATAAGCCGGTGGAACAGCCTTGTCCCAACTGCGGCTCGATGATGATCGAGAAGCGCAACAAGTCCGGGACATTCGTCCAGTGCGTTCAATGCGATTTTAAAGAAGAAGCCAAGGATGAATCGGATGCCTTGGAGGATTAAAGCTTGCAAGCGAGAAATCGCTTCTATCGGCTGTAGGGGGAAAGCATGTTGTCAGACATACCAACAGTAACCGTAATCGGAGCCGGTTTAGCCGGCAGCGAAGCCGCCTGGCAAATCGCTAGCCGCGGCGTTCCGGTTGTATTATACGAGATGCGCCCGGTGAAAAAAACACCGGCGCATATTTCCGACAAGTTCGCGGAGCTCGTGTGCAGCAACTCGCTGCGGGCCAACGGATTAACGAACGCAGTAGGCGTATTAAAGGAAGAAATGCGCCTGCTGAATTCTCTCGTCTTGCGTGCGGCGGACAAGCATGCGGTTCCGGCCGGCGGAGCGCTTGCGGTAGACCGCGACGGATTTTCGGGGGAAGTCACCTCGGTGCTTTGCAATCATCCGCTGATCGAGGTGCGTACCGAGGAGTTGGAACGGCTGCCGGAGGGCATTACCGTTGTTGCTACCGGGCCGCTTACCTCTCCGTCGTTGTCGAAGCATCTGCAGGAGCTGACAGGAGAAGATTACCTGTACTTCTATGACGCGGCGGCGCCGATTGTCGAGAAAGACTCGATCGATATGAGCAAGGTCTATCTTGCATCCCGTTATGACAAGGGCGAAGCGGCGTACTTGAACTGCCCGATGACGGAAGAGGAATTCAATGTTTTTTACGAAGCGCTGATTACGGCAGAAGCGGCGCCAATCAAGGAATTCGAGAAAGAAATCTATTTCGAAGGCTGCATGCCGATCGAAGTGATGGCCAAACGGGGCCGTCAAACGGCGCTGTACGGGCCGATGAAGCCAGTAGGGCTCATCAATCCGCACACGGGCGAGCTCCCTTTCGCCGTCGTGCAGCTGCGGCAGGATAATGCCGCCGGTACGCTGTACAATCTGGTCGGTTTCCAGACGCATCTGAAATGGGGCGAGCAGAAACGGGTATTTTCCCTCATTCCAGGCTTGGAAAATACCGAGTTCGTCCGCTACGGCGTCATGCATCGCAACACATTCATTAACTCGCCGAAACTGCTTCGCCCGACGTATCAGTTCCGGGAGCGGGACAACCTGTTTTTCGCCGGTCAAATGACGGGTGTGGAAGGTTATGTCGAATCGGCCGCATCCGGCCTGATTGCCGGAATGAACGCGGCGCAATATGCGCTCGGACAAGAATGCTTCGTACTGCCTGCCGACACGGCGCTTGGCAGTATGGCGCAGTACATTACGACGGCGGACTTCAACCATTTTCAGCCTATGAACGCGAACTTCGGGCTTTTTCCTCCGCTTGGGGAGAAAATCCGGAACAAGAAGCTGAAAAATGAAAAGATCGCTCTGCGAGCAATTGAGAAAATTCAGAATTTTTCACAAAATGTATACAATTCAACTTGTAAATAAAACATGTACTGTGATACGATATACCCGTTATATGTCGATCCGTACATAACGCCCGTAAAACTAAGCTTGCACAGCTTAGTTTTCGTCTTGAATGGAGGAGGAATCGCGGGATATGGAGCAAACCTTTCACGCAACGACGATATTTGCGATCAGGCATCAAGGGAAAGGGGCTATTGCCGGAGACGGACAGGTTACGTTCGGCAACAGCATGGTGATGAAAGCGCAGGCGAAAAAGGTTAGAAGGCTGTACCGCGGCAATGTCATTGCCGGCTTCGCTGGGTCCGTGGCGGACGCGATTACGCTTTTCGAGAAATTTGAAGCCAAGCTGGAAGAACATCACGGCAACTTGCAGCGCTCGGCTGTCGAACTGGCCAAAGACTGGCGTCAAGATCGTATTTTGCGCAGGCTGGAAGCGATGATGATCGTGATGGACCGTGCAGGATTGCTGCTTATTTCGGGCAACGGCGAAATTATCGAACCGGATGACGGAATACTCGCGATCGGCTCAGGGGGCAGCTTTGCGCTAGCCGCAGGCAGAGCCTTGAATCGCTACGCGCCGCAGCTCAGCGCCAGAGAGATTGCCCACGCAGCGCTTACGACAGCGGCTGAAATTTGCGTGTTCACCAACCATAATATCATCGTGGAAGAGATCGAATAAACAATCGTAAAGCAATGTACTACGTCGCTTCGCGGATGTTACCGTTGCAAATCGATTGATAACTGACAACGTTGCTTCATCGCTGTAACAGTTACAATGTAGGAGGTTATGCCATTTGAAACAAACAGCCTTAACCCCCCGAGAAATCGTAGCCGAGCTCGATAAATATATCGTTGGTCAAAAACAAGCCAAAAAATCGGTCGCCGTGGCGCTGCGGAACCGCCATCGCCGAAGTCTGCTCGATGAGTCGATCCGCGATGAGATCGTACCCAAAAACATATTGATGATCGGCCCGACCGGGGTAGGGAAGACGGAAATTGCTCGCCGGCTGGCGAAGCTTGTGAACGCCCCGTTCGTCAAGGTGGAGGCGACCAAGTTTACCGAGGTCGGTTATGTCGGCAGAGACGTGGAGTCCATGGTCAGAGACTTGGTGGAAACGTCGATTCGCATGGTGAAAGCGGATAAAACCGAGAAGCTGAAGGACCGGGCGGAACAAATGGTCATTGATCGCATCGCTGCCATTCTTGTGCCTAATCCTGCTAAACCGCGCAACCAGCGCAATCCGCTCGAGATGCTGTTCGGCGGTCAGAGCCAACCTTCGGGCGAGCCGGAGCCGGAAGCAGACGCTTCGCTGCTCTCGCGGCGTCAGGAAATGAAACGGAAGCTGCAGCAAGGGGAGCTTGAGGATCAAGTCATTGAAATCGAGATGGAGGACAACGCCCCATCGATGTTCGACATGCTAGCCGGGCAAGGCAACGAGCAGGCCGGCATGAACATGCAGGAGCTGTTCGGCAGCCTGATGCCGAAACGGACGAAGAAGCGTAAGCTGCCGATCAAGGAAGCGCGCAATGTGCTGCTGCAGGAAGAGGCGCAGAAGCTGCTGGATATGGACGAAGTCATCCAGGAAGCCGTGAAGCGCGCCGAGCAGAGCGGCATTATTTTTATCGATGAAATCGATAAAATTTGCAGCTCGAGCCGCGGCAGCGGCCCGGATGTATCGCGTGAAGGCGTCCAGCGCGACATATTGCCGATCGTGGAAGGATCGACGATCATGACCAAATACGGCCCGGTAAAAACGGATTACGTGCTGTTTGTAGCTGCCGGCGCCTTCCATATCGCCAAGCCATCCGACCTTATACCTGAGCTTCAAGGGCGTTTTCCAATTCGCGTAGAGCTCAGCAGTTTGACGCAGCAGGATTTCGTGCTCATTCTGAAGGAGCCGCAGAACGCGCTGACCAAGCAGTATACGGCTCTGCTTGAAACGGAAGGCATCCACGTGCAGTTTTCGGACGATGCCATAATGGAAATTGCGCGCATCGCCGCGGAAGTGAATCAGAATACCGACAATATCGGTGCCCGGCGGCTGCACACCATTTTGGAGAAACTGCTGGAGGATTTATCGTTCGAAGCGCCGGACATTACGCTGGAATCCATCATGATCTCGCCCGAGTACGTGAAAGAGAAGTTGTCGGGCATTGTCCAGAACCGAGATTTAAGTCAATATATTTTGTAATCGTCGTTGTTACTTTTAGGAGGCATTATCATGACATTGTTGATGAAAACCAGAAGGCTGAACAAATTGCTGCAAAATGAAGCGGGTAAAACGGTTAGCTTTATGGATATGGCTGCCGTGCTGAGCGATATTTTGCAATCGGATATATTTGTCGTCAGCCGGAAAGGAAAGGTGCTGGGGAGCGCGCTCTTTTCGACGAAGGACGACGCGCTTGCAAATGAGTCCGTCATTCAGGAAAACCGTTTTCCATCGGAGTATAACGAATTGCTGCTGAAGGTGCAGGAGACATCCTCCAACCTTGCGGCAGGAAGCGAATTCGATGTTTTTGGCGATCACTCCGGCGATGCCAGCTTTCTTATTACGATCGTACCGGTGCTGGGTGGCGGCGAACGGCTTGGAACGCTTGTTCTGACCAAGCGCGACGGGCAGTTTATCGACGACGACCTGATTCTCGCGGAATATGGCTCGACGGTTGTAGCCATGGAGATTTTGCGCGAAAAAGCGGAACAGATTGAAGTCGAGGCGCGTTCCAAAGCGGTTGTGCAGGTTGCCGTCGGTTCGCTTTCATTCAGCGAGCTCGAAGCGGTGGAACATATTTTCGAACAATTGGACGGGACGGAAGGGCTCCTTGTGGCCAGCAAAATAGCGGATCGTGTCGGAATTACGCGCTCGGTTATTGTCAATGCGCTGCGAAAGTTGGAAAGCGCAGGGGTCATCGAGACCCGGTCTTTAGGTATGAAGGGAACGTACATTCGTATCCAAAATGATCAGCTAATATTCGGCATTCAGAGCATGAAGTCATAAAAAAGCCTTATTTTACAAATATTTTTCAGTTTTTGAGACCTATATTCCAAAATATAGGTCTTTTTTCGTATTGTAATCATTTCCATCATTACTCAATATAGATATAGTTCTGAAATACTACCATGCAGTGACAGGTTATTATATTTTTTTTTGCTAATGGTGTCGAAGAAAGGAGGATATTATGTCTCCCTTGTTGAATAAATAACTCAGATCTTTGTGGGAAAGTGGGAACGAGCATTATGCAACTTTTAAACAGGCCCGGTTTTCAATCGTTGGAACGCTCTTTGAATGCAGCCGTGCTCCGAAATAAGGTTATCGCAGACAATGTGGCAAATGTCGACACGCCTTATTTCAAGAGGTCGGAAGTGAAATTCGAGGAATTGCTTCAGCAGGAGATGAATGGTAAATCGATTGAAGGATATCGAACCGATCCCCGCCATTTCTATATTGGCCGCCCGGCCAAACCGGAACCGCAAATCATTCAGGATAATCAGACGCTGCTCAATAACAACCTGAACAATGTCGATATCGACTACGAAATGTCCCTGATGGCTAAAAACCAATTGAGATACAATGTGATGGTTCAACAGGTGAACGGAGAAATAAAAAAGTTGCGAACCGCTATTAACGGGAGAGGTTGATCATGAAGCTTACGAACGGTTTTGATATCAGCTCCTCCGCTTTAACCGCGCAGCGCTTACGGATGGACGTTATTTCCTCTAACATTGCCAACAGCGATTCGACGAGAGCGCGAATGGTTAACGGCAAATGGGTTCCGTACCAACGCAAGCTGGTGACGATGGAGCCGAAGCAGCCGAGCTTCGCACAGTCGTTGCAAAATGCGATGAACGGAGGGACGGACGAAGTAGGTGAGGGCGTTCGAATTACGAAAGTCATCGAAGATACTTCGCCTTTTAAGCAGGTCTATAATCCTACGCATCCGGATGCGAACGAAGACGGATTTGTTTTTATGCCGAATGTAGACGTGCTTAAAGAGATGGTGGACATGATTTCAGCGACCCGTTCCTACGAAGCGAATGTGACGGCTTTGAACGCTTCGAAGGCATTGATCGGCAAAGCGCTTGAGATCGGGAAGTAACATGTTAAGAAGAAGGGGTCAAAACAATGATTGACAAGCTAAACTTGCTTCCTGCCAAAATAACGGGGCCAATCGTACCGAAGAGTACCGGGGCCGTCGAGATTTCCGATCAATTCGGCAAATTCCTTGGTGAAGCGATCGCAGATCTGAACAGCAAGCAAAAAACGGTCGATGTGTTGAACGATCAATTCGTAAAGGGCGACATGACCGACGTGCACCAGATGATGATTGCTACCGAAAGAGCATCGCTTGGACTTGAACTGACCGTACAGGTACGTAACAAAGTGATCGAAGCGTACCAGGAAATCATGAGAATGCAAGTCTAACAAGCGATAATTCAATCGACGGGCGATCGGATGGGGTGACATAGTGAATGAGAATTTACTCCAATATTGGAACCGATTGAAGCAATATTGGAATCAGTTTAGCAAAACGCAAAAATATACGATTGTAGCGACTGTGATCTTAGTCATACTGACCATCGGCATAATAAGTTATAATTTTTCGAAAACAGAGTACGCGCTCGCTTATACGAATCTTCAACCTTCGGATGCCGCGGCGATCAAAACGTACTTGGACGGCGCCAAAATCCCTTACCAGCTCAGCGACGACGGCAAAAGCATCGGTGTGCCGCGAAGCCAAGTAGCCAGCGTCAAGCTGGCGGTTGAATCGCAGGGATTGAACAAAAACGGCAGCATCGGTTACGGGGCATTCAGCCAGAGCGGTACATTCGGCACGACGGACAGGGAATTCGACGTCAAATACGTAAACGCCGTTCAGGGCGAACTCCAGCAGCTGATTAATTCGAACAATGCGATCAGCAGTTCGAAAGTGCTTATTTCATTGCCGAAAGAAACGGTATTTTTGCCAAAAGGCTCCGAGCCTGAGAAGGCGACCGCTTCGGTCGTATTGGACGTCAAACCGGGATACACCCTGGATTCGGCAAAAATCGATACGATGTATAACCTGGTCTCTCACAGCATTAAAGGGTTGCCGGTAGAGAACATTACTATTTCCGATCAAAACGGCGACATGCTCGAATATTCGAAAGGCAAGAGCAAATCGACCGGAACGGCGACGCTCGCCGCGCAGCAATTTGAGATCAACAATCAATTCAAAAAAGAAGTTCAGATGAACGTACAACAGCTGCTTGGCGCCATACTCGGCCGGGACAAAGTCATCGTCAGCGTATTTTCGACCATGAATTTCGATCAAACGAAGACGGTTCAAAATTTGGTGACGGCGCCCAATACGGTGGATCAAGTAGGGCTTGATATTTCCATTCAGGAAATTCAAAAAAGCTACAATAGCGACAGCAGCGCACCGCAAGGCGGCGTACCGGGGACAGGGGCAACGGATGTTCCGGGCTATCCTGGCAGCAGCAACAACGGGAAGTCGAATTCCGAAGAGATGCAGCGCACCGTAAACCGCGAGGTAAACCGGATAACGAACGAAATCGAGCTTACGCCATACGTTGTTAAAGATTTAACGATCAATGTCGGAGTGGAACCGCCCGACCCGAACGATCCGAACTCGTTGACGCCGCAAACGGTAGAAGCGGTCAGACAAGTGCTCGTCAACGTCGTACGTGCCGCGCTTGCGGATAACAAACAAACGTTAACCGATGAGGATCTGGCGAAAAAGGTAACCGTGTTCCCCCATACGTTCGCTCGTACGAACGAAAGACAAAGCGTGAATTCCAACACGATGCTGCTTTACGGCGGTTTGGGCGGCGTTGCGCTTGCACTGCTCGCTGGCGGCGGATACTTATTGATGCGTAGACGGAAAGCGGCTGCGCAAGCTGAGGAAGAACTGCTCGAGGAAACGCCGAAGGTAGAGTTCCCAACCATTGATATCGATAATGTGAACAATGAAAATCAAGTGCGCAAACAGCTTGAACAGCTTGCGAAGAGAAAGCCGGAAGATTTTGTCAATCTGCTTCGCACTTGGCTAGTAGACGAATAGAGGTGTGCAGCGCTTGGCAAAAATGCATCAACCGATGTTATCGGGCCGCCAGAAGGCTGCGATATTATTAATCAGTTTGGGGCCGGAAGTTTCGGCTCAAATATTCAAGCATCTGCGCGATGAAGAAATTGAACAGCTTACTCTTGAAATTGCCAACGTTCGAAAAGTCGACAACCACGAGAAGGAAGCCATTATGGCGGAATTTCACCAAATTTGTCTCGCGCAGGAGTTTATATCGCAAGGCGGTATTTCTTACGCGAAAGAAATTTTGGAGAAAGCGCTCGGCTCCCAAAAAGCACTCGACATCATCAATAGGTTGACGGCGACGTTGCAGGTCAGACCTTTCGACTTTGCCCGCAAAGCCGATCCGGCACAAATTCTGAATTTCATTCAAAACGAGAATTCGCAAACCATCGCGCTCGTGCTATCGTACTTGCAACCGGAGCAGGCTTCCATTATTTTGTCGTCGCTGCCGCAAGAGAAACAGGCGGACGTGGCCAAACGGATTGCCTTGATGGACAGTACGTCGCCGGAAGTCATCAGCCAAGTAGAGCGTGTTCTTGAGCAGAAGCTGTCAGCCACGGTCACACAGGATTACACGAATGCCGGGGGCATTTCCGCAGTCGTTCAAATTTTGAACGGCGTCGACCGCGGCACGGAGCGAACCATCTTGGATTCGCTTGAAATCCAGGACCCCGAGCTGGCGGAAGAGATCAAGAAGCGAATGTTCGTTTTCGAGGACATCGTCAATATCGACAACCGTTCGATTCAACGGATCATACGCGATATCGAGAACGTCGATCTGCAGTTGGCGCTAAAAGTAGCCAGCGAAGAAGTGCGCGAAACGATTTTCAAGAACATGTCCAAACGGATGGCCGAGACGTTCCGGGAAGAAATGGAGTACATGGGCCCGGTTCGGCTGCGTGATGTGGAAGAAGCGCAGACCCGTATCGTAGCAACGATCCGCAGACTTGAAGAAGCTGGAGAAATCATTATCGCACGCGGTGGAGGAGATGATATTATTGTCTAATGTCATCAAATATTTCCAGTACGTGACTGTTGAAGATTCAAAAATCGTCGAGCCTCCCGTTTCGTCTTCGGCTGTTCTTTTTCAAGAACAATCTGAGGAAGGCGAACCGTCGCCAGGGCAGCAGGAACTCGACGAGATCATGCAAATGCGGGAGCAAATATTGCAGGACGCGCAATCGTTCGCCGAGGAGCAAGTCCGCGCAGCCTTGGACGAAGCTGCGGCAAGCAAGCAGCAAGTCCAGGCTGAGATCGAGCAGTGGTGGCATGACCGCAGATTGCAGGATGAACAGGCTGCACTTCAGGCGAAAGAGCAAGGTTTTCGCGAAGGCTACGTTGAAGCGCAAGTGCAGGCCGAGCGCGAGCTGCGCGAGCAGTATGAAGGGATGCTGCAGGAAGCCTCGCAAATATTGGAACAAGCGTACATTTTAAAGCAGCAAATTATACAGGAGTCCGAGCCGTTCCTGATCGAACTGAGCTGCTCGATTGCGGAAAAAATCGTGCACCGTCAGCTAACGCTGGAATCGGAGTGGGTCATTGATCTGATCCAAAATGTACTCGCTCGCCGCAGGGAGAAAGGAATTATTGCCTTGTGCGTGTCGCCTGCACATTTCTCCTATATACAAGACGCACGAGAAGAACTTTTGCTGCACATTGACTCGCAAGCCGAGCTGCAAATTATTCCGGACGCCTCGGTTCATGATCACGGCTGCGTCGTTCGATCGTCGTACGGAAGCATTGACGCCCGTATCGACACGCAGTTGAAGGAAATCAAAAATGCGCTTCAGCAGTTGGCGTTACGAAGCGAGGAAAACTAGGATGCAGCAAGTGCCTTCTGCAGCAAAGTATTTAGATCATTTACGCCAAATGGACCCGGTACGGGTCAACGGCAAAGTAACGCAGGTGATCGGACTGACGGTAGAATCAGAGGGTCCTGATGCCAGTATCGGCGACGTATGTTACATTTTTCCTTTAAAATCGGATAAGCCTTTAAAAGCGGAGGTTGTCGGCTTCAAGAACAATAAAGTCATTTTGATGCCGCTTGGCGATCTTCAATCCGTAGGACCCGGCTGCGACGTAGTCGGAACAGGCAAGCCGCTCACCGTGCAGGTGGGACATGAGCTGCTGGGCAAAGTGCTCGACGGACTCGGTCAACCGCTCGACGGAACGTTCCTGCCTTCGCGAATGACGCACTATTCTACAAACAATATGCCGAGCAACCCGCTCAAGCGCCCGCGGGTGCTTGAACCGATCAGCGTAGGCGTACGCTGTATCGACGGTTTGCTGACGATCGGTAAAGGGCAGCGGGTCGGTATATTCGCCGGCTCCGGCGTCGGAAAAAGTACGTTGATGGGCATGATCGCCCGGAACACTTCTGCCGATGTTAACGTCATCGCTCTGATCGGCGAGCGTGGTCGCGAAGTGCTTGATTTCATCGAACGCGATTTAGGTCCCGAAGGACTTGCACGTTCCGTCGTCATTGTAGCGACATCGGATCAACCCGCGCTTATCCGCCTCAAAGGAGCGTTAATTGCAACGAGTATCGCGGAATATTTTCGCGATCGAGGTTTGAACGTCATGCTTATGATGGATTCGGTCACCCGATTTGCCATGGCGCAGCGGGAAGTAGGTCTGGCAGTAGGCGAGCCGCCCGCAACGCGAGGTTATACGCCATCCGTTTTTGCGATGCTGCCCAAGCTGCTGGAACGTTCGGGTACCGGACCCAAAGGATCGATCACCGCGTTTTACACGGTGCTGGTGGACGGCGACGATATGAACGAGCCGATCGCGGATGCTGTGCGGGGCATACTTGACGGGCATATTGTGCTTGACCGTCACATCGCGAACCGGGGCCATTATCCGGCGATCGATGTGCTGGCCAGCGTCAGCCGCGTCATGAAAGAAATTGTCCCTGTCGAACAGCAGCGAGCCGCGGAAAACCTGAAAAGATTACTATCTGTTTATAAAGATTCGGAAGATTTGATCAATATAGGGGCGTACCAACGAGGCTCGAATCCGGAAATTGATCAATCGCTCGAATCAATCGAATCGATCTGGGATTACACCAAGCAGAGAGTAAATGAAAAGTTGAGCTATACGGAAGCGACGGAACGGTTGATTCAACAATTTTACAGGGGATGAGCTCAATTATGAGGTTTCGCTACTCTTTTCAAAAAATCGTCGACTTGAAAACAAATGAAAAGACACAAGCGGAGTGGATATTATCCGACGCCATCGTAAAGCTCAAAGATGAAGAGTCTAAATTGCATGATTTGGAGCATGTCAAATCGGAAATGCAAGAAGAGCTTCATCATGCAGCCGGACACCGAACGACCGTTTCGAACTTGCTGCTGCTGCAAAGCTTCGTCGAGCAGATCGATCAGCGCATTCAGGCCAAACATAAAGATTTGCAAACGGCGAAGACGGACGTTCAGAAGAAACAGGACGATCTGACGGGCAAAATGCTCGAGGAAAAAGTTTGGACAAAAGCGAAAGAACGGGCGTTTCAACGATTTTCGGCTCATGTGCTGAAGAAAGAACAGGACAATCTGGACGAGATGGCCACCAACCGGTTTAGAAGATTTTCCTGATCGCAATCAACGAAGGAGGTGGGGGCGAATATGGCAAACACGGGTACGGAGCAATCCTCTTCTTATGGTGCGATGGAGCGCTTTTTGATCTGGTTCCTCATCCCTTTTGTTTTTACGGCCGTTTTGCTAGGCGTGCTGCTTACGATTTTCGACTACGATGTAATGAACGGCGTACTGAGAGCGGCAAATAAAATTCCCGTGGTGAACACCATTATTCCCGACCCGAAGACGAAGTCCGCAGAAGGCAGCCCGGAGCAATCGAAAGCACCGGCACCTGTCGGTAGCGCAGCGTCCTCGCAGGAAGATAAGCTGGCCCAGTTACAGGCAAAGCTGGATCAGCAAAGCGCCGATCTCAAAAAGGCAGAAGCGGCGGTGCAGCAGCGGGATCTGCAAATAAAAGATTTGCAATTGAAAAACAGCAGTCTTGAAGAAAAAAACAAAACAAAAACGCTGACGGAAGATGAATATACGATTCAAATCCAGCAGTTGGCGACGATGTACTCCAAAATGACGGCGTCCAAGGCGGCCCCGATCATGGAAAATTTAACGACCCGCGAACTGGTGCTCATACTCGGCATGATGAAGACGGACGACCGGGTGAAGATTTTGGAGAAGATGGACCCGAAGAAAGCGGCGGAAGCGTCGATCCTGCTCAAGGATCAAACAAATGTCAGAGATGCTCAAATCGCAGCGCTGCAAGACCGGGTGAAGCAGCTGTCTGCGCCGGATCCGAAGGCGGCGGATAAGCTGACGAAGGACGATCTTGGTTCAACCTTCGCCAATATGACGCCGAAAAGTTCGGCGGCGGTGCTGCTCGAAATGCAAAAGACGAATCCAGATAAAGTGATCTCGATTCTCAGCTCGATGGATAGTGCCGGACGATCCAAAGTTCTTTCCGCCTTGTCCGATCTATCCAAAGAAACGGCCGCATTAATATCGGCCCGGCTCGTTCAATGACATTTCGAAAGGAGGTGACAAAACGCTAATGGAAATTCAATCTCAATCCGTAATCGTAAACGGAACACCAGGCGCGTCCGGATCGACCGGAAGTTCGGCTTCAACTGGAACGCAAGCACAAGCTCCTTTCGCTTTGACACTTAATGGCATGATGTCCGGAAATCAAGGACAGGGCGGTTCGTCCAACACGACCATTCAAAGCATCCCCGCGTCGGTTCAACAGTTGAATCCGCTTCTGCTCTCTTTCCTGGCGGGTGACGCACAATCGTTAGATGTAAGCGGTGAGCAAGTCGGCGCATTGGCTGAACTGCTCCAACAGCCGGAGCAAGGGGACGCGTTGCTGAGCAATCCGGATTTGCAGGCATGGTTATTGCAGCTTCAATCTCTTGTTGCCGCAATGATGCAAAATCATCAACCGAATGAAGGGGAATCACAGCGAACGGAGACGTTTCCGTCAGAAGGAGCGTCTGCGGAAGGAACCGCGAGCATAGCTGATCAACTGTTGTTTGTTCCTGCTATAACCGCTTCGCAGGCGAATGAGGAAATGACGACTGAGCAATCGGCCGGAGCTGCACAAGCCAATGTCGATTCAAGCGAAGGGGACCAGACGGAAGCGGCAGCAGCCGATGCGGCGGAAAACTTGCATGTTGATGTGCTGGACCCGCTATTGTTTATTCCGATTGCTGTAGACACTTCGGCTAAATCCGATTCAAGCGAAGCATCGGATGACAATAAACAGCCTGTACTTTCATCGGGGCAAGCAGTTGAACTGCTCAATCAGCTGAAAGATTGGATAAAGGCTGGCCAGAACGATCCGGAAGTCAAACAAGTATTGAGAGAATTGCCGGCCGTGCTCGCATCTGCGGCAACAGCGGCGAATATGACCCAACTACATAAGTCTTCTACAACTGCATCGCAAGTACTGCTTGCTGCAAGTCAAGCGAAGGTGGCTGCTGTGGACGATACCACGGTTTCACTGACAGACTTGGTGCAAATCGCATCCAACAAACCGCGGCCATTGGAAATGTTGGCGACAAAACATGTACAGATCATGAATCGTCTGGAACTCAACCCGGATGAAGATAGACCGTTATTCGAGCCATTAAGCGGTAATGAAGTGGACGAAGCGACGGCACAACCGATTACGGTTCAAGAGTTTATGAGGCAGACGCAAGCCGGTCATCCCGTGAAAATGCCTGTACTGCATATGCCGGCCTCGACATTTACGGATGATATGACGCAGTTCGTCGTTTCTTCATTTATGATGGAGTCTTCCGTCGACGGTTTCACGGAAGCAAAAATTTCCTTATATCCGCAGCATCTCGGCCATGTAGACGTCAAATTGACGATGCATAACGGGCAATTGGTGGCGCAGTTCGTAGCGGATAGTCTCGTCGGCAAGGAAATGCTTGAAAATCAGCTTTCTCAATTGCGCACGGCGCTTCAAAGTCAAGGCATCCAAGTGGAGAAGCTGGAAGTCAGCCAGAGCCAAGGGTTCCAATCGGGCATGTTCCAGGATGGCAGACAACAGCAGCAGCCGGGACAATCGGCGAAACAGCAAAAATCGTCCGGCAGCCGAAACGGAGCTGTGGAAGAGGTTTCTATTGAAGAAACAAACGATGCCACCACTGCGGTACGTACGGCAGGCAGCGGTTCGATTGATATCACAGCTTAGTCCCAGCGATGAGCATTGGCTTTAATAGGGGGTGAAACTATGGCCGACTCGATCATCAGTACCAAAAACGTATGGCCTTATTACGATAAGAGCAACGTACAGCGAGCAGCGAACGGAAAAACCAACGAACTGGGCAAGGATCAATTTTTAAAAATTTTGATGACGCAAATGCAAAATCAGGATCCTACGCAGCCGCTGCAGGACAAAGAATTTATCGCCCAGATGGCGCAATTTACGTCGGTTGAGCAGCTCACCAACATGAATGCCGAAATGAAGCTCCTACGCCAATCTCTCGGCTTCGCCTCCGGTTTGATCGGAAAAAACGTGACTTGGAGCGAAAAGGACGATGCCACTACGCAATCCGGGATTGTGGAATCCATCGTCATGAAGAACGGCGAGCAGCTGGTAAAGATCGGTGCGGAAGAAGTGCCACTGAGTAAAATTAGCGAAATTTCGAATCCGGAGGCTAGTCAATGACGGATCGAATAACGCTTGGTCAACTTTATCCGAATGCCGTTCCGCCGGCCGCAGGCAAACGTTACAGCGGTGACAAAACGCAAGCAGCCGGGACGTTCGATCAAATATTACAGCAGCAGCAGGACGTTCGATTTAGCCATCACGCGGAAGAAAGACTAAAACAACGCGGCATCCGCTTTCAACCGGAGCAGCTTGCGAAGATTCAATCCGCGATTGATAAGGCGGCTACAAAAGGCGCCAAAGATTCGCTGATGTTGATTAACGATACGGCGCTTATCGTCAATATCAAAAATCGGACCGTCATTACGGCGATAGACGGCGCTTCGATGAAAGACAATGTGTTTACGCAAATCGACAGCGCCATGATCATTTCTTAAATGTACAGGGCTGGCCCGAGTCGGAGGCCCAAGGCTGCGGATCGACGGAAGCAGCCATCATAATCCAAATTGGGAGGCAACAAGCCAATGCTAAAATCGCTTTATTCCGGCGTTTCGGGGATGAGAGGCTTTCAAACGAAGCTTGACGTTATTGGCAACAACATTGCCAACGTGAATACGGTCGGTTTTAAATCCGGCCGCGTCATGTTCAAAGATATTTTGAGCCAGACGGTAGCGGGCGTTACGGCGCCCACGGATACGCCGACAGGAGGTATGAACTCCAAACAGATCGGTCTCGGTGTGACGGTCGGCGCGATCGACACGATTCATACGCCGGGCAGCGCGATGACGACGAATGTTCCGACGGATTTGAGAATTGACGGAGACGGTTTTTTTGCCGTCAAGAGTAATGACGAACAAGCGGTGCCTTATTTGACACGTGCGGGTAACTTTGTGGTTGATGCCAATAACCAGCTTGTAACTGCTGATGGTATGTTTGTGATGAGCTCTGAGAATGCAATCATCGACTTGGATGATTTTGGAACGGTAACCGCGTTTTCAATTTCCAATAACGGTGAAATCATTACGGTCAATGAGAATGGAGAATCAGTTCCAAGCGACACTTTCATCTCGGTAGTTAAAGTATCGAACCCTGCCGGTTTAGATAAAATTGGCGGAAATCTTTATCGTACGACCCCTAACTCACATACTGGAGATTTACCAGAAGGTGAGGATGCCCGAGCCAATAATTTAGCAATGGGTACTGGAGCGATTGTTGCAGGACAGCTTGAAATGTCGAACGTAGATTTAACTTCGGAGTTCACGGAGATGATCGTCGCTCAGCGCGGTTTCCAGTCAAACTCCCGTATCATTACAACGTCCGATGAAGTGCTCCAAGAGGTTGTAAACTTGAAGCGATAATAGAAGCAGCGGGGAGGTTCGGCGCCTCCCCGATTTCACGCCAGTTTGGAGGATAGCTGATGATTCGGCTCACGCGGCTTAACGGAAAACAAATTACGGTCAATGCGCTATTGATCGAATCGCTCGAGGAAACGCCGGACACGATGATCACCTTAATTACCGGCAAAAAATTTATGGTTCTGGAGACGGTACCGGAAGTGACCGAAACCGTGCATCGCTTTTTCCAGTCCATCGGTCTCGTGAGTAGTACGTTAAAGAGCTTGAATTCGGAGGGGTCGTAGTTGTTTAAGAGTAAAATTTTTATTATGGTCGTCGCGATACTGATCGCAATTACGCTAATACTAACCGCGGCATTCGTCTTGTTAAATTACATGGACAAATCCAATCAAAATTTGCAGGAGCAAGCGCAAAACTCGGCACGCGAAGTAAAAACGCCGAAAAAACTGACGCCGGATCAAGTGAAAGAAAACACGACGGTCATGAAAGACATTTTGACCAATTTAGCCGGCAGCAGCAAATTCATTAAAGTGAGCATCGCATTTGAACTCGAAAACAAGAAGGCGAAAGACGAATTTGACAAGCTGGACACCAAAATGAAGGCGATCGTCGTTCAGACGCTGGCGGATATGACGCCTGAGCAGGTTTCGGGAAGCAAAGGCTTTGATAATTTGACTTCGACCCTTATGAATAAAATGAATCCGTTTCTCGCGCAAGGGAAGCTGAACCAAATTTTGGTCACAGACATCGTCATTCAATAATTGCAAGCATATAATGCGATACGAATAAAAGGAGGTGACGCTGATGGTAGATGTACTCTCGCAGAATGAAATCGATGCATTGCTCGCCGCCTTATCCTCTGGCGAGATGGATGCGGAGGAACTCAAAAAAGAGGAGACTAACAAGAAGGTCAGCACGTACAATTTTAAGCGAGCAGTACGCTTCTCCAAAGATCATATCCGGAGCTTGACTCGAATTCACGAGAACTTTGCCAGATATTTGACGACCTATTTCTCCGCTCAGCTTAGAACGTTTGTGCAGATCAATGTAGTCCAGGTCGAACAGCTGCCTTATGACGAGTTTATTCGTTCGATTCCCAAAATGACGATTCTTAATATTTTTGAAGCGGAACCGTTGGAAGGAAGAATGGTGCTGGAAGTACACCCGAACGTAGCATTCGCGATGCTTGATCGCTTGCTTGGGGGGGGCGGCACGTCGCCGCCTAAGATCAATACATTAACCGAGATCGAAACGATCGTGATGGAGCGTATTTTCAGCCGGGCTTTCGAAAGTTTGCAGGAGGCGTGGAGATCGGTCGTCGATTTATCGCCGCGACTCGAGGCGCTGGAGACGAATCCGCAATTCATTCAGATCGTTTCTCCAAACGAAACCATTGCATTGATATCGCTAAGCACCAAAATCGGCGATACGACGGGAATGATCAACCTGTGTATACCGCATGTCGTCATCGAACCGATTATGCCTAGATTGTCGGTGCATCACTGGTTCGTTTCGCAGAAGAAAACGAGCGTTCCGGAAGAAGTCACGGCGCTGCGCTCCAGACTTCATAAAGCGAAGCTGCCGATCATAGCGGAGCTCGGTTCTTCGCAAATCTCGGTTCGCGAGTTTTTGTCGCTTGCAACCGGCGATGTGATCACGCTGAACAAATCCGTGAATGAACCGCTGGATATACGGATCGGCGAAAAACTTAAGTTTTACGGCAGCCCGGGAACGACGAGAGGAAAGCTGGCTGTTCAAATTAGCGAGATTGTCAATGAAGGAGCAGAAGAAAATGACGAATAACAAAGATTATTTGTCTCAAGAGGAGATCGATGCCCTGCTGCGGCAGTCTTCCGAAAGCAGTTCCTCGGGGTCCGGCTTTACGCCGCATGTGGAAGACTACTTGTCTTCGCTCGAGCAAGATGCTCTGGGTGAAATCGGCAACATTACATTCGGGAGCGCGGCAACAGCATTATCGACGCTGCTGGGGAAAAAGGTCGATATTACTACGCCGAAAGTATCCATCATCGCGCGAACGGAGCTTGTCGAAGAATTTCCAAAGCCGCATGTAGCCGTTCACGTCAATTACGTAGACGGGTTTGACGGCATCAACCTGCTGGTCATCAAGACGCGAGACGCGCAAGTGATCGCCGATTTGATGATGGGTGGAGACGGGACCGGGCAAATTTCGGAGCTGTCGGAAATTCATATCAGCGCCGTTCAGGAAGCGATGAACCAGATGATGGGGTCTTCGGCCACATCGATGTCGACGATATTCAACCGATTCGTCAACATCTCGCCTCCCGGCATCGATATTTTGAACTTGGCGGAAGGCGAAGGAGCTTCGAACCTGCCGCAGGAAGAAGTATTCATCAAAATTTCGTTCAGGTTGACGATTGGAGATTTGATCGATTCTACCATTATGCAGCTGCTCCCCGTAACATTTGCCAAAGAAATGGTGTCCATTTTGATGGGTGACGGAGATGTCCAGGAAGACGTTGCGCCTGCCCAATCGACCAGTGCAAGCCAGGCAGAGGTGCAGCAGGCCAAACCATCCGCTCCTTCCGAGCCGCAGCATATGCCGGCGCAGGAACAGCAGCTGTATCAACAGCCGCCGTCGCAGCCGTTATACGAGCAGCCGATGCATCAACAACCGATGTATCAGCAGCCGATGTACCAACAACCCATGTACCAGCAACCGATGCAGCAGCCGATATATCAACAACCATTGTACCAGCAGCCTCCAGCGGCACAGCCGGCTACATACGGCGTTCCGGCTGGACGCAACGTCAATGTACAGCCGGCGCAATTCTCGAGTTTTACTCCGTCCAATATGTCGCCGGTGGAAGATTCGAACTTGAATCTGCTTCTGGATATTCCGCTGAAAGTGACGGTGGAGTTGGGACGTACGAACAAAGTGATCAAGGATATTTTGGAGCTTTCTTTAGGCTCCATCATTGAATTGGATAAGCTTGCCGGCGAGCCGGTTGATATTCTGGTGAACAACAAGCTGATCGCGAAAGGTGAAGTCGTCGTTATCGATGAAAACTTCGGGGTTCGTGTAACCGATATTGTGAATCAGTGGGATCGTATTCAAAAATTACAATAATAACGAAGCAACTGCTTAGGAGGAAAAATAACCCATGGCAAACCGGATTTTAATTGTAGACGACGCAGCTTTTATGAGAATGATGATTCGTGACATTTTGACGAAAAACGGTTATGAGGTTTGTGGTGAGGCAAATGACGGCGCGCAAGCGATCGAGAAATTTAAAGAACTTCGTCCCGATCTCATTACGATGGATATCACGATGCCCGAAATGGACGGTATTCATGCATTGAAGGAAATCAAGAAGATCGACGCCAACGCCAAGGTGATCATGTGTTCCGCAATGGGGCAGCAGGCGATGGTTATCGACGCGATCCAGGCCGGGGCAAAAGATTTTATCGTCAAGCCGTTTCAGGCGGATCGCGTAATCGAAGCGATTAAGAAAACACTCGGATAAATTCGAAACCGGCGCACCCGCAGAAGAGACACAGCCTGAAAGGAATGTGAACCTTGAAAAGACTCGCAGCCAAGCTGTCGGCAGCCGTTTTCATGTGGGTACAAACAGCAAAGGCTGCTGTTTGTTATGGGGAAGCGGGGACAGGCTCTCCGGACTTGGGTTTTGTGGATTCTCCGGACAATTTTACGGGGAACAGCTCAGCGGAACCATTCATGATGATTGTGAAAGTACTTTTTTTCCTTATTGTTATTATCGGAATTTTTTTCGTCATAGTGAAGATCTTGGCTAAAAAATCTACTTTTTTATCCGGCCGTTCCATTCGTTCCATTGGGGGACTACCGCTCGGTCAAAACAAATCGATTCAAGTCGTGGTCATCGGCAAATCGCTCTATATCGTAGGCGTCGGCGATAATATTCAGCTGCTTGAGAAAATTTCGGATGAAGAAGAAGCGGCGGCCCTTATAGAGATGATGACCCCGGGGACGTCTTATGCCGGACCTGCCTTCGAGACGATCGGAGGCTGGCTGGGTAAGTTTCGGAACAAACCTGCGGCAGAAGAGGAGCTCGAGATGACAGCGACGTTTCAACAGGTGTTTCAAACGAAATTGCAAGGGATGAAAGACCGCAAAGAACAAATGGACGAGTGGCTGCAGGAAGAGAAACAAACGGATCGGTTGAATGATAAATGATGAACCATCGCATTCGTTTTCTGCAACTGCTCTTCCTCATGATCTTATGGTTTGCGCTGCCGCTTCACGCGCAAGCCGCGGATCCGATTCCAGGCATCAATATCGATATCGGCACTTCGGACAGCCCCGAAGGCGCATCCAGTACGATCACGATTTTGCTTCTTGTGACCGTCCTCAGTATTGCACCGTCGGTCCTGATTTTGATGACAAGCTTCACAAGAATCGTGATCGTCCTTGGTTTTGTACGGACTTCGCTCGGTACGCAGCAAATGCCGCCTAACCAGATGTTGATCGGACTGGCCTTGTTCCTGACATTTTTCATTATGGCGCCGACGTTCGGAGAAATTAACGAAACGGCAGTTCAGCCTTATTTAAAAGGACAAATTCAGCAGATGGAGGCACTGGACAAAGCGTCTGTATCCATGAAGAAATTCATGTTTCAGCACACGCGGCAAAAGGATTTAAAGCTGTTCCTGGATTATTCCAAAGCGGCACCGCCCAGCGGAGTGGAAGATACGCCGCTGACGGCGCTTGTTCCGGCTTATGCGATCAGCGAGCTGAAGACCGCGTTTCAGATGGGCTTTATGATCTTTATCCCGTTTCTCGTCATCGATATGGTTGTGGCCAGCACGCTGATGGCGATGGGGATGATGATGCTCCCGCCTGTCATGATCTCGCTGCCATTTAAAGTGCTGCTGTTCATCCTCGTAGATGGCTGGTATTTGGTCGTACGGTCGCTATTGTTAAGCTTCAACACATAGATAGGCCGTCAGGGGGAGAAATGATTTGACTTCCGAATTTATTATCCGATTGGCCGGCGAGGCGGTATACACTACGTTGAAGGCAAGTGCGCCGATGATGGTGCTGGCGCTCGTCGTCGGTTTAATCATCAGCGTCTTCCAGGCCACAACGCAAATTCAGGAGCAGACGCTTGCTTTCGTACCGAAAATCGTCGTCGTTCTGCTTGCGCTGTTGATATTCGGACCATGGATTCTTACGACGCTGGTCGACTTTACCTATAACCTGTTGAATAATCTATACAAATACGTAGGTTAGGTAGTGGGTTAATGGATTGGCTGACGCAATATGTTCCAGGATTTCTGCTGTTTTTTTGTCGGATTGGCTCGTTTTTTATCATTTCACCTGTATTTTCGGCTCAAAACGTGCCGGGACCGTTTAAGATCGGGCTTGCGTTTTTCGTCTCGTTTATCGCTTATTTCGGGTTCGGGACAACCATGCCGGCCACGATGGATTCGCTCTATATTTTGGCGATTATACGGGAGCTGTTAGTCGGACTGTGCATCGGCTTTATCGCCTATATGTTTTTCATGGTCGTGCAGATTGCAGGGGCATTCATCGATATTCAGATGGGTTTTGGCATCGCAAACGTGATCGATCCGATGACGGGTGCGCAAAGCCCGATTATCGGAAACTTTAAATATGTCATCGCGCTGCTGCTGTTTCTGTCGTTTAACGGACATCACTATTTGCTCGAAGGCATTATGCGAAGTTACGAGTGGATTCCGCTTGACAACGAACTGTTCGTTAAAAATAACAGCGGGCAATTATGGACATTTATGGAGAAAACATTCTCGAGTGTGTTTTATTTAAGCTTCCAGCTCTCTGCGCCGATCGTCGTCGCTTTGTTTTTGACCGATCTGGGCCTCGGCTTGCTGGCGCGGGTCGCACCGCAATTTAATATTTTCGTGGTCGGAGTTCCGATCAAGATCATTGTCGGGTTTTTGTTGCTGCTTTTGCTGTTTCCCGGCTATGAATTGATTTTCAAAGATTTGTTCGCTTCGATGATCGATTCGATCGGGAAGTTTTTCGGATTGTTCAGAACGTAGAACGGAGGAACGGCTGTGTCGTCTTTTCGCTTACAACTTGATCTGCAGCTGTTTTCCGGTGAAAAAACGGAACCCGCCACGCCGAAGAAACGTCAAGAGGCCAGAAAAAAAGGTCAAGTGGCGAAAAGCATGGAACTGCCTGCGGCCTTCATCTTGTTTTTCTCTTTCCTATCGTTCTATTTGCTCGGCGGATTTATGAAAGAAAGGCTGGTAACGCTCTTTCAATCGATCTTTTACAATTTCTTGACGCTCCATATATCGATGAGTAACGTGATGGTGCTGTTCGAGAACGTTTCGGTGCAGATGCTATTGATTATGGGACCGATTTTTCTCATTTCCATCGTCATTGCAGTGCTCGGCAACTACTTGCAAATCGGATTTCTGATGACCGGCGATCCGCTGATGATGAAGTTCAGCAAGATCAATCCGCTGGAAGGCGCGAAGAAGCTGTTTTCATTAAGAGCGCTGGTCGATTTCCTGAAATCGGTATTGAAGATGACGATTATCGGCGTAGTCGTGTATCAGATGCTGTGGGGCGAGAAAGAACACATTATGCAGCTCGCGCGTCTGCCGCTTGAAGAAATAATGATTTATGCTTCGTCCGTTACGCTGCAGCTCGGAATCAAAATCGGCTTCATCCTGATTGTGATGGCGATTTTGGACTATATTTACCAGAAATACGAGCATGAAAAAAGCTTGAAGATGTCCAAACAGGACATTAAAGATGAATACAAGAAGTCGGAAGGGGACCCGCTCGTAAAAGGGAAAATCCGTGAGAAACAGCGACGGATGGCACTGCAGCGCATGATGGCGGAAGTGCCGAAAGCGGACGTGGTCATCACCAACCCGACGCACTTCGCCGTTGCCATCCAGTACGATGCCGGCAAAATGCAAGCCCCGACGGTCATTGCCAAAGGGACCGATTACATTGCGCTCAAAATAAAGCAGGTTGCCAAAGATAACGGCATTATAACGATGGAAAATAAACCGCTGGCCCGAGCCCTGTATGCTCAAGTAGAGATCGGCGAGTCGATTCCGGCTGACATGTTCCAGGCGGTGGCCGAGGTATTAGCATATGTGTACCAAGTGAAAGGCAAATAAAAATTCGTCAAGAAAGGGGGCATCGGCATGAAAGCGAAAGATTTGGTCGTGCTGATCGGTATTATCGGTATTGTGCTCATGATGGTCGTTCCGCTGCCGATTTGGCTGCTGGATGTCCTTTTGATCATCAATATATCGATTGCGCTCATGATTATTTTGGTCGGGATGAATACGCAGGACGCGCTGCAGTTTTCCATCTTTCCGTCGCTGCTGCTTATTACCACGTTGTTTCGCCTGGCACTTAACGTTTCAACGACAAGAAACATACTTGCCAATGCGGATGCCGGTAATGTGGTCAAAACCTTTGGTTCCTTCGTAGCCCAGGGCAACATCGTCGTCGGCTTTGTTGTCTTTATTATTCTGGTTTTGGTACAGTTTATCGTCATTACCAAAGGTTCTGAGCGCGTTGCCGAAGTGGCGGCAAGGTTTACGCTCGATGCGATGCCAGGTAAGCAGATGGCGATCGATGCCGACTTGAACGCGGGGCTCATCAACGAGCATCAAGCAAAAGAACGGCGGGAAAAAATCGCCCGGGAAGCGGATTTTTACGGTGCAATGGACGGTGCGAGCAAGTTCGTAAAAGGCGATGCGATCGCCGGTATCATCATGCTGCTCATTAATATTTTGGGCGGACTCGTGATCGGGATGGCGATGAAAGGCATGTCGCTAAGCGAAGCAGGGAAGCTTTATTCGATCCTTACGATCGGCGACGGGCTTGTCAGCCAAATCCCGGCGCTTCTCATTTCTACGGCCGCAGGCATCATCGTCACGAGAGCGGCATCCGAAGGGAATCTGGCATCGGATTTGACTTCGCAAATTTTCTTGTATCCGAAGCTGCTGTATATTGTGGCCGGTACGATTGCCGCCCTCGGCATATTTACGCCGATCCATTTTTACACGACGTTTCCGATTGCCGGTTTGTTGGTTTTTGCTTCTATTAAAATGCAGCAGACGATGGCCCGCAGGCAAGAGCAGGAAGTTCAGCTTGAGGAAGAACAGCAGATCGAAGAAGTGCGCAGCCCCGAGAGTGTCATCAGCCTGCTGCAGGTGGACCCGATCGAGTTCGAATTCGGTTACGGCCTCATACCCCTCGCGGATACGCAGCAGGGCGGCGATTTACTGGACCGCATCATTCTCATTCGCCGACAGTGCGCGCTAGAGCTGGGCATTGTCGTTCCGGTCATTCGGATTCGCGACAACATTCAGCTGCGGCCCAACGAATATGTGATCAAGATTAAAGGGAATACCGTTGCCCGCGGCGACTTGCTGCTCAATCATTACCTCGCCATGAGTCCAGGCATCGAAGATGAATCCGTTACGGGGATCGATACGATGGAACCGGCATTCGGCTTGCCTGCGCTATGGATTGACGAAGCGACGAAGGAACGGGCGGAGCTGTCGGGCTATACCGTGGTGGATCCGCCGTCGGTCGTGGCCACGCATTTGACCGAGGTCATCAAGAAGCATGCGCATGAGCTGCTCGGCCGTCAGGAAACGAAGTCGCTTATCGAGAATGTCAAAGAAAATTATCC
This sequence comes from Paenibacillus allorhizosphaerae, assembly GCF_042659105.1. Lineage (NCBI taxonomy): Bacteria > Bacillati > Bacillota > Bacilli > Caryophanales > Paenibacillaceae > Paenibacillus > Paenibacillus allorhizosphaerae. Next base: position 992,090 of record NZ_JBHSRV010000001.1, on the reverse strand, counting down.
GGCGCTCGTGGACGATCTTATCCCAAGCATTCTCTCGACCGGCGACGTACAGAAAGTGCTGGTCAAGCTGCTGAAGGAAAAAATTTCCGTTCGCGATCTCGTGACCATTTTGGAGACGCTGGCGGATTACGGAACATATACGAAAGATCCGGAAATATTGACCGAGTATGTCCGGCAGGCGCTCTCCCGGCAAATTACGCAGCAGTTCACGACCAGCGGCGACTCGCTTAAAGTTATTACCGTCGGTCCTACGCTGGAGAAAAAAATCGCCGAGTCGGTTCAACAGTCGGATCAGGGGAGTTACTTGGCGCTTGATCCTAGTTCCACACAGCTTATTTATCAGAAGATTACCGATCAGGTAACAAAGCTTTTGCAGGCGGGACAGCAGCCGGTTGTGCTGACTTCGCCGACAATCCGCATGTATTTGAGGCAGCTGATGGAACGGACCATGCAGGATATTCCGGTGTTGTCCTACAGCGAGCTGGAGCCGAATGTCGAAATCCAAAGCATGGGGGTTGTTAATATATGAGAGTGAAGCGGTATGTTGTAGACTCGATGCCGGATGCCCTTCAAAAAATAAGAACGGATTTGGGTAAAGACGCGGTCATCTTAAATACGAAAGAAATACGTTCGGGCGGATTTCTCGGATTATTCGCCAAAAAGAAAATCGAGGTGATCGCCGCAACGGATACCGCCGCCTCCGGAGGTGCGCCGGCGCCGATGAAACCGACGACCGCGCCTACCAAGCCGGCGACACCGGTCATGACGACCGCGCCGCAAACATCCAGACAAACGGCGGCATCGGCATACGGCATGCACCGTGAAGACAGAGCGGCGCTAGCTTTTCCGGAAGTGCCTGATGTTTTACCGCCGGCAACGACACCGATACCGACGCCAGCTCCGGTTATGGCGCATGCGGCTGCTCCTGCGGCGGAACAGCCTTTTTTGCGGCAGGCTGCCGTACCGGTAAAGACAGGCGCCGTTGCCGTAAAAGAACAAAGAAACGGAATGCCGCCGGGCAGAGAAGATTTGCTGCTTGAGGAAATCAAGCAAATGAAACAAATGATGCAGCGGCTGTCCGTTTCCCAAGCGGCGGAGCCTTCCGCAGACCCGGCGTTGATGCTGATCGAACGAAGATTGATCGATCAGGAAGTTGATCGGGACTATGTTGCGCACCTGTTGTCCGCTGCCGCGGAAGAAGCCCGATCGGAGGACGTGCCACTCACCGCCGAATTTGTAGTGCAATCGGTACGGCGCCAGCTGCTTGAGCTTCTGCAGCCGAGAGGGAAGAAAACGATCGCGCCGGACACGCGTGTCGCTCACTTTGTCGGTCCGACCGGCGTCGGGAAGACGACAACGATCGCCAAGCTCGCGGCCGAACAGGTGTTGAAGCATCGCCGCAAAGTCGGCTTCATTACGTCCGACACGTACCGTATCGCAGCCGTCGAGCAGCTCAAAACGTACGGCACGATTCTAAACGTGCCGCTGGAGGTCGTCTTCTCGCCGCTCGATTTGAATCAAGCGTTTGAGCGGCTCAAGGATTGCGATTTGATTTTCATGGATACGGCCGGAAGAAACTTTCGTAACGAAATGTACGTATCCGAGCTGAACGCGCTGCTGCAATCCGGCGGGAAGAGCGAGACGTTCCTTGTTCTAAGCATGACGACCAAATATAAAGATATGAGTGCCATTACGAACAATTTCAGCAATTTCAAGTTGGACAAAGTATTGTTCACGAAGATGGACGAGACCGAGTCTTATGGCGCTATCGTAAATTTGATTCGGGATTACGGCTTGCTAACCTCTTATGTCACCGACGGACAAAATGTACCGGATGACATTGTGGAGCTGAATGAAGAACAAATCATCGATTTGATTTTGGAGGATATCACCCATGAATGATCAGGCACAAGGACTTCGAAATCTGATCAGTAACCGAACTGCAGAGCCGCTCAAATCGACTAGGATCATCACCGTAACCAGCGGTAAGGGGGGAGTCGGCAAATCCAACTTTACGCTCAACTTTGCGCTGACGCTGCAAAAAAAAGGGTTCAAGGTACTCGTGTTTGATGCGGATATCGGGCTCGCCAACATCGATGTACTGATGGGCATGCCCACGAAATACAACTTGTACCATTTGTTAAAAAAAGAAAAGACGATATGGGAAATCGTTCAGAACGGTCCGGAAGGGTTGCAGTTTATCGCCGGAGGCTCCGGGTTTCAGGACCTGATTCGGTTGACCGAGGAACAGCTCGATTATTTCGCCGATCAAGTCGGCCAGTTAAACGGACATGTCGATTATATTATTTTCGATACGGGCGCAGGGCTTTCCAAGGAGACGCTGAAATTCATTTTGGCCGCGCAGGAAACGATCGTCGTCACGACACCGGAGCCGACCTCGATTACGGATGCCTATGCGATTATCAAGATGGTACATGCCATGGATCATCAAATTCCGTTTCGCCTCGTCGTCAACCGCGTAGCGGATCGGCGGGAAGGTAGGCAGACGGCCGAAAAAATCAGCATGGTCGCCAAACGGTTTTTGCAGCTGGATATTCCGACGCTCGGTTATGTTACGGATGACCGAAACGTATCCAAAGCGGTGAAAAAGCAAGTGCCTTTTACCATTGCATATCCATCCAGCGAAGCTTCGAGATCGATCGATGAGCTGACGGACGATTTCATTGCGAAACAGCTGCCGGACGAAACGCAAAACGGCGCGGTGAAAGGCTTCTTGAACAAAATGATGAAGTTTCTCAAACCATGAGTTCCGAACGCTAGCCGGAAATTTCAACAACAAAGAGGAGTGATTGCGATGCAGCCCTTTGACGTGCTGGTAGTGGACGACTCGGTGTTCATGAGGAAGATCATATTCGATCTCATTTCGGAAGATCCTGGCTTTCGGGTAGTGGGTACGGCTAAGAACGGCAAAGAAGGCGTTGAAATGGCGAAGCGGCTCAAGCCGCACGTCATGACGATGGATATCGAAATGCCGGAAATGAATGGACTGGATGCCCTGCGCGTCATTATGAAAGAACACCCGGTCCCTGTCATTATGCTCAGCAGCTTAACGCAGGAAGGAGCGCAAGAGACAATCAAAGCGCTGGAGCTTGGCGCTATCGATTTTGTCGGGAAGCCATCCGGTTCGATCTCGCTTGATCTTTACAAAGTGAAGCGGCTTCTTCTGGAAAAGCTTCATATTGCGGTCAAAACGAAAGTAAGCCATTTTACAAGTCCAGTCCCGACCGCTCCAAAGGTAATGCAAAAGCCGAAGTTGATGCCGAGAGGGAACGCGGAGACCCCCCGGCGGGATCGGCAAACGGGATTCGAACATTTGATCGCTATCGGCACGTCCACGGGCGGTCCGCGGGCGCTTCATCAAGTGCTCTCCGGTTTTCCGGAGCATTTTCCAGCGCCGGTGGTGATCGTACAGCATATGCCTCCCAATTTCACCAAATCGTTGTCGCAACGGTTGGACTCGATCTCCAATCTGCGGGTGGTGGAGGCTGAGAACGGCATGAGTCTTGAGGCGGGAACGGCTTATGTCGCTCCTGGGGGATACCATATGTGCATCGCTCGCAACGGGGCGCGTGCATACCGGATTCATTTGACCAAAGAAGATCCGCGCGGAGGCCATCGTCCTTCCGTCGATGTCATGTTCGAGTCGCTGCTTCCGCTTAAGGAGTTGAAGCGCCACGCCGTGCTGATGACCGGTATGGGCTCGGACGGAGCCAAAGGGATGCTGGCGCTGAAACAAGCCGGCGCCGTGACGACCATTGCCGAAGCGGAGAATACTTGTATCGTGTACGGGATGCCCCGGGCGGCCGTCGAATTGAAGTGCGTCACGCATATTTTGCCGCAGCATGAAATATGCGGTCATCTGGTACAAACCGTTATCCCTTCATCCTAGCAGCGCCGATGTTAAAGCCGGCATCCGCTGGGAGCTTGCAATTATGAATTCGATCTTCATCGAAAAGCTCCGGATACGGACTTTTCGCTAATCATACATACATGGCAACGATTATTGACGGAGGTGTGGGATATATGGAAATGAATCAATACCTGTCGATGTTCATAGATGAGTCCAGAGATCATCTGCAGGCGATGAACGAGCATCTGCTCGGGCTGGAGAACAGTCCGGAAGACATTGCCATCGTTCAAAATATTTTCCGTTCGGCGCATACGCTGAAAGGGATGTCCGCAACGATGGGCTTTGAGGATTTGGCTTCGCTAACGCATGAAATGGAAAATGTGCTTGACCTCGTACGCAATCATAAATTGGCAATGGATTCATTTATTTTCGACTGCTTGTTCAAAAGTTTGGATGCGCTTGAATCGATGGTCGAAGACATTATCCAAGGCGGTACCGGGCAGGCGGATGTCACCGAGATCGTCGCCGCGCTTAAGTCCGTCGTTTCCGGAGATTATGCGAAGGGCGGACAAGCGGCTGCAGGGAGTAAGGCATCGGCAGCCGGGTCCACTTCCAACAACGGAGCCGAGCTGGATGAATTTCAATTTTCGATTCTCAAGCAAACGATCGAAGCCGGTATGATGGCGTTGCGAATCGGCGTAACGGTGCGGGAAGATTGCGTATTGAAAGCCGCGCGCGCCTATATGGTATTCAATGTGCTGGAACAGAACGGAGAAGTCATCAAATCGAATCCTGCGGTAGAAGATATCGAGCAGGAAAAATTCGACCGGTTCTTCACCGTATACTACGTTTCGCATACCGACACAGCAGAGCTGGAAAAACAACTGTCAAGCGTCTCGGAAATCGATCAGGTAGAGATTACCGTTCTGGATGAGGCAAAGCTGAGCGAATTGACCAAGCCGGTCGTCGCGGAAGCGAAGCCGTCCGGTGCATCCGCGCTGCAATCGGGCAAATCGGATGGCGGCAAAGCGCCTGAAGCGAAGAAGCCTGCAGCTTCCGGGGGCGCGCCGGTATCGAACCGGACGATCCGCGTCGACATCGAGCGGCTCGATGCGCTGATGAACTTATTCAGCGAGCTGCTGATCGACCGGGTTCGCTTGGAGCAGCTTTCCAGCGAAATCCGCAGGAATGAACTGACGGAAACCGTGGAGCATATGGCGCGCGTCAGCAGCGATTTGCAGAACATTGTATTGAAACTGCGGATGGTTCCGATCGACACCGTATTTAACCGGTTCCCGAGAATGATTCGCGACGTAGCCAAATCATTGGATAAAAAAGTCGATTTGATTATTACCGGGGCCGACACGGAGCTGGACCGGACGGTCATCGATGAAATCGGAGATCCGCTCGTGCATCTTCTGCGCAATGCCGTCGACCACGGCGTCGAAAGGGCGGCAGAGCGGCTGAGTGCCGGCAAGCCCGAGACGGGGACGATCTATTTGCGCGCGTTTCACAGCGGCAATCACGTGTTTATCGAGATTGAGGAAGACGGCCGTGGAGTGAACCACGAGAAAGTGTTGAATAAAGCCATTCAGAACGGCGTTCTGACAAAAGAGCAGGCTTCCCGGATGACTGAGGCTGAAATCACGCAATTGATCTTCGCTTCGGGATTCAGCACGGCTGATAAAATATCGGATATTTCCGGTCGCGGCGTCGGTTTGGATGTCGTGAAGACGAAAATCGAAAGCTTGGGCGGACATGTGGAAGTGACTTCCAAATGGGGGAAAGGCTCCAAGTTTTCCGTTCAGCTTCCGCTGACGCTATCCATTATCTCCGCGATGCTGATTCGCCTGGCGGGAGAGAAATATGCGATTCCGCTGACGTCCATTGTGGAGACGATGGCGATTAGAAAAGATCAGCTTCGTACCGTTCACGGCAACGTGATGATAGAGTACCGCAATAGCGTCGTTCCGTTGATCCCGCTCGCCAAACTATTCGACGTGCCCGGCAGCGGAGAAGGAGCGCAGGAAGAAGATATTCAGATCGTCATTATACGCAAGGGGGACAAGGTTGCCGCATTGAAGGTTGATGAATTTATCGGGCAACAGGAAATCGTCCTGAAGTCGCTGGGCAAATATTTGACGGGGCTGTTTGCGATTTCCGGCGGCACCATATTGGGAGACGGACAAGTGGCGCTCATCATCGATACGAACGCCTTAATTAAATAGCTGCCTTAACCGGCGCATCGTACGATAACCTATAGGAGGCTAAACCATGGGACAAGAACTGAAAGTGATCGTGTTCGCTTTAGCGCATGAAGAATACGGGGTAGAGGTGGATAGCGTCAAAACGATTGAACGCATGCTGCCGATGACGCGCGTGCCGAAAACTCCCGCATTTGTGAAAGGTGTCATTAATTTACGCGGCGTCGTAACGCCGGTCATCGATTTGCGGGGACGGTTCAGCCTGCCCGAAACCGATTATACCGAAAATACCCGGGTCATTATTGTGGCCGTAGGCGACATCGAAGTAGGGCTCATCGTCGATTCCGCGAACGACGTGATCGACGTCGATACGGATACGATTGAAGATCCGCCGGAAATTGTCGGCGGCATTAAAGCCAAATATTTGCGAGGCATCGCCAAAGTAGGCGACAACCGCCTGCTCGTTTTACTTAATCTGCAGGAAGTGCTGAATAAGAGCGAAATCGTTCAATTAGAGCAAATTGAGGGGTAACATTTGTGGGAGATATGAACAATTTTGCCGAATTTCATCTGGACGTGCTGAAGGAAATCGGAAATATCGGCGCAGGCCATGCGGCCACCGCGCTGTCCAAGCTACTGGATAAACCGGTGGATATGCTCGTCCCCAGCGTGCGGATTGTTCCTTTTGAAGAAATTGCAGACAGCGTCGGCGGCGCGGAACAGGTCGTCATCGCCATCTTTCTTCGGGTCGAAGGCGATACGCCGGGTAATTTGTTCTTCATTCTGACGCTCGATTCATCCAAAAAACTGCTGCACAGCCTGGCAGGAATTGACGTCGCGGAAGGAGAAGAATACACCGAGCTGGAAATTTCTGCACTTAGCGAGATCGGCAACATTTTGGCCGGTTCCTACTTAACGTCGTTGGCGGATTTCACCCTTCTGCAAATGTCGCCCACCGTCCCGTCTTTAGCCATCGACATGGCGGGCGCGATATTGAGCTATGGGATATTGCAGTTCGGCCATATGGGGGATCAGGCGCTGTTGATCGATACCAAGTTTTTGGACGGACCGGATGAAATGAAGGGGCATTTTTTCCTCATTCCGGACCCGGAATCCATCGGAAAAATATTCGTCGCCCTCGGTGTGCAACCATGATTCAAGACAGCCTTATCAAAGTAGGGATGGCTGATTTGAATGTCGCGAGCATGACCGGAGTGCTCAAAACGACGGGATTAGGCTCCTGTGTCGGCGTCACCCTCTACGACGCTTATGCGAAAGTGGCCGGTATGGCGCATGTCATGCTCCCGAGCTCGGAGATCGCCAGAGAAGGAGCGGTCAATATTGCGAAATACGCGGATACCGCGATTCCCGAACTGATTCGCCTCATGGAAGCGCTCGGCGGGCAGACGCGGCGCATGGTAGCGAAGCTGGCAGGCGGAGCGCAAATGTTTGCCTTCGCCAATCAAAACGACACGATGCGTATCGGTCCCCGGAATGTGGAATCGTGCAAAGAACAGCTGCAGCGTTTTGCCATTGCCGTCAAAGGGGAAGATACGGGCGCAAACTACGGGCGAACCATTGAACTGGATTGCGCGACGGGCATTCTCGTGATACGCAGTGTACAACACGGAGTGAAGGAATTGTAAATGATGATCGGATCGATTCGATGGAATTTTATTGTGGGTGGCATCGCATTTTTTTTAACGTTTCTTTTATCCATAGGCAGCAACATTTGGTTGACGACGTTCCTTAGAAGTTTGTACAGTTTCCTGTTCCTGTTTGTTCTTGTCTTCGGATTCCGTTATTTGCTCGGCACATTCGCTGGATTAAACGGACTTTCTGTTCTTGATACAGAACCAGCGGATGAAGAAGGGAAAGGAACCTCTGTGGATGCGCTCACGCCGGACGAAGAAGAAGAGCTGCATCTTTTGCTGAAGCAGTCGATGAATTCGAACGGTTCTCCACAGAGTATGGAGTTTTCTCCTCTGAACCCGCCGAAGCTTTCTACCAAAGTGGATGCGGGACCGGAAGAGCTCGCGCAGGCCGTCCGACGAATGTCTGAAGATTAAGGGAGGTGTCGACTGGCATGATTGGACAAAAATCTCACTTATCGAATATGGATGTCTGGAAAGAGTGGCGCGAAGAAGGGAATCTTGCCTCGAAGAAGTCGCTGATCGAAACGTATTTACCGCTTGTCGATTACGTCTCGGGACGTCTTTCCATCGGACTGCCGAAGAACATTTCCAAGGAAGATTTGACCAGCTGCGGCGTAATGGGCTTAATCGATGCGATTGAAAAATTCGATTACCAGCGCGGACTTCAATTCGAAACGTACGCTTCCTGGCGCATTCGCGGCGCCATGATCGACAGTCTTCGCCAAGGCGACTGGGTGCCGCGATCCGTTCGGGAGAAGGCGAAGAAAATCGAAGATGCGTACCAGAAGCTGGAGCAGCAATATTTGCGCTCCGTTACCGACAGCGAGATCAGCGAATACCTCCTGATCAGCGAGAACGAGTTTCAGCAAATGGTGCAGGACATTGCGGTGACTACCGTTTGCTCGATCGACGAGCCTATCCGCGAGGAAGATTCGGAGACGCGGCTCTCCTTGCTGATCGACGAAAAAGCGAAAAACCCGGAATCGAAAGTGAACGAATTTTATTTGAAGGAAACGTTGGCCAAAGCCATTGATAAGTTGACGGAAAAAGAAAGAACCGTAGTCTCTCTCTTTTATTATGAAGAGTTATCCTTGAGTGAAATCGCCGAAGTCATGAATCTTTCACCATCCAGAATATCGCAGCTGCACTCCAAAGCGATTTTACGGTTAAGAGGATCTTTAAGCCGTTACAAGGGGCAGTTGTTTCATGACTAATGGAATGAAAGGCGGGGGATTAGATGAGCGATTTGGCGATGCCATTGAGCTACTATATGGACATCACGCTCTCGGACGACAAACTGAAAGCCTATTTGGAGTTTATGAATTGCGATCCATTGCTGCAGCTGACGAGAGAACAGCTTGACGGTTTTTTGAATTCGTATCATATTGTATCCGGTATCGATGAAGAAAAGCTGGAGGCGATCGCGAAAGATCCGAAACCGTTCTTTTTAACCCGGACGCTGATCGCAAGCGGTCAGCCGGCTAAAGATGGCGGAGACGGGTCAATTAAACTGCTGTATAATCTGGACGATCGTTCGAAAAAACCGGTGGAGCTTAGCGACGGTACGGTCGACTTTAAGGAAGTTACTTCCATCCACAATGTAAGTAAAGGCCAATTGATCGGAGAACGGACACTGGCCGCGAAAGGAATCCCAGGCCGCGCTGTCACAGGCGAACCGCTGTTTGCCAGAGACGGGAAGGAAGCGCACTTTAAGCTTGGGAAAAACGTCGTGACCGACCCGGAGCAAATGGCGCTTTATGCCGCCATTGACGGTATGGTAACGAAGACCGATCGAGATAAGATCAATGTGTTTCCGATCTACGAAGTGAATGGGGATGTCGATTATAAAATAGGAAATATTCAGTTCGTCGGCTCGGTTGTCATCCGCGGCAGCGTATTGACCGGGTTTAAGGTGAAGGCCGCCGGGGATATTCGCATCACGGGTAATGTCGACGGAGGCGAGCTTGAGGCGGGCGGTTCGATCGAGATCACCTCGGGTATACTCGGACATAACAAAAGCGTCATTCGCGCCGGCAAACGGGTGAAGTGCTCTTTCATTCAGGATGCTACCGTAGAGGCTGGGGAAGAGGTACTAGTGACGCAAAGCATCATGCATTCGCATATCCGTTCCGGCAAGAACGTCATATGCAAAGGGACGAAAGGCCTTATTGTCGGCGGCATGATTCAAGCGGGAGAATACGTTGCGAGCCGAACGATCGGCAACTCGATGTCCACGATCACCGTCATCGAAGTCGGCGTATTGCCCGAACTGCGCAATGAGCTGCAGCAGCTGCGGGTTACGCTCAAATCGCTTAGCGATAATATGGACAAAACCGAGAAAGCGCTCACCCTGCTTGATCAGTTGGCAGCGGCCGGGCAGCTCGGGCCCGACAAGGTGGCCATGCGCATTAAGCTGAATCATACGAAAAAGCAAGTCAATGAAGAGTTGACGGCATCCAAGGAACGGATGCTGGAAATCGAGAAGTCGCTCGAAGATTCCGATAAAGCGAAAGTGGAAGTCGTCTCGAACGTATACAGCGGAACCAAAATCGTGATCGGCCGATATACGAAATTTATTAAGGATACTTCGCCGCGCGTGAAATTTCAGTTGGTTGACGGCGATATCGCGATACTCCCTTATATATAACTCGTGCTGTCACCCGGCAGCGGGAAGGGATGTTGATGTATGAGCTTAAAACCGGTCGAATTGCAGTTTGTGATTCACAAAAATGATCAGGCGGGCTTAAAGCAGCATCAATTGATGCAGAAGCCGATACAGGATCAGGCGGTTTTATCGGACGCGGCAGACAAGAACACCGTGAAAGAACGACAGGTGAGCGGGAAGGCGGAAGAAGCGGATCGCGCTGCGGTCAAAGACGACGGAGCACGCCAGCAAGGGGGGCAGTCCCGCAAGCGCCGGACGCCGGAAGCGGCTTCCGGCGATAAGAAATCGCCCGCCGCAAGCGATCATCCATATAAAGGGCGCCACATCGATTTATCGCTCTAATTTGCAACGAAAAGGTGAAGCTTTGATGGATAAACCGTGGGTTTATATTGTATTGTTCGGGCTCCTTTTGATCGTTTATGCCAAAATCATGCCGAAGAACGGAACGCCGGCGGCAAAACGCGATGAACATATGCTTAGCGATGTCGAAGCGACGATGGATCATTTTGCGACGGAGCTGGAGGAACAAAATAAAGCGCTCATTCAAATGTTCGGCGATACGAAGAAGGAATATGAGCTTTATTCCGCGAAGCTTGCTTCGCGCGTTGAACTGCTTGAAAAGCAAAATGACCGTTTGCAAGGGGAGTTGAGCCGTATCGGCGTGTTTCAGGAGCAGCTCCAAAACCGCGACGGCATTCTCGAAGCGCAGCCGGAGGCAAGTTCGGCGAAACGGACGGAATCCGCCGGACAAGCCGCTTCGCTTCTCGCCGCCGCCATGTCCGAGCCCAGGGCAGAGGCAGCCGAGCCGGCTGATGTGCCGCTTAACATCAGGGATCGCTACCGCGAATTGCTGCAGCTGTACGAGCAAGGCAAGTCAACGGAATTCATAGCGAGGAAACTGCAAATGAACAAGGGCGAAATCAACCTGATTTTGCAGCTTGCCAAACAGGAGGAGCGGTCGCATGCGCAATAATAAATCGCTTCTTTACGGGCTTGGCACGGGCCTCATTATAGGTGCTATCCTACTTCAACTGATGAATGCGGCGTCTTCGGCGGGCCATACGATGCCCGTTTCGGCTGTCCCGAATGCAACGGCGATGGATTTGGATCAGAAGCAGATTAAGGAAGCGGCCTCCAAGTATTTTCAAGTCTTCGATAAAGCAGAGAAGCTGTACACCCAGCCGCAGCTGGATTCGTTCGTTCAGCAGAAGCTGAAGGAAGAGAAAGACAAGCGGGACGCACAACCGTCGGCTTCACCGAAGGAAACGTACATTTATATATCGAAAGGTCTCGTCTCCTACCAGGTTGCCGATGTGCTGTATCAGAGCGGCGTCATCGCAGACCGCAAGGCGTTTGAGGATGAGATGAACAAGAAGCAGTTGAACGATAAAATCGTCAGCGGCATTCATGCGTTTAAAGGGCCGCAGGAACTACAGCAAGTGATCGCTAAAATAACGGCGCAGTGAAGATCAGATCTTGATTCGGCGGGATCTGATCTTTGCTTTCCCGCTTATTCGACAAGGTATTGCATCCCTATGTCAGTTATGATATATTAATTGTCGGTGTTAAAAACCACACGCGAATCAATTCCGGTAAGGGTGCTCCCGGCGGGAGTCTTACTGCGAAGATGCGATTGGCGGAGGAAACCAAAAACCAAATTAGAGGAGGTGCGTGAGGATGGCAGTTATCTCCATGAAGCAGCTGCTTGAAGCTGGGGTGCACTTCGGTCATCAGACCCGTCGTTGGAACCCGAAAATGGATCGATACATCTTCACCGAAAGAAACGGAATTTACATTATTGACCTGCAAAAGACGGTTAAAAAAGTTGAGGAAGCTTATAACTTCGTCAAGTCGATTGCAGAAGAAAACGGCACGATCCTGTTCGTAGGTACAAAAAAGCAAGCGCAAGATTCCGTTAAGGAAGAAGCTGAGCGCTGCGGCATGTACTACATCAACCAACGTTGGCTCGGCGGTACGCTGACCAACTTCCAAACGATCCAAAAGCGTATTGATCGTTTGCATGAGCTGGAAAGATGGGAAGAGGACGGCACTTTCGACGTGCTGCCGAAGAAAGAAGTTATCATCCTTCGCAAAGAAAAAGATCGCCTTGAGAAATTCCTCGGCGGTATCTCTCATATGAAAGGTTTGCCTAGCGCGTTGTTCGTCATCGACCCGCGCAAAGAGCGCATCGCTGTTGCGGAAGCTCGCAAGCTGGGTATTCCAATCGTAGGTATTGTTGATACGAACTGCGATCCGGACGAAATCGACTATGTCATTCCGGGTAACGACGACGCGATCCGCGCGGTGAAGCTGCTTACAGCAAAAATTGCCGATGCTGTTATCGAATCGCAGCAAGGTGAGCAAACTACAGCTTAAGCTAACTAATACAAGAAAGGGTGGTTCAAAGGTGCAAAATCCTTTCACCGCCCTTTTTTTAGGGTACATACCATTTTAGAGGAGGCCACATCATGGCAGTAAGTGCGGCAGCAGTAAAAGAATTGCGCGAAAAAACAGGAGCAGGCATGCTTGATTGCAAAAAAGCATTGGAAGAAGCGAACGGCGATCTGACCAAGGCATCCGAGATTTTGCGCGAAAAAGGCTTGGCGGCAGCGGCGAAAAAAGAAGGCCGGGTTGCTACCGAAGGCTTGATCGAGTCCTATATTCACGCCGGCGGCCGGATCGGCGTATTGGTTGAAGTCAACAGCGAAACTGACTTTGTTGCCAAGAACGAACAGTTCAGAGAGTTCGTACGCGATGTCGCTCTCCAAATCGCAGCAGCTAATCCAAAATATATTCGCCGTGACGAAGTTCCTCAAGAGGCGCTGGACAAAGAGCGCGAAATTTTGACGAACCAAGCGCTTAACGAAGGCAAACCGGAAAAAATCGTTGAGAAAATCGTGGAAGGCCGTCTGAGCAAGTTTTATGAAGAGTACTGCTTGCTTGAGCAGCCGTTTATTAAAGATCCGGACAAAACGATGGAGCAATTGTTGAAAGAGAAAATTTCTACCATCGGCGAAAACTTGTCGATTCGTCGTTTCGTTCGTTACGAGCTCGGCGAAGGTCTGGAGAAGAAACAAGAAAACTTTGCTGAAGAAGTTATGTCTCAAGTGAAGCTGTAAGCCGAACCATTAAATAGTTACACTACTGCGGGAACACCTTAGTGTTCCTTCTTTTTTAAGCTTTCGGGTTGATCGAAATGGAGGTATGAAGGTTGGAACGTCCGAGATTTAAAAGAGTCGTGCTGAAATTAAGCGGTGAAGCATTGGCCGGACAGCAAGGGTACGGGATTGACGCGGAAATGATCTCTACGGTCGCCCAACAGGTGAAAGAAGTCGTAGATCTGAACGTAGAGGTAGCCATCGTCGTAGGCGGCGGCAATATTTGGCGCGGCATCGCCGGCAGTGCCAAAGGGATCGACCGTGCGACCGCCGATTACATGGGGATGCTGGCAACGGTTATGAACTCACTGGCGCTTCAAGACGCGCTGGAGTCGATCGACGTACCGACACGCGTGCAAACATCGATTACAATGCAGCAGGTTGCGGAGCCTTACATCCGCAGAAGAGCGATCCGACATTTGGAGAAAGGCCGGGTTGTTATTTTTGCGGCGGGGACGGGCAATCCGTATTTCTCTACTGACACGACCGCGGCGCTTCGAGCGGCGGAGATCGAGGCGGAGGTCATCCTAATGGCCAAAAATAAAGTAGACGGCGTTTATACCGCCGATCCGTTCAAAGATCCTTCCGCGCAAAAGTTCGAAACGTTGACATACCTCGAAGTATTGAACAAAAACTTGGGTGTGATGGATTCGACCGCATCCTCCTTATGTATGGATAACAACATTCCGCTGATCGTATTCTCCATCACTGAAAGCGGCAATATTAAGCGTGTGGTGCTTGGTGAAAAGATCGGCACGATCGTAAAAGGGAGCGTGTAAACAATGCCGCAATCGATAAAGAAAAATGCGGAAGACCGCATGGAGAAAGCGATTGGTTCGCTCAAACGGGAACTGGCTACCTTGCGGGCCGGACGCGCTACACCGGCGCTGCTTGACCGCATCCAGGTGGAATACTACGGATCGATGACGCCTGTCAACCAGTTGGCCAACATTAATACGCCTGATTCGCGGACACTGATGATTCAGCCTTGGGATAAAAGCTCCGTATCGGCCATTGAGAAGGCGATTTTGAAGTCCGATCTCGGTCTTACGCCTTCGAATGACGGTTCCTCGATCCGGATCGTTATTCCGGCATTAACCGAAGAACGCCGCGGCGAGCTTGTCAAGATGACCAAGAAGTTCGGAGAAGAAGCGAAAGTCGCCATTCGCAACATTCGCCGCGATGCCAACGACGAAATCAAGAAACTTGAAAAGACAGGAATTTCCGAGGATGAATCCCGGCGTCACCAGGAGGATATCCAGAAATTTACCGATAAATATATTGCCGAAGTTGATAAAGTGCTGCAGGCGAAAGAAAAAGAAATCACCGAAGTGTAAAATGCAGGAACCCCCCTTTCTGAAGGGGGCTTTTAGTCTTTCCTGATGGGGGATTGGGGAATGAAACCTTTCAAAAAATGGTTTGGAAGCAAGACGGAAGGCGATGATACCGCCTCGAGGCTTTCTGCTGACAATATTCCGAACCATGTGGCTGTCATTATGGACGGGAACGGCCGATGGGCGCAAAAACGGAGCTTGCCTCGGGTCGCGGGTCACCATTCCGGCATGAAGAACGTAAAGAAGATTACGATGGCTGCGAACAACATCGGGGTACAGGTTTTGACGTTGTACGCCTTTTCCACGGAAAACTGGAAACGTCCCAAGGAAGAAGTCGAGTACTTGATGAAGCTTCCGCTTGAATTTTTTCCGAAAGAAATCGACGAGCTGATCTCAAATAACGTTCAAATCCGAATGACAGGATGGAAGGAAGGCTTGCCTGATTATACTCTGAAGGCGATCCAGGACGCGATTGACCAAACGAAGCACAACACCGGACTGATCTTAAATTTTGCGCTCAATTACGGAAGTCGGAAAGAGATGCTGAGTGGCGTTCAAAGACTCGTGCAGGATGCAAGAGATCAGAAAGTGAATGCCGAGGAGATCGACGAAGCATTGTTCTCCAAATATTTGCTGACCGATCCGCTGCCGGATCCGGATTTGCTCATTCGCACAAGCGGCGAGCTGCGAATCAGCAATTTTATGTTATGGCAGCTAGCCTATTCGGAACTGTGGTTTACCGAATTATGCTGGCCCGAGTTTACCGAAGAACATTTCTACGAAGCGGTTCTGGAGTACCAGCGTCGTGCCAGAAGATACGGCGGTTTGTAAAGATGATGGAGGAATGGAATTGAAGCAGCGGATCACAACTGGAATTATCGCAGGGTTGGGATTTTTCATCCTGCTGTATTTAGGCGGTTACTGGTTTGCGGGACTGATCGTCGCATTGTCCGTCATCGGTTATGACGAGTTTTTGCGCATGAATGGACTCAAGAACAGCAAGGCGATACAAATCATCGGTTTTGCCGGCGTCATCCTCCTAACGCTGCCGTGGGGATGGGGCGGCCTAACAGCAGCCCACCTGGCTTGGCTGCTGATGTTTTTATTCATGGCCGCCACGGTGATTTCGAAAAATAAGATCACCATCGACCATATCGCTATGGCTTTTTTAGGCGTGCTGTACGTCGGCATCGGCTTCCATTTCATGATTGCAACCCGGTGGATTGAGGGCGATGGGATGTTTTGGACGCTTTTTGTGTTTTTTTGCATATGGGCTACCGATTCGGGAGCGTATTTTACCGGCTCGTATATCGGCAAAACACCGCTGTGGCCGACCATATCTCCGAAAAAATCGGTGGAGGGCGCCATCGGCGGAACCATCATTTCGGTCGTGGTAGCGCTTGTTTTTGCTTATTTGCGCCCGGAGCTTGTATCTTACACCAAAGCGGTATATATCGGCGTGCTCATCGCCGTCGTCGGCCAGATGGGCGATTTGATCCAATCGGCTTACAAGCGCATCAAAGGGATTAAGGATACAGGGACACTACTGCCGGGACACGGCGGCGTGCTGGACCGGACCGACAGCTGGCTGATCGTTTTTCCGTTCCTGCACTTGTTTTCCTTATTCCCGCACGCTTAATACGACGCCAGAGGTGAACTACGTATGAAAAAAATAAGCATCCTAGGTTCAACCGGTTCCATCGGCACGCAAACGCTCGATGTCGTCTCGCATCATCCGGACCTTTTCTCGGTGGAAGGCATTGCAGGAGGCTACAATATTTCTCTGCTGGCGGAACAAATTCGGCGCTTTCATCCGAAAAAAGTTTCGGTCGCGACCAAAGCGCTAGCAGATCAATTGGCTGCACAAGTTCCATCCGGCGTACAGCTGTTTTACGGTCCGGAAGGGCTGCTGGAAGTAGCGGCCGGAACGGAGGCGGACATCGTCGTGACGGCACTGGTAGGAAGCCAGGGACTCCAGTCGACGCTAGCCGCCATCGAAGCGGGTAAGCAAATCGGACTTGCGAACAAGGAAACGCTTGTCAGCGCAGGCCACCTTGTAACGAAACATGCCGCAAAGTGCGGAGTGAAGCTGCTTCCAATCGACAGCGAACATTCGGCCATTTTCCAATGTTTGAACGGGGAATCGCTTGACGATATACATAAGATTACATTGACCGCGTCCGGCGGTTCTTTTCGGGACCGTACGCGGGAGGAATTGAAGGATGTGACGGTCGCCGAGGCGCTTAAGCATCCGAATTGGTCCATGGGAGCCAAAATTACAATCGATTCGGCGACGATGGCCAATAAAGGCTTGGAGGTCATCGAAGCGCACTGGTTATTCGGCTTGTCCTACGATCAGATCGAAGTGCTGATCCATCCGGAAAGCATCATTCACTCGTTTGTCGAGTTCAAAGACTATAGCATTATTGCCCAGCTCGGACTGCCCGATATGCGCGTGCCGATTCAGTATGCGCTCACGTATCCGCAGCGGCTGCCGACGCCTTCGGCCCGGCTACGGCTTTCCGAAATCGGCAGGCTGAATTTCCGCGAGATGGACTATGACCGTTTTCCTTGCCTGCGCATGGCGTTTGAAAGCGGCCGAGCCGGAGGGTCGACGCCATCCGTTTTTAATGCGGCGAATGAAGTCGCCGTCGAGCGTTTTTTGCAAGGGAAAATCAAATTCCTGCAGATCGAGGATGTCATCGCGGAAACGTTGGACAAGCATGAAAAAGTCGATTCTCCCGAACTGGAGCAAATTATCGAGATCGACCGTTGGGCGAGGCATACCGCGGCAATCATTTAATAACGATCCGAAATCTATTTTTTTACAGATCCAGGAGTATGTTTTCGGCGGCCTAACAATATGTTCATAACAATGGGTCAACTTGTATTCCCGGCGGCATTAATGTTAATCTTAAGAAAAGCCGCGCCCAGGCAACAGATGACTGATCGTGAACATTCGGGCTTAAGGAGGCCGCAAAGTATTGGCTACGGTACAGAATATATTGCAAATTGTACTTTTGTTTTTTGTGCTCGTCTCAATCCATGAGTGGGGACATTACTATTTCGCCAAGCGCGCGGGAATATTGGTGCGGGAATTTGCCATCGGTTTTGGTCCGAAGCTGTTTTCGTTCGTGCGCGGTGAAACCCGTTATACGCTGCGGCTTTTGCCGATCGGCGGCTTTGTAAGAATGGCCGGAGAAGATCCGGAAATCGTGCAAATCAACCCGGGGCAGCGCATCGCCGTTTCATTAACGGATAACCAAATTACCCATATTTTTTTGAATGATTTCGACAGCCGCAGCAACGCCATCGAAGGCGTTGTCGAGCAGATCGATCTGGAGCAAGAGCTGTTTATCCGGATGGACGTCGACGGCGTGATCGAGCGTTATGCCGTGCATCCGCAAGCGTTCATGGTCGCGAAGGATAAAGAAACGCAGATCGCCCCTTGGAACCGGCAGTTCGGCAGCAAAACCGTAGGTCAAAGGGCACTGTCCATTTTCGCCGGGCCGATGATGAACTTCATTCTGGCATTCGTTTTATTCGTGACGGTCGTATTTGTCGCCGGTGTCCCGGACAAAGTCAAAATTCAAGATACGTCCGCCGGGATGCCCGCGCAAAAAGCCGGCCTTCAAACCGGGGACATCATTTTGAGCGTAGACGGCCAGCAAATCGGCGCGAATCAAAGCAAGCTGACCACTCTCATCAAGCAGTCTCCAAATAAGACCATGGTGTGGGTTGTCGAGCGTAACAATGAGCAGCTGCGTAAGGAAGTGACGCCGGAGCTGATCGACGGGACCATTCGTGTAGGGGTCGTTCTCATTCCGCAGACGCGGCCCGCATCCCTAGTAGAAGGGTTTACGAACGGTTGGAACAGCTTAACGTCGGCGACGATGATTATTTTGGACGGCTTCAGACAGTTAGCGACGCTCCAGATCAAGATGGACGACCTCGGCGGACCGGTTCGTATCGTCGAGTTTACAAGCGAGCAGGCAAGCGCCGGACTTGCGCAATATATTACGTGGACCGCGATCATGAGCTTGTACCTCGGTCTGTTCAACCTGCTTCCGATACCTGCACTCGACGGCAGCCGTCTCGTATTTCTGCTGCTTGAGGCGCTTCGCGGCAAGCCGGTCGATCCGAACCGTGAAAGCATGGTGCATTTCGTCGGCTTCGCGATGCTGATGCTTTTGATGATTGCCGTAACGTACAACGATATATTAAGATTGATTAAAGGGTAAGAGTTGCCGTAAGTAGGGGGATAACGATGTCGAACGAAAAGCAGTTTGTAAAGGAAATAACGCCGCAGAGCGAAGATTTTTCACGCTGGTATATCGATGTCATCAAGAAGGCGGACCTGATGAGCTACTCGCCTGTCCGCGGGTGCATCGTATTTAAGCCGGACGGCTACGAGCTGTGGGAAAACATTCAGCGCGAGCTGGATCAACGCTTTAAAGAAACGGGTCATCGCAATGCTTATTTTCCGCTTTTTATCCCGGAAAGCTTCTTTCAGAAGGAGAAGGAGCACGTTGAGGGCTTCAATCCGGAGCTGCCTTGGGTAACCGAAGCGGGAGGCGAGAAGCTGGAGGAACGGCTGGCGATTCGTCCGACGTCGGAGACGATGATTGGGCATATGTATGCGGAATGGATCAATTCGTACCGCGATTTGCCGCTGTTGATCAATCAATGGGCAAACGTCGTTCGTTGGGAGAAAAGAACGCTGCCGTTTTTGCGCACAAGCGAGTTTTTGTGGCAGGAAGGCCATACGGCGCACGAGGATGAGACGGACGCACGTAAAGAAACGATGCAGATGCTGGAAATATACCGCGATTTTGCGGAGAACTTCCTGGCGATTCCGGTTATTATGGGGCAAAAGACGCCTTCGGAGAAGTTTGCCGGAGCGGTTGACACCTTCTCGATCGAAGCGATGATGAAGGACGGCAAAGCGGTGCAGGCGGGTACCTCCCATTACCTGGGAACAAACTTCGCCGTAGCGTTCGATATCAAATATTTGGACCGCGAAAACCAGCATCAATTTTGCCATACGACGTCCTGGGGCGTCAGCACCCGCCTGATCGGCGCACTGATTATGATTCACGGCGACGACCGCGGACTTGCGCTGCCGCCGAAGGTCGCGCCGACTCAAGTCATCATGATCCCGATCGGGCCGCCGAAGACGCGCGAGCAGGTGGTCGGCCGCGTCAACGAACTGTACGCACAGCTCAAGCAAGCCGGTGTCCGCGTAAAAGTGGATGACCGTCCGGATCAAAGCCCGGGCTGGAAATTCAACGAGTACGAAATGCGCGGCGTTCCGGTACGGGTAGAGCTCGGCCCGCGCGATATGGATAACGGGCAAGTGGTGCTGGTATCCCGGATTACTGGGGAAAAACGTGTCGTATCGCAAGAGAATTTTGTAGAAGAAGTGCAAAAACTGTTGACGGAAACGCAGCAGGAAATGTATGATCGAGCCAAGCGGTTTCGCGATGAGAACTTGACCGAGGCGGACACGCTGGACGAGTTCAAAGCGTTCCTTGAGGAGAAGCGCGGCTTTGCGCTTGCCGGATGGTGCGGCTCGGACGCCTGCGAAGCGCAAGTGAAGAACGAGACCGGAGCAACGAGCCGGAACATTCCGTTCAAGCCGGAAGCGACCAAGTCCAAATGTCTGGTATGCGGAGAAGACGCGAAACATACTGTCGTGTTCGGCAGAGCTTACTAAGCTTACATAAAGGGCAAAAATTGGGAGGCAGTTACAACCGTTCCTACGACGCTAGCGTTGGCGGTTGTCGACACACTTCATTCCATTTTGCCCTTTCCTTGTCTTAGGGCACGAATGACACAGCATATTTCATGAAATCGTCGGGGGATGGTTTCATGTCGGCGGCAGGATCGAAATGGGCGGTCCGGTTGCCGATTACGGGGAGGATCAGGATGAGCAATAGCAATTCGGCGCTGAAGCGGGACCGGTTTGAAATGCTGATGCATCAAGCCGGGGTGCCGGTGGACGTGGTGCAGTCTTTTTTCTCGGACGGGTATATCGATAAAGTGGAAACAAGCCGCAAAAACAAAGAGTGGACCTTTTATATCGTCAAAAGCCAAATTGTGCCAAGCGGCGTATATCGTTCTTTTTGCAAAATGATTCGAGATAAATATGCGCATATTGCGATGATTCGATTCGTACTGCAGTATACGAATGACGTCAAGCATGATGAAGTCGCCCACGAATACTGGGATATGTTCCTCGAATGGGTGCAGCGGGAAGCCGCATCGATCAACGGGTGGATGACGAAAGCGAAGATCGACGTTCAAGGCAACGTGCTCACGCTGCATTTGCTCGATACGATCGGGCTGGAATTGGCCAAGAAAAAAAATATCGGGCAATGGATACAAGATTATTTCAACCATTATTTCGGCGTCGAGTTTGTTGTCAAATATACGGTGGACGCCGCACGGGAAGAAGAGTTCGTCAAATTCGCCAAGAAGATCGAGCTCGAGGAAAAGGAAGTAACGAGCGTCATTATGACGGCGGTGGAAGCGGAGAATGAGGCAGCCGCGCAGCAGGATGAAGCGGAAGTAAAGCTGATGGCCGGCTATGACATTAAGGAACAGGCCGTACCGCTGCAAGACGTGAAAGACGAGGAAAAGAAAATAACGATTCAAGGTACGGTTTTTGGCCTCGATTCGAAGGAGCTTAAAAACGGCAGCACCTTGTTTATGTTCAATATAACCGATTTCTCCGATTCGTTGTCGGTGAAAGTGTTCGCCAAGACGAAAGAAGACGTAAAGATTTACAGTTTAATCAAAAACGGCACGTGGCTGAAATTGCGCGGAAGAGTGGAATACGATCGCTTTATGCAAATTCCGGAGCTGGTTATGATTCCTTCGGACGTCAACGAGATTATGGCGCCGCCGGAGCGAAAAGACAACGCCGAGGAGAAGCGCGTCGAGTTTCATCTTCATACGACGATGAGCACGATGGATGGGGTCACGTCGGTCGACCAATATATTAAAACCGCCGCCCAATGGGGACACAAAGCGATCGCCATTACGGATCACGGTGGCATTCAGAGCTATCCTGAAGCAAACCATGCCGCGCACAAGCATCATATCAAAGTGATTTACGGCGTGGAAGCGAACATCGTCGACGATTCGGTGCAGGTCGTAATGAATGCCGCTGCAATCCCGCTCGTCGATGCGGAATATGTCGTATTCGATATCGAGACGACCGGGCTCTCCGTTACGAGCAATAAAATCATCGAAATTGCCGGCGTGAAAATGAAGGAAGGCAAAGAAATCGGACGCTTCGCAACGTTCATCAACCCGCACGAGCGGATTCCTTATCACATTCAGCAGTTGACCAACATCAACGACGATATGGTAAAAGATGCGCCGGAGCTTGCGGAGATGCTGCCCAAATTTATTGAGTTCGTGGGAGACAGCATTCTTGTAGCACATAACGCCAGATTCGATATCGGGTTTATACAGGCGAACTGCAAGCAGCTTGCATTGCCTGAGGTGACCAATGCCGTACTGGATACACTGGAGCTGGCGAGATTGCTGTTCCCGACGATGAAAAATCACCGGTTGAACACGTTGGCTGACAAGTTCAAGGTCAGTCTGGAAAACCATCACCGCGCGATCGACGACTCTATTGCGCTTGGTCATGTTTTATTCCACTTGCTGAAAGAATCAGGGGATCGTGGCTATGCAACGCTAGAACAATTGAACGACCGGGCCGGCAAAAGTCTCAATACGCAAAGACCGTTCCACTGCTGCATCTATGCCAAGAACATGACTGGCAAAAAAAACTTGTACACGCTCATATCTCTTTCCCATACGGAATATTTTCATCGCGAGCCGCGAATCCCGAAAAGCAAGCTGATGGCGATGCGCGAAGGCTTGATCATTGCCTCCGGCTGCGAGAAGGGCGAGTTTTACGAGACGGTGCTGAACAAGTCGGTGGAAGAGGCCGAGATGGTGGCGGAATTTTACGATGTGCTCGAAATCCAGCCGATCTGCGTCAATATGCATCTTGTCGACAAGGGGCTTGTTGGCAGCGCTGTTCAGCTCGAAGATGCGAACCGGAAAATTATCGAGATCGGCCGGAAGCTCGGCAAGCCGGTCATCGCTACGGGGAATGTGCACTATTTGCATCCGCGCGAAAAAATTAGCCGCGATATTACGATTAACGGCATTACCGGGTTCAGTCCTTTAAAAGATATGCGCAAGCCGGATGTTCATTTCCGCACGACGAAAGAAATGCTGGAGGAATTCCGTTACTTGGGGGAGCAAACCGCTTATGATGTCGTCGTAAAGAACACGTCCGAGCTGGCCGATCAATTCGAGGAGTTGGAGCTGTTCCCGACCAAAGGGGGGCCGACCGACAACGGGTTGTTCACTCCGATTTTCGAAGGCGCTGACGAAGAAATTCGCAACACATGTTATGACACGGCGAAGTCGATTTACGGCGAACCGCTGCCGGAAGTCATTACGGCAAGGCTGGAGAAGGAACTCGTGCCGATCATCAAATACGGTTTCTCCGCGAACTATTTGATTTCCGAAAAGCTCGTGAAAAAATCGAACGCTGACGGCTATCTTGTCGGCTCACGGGGTTCAGTCGGTTCTTCGGTTGTCGCAACGTTTCTCGGCATATCCGAAGTTAACCCGCTTCCGCCGCATTACATTTGCAAGTCTTGCAAGCATAGCGAATGGATACTCGACGGCTCCGTCCCAAGCGGATTCGACTTGCCGGACAAAAATTGCCCGAACTGCGGCGAGAAATTGAAAGGCGAAGGGCAGGACATTCCGTTCGAAACGTTCCTTGGCTTTAAAGGAGACAAGGTGCCCGATATCGACCTTAACTTTTCAGGGGAGTATCAGCCGCACGCTCATAATTACACCAAAGTGCTGTTCGGGGAAAAACAGGTATTCCGTGCAGGGACGATCGGTACGGTTGCGGAAAAGACGGCCTTCGGCTTTGTTAAAAAGTACGAGGAAGGCCAAGGGGAAAAATGGCGCGGCGCTGAGCTGAGCCGTCTCGCCCTTGGCTGCACCGGGGTTAAACGAAGCACTGGCCAGCATCCGGGGGGCATTGTGGTTGTGCCGGATTACATCGATGTGAATGAGATTACGCCGGTACAGTATCCGGCCGACGATACGAGCTCGGAATGGATGACGACGCACTTCGACTATCACGCCTTCGACGCGAACCTGCTCAAGCTCGATATTCTCGGGCACGACGACCCGACGATGATGCGGATGCTGCAGGATTTGACGGGCGTCGATCCGACGACCATCCCGATGAACGACCCGAAGGTGATGAGCATGTTCAACTCCGTCGATTCGCTCGGAGTGACGCCGGAGCAAATCCGGACGACGGTCGCGACATACGGCGTTCCCGAGATGGGAACGAAATTCGTCCGCCAAATGCTGGAGGAAGCGAAGCCGTCGAGCTTCGCCGACTTGCTGCAGATTTCCGGACTTTCGCATGGAACCGGCGTATGGCTCGACAATGCGCAGGAACTGATCAAGAAAGGGATTTGTACGATCAAGACGGTGATCGGCTGCCGTGACGACATCATGCTGTATTTGATTTATAAAGCCGGTATGGATGCGGCATTGGCGTTCAAGATTACGGAAAGCGTGCGGAAAGGGAAAGGCCTGACGGACGAGTGGAAAGAGGAAATGAAGAAGTGCAACGTACCGCTCTGGTACATCGATTCGTGCGAGAAGATCCAGTACATGTTCCCTAAGGCGCATGCCTCGGCTTACGTCATTTCAGCCGTGCGCACCGCCTACTTTAAGCTTTATCATCCGATTGCTTACTATGCAACGTACTTTTCGGTTCGCGCCACCGATTTTGAGCTCGATGTGCTGTGCCAAGGATATGACGCGATATTGCGCAGACTCATCGAAATCGAGGAAAAAGGCTTCCAGGCACTGCCGAAGGAAAAAAATATGATTTCAATTCTCGAGATGGCACTTGAGATGACGGCACGCGGTTTTTCCTTCAAGAGCATCGATCTGTATAAATCCGATGCCACCAAATTTTTGATCGAAGGCGATTCGATAATCCCGCCGTTTTCCGCTCTGGCCGGCATCGGCGAAAATGCGGCAAAAAATATCGCCGCAGCCAAGGACGACGGACCGTTCCTCTCGATCGAAGATTTCCAGACGAGAAGCAAAGCGTCCAAAACGATCGTGGAGCTGCTCGGGAACATGGGCTGCTTCCGCGGGCTGCCGGAATCGAACCAGCTCTCCTTGTTTTAAAAGACAGCGAACGCCCGGACGGGAACGATGATGCACCCTTGCCTAATCTTGCATCGACACGGCACTTATGGTATAATCTGTTACGGTATCAATGTAATATTCTCGTGAGCAGAGAGTGGGGAAACCCACTCTTTACATTTTGTATACGGCATATAACCGTGAGGAGCGTTTCGGCGACCTTCACTGCTATAACGATAGGAGGAAAGCAGGTTGAGCACACACATCAAATCCATCGTGGAAGAGCTCGTTCGCCCTTTCTTGGACGAGAACGGATTTGAGCTTGTCGACATCGAGTATGTAAAGGAAGGCGGCAATTGGTTTTTACGCGTGTACGTCGATAAAGAGGGAGGTATCGATATCGACGACTGCGGACGCGTCAGCGAATTTTTGAGTGCAAGACTGGATGAGAAAGACCCGATCGAAGCTGCCTATTTTCTGGAGGTTTCGTCACCAGGCGCCGAACGTCCGCTCAAAAAAACGCAGGATTATCATAAAGCCGTCGGGGACCACGTATTCATCACAACGTACGAGCCGGTCGACGGGCTGAAGGAATTCGAAGGCATGCTCGTCTCTTTCGATGAGGAAACCGTCGTCGTAGAGATCGGCAAGAAGAAGCACAGCATTCCATACGCGAAAGTGGCCGGTGCCCGATTGGCTATTAAATTTTAACGCGCAGCCGTATTTTATGAGAGGGGGAACTCCGTTCAAATGAACATGGATTTTATCGAAGCACTGAATGAAATTGAAAGAGAGAAAGGCATTGCCAAAGATATTTTGATTGAAGCGATCGAAGCGGCGCTGATCTCGAGCTATAAACGAAATTTTAATACGGCGCAAAACGTACGTGTCGACATTAACCGCCATACCGGATTGATCAAAGTATACGCCCGCAAAACCGTCGTCGACGAAGTGCTGGATCCGCGACTGGAAATTTCGCTCGACGCTGCACGGGAAATCAACGGCAACTATCAATTGAACGATATCGTGGAAATTGAAGTGACGCCGCGGGATTTCGGACGCATTGCCGCCCAAACCGCCAAACAAGTCGTGACGCAGCGTATCCGTGAAGCCGAGCGGGGACTTATTTACAACGCTTATGTTGATAAGGAAGAAGATATCGTCAACGGCATTGTCCAGCGGCAGGATCAACGCAATTTGTATATCGACCTCGGCAAAATCGAAGCGGCCATGCCGCTAGGCGAGCTGATGCCGACAGATAAATTCAAGCAGGGAGACCGGGTCAAAGCGTACATTACGAAAGTGGAAAACACGACCAAAGGCCCGCAAATTATATTGTCCCGTACCCATCCGGGGCTGCTGAAACGGCTGTTCGAGCTGGAAGTACCGGAAATTTTCCAAGGGGTCGTCGAGATTCGTTCCGTCGCCAGAGAAGCCGGCTTCCGCTCCAAGATCGCCGTTTATTCCCGTAACGCGGAAGTCGACCCTGTCGGCTCTTGCGTCGGCCCGAAAGGAATGCGCGTCCAAACGATCGTCACGGAGCTGAAAGGCGAGAAGATCGATATCGTGCGTTGGGTGGAAAACGTGGAAGAATATGTGGCCAATGCGCTCAGCCCGTCCAAAGTCCTCGAGGTGCATGTATTTGAAGC
The DNA here is from genome assembly GCF_042659105.1 of Paenibacillus allorhizosphaerae. Classification (NCBI taxonomy): domain Bacteria; kingdom Bacillati; phylum Bacillota; class Bacilli; order Caryophanales; family Paenibacillaceae; genus Paenibacillus; species Paenibacillus allorhizosphaerae. Next base: position 965,330 of record NZ_JBHSRV010000001.1, on the reverse strand, counting down.
GGAGAAGATGGCTCGTGTCATCGTGCCGGATTATCAGCTTTCGCTTGCGATCGGGATTAAAGGACAAAATGCAAGATTGGCTGCAAAATTGACCGGCTGGAAAATCGATATTAAGAGTGAAACACAGGCGGAGCAGGAATACGGCCGTCCGAAATCCGAGTCCGACGGGATGCATCAGGATTCGGTCAGTATCGATTAAAAGACGCATCGTGCGGGGAGGGGATGAGATCCGATGAAGCCAAGAAAAATACCTCTGCGTAAATGTGTCGCCTGCCAGCAAATGATGGCGAAGAAAGAGCTGATCCGCGTGGTCAAAACGCCAAACGATGAGCTTTTGATCGATTTGAGCGGCAAAAAGGCCGGCCGGGGCGCTTACTTATGCGGGAAACTTTCCTGCTTCAAGCTGGCCAAAAAATCTCGAGCGCTCGACCGCGCGTTGAAATCTACGGTATCACCGGAAATATACGATTCGCTTGAGCAAGATTTCATCAAGGTGGAAGACGAATTTATAGCCGGAAAAGACGCGGTGGATGACGAGGATGAATAAAAACTTTTTTTCCAATCTCGGGCTTGCGATGCGCGCCGGAAAGGTCATAACCGGTGAGGAAATGGTCATTCAATCGGTGCGCGGCGGGGAAGCGAAGCTTGTTATCGTAGCCGAAGACGCGTCGGAAAATACGCTCAAGAAAATAAATGATAAGTGCAGCTACTACGGAGTTCCCCTTCTACTGACAGGCCAAAGGGAACAGCTGGGAGACAGTATCGGCAAAGAGGCACGGGTCGCGATTGCGGTCACGGACGCCGGATTTGCGCGGATGCTTATGAAGCAGTAGGAAATTGTACGGAGGTGGACAGTATTGACGAAACAAGACAATAATAAAGATAAACTCAGAGTGTACGAATATGCCAAGTCATTGAATATGAGCAGTAAAGAGATTATTACGATTTTGAAAAGAATTGGAATTCCGGTCAACAATCATATGAGCGTAATGGAGAACGATGCGGTGGATAGTGTAGAGAAATTTTTCAAAGACGTAAAAGCAAACGCAGCAGCCAAACGAGATGGCGGAACAGGCGCCGGCGCCAAACCGCAAGAAAAGCAGCAGCCGAGAAACGAAAACAAGCAGCCGACGGTAGCGGTACAGCCGAAACCGGAACAAAAGCAGCAGGCACAAGTCCAATCGGCGACGCCAAGACCAACGAGCGGTGGACAGTCGCAACCCGACCGCAGACCGCAAGGACAAGGCGAAGGCGAAAATCGCCCGAGCCAGGGACAGGGTGGCAACGGCCAACAGCGGCAGGGGGACCGTCCAGGATTTGACCGTAATCGCGGTCAAGGACAAGGTCAGTCGGGTCAAAGTAACCGCGGAGGCGGTTATCAGGGCCAAGGCGGCGGTCAAGGCAATCGCGGAGGCGGTTATCAGGGCCAAGGCGATCGCAGACCGCAAGGCCAAGGCGGCGGTCAAGGCCAAGGCTATGGCGGCAATCCGAACAACCGCGGCGGCCAACAAGGCTCGTCCGGCGGCGGACAAGGAAACCGTGGACCAGGCCAGAGCCGTCCGCAAGGCGGCCAAGGTGCGGGTCAAGGTCAAGGCGGCCAAAGCGGCGGCCAACGTCGCAGCGGTGGCTTCGACCAACGCAGCGGCAATAACAGCGGCAGCAACAACGGCAATCGCAGCAGCGACAACAACCGTTTCAGTGCGTCGGCTCCCCCGAGACAGTTTACACCGCCGGCGGTGGATGCCGACAGGGACGATGCGAACAAGAACAAGGCGGCTAAGAAAACCAAACCGAACCAAAAGCGGTTCGACGATAATAAGCCAGGGGGCAACCGGGGTTCGCAGTACCGCGGCAATTCGAAGCATCAGGGCCGCGGCGGAAGAAATCAACAGGAAGCGCCAAAACCGAAAATCGATAACACGCCGAAGAAAATTATCGTGCGCGGCACAATGACCGTTGGCGAGCTTGCTAAATCACTGCATAAAGACGCTTCCGAAGTGATCAAGAAGCTGCTGTTCCTCGGCGTTATGGCAACGATCAACCAGGAACTCGATCTCGACGCCATTCAACTGCTCGCTTCGGATTACGGAGTAGAAGTCGAACTGAAAATTCCGGTCGAGGAAGACAAGTTCGAGCAGTTTGAAGAAAAAGACGAAGAAGAAGATTTGCTCGAACGTCCGCCGGTCGTAACGATCATGGGACACGTCGACCACGGGAAGACGACGCTCCTGGATGCTATTCGCAAAACGAACGTAACGGAAGGCGAAGCCGGAGGCATTACGCAGCATATCGGTGCGTACCAAGTGGAAACGAACGGGAAGAAAATTACGTTCCTGGATACGCCGGGCCATGAAGCGTTCACGTCCATGCGTGCCCGCGGCGCGCAAGTGACCGATATTACCATTATCGTCGTAGCCGCGGACGACGGCGTTATGCCGCAGACGATTGAGGCGATTGCCCATGCGAAGGCGGCCAAAGTTCCGATCATTGTCGCGGTGAACAAAATCGATAAGCCGGATGCGAATCCGGACAAGATCAAGCAGGAATTGACCGAATACGAGCTTGTGCCGGAAGAATGGGGCGGAGATACGATCTTCTGCAACATTTCCGCAAAGCAGCGTATGGGACTTGATAATTTGCTCGACATGATTCTTCTCGTTGCTGAAGTTCAGGAATTCAAAGCGAATCCGAACAAGCGTGCGAGAGGAACCGTTATTGAAGCGGAGCTGGATAAAGGTAAAGGCCCGGTTGCGCGTATTTTGATCCAGCACGGTACACTGAAGGTAGGCGACAGCTTCGTTGCAGGTGTATGCTTCGGCCGCGTGCGTGCCATGGTGAACGACAAAGGCAAGCGTCTTAAGGAAGCAGGCCCGTCCACACCGGTGGAAATTACCGGTCTGACCGAGGTGCCGCAAGCCGGTGATCCGTTCCTCGCCTTTGAGGATGAGCGCAAAGCAAGGGCGATCGCCGAGAAGCGCGCCGTCACGCTGCGACAGTCCGAGATGGGCGCCAACGCGCGGGTTACGCTTGATGAGTTGTATAAACAGATCAAAGAGGGTGAAATTAAAGACCTCAATGTGATCATCAAAGCCGACGTGCAAGGTTCGGCCGAAGCGCTCAAAGGCTCGCTCGAGAAGATCGACGTCGAAGGCGCGCGCGTTAAAATTTTGCACAGCGGCGTAGGCGCCGTTACCGAGTCCGACGTTATTTTGGCATCGGCTTCCAATGCGATCGTCATCGGCTTTAACGTTCGTCCGGAGCCGCAAGCGAAAAATACGGCAGACCAGGAAAAAGTAGATATTCGCCTGCACAGCATTATTTATAAAGTGATGGAAGAAATCGAGCAAGCGATGAAGGGCTTGCTTGACCCGACCTTCAAAGAAGTGGTCATCGGCCAGGCTGAAGTTCGCAACGTGTTTAAAGTTTCCAAAGTCGGTGCGATTGCCGGGTGTATGGTCACCTCGGGTAAAATTGCACGCAACGCTGAAGCCCGTCTTGTACGCGGCGGAATCGTCGTATACGAAGGTAAGATCGATTCCCTGAAGCGATTCAAGGATGACGCAAAAGATGTAGCGCAAGGCTACGAGTGCGGTATATCTCTCGATAAATTTAATGATATTAAAGAAGGGGATATCATTGAAGCCTTCGTAATGGAAACTGTTGAGAGGTGATACGGCATGGCCAAAATACGCGTCGGAAGAGTCGGGGAGCAGATCAAGAAGGAACTGAGTCAGCTTATTCAATCGGAACTGAAAGATCCGCGGATCGGCTTCATTACCGTTACCGGAGTTGACGTAACGAATGACTTCTCCCAGGCCAAAATATTTTTGAGCGTGCTCGGCAGCGATGAGCAAAAGGCCGAAACGCTCAAGGCGCTCTCGCGCAGCAGCGGCTTCCTTCGTTCCGAGCTCGGCAAGCGAATTCGGATGCGGAAAATTCCGGAACTGCTCTTCAAATTCGACGCCTCGATTGATTACGGCAGCAAGATCGAAACGCTGCTGCATCAAATCAATGATGAGAAGCCGGGTGTATGATGTTGGAGTCATACGAAGTTCATTTGAAGGAAGCAGCCGAATTTATTCGCGTGCATGATGATTTTCTGGTAGTGTCCCACGTCCAGCCGGACGGGGACGCTGCCGGTTCTACGTTTGCGGCGGCGTTTATTTTGAAGGCGTTAGGCAAACGGTTCACATTGATCAATGAAGGGCCGATCCCGGAAAAGTTTCAATTTCTTGGCGGTGATAATCCCGTCGTCCAGTACGCCTCACAAGCGCCGGAACGTAATTTCGCTTTTGTCATATCTGTCGATTGTGCCGATTTCGGGCGGATCGGAGAAGTGTACCAATGCTTTGAGCACGGTGCGAAGCTTCTCAACATAGATCACCATGCCACGAACGATTTGTTCGGGACCGTCAATTTGGTTCGAGCGGATGCGGCGGCAACTGTAGAGGTACTGTATGATTTGGCGGTGACGCTCGGCGTCGAATTCACGCCGGAGCTGAACGATTGCATTTATACCGGTCTTTTGACTGATACCGGGGGCTTTCGTTATTCCAGCACGTCGCCCAAGGTGCTTCAGATCGCAGCGGACCTGCTCGGCCGCGGCGTGAAAGGCCATGAGCTTGCGGAGAAGTTTTTGGAAACAATGACCATATCGCAAGTATCCCTATTGCGTAAAGGATTGAGCACGCTTTCGTTCGCGCATCGAAACCGGGTCGCCTGGCTGTCGGTCACTCTGGACGATTTGGCAGACACGGGCGCTTCGAATGACGATATGGACGGCTTGGTCAATTACGCGCGAAACGTCGAAGGCGTCGAGGTGGGGATGCTGTTTAAGGAAAAACAACCCGGCGTCGTCAAAGTAAGCCTTCGTTCAGGAGGACAAGCCGATGTGGCGGAAATCGCCAAACGGTTCGGCGGCGGCGGACATGTTCGTGCGGCCGGATGTACAGTATCCGGCTCTCTGAAAGAAGCGATCGACCAGGTCGTGAAGGAAGTAGGTAAGGCGCTCTCATGAGTTTGGAAGGCATATTGCCCGTATGGAAACCGAAAGGATTTACATCCCACGATGTTGTGGCCAAAGTGCGGCGCATTTTAAAAATCAAACGGATCGGGCATACCGGGACGCTGGATCCGGCTGTTACGGGTGTGCTTCCGCTCTGTATCGGACGAGCTACCCGATTGGTGGAGTACATCCAAGACTTGCCGAAGGAGTACGAAGCTACTTTGCGTCTTGGGCTCGCTACGGATACGGAGGATGCCGAAGGGAATGTGGTCGCCCGTGAGGAAGACGTCGGACGGAAACTTTCGCCGGAGCAAGTGACGGAGGCGATTTCGCGTTTCGTCGGCGACATTGAGCAGACCCCTCCGATGTACTCGGCCGTGAAGGTGGACGGCAAAAGATTGTACGAACTGGCCCGTGAAGGTATCGTTGTGGAACGCAAGGCTCGAACCGTCACGATTTACCGGATCGATATTCTCGAAACATCCTGGTCCGGCGAATATCCGGAGGTTCGCTTTCGCGTGCAGTGCTCGAAAGGAACGTATATCCGCACCTTGTGCGTCGATATCGGCAAAGCGCTCGGCGTTCCCGCAGTGATGGCCTTGCTAGTTCGCACGTCTACGGGCGCCATAGGACCGGAAAGCTGTCTCACATTGGAGCAGATCGAGGAATTGCATGCGCGGGGGGAGCTTGGCGACAAGCTGCTTTCGATGGAGCAGGCGCTCTCGCATATGCCTTCGGTTCGATTGAACGCGGAGCAAGCGGTACGAGCCGTTCAAGGGCAGAAGCTCCGTATGGACCGTTCGGACGGCCTTTTGACGGCGGTGCCGGATGGCGTTGTCCAGGTGGCCGGTTTTTCCGAAGATCACAAGCTTCTCGGTATCTTCGACTGGGATGGGGCGCAGCATCTGCTAACCCCAGTGAAAATATTTTCTTAGACATGCTGGTTCCATGCGATTTGACTTGCTTGTCAGAAATGAATTGTAGGTGACGAAATCTCCATGCAAACGGTTGAACTGCAGTATCCTCTGCAGAATGTTGAACCAAACGCCGGTCCGCAGGTGCTTGCGATCGGAGACTTCGACGGTGTGCATCTCGGACATCAGGAAGTGATTCATCGGGCCGTGCAGCGAGGCGCCGAGCTGCATGTGCCGGCGGCGATCATGACGTTCCATCCGCATCCGAGACAAATGCTAGGAATGGATACGTATACGAAAATTATTACGCCGCTTGCCGCAAAGCAGACGTTGCTGCGGGAGCTGCGCGTAAATACGACCTATATTGTAAACTTTAGCGAATCGTTTATGCACTTGACGCCGGAACAATTTGTGGAAAACATTCTGATTCCGCTCAACGTAAACAGCGTTTTCGTAGGCTTCGATTTCAGGTTCGGCCATAAAGGCGCCGGCACGCCGGATACGTTGTGCGAGCTCGCGAAAGGGCGGTTCGCAGTAGAAATTGTGAGGCAGTTTTCTTTGCAGGGCCGCAAAGTAAGCAGCACGCTGGTCAGAGAGCATTTGCTGCGCGGCGAAGTGAGGGAAGCGATGTCGCTGCTGGGCCGCCCGTACCTGCTGCGGGGAACGGTCGTGCACGGCGAAGCGAGGGGAAGAACGATCGGCTTTCCGACGGCCAATATCCGGGTTTCCGAGCCGTATATCATCCCTGCAAACGGCGTATATGCCGTTGAAGCCCGCGTAGGGGACCGCTTGTACGGAGGCGTCATGAACATCGGTGTGAAGCCCACGTTCGAATCGGATTTGGCGGAGCCGACGCTGGAGGTTCATCTATTCGATTTCTCTCAAGATATTTACGGTGAAGAAGTAGCGGTCAGCCTGATTGAATTCATACGGGAAGAACGCAAGTTTACATCCGTGCAGGAGTTGATTGCGCAGATCGCAAGCGATGCGGATAAAGCCCGATCCATCGTCCGAGAAAGAAAGTCCGTACAAAACTCGTAATTCATTTTACTTTTATGCGAGAGTTGTGTTATACTTTGAAACGTTGTCGATACGGTCCGACCGGATCGGCTGAATCGACACCTTGGCATGGAGCACCGAGCACTCCGACGGGCTCTGGGCTTTAGGTGATAGGAAACATACTATAATTATTATGGAGGTGACTCAGCATGGCATTGACACAAGAGCGTAAACAGGAACTGATCCAAACGCACAAGACGCATGAAAGCGACACAGGATCTCCTGAAGTACAAATTGCCATTCTTACGGAAAACATCGTGAACTTGACCAGCCATCTGAAGACGCACAAGAAGGATCATCATTCTCGTCGCGGTCTGCTGAAAATGGTCGGCCAACGCCGTAAGCTGCTTACGTATTTGAAAAACAAAGACGTAAAACGTTACAGCGCCCTGATCGAAAAACTCGGTCTGCGCCGTTAATCGTCAGCAAACAACAAAGCAACCACGTTTGTCACAGGTAGCGCGAACGCCTTCGGCGGTCGGATGCCAGGGCGGCGCGGTTGTTTTTCATATGGAGCGTAAATCCTTCCTAATGTTTTGCCGAAAAGAAGGAAATACTAGCCAGTATGCAGAAATGGATAAGTGAAGGTACATAAGCATTAGTAATCCGTTCTGAGGGACAAGCGTCCCAGAAAGGTACGGGTTCAATATTAAGGAGGTTGAATATGGAGAAAAAGGTGCAGATGGAGCTGGGCGGTCGCACGCTCATCCTTGAAACCGGCCGACTTGCGAAGCAAGCCAATGCAGCCGTCGTTGCCCGCTATGGGGAAACGGTGATTCTGTGTACGGTAACGGCTTCCGCAGAGCCGAAAGATCTTGACTTTTTCCCGCTCACCGTAAACTATGAGGAGCGGCTTTATTCTGTCGGGAAAATTCCCGGAGGGTTCATTAAACGGGAGGGACGTCCGAGCGAAAAGGCCATTTTGGCAGGCCGCTTGACGGACCGGCCGATTCGTCCGTTGTTCCCGGAAGGATTCCGGAACGATGTACAGATCGTAGCGATGGTCATGAGCGTGGATCAAGATTGCGCGCCGGAAATCGCGGCGATGATCGGTACGTCCGCTGCGCTCAGCATCTCCGATGTGCCGTTTAACGGTCCGGTCGGCGGTGTCATAGTAGGGCGCGTGGACGGTCAGTTCATCATTAACCCGACGTTGGAGCAAGCGGACAAAAGCGACATTCATCTGGTTGTGGCCGGAACGAAGGACGCGATTATGATGGTTGAGGCCGGAGCGGACGAAGTGCCGGAGGAAGTCATGCTGGAAGCGATCATGTTCGGGCATGATGAAATTCGCAAAATCGTTGCCATTCAGGAACAATTCGTTCTGGACACAGGCAAGCCGAAGATGGAAGTAAAACTGCACAGCGTTGACACCGAAGTAAATGAAGCGGTTCGCGCTTTCGCGAAAGAACGCCTCGTCGAAGCGATCAAAATTCCCGAGAAACACGCAAGACAGGAAGCAATCGACGCGGTCAACGCCGATGCGGTGCAGCATTTCACGGACGTGTATGCGGAAACGCCGGACTTGCTTGCCGATGTCAAAGAAACACTCTACGACATCGTCAAAGAAGAAGTGCGCCGCTTGATTACGCATGATAAGGTGCGCCCGGACGGTCGAGGGCTGGATGAAATTCGTCCGATCGAATGCGACATTAATTTGCTGCCTCGTACGCACGGCTCCGGTTTATTCACGCGCGGCCAAACGCAAGCACTCAGCGTATGTACGCTCGGCGCGCTCGGAGACGTTCAAATTCTCGACGGTATCGACCTCGAAGAAACGAAACGATTCATGCATCACTATAACTTCCCGCCGTTCAGCGTAGGGGAAGCCAGACCGCTTCGCCCGCCAGGCCGACGCGAAATCGGACACGGCGCTCTTGGCGAACGCGCGCTTGTTGCGGTTATTCCTTCGGAAACCGAGTTTCCGTACACGATCCGACTCGTATCTGAAGTACTCGAATCGAACGGCTCGACTTCTCAGGCAAGCATCTGCGCAAGCACGCTGGCCATGATGGATGCTGGCGTTCCGATCAAAGCACCGGTTGCCGGTGTTGCGATGGGTCTAATCAAGGACGGGGAGCATTTCTCGATTTTGACCGACATCCAGGGGATGGAAGACCATCTGGGCGACATGGACTTTAAAGTGGCAGGGACAGCCAAAGGGGTAACCGCGCTGCAAATGGATATTAAAATCGACGGAATTGACCGCGCGATTCTTACGCAAGCGCTGGAGCAAGCCAAGTCCGGCCGGATGCATATTTTGGGCAAAATGCTGGAACGGATCTCCCAGCCGAAGACGGAGCTTTCCCCCTATGCGCCGAAGATTCTTACGATGCAGATCAATCCGGACAAAATCCGCGACGTCATCGGTGCGGGCGGCAAGATCATCAACAAAATTATCGAAGAGACCGGCGTAAAAATCGATATCGAGCAAGACGGCCGCGTATTCATCGCTTCTTCCAATGAGCAAATGAACGAGAAAGCGCGTCAAATCATCGAAGGCATCGTTCGCGAAGTGATCGTTGGCGAAGTATACCTTGGTACGGTAAAACGGATCGAGAAATTCGGTACGTTTGTGGAAATTTTGCCGGGTAAAGAAGGTTTGGTGCATATATCCCAGATTTCCACCGAGCGCGTAGCCAAAGTGGAAGACGTCGTGAAGATCGGCGATAAAATTACAGTGAAAGTGACCGAAATCGACGCGCAGGGCCGCATCAATTTGTCGCGTAAAGCGGTACTAACCGCCGAAGCGCCAGCCCAAGCTTAATATTCGCTTAAGGGAGCTCCCTTCCCTTAAGCAAGTAAGAAGAAAGAGCCAGAGATGTCTGTCTCTTTTTTGTTATGTCCGGCCATCGGATCGGTTACGGCGACGCAATGGACTCCGCTTAGTTTTGCTGCTATTTGGCGCGCCTCAGCAGTGCACAGGAGACACTAGTTCGAAAAGCAGCCTGCGGATCATGGTCTAAACTTGTCCTGAGCCGCATAAGTATGGGACAATCAAGCTATGACGGGAGTCGTGTCATGAAGCGAAATCAATTATTGTTCGCGGCGCTGTGTCTCGGCGGTGTGACGTTTGGGCTGCAGCAATCGACCGCGGTAGACCGGTTTGTACAGTATGCTTACAATCATACCGGCGAAGTGGCGGTGAGCAGCTCCGGGGTAGCGGAGCTATCGCAGGGCGGCGGCATTTGGAGCGGCTGGGGGCAGCAGAACGAAAAACGCAAAGCGCAAGTGCTGGAACAGATCAAAGCGGAGGCCGAAAAACGTCGGGTGGAACCGATTGACGCCAAAATCGATTCGGTATGGAAAGCCATTCCGGGCTATAACGGGCTGGAAGTCGATATCGAACGCACGCTGGAGCTGGCCGAACAGCGCGCTTTTGCGGAACCGCTGCAGCTGCAGTACCGCGAAATTCCGCCGAAAGTGGGCCTTGAGGAGCTTGGCTCGCAGCCGATTTACAAGGGCAATCCGAACAAAAAGATGGTCGGTTTGATGATCAACGTCGCATGGGGCGACGAGTATTTGGCTCCGATGCTCGAGACGCTCCGCACCGAGAATGTTCACGCTACGTTCTTTTTTGACGGCACCTGGCTCAAAAAAAACATTCCGACCGCGCAAAAAATCGTAGAGGCGGGGCACGAACCGGGCAATCACGCATACACGCACAAGGATATGAGCAAGCTTGGCCGCGCCCAGCAAACGACGGAAATTTCCCGGACCGAAGCGCTTTTGAAGGAAGCGGGCCTGGAAAACAAGCTGTTTGCGCCTCCGTCGGGCGATTATAATAAAATGACCGTCGATATTGCGCATGAGCTGAACTTGAAGACCATTTTATGGACACTGGATACGGTGGATTGGAAAAAGCCCGACCCTTCGTCGGTCGTTCGGAAAATCGCGGATCGCGTGGAGCCGGGCACGCTGATACTCATGCATCCAACCGATACGAGCAACCGGGCGCTCAAAGGAATGATCCGTTCCATCAAAAGCAAAGGGCTTGCCCTCGGAACCGTCAGCGAAGTATTGTCGCCGGCAAGAATCCCCGAGGTTGAGTCGACAGGTCAATAATGTTAATATCTAAATATTATTGCTTCATCAAGGAGGCTATTGCTTGGAAAAACATACGCTTAACAACGGTCTCAGAGTCGTTTTGGAAAAAATTCCGACCTGTCGGTCCGTTGCTTTCGGCATCTGGGTGAAAACCGGATCGAGAAACGAAACTTCGCAAAATAACGGCATTTCCCATTTTATCGAACATATGCTCTTTAAAGGAACTGATAAATATTCCGCCAAGGATATCGCCGAAATTTTCGACGGCATCGGGGGCAACGTGAATGCCTTTACTTCCAAGGAATATACGTGCTATTACTGCAAGGTGCTGGATGAGCATTTGCCGCTTGCCGTCGAAGTGCTCTCCAATATGTTCTTTCATTCCGTATTCGATACCGGGGAACTGGAGAAAGAAAAAAACGTCATCTTCGAAGAAATCGCGATGTACGACGATACGCCGGACGATATGGTGCACGATTTGATCGCAAAGGCGGCGTTTGGCAGCCATTCGCTTGGGCAGACGATCATCGGCACGGAGCAAAATTTATCGGCGATGAGCTCGGATACTCTGAAAGACTACATGGCGAAGCATTATACCATCGCCAATACGGTGATCAGCATTGCCGGCAACGTAAACGACGATGTGATGGAGCTGATCGGCCGGCATTTCAGCGCGTTTTCCGTTGAAGGATCGACCACCGCTATCGAACAGCTCGGCTTCCATCACGAGCTGCAATATAAGCAGAAGAAGACCGAGCAAAATCATATCTGTCTGTCGCTGCCGGGATTATCGGCAAAGGACGAGCGGCTGTACGCGATGATTTTGCTGAACAACGCGGTCGGCGGCGGAATGAGTTCCAGACTGTTTCAGGAAATCCGCGAGAAGCGCGGACTGGCTTATTCCGTTTATTCCTATCATTCTTCGTACCAGGACGGCGGGCTGTTCACCGTGTATACGGGAACGGCGCCGAAACAGACAGAGGAAGTGCTGAAGGTTACGCTTGAGCTGCTTGGCGAGATCAAGGATAAAGGCTTGTCGCCGGCGGAGCTGCGAAAAGGGAAAGAGCAGATGAAGGGAAGTCTCATTCTCAGCCTGGAAAGCACAAGCAGCCGAATGAACCGTCTCGGCAAAAACGAGCTGATGCTCGGCCGTCATTACAGTCTGGACGAGATGATTGCACGAATCGAAGAGGTGGAGATGGAGCATATTCGCGAGCTGACGGCGGACATGATGTCCCATCCTTTCGCGTTAGCTATGGTAGGCACGTCCGATCAGGCGATTCAGGGGTTTAGGAGGGATCAGCTTGTCTGACGGGTTTCAAGTTCAAATCATGCGGCTCCCGGGAAATGAAGATATCCCGCTGCCGCAGAAAATGTCCGAATTAGCCAGCGGCTTCGACCTGTATGCGGCGGTTGGGGAGCCGATAACGCTCGGCCCGGGCGAACGGGCGCTAGTCCCTGCCGGTTTCGCTCTTGCCATGCCCGCTGAGCTGGAAGCGCAAATTCGACCGCGCAGCGGCCTCGCTTTCAAGCACGGCATTACGACGCTGAATTCGCCAGGCACGATCGATGCCGATTACCGGGGCGAAGTGAAGGTGCTGCTCATCAACCACGGAAGAGAACCTTTCGTAGTTCAGCGCAAGGAACGAATCGCCCAAATGGTGTTTCAGATCGTGCCAAGCGTGCGGCTCGTAGAAGTAGCTGTGCTCGACGATACGGAACGGGGCGCGGGCGGCTTCGGACATACGGGAACGAAATAAAAAAGCTTCGCTTTTTCTTATAGATGAATACCCAACAGCACCTCGCATTTCGGCCAACGAGCCGGATTTGCGAGGTGCTGTTTTCATGTTTGCGGATTGTAACCCATCCTTGGGCACTCGCATAAAATGAGTTACCGAGAACGATATACGTCGCAGCCGCAACGTCGGGAACAACCAGGGCGCCGACTGGCGACAAGAAAGAGGTGAGAATGAATGCTGACCGGGATTCAAGTAGCGCTGATCGGCGGCGACGCGCGCCAGCTCGAGGTGATCTTGAAATGTTCCGAGCTGGACGCATCCGTATGCTTGATCGGATTCGATAATTTGCAAAACCAGTTTAGCGGAATCACCAAGGCGGAGCTGGTCCCCGAATCGCTTGAGGCAATGGATGCCATCATATTGCCTGCCGTGGGCACTGACGATCACGGGACCGTTGAAAGCTTGTTTTCTTCGAAAGAGCTGCGGCTTACTGACGAGCATATAGCAGCGCTGCCGAAGCATGCCAGAGTGTTTACGGGCATGGCAAAGCCGTACTTACGCAACTTGTGCGCGAAACATCAAATCAGTCTTGTCGAATTGTTTGACCGCGACGATGTGGCGATTTACAATTCCATACCGACGGCGGAAGGCGCCATTATGATGGCGATCCAAAACACGGATATTACGATTCACGGCTCGAATTCGATGGTGCTCGGATTCGGAAGAACGGGTATTACACTGGCGCGAACGCTGCAGGGAATGGGCGCGAAAGTAAGGATGGGCGTCAACAAGCCGGAATATTTCGCCCGCGCGGCGGAAATGAACCTGAATCCGTTTTACACGAAGGAGCTTATTTCCCATGTTTCGCAGGTGGATTATTTGTTCAATACGATCCCGTCGATGATCGTCACGGCGCAGGTGATCGCCAATTTGCCGCACCGTGCGCTCATTATCGACCTTGCTTCCAGACCGGGAGGAACGGACTTCCGCTATGCTGAACGCAGAGGAGTTAAAGCTTTGCTCGCTCCGGGACTTCCGGGCATCGTAGCGCCGAAAACGGCTGGACGCATCATTGCCGACACGTTGACCCGCATCGTTATGGAAGATGCAGAGATGAGGAGGAATGTGGAATGAACTGGCAAAATAAAACGGTGGGGTTCGCCTTGACCGGATCTCATTGTACGTTTGCTGAAGTCATGCCGCAAATACGGCGATTTGTCGATGCCGGGGCCAATGTCGTGCCGATCGTATCGAATACGATCATGACAACCGATACAAGGTTCGGAACATCGGAAAATTGGCAAAAACAGTTGAAAGACATCACAGGAAATGATATTATTTCTTCAATTGTAGATGCAGAGCCGCTCGGCCCTTCCAAGCTGCTGGACGTGTTGCTGATCGCGCCCTGCACGGGAAACACGACGAGCAAACTGGCTAACGCCATGACGGAAAGCCCGGTACTCATGGCTGCGAAGGCGCAAATGCGCAATCAGCGGCCGCTCGTGCTGGCGATTTCCACGAATGACGGACTCGGACTGAACGCTATGAACGTCGGCAAGCTGCTTATAACGAAGAACATTTATTTTGTGCCGTTCGGACAGGATGCACCATCCGTTAAGCCGAACTCGCTGGTCGCACGAATGGATCTGGTGATGGAAACCTGCGAAGCGGCGCTTCAGGGCAAGCAGCTTCAACCGATGCTGATCGAGCGCTTTAACTACTGATTCCTACTTACAATATATTCATAACCGCAGGGGAGAGACGAACATATGTCGAATCAAAAGTTGTTTAATGTCGCAGTAGTGGGCGCAACAGGTGCCGTTGGAGAACAAATCCTCCGTTTGCTCGCAGAACGGAATTTCCCTATTAACGAATTGAAGCTGCTATCGTCGGCTCGTTCCGCAGGCTCGAAGCTTTCCTATAAAGGCCGTGAGATTACGCTGGAAGAAGCGAAGCCGGAGAGCTTCGACGGCGTGGACATTGCGCTTTTCAGCGCCGGCGGCGACGTAAGCCGTACACTCGTGCCGGAGGCGATCAAGCGCGGAACGGTCTGCGTCGACAATACGAGCGCCTTCCGGATGGACCCGGAAACGCCGCTTGTCGTGCCGGAAGTCAACATGGACAAAATCAACGAACATAAAGGCGTTATCGCCAACCCGAACTGCTCGACGATTCAGATGGTGCAGTCGCTTAAACCGCTTTACGACCGCTACGGCATCTCTCGCATCATCGTATCGACGTATCAAGCGGTGTCCGGCGCAGGCGCGCGTGCGATCGACGAGATGCTGCGCCAATCCAAGGAAATCGTGGCCGGCAACGAGGTGGAACCGCAAATCCTGCCTGTCGGATCGCTGCCGAAAAAGCATCAAATCGCGTTTAACGCGATTCCGCAAATCGATAAATTCGTCGATAACGGATTTACTTACGAAGAAATGAAAATGATCAACGAAACCAAGAAGATTCTGGGCGACGAATCCCTTGAAGTAACCGCGACGTGCGTACGGATCCCGGTTGTCTACGGGCACTCCGAATCCGTCTACGTTGAGCTCAAGCAGGATTTTGACGTCGAGGAAGTAAAACAATTGCTTGCCGATGCGCCGGGCATCGTACTTCAAGACAATCCGGAGGAGCAAGTATACCCGCTTGCAACGGAAGCTGCAGGCAAATTGGAGACATTCGTCGGCCGTGTTCGCCGAGATCTCAGCAACCCGCGCGCGCTGAATCTGTGGATCGTTTCCGACAACCTGCTTAAGGGAGCAGCTTGGAACGCGGTGCAAATCGCGGAATATATTGCGATTGAACAAAACTAATCGATACGCTGTAGCGAATGCGCCGGGTTTCGGGGCGCGCCGCTGTCAGTTCATGCTGGCTTCCTGTGACGCATAGGAAGCCAGGTTTTTGCCTATTTCATTGTAAGGCTTTGATGGAAAAGGGGGATCTTTGATGAAGATCTTGGTGCAGAAGTTTGGCGGCACGTCCCTATCCACAGCCGAAGCCAGAGCACACGTTATCGAACATATCCGGGATGCGCTGCAGCAGCAATATAAACTCGTCATCGTCGTATCGGCTATGGGTCGCAAGGGCGAGCCTTATGCAACGGACACTTTATTGGATTGGATAAGCCATAACGGCAATCGGCTGCCGGCCAGAGAAAGAGATATGCTTCTTTGCTGCGGCGAGCTGATATCGGCGGCTACCTTGTGCAGTTTGCTTCATGCGGAAGGAATTCCGGCAGTTGCTTTAACCGGTGCGCAGGCGGGATTTGTGACGAATGACGATTATGGGAATGCGCAAATATTGTCGATTCGTCCCGATCGCATCCTGGAGCTGCTGGAACAAGGAAACGTTGTCATTGTGGCCGGCTTCCAGGGAGCGTCCAAGTCGGGAGATTTCACGACGCTGGGCCGGGGAGGCAGCGACACGTCGGCGACAGCGCTCGGCGCAGCGCTTCAGGCCGAGCTCGTCGACATATTCACGGATGTCGGCGGCATTTTGACGGCAGACCCGCGGATTGTGTCGGAAGCGAGACCGTTATCCGTCGTATCGTATACGGAAATATGCAATATGGCGCATCTTGGCGCGAAAGTGATTCATCCGCGTGCCGTCGAGGTGGCGATGCATGCGAACATTCCGGTGCGCGTCAGGTCGACGTTCACGAAAGATCCGGGAACCTTGGTCACGCATACGGATGCGATCAAGAACGACGCGGGGGTACATGACCGTTTCGTGACAGGAATCGCCAATGCCGCGAATTTAACGCAAATCCAAGTGTTTGCGAAGGAAGGTAGCTACGACCTTCAGCTTGGCGTATTTACAGCGATGGCGCAGCAGCGGATCAGCGTCGATTTTATAAATGTCAACCCGTCCGGCGTCGTATACACCGTATTCGACCATGAAGCCCAGCGAGCGGCGGAAACGCTGCAAAAGCTCGGCTACGAGCCGTATCTTACGCCCCATTGCGCGAAAGTGTCTGTGATCGGCGGAGGCATGAGCGGCGTGCCGGGAATTATGGCGAATATTGTCGAAGCTTTGACGAGTGAAGATATACAGATACTGCAATCCGCCGACTCGCATGCCACGATCTGGGTTCTCGTTCAGGGAGACGACATGGCGAAGGCGGTGCGCGCGCTTCACAGACAGTTTGCATTGCACAGATGAATGATTAGGAGGACATGTCGTGGATTTCGGAAGACTGATAACAGCGTTGGTAACGCCTTTTGACGACAAGTTGCAGGTGGATTGGTCCGCATTTGAAAAGGTGATGGATTACGCAATCGATGAACAGCAAAGCGACAGTCTCGTCATTTGCGGAACGACCGGCGAATCGCCGACATTGACGGAAGAAGAGAAACTTGGTTTGTTTGCCGCCGCAGTAAAGCACGCGAACGGCCGTTACAAAATCATTGCCGGTACGGGCAGCAACGATACGGCACATTCCATTCATTTGTCCCAAGCGGCGGAGAAAGCAGGCGTCGATGCGCTGCTGCTGGTGGCTCCCTACTACAGCCGGACTTCGCAAGAAGGGCTGTATCAGCATTTTAAAACGATTGCCGAATCGGTCAACATACCGGTTATCCTCTACAACGTACCAGGCCGTACGGGAATTAACATCGATCCGGATACGACGATTCGCCTTTCGCACGTGCCGAATATTGTCGCAACGAAAGACTGCGCGGATACGGACCAGCTGACCCAGATCGTAAACGGCGCTGCGCCTGGATTTACGGTGTACAGCGGCGACGACAGCTCGGCGCTTCCCGCACTGGCGGTCGGAGCTCACGGCATTGTGAGCGTAGCCAGTCACGTAATTGGAAAAGAAATGAAAAATATGATAAACTGCTATCTGCAGGGAGATGTTCAAGGTGCGGCTAAGCTTCACGGCAAGTTGCTGCCTATATTCCGCGGGTTGTTCTTTTGTCCGCACCGCGTACCGAGCCCGGCTCCAGTGAAATTCGCATTAAACCATAAAGGCATTAGGGTTGGAGGCGTACGCTTGCCGCTCGTGGATGTAACCGAAAAAGAAGGACAGTTCATTACAGCGTTGTTTGAATGAGCTCTTTTGAGGCAAAATCGGTGCCATCCCGGCATCGGTTTTATTGTTTTGGGAAACAATACGGTTTACCAAGGGGATTACGGCCTTGAATGCAGCAACTTGTAATTGCTTATTTTGATCATGTATAATGATGGCAAGTGACTGGTGCGGTATATTGGTTTTTTGTTCATACGAAAATATCGTCGTCAATTAATCCCAAGGAGGTTTATTTATCTTGTCCAAAAAAAATATAGACAAACTTACGATTTTCGCCCTGGGCGGCGTGGGTGAAATCGGCAAAAATATGTATGTGGTGCAGTACGCAAACGATATCGTAGTGATCGATTGCGGTTTGAAATTTCCGGAGGAAGACATGCTCGGGATCGATATCGTGATTCCGGACATTTCTTACCTGACAGAGAATCGGGATAAAGTCAGGGGCATTGTCATCACCCATGGTCATGAAGACCATATCGGCGGACTGCCTTATGTACTCAAACATTTGAATGTTCCGGTTTACGGAACGCGCTTGACTTTAGGACTCATTGAAACGAAGTTGAGAGAGGCCAATCTGCTTGGAGAAACGAAACGTATCGTCATTACGGCCGATTCGGAGCTAAAACTGGGTTGCATGACCGCTACGTTCTTCAAGACCAACCATAGTATCCCGGATTCCGTAGGCGTATGCCTTGAGACGCCGGAAGGCAACGTGGTGCATACGGGGGACTTCAAGTTCGACCAGACGCCGGTCAATGAGCAGTATGCCGATTTGCACAAGATGGCGGCGATCGGAGCCAGGGGCGTACTTGCGCTTTTGTCCGACAGCACGAACGCGGAGCGGCCAGGTTATACCGGGTCGGAGAAAAGCGTGGGCGCAGAAATCGAAGAAGTATTCCGCAAGGCGAAGCAGCGGGTCATTATTGCTACGTTTGCATCTAACATTCACCGGATTCAGCAGGTGATCGACGCAGCGGAAGTCACGAGGCGGAAGCTGACGGTGATCGGGCGCAGCATGGTGAATGTCGTTACCATTGCCAGCGAGCTGGGATATCTCCGCATTCCGGACGGGATGTTGATTGAGCCGGAAGAAGTGAACAAGCTTGCGGCGGATCGCGTAGTCATTCTGTCGACCGGCAGCCAAGGCGAGCCGATGTCCGCTTTGACCCGCATGGCCCGCTCGACCCACCGCAAAGTGGATATTTTGCCGGGTGATACGGTCATTATCGCAGCGACTCCGATTCCGGGGAACGAACGATATGTGGGACGAACCGTCGATGAACTGATGCGCATTGGCGCCCATGTTATTTACGGTCCCGGCTCGATTACCGGTGTGCATGTATCCGGCCACGGAAGCCAGGAAGAGCTTAAGCTGATGCTGAACATGATGAAGCCAAAGTATTTTATCCCGATTCACGGGGAGTACCGGATGCTTCGTCAGCACGGCATGCTGGCTGAGTCGGTCGGCGTTGCGAAAGAAGATATTTTTATCGTCGACAATGGCGATACGGTCGAGTTTCAGGACGGCGTTGCCCGCAAAGGCTCCAAAGTGCCTGCAGGCAATGTGCTGATCGATGGTCTCGGCGTAGGCGATGTAGGAAATATCGTGTTGCGCGACCGCAAACTGTTATCGCAAGACGGCATCTTGGTCGTAGTGGTGACACTCAGTAAGCAGGACGGCGCTATTCTTTCCGGCCCGGACATCATTTCGCGCGGCTTCGTTTACGTACGCGAATCCGAAGGGCTGCTTGATGAGGCGAACCGTATCGTGACAAGCACGCTTCAACGTTTGATGAACGAGAACGTGAACGAATGGGCTTCGCTTAAAACGCATGTGAAAGACGCATTAGGACGATTTTTATATGAACAAACCAGAAGAAGACCAATGATCCTTCCAATCATCATGGAAGTTTGATTCAAACCACCAGTCATAGCCCGTTCATTGCATATAGTTAGAACAGTCCAAAGACCTTGCGAATGCATTCGTAAGGTCTTTTTTTACAGGGGCCTGCGCATATTTTAAGGCGGAACAACCATACTATGGGAGAAATCAGACCATGGGAGGATACCCGATATGTACAGCCTGTCTAACAATAAATTGGAACAGCAGCCGCCATCGGCGGAAGACGCAAAAAAGAACGCAACCGTCGAAGCAATTCAGCAATTAGGGCAAACCGTAACGCCGTCCGGTGAATCGAATATTTTTTGCATGACGATTATCGGGCAAATCGAAGGGCACATCGTACTGCCGCCGCAAAATAAAACGACGAAATATGAACATTTAATCCCACAGCTTGTAGCTGCAGAACAAAACCCGAAAATTGAAGGGGTTTTGATCATTTTGAATACGGTAGGCGGCGATGTCGAGGCTGGTCTTGCGATTGCCGAAATGATTGCGACGTTGTCCAAACCGACCGTTACTTTGGTATTAGGTGGCGGGCACAGCATTGGGGTGCCGATTGCAGTTGCATCGAGCCACTCGCTAATCGCGGAGACGGCGACGATGACGATCCATCCGATTCGACTAAACGGGCTCGTGATCGGCGTTCCCCAAACCTTCGAATACCTGGATAAAATGCAAGATAGAGTGATCCGTTTCGTTACGGGCCATTCCAGAATCAGCGAAGAAAAATTTAAAGAGCTTATGTTCAAAACGGGTGAACTGACCCGGGATATCGGTACGTCGGTTGTTGGCCCGGATGCGGTGAGATATGGATTGATTAATGCACTCGGAGGGATCGGCGAAGGAATCCGCGAACTGAACCGTTTGATCGAAGAACGACGCAATGGCCAATCGGGAGGGTTTGTGCAATGATTCACTACAGCATTCTTCCGCTCGAAGCGGTCATGGAGAATATGGAGGCGGTCGAGCAGTCCAAGACGGTGGAACTCGTTATTAACGGGGTGACGATGCAGGTGCAGCAAGTGAATCCCCACCAAGCAATGATCGTTCGGCTTTTGAGCTGCAATCCTCAAGATTTTTTAAATCCGCAGTATGCGCCGGGACGAATGATCGAGTTTCAGCCGGTGTTGCAGGGCTAACGACGAGATTCAAAAGGCTCGTTTCAGCTCTTCCCCAGTTTATGGTATAATAGTGTCTTGGGGGTGAGCGACCTTGGCCAAACGTAGGAAACGGGGCAAAGGCATCAAGACGAACTTGAAGTTCGAGTTATATGGCATCGTCATATTGACATTATCAATTATCGCTTTATCCCGGGAAGGGTCGGTAGCCCGTTCGCTGACGTATTTGTTCCGTTTTGTGATTGGAACGTGGGACTTTGTCATTCCGCTTATTTTCATATATGCCGGTCTGTATGTGATGATGAAACGGGAATGGCCCGTTTGGCGAACGTCCCGTAAAACCGGACTGCTGCTCATCCTGCTTTCACTACTGCTGATGAGTCATATCAGTTTGTTTGCCCAGTTGTTCCCGAAAGGGAATTTTACGGACGGACAAATTTTGTCCCAAACCTGGACGAGCCTTGTAGCGGGATTGAGTTCCAAAGCGGATGGACAAACGATACTGACCGACGGCGTAGGGGGCGGAATGGTTGGCGCGTTCCTGTATGCTGTGTTTCACTTCCTGTTTGATAATTTGGGAGCGCGTCTGCTTCAATATACGTTGTTTGTATCCGGCTTCATCCTCGTAACCGGTATCTCGCTAGGAGATTTGGTGGAGCGGATTCGAGGCCGGAAGTCGTTCGCGGATACGCTTCTGGGTCAATACATAAAACGGATTATGCAGCAAAACAAACAGCGGAAAAAAGCAACGGACGCGTCGCAAGACAAAAAGAGGAAGCTTGCACCGGCGTTCGTCCCGATGGATGACGAATTCGATGAGGAAACGCTGCGGCCGGAACGCAAAGAACGGAAACCGGCGAAAAAGCGTTCGATGTTCTTTGAATTGATTAATCCTTCCGGCGGCAAAGATGCCAAACCTTCCAAGGCAGGCAGCGGCGCCGCGGACGAAATCCCCGAAGAACTTACCGTTTATTCCGCCGATCCGGATCCGGCATATCCCGATACATTGAAGGGCGGTGCCGGCGATTACGAGGCACAGGATGCAGATCCGGCGATACCGGTGATACGTGATTTTCAAGAACAGGTCAAACAGGAAACCGAAATCGGTTCGACCCATGGCAAACAAACGTCCGGCACACCCGCGGCGGCCGTCGTCTCCGCTCCGCAGCAGCAGAAAGCGATGGAGGCAGCTGCGCAAACGGACGGCGAAGAGGATTTGTCCGCAGAAGAATTCGATATCCGCAACAAACCGCTCGAGGTGCCTTATGAATTGCCGTCGCTGCAGCTTCTATCGAAACCTGCGGCAGGCAAAGGTTCCGATGCGCTGGACTACAAGGCGGTGGCCCGCAAACTGGAAGCGACGCTGGAAAGCTTCGGCGTTCGGGCGAAAGTGCTTGAGGTGGTACGGGGCCCGGCCGTTACCCGGTATGAAATTCAACCGGATGTCGGGGTGAAAGTAAGCCGGATCGTCAGCTTGACGGACGATATCGCATTGGCTTTGGCAGCCAAAGACATTCGGATGGAAGCGCCGATACCGGGCAAGTCCGCGATCGGCATCGAAGTTCCGAATATGGAAGTTTCCGTCGTCACGATGCGCGAAGTGATGGAAAGCCCGGCATTCCAGGATTCGGCCGCGAAGATGTCCATCACGCTGGGCCGCGACATATCCGGCCAGCCGATTGTCGGCAATTTGGCGCGTATGCCGCACATGCTCGTTGCCGGAGCTACGGGTTCAGGTAAATCGGTGTGCATCAACGGCATTATTACAAGCGTGCTGTATAAAGCTAAACCGGACGAAGTGAAATTTTTGATGATCGACCCGAAGATGGTGGAACTGAACGTCTATAACGGCATTCCGCATTTGCTCGCTCCCGTCGTGACAGACCCGAGAAGAGCATCGCTGGCGCTTAAGAAAGTCGTAGTCGAGATGGAGAAGCGGTACGAGCTGTTCTCCAAGAGCGGTACGCGCAACATCGAAGGGTATAATTCGATGCTGATCGAGACGCAAACCGGAGCGCCCCTTCCGTATATCATCGTCATTGTGGACGAGCTTGCGGACTTGATGATGGTGGCGGCCAACGATGTAGAAGATTCGATTTGCCGGCTGGCGCAAATGGCACGGGCGGCGGGCATTCACTTGATCATCGCCACGCAGCGGCCGTCGGTCGACGTCATTACGGGCGTCATTAAAGCGAATATTCCTTCGCGTATTGCGTTCGGCGTTTCTTCTCAAGTCGATTCCCGAACGATCCTCGATATGGTCGGCGCCGAGAAGCTGCTTGGCCGCGGCGACATGCTTTACCTGCCGATGGGCGCTTCGAAGCCGGTGCGGGTGCAAGGCGCGTTTTTGTCCGATCAGGAAGTCGAAGCGGTCGTCAACTATGTCCGCACGCAAGGCCAGGCGAATTATGTGGAAGACATGGTCCCGCAAGTGGAAGAGCAGCAGGATACGCAGGATCAGGTCGAGGACGAATTATACGATCAAGCCGTTCAGATCATATTGGAGGCGAAGCAGGCGTCCGTCTCGCTATTGCAGCGCAGAATGCGCGTCGGTTATACAAGAGCCGCCCGCTTGATCGATACGATGGAAGCCCGCGGCATTGTAGGCCCATACGAGGGCAGCAAGCCGAGGGAAGTGCTCGTTACCATGGAGCAGTATCAGATCAATCGAATGAGTTCATAAGCGATACTTTTTCAGAGAGGGAATGCCCAGGCATTCCCTCTTTTCACTGAATAGAAGCTGACTTCCTTTCTCATAATAACCTTAAAAAGGTTGCCATTACGTTGGAGAGAAAGGTGAGTAATCGGAATGAACAAGCGATTGGTCGTTATTACCGTTTGCATGGTATTGGTTTTAATTGCCGGAATCGAATTGAAACATCGAATGAATACGACGCAGACGTTCAGCGCCAATGAAATTCGCTATGGCGCCAGCGGGACGGCGGATGTATACGAGCTTCAAGGGCGATTAAAATATTTGGGCTTTTACACTGGGAAGGTCGACGGCGATTTCGGATATAAAACGTTGAAATCACTCAAGTGGTTCCAATCCGATTTCGGCTTGCGTGTGGACGGCATTGCCGGAAGCAAAACGAAGCTGAAGCTGTGGGAAGCGACGAAAAACTGGAAAGCGTCCGCTGCAGACTTGCCTCCTTGGTTGCCGGGCTCTCAGACCGGTGCAGGAGCAGCTGCAGGAGGAGGCGGCGGGGGAGGAGCCGCACAGCCGCCGGCTTCCACGAACGCAGGGATGGCGCCTTCCACCAAGCTTGGCTTGTCGCAGCAGGATTTGAATATAATGGCCAATGCGGTGCATGGCGAAGCGCGCGGCGAGCCATACATCGGCCAAGTCGCGGTTGCGGCGGTAATCCTCAACCGGGTGAAGCACGCCAGCTTTCCGAACACGGTGTCAGGCGTCATTTTTCAGCCTGGCGCGTTTACGGCGGTCGCCGACGGACAAATATGGCTGACGCCCGACGAATCGTCGAAGAAAGCCGTACAGGAAGCCCTCAACGGATCGGATCCCACCGGAGGCTGCATCTACTACTTTAACCCTGCGACTGCTACGTCCAAATGGATTTGGAGCCGGCCGCAAGTGAAGCAAATCGGCAAACATATTTTTTGCAAATAAGGCATTGGATAGAAGTAACCTGTTCCGAAGGTTGCTTCTTCTATTTCTGGAGGAATATAATGGAATGGATACGAAAGGAAGGTAACCAGGGACTATGAAGGGAGTTGTTTCGCCTTTGAAGCAAATACATTTCGAACGCGGCACGTCTCGCAATATACGCGTTCACGTGCTTCCTACCCAGCAGTTCAAAACGTTCGCGATCTCCGTCTATATCGGCTGCCCGCTTGAGGAAGACACCGTGACGGAAACGGCGCTCATTCCGTTTGTGCTGCGCAGAGGCAGCCAGGCGTATCCCGAGACGAAACGGTTTCGCGAGCAGCTCGACAATTTGTACGGCGCCGGCTTCGGATTCGATATTTACAAGCGCGGCGATTATCAGATGGTACAGTTCCGGATGGACGTTATCCAGGATGATTTCGTATCCAGCAACGACTCCCTGCTCGAGCAGGCAATCGAATTTCTCGGTCAGGCGGTAACCCAGCCGGCGCTCGAGGGCGATACGTTCGTCAAGAAGTACGTCGAATCCGAGAAGACGACGCTGCAAAAACGGCTCGAAGCGATCGTTAACGATAAAATCCGTTATGCCGCGGAACGTTGTATCGAAGAAATGTGCAGCGAAGAGCCTTACAAGCTGCATCCTTTGGGCAGGATCGCCGATTTGCAGCAGATCGACGCCGATGGATTGATGGAGCGTTTCCGTCAGTTTCTTCAAAATTCGCCAATCGATATTTATGTGGTAGGCCATACGAATTTGCAGCAGGTGCTTCCGCTCATCGACCGTTATTTTCACGTACATAGCGGAACGTCGGCGACATATTCGAGGAAATCGGCGCATCGCCGGGTAGCGGAAGTCAAAGAAGTCGTGGAACGCATAGACGTGAATCAAGGCAAACTGAACATGGGATTGCGCATCAATACTTCGTACGCCGACGATTCGTACGCGGCTGCATTAATGTATAACGGCATTCTGGGCGGGTATCCGCACTCGAAATTGTTTACGAATGTGCGCGAGAAAGAAAGTCTGGCGTACTACGCCTCTTCCCGCCTGGACGGCCACAAGGGCATTTTGACGATTCAGTCGGGCATTGAGATCGGTAATTACGAGAAAGCCGTTACGATCATCAAGCAACAGTTGCAAGCGATGAGGGACGGTCACATCAGCGACACCGAGCTGCAGCAGACGAAGGCGATGATTACGAGCCATCTGCGCGAGCTTCAGGATTCGGCATTTGAACTGATCGCCTTCGATTTCAACAATATTTTGTCGGGAGCAAGCCGCACCGTTCCTGCGCTTATAGAAGCGGTCGAAGCGATTGACAAAAACCTTATTCAGGAGATGGCCGCGCAAGTGGAACTCGATACCGTATATTTTTTACGAGATAAAAAGGGGGAAGTCTAAATGGAAGTCATCCCTTATCCTCATGTACGGGAGACGCTCTATACGGAGCAGCTTCCCAACGGGCTCACTGTCGTGATATTGCCGAAAGAAGGCTTTCAAAAAACATACGCAACATTCACGACCAAATACGGCTCGATCGACAATACATTTCAAGTAGAAGGCGGAGAGAAGCAGCACGTACCGGACGGTATCGCCCATTTTCTGGAGCATAAAATGTTCGAAGAACCGACGGGCGACATCTTTTCGGTATTTGCCGCGCAGGGCGCTTCGGCGAACGCCTTTACAAGCTTTGACCGCACCGCCTATTTATTTTCCGCTACCGGACAAATCAAAGAAAATTTAACGACTCTGATTAATTTCGTTCAAAATCCTTACTTCACCGATGCGAACGTAGAGAAGGAAAAAGGGATTATCGGGCAGGAAATCAAAATGTACGAAGATAATCCCGACTGGAGATCGTATTTCGGATTGATCGAAACGATGTATCATAAGCATCCGGTGCATATCGACATTGCGGGTACGATCGAATCGATATCGAAAATTACGAAGGAAATGCTTTACGATTGCTACCATACGTTTTACCATCCGAGCAATATGATCCTGTTCGTCGTCGGCGGAGTCAATCCCGAGGAAATCATGGAGCTCATTCGGGCGAATCAGAATGGTAAATCGTACGACGCGCAAGGAAAAATTCATCGTTACTTTGAGGACGAACCGGCGACCGTCAACGCGCCCAAGAAGGTCACCGTGCTGCCTGTATCGCTGCCCAAATGCTTGTTCGGCTGCAAAGAGCCGGACCAGCCGCTGCGCGGAAAAGAGATGCTGAAGCGGGAGCTTGCGATGAAAGTGCTGCTGGATCTGCTGCTCAGCCCCAGTTCGGCCATCTATCAAAAGCTGTATGACGAACAGCTGATTTCCGATAACTTCGGTTCGGAATACAATATTGCCGAAGGTTACGCATTCTCCGTATTCGGAGGGGATACGAAAGATCCGGACCGGATGATTTCGATGGTGCAGGAGGAGATCGATAAAGTCAAAGCGTCTGGCGTGAACGCGGCGGATTTTGAGCGCAGCAAGAAAAAGAAAATCGGCGCCTTTTTGCGGCTGTTGAACTCGCCTGAGGCGATCGCGAACCAGTTTACGCAGTATCGGTTTAAAGCGATCGACTTGTTCGATATTCTTCCAGTATATGAGAGCTTGACGATTGAGGACGTGAACGGGTTGTTGAAACAACATTTTAACTGGAATCAGATGGCGATCTCGCTTGTGATGAGTGAGGCCAAGTGACGAATCATCATAAACCGTTTATTGAACAAACGGTATTGATAACGGGGGCGAGCCGCGGCATTGGCGCTGCGATCGCCCAACGTTTTTCTTCAGTCGGTATGAATATTATCATCCATTATTTGCAGTCGCACGAAGCGGCCAACGAAATCGCCCGCAGCTGCATGAAGCAGGGCTCGCGCGTATTGACCGTTACCGCCGATCTACGTTCGAAGGAGCAAATCGAACGCATGCGCGAGAAGCTCGAAGCTCATCAGATGCTGCCCGATATATTGGTCAATAACGCGGGTATCGCTCATTACGGCTTGCTGTCCGATACATCCGAAGAGCAGTGGGACGAGCTGATGAACATAAATTTGAAGGGCACGTTCCTGACGACGCAGCAGTTCATGAAGCCGATGATTTCTCAAAAATACGGCCGCATCATCAACGTTTCGTCGATTTGGGGCATTTCCGGCGCATCGTGTGAGGTCGCTTATTCCACGGCCAAGGGAGGCATCAACGCTTTCACCAAAGCGCTGGCCAAAGAACTTGCGCCTTCGGGTGTCACGGTGAATGCGGTGGCGCCGGGGGTTGTGGATACGGAGATGATGTCCGGGTTTGACGCACAGGAGAAAGCGGCCATCGAGAGCGATATCCCGCTCGGCCGATTCGCCCAGCCCGACGAAATCGCTTCGCTCGTTTATTTCCTCGCTTTGCCGGAATCGGGTTATATGACCGGCCAAATTATAAGCCCGAACGGCGGTTTCTTAACGTAAATGCGTCAGCATCCCATTTTAACGATGGCAGCAATTACAGTGATCGCACCGAAGCCGGTCTATGTCCATGCAGAATAAATTCAGCTCCTTTAGCGAACATTAACTTTGTAACGACCACTCATTCTCGCGTTGTGCGCCAAGCGTAACCGGGAGGCAGTGATCAACAAACAAAAGGAGGAATCGAGCATGGCCACAGTGCTGAAAGTATTCGATCGCTGGAAAGAATTTTTGGGTGAGCGCGTGACGCAAGCGGAAAAAGCGGGGATGACGGATGAAACGATCTCCAATCTTGCTTTTCAGATCGGTGAGTTTTTATCCGATAAAATAGACCCGGAAAACAAGGAAGAGCGCGTTCTCAAAGAACTGTGGGATGTATGCGACGAACAGGAACGCAAAGTGCTGGCGAAAGCGATGGTCAAGCTGGCCAAAGCAAACGCCTAACTCATACGCCATTATTTAAAGCCTCCTTCAAGGGAGGCTTTTCCTTACGATTTCTGCTATAATAAAATGACATTTTGTCTACTAGCGGAAAGAGGTAGGAAAAGATTCATGAGATTGGCAAA
Organism: Paenibacillus allorhizosphaerae; assembly: GCF_042659105.1. Classification (NCBI taxonomy): domain Bacteria; kingdom Bacillati; phylum Bacillota; class Bacilli; order Caryophanales; family Paenibacillaceae; genus Paenibacillus; species Paenibacillus allorhizosphaerae. The sequence continues at coordinate 936,884 of NZ_JBHSRV010000001.1, read as the reverse complement.
AACAATCATTGTCTGCATATGTATCATAGTAACGCTTGCGGCGTGCGGCAAAAATATTCCCGCAATCGATCCGCAGCTGCTTCAAAGCAAGTCTTCGGTGTTGTTTATAACCGGGCCTGCTTTCCCGGAGGCGTCGAAAAACAAGCTGAACGGAGCGCTTGTGAACTGGAGGGATACGAATCATATCGCCTTCGAATGGATGAGCGATACGAGCGAATTATCGGAACAGCAGTGGAATAAAATCAAGTCCGTTTCGTACGATTACATAGTGGTAGCCGGCCATTCGTTGATAGAGAGCATATTGCCGACGGCGCAGCAAATCACGAGCAGAAAATGGATTATGCTTGACGATCAACCGGTTCAGGAGGCGACAGAGGTTCAATCGGACCATATTATGCTGAAGCAAGTGCCGCAAGCGCGGCTGCACGCCGAGTGGGACGTATGGGTGCGACAGCAGCTCGTTTCCGGCCGCACGATTGAATGGGTTACCCAATCGACGAAGCCGATCCCTTCGGACTGGGCACCGTCGGAAGAAGCCGAGTACATAACGCTGACGGATGCGGAAGGCTGGTATCCTCAGTTTCAATTTCAGGCGCGGCAGCATGGTGCGAATTGGATCGTCACGTACGTTACGCTGGATCAGTCGGTTATGAATCGATTGAAAAATTTGTCGATTCCGATCGTAAATATGGCCGCAACCGGCATTGAGCAGCAGTGGGACGCCATCTTGTCAGGATTGTTCGATATGATGCAAAATAAAAGCTGGAAGCCCGGCTCTCAGCCTTATGCGGACAGTGAAGTGAAGATCGTAAAGAATTTGTAACTTTATTTCACGGTCAGGGAGGAATTTGGCGAATATTGTAGAATATTTTTGTAACAACTGACAAAATTAGAACGGAGACTTGGTTAAATGACGCTAGAAGTAAACAACTACACGAATGAAATGAAACAATGGTATATGGAATACCGTATTCATAAAAACCGTCCCGGCCTGCTCGGCGATATCGCTTCGCTGATGGGGATGCTCGATATCAACATCGTGACGATCAACGGAGTGGAAGATCGCACCCGCGGACTGCTTCTGCAAACGAATGATGAAGAAAAAATTGAACTTATGGGTAAAATGTTGAAAAAGGTGGATAATATAACTATAACGGCCTTAAGACCTCCAAAACTTGTCGATATTTTGGCGGTTCGACACGGCCGCTATATCGAACGGGATTCGGACGACCGGAAGACGTTCCGTTTTACACGCGACGAATTAGGTCTGCTAGTCGATTTTTTGGGCGAGCTGTTCAAGAAAGAGGGCAATCGCGTCGTAGGGTTACGAGGCATGCCGCGCGTCGGGAAAACCGAATCGATTATTGCCGGCAGCGTCTGCTCGAACAAACGTTGGACTTTCGTTTCTTCCACACTGCTTCGGCAAACCGTGCGCAGCCAGCTTTCCGAGGATGAGATGAGTCCGAACAATGTGTTCATTATCGATGGGATTGTTTCGACGCTTCGTTCCAACGAAAAGCATTACGCGCTGCTTCAGGAAATTATGGCCATGCCGTCGACCAAAGTGATTGAGCATCCGGATATTTTTATTCGTGAATCCCAGTACACGTACGATCATTTCGATTGCATTGTGGAACTGCGCAATACGCCGGACGAAGAAATTACGTACGAATCGTTCACAAGCGGATTTGACGATTATTAAGATTGAAGCGGATTTCACATCCGCTAACGATAGTTCCCAATTGACCGGGAAGGGGTGAAAGACGTGTCCGACCTTGGACAGCTGCTTAGAAAAGCCAGGATGGAAAAGAAGATTTCACTGGACGATTTGCAAGAAACAACGAAAATCCGTAAGCGGTATTTGGAAGCGATAGAAGAAGGCGATTACAAAATCATGCCGGGCAACTTCTATGTCCGCGCTTTTATTAAGAGCTACGCCGAGGCGGTGGGTCTCGATCCGAACGAAGTGCTCCGCTTGTACCAGAACGTGATCCCATCGCCGGAGCCCGAGCATATAGAGCCGATCCGCTCTAAACGAACGACCCGCAACACGGAACGCATCGGGAAATGGGCATCGAATGTGATGATGATTTCTTTCGTCGTGTTGATCCTTGGGATCATCTACTACTACATTAATCAAAATTATGTAGGCGGCGCGGCGAACGACGCGCAACAAGAGCAATCAAAGAAGCTGACGGAAAAAGTGGAGCCTTCCGCACCTGCGCCCCAAACCGGGGGAGGAGGCTCCGGGACCGCCGCGCTGGCCGAGAACAAGCCGCCGGAGAAGCCGCCGGAAACACCTCCGCCGCCGGCAACGGAAGTGAAGCTGGTGAAGAGCGACCGGGGCACCGATTATTACACGGTATCCAATGCGAAGAAACTGAAGATCGAAATGAATATAAGCGGCGACGCCTGCTGGATTCAGCTCGATTCCCTCGGCGCCAACCGGCAAATGGTGGAGCAGGGTACGTTTCAGAACGGAAATACGAAGACGTGGGAACTGGACAACGCGGCTTACATGATTTTCGGTAAGGCGAATGCGGTTGACCTCACCATTAACGGAACTCCGGTGATTGTCGGCGACGCGGCGAACGTCAAGAAGCTGCAAATTGAGTTCGCGCAGCTGTAATATCGGAGAAGACACGAGGCTTTGTGCTGGCGTGTCTTTTTTTGTTATAATGTTTGGAAAGGATTAACTTTCTGAAACTTTTGTTGCTATGAAAGGGGAACCGTATGAGCAGTGAAAATTCATTTGACATTGTGTCCAAGCTGGATATCCAGGAACTAACCAACGCGATCAATCAGGCTGAGAAAGAGATCGCAACCCGGTTCGACTTCAAAGGCAGCAAAAGCAGCATCGCGCTGGACAAGGAAGAGCTCGTTGTCGTGTCGGATGACGATTTCAAACTCCAGAACGTGCTAGATATTCTTCAATCGAAAATGGCGAAGCGGGGCATTTCCCTTAAAAACCTGGACTACGGCAAGGTGGAGCCCGCCGCGTCGGGAACGGTGCGCCAGCGCATCAAAGTGAAGCAAGGGATTGACCAGGACAATGCGAAAAAAATCAATATCCTTATCCGTGACTCCAAATTAAAGGTCAAAAGCCAAATTCAAGGCGATGAAATTCGGGTGACCGGAAAGAGCAAGGATGACCTTCAGCAGGTAATGACCTTGCTGCGCAAAGCGGATTTACCGTTGGAATTGCAGTTCATCAATTTCAGATAATGCCAACCAACGGGTAGGCCCTTATGGATGAAACATTTCATAAGGGCTTTCCGCTTTTGACACCCCGAACAGGCTTATATTATACTTGTAACGAAAAGCACATGCGAAAAAGGTTCAAAATCGTTTGGAGGATTATACATGACAGAGAAAGTTAAAGTGGTGACGCTTGGATGTGAGAAGAATCTTGTCGATTCCGAAATCATGTCCGGCCTCGTTCATGAGCGCGGCTACACCCTTGTATCGGAAAAAGAAGAGGCAACGATCATTATCGTAAATACGTGCGGATTTATCGACGCTGCGAAAGAAGAGTCGGTAAATACGATTCTCGATATGGCGGAACTGAAGCAAACCGCAAATCTCAAAGCCTTGATCGTATCGGGCTGCCTGACGCAGCGGTACAAGGAAGAATTGATGAAAGAAATGCCGGAAATCGACGGAATCGTCGGAACCGGCGACTTTCACAAAATCAACGATATTATTGATGAGGCGCTGAAAGGCCGCAAACCGGTGCTCGTTGGAAATCCGGTGTTTAATTACGAGCAGAAGCTGCCGCGGAAGATGGAAACCCCAAGATATACAGCCTACATCAAAATTGCGGAAGGCTGTGATAACGCCTGTACGTTCTGCAGCATTCCGATTATGCGCGGCAAATTCCGCAGCCGCAGCATGGAGTCAATTTTGGACGAAGTAGGGCAGCTTGCTTCACAGGGCGTGAAAGAAATCAGCCTGATCGCTCAAGACTCAACGAACTACGGTACGGATTTGTACGACAGCTTCATGCTGCCGACGCTGATGAATAAAGTAAGCGAAGTGCCGGGCATCGAGTGGGTGCGCTTGCACTATGCTTATCCCGGATTTTTCACGGACGAGTTGATCGATGTCATGGCCAGCAATCCGAAAGTGTGCAAATACGTCGATATGCCGCTGCAGCACAGCGAGGACAGTATCCTGAAGCGGATGCGCCGTCCAGGACGTCAGCGCGACGCGCGCGAGTTGATCAAGAAAATCAGGGAGCGAATTCCGGGCGTATCGCTGCGCACTTCGATCATCGTCGGATTCCCGGGTGAAACCGAGGAAGATTTCGAGAACTTGAAACAGTTCATCCGCGAAATCGGCTTTGACCGTCTGGGCGTCTTCACGTATTCCAAGGAAGAGGACACGCCTGCTTCCCGTCTGCCGGATCAAGTGCCTGACGATGTGAAGGAGTTCCGTCAAAATATGTTGATGGAAATTCAACGCGAAATTTCGAACGAACGCGGCGGCGAGCGGATCGGGCAAGTGGTCGATGTGCTTATCGAGAAGTACGATGGCCGCAGCGACGTATATATCGGGCGCTCGCAGTTCGATGCACCGGAGATCGACGGAGAAGTCTTCGTTGGCGGAGCGAAGCTTACGATCGGGGAAATTGCGAAAGTGCGTATTACGCACTCGTTTGAGTTTGACTTATCCGGGGAGGTTGTCGCATGAATCTGGCCAACCGGATCACTTTGGCGAGAATTTTTTTAGTTCCGATTATTATGTTTTTCCTGCTCGTCAATGTGAAAACGCCCCATATCCGGATCGAGCAGTTCACGATTACCTATAATCAAATCATCGCAGCGTTAATTTTTATCGTAGCCGCCAGCACGGACAGTTTGGACGGCTACATTGCAAGGAAACGAAAGCTTGTTACGAACCTGGGCAAGCTGCTCGATCCTCTCGCCGATAAGCTGCTGGTATCGGCCGTGCTCGTTTCTCTCGTGGAAATGGGCAAGCTTGGCGCTTGGGTTGCGATTGTGATCATTAGCCGGGAGTTCGCCGTTACAGGCCTGCGGCAGATCGCGCTGCTTGAAGGAAGAGTGATGGCGGCCAGCAAATGGGGGAAATGGAAAACGGCCGTTCAGATTACAGCGATTATCGCGCTGTTGCTGAACAACTTTCCGTTTGAATTCGTTCATTTCCGGTTTGATCTTTTTGCGAGCTGGGTGGCGGCGATCATTACGATGTACTCCGGTTTCGATTATTTTATGAAAAACAAGGACGTCATTAACTGGAATGAGCAAAAACAATAGGTTTCCCGCCTATTGTTTTTGTTTTCATATGCAGGATGTTCAGGTTCTTTACGCGAAATCGCCGTAAAGAACGGTATTTTGAGAATATCAAGAAAAGCTATATTTAAGACACGTTGAAGGACTCCTATAAAAGCTTTTCTAACCCGAAGGAGGATGCTGAATGAGAGCGGAAATCATAGCGGTGGGCACCGAGCTCTTGATGGGCCAGATCGTCAATACGAATGCTCAATACTTATCGCGAGGGCTGGCTGACATCGGTGTCGGCGTTTATTTTCAAACCGTCGTCGGTGACAACGCTCAGCGGATCAAGGAATCGCTGCGCATCGCCAAAGATCGGGCGGACGTCATTATTTGTACCGGCGGGCTCGGTCCGACACAGGACGATTTGACTAAGGACGTACTAGCTGAAACGGTCTGCCAGCGTCTTGTCATGCACGGTCCCTCGATGGATAAAATCGAGCACATGTTCCAAAAGCGCGGCGTACCCATGGTAGAAAGCAATGCGCGCCAAGCGCTCATGCTGGAGCATAGCGAGCCGCTTGCCAATGATACCGGTCTTGCGGTAGGCGTCGCGTTGACCCATGAAGGCACACATTACATTTTGCTGCCTGGGCCGCCGAAGGAAATGAAGCCGATGTTCGACCGCTACGCCAAGCCGTGGATCGCGGCTCAGATGGGGAGCGTGCAGCCGCTGTATTCCGTGATGCTGAAGTTCGCAGGCATCGGCGAGTCGCAGCTGGAGCATGAGCTCATCGATTTGATCGAAGCGCAGAGCGATACGACGATCGCTCCGTATGCCAAGGAGGGAGAAGTGGCGATCCGGCTGACCACTCGTGCCGCTTCCATGCTGGAAGCACAAGCGAAGCTGAAGCCGCTGGAGGAGGAAATCCGCAGCCGGGTAGGCCAATACATATACGCTGCCGAGGACATTGCGTTGGAAGAAGCGGTACTGCGGCTGCTCACCGAGCAGGGCCGTACGCTGGCTGTGGCGGAGAGCTGCACGGGCGGGCTGCTCAGCGACCTGCTTACGAACGTTCCTGGGAGCTCGGCGGCCTTCGCGGGCGGGATTATATGTTACACGAATCGACTGAAGCACGAACTGCTGAATGTGCCGATGGAACAGCTCGAAGGCTCGGGCGCGCCGGGAGCCGTCAGCGAGGAAACGGCCAAACGGCTAGCGGAACAGATCCTTTCGGTGACCGGGTCGGATTACGGGGTATCCGTCACGGGGGTAGCCGGTCCCGGCGAATCGGAGGGAAAGCCGGTCGGTTTGGTGTACGTCGGAGTGGCCAGCCGCGACGGTGAGACGACGGTGAAGCAGCTGCAGCAGTTCGGGAACCGGGAAACGATCAAGCTGCGGTCCGCGAAGAGCGCACTCTATCAGCTATGGAAACGGATGAATTCATAGCTTGCGAATCGGTAGAAAATGCAATATAATAGCAATAACGGAAGCACCGTAACAAGTCAGCCATTTGTTACGGTTTTTCTTTTGCCACAGACGCGAATGTATGTTCGAAAAAAAGCTTGGCAACGGAAGCAAAAGCAGTTATGATAGAACTATCGAATACGAGAAAAGGGAAGTGAGTCTCTTGGCAGATCGCAAAGCGGCCTTGGAAGCGGCTCTTCGCCAAATTGAGAAGCAATTTGGCAAAGGCTCTATAATGAAACTGGGTGAATCCACCCACATGCAGGTAGAAACGATCCCCAGCGGTTCGCTGGCACTGGACATTGCGCTTGGCATCGGCGGTTTTCCGCGCGGAAGAATCATTGAAGTATACGGTCCGGAATCGTCCGGTAAAACAACGGTTGCGCTGCATGCAATCGCGGAAGTGCAGAAGTCGGGCGGTACCGCCGCTTTCATCGATGCGGAACATGCGCTTGACCCGCTGTATGCAAGCAAGCTCGGCATCAACATCGACGAGCTGCTGCTGTCGCAGCCGGATACGGGCGAGCAGGCGCTCGAGATCGCGGAAGCGCTCGTTCGCAGCGGCGCTGTAGATATCATCGTCATCGACTCCGTGGCGGCGCTCGTGCCGAGGGCGGAGATTGAAGGCGAGATGGGCGATTCCCACGTCGGTCTGCAGGCGCGTTTGATGTCGCAGGCGCTTCGTAAGCTTTCCGGCGCAATCAATAAGTCGAAAGTCATCGCCATCTTTATTAACCAGCTTCGCGAGAAAGTAGGCGTAATGTTCGGGAATCCGGAGACGACGCCGGGCGGCCGCGCACTTAAGTTTTACTCGTCCGTTCGTCTGGACGTGCGACGGGTTGAAACGATCAAGCAAGGCAACGATATGATCGGTAACCGGACCCGGATCAAAGTCGTGAAGAACAAAGTAGCTCCTCCGTTCAAACAAGCGGACATCGATATTATGTACGGCGAAGGCATATCCAAGGAAGGCAGTATCGTCGATATCGCGACCGAGATGGATATTATTCAGAAGAGCGGCGCTTGGTATTCATTCAATAACGACCGCCTCGGTCAAGGCCGGGAAAACGCGAAGCAGTTCTTGAAAGAAAACCCGCAGCTGGCAGATATTATCGAGAAGAAAATTCGCGAAAACAGCAATTTGATCGTAGCGATTGGCCCGAATACGGATGACGATGAAGAAGAGGAGCAGGACTTGCTTGCATCTTCGTTTGAATAAGATTCAAGAACTCGCAAGCGGTAAAGTTTCTGCCGTTTGACAGCAGATATCGTTACATGGAAAGAAGATTACATGGGGAGGCACCTTTACGCGAACGTTAAAGGTGCCTTTGTTATGATTGCAGACGGTCGTATATATGTTGGCCTCAAAGGAGCTACGGCTTGCACTGAAGCGTTGCACGCACGCGCATATAATATGCCTGTCCATATGAACGATGCCGGTGAGAAGTTTTTCTTAAAGGATCAGAATGTATGCATGATCAGCGAAGCAAGAACGGTTCGGATCTTTCAAGAAAAGTTTCATCAGAAAGCAGGAATACCAATAATAAAACAGGAATGTCAAGAAAGCATCATCATAAGACACGAACGTGTCTTCTTCGGGAACGCTTCGACCGGAAGCTTGCCACATTTCGGGAAGGAGAACAGACGATGTCCGGCGAGAATCACAATCAAACGGGATTGATAACAAAAGTAGAGCGGCAAAAACGGTCGCCGCACCGCTATAATATATTTGTTGATGAGAACTTCTCATTTTCAGTGCACGAGGATATTTTGATCAAATACAGGCTCATGAAAGGGGAGCAGTTGGAGGAAGCGGGCCTCCGGCAAATATTGCACGCGGAAGAGGCAAACAGAGCGTACTTGGACGCAATCCGGCTGTTATCAAACCGGCTTCGCTCGGAGCACGAAATGCGGGCGAGACTAAAACAAAAAGGATACGATCCGGACATCGTCGGGAAGACGATGGAGAGGCTGCAAAACGAAAAATATTTGGATGATGAGCTGTTCGCCGAGCAGTTGACGAGGCAGCGGCTGGAGTCGCAAAAGAAGGGGCGGTACTTCATTCGCCAGGAGCTTCAGCAAAAAGGGATCAAAAAGGATACGATCCATGGAGCAATGGAACTTGTGGACGAAGAGACGGAGTTCCGTATGGCATTCGGATTGGCGGAAAAAAGATATGCGAGCGAGCTGAACCGTGACCCGGTCAAAGCAAGGCCCAAAATCGCCGGATTTCTTCAGCGCCGAGGTTACCCGGGGTCCGTAGTCAGCAGGGTGCTCAAACAATTGTCTGTAGGAAAGCAGGAAGAGGAAGAATGGGATGCGGACGAAATCGGCGATGAATTTTAATGAAATTAATATTTAATTATATTAACTGAGTAGAACTGAACAATTATTACAAAACCTTGACAAGCTTCTTCGTCAAAAGATAAAATAAACGTGTATATACATTATACAAAGGAGTCGTCCCAATTATGACGGGAGCGATTCATCAAAGTAAAATCGCCAATTTTTACTTTTTCTTGCGTTTGTAGAACGGATAAAAACCTGATTATCCCAAGCTTACCCCTTGGAGAAACAACGAGGAGGTGAACTGGATGCCGAACATGGCCATCTGGATCCTGGTCGTTCTCGTTGTTGGTGCTCTATGCTTATGGATTGGTTATTTTATCCGCAAGTCCATTGCAGAGGCGAAGATTTCCAGTGCTGAACATGCTGCCGAACAAATTTTGGAAGGTGCCCGCAAAGAGGCAGAGGCGCTGAAGAAAGAAGCGGTTCTCGAGGCTAAAGATGAAATTCACAAACTCAGGACCGAAGCTGAAAAAGACATTCGTGATCGTCGAAATGAAACTCAACGACAAGAGAGACGATTGTTGCAAAAAGAGGAGTCGCTGGATAAAAAATTAGATTCTCTCGAGAAAAAAGAAGAGCAGGTCGCCAACAAAGAGAAACGTATCGAAGAAACTCAAGGACAAATTGATCAAATTTACAAAGATCAAGTTGCTGAGCTGGAGCGGATTTCCACGTTGACGATGGAGGATGCAAAGAACATCATATTAACCAACGTCGAGCAGGAAGTTCGGCATGAAACCGCTCAACTCATCAAAGAAATCGAACAGCAGGCGAAAGAGGAAGGCGACAAGAAAGCCAGAGAGATTATTACTTTGGCGATCCAGAGATGCGCTGCCGACCACGTAGCAGAGACAACGGTTTCAGTCGTAGCGCTTCCAAATGAGGAGATGAAAGGTCGCATCATCGGCCGCGAAGGCCGCAATATTCGCGCCCTTGAGACCTTGACAGGCATCGACCTCATTATTGACGATACGCCTGAGGCTGTCATTTTGTCCGGCTTTGACCCGATTCGGAGGGAAATTGCCCGCACATCGCTCGAGAAGCTTGTTGCAGACGGCCGGATTCATCCGGCGCGCATCGAGGAGATGGTGGAGAAATCCCGTAAAGAAGTGGACGAACGGATTCGCGAATACGGCGAACAAGCTACATTCGAGACTGGCGTTCACGGACTTCACCCGGATCTGATCAAAATATTGGGTCGCCTCAAGTTCCGTACAAGCTACGGGCAGAACGTGCTGAAGCACTCCATGGAAGTTGCTTATTTGGCTGGACTGATGGCAGGAGAGCTCGGGGAAGACGTGACATTGGCGAAGCGTGCCGGACTCCTTCATGACATCGGGAAAGCACTCGACCATGAGGTCGAAGGCTCACATGTAGAAATCGGCGTTGAGATTGCCAAGAAGTATAAGGAACATCCGGTCGTCATCAACAGCATCGCCTCGCACCATGGCGACTGTGAAGCGACATCGGTTATCGCAATGCTGGTCGGTGCAGCGGATGCGTTGTCTGCCGCAAGACCAGGCGCCCGCCGCGAGACGTTGGAAACGTATATCAAGCGTCTTGAAAAGCTCGAAGAGATTTCGGAATCATTCGAGGGTGTGGAAAAGTCGTATGCGATTCAAGCAGGACGGGAAGTTCGCGTCATGGTTCAACCGGAGAAGGTTGACGATACGGAAGCATTCCGTCTGGCTCGGGACATTACGAAAAAGATCGAGAACGAGCTCGATTATCCCGGTCATATCAAGGTTACGGTCATCCGTGAAACCAGGGCCGTGGAATACGCAAAATAATTGCATACGCCCGATAGAAAAGTGGCTGAATAAGCCACTTTTCTTTTGTAAACTAATAACGAAACAGCACAACGAGAGGAGAGAGCCATGCGCATCTTATTTATCGGCGATATTGTCGGCTCCGTCGGCCGGCAAGCGCTTAAAACCTATCTCCCCAAGCTAAAAGGAAAATACAATCCGCACTGGATCATTGCGAACGGAGAAAACGCGGCCGCGGGGCGCGGCATTACTTCGGCGATTACGAAAGAAATGTTCGAACAAGGCGTCCAAGGCATCACGATGGGCAACCATACATGGGATCAAAAAGAAATATTCGATTTTATCGATAAAGAAGAACGGATGGTGCGCCCGGCCAATTTTCCCGCCGGTACGCCGGGACGCGGGTTGGCTTATATCAAAATTAAAGATACGGAGCTGGCGATTATTAATTTGCAAGGGCGCACGTTTTTGCCGCCGCTCGACTGCCCTTTCGAGAAAGCGAATGAGCTGGTAGAGCAAGCTCGCAAACGGACCAAGTTCATTCTGGTTGACTTTCACGCCGAAGCGACCTCGGAGAAAATCGCCATGGGCTGGCACTTGGACGGCAAAGTGTCTGCAGTCGTCGGTACGCACACGCATGTGCAAACGAACGATGAGCGCGTATTGCCGCAAGGGACCGCGTTTGTAACGGACGTGGGCATGGTGGGTCCCCGAGATGGCATCCTGGGGATGGAGCGGACGGCAGTGCTGCAAAAATTCAAAACACAGCTTCCGGTGCGTTTTATTGTGGATGAAGGCAAGTGGCACTTTCATGCGGCGGTGATTGATTTGGACCCGGCGACCGGATTTGCCAAAAAAATCAGTATGGTTCGAATGGATGAGGACAAGCTGCTGTTTGAGTAAAATGGCTAACCGAACCAAACGAATGAATATTCGAAAAATTCGAATTAATTAGAAAACGACTTCTTCGGAGAGCAGGAATTAACTGCTAATTCCTAGAATATGAATAGTACTGGAAGCTATCATCATTCCCGAGGAGGTACTTTTCATGGAAGTATTAAAAGTTTCAGCAAAATCCAACCCAAATTCCGTTGCAGGCGCACTCGCTGGGGTATTGCGGGAACGCGGAGCCGCGGAGCTCCAGGCGATCGGGGCCGGAGCATTGAATCAGGCTATCAAAGCGGTAGCGATCGCACGAGGATTTGTTGCTCCCAGCGGGGTTGATTTGATCTGCATACCAGCGTTTACCGATATCGTCATTGATGGTGAAGACCGGACAGCCATTAAATTGATTGTCGAGCCGAGATAAGTCAACCTTTCATAAGCTTTACCCAAACACCTGTTTACTTTGTAGACAGGTTTTTTGTATTATCGTTTAGTCATGGCAGGTACATCAGGCAACCTATTTCCAGGAGGCGGATGATGATGCGAATTATTGACGGGCACTGCGATGCGCTTTATAAAATGTTTGAAAATCCGGTTATTGATTTTTACGATTCGGTTGCGGTCGGACTGGATGTGTCCTATGCAAAAATGAAAAAATCGAATGTAAAAATTCAATTTTTCGCTATTTATTTGCCTGAACGTATAACTGTCCCTAAATTTGACCATTACTTGGAGTATATAAATATTTTTTATCAAAAAATCACATGTGATGGAAGGGTTCGTTTGATCAAGAACCGCGATGATTTGCATACGGTTTGGAACAGTGAAAGTATCGGCGCCATCTTAACGGTCGAAGGCGCAGATGCGATTCAAGGCAACCCTCTGTTTACCCGAACGCTGCATCATTTGGGAGTGCGCTTCATCGGCGTCACATGGAATTACGGAAACTGGGCGGCAGACGGGATTTTAGAACCGCGGCAAGGCGGATTTTCGAGGCATGGAAAAAGCTTTATTAAAGATTGTGACGATTTGGGTATCCTATTGGATGCATCCCATTTGTCTGTGGCAGCTTTTTGGGATTTGGCCGCAGCTTCAGCGAGACCGTTCGTAGCGACGCATTCGAATGCGAAAGCGTTATGCGGGCACCCAAGAAATTTGGACGACAATCAGCTTCGCGAACTGATTCGTCGGGATGGACGGATCGGCGTCACGTTTGTGCCGTGGTTTGTGGACGGCGGCCAAGCATCTATTGATGGGATTCTCAGGCATATAGACTACATCGGCGCATTGGGCGGTGAACGCCAGCTGGTGCTGGGGTCGGATTTTGACGGCATAAGCCGCACCATACCTGGCCTGGAGCACGCCGGACAATACGGCAATTTGGTCGACGCTTTGTCGAAACGGTATTCCAACGTGCAAGTCGAGCGCTTCTTATACGGCAACTGGTACTCGTATTTGGAACGACATCTGCCCGTTCACTAAAAATTTACATCTTTTTTTCAGATATAAGAACAAAGGATCAATCGAATTTCGGTATGGATATGATCTAAAATAACTATGTGTCGAATTTGTCGAAAACCCTTGCTTTTAGTACGGAAAGATCATAAAATTTGGTTGACGCTGAAAGAAATATTTTATAAAAAAAGCTTCTCATCTTAGTCCTTTCGAGGAAGATACATCCATGATTAAAAGAAGCTTTTTTGAAACATCAGAAATAAATTGTTCAGTTCGATGGAAACGAAAATTTCTGATGATAAAAAATAAAAATTTCTGACAGTTTTAATGGTTAGCTGCATCGTCAGCGATTATCTAAAGGAGTGGACAACGGTGATAAGCCAATTATCTTGGAAGGTCGGAGGACAACAAGGGGAAGGCGTGGAGAGTACAGACAAAATCTTTTCCACGGCATTGACCAGACTCGGCTATTATTTGTACGGATATCGTCACTTTTCCTCGCGGATTAAGGGCGGCCACACTAACAACAAAATTCGGATCAGTACGAAGCCGATTCGAGCCATTTCCGACGATCTAGACATCCTCGTTGCATTTGACCAGGAGACGATAGACCTGAATGCGCACGAGCTGCGCGACAACGGCGTCATTATTGCCGACGCGAAAGTAAATCCGGTTGTGCCCGAAGGCGTTAAAGCTAGATTGTTCCCGGTGCCGATCACGGCAATCGCAGAAGAGCTCGGTACTTCCTTATTTAAGAACATGGCCGCTTCCGGCGCATCTTGGGCATTGCTCGGATTGCCGCTCGAAGTGTTTAATAAAGCAGTAGAAGAAGAGTTCGGCCGCAAAGGCGCCGCCGTCGTAGAGAAAAACATCGAAGCGGTTCGCAAAGCGGCAGAGTTCGTCCTTGAAATGAACGGCGGTCCGCTGCCGGAGTTCCAGCTCGAGCCTGCGGACGGCAGACAAAAACTGTTTATGATCGGTAACGATGCAATCGGTCTCGGCGCAGTAGCTGCAGGCTGCCGTTTTATGCCTGCTTATCCGATCACGCCTGCATCGGAAATTATGGAGTATTTGATCAAGACGCTGCCGAAATTCGGCGGTACGGTTATTCAGACCGAAGACGAGATCGCTGCTTGTACGATGGCGATCGGTGCCAACTATGGCGGCGTTCGCGCGTTGACTTCGTCCGCCGGCCCGGGTCTTTCCCTCATGATGGAGGCGATCGGACTTGCAGGCATGACGGAAACGCCGGTCGTTATTGTGGATACGCAGCGCGGCGGCCCAAGTACGGGTCTTCCGACGAAACAGGAGCAATCCGACGTACTGGCTATGATTCACGGTACGCACGGTGAAATTCCGAAAATCGTGCTCTCGCCTTCCACGATCGAAGAATGCTTCTACGACACGATCGAAGCGTTCAACTTGGCCGAAGAATACCAGGTGCCGGTTATTTTGCTCACGGACCTTCAGCTTTCCCTTGGTAAGCAATCGTCCGAGCTGCTTGATTACAAAAAAGTTCAGATCAAACGCGGCACGCTTCAAACCGGCGATCTGCCACAGCTTCCTGAAAATCAAATGTTCCAACGTTACCAGTTTACGGAGTCCGGCGTATCTCCTCGCGTCGTGCCTGGCCAAAAATATGGCATTCACCATGTTACCGGCGTAGAGCACGCACAAGATGGCCGTCCATCCGAAAGTCCGGAAAACCGTCAAAAAATGATGGATAAGCGTCTGGGCAAGTTGAAAAACCTCAAAGTGAACAACCCGATTCTCGTTGACGCACCGCACGAACAGCCGGATCTGCTGATCATCGGCATGGGTTCGACGGGCGGCACGATTGATGAAGCAAGACGTCGTCTGGCCGACAGCGGCATGAAAACGAACCATGTTACGGTTCGCCTGCTGCATCCGTTCCCGGCTAGCGAGCTGAAACCTTACATCGAGAAGGCAAAAACGGTTGTCGTCGTGGAAAACAATGCTACGGGCCAACTAGCGTCCTTAATCAAACTGAATGTAGGCTATGCCGAGAAAATCAAGAGCCTGCTGAAATATAACGGTAACCCGTTCTTGCCTGCCGAAATCACTAAATACTGTCAGGAGTTGAACCTTGTATGGCAACGTTAAAAGATTTCCGCAACAATATTAAACCCAACTGGTGCCCTGGCTGCGGTGACTTCTCCGTTCAAGCGGCGATTCAAAGAGCGGCAGCAAACGTAGGACTGGAGCCTGAGCAGCTGGCAGTTGTGTCCGGTATCGGCTGCTCCGGCCGGATCTCCGGTTACATCAACGCTTACGGTTTCCACGGCGTTCACGGAAGATCTTTGCCGATCGCGCAAGGCTTGAAAATGGCAAACCGCGAGTTGACCGTCGTTGCCGCAGGCGGTGACGGCGACGGTTTTGCGATCGGGATGGGCCATACGGTTCATGCGATCCGCCGTAACATCAACATTACGTACATCGTAATGGACAACCAGATCTACGGCTTGACCAAAGGTCAAACTTCGCCTCGAAGCGCTGAAGGCTTCAAGACGAAATCTACACCGTCCGGTTCGATCGAGTCGGCATTGTCTCCGCTTGAAGTTGCTTTGGCGGCCGGCGCAACGTTCATTGCCCAATCGTTCTCGAGCAACCTGAAGCAGCTGACATCGCTGATCGAAGAAGGCATGAAGCATGAAGGCTTCTCCTTTATCAACGTATTCAGCCCTTGCGTTACGTTCAACAAGGTGAATACGTACGAATGGTTCAAGGAGCACATTGTCGATTTGGAAGAAACGCCGGAGTATGACGCTTCCAATCGTGTAGCGGCAATGACCAAGATCATGGAAACCAACAGCCTTGTAACGGGTCTTATTTATCAAGATAAAAACAAGAAAAGCTACGAGAACATGGTATACGGCTTCAAGCCAGAAGGGCTTGCAAAGCAAAATATCAATCTCACAGAGCAAGAGTTTGATAAATTGGTGGCGGAATTTAAATAATTTTCCGAACTTTAGAAAAGCATACGGCCTCGGCTGTATGCTTTTTTTGCATGGGGTGGGTATAATGGGAATGGTAAGCAAGCTTTGAATGAGGAAGGTGGTTGTTATGTTTCAAGTGCCGGTCGGCGTATCCGCCAGACATATTCATTTATCGGAAGAACATATCGCGAAGTTATTCGGCAGCGGCTATGAACTGTCGGTGCTCAAAGATTTATCGCAGCCCGGGCAGTTTGCCGCGAAAGAAACGGTGGCTGTGATCGGCCCGAGAGGGCAATTTGATAAAGTAAGAATTTTGGGACCGGCTCGCGGGAAATCGCAGCTGGAAGTGTCCAGAACGGATGCGTTCACGCTTGGAATCACGCCTCCGGTTCGTGAGTCGGGTAATATTGCGGGCACGCCTGGAATCAAAGTCGTCGGACCTGCAGGAGAAATGGAGCTGGCCGAAGGCGTCATTGTCGCAGCGCGGCATATTCATTTCCACACGGACGATGCAGCCAAGTGGGGGATAGCGGACAAGCAGAGATTGTCGGTTCGCGTGGAAGGGGAGCGCGCGCTTGTTTTTGAGAACGTCGTTGCCCGCGTATCCGATCAATTTGCGCTCGATATGCATATTGATACGGACGAGGCTAATGCGGCCGGCGTGAAAACGGGTGATATCGCGGTCATATTATTGTAGAAGCACAGCCTTCCAACGTACCTATTCCAGCAGCGTGAAGGATAGGTACTCTTTTGTATACAACGTATGATCGTTATATGGTTTCTGTGATGGTTTAATGGTTCAAAACTAAACCGCACCTACGCAGTGCGAGAAGCGGGAGTACTTTACATACAGGCTTTGATGGATTAGTCAAGGGGTTTGTGGTATAATTTTTTATCGATGCAATGCGATATTTTATTAATATTTTATGTTTGAGGACATTTGAAATAAGGAAGTGAGACACATCATGAATAAGGAGACTCCAAACTCACCAGACTTAAAATCTGGCAAGGGTGAAAAAGACTACTCCAAATACTTCGACTTTACGGATGCAAAGGTCATAAGCGAAGAAGACGGAAAAACGACGTACCGCATTAAAGGGCGTAATATCCAAATCAATGCTGCTCCGAACTATAAAGAAGAGAAAAAGCGCGGCAAAGAAGAAATCAAAGTTCATTACGATTTTGAATTGCCGGAAGAGATGAAGCAATTCGGTGCAGGCAAATATGCATATATTATGACGTATGGCTGCCAAATGAACGAGCATGACTCCGAAACGATCAAAGGGCTGCTCGAGCAAATGGGGTACACGTCTACAGACGATCGCAATATGGCCGATATCATTTTGCTTAATACTTGTGCCGTTCGCGAGAATGCGGAAGATAAAGTGTTCGGCGAGCTGGGCCATTTAAGCCATCTGAAGAAAGAAAAGCCGTCGCTTATTCTCGGCGTATGCGGTTGCATGTCGCAAGAAGAGTCCGTCGTCCGCCGGATCATGAAGAAACACCCGTTTGTCGATATCATTTTCGGCACGCATAACATTCATCGGCTGCCTCACCTCGTGAAGGAAGCGATATTCAGCAAAGAAATGGTCATCGAGGTATGGTCCAAGGAAGGCGATATCATCGAGAATTTGCCGAAGAAACGCGAAGGCATCAAGGCGTGGGTGAACATTATGTATGGCTGTGACAAGTTTTGTACGTACTGTATCGTGCCATATACGCGAGGGAAAGAGCGCAGCCGTAGACCGGAGGACGTCATCGCCGAAGTGCGGGAGCTGGCCCGGCAGGGATTTAAGGAAATTATGCTGCTTGGTCAAAACGTCAATGCATACGGCAAGGATTTTGAAGATATCGAATACCGGTTCGGCGATTTGATGGATGATATCCGCAAGATCGATCTGCCGCGCGTACGCTTTACCACATCGCATCCGCGCGATTTTGACGATCATTTGATCGAAGTGCTTGCGAAAAAAGGCAATCTGATGGAGCATATTCATTTGCCGGTTCAATCCGGCAGCAATGAAATATTGAAACGGATGAGCCGGAAATATACGAGAGAGCATTATCTGGAGCTCGTGAAAAAAATAAAAACGGCGATGCCGGACGTCGTACTTACGACCGATATTATTGTCGGATTTCCGGGAGAAACGGACGAGCAGTTCGAAGATACGATTTCGCTCGTGAAGGAAGTCGGCTACGACAGCGCCTATACGTTCATCTATTCTCCGCGGGAAGGAACGCCTGCTGCCGACATGGAAGACAATGTGCCGGAAGATGTGAAGCGCAAACGGTTGTACCGCTTGAACGACGTCCTGAACGAATTCAGCAAGAAGAGCAATGAAAGCTTAAAGGGGCATACGCTTGAAGTGCTGGTAGAAGGCGAAAGCAAAAATAACGCCAACGTATTGGCGGGGCGGACCCGGACGAATAAGCTTGTGCATTTTGAAGGACCGAGAGAATTGATCGGACAGTTTGTGCACGTGCATATTACGGAAACACCGACGTTCTACATTAAAGGCGAATGGGTTCGGCAAGAAGAAGCTGCAGTATAATTACAATAGAGGCAGGGGTGCTTAAAACCGATGGCGGAACATCATAATCATAGTCATCCACATCCGCATACCAACCAATGCGGGATGGAGTGCTACACGAATACGGAAATGATCGTCAGGGAAGATATTTTGGCCAAAGCAAAAGAACTGGCGGATCTGATTTCCACCTCCAATGAAGTGCAGTTTTTTCAACGGGCGGAACGTCAGATCGCAAACAGCGATCACATTCAGACGTTGATCAGCAGCATCAAGAAAAAGCAGAAGGAAATCGTGGCGTTTCAATCTTTTGAAAATGTAAAGATGGTCGATAAGATCGAGAAGGAAGTCGACGAGCTGCAGGATCAGCTTGACTCCATTCCGGTCGTCAGCGAATTCAAGCAAACGCAGGAAGACATCAACTACTTGCTCCAGCTTGTAATGTCAGTTATTCGCGATACGATTTCGGAAAAAATCAACGTCGAAGAAGGAAAAGTCGCCGCAGGTTCAGGCTACGGCGAGTAAGCTCCGCGTTATTGACCGTTGTTAAAATAGGACCGATGTGCCGCCTTTTTGGGTGTGCAGGTCGGTTCTTTTCGTTGTTCCGCTTGGTATAATATGGAGATCCCTTCCGGATACTATCGATAATTGAAAAGGAGGCTTCACTTATGGCTGTATCTACGAACATCCCGGGACCGAAAGGGCTTCCGATTACCGGTAATTTGCTAGCCTTTCGCAAAGATCCGTTAGGTTTTCTTATGAAAGCATTTCAGGAACATGGCGATGTCGTACGTATTCGGTTCGGTCCTTCGCGATATGTTTATTTGATTAGCGATCCGGAACAAATCAAAGAGGTGCTGCTTACCAAGCAAAGCGCCTTTACGAAGGCGAAGGGGCTGCAGACAGCCAAAGCGGTCGTCGGTGAAGGAATATTGACAAGCGAAGGGGAGGCGCATATGCGTCAGCGTCGTTTGATGCAGCCGTCGTTCCGCAAAGATCGCATTGTCAAATATGCGTCGGCTATGGTCGATTTGACCGAAAACATGCTGCAAAGCTGGAAAGACGGAGAACAGCGCAGCTTGACGGACGACATGATGCGGTTGACGCTGCAAATCATTTCCCGGACCATGTTCGGGACAAGCATCTCGACCGGGGTAGAGGAGATCGGTCACGCCATTGATGTCGGGATGAAATATGTGAGCCATAAGGCGACATCCGTCATCGATATTCCGGACAATATTCCGACAAAGGCGAATGTTAAATTCAAACAAGCGGCTCATACGCTTGATGAGGTCATTTACCGAATTATTGAAGAGCGCCGCAAAGAACCGGATTCCGGTCACAGTGATTTATTGTCCATGCTGCTTACCGTCCGGGACGAAGAAACGGGCAGCGGCATGAGCGATAAGCAAGTGCGCGATGAAGTGATGACGATTTTTATTGCCGGTCATGAAACGACCGCGAACACATTGTCTTGGACGTGGTACTTGCTGTCCCAACATCCCGAAGTGGAGAACAAACTTTGGGAGGAGCTCGATCGCGTACTCAGCGGCCGCAAGCCGACGATCGAAGATATGGATCAGCTGCAATATACGCAGCAGGTCATTTGGGAATCCATGAGAATGTATCCGGCGGTATGGGCGGTAAATCGCTTGGTTCATGAGCAGGTGGATATCGGCGGCCGAATATTCGAACCGGGCGATACGTTAATGATGAGCCAGTTCGTCATGCACCGCAATCCGAAATATTACGATAACGCCGATCAATTTATTCCCGAACGGTTTGCCGGCGATTTGCTGAAACGAATCCCGCAGTTTGCTTATTTTCCGTTCGGCGGCGGCCCTCGGGTTTGTATCGGCAATAATTTTGCCCTGATGGAAGCGACGCTGCTCTTTGCCACGATCGCCAGCAAATTCAAGCTGCGACTCGCGCCGGGGCATCATGAAGTTGTGCCAGAGCCGCTTGTCACTCTGCGTCCGAAAAATGGGCTAAACATGGTAATCAGCGCAAGAAACCGGTCATGAACGAAGCGGGATACATCGAGCGGCGGATCGAAATCGTAGGCGTATTCGAAATACCGATATCCGTATCGCCTTCGGAATTCAGAGCGGAACTGCATGCCGTATTTCAACAAAAAGGATGGGATTTCAAAGGGTTTACCGCCGATATTACGGCCGGTAGGGAGCGCCAGGCATAAAATCCGCTTATACCGGGAATCCTTGTCAAGGAAATCGATTATTTCCATACAGGAGGATTTCCGTTGGATATAGTAAAGTTTACGCTCACTCCGCAAAGTGAAACGGAGCTAAAGGCTTTAATCGAAGAAATTAACAATCATGCTTCGTTGTCCGATGAAGAAATGCAGCAACTGCTGCAAGAGCTGAACGAATGGAACCGATCATCGTCTGAGCCGCTGCAGTAGCAGCAAGAAGGCCCTTGTCGTTTCAAGCAACGCGTGCTTGGAAGGCGAGGGTTTTATTTTTTTCGCTCGTTTGACGAATGGATTGCCAATTGATATGTTATTCATATCTGGAGTTGTCTGCATTTCATGGGTGAGAGGCGGAGATATCGAATGAGAACGATCGTATGCGAGGAACCGAACCGTCTGGTATGGAAAGAGACGGAAACACCTGTTAGGCAGCCGGGGGAAGCATTGGTACGCATTCGGCGTATCGGCATATGCGGGACGGATCTGCATGCTTACCGGGGGAACCAGCCGTACTTCGAATATCCGCGTATTCTGGGACATGAGCTTAGCGCTGAAATCGTCGAAACGCCGGATAACGCTGCGGAGTTAGAGCCGGGGGACATCGTAACGATCATGCCCTATATCGAATGCGGGATATGCGTCGCATGCCGCGCGGGCAAAACGAATTGCTGTACGAGCATGAGCGTTCTCGGCGTTCATCAAGACGGCGGGATGCGCGAATATATGTCTGTGCCTGCAGATCATTTGCTCAAGACGGAAGGTCTTTCGCTCGAGCAGACCGCCGTGATAGAGTGCTTCAGCATCGGGGCGCATGCGGTTCGCAGAGCGGCGCTGCAGCCGGAAGAGTTTGCGCTAGTGATCGGGGCCGGACCGATCGGACTTGGAGTCATGAAGTTCGCCAAGCTGGCGGGGGCGAGAGTCATCGCGATGGATATCAACCAAGAACGGCTTCAATACTGCCGGACTTGGGCGCCCGCGGACTTTACCGTCAATGCGAAAGACGATCCGCTCAAGGCGATCGAAGCGATTACCGGAGGAGACTTTCCGACTGCCGTCTTCGATGCGACGGGCAATGCCAAATCGATGGAGAATGCGCTGCAATATGTCGCGCATGGCGGCAGGCTTGTATACGTCGGTCTCGTGAAAGCAAATATTTCGTTCAGCGATCCGGAATTTCACAAACGGGAGATGTCCATCTTAAGCAGCCGCAACGCGAGCCGGGTCGATTTCGAGCATGTCATTAACAGCATTCGCGCTGGCAGCATCGATACGGATTCGTTTGTCACGCATCGGGTTCCGTTTGACGAAATGATCGGTGCATACGAGACATGGCTGAAGCCGGAAACCGGCGTTATCAAAGCGATGGTGGAATTATAATCGACATGCGCATCAGACCGTTCGAACCTGAACAAGGGATCGGCGGTCTGTTTTCAATAGTGTGGCTCCGGGTATGTTACAATAAGCGATAGCATTTATTTAAGACGAGGTGAATCCCGAGTGGAAAAAGACACATTGACCCGGTTCGGCGTGTCGATGCCGGAAGAACTGATCAAGCAGTTCGATCAATACATTAACGATCAAGGATATACGAATCGTTCCGAAGCCATTCGCGATCTGGTTCGAAAGGTGCTCCTCGAGCCGGGACGCCTGAACTCGGAGCAGTTGGTAGCCGGTACCATTGTAATGGTATACGATCATCATGTGACGGGCCTGCCGCTCGATCTGATGGAACTTCAGCACGAATATCACCATCATATCATCTCGAATATGCACATTCATTTGAACCACGACCAGTGCCTGGAAATTATCGCTGTACGTGGAATATTATCGGAGCTTCGGGATTTGAAGCACAAGATTCAAGTGCAAAAAGGCGTGCTTTATGCCGAACTGTCCGTTACCTTTGTGGATAACCGCAAAGAAGGCCATAGTTCCGCTGGCCATGCACATCAAGGACAAACGCACAGCCATTCTCATCATCATGAGTAGTAATCGGCAAAGCACAGGAAATGTGACATCAGGAAATGGAATAGTACTGCCGCTGTCAAAAGGAGGGAGTTTTCATGTCCAGCGAACATCTGACGCTGCACACGGATAAATATCAGATCAACATGATGTATGCGCACTGGTTTCATCAAACGTTAAACCAGCGCTCGGTGTTCGAGGCGTACTTTCGTAAGCTGCCGTTCGGCAACGGCTTTGCTGTGTTTTCGGGGCTGGAGCGAATTGCTTCCTATCTCCGCGATCTGCGGTTTAGCGAGGACGATCTGGCTTATCTCGCAACGCAGGAAGAAAATTACGATCCGGCATTCCTTGAGGAATTGCGAAAATTCCGCTTTACAGGAAGCTTGTGGTCGGCGCTGGAAGGGACGCTTGTGTTTGCGAACGAGCCGCTGATCCGGGTCGAGGGCCGCATATTCGAGACGCAATTGGTGGAAACGGCGCTGCTCAACTTCATGAATTATCAAACGCTGATTGCCACCAAAGCGTCCAGAATTCGCCAAGTCGCGCCGGACGACATACTGATGGAATTCGGCACGCGAAGGGCGCAGGAAGCGGATGCGGCCGTATGGGGGGCGAGAGCGAGCTATATCGCAGGTTTCGACGCTACGTCCAACATGCGGGCGGGAATGTTGTTCGGCATTCCGACGAAAGGAACGCACGCCCATGCATGGGTGCAGGACCATGAGACGGAGGAGGAAGCTTTTCATCGTTTTGCGGAGGCGCTACCGGACCATGTTACGCTGTTAGTTGATACGTATGATACGCTCAAGAGCGGAGTGCCTAACGCAATCCGTATCGCCAAACAGCTCGAAAGCAAAGGCAAGCGCATGAAAGCCATTCGGCTCGACAGCGGCGACTTGGCGTATTTGTCCAAAGCGGCTCGGGCCATGCTGGACGATGCGGGTCTGACCTATGTTCAGATTGTAGCATCGAACGATTTGGATGAAAGCATCATTTTGCATCTGAAGACGCAGGGAGCCCGGATCGATTCCTGGGGAATCGGAACGCAGCTCATTACTGCGGCCGACCAGCCTTCATTGGGGGGCGTGTATAAACTGGTGGCCAGAGAGCGGGACGGCGAACTTGAGCCCGTAATCAAAATTTCCGGCAACCCGGAAAAAGTGTCCATGCCGGGGCGCAAAGAAGTGTTTCGCATTATTAATAAGGAAACGGGGAAAGCGGAAGCGGATTATATCGCCCTTGCAGGAGAGCGGGATATTGAAGAACACCGTCCGTTAAAGCTGTTCGATCCGGTTCACCCTTATATCAGCAAAAACATTTCGAACTACGAAGCGATTCCGCTTCTGCATCCAATCTATGCGGCTGGGAAACTCGTTTATAATTTGCCTGCATTGTCGGAAATTCGGGATCATCACAAGCAGCAGCTGACGCTTTACTGGCCGGAGCATTTGCGTAAGCTCAATCCGGAAATATATCCGGTCGTTCTGAGCCCGGCCGCATGGCAGTTGAAGATGGATCTTATCGAAAAGTACAGAGAGTAGCATGATTTGTCGCATTGTTAACAGGATTGTTATTTTCCGGTACAAAATCAGGTATCCAGCCGTACGAAGGTGTGTTATCTTAAAAAAGATATTTCGCGGATTTACCGGAGAGGAGTCTGTTTGTTTATGCCAGCGACGATTGTGCTGCTGCTCTGTTTGATCGTTATGGGATCTTTTGTGAGCGCGGCGTTTGTTTTGTTTTTTCAGCGTAAAACGAGGAGCGCTTTTATATTCCTGGCGCTCGGATTGATCAGCATGTTCATTTTTTACTATGCGATATACAATGGTTGGCTCGCCCTTCCTAAAAAGTAAAGCGCAAGGAGACAACACGAATGAACGGACAATTGCGTAAAGACATAGCATCCGGCATGGAAGTACATATTGTGCTAAAGCAGGATCAGCTGACGGGGAAGCTTACGCGCGGAGTGGTAAAGGACATTTTGACCAATTCGCCTTCGCATCCGCATGGTATCAAAGTCCGGCTAACCGACGGTCAAGTCGGCCGAGTCAAGGAAATCATCAAGTGAAGTGATGAATCCCTTCGGAATCGGCATAAGCTGATGAAGGGGAGGGAGCAGCATGGACAAAGAATCGGTTGTACCGACACAGCCTGAGAGAGAAAAGCGGTCTCACGCGCATCTTTACCGCGCCGTTACCGGAAGCGAATCGGGGCATTCGCATATATTGGAGTTTTTCGTTTATCCGGTAAATGGGGATGCTTACGATGGACATCAACACAATTATCAGGGACATACAAGGATAAGCCAACGGCATTTTCACCGGGTAATCGGTACGACGGGTCCGGCGATTCCGCTTCCGGATGGATCCCATATTCACGAAGTGAACGATCGAGTGGACGATGAGCCGTTTTCCTTTCGAGGGGGGTATTACTCCACGGAGACCGGGATTCCCAGACACGAACATACTTTTGCAGGTCTCACCAGCCCTGGAATTGGCTACTGGCCCCCGGGGTGGTGACCGGAACAGCCGGACGTTTTGATGGAGAACAAATGATGAAACAATTACCGATCGATCCGGTGTTGCCGGATTTACAACGAATATTGCGAAGCGCTGCAAATGCAGTGCTTGTAGCGCCGCCCGGCGCGGGGAAGACAACCCGCGTCCCTTTGGCATTGTTGAACGAGCCGTGGCTAATGGACCAACGTATCATAATGCTGGAGCCGCGGCGGCTTGCCGCTCGTTCCGCTGCCAGGCACATGGCAGCCTCGCTTGGCGAGCGAGTCGGCGAAACGGTTGGCTACCGGGTTCGGCTGGATACGAAGGTAGGACCTCGAACGCGTATCGAGGTCATAACGGAGGGAGTACTGACTCGTCTGCTCCAGGAAGATCCGGCGCTTGAGGGCGTAGGGGTCATCATCTTTGACGAATTTCACGAACGAAGTTTGCATGCGGATCTGGGCTTGGCGCTTTGCCTTCAAACGCAGCAGGTGCTTCGCGAAGATTTGCGGATCGTAGTCATGTCGGCAACGATTGAAGCGGAGCCTGTAGCGAACCTTTTGGGTTCGGCGCCGATCGTGAGAAGCGAAGGACGCAGCTTTCCCGTACAGACACATTACTTGGATCGTCCGTCGGACGAACGACTGGAGCATTTGACCGTTCGCAGCGTTTTACACGCGTTGCAGCACGATCCGGGTGATATGCTGGTTTTTCTTCCGGGTGCGGCTGAAATTCGACGCGTTGAGGCTCGATTACACGAGCTGAGGTTAGGGAATCATGTGAGAATCGCACCGCTTTTTGGAGTATTGCCGCAAGGCGAGCAAGATGCGGCTCTAGCTCCCTGCGGCCCGGGAGAGCGAAAAATCGTCCTGGCCACATCAATAGCGGAGACGAGTTTAACGGTAGAAGGGGTACGCATCGTGATCGATAGCGGCCTTATGCGCGTTCCTCGTTTTTCGCCGCGAACCGGGATGTCTCGGCTGGAAACGATTCGCGTTTCCCGTGCTTCGGCGGATCAGCGGCGCGGACGGGCAGGGCGGCTCGATTCCGGCGTCTGCTACCGTCTATGGACGGTACAGGAGGACCGGAGCTTGAAAGAGCAGTCCACGCCGGAGATCCTGGAAGCGGATTTGACTGCGCTTGCGCTTGAACTGGCAGCCTGGGGCGTAACCGATCCGTCGGAGCTGCAGTGGCTCGACCCGCCTCCGACAGCGGCGATGACGCATGCAAGGGAACTATTGCGCCGGCTTGGAGCTATGGATGAGCGGGGCGTTATCACTTCGCACGGCCGTTCGCTGGCCGAATGGGGGCTGCATCCCCGTTTCGCCCATATGCTCGTAAATGCGGTTCCGCTAAAGCAAACGAAACTGGCTTGCATGATCGCTGCTGTACTAGGGGAGCGGGATTTTATGCGCAAAGATACGGGGACCGCGGACGCAGACCTGCGTGTTCGGGTCGAGGCTATACATAAGTTTGCTTTAGCGATTCCGTCCAAGCAGTCCGCTTCCGGGCGTCATTCTATCGAACACGAGGATTCGCCGACTGACGTTGGGCGCGATATGAACTATCTCGGGTGGACGATGCCCGGTTATTCGGTGGATGCAGCGTCATGCCGTCGGATCGCAGCGGAAGCGCGCCATATTCAGGAATCGGTTCCATTATCCGATCAAGAGCCGGAAATGGACATTCATTCCATCGGACTGCTGCTTGCATTTGCCTACCCGGACCGTATCGCTCAAAGAAGAACGGACGGACGCTATCTGCTTAGCAACGGTCGCGGGGCAATATTGCCCGATTCCGGCTCGCAGGCAATATCCGTCTCACCCTTTCTCGTTGCAGCCGACCTGGATGATCGTGGATCGGAAAGCCGCATTTATTTGGCAAGTCCCGTGGATCTGGGCCAATTGGAGGACCATTGTCAACAATTGATGAAGCAGGAGAAGTCGGTTGAGTGGGATCGTGAAGCCGGGCGAGTCCGGGCGGTAGCCCGGCTCAAGCTTGGTGCACTGGTGCTGAAGGAGCAACCGGTCGCTAGTCCTGCACCGGAGGAACTGCTAACTGCGCTGCTACAAGGAATCGCCGACGAAGGGCTAGAGATATTGCCATGGACCCGGGCAGCCCGCCAGGTTCAGCAGCGGGCCTACTTCATGCACTGTGCCGATTCTTCCTGGCCGGATTTATCCGATGAAGCGCTGCTTGATTCGTTGGAACAATGGCTTGGTCCGCATCTATATGGATTAAAAAGCCGAAACGATCTCGCTCGTCTCGGGCTTACCGACATATTAGAAGCTATGCTTACGTGGGAGCAGCGCAGAGAGCTTGATGCGTCCGTACCAACGCATATTACCGTTCCCAGCGGATCGCGCATCGCGGTGGATTATAGTGACCCGGCCTCACCGGTGTTGTCGGTGCGACTTCAGGAAATGTTCGGCCTACAGGATACGCCCCGAATCGCAAAGGGGACCATACCGATTACACTGCACCTGCTCTCGCCTGCGCAACGTCCCGTTCAGGTGACGAAGGACCTTGCAAGCTTTTGGCAGAACGCTTATTTCGAAGTGAAAAAAGATTTGAAGGGGCGATACCCAAAGCATTATTGGCCGGATGATCCGCTTGCCGCCATGCCGACCAATCGGGCGAAGCCAAGAAACTAACTCTAACAAACAAACAACCTAATGGTTTGACTTTTTTGCAAGGAAGACATATGATAGCTGTAATACGAGTAAGGGGATGTTTTGATGTCCAGGTTGGTTCTTAACTAATTAATTTCATACGATCGTTTCGTTTTTTGCTTGACACTACAGGTCTGTCCATTTGCGGTTGTAGGTGATCATGCAATGAACGTTGCGGTTTTGAAATATAGTTAAGAACATCGGGAACCTTACGCCGTTATACAGGTCTGTCCTTAGGCGAAATCCGTGCTCTTGCAGCACGTTTTTTTGTGCCCTTTTTTGGGTACTCCTTACCATACGCCAATAAAGGATAGGCCGGTTTTGCAGGCAGAAGATGAACGTTATGTTCATTTTCTGCCTTTTTGTTTTTTTATAAGCAGTCATTACAAGGAGGAACAAACCATGAATTTTGATGTAACGAATCGCTTGGAGTACGAAAAAGTGAAGGAGCGATTGGCCGATTTTGCCATGTCATATCTCGGCAAAAACCATATCGAACAGATGGCGCCGCTTACGGATAAGCGTGTCATTGAACAATGGTTGGAGGAAACCGAGGAGACCGTACAAATGATAAAGTTCGGAGCTAGTATCCCGATTCCCGCACTGGAAGGAATGGAGCAAATATTTTCAGGCTTCGGGAAAGGATTGCTGCTGTCGATCGAGGAGCTTCAATTGATCGGAAGGCTGCTCGAAACTACGGAGCAACTGAAGCGGTTTATGGCAAAAAAAGAAACGGTAGCGCCAAACGTAAGCGCCTATGCCAAATCCATGTATGAGCTGAAGGAGTTGAAGAGCGAGATCGAGCGATGCATCAGGCATGGGCAGTTGACGGACCAAGCCAGCCCGGAGCTCGGCAAAATCCGTAAGAAAATCGTTATTATCGAAGAACGGATCAAGAAAAAGCTCGACGGAACAATGCAAAGGTATCGTTCCTACTTGCAGGAATTCGTTGTCAGCATGCGTGGCGACCGTTATGTAGTGCCGGTGAAAAAAGAATACAGAAAATTAATACCCGGAGCTGTACTGGATGAGTCGGCGAGCGGTCAAACCGTTTTTATCGAGCCTGCCGATTTGGCCCAGTTGTCCTTCGAATTAAACGGTTGGCGCGCAGACGAGGCTAGGGAAGAAACGAAGGTTCTTGCGCATCTGACCGATATGGCGGAGGAGCATCGTCACGAGATTTCGATCAACCTGGAAACGATAGGTCACTATGATTTTTTAGCGGCCAAGGCCAAATACGCCCGATCTTTGGATGGACGATCTGTCCGGTTGAATACGGAAGGCAAAATACGAATTGTAGGCGGGAAACATCCGCTCCTGGGAAGTCAGTCCGTGCCTCTTCATTTTGAGATCGGCGAAGGCTACCGTTCTTTGATTATTACCGGTCCCAACACAGGCGGGAAAACGGTAGCGCTAAAAACAATAGGACTCCTGACCATGATGGTACAATCGGGGCTGCTCGTACCGGTGGAAGAGGAGAGCAGCTTTGCGATTTATTCCGAAGTATCGGCAGATATAGGTGACGGCCAAAGTTTGGAACATTCGCTAAGCACATTCTCTTCACACATCAAAAATGTAATTCGCATTCTTCGTTCTGCCGGCCCTTCATCCTTAATTCTGCTGGATGAACTTGCGACAGGAACAGATCCGGGAGAAGGGATCGGATTGTCTATCGCCGTGCTGGAAGAGCTATACAAACGCGGGGCGACCGTTGTTGCGACGACACATTTCAATGAAATCAAGCAGTTCGCCGAAGAAGCACCCGGGTTTCAAAATGCAAGCATGGCTTTCGACCTTGAAACGCTCCAGCCGCTGTATAGGCTTACGATCGGTTCTGCAGGCAGCAGCTATGCATTCCAGATCGCTTTAAAGCTTGGCATTCCGAAAGACATTATCGAACGATCCAAGGCCATCACGTACAACCGCGCTCAGAACGATCCATTGGTTTCGCTTGAAACAGCGCTTGCGGACCATCGAACATCGATAGGAGCCGCATTAGGAGTGCCTGAAGAGACAGGCGCGGCTAGAGCAAAATCAGCGTCAACCATAGGGGCAACTGCTTGGTCAACGACGAAGACAACAACAGAAGCAAGCGACACGAAAAATGAGAAGCAGCTTTCTTCGCTGCCGAGTTTTGATATCGGAGACAGCGTGTGGATACATTCATTGAGACGTACGGGAATTGTATGCAGTCAACCCGATGATAGGGGAAACATCGTTGTAATGATCCAAAAAGAAAAAGTAAAAATAAACCGCAAACGCCTCTCGCTTTACATTGAAAAGAAACAATTGTATCCTGATGAGAGCTACGACTTGGACATCGTGTTCGAATCGAAAGAAGTAAGGAAAAAGCGAAAGCAAATGAATAAAAGGCACGATCCCAGCAATATCATCGTTAAACCATCTGAGGAAATATAATCGGGACTTTTACACAAATTGCTGCAGAAGTATATTAGACCCGGTTAAAGAATGAAGGTAAGCAATCAACTTATACAAAAGGGTGAGAACATTGATTCAAGTTCTGGAAGCTTCGATGCAATACAACAAAGGTGACGGATACGTCGGCAAAGTGGGATTTCAAGTGGAAGGTCATAACCTTCCTTACGAGATCACCATATTCAGTAAAGACGGAAAAGATTGGGGCTATGGGCTGTTTTTCTTAAAGGAATCGGGTAACGAAGAACAGCTGGAAGCAGTGGAAGAGCTGTTGGAAGACAATGACGAAGTATTCGAGCTGCTTGTTAATGCGGCAAGAAGCTCGCTATAAAAGCGCGAATTGTTTATTTGAAGCCGTAGATTGTTCTGCGGCTTTTTTTGACAAATTTGAATGGGCTTATAATGCGTAATCTACTACCCTAATCCTTCATAATATCCTCGGAAATTCCTATTCAATCCTCGTCTCATGGCATGCACTAACCCGTTCTACGACTCTTATGGGCACTATCCCATCCGCTCAGTTGGCAGCAATTATTATTGTAGTTCATTTTAGCTAGTACAAAACTAAAGAAGTTTGAAATCCGTTTAACCCAGCAACATGAAAGCTAACGTTTGAAGAGATGAATGATGGAACCATGTTTGTGGGCGAACGATAATGTTGATTTTTATTCTACATGATTACCAATCACGTGCCGGTACGAATTCCTGCTAAATTCGCGTATTACAGAAGAGCTACTTATGCATTGACGCAGCAAATGGAACAATATTGGCTCTTCACGAATCGTTAGATTCCGACGATAGGTGAATTCATCTAAGTAGGCTTGCAAATGTTTACGGCCTAAACCGTGAAAAGTAGCATTGATCCATTTGCTCGCATCGTTCACAAACGCAAGAAGCGTTTTGAATCTTTTGGGAGAAAAACGGCCAGTAACAATCTCGACATTGCTAGTGCACGGCTCGATATATTGTTCCATAAACGCTTTGCTTCCCACGGCAGAGATCACACGTTGATACATATGAGAATGCGGCACAAGTTTTATTCTGAAGCATGCCGGTTGGCCATAGTCGTCCATTGCGGCACCAACCAAAAGGGGGCGTTCTTGTTTATGAAGTTGTATCGTAGGGTTGTGAGGTTTACCGTAAGCTGAGGCGTTAACCTGGACAATCCCGGAAAGAAGCGTTTGTTGATTCGCCAGTGTCATAGCATGACGGATTTTGTGCAAAATGAGCCATGCCGTTTTATAGGTTACGCGAATGGCCTGGCTTAGCACGGTTGCAGAAACACCGCTATCTACCCGTGAAATAAGGTAAAAGGCAGTAAACCACTTGTAAAGTTCCGTACGCTGCACCGCGGACAGGAGTAACCGTCAGGCCACTTGACTTGAAATAAATATTGAGCACATGCTTCTTCGGTCCCGAATTGTTCCTGAAAGGATGTATCTATTGCAGTAAGTTCGCCGTTCATATCAAGTTCCTCCTTTCCTCTTTTTTAAAAAAAGCGAACAAATGTTTCTATTAATAAGAATTATAACAAACATATGTTCTATTTTCAAGTATATAATTACATAATATTACATAAATGAGGTTTGTAAATAACATTTCGGAGGCAGTCATTGTTAGATCATGATAGGTCCACTAATTCCAAATCTTACTGAGTAGAAGGGATAGTGCCTAAAAATGCAAGAAGTACAAAGCAAGATTATGCAGCAAGAAGCACGTAAAGAGAAACCATAACCAGCACAAAGCTAGAAGTACATAGCAAGAAGCACAAAGCAAGAACCACATAGCAAGAACTCTCAATGCAAGAGCTCTCATAGCAAGAACCACATAGAAAGAAACACATAGAAGTAAGGCATGCCAGAAGATATCGCCCCAACATGGTTTTAAGTGACGGTGGACGAAGCGAGAGATACTCTTTAATAGACTGTGAGAGAGGAGCAAACAAGTGAAAGACAGGGCACCAATCAAAGGGAGAAGTTAAGCGCGAAAGGCGTATACAGGGACGCTGAAAATACATTTGGAAAGTAATATCAGCCAATAGCTGTTCAGGTGAGAGAGAGCAGGAATTAGTCTTTCACAATACGGAGGGTTGGATGGTTGCATGGGCGAAAGGACTTTTATGCATGAAGGGTAATGATACGGCGAAGGAAGATGATAAAAAATATATTGCAAGCGCTTACCCAATAATTTAATATATAGTTACAACTATTCCATCGGGTCAGGTGAGAGAACATGAGAGTGCATGAGATTACGATCTCCACGGAAATGCAGCCGCAGTACTTGCAATTGATTGCACAAAGAGCAAGCCAGTTCCGCTCCGATATAAAGATCAAGTTTGAGAAAGAAAATATACAACTCGACGCCAAGAGCATTTTAGGGATGATGATGCTCCCTATGCATCCGGGTACTAAGGTAACTATTCAAACGAAAGGCGGAGACGAGGAAGAAGCGATCGAAGCCATGAGCAGCATGCTCGAGGTAAAGGCTTGAGCTTGGATCCAAAGCTCGAATCACAAACTTGACTCAAGTCTGAACTCAAAAGCTGAATTGCATAGACCGGCGTACAAATCAAAGTATAAAACAACTATATCAATGCAATTCAAAAACAAAGCTCTGCGCATAGCTGCTGGCTTTGTTTTTTTTGTGTTCAAGTAAAGGTGTCTGTTACAATAAGCTAGGCCGCATTATTCGTAGAAAATGATAGGATACTGAGTAGAAGAGGGGAAGGGGATTCATGCGATCTCGCTTGCGGTTGACAGTCATACTGACTGGCATTTTTGTCGTTTTGACGGCGATACAATATTATATCGGTTGGCACATATGGGTCTTTTTATCTACGGTCTTTCATTTGGAATCGAGCGTGTTATACTGGGCTATGTACTGGATCGTCGCATATTCCTATCTCCTGGCACGCTTGTTGTCGCGTGTATTGCCAAGATTTTTATACCGTGTGCTGAAAGTCGTCGGATCGTATTGGTTTGCGGTACTGCTATATGCCATACTGCTGCTGCCGGTTGCAGATCTTATCGCTTTAGTGCTTCGGCTTTCCAATACGGCGAGTTCCGATACTATTGTAATCGTGCTTGGTATTTTGTCCGTTCTCATCTTCGCGGGGTTGGTATTGAGAGGTTCGTGGAACGCCTGGAATCCTGTCATTCGAAGGTTTGAAGTAACGATACCCAAACCAGCGGGGAAGTGGGAGCGGCTTACGATCGCAGTGGCCTCTGACCTTCATCTCGGGACTATTGTCGGGAATGCTTATCTGGGAGTGCTGGTAGAGCGGATCAACGGACTAAAACCGGATTTGATTTTATTCCCCGGAGACGTTATCGACGATGAGATCGAACCTTTTATCCGTGAACGGATGGGAGAGGTCCTGCAAAAACTGCAAGCGACGCTTGGCAAATATGCCGTTCTAGGCAATCACGAGTATATCGGCGGGCACATTGATGAGTTCGAACGACAAATGACCGCATCCGGCATCGAGCTGCTGATGGACCGCAGCGTAAAGATCGACGACAGCTTGTATCTAATCGGTCGTAAGGATCGTGCGGTGGAGCGTTTCGGAAAGGGGAGCCGAATGGAGCTGGACGAGCTTCTGGACGGGATAGACCGATCGCTTCCTCTGATCATGATGGATCATCAGCCGTACCACTTGGATCAGGCATCATCAAGCGGTATCGATGTCATGCTGTCCGGTCATACGCACCGCGGGCAAATGGCACCGAATCATTGGATTACAGGACGATTGTTCGAGCTGGATTGGGGCTATGTTCAAAAAGGAGGACTCCATGCGATCGTATCCTCAGGATTTGGAACATGGGGCCCGCCGATTCGCCTCGGCAGCCGATCCGAAATCATTGAACTTATCATTCATTTTCAGCCTTCCTAAAACGAAAGGGGCATTGCAAATATGGTAGAACATCTCGTATTGTTTAAACTGAAGGAAACGACGACAACCGAACAAAAAGCCGAAATTGTAGCAACGCTTCAAGAGTTGGCCTCGATTAATGGCGTAATCGAATTTTCCGCGGGTTTGAACCACTCGGAAGAGGGGAAAAGCAAAGGATTCGAAGTCGGTATGCGTATCGCATTCCGGGATACGGCCGCGCTGGATGCTTATTTGCCAAGCGAATCCCATCAAACAACGATTGGAAAGATTAGAGAACATTTCGCCGATGTCATCGTTCTGGACTATACGCATTGAAACGGTGCCATGATTGTTGC
This sequence comes from Paenibacillus allorhizosphaerae, assembly GCF_042659105.1. Lineage (NCBI taxonomy): Bacteria > Bacillati > Bacillota > Bacilli > Caryophanales > Paenibacillaceae > Paenibacillus > Paenibacillus allorhizosphaerae. The sequence continues at coordinate 902,235 of NZ_JBHSRV010000001.1, read as the reverse complement.
TAATCGAGAGGCAAGATGAGAAAGGGGAACATCAAAGCTGGCTAATTCATCTTATTTAGGCATAGACGCAGGGGGGACTCTCGTTAAATTTGCCTATTATCATAAGGGGAACCTGACTTTTCATAAAATTCCATCCGCACAAATGACGGTTGCGGCTTCCTGGATTAAGGAACAATTTTCCGGAGCGCAGCTGTGTGTTACCGGAGGAAAAAGCAAGCTGCTTCAATCTTGTCTCGGCATCAATATGCCGGAAATCGTTGAGTTTGAAGCAACCTGTTCCGGTGCTGAATACTTGCTCAAGGAGCAGGGAAGTGACGAATCGGCTTACATATTAACGAATGTCGGAACCGGCACGTCGATTCACTTCGTTCAAGGCGAAGAGCATAGCCGGGTCGGGGGTACAGGCGTTGGCGGCGGTACGTTGATGGGTCTGTCCTATCTTCTGACAGGTCATTCCGACTACAAAGAGATTATGTCGTTATCACAAATCGGGGATCGTGCGAACATCGACCTGAAGGTGAGCCATATTTACGAAGGGGCGGAACCCCCGATTCCTGGGGAGCTAACGGCGAGCAATTTCGGCCATGTGCTGCAAAGTTCAGTTCACGCCCAGGATGCTGACAAACTGGCTTGCGTCGTCGGACTCGTAGGGGAGACCGTGACGACCATGAGTGTTTTTGCGGCCGGGAAGTGCGGGGTAGCTACCGTAGTCTATATCGGCTCCTCTTTCGTTGAGAATGAGCTGCTGCAGGAGATTGTGCTGCGTTATACTGCGCTTCGCGGAGCGAAAGCGATCGTTCTGAACAACGGCGAATTCAGCGGGGCGATCGGAGCGCTTCGATCGATTTATCGGGATTAGAAGGATAAGCCTTCCTTTTTGCATAAAATAGCGTGAATCATTGCACACTATCTTTTGGAAAAGGAGGGATGAACGATGGCGAAAATTGCAGTGGAAAACAGCCTGCAGGATGTGAAGAACGCACTCCAGCAAAGCGGGCACGACGTGATTGCAGTAGATTCCAGCAATATTCAAAACTGCGACTGCTGCGTCATTTCCGGACAGGACAAAAATGTGATGGGAATCGCAGAAACGGCAACGAAAGCATCCGTTATCAATGCTCAAGGAATGACGGCGGATGAGATCGTGCAGCAAGTCAATCAACGTTTGCAATAATCGAACAAGGAAAAATGAGCACTTCCGTCCATTGCTGTGCAGTGGGGGAGTGCTCATTTTCATTTATTTCCTTTGCTTACCCAGAACGTGATTTGCGTTCCTTTGGGGACGGTCACGTTCGGAGCGGGGTCCTGCTTGAATACCGTGCCTTTGATCTGTTCATGCGGCTCGATAAAATATTGATAGCGCAGGCCGTATGCCAGCGCCTGTTTTTCCGCCACTTCCTGGGAAAAGCCGGTTAACGTCGGGGTGCTGGTCGACTCCTGATTTTCCGGTGTCTCCGCTGCCGCAGCGACTGTTTCCGTCAGCTTCGGCCCTGCCTGCTGCGCTATCGGAACGGTATCTTGCTTCGACACGGCAGCCGTTTCCTCCGGGGGCAGTTCCGGTTTTTTCATCAGCGTAATAAACGCCAACTCCCCGACCAGCAGAACAAGAAGGGCACTGCATCCGATGACCCACTTTCGATTCCATCGGAACGTTTTAATTTCCGTTTTCGCCGCCGGTACGGAGGGCGCGGTTTTGATGATGTCTTTCTTTTGGAATGGGACACTTGGCGCCGGTCGTTGGAGCACTTTTTGTCCTTCGTGCCTGGAGACGATTTTGTCAAAGCCCGAAAGCAAATGGGGGAGTGTCGCTTCTCCCGTGAGCACACGCCGGATCCGTCCTGCGATATCGGCCGATTGGTCTGCATCAAGCGTGACAAGTCTTTCTTGAAGCTCCCCGCACAAGGTGTCCGGATCTTCGGGAGCTTCGAAGGAACGCATCACAAATTGATAGAGCAGCCGGCAAAGCCCCGCAGCCCCGATCCAATTCGGATTTCCTTGTTCCCAGTAATTGATGACGGACAATCCTTGCTCGCTGCTTAAACATAAGTTATCGGCGCGAACGGAATAACCGGTAATACCTTCTTTTTTCGCTTCGTGCATTCCGTATCCTAAATCCATGACCAGCTTGATCATTTCCATCTCGCCGAATTTATGGATTTCAAGTTCATCTATGATAAGCCGACCGGCTCCCGGCTTTAATATCGCCATGATTCGGTCGGGATTCACGTCTATATCGAGAACATGCATGAACCGTTCGTCGGAAAATTGGGAAACTTTACGGATACTCTGCACATAATCGCCGATTACCGTCTCATTCGTTGGCTCAAGCACAAAGCACATGACGTCCCGGTTAAAAAATAAATCTTTGCCTTTGTAAAGCTTTCCGAGCGGCTGCTGTTGAATACACTGCTCGGGCAAGTACCTCTGCCGGATCGTTTCCATTGGAACCCTCCTTACCTAACTCTCCAGGTGTCCGTCATGGCATAATTATAGCTTATTATACTATTCGAATGGAAATTCCTTTTTATGTTCATAACTAAAAAATTGATCAAGAAAACCTGACACGAGAAAGATCGCGTCAGGTTTGAAGGAAGACAAGTCTATTTACGTTTGTTCAATCGCATGATTGCACTTTCAAACGAATGACATTCCAGGATGCCTTGGACAACATCGCACTTACGATACAGTCCGCTACAGACGCATTTCCATTGTTATTCGGCTTCACCCGGTCGGGCTCGTCTGCTGTGTTGACCGCTTTCAAATCGTCATGCTCCAGCACGATATGCTCGATTAGACGGCATGATCCGAAGCTGCGCAAATCGACTTGAAGCGGAAGAGCGTTATCCGTATCGCGATTGACGGCAAATACGGTCACTTCCGATTGTTCTTCGTTATGAACGGCTACCGCTTCCAAATACGGTACGTCGGTCATTTCCTTTGTATCGTATTTCGGCGACTGAATGAGCGGCACAAGCGCTTTGCCGCGGCCAAAGACGGAGGCATGAAGATAAGGATAGTAGATCGTCTGCTTCCACGCCTTGCCACCGGTTTGAGTCATAATCGGAGCAATGACGTTAACAAGCTGAGCCATGCATGCCATCTTCACGCGATCCGCGTGCTTGAGCAGACTGATCAGCATGCAGCCGACAAGCAGCGCGTCCTCGTGGTTGTATATATCCTCGAGCTGCGGCGGCGCAATTTGCCAAGGCTCGATCTTGGCGTCCGCTTCATTCGAGTGATACCATACGTTCCATTCGTCGAAGGAGAGCATCATCGTTTTTTTACTCCGCTTCTTTGCTTTGACATAATCGCAGGTGGCGATAACGGAACGGATGAAGTCGTCCATTTGCAGCGAACGGGCCAAAAAGGTAGCCGTGTCGTTCTGTTTGTTGCCGTAATACGTGTGCAGCGAAATATAATCGACATGCGGATATGTATGATCGAGTACGGTTGCTTCCCAATCGGGAAAGGTGACCATGCCCCGGCTTGAGCTGCCGCAGGCGACCAATTCAATCGAAGGATCTACCCATTTCATGACCTTCGCCGTTTCGCAGGCGATCCGCCCGTATTCTTCCGCTGTCTTATGGCCGATCTGCCAAGGGCCGTCCATTTCGTTGCCGAGACACCACGTCTTGATCGCGTGAGGCTCCTTGTAACCATGGTGCGCGCGGAGATCGCTCCAATAGGTCCCGCCCGGATGATTACTGTATTCGACAATGCTCCGCGCATCTTCCGGACCTTGCGTTCCGAGGTTGACCGCCCACATGATGTCCGCACCGGCTTTTTTGCACCAGTCTGCAAAATCGTTCAGCCCCACTTGATTCGGCTCGACCGTACGCCAAGCTAGCTCCAACCGTTTCTTGCGGGATTCCTTGGGGCCGATCCCGTCTTTCCAGTCGTAGCCGGATACGAAGTTGCCGCCTGGATATCGGATAATAGGCGTCTGCAGCGAACGGACCAGCTCCAGCACGTCAGTGCGGAATCCCTGTTCGTCCGATAACGGATGGTCCGGCTCGTAAATACCTCCGTAAACAGCACGTCCGAGATGCTCGATAAAAGAACCGTAAATGCGTTTGTCGACTTCACCGATAATGAAATCTTTGTCTACGATCATTTTTGCCGTTGCTGACATAAAAATCATCTCCCATTGAAATAATAAAAATATTAATCAAAATATAAAAACATTAACTATATATTATTAAACATGGGAGCGCTTTATTTTGCAATCGTATTTTTATTTTTTCTTATTGCTTTTGTTAAATTTATATATATATTAATTATATAAGAATCGAAATTAAGGATGTGCCATACTTATATGATCAAAGCGAACACCGATCGTTCCTTTTTGCCGCTATATGAAGCGCTGGCTAGCGAAGTTCGGCTGCAAATTCTGGAGCTAGTCGCCGAGGAACCGAAAAGCGTAAAAGAGCTGGCGGAAGCGCTAGGACTCAGCAGCGCCATTATGACCATGCATATCCGTAAGCTGGAGCGGGGCGGACTTATTCAAGCGCGGATGATTCGCAAGAACGGCGGTACGCATAAAGTATGCTCGCTGGCCGCGGCCGGCATTGAAATCGCCATGCCTTCGATGACACCGGAGAAAAGGGCATATCATGAAACAGCAATCCCGGTAGGCCATTATACGGCGTACGAGATTTATCCGACATGCGGACTTGCGACCCGGGACAAGGTGATCGGACAATTCGACGATCCGCGCTACTTTATGGAACCGGAGCGGATGCATGCGGAAATACTGTGGTTCGGCCGAGGGTATGTGGAGTACAAAATCCCGAACTATTTGCTGCCCGGCCAGCGGCCGAACGAGATCGAGATTTCGCTGGAAATCGGCTCCGAAGCGCCGGGCTTTAACGAAAATTGGCCTTCGGACATTTTCTTTTATTTGAACGGAACGCGTCTGGGCATGTGGACAAGTCCCGGCGATTACGGCAGCAGCCAGGGCCGATATACGCCTGATTGGTGGGACGTCAATCAGTACGGTCTGCTGAAGCGAGTGCGCATTTGCGACAACGGCACCTATATCGACGGGCAAAACATGTCCGGTATTTGCATCGGGGACATTGCACTCGACCGCAATCATTGGGTGCTCAGGATGGCGGTGCCGGAAGAGGCGGCCCATGTAGGCGGCTTGACGCTGTATGGAGCGGGTTTCGGAAACTATAACCAGGATATTTTGTTTCGCGTGTATTACGAGCAGGGGACCGTGGGGACGGATTAGAAGCGTATCTTAGCCATTTCAGCTTCACGTCAGGCTTTCCGAAGGAACTCGCCGCGGGAATGCTTCGTCTCTTCGGTCCGCGCCTCGCTCGACGACCCGTAAGATGTGCCGATAAGGCTTGAAGTAGGCGGGTGCTGCCGCTTCGGTTAGCGCTTACGGGCGGATCGTTACCCGCGTCCCGATCGGAACGAGCTTCGACAGCCGAATGACGTCGGGATTGTACATGCGAATGCAGCCGTGGGAAACCATTTTGCCGATGGAAGAAGGATCGTTGGTGCCGTGGATGCCGTAATGCGGTTTGGACAGTCCCATCCAGAACGCGCCGAACGGACCGCCGGGGTTTTGCTGCTTGTTGACGATGGTGAATTCCCCGTGAGGGGTTTGCAGCGCGACGCGGCCGATTCCTACGGGAAACGAGTCCACCACTACGCTGTTATTTAACAAATACAGCCGGCGGTCCGATAAATCGATAATAATCCGGTACATGAACTCAACTCCCCAGGACGTTTCATAGACTCCGCCTTCACGGGCAGCGTGAACGGAGTCTATTGCAGTGTATTCGGCCGCCCGTAGAGAGGTTCGGACCGAATCATTTGAGGAGCTGTTCCTTGGGAGAATGAAGCTCGCTGTAAAGGCTGCGGAATTCGGTGGGAGCGACGCCGAGCCGTTTTTTGAACGTTTTGGAAAAATGGAAAATATCGTGAAAACCGGTCTCGCTCGCGACTTCTCCAATCGTCATGTCCGAAGACATAATGAGCTGCTTCGCTTTTTCCATCCTGCGTTCATAAATGTAGGTCATCGGGGTAACGCCCAGATGATTTTTGAAGAAACGGATGAAGTAGTTCGGGTGATGGTGCACTTGTTCCGCTAGCTCGGCGATACTCATGTCTTTCGTCAGATTCATGTCGATGTACTGGAGCACGGTGCTCAATTTGCTGCTGGTTAAGGTGGATGAAGATTTCGGCTTTTCCAGCACCGCTTGTTCAATGTAGCAAGATATCAAATCAAGCAGCGCCGCCTGAATACGGATCGATTTGGCGGGGCCATGCTGCGATTTGAAGGCGGTTATTAACCGTTCGAACGCCGCGATCACGAGGGTAGGGTCGTCAATGGTCAGACAATAGGGCAGCTTGCACAGCGTAAACAAATTCATGAAGCTCACATTGGAGTTGAAATGACACCAGTACTTTTGATAAGTCCGTTCCGGATCGGTAGTGGAGAAACTTTGCGGCAACCCAGCGGGAGCAAACACCATCTGCCCGGGCTGCGGAAACAGCTCCTGCCCGCCGACGGTCATTTTGCCTTGCCCGCTTTCAATGTAATAAATTTTGCTGTATGTCGGCGTAAATAGACCCTTCGTCCAGTTCGGCTTGCATTTGCTTAACAAGGCGATGACCAACTCGGTTTTCAAATCAGCCAAAAACTGGCTGATCAACGTATCGTTTTGCGTTTCCATGTGCATTTCCCCCTTATCACGTATGGAGCTACAAAGGTTAGTTCTGTACAAAAACGAGTTAACTACGCCCATTTTGATTATACCATACCGCATGTAGAATGAAGGGGAAATGATCATGAAGCTATTGCAGGGGGTCGCCATGACGAAACGAGATATGTATATGGATAATGCGGAAGCGGAGGCGCTGCAGCAGGCGGCGAAGTCCGAGCTTTCGGAAGAAGTTCAAGACCGGCGGTTGGCTTGGTGGAGAGAAGCCCGGTTCGGGATGTTTATTCATTGGGGCTTGTATTCGCTGCTTGGCGGCGTATGGAAAGGCAAAGAAGTACCCGGAGCTTACGGAGAGCATATTATGCTCCGCGGCCAAATTCCGGTAAAAGAATACGAGACCGTCGCCGAGTCGTTTAATCCGACGCGTTTTGATGCGGATGCGTGGGTAAGAGCGGCCAAAGAAGCGGGAATGAAATACTTGGTCATCACAGCGAAGCATCATGACGGGTTTGCTCTGTACGACTCCGCAGTCAGCGATTTTAATATCGTCAAGCGCACGCCTTACGGCCGCGATCCGATGAAGGATTTAGCCGAAGCCTGCCGCAAACATGACGTGAAGTTGTGTTTCTACTATTCCCATTCGATGGATTGGCATCATCCCGATTCTCAAGGGAATACCCACGACTATCCGAACAATATCGGCGCTTGGGACGATCTCGAATCGTGGATCAACGATGAAGACAAACGTACCCGGTACGAGCGGTATTTGAACGAAAAGGCGTTCCCGCAGCTGAAGGAGCTGTTGACCCAGTACGGCGACGTCGGGCTCATCTGGTTCGATTGCGGCCACAAGGTGACGGATGAGCAAGGCCAGCGGTTCGTCGATTTTGTGCGCAGCCTGCAGCCGGATTGCCTCGTCAACCGCAGAGTGAGAAGAGACGGCTTCGGCGATTACGGCAATTCCGGCGATAATCAGCTGCATATTCGCATCAATCGCAAGGATTGGGAATCGATTCATACGATGAACAATTCGTGGGGTTATAAGAAAACGGATCACAACTGGAAGTCGGTCAAAAGCATTTTGCACAACATGATTGACGTGTTCAGCCTGAACGGCAACTATTTATTGAACGTCGGTCCGACGCCCGAAGGCGAATTTGACGATAAATCGATCGAAATTCTTCAGGGCGTCGGCCGCTGGATGGAGCAAAACGACGAAAGCGTACACGGCACCTCAGGCAGCCCGATCGGCAAGCCGCAATGGGGCCGCTGCACCGCGAACGGGCAGAAGCTGTATTTGCACGTGTTCGATTGGCCTGCAAGCGGTGAGCTTATCGTTCCCGGTTTGCGAAACGGACTGGCGCGCGCTTACCTGCTTGCCGATCCGAAGCGGACGCCGCTGCGATGGGAGCGGGTCGGTAAAGAAGACATTCGTCTCTATGTACCGTCGGAAGCGCTCGACCCCGATGCAACGGTCATCGTCGCCGAGGCGGAAGGCGAACTCGATGCCAACCCGGTGAAACGACTGCTTGAGAAAGATTATGCGAATCGCTTCGGCGCGTTCGACGGCGACATCGAGGGGGAAAAACTGCGGTACGATACCGGTAAAAAAGACCGTGATGTCGTTACCGACTGGGCGAACGTTGCCGATCGCATCCGCTGGACATACCGTGCGGCCTCTCCGGGCGATTACAGCGTAAAGATCGTCTACGGGGCACAGGAGGGCAAGGCGGGAGGAACGTTCATCGTAGAAACGAACGGTCAAAAGCTGACCGGCAGTGTAACGGCCAAAGGCAACGGATACGAGTTTATCGAGCAGGAACTGGGTGTCATCCGGCTCGATGAACCGGGGAGCTACGGGCTTACGGTTCGCGCGGACACCATAACGGGCGATGTATTAATGAATCTGAAGGAAGTACAACTGCGTCCTGTCAAGTCACGATGACATGTCGTCACATGTGCTGATTTAATTTACAATAAGCTGAGGGTTCGTTTGTTTCATGCGAATTCTCGGCTTTTTTTGCGCGACGGTAAGTTTAATGTTGCCGAACAACCAAAATATGGTACGATTTACATTGGGTACTTTGGCGGTTGCAAGCCGCTTGATGAGATGCAGCCGCGGGGCGGTCTGCCCGAGAAAATGAAAACGGATCGGGAGGTTTTGCGTTGAATACGGCCAATAAGATTACGATTTCGAGAATTTGTCTGATCCCTTTATTTTTGCTGTCGATGTCTCCATTGATATCATGGTTGCCGTATAACGTATACATCGCGACTGCCATATTCGTATTGGCTGCAGCCACGGATAAACTTGACGGATACGTCGCACGAAAGTATAACCAGGTGACCAATCTTGGGAAGCTGTTGGATCCGCTGGCGGACAAGCTGCTCATTTCCGCCGCGCTCATCATGCTTGTCCAGGAGCAGAAGCTGTCGTCGTGGATCGCGGTCGTCATTATCGGCCGCGAGATTTTGATTACCGCCATTCGCATTATGGGGGCGATGCGAAGAATCGTTTTGGCCGCTGACCGTTACGGCAAGCTGAAGCTGGTGTTGCAGGTCGCAGGAATCGCAGCCGTACTCCTGGATAATTATCCTTTTGCCTTGTTCACTCCGTTGCCGGTACATCAGCTCACCATTTTTGCGGCCGTCATTCTTACGCTGTACTCCGGTTTTAACTATATTCGGAACAACTACAAGCTGCTTGAATTGCATACGTAAACAAACGTCAATTTCAAAGAGTTCTAGATTATAGCAATAGCAGCAATCGTTGTCACCAACTTGATAATCCATATGTCATGGGTCTGTACCTTGATGGTACAGATTTTTTCTTTTGTTTTTCACAAATCGGATTTGTTCATAACAAATCCAAAATGTATTCATTACTTCAAATGAGCAAATTATATTGACTAACCGGTCAGTATGCGTTATGTTTTTACTGACCGATCGGTTAGTATCCATGGAAAGGAAGTGAAGCATTGCCTTTACAGCTTTACGAGAGAGAAAAGGTTTTGGGAGCTTGTCTGTCTGTGTTCGCGCAGCACGGATATAAAAACACTTCAACGGTGATGTTGGCGGAGGCAGCCGGTATTTCCAAGGCGTTGATCTTCCATCATTTCAGCAGCAAAAAAAAGTTGTATTTCAGCTTGTTGGAGCATTGTTTTGGGAAGATGCGGACAGAGCTCCGAGTGGATTCCATTGCTCGGAATCACGATTTTTTTGAAACGATTGACCAGTTTAGCCGCCTAAAATTCAATTATTATCGAAACTTTTCTGATGAATATAAGTTGGTGTACGAAGCTTTTTATTTGACGCCGGATGAATTAAAAGACGACATTGAAGAAAAGTATGGTCATGCGATAGCTGCCAAGAATCAAGTGTGGGAGCAATTATTTGAAAATGTTCCGCTTCGGGAAGGTGTAGACCGCAAGCAGGCTTTTGAGCTAATCTTTATCACATTGGAACATTTCGAAAAGAAGTTCTTAGCGGAAGTCACTGCCATAGACGCTATTGATGAGGAATACGTTCAAAACTTTTTCGATTCGATGAATTCATTTTGCAGCATGATCCGCCATGGAATCGCCCAATGAAAAATGCAGAATGGAAGGGGTATATTCATGGAAAAAATAACGAGTAACGATTTTGCCTCGCCGGAAAACATGCGTGATTTCATTGCATTCTATAAGCGACTTGCCGGACAACAAGAGCCGCTCTACCGTCTTGACGATTTTTTCGGTATGGGCGGTGCATGGGTCGCATTCCGTCATGACGATGTTGCAACGATTTTGAAAGACCCTCGTTTTCTCAAAGATATGCAAAAGCTTGCAATGCAGCACAATAAACAGGAATCCGCCCAGGAAAATACGTCCGTGGGCAATATCGTTGAATGGATGAAAAGTATGCCGAATATGCTTACGGTCGATCCGCCCGATCATACCCGTTTGCGAAGGTTGGCCTCCAAAGCGTTCACTCCGCATATGATTGAGGGCCTTTGTCCCCGTATTCAGCAAATTGCCGACGAGTTGTTGGATGCTGTGAAGGAGAGAGGCAGCATGGACCTTATTGCGGATTATGCGTATCCGCTGCCCATTATTGTCATCTCGGAGATGCTGGGGATTGCCGCTAGCGATCGAAATCAATTTCGCGAATGGACGCGCACGCTCGGGGAAGCTGCATTGGATCCTCGTCAGGGGGCTGCAGTTATTGCGACACTGGAGGAGTTTGTCCAATACATCAAAACTTTGCTAGCCGAAAAGCGCGCACATCCCGGTAATGATGTGACGAGCGGCTTGGTGCAGGCTTACGATGAAGGAGACAAGTTAAGCGAGAATGAACTTCTTTCGACCATTTGGCTGCTCATTACCGCCGGGCATGAAACGACGGTAAATCTAATTGGCAATGGCATGCTTGCGCTGCTGCAGCATCCCGAGCAAATGCGCTTGCTCCGGGACGATCCATCGTTGCTTCCCGCTGCCGTCGAAGAACTGTTGCGCTATGCTGGCCCCGTTATGATAACCAGCCGTGTTGCGGGCGAGGATATCATCATGCACGGCAAACAAATCCGCAAAGGCGAGATGGTTGTAGTCTCATTGGCCGGTGCCAATCTTGACCCGCATCAGCATGCCAATCCCGAGGCTTTGGATATTACCCGTGAAGAGAATGAGCATCTGGCCTTCGGTAAAGGGATCCATCTTTGTTTGGGGGCTCCGCTGGCACGTTTGGAAGGGCAGATTGCTTTCGGCACATTGCTGCAGCGGCTCCCTAATCTACGACTGTCGATCGAACCGGAGCAGCTGGTTTATAACTACAGCACATTACGTTCCCTTGCAAGCCTGCCGGTGAATTTCTAACCTGTTTCACCGTGCATGGCCCGGAAGGATGGTACAATACGTTCGAAGCACCCGGACCAAACGCTTATCCGTTTGGTTCCGGGTGCTGTCGCTAAATGACAAGCGAAAGGGCAGAGCATACGGATTCGATTTCGGGATATTTAAGAATGTAGCTGACTCGATTGACAATCAGCCGGTCCGTTACATAAGTGATCATTTCAAGCTCATGTAACGATTCGTCGACGTTCCGCTGCAGATCCAAATCTACGATGCAATCAACGAGACGAAAAGAGACGACGTTATTCAGATCGCCGCTCAATGTTATTACATTCGCTTGCGTTCCCCGGCTCACAAAAAAAGCATTTGCGATCCGGGGATAGCCGGTTCCGATGGTAATCATATAAGCGGGCAGCTCTTTGCGTAAGCTGAACACCGCCAATCTTGAACCGTTTGTCCCCAGGTCAAGCAGTTCGATCACTTCTCGCTTTTGCTCCAGCAGCACGTCTTTGCCTGCTATGCCGATGTCCGCGGCTCCGTACTCCACAATGATCGGCCCATCCATCGGTTTTACATCCGTATTTTTCCATTGTCAATCAAAGGTTGGAGTTTACATGTTTACCGGCGGCAGCCTTGGACTTTATGTTGGAGTCTACAGCTGTCGCTTTTCGTTTGTGAAAAGCCGACATGGGAGGAACACCTATGAACGGTCAGCAGGTTGGCTCGCTACGTTTTCAAATCGATTTTAGCCAACCGCTTTACGAGCAAATATTGGATCAAGTGCGAAGCTCGATCGCGAAAGGAGAAATCGGCTTGGGAGACAAGATGTCTTCGGTAAGTGAACTGGCGCAGGAGCTGCGGATGAATCCGAATACGGTAATGCGCGCCTATCAGGAGCTGGATCGCGATGGATTGACGGAGAAACGGCGCGGGCAAGGGACATACGTCACCTCTTCGCCTGAACGGGTAAAGAAGTTCAGGACGGAGCTCGCGGCTCAATATATCGAATCCTTTCTAGCGCAGATGGAAAGCTTGGGCTTGACATGGAACGATATTGAGGAGTATGTGAGCCGCAATTCGGCAGAGGACAAAAGAGGTGCGCCGTCGTGACGCAGCCGGTCGTCGTATGCAAGCAAGTGACCAAGCGTTACGGCAAAAAAATCGCGCTCGATGGACTGGATGTCGTCATCCCCGCGGGACGAATCGTCGGCGTTCTCGGCCCATATGCGCAGCACAACTTTTCGATGGACGGAAGAAGGAAAATGACCAGGCGGTATGGAATAATTATGCAAATAAGACGGCAAAGGAGTGCGAGTCGTCTCCGCTCCCGGTGCAATGAACTTGCTGCAACAAGTAGCAAAAAACGCCTGTGAACCATTCGAAGGTATCAAACCTATGGTCGGTGACCTACAACATGACGAGTGGGGACATTCGCGTCGCAGTTGAAACGAATTTCGAAGAAATACACTGCTTTCGCCTTCCGATGGGTTTGACGGATCAGGCAAGCGATCCCTGTAGTAAAGGGGAGTAACGGCTGCAATGGAGCCGCAGCCTGAAAGGGAGACATACCGTGGAAGGGGAATGCACCAATGGCGCAAACGGAAGCCGTGTTTTTTGATCTGTACGAAACGTTAATATCCGAGTACAAAGACGGGGTTCGAAGGGTAAGCCGTGCGGACCAAAACTACCTTGAACTGCTGGGCATATCGAATGAACAATTCAAGCGCGAGTGGGGGCTCCGGCAGACGAAAAGAATGACGGGGCATTTTCCCGATTATCCTTCCGTAGTAAAAGACATTGCCGCGAGCTGCAGCGTGGAATGCCCGGAAGACTCACTCGAACGATTATATGCGGGGCGCATCGAGGAAAAGGCCGCGCCGTTCGGCGATATCGGCCCGGACATATCCGAAATGCTGGACGGGTTGAAGAAGCGGGGAATCAAGCTCGGACTGATCAGCAATTGCACCGAAGAAGAAGTAAGAGCGTGGGAACGCAGTATTTTGCCGCCATATTTCGACGATGTCATCTTCTCGTATAAGTCCGGTTACGCCAAACCGGATATTCGCATCTACGAGTTGGCCTGCAACCGGTTGGGCGTTCGTGCGGAACAATCGCTATTCGTTGGAGACGGCGGGTCGAATGAGCTGGACGGGGCGCGAGCGGCGGGCTTGACAGCCTATCATGCCACCTGGTTTATCCCGGACTATATTAGCGGTAAAATTACAGATCACAAAAAATTAACGAAGCCATCGCATTTATTAACTGAAATCAGGATGTGAAACGATATACAAAGCCGAATGCTGCGGACGAAGTCTGCGCCACCCGGCTTTTTGTCGTTTTTGTGGGACTCACCAACGTGAGCGCTGCCGGTTCTTGCCGTACGGGCAAGATGAAATTTTGCCGAGCTAGGCATTCACCGTGTAGCTGTCCTGCGCGCCGGAATAAAGTGCATAAGAAAATCCGGAAAAGCAGGTGCTCGCATGCGTTTATTAATGGTAGCCCCGGAACAGTTTCCCGTTCCCGGCGGGGGTTCCGTCGAAATCTGTATGCTTGCCATCGCCAAGAAACTTGCGAAGCAGCATCACGTCACGATCGTCAGCCGTCAAAAAGGCGGTTCGCAAACTATAAGCCGTATCGGACACAACCTGACGATCGTCCGCGTTCCTTCGGGAAGCTCCAACCGTTACATCTCCTCCGTGCTTCGATTTATGAAAGGCCGCAAATATGACTTGATCCAGGTGGACAATCGTCCCTACTTTATGGCGCAAATCAAGCGAGCGTTCCCTCGAACTCCGGTGAGCTTGTTCCTGCATTCGTTGACGTTCGTGCCTCGGACGAAGTCGATTAATGCCTGTTTGCATAAAGCGGATTTGATCATCGCGAACAGCAATTCGCTTCAGCACAATTTGAACAAATTATTTCCCGCCCAACGGCATAAAATCCGAACCGTTCATCTTGGCGTCGATACGGAGCGGTTCAAACCGTCAGGCCGGAGACCATCTAAGCGTTCGTGCGTCATTTTGTTTGTCGGCAGAGTGATTCCGCGTAAAGGCGTGCCGGTGCTGATCAAAGCCGTTCGGAAAGTCAGGAAACAATGGGGCAGCGCAACGCTGCTCGTGGCGGGCAAAGGGAAAAGAGCGTATCTCGGCGAATTAAAGCGCCAAGCCAGGAAACAGAATGTACCGGTGAAATTTTTGGGCAATATTCCGCACAACAAAATTCATCGCGTGTATCGTCTTGCAGATTGTTTCGTTTGTCCTTCACAGGAGCATGAAGCGTTCGGACTTGTCAATGTGGAAGCGATGGCGTCGGGGATACCGGTTATCGCTTCGAATATCGGAGGAATTAAAGAAATCGTTAAGCATGGGCACAACGGCTACCTTGTAGCGAAGTACAAAAAAGCGAAAGCTTTTGCACAATATATCGTTAAGATCGCCAAAAACCGTTCGCTGCAAGCAAGATTAGGACGTAACGGGCGAATGACCGTCAAGCGCAACTTCAGCTGGGGTAACACGGCAAGCAAGCTATCCGTCATCTACTTGAGGCGCGCGATGAAGTAGGAGAGGATATAAGTACTTGTTTAGACCCATGAACTCCAAAAAGACCCCTATGGCCGAGCTGTCAGGGGTTCTTTGTATATGACTGGCAGTTCTATCAAATAATATCAGAAATCCATGTTCACCTTCTTGACGGTGCCCTCTTGAAGATTTTCTTTGCGTATTCCTGCATCATCAGACCCTGAAGAGGAGAAGCTGATCCACACGGTTCGAGGGATCGGGCTATGTATTGCGATGAGAAAACCGATTCGCGATTTTTTCGTACGGCTGCCTATTCGGTGGAAGATGATTTTTTGGTCATCGACATTCATTTTTTTCTTGTTTGCCTTCTATACGTTGGCTCAATATATGGTGTTAAAAAATTGGATGTTGAAGCACGAGACGGATTTAATTCAAAAAAGCATGGGGCAATTGCAGGACTACTTTTTGGAAAAAGGCGAAGTTTTAAACGAAAGAGAAATTTTGAAAAGTCGATCATTCGTCAAACAGGTCAATCAGAAGGATCAATTTATTCGTATTTTGAATGAAGAGGGTGCCCCGATTCTTACGGTGACGGATCAAGTGCCTACCGAATGGGTTGTGCCGAAAAAGGTTTCGCGAAGGGAAATGACGGACCAGCGTGACGCAAACGAGCATTTGATCATATTGAGAAGTCCGCTCATCACCGATCATTTCCAAGGAACGATTGAAATTATCGGCTACCTGGAAACATTCGATGAAGTCAATGAGGAACTAATTATTGTTATGTTTGTCGGCTGCGTGCTTTCGATCCTATTCAGCGCTTTGGGCGGGACATTCATTGCGGGCCGGTTTCTTGCGCCGGTTCGCGCCTTGTCTGTCGCCATTCAAAACGTGAAGCAAAAGGGACTCCATGAGCGCGTTCACCATATAGAAAATGGCGATGAACTCGCACACTTGGCCGCGCTATTTAACGATATGATGAATCAATTGGAGCGAGTGTTCCTGCAGCAAAAGCAATTTTTGGAGGATGCCTCACATGAACTGCGGACGCCGGTTACGATTTTGGAAGGGCATCTATCCATGTTGAATCGTTGGGGCAAGGCAAATCCGGACGTACTTGAGGAGTCGTTGCAAGCCTCCTTGCAGGAAGTCAAGCGGCTGAGAGGAATGGTTCAGGAGCTGACGATGCTGATTCGAGCCGAAACTCCCGATATTCAGGAAAAAAGAGAGTTGATTCACGTAGAGGAAGTTGCGGAACAAACGGTAAAAAGCTTCGCTTCGGCGCATCCGCAGTTTCAGTTCCAATTGGATCTGGAGCGGCTTAGCGGGATTAGGATTGAGATGGTTGGGCTTCATCTGGAGCAAATATTGTTGATTGTACTGGACAATGCGATCAAGTACACCGGGGAACATAGGTCGGTTGAAGTCAAAGGAGCCGTCCTTGATGGATGGGCTGAAGTTACCATTGCCGACCGGGGCATCGGGATTCCGGAAGATGAATTGCCTTATGTATTCGACCGGTTCTACAGAGTCGATAAAGCGAGAAGCCGTAAACGCGGAGGTTCCGGCTTAGGACTATCCATCGCCAAAAGATTGACGGAAATGTACCGCGGCCATATTCGCATTGCCAGCAATGAGAACGAAGGGACGACTGTGACGATCCGGTTTCCTTTGGATTAAGAAGTATGTCACCCGAAAAGCTTCGAATGATCCGTTGGAGACCGACATAAAAAATCCCCCCTGTATACATAGGGGGGACTGTTCCTATAACAATTTTAGAGCTTGCGCACCCTGAAGTTGTCTTCCAGCAGCAGCCAATTTTGCGGGAACGGATAGCCGAGCACCCAATAACTGATCCCTTTCAAATTGTACGTTTTGACGAGATTAAATTTGGCTTGCGCGCTGCGGGCATCCTCAAACCATACTTCATGGTTGCGTCCCTGCTCGTCTGTGTAACGGAAATAAGGAGATTGGGTTTGGGCGTCGTATTGAATGGCCGCGCCATGCTGCACGGCGCGCCGGAATGCTTCCTGCACGCTGAACGTTTCCGCTTCCTGTCCCTGCACATGCGGCAGGAGCCAATCCCGAGCGTAGAGCTGAAAGCCCATTAATAATTTATGCGACGGAATGACGCGGGTCGCATAGTTTAACACCGCTCGAATCTGGTCGATGGGGGAGATGGCCTGCGGCGGCCCGAACCGGTATCCCCATTCGTAAGTCATCAGAACGATGAAGTCGACAATCTCTCCCTGTGCTTCGTAATCATGCGCTTCGTACAGCAATCCTTTCTGCTCTTTGCTCGTCTTCGGCGCAACCGACGTCGATACGAAATAGTGCTCGGCATGCAGCCGTTCGACGGCGCGCCGGAGAAACTGATTGTACAGCTCGCGGTCGGCCGGACGCACGTTTTCGAAATCGACGTTCAAGCCTTGGTATTTTTTACTCCGCATCGTATCGATAATGTTCGTCAATAGCTTATCTTGCAGCTCCGTGCTGCTAAGAATGATATGAGCGACCTCCGAACCGAGCTCCGTAGCCGAGAAATTCGTAATGGCCATGATCGGCACAACCTGCGTCTGTTCAGCGGCTTGGATCAGCAATGTATCGTTGACGGCTTCCAGGCTGCCGTCGCGCTGAATGCGATAGCCGAACGGCGTAAGATACGTTAGATGCCGGCCGATGTCGCGAACTTCCTGAGCGCCCGCTTCGTCAAACTGGATGGTGAACGCGTTCACATCGATTGTTGGTTTCCGCTTTGCCGGAATTTGGATCACTTGTCCGGGCTGTATCATATAAGGGTTCGGGATTCGGTTGATTTGCTGCAGAGCTTGCACCGTCGTTCCGTACAGCCGCGCAATCTGCCATAAATTATCGCCTGGCCGCACGATGTGCCTGGAAGGCAGCGGGATGACCAGTGCTTGACCGACGGTCAACCGATTGGCGTCCGGCAGCTCATTCGCGGCAACGATCTCATCGATGCTGACACCGTAACGCCGGGACAGCAGCCATAAATTTTCTCCGCTTTGAATGACATGGATCAGCATACCATACCTCTCTTTTCTAGAAAGTAGTCTATGGTACAGTATTCAGCGAATGTCCCGGGTGTGTGACATTTTACAAAAAAAGCCGAAGACGCTGCCGCATGTATGCGGTCGTCTTCGGCTTTGAATTAATTGATCAAGCGGCGCGCGCCCCAATAATGAGAATCATAGTACGGCGTGCCGAACAAAGTGCTGATTTTTACTTCTCTCGTACCGAGCGTACCCGCTTGCAAAACTTTATTGTCTCCGAGATAAATCGCGACGTGAGATACTCCGCTGGTATACGTGCCTTGCAGGAAGATCAGGTCGCCCTTGCGAAGGTTGCTTTTGTCGACGGGCGTGCCCATTTGACTTTGGAGCGCCGAAGAGTGAAGCAGATTAAATCCGTGGCTGTTAAACGCGTATTGGACAAAACCGGAGCAGTCGAAAGCTACGCCGGGCGTATCGCCGCCAAACACATAAGGTACTCCGAGCTGCGTCATCCCTGTCGCAATAATGGCGTCCGCTTTCACTTCCCAGCTTTCTTTGGCGCCGGATTGGACGGGGCGATTAATCTTCACGCCATTGTAAATGTTGCGCGGATCCACATTCGGATTGGCCGCGATCAAATCGGTTATATTCACATTCAGCTTTTGGGAAATGGTCCAGAACGTATCGTCATCTGTAGCTATGTAGACGTCAGATGGCGCAGCGGATGCAACTCCGCCGAACAGAATACTGAAGCCAAGTATGGTTGAAACAATCGTTTTTTTCATAGTTTCCCTCCCATTCGTAGTTGCAGCAAATCTATTATATGAAAAATAGCAAGTGAGAGAATACAAGTAAAATGTGGAAAATCAGCGAAAGCGGCGTGTCAATAAAACCGAAATCGTATCGTTTTCTGCGGTTGCCCGGGAAATATCGTTTTTATTCCGAATTCCGTTCTGCTAAGATAAAGCTATGAAAATAACAGATGTGGAGATATGAAGCATGCAAATCGGCACGACCATACGGGCGATCAGACAGCGCCGCGGTATCACGCTTGGCCAGCTTTGTGAAGGAACGGGTTTATCGCAAGGGTTCATGAGTCAAGTGGAAAACAACAAAACTTCGCCGTCATTAGCGACGCTGGAGACGATCGCCGATTATTTCAACGTACCCATCGCGTATTTGCTGTTGAGGCAGGAGGAGCGGATGAGCGTAGTACGCAAATCGGAACGCACCTTCAGCCTGTACCGGGGCGTCCAAATAATCGAGCATCTGGCCGAAATTGGCGGTCTGCGGATGTCGATCACGGAAATACCGCCGGGTAGTCCGGCTGACAAAGAGACGAATGAGCATGAAGGGCTGGAAACCCATTATGTAATCAAAGGAAAACTGTCCGTCGGCCAAGGGGAGGATGAGTACACGGTCGAGGAGGGCGATACATTCTCCTGGCATGCTTCCGTGCCGCATTGGGTCACCAATGCCGGGGAGGAAACCGCGGTTTTATTAATTATCGTATATAACGAAAACTATAAGAAGCATCGGTAACCATGCGGCGGATTTCCGCGATTACAATCTAGTGACTGTAAAAAAAGGGAGTTTCCCTGCTTTTACGGTTTTTTTTTGTTGCAAATATTTTAAATACAAATAATAAATTTATATTAGAAATATTTTTGTTGACATATAAATCGGCAAAATGATATAGTTTACGCATGTAAGAGACTAACAAAAAATAAGTGATAGGAGATGAACATGTTGTCGAATGTTAAATTATGGTCTTATACGGTGGTACGCGTCCTGTTAGGTATCATCTTCCTCGTACATGGCACGGCCAAATTTCAGATGGGTCTCGGAAACGTTTCGAATTTTTTCCAAAGTTTAGGTTTGCCGGGTGCGCTCGGGTATTTGGTCGCGATCATTGAGCTTGTCGGCGGCATCGCGCTTATCGTGGGACTCGGCTCAAGATATATTGCCGCACTGTTGTTCCTGGTAATGATCGGCGCGATTGTAAAGGTGAAGCTTGGTCTTGGCTTGATGGGCGACGGCAAATCGCCTGGTTACGAGCTTGAGCTAGCGCTGGCGTTAGCTTCCTTATATATTGCAGCGGAAAATTACAAGCAGTTCGGCTTGGACCGGTTCCTGATGAAGCATAATCCATCGGCATAATGCGTCGTTAACACAAAAAAAGCTTAGTCAAGTGCGAACTTGACTAAGTTTTTTTTGTGTTGCTGCAGAAATGCGAATGTGCACTACTGAACAATGTAGATGATGAGCGCGGCGTATCCGAGAATCAGCACAGCGATATAAATCCATGATAATCTCGACCAGTTTCCTTTCGTTTTATTATCATAGCCCGGATTGCCTTCTCTATTTTTTTTGGACACCCCGATCCACATCGTCCAGGCGGCGCCAATGAGCATGATCGTAGCAAATAGTATATAGTAGACCGTTAGTGACATTATCTTCACACCTCGCAAAAAAGTTCGTTACACCCCAAATATAGCATGATCCGTTTTACCTGTAACCATCCACTTCTAGGTCCTGCGCTCCATCCAATTCAACCGCACAAGGAGCAGTGTGCGTATTTTGCTTGAACGGTCCAGCTCCAGCATTCTGTATCACCAACATTAGCGTTTAAATTATCATGAAGTCCTGTTTCCCTAAAAACTTTGATAATGCAGACGAATCGGCAAGCTACGAATCGGCCGCTTGTTTCCTGTATGTTTTGGGGGACAGGCCGGTCATCTTCTTGAACATTTTGGAGAAGAGCAGCGGATCGCTATAGCCTACCGATCTGGAAATGTCGGCGATCGTCAAATTGGAATTCCTCATAAGTTCCCCGGCCTTATTCATCCGGAACTGGAGAAGGAAGGCTTGCGGCGACAAGCTCAGCTTTTTCTTGAACAGTGCGGACAAATATTTGCGGTCGACGCCGATGTAATCGGCCAGCTCGGCGATGCTGACTTTATGACTGAAATTGATTTCGATATACTCGATCGCTTTGCGCACGTACAGTTCGCTGTAGTTGACGTCCGCCCGGGGTTCCGTTTCTTTGCACGCCGTATCGATCACCTCGGACAGGAAGCGGTAAAGGATACCCTGGTACTTCAGGTCACAGCTTCTTTCCGCTTGCCGCGCCTCCATCAGCTGATCGAAAATCGTTTCGAACCAAGGATTTCCTTCGAAATCCATGACGGGACGGGTCGTGGTCAAATGAGCTCTTTTTAAATACGATTCGGCTTGAAGCCCTTGGAAAGCTATCCACGAGTAGGTCCACGGTTTGTTCTCGTCGGCTTTGTAGTAGGAGATCGCGTGCGGGAACGTAAAGAAGCCTTGACCTTGCCGCAAGCGAAACTCGCTGTCACCCACCTTCAAAATCCCTTCGCCGCTATGTATATAGTGGAATTTGAAGTGATCCCGAATCCCGGGCCCCCAGTCATGACCGGGCTTACAGTCTTCCTTGCCGCAGTAATAAAAGTTCAGATCGATTTGACTTCCAAGCGGATGCGATGAATTGCGGAATCCTTTGCGGGACATGAAGATCGAATGTCTCCTTTCCTGACAAAACGGTTAACCGGAAGGCATGTTCATGACATTATACCATGTTTGTGTTACCTGAAGACATAGGATTTTTAGCGGTGCATGCTACAATCAAGGGGGAAAGCGTATCCCGATTCATCGATATATAAGCGCAAATAGACTAGGAGGATTCGTCCATGAAAAAATACCGTTTCAAAGACTTGCAGGATACGAACGAGGGGCATCTTCTTCAAAGCGTGCTGCCCGGAGCCTACCTATCGAGCGGCGGCCTTGCTTTTGCCTCAAGAGGAGAGCGAAGCCATACGAACGACGGTCCGGAAGGGCGCGATTATCACGTACACAACGATTGCGAAGCTTTCGTCATTATTCAGGGACAAGGCTTCATGGAGCTAAACGGCGAGATGCATCCGGTCCTAACCGGCGATATCGTCGTTGTGGAGCCGGGCGAGGACCATCACCTGCATTCCAGCGAAGAAGATCCTATCGTCACGTTGTGGTGCCACGCAGGCCCGCAGCGCCACAAAAATCAAAGGAGTCCGGAATGAAGACTATACACGCTGCTCGTCACCCAATCACGATCTCCGGAGACAACGAACAATTCCGTTCGACGGTTTCAGCGGAGCGGGTCGCGGAAGGGCTCGAGCTGGTCCGGATCCGCATTGAAGCCGCGCAGGAAGCCGTTCCGCCGGTATACAGCCTTCGCTTTATTCACCCGATCGCCGATATTCACGCCTTCTGGCAGCCGGCGATGAACCGCAACCAAAGCTTTAAAGCGGATTGGATGCGGCCGCTTCGTTCGAACGCGGCGGCTTCCGCTCCCGTAATTACGCTGTATAACGTGAACGGCCGCAACCGGCTGACATTCGCGTTCTCGGACGCATTGAACACGATCCGCTATGCGGCAGGCGTACACGAAGAATCGGCCGAATTCCACTGCTCCGTGGAGCTGTTTACCGAAGCGACGGCGCCGCTTCGCGAATATGAAGCAACGCTGCTGCTGGATACGAGAGACCTTCCGTACTATGAATGCCTCGAAGAAGTGCAGCGCTGGTGGGCCGCCATGCCGGCGTATCGGCCTGCGCCTGTTCCGGAGCCCGCCAGGCGGCCGATGTATTCGACATGGTACAGCATGCATCAGAACGTTACGGCTCAATCCATTGAAGAGCAATGCCGGATTGCAGCGCAGCTCGGTATGGATGCCGTCATCGTCGATGACGGATGGCAGACGGCGGACAATCGCAGAGGGTACGCCTACTGCGGCGACTGGGAAGCGTACGCGGGCAAATTTCCCGATATGAAGCAGCATGTCGCGGCGGTTCACCGACTCGGAATGAAGTTCATATTATGGTATTCCGTACCGTTCATCGGCAAATACAGCAACGCCTGGGAACGGTTCAAAGACCGGATCCTCCGATTCAATGAAAATCACGGTGCGGGCGTGCTCGATCCCAGATATCCCGAAGTGCGCGAGTATATTATCGGCAAATACGAACAGGCCGTCGGCGAGTGGGATCTTGACGGATTCAAGCTCGATTTTATCGATACGTTTTACTCGCCGGACAACCAGCCTGCGGACAGCCGGGAAGGGATGGACTACACATCGGTGCCCGCGGCCGTCGATCGGCTGCTGACCGATGTCATCGGCCGATTGCGAAGCCGCAAGCCGGATATGATGATCGAGTTCCGGCAATCGTATATCGGACCTGCGATGCGCAAATACGGGAACATGTTTCGGGCGGGGGACTGTCCGAACGACAGCATCCAGAACCGGGTCCGTACGCTGGATATTCGCCTGATTGCCGGAAATACGGCGGCTCATGCCGATATGATCATGTGGAACGCGCAGGAACCCGTGGAAAGCGCAGCTTTGCAGCTGGTCAACCTGTTGTTCTCCGTACCGCAAGTTTCCGTTTTGCTGGACCGCCTCCCGGAAGCGCATCGCAACATGCTGCGGTATTGGCTTGCATTTTGGAATGAACACCGCGATGTGCTGCTGGATGGCAAGCTGCAGCCGGAACACCCGGAGCTGCTGTATCCGGTAGTCCGAGCGTACGCCGGGGAAAAGGCGATCCTGGCGACATATCATGATGCGCTGCTGAAGCTAGAACCCGGCCAGTCGGCCGTGACGGAGTGGATTATCGTGAACGGCCGCTTGCAGTCCGGGCTTTATTTGGAAACGGAAGCCCCGCTGAACGATGTTACCATTACGATTCGGGACTGCGTCGGCGAGACGGTGGAAACCTGCCGGATTCATTGGAACGCGGGCATCCATAAGCTGAAGGTGCCGCCGGCCGGTACGGTGAGCCTTCGGATCCATGGATAGCCGCACACCGCGGACTGATGTCATCTTTGCCGGGGCGGAATGCTGAAGATCGAACAAAAACAAATGATTATTCAGCATTCTCCGCCGCCGGTTTAACGATTATGATGATAGGTGGGGAAACTTGTAATCCTTCTTATTTGCCATAACGGAGGGGAGGCGACGGAAAAGTTCGATTGAAGTCCAAGCAAAAAAGAAAGCGCTGTCACTAAACATTTTCATCATTGAAACCGCTGTCACAAGCGCTTTCGATCGCATGCCGTTCCATAGCACAAGTCGCACCATCGTTTCACTGCCATGAAAATAAGCATAGGGGGATCTTACATGAAGAAATCGTCTTTATGGTTCGTATCGTTATGCTGTACCGTTTCATTGGTTGGTTGTAATGCCGCACCCAAAGCGCCTGCAGACGCAAATATCGCTCAAGGAAATGCCGAGCTCAGCAAAGATCCGGTAACGGTCAAAATATTCGCTAGCGGAGGCATGTTCTCCGAAGAAGAATTTGCGCGGTATATTGTCGAGCCGGTCAAGAAGAAGTATCCGCAAATTACGGTGGAGCGATACAACACGTCCTCCAAGCTGCCGGATTTAATAGCCGCCGGCGATATTCCGGATATTGTCGCGAGCTATCCGGGCCCGATGGGCAGCACGCTTGCCGATAATAAAATGATTTTCAATATGGAACCGCTCATGAAGAAGTACAAGTTTGATACCGGACGATTCTCGAATGAAGCGCTGCAGACGCTGAAAATTGCCGGCGGACAAGATTATTTGGCCGGTCTGCCTGCGTATACGAACACATTCGCCCTATTTTACAACAAAGATGTTTTCGATAAATTCGGCATCCCTTATCCGAAGGACGGAATTTACTGGGACGAGGTCGTGGAGATCGCCAAAAAATTCAACCGCCTGGACAACGGCGTCATGTATCGCGGCATATTCCCGGATGGTATCGGAAGGATCCAGCAGCAACTGTCTATTCCTTTCGCCGATTTTAACGCCAATAAATCGCTCCTGAATACGGAGCCGTGGCGCGAAGCGTTCCAAACATGGGGCAGCCTGTTCAAAATGCCGGGATTGACCGAAGGTGACTTTGAGGTGCCGAACGCGGGCAAAAACCAGACCGCCTTTGTGTCCGGCACGCTGGCCATGATTGCCAGCCACAGCAATTTGCTCAATTCGCTCAAGAAGGCGCCCGATCTGAAATGGGATATGGTTACGTACCCTCAGCATCGTAAAGCGCCGGGAATCGGACAGCGTCTGGATTCGCCGATACTGGCGATCACCGAGCAGAGCAAGGCGAAGGATGCCGCTTTCCTTGTGCTCGATACGCTGCTTACCGACGAAGTGCAGGCCGATATGATGAGAAACGGCCGGATGACGGTGCTCAAAGACGACAAGCTGAAATCGGAATTCGGCAAAGGCCTCGAAGAATTCAAAGGAAAAAATTTGAGCGTCATGACCAAACTCAAGTTCGCCGTGATGACGCCGTTCAAATATTTGCCGGACGGAGAAGTCGATAAAGTGCTCTCCAAATCGTTCAATGCATATATCATCGATCAAAAAGATTTGAATACGGCGTTACGCGAAGCCGACGAAGAGATGAATAAGCTGATCCAGGATAAACTGGCGCAAAGAAAGTAAGGGGGTGAACCGGTTGGCGAAACAGATTTGGAACCGAGCGCTGCTGCTTCCCCTTGGTGCTGTCATTATGCTGTCCGGCTGCAGCGGCGGAGGAACCGGGGGCGTGCCGAAACCCGCGAATGAAGGCACAGATGCGCCTAAAGTGGACACGAGTCCCGTGACGGTCAAATTCGCGACAAGCGCGGGGATTTTCAACGACGCCGAGTTTAAACAGTATGTAACGGAACCGCTCGCCAAGAAGCACCCGCATATTACGGTGCAATACATCAATACGTCCGAGAAAGGGTCGGGAATCACGGACTTGGTAGCCGCCGGCAATATTCCGGACATTATCGTCGGCTACGGAGGCACGTTGAAACAGCTTAAAGATTTGACGCTGCTGTCCAATATGGAGCCGCTGATCAAGAAATACAAGCTGGATCTCGGCCGAATCATTCCGGAAACGCTCGAGTATATTAAAGTGAACGGCGATACGGATTATTTGGGCGGACTGCCGGCATTCAACAATACGTTCGGGTTGTTTTACAACAAATCGCTGTTTGACAAGTTCGGCGTTCCGTATCCCAAAGACGGGATGACTTGGGAGGAAGCCGGGGATCTGGGCAAGAAGATTACGCGAAACTACGACGGCATTCAGTACCGCGGCTTCTTCCCGGATAACGTGAACCGGATGATCAACCAGATCGTCCTTTACCAGCTGGACAAAAACGATAAATCGACATTGACGACGGAACCGTGGAAAAACGCTTTCGATCTATGGAACCGTATATACAATTACCCGGGCAATGCCGATGCGCCGTACAATACGATGAATTTCGCCAATAACCAAAGCGCGTTCATTAAAGGTGAACTGGCGATGATTGCCGGCTCCAGCTCGACGCTGCTTGCGCTGCGCAAGGCCCCGGATGTGAACTGGGATGTCGTAACGTATCCGCAGCATAAAGCGGCGATGGGCTACAGCACGAATGTGGATACGCCGAATATGTCCATTACGGAGCAAAGCAAAGTGAAGGATGCGGCGATTCAGGTCATCGAATCGATTCTTTCCGACGAAGTGCAGCTCGCCTTGGCGCGCAATGCGAAGATGTCCATCCTGACAAGCGACAAGGTGAAGCTGGAGTACGCCAAAGGCATTCCCGAATTCGAAGGAAAGACGCTTAATCTGACCAGCATGACGAAGCTAAAGCCGTCCGTTCCGCGCATCTCCAAATATCAGGGAAGCGATACGAACAAAATTGTTCTTGATGCGTACGAGGCCGTGCTCCGAAATGAGAAGGACGTCAACACGGCGCTAAGAGACGCGGATGAGGAATTGAACAAACTCGTCGATTCCAAGAAGAAAAACCAGTAATAACAGGCGATGAAGCGGCACCCGCGACGGTTGACGGCTTCATCGCTTTTATTGTATTTTGATGGTGATGTTACCACTGCACGATATGGAGAGGACGATCGGCGATGCGTCACGATGAGAAGGGATCATACTTACTATTTGCAGGTTCGTATGCGGAAGCGTCCGAAGACGGACTGTATGCCTACACGCTCGACAGGACGAGCGGTGCGCTGACGTTACTGAACCGCTCGGGCGGATATCGCAATCCTTGTTTTCTGGATATCGATCACCGTAACCGCATGCTGTATACGGTTGCGGAACGGACTGCCGCTGGGGAAGAGCCTTGCGCGATTGCGCTTGCATTCTCTTTCGATCCGGCGAGCGGGCATTTGCAGCTGCTGAATGAGGAGAAAACGGTCGGCAGAGCGACTTGCCATATCCAATATAATGCCGCAGGCCGATACGTGGTGGCTACCAGCTTCTCCGGCGGCGCCATCGGCTACTTGCCGGTACTTCCGGACGGGCAGCTCGGATGCATGGGCGATGCGCACCGGCATGAAGGAGCGGGGCCGCATCCGACGCGCCAGGATCGACCGCATCCACATTCCGCCTATACCGATCCGGAGAACCGGTATGTGTATGTGCCGGATCTTGGCATCGATCGGGTGAAAATATATAGACCCGATCCCGTTAGCGGGAAGCTGGAGCCTCATGGCGAAGCGATCGCGCCGCCGGGCTCCGGTCCGCGGCATATGGCGTTCCATCCATCGAAGCCGTATGCGTATGTCATCAACGAACTCGATTCGACGATATCGGCGTACGAGAGAGACGCGGCAAGCGGGGCGCTGCGGCTCATCGATTCCGTAACCACGCTGCCACCAGAGTATGAGGACAGGGAAGCCAATACATGCGCCGAGATTCAAATTACGCCGGACGGCCGGTTCGTTTACGGCTCCAATCGGGGTCACGACAGCATCGCGGCGTTCCGGGTCGAAGACCGGACCGGACGGTTGTCGCCGGTACAGATCGTCTCTTCCATGGGGCGGCGCCCCCGAAATTTTGCGGTTTCGCCCGACGGACGCTATTTGGTAGCGGCTCATCAAGACAGCGCGAACCTCGTCGTGTTTCGCATCGATGAACAGACCGGGATGCTGCTCGATACCGGTCACCGTGCGGAAGCATCCAAAGCCGTCTGTGTCAGGTTCTGGGAGGAAGAAGGCCAGGCCGCAATGTAAATGATGGATTGAAAGCAAGGGCGGTTCCATTGTCAATCCGCCCTTTTCTTTTGCTAGCGATTGCCCCATGCGAATGGGGTCATTTTTTTTGTTTAATAACCAAAAATTACCTTGAAAATATTACCATATCATTGTTTACTAAATGAGGAACGGAAGAATGCAGCGAAGGCGGGTGCATCTTTTGCGGTTGTACATACGGGAATATGAGGCGCAAGATTTTGAACAAGTACTGGTTATATCCCGAACGTTATATGCCCAGCAGCATGGCTCATTTTCGTTGGTCGATCAAATCAATGGAAAGCGAATGATAGCGAAGTATGTGATCGTAGTCGAGCCGTCGGGAATCATTTGCGGCTACGGTTTGCTGGCCGAGCAGTTTCCGCCCGCCGTCAAACTGAGGCTGGAGCTTGTCTTGCGCGGCGAAAGCAACAGACAGGAGCTGCTGCACGAACTATACTCCCGGATGGAATCCGTAATGATGAGGGTTGCGCCGTACGCGGTGGAAACCAGACTATTCCCGGGGAATCAGGATGAAATCCTTTTTTTCAAGAGCAAAGGGTTTGCGGAAAATCACCGTATGGTGAAACGGAAGCTTTACGTTCAACAAGCCCGTTTGAGGGACTACGTTAACGCAGAGCGGGAGCTCGGACAAAAAGGAATTTTCATCAAAACGTTCGCCGAGGAACAGGCTTGTGAACCGGAATGCATGGAGCTTATGAAACGAATTGTCATCGAAACGAATCCCGATTTTCCGAACGAGCTTCCGCCCCGGCAGAGGCAGCCGAATTCGAATACATCGTGGCTCACCCGTCCGGATCTTATTCCGGAAGCGTTTTTTATTGCTGCGTACCAAGGCAAATATATCGGATACTCCTATCTGCTCGAAGGACCGAATCAGGCGTTGATCCAAGGCAATACGGCGATCAGCAAACATTTTAGAAACCTCGGCATCGCGACGGCGCTGAAGATGAAAGGTATCGCTTATGCGAAGAAACATGGAGTGGAGCTCATCTACACTGCCAATCGTTCGACGAACGGGGCCATGGCGCGCGTCAACGAAAAGCTTGGATGGAAGATGTACGAAAGCGAAATACGGATGGAAAAAATATTTAATGTGGAGTGGGGGTAAGATGACAGAGATAATAACACGGTATGAGCGTGAACTTGTTGACGTTGAGAATGATTATCAACTGCAATAAGCTGTTAAAGACGGGCATGTAGCAAGGAGCCAGATATCGCCGCAGTCCCGGCGGTAATGATCCATTGACAATTGAACCAATGCTTGTTAACTTGGATATAAATTACAAATTACGAAAGAGGAGCGGAGCGCTAAACGGCTGCAGCTCCTTTTTCAGTTCATGCGATAAGACGCTAATATAGCAATGAAAATGGTACATCTATAAAAAAGGAAATTGGAGCTTTTGTACAAACCATGTTCGTGATAATTTACTTTTATCTGCGATATGGGGGGATATACATGCTCGAAGATATTACGTTAGTCGGATCAACCGTCGAATTGGTTCCGCTGGAGCGATCGCATACGGATGAGCTTTTTCAAGCGGGGAATCATCAAGCCATTTGGACGTATTTACCCAAACGAATCAGCGTTCTAAAAGATATGATGCATTGGGTCGATGAAGCGCTGGCCGGGAAAAGAAGCAGGACAGAGCTGCCTTTTGCCGTCATGCACCGTCAGATGAACAAGATTGTAGGCAGTACGCGGTTTCTAAACATTTCCGAACCGAATAAAAATCTCGAGATCGGATGGACCTGGTATTCTCCCGAAGTTTGGAGATCCGGGGTCAATACGGATTGCAAATATATGCTGCTAACATATTGTTTTGAGCAATTAGGCTATGTCAGAGTTCAATTTAAAGCCGACATCCGCAACGAAAGGTCGAACAACGCGATTCGAAGGATTGGTGCAACGCACGAGGGCATTTTGCGAAAAGATCGGATTTTACCGGACGGGTATATTAGAAACTCCAATATATATAGTATTACCGCGGACGAATGGCCGGAAGTGAAAAATCGGTTTGAGACGAAGCTGCTGAGAGGGATGCACGACTAACTCATGAATCGATAAAGCCGCTGCGTCAAAAATCTAATGGGGGTATAAGAGTGAAACCGATTTCCGCCGACGAAGCGCGAGCGCTGGGGATCGATACGATGCATCATCAGATGGATAACGGGGAAAGACGGTTTCGGATGGTCAGCTCCGACGGCAGCTCTTACATTCGCACGGAAGCTTCTGGCGCGAGCGGATGGCAGAACAGCCATTACCATCAAGACGTCACCGAGTTGTATGTCGTGCAGAGCGGATGGTTGGTGTATGCGAAACTGTCCGTAAACGGCGAGTTGACGTTACAACACATGACGCAGGGGGATGCCCTTATCGTCAAGCCGCTTACGCATCACAACATATACATGTCCGCGTTCACCGTTACCCATGTTGTCAAATACGGGGGCGGCAGTGTCAAGACGGACTGGTTCCCTTCGCCCGAGCTGGACAAATTGACCAAACATATTTCCGAATCGGAGTTGGTTCGAAGGAACCATGACGTATAGGCCCAAAAAAGAAACAGACGATCCGGACATCGGAATCGCCTGCTTCAATAGAAGGTTTCGTCGAATCGATTCGATCGAAAACCGGGTTACTGCGGCATGTAGCCTTGAGGAGGCATCGTCGCGTTCGGCGCTTGATTGGAAGGCTGATATGTATGCAGGAACGTTTTGGCCGTATGATCGTTCATCGTCGGCACTTGATATTGGCCCAGCTGATTCATCATCATGAACACTTCGTACGCTTGCTCTGCGCACAGATTAGCGCCTTGCATCAGCATTTGTCTGACGTTCGGATCGGCGCACTCCAAGGCTGCTGCCATGTGGAGCTTGGCCGAGCTTTTATGGCAGGAAAGCATGGAGCGCAAAATTTGGTTGTCGTTCATTGTTCCTTGCATCACAGGCGCTACGGGAGCGGGCTGGCGCAGGCCGTACTGGACTTGGTTCGGATTCAAGCCCATCGGGTTACCGTAAGATTGTGCAGGCTGACCTTGCGGGGCAGCGTTATAATCATGCGTATAGGCGACCAACTGGTCATATGAGCGCATCGCCGTATTCAAATGATGATCAATCATGTTTCGCAGCTGACGGTTTTGCGTCATTTGGGCATATAAGTGAAAGTGATCGATCAGGTTCAGTTTTTCATTCAAAATTTCGTGGACTTCCATCGTTTCGTGTGCGCCGAAAGGCATAATAGCAGCTCCTTTTTTCATTCATCTGGTCGGATTTTTCATCCCATAGGTTACTTTTTCCAATTGGTGAAAATATTATGCATACAAAAAAGGAGACAAAGACCGAAATGAAGGAACCGAGAGTTCACGAGCTGATCACGCTCAAAACGATCGCAGAAGCGTTGAATCAATCGAATGAGCTTTCGCCGATGCTGAATACGGTTCTGGAAAAGCTGCTCGCGCTGACCGGTCTTACGGCGGGATGGATTTTTTTGTACGATAAAGAAATGGTCCATTTGATCCAAGGCCGAAGCGGCAATCCGGTGTACGCGTGCGTGGCCGATTACGGCCTTCCCCCGGCTTTGCAGCATAGCGACAAGCAGCCGATGCGCTGCGGAAGCTGCTGGTGTCTCGACCGGTTCCGCAGCGGGCGGCTTCATAACGCCGTCAATATATTGAATTGCAAACGGCTGGAGAACGCGGTGGAATATCAATGGGGCGATACGATGGGCATCACGCATCATGCTACCGTGCCGCTGCAGACAGGGGACCGCAAAATCGGCATTCTCAATGTGGCCGCGCCGGGGAAATCGCATTTCACGGACGAGGAGCTGGCGCTGCTGCAATCGGTGGCGTTTCAAATCGGCGGCGCCATCGAACGGATGCGCCTCTATGCAGGAGAACTGCGCCGGGCCGATCTGTTCGCGCGGCTCGGCGAATTCAGCCGCTCGCTGAGCGCCTCGGCAAGCGACGCTACCGCCGCGAGCTCGAGCCGGCTGTTCGAACGCGCGGCGGCGCTGATCGGCGCGCATTTCGATTGGCCGGTCGCGGCGATCTTCGAGCCGGCCGGGGCTGATTTCGTGCTGCGCGCCGTCTGCTCGGACGGCCGCACATCGGTACCGAACGCGCGATTGCCGAGGGACGCTGCAGGCTGGCTCGGCAGCGCGGCGCACGCGCGCAGGTTCATCTCCGCCGCAGGCGACGAGCCGGCGGCGCTCACGGGCCGCGGCGAGCTGCGGCAGTCGCTGCCGCAGCTGTCGGCTGCGCTGGCCGCTCCGGTGCCGTTTGCGGGTTATCGCGCTGCCGGCGTGCTCGTCGTCGGCGATGACAATGCGAGCGAGCTGCACCGTGTCGACGGCGAAGTGCTGGAGGCGATAGGGGAGCAGCTCGCCGCTGCCGTAGAGGGCGCCCGTCTTGAGGAGAACCGACGCGAGCTGGCCCGATTGGAAGAACGCAATCGTCTGGCCCGCGATCTGCACGATTCCGTATCCCAGATGCTGTTCTCGATCTCCATGACGGCCAAAGGCGTCGAAAGCTTGCTGAACGGCCGTACCCCCGATCTGGGTTTGTCCCGCTCGGCGGTCAAGGAGATGCAGTCGCTTTCGCACCATGCGTTAAAGGAAATGCGTTCGTTAATTATGCAGCTTCGTCCGCAAGGACTCGAAGGAGGGCTGGTGACGGCGCTCCGAGCATACGGCGAGAAGCTGAATTTGAATGTGCATGCGCAGCTTGGCGGCGTCAGGGAGCTTCCTTCCTCCGTGGAGGATGCACTGTGGCGCATCGGGCAGGAAGCGCTTAACAACATTTGCAAGCATGCGGGCACCGGCGAAGCCGAGATCGCGCTGGAGCTGTCGCCAAATGAAGCCGTATTGCGCGTATCCGACCGGGGACGCGGTATCGCCAAGCGTCGGGCTTCGGCGAACCGCGGGGCCATCGGGCTCTTGACGATGCGGGAGCGCGCCGAAGCGCTCGGCGGCCGGTTCACGCTCACGAGCGCGTACCGGAAGGGGACGACAGTGGAAGTTTCCATACCGCTTTCCCCCCCAAACTATTCCAGTTGAGGTGAAGGTTTACATGGCGATCAAACTGCTGCTGGCGGACGATCATGCGATGGTGCGCAGAGGCCTGCAAGTGTTTCTGGCGACGCAATCCGAGATCGAGCTAATCGGCGAAGCGGCGAGCGGGCAGGAAGCGCTTGAGAAAGCAGAAGCTTTGCAGCCCGATATCATATTAATGGATTTGAAAATGCCCGTTCTGAGCGGCATCGAAGCGACCAAACGGCTCAAGCAGTCGCATCCGAACATTAAAGTCATCGTGCTTACTTCGTTCTCCGACCAGGATCATGTGCTTCCCGCCATCCGCGCCGGAGCCAGAGGCTATTTGCTGAAGGACATCGAGCCGGAGGAATTGGTCCGAGCCGTACGGCGGGTACACCAAGGGCAGGTGGAACTGCATCCCGAAGCGGCCGGACTGCTGATGAGCATGGTCGCTGAACCGGATTCGGTGCATCACGATGCTTCCACTTCATCCGGCAGCGGTGTCGAGCCGCTGGAAACGTTGACCCCGCGAGAGCGCGAGGTGCTGAGGCTCATAGCGCAGGGCAAGAGCAATAAAGAAATCGGCGAAACGCTGTTTATTACCGAAAAAACGGTCAAAACGCATGTCAGCCATTTGCTCGACAAGCTGGGCTTGACCGACCGTACGCAGGCTGCGATTTTGGCCGTCAAACAGGGCCTTAGCGAGTAATTTGTCCGAATATCAGTCGAAAGTCGTAGAAACGTTCAGCCTCTGGTTGAACGTTTTTTGCGCTGCAAAATCATTCCTTTCGCCGACGTGCGCTAACGCACGATGCGTTACGATAAATGCACGTACCAAGAACATCTCGATAACAGAAAGGATTGATTTTCATGAACATCGTAATCATCGCAGGCAGCAACCGCAAAGCATCCACCGGCACGAGGCTGACGGAATATGCGGAACGTGTCATGAGACAAGCGGGACATCACGTGACCTTGTTCGATTTATATCGAACGCCGCTTCCCTTTTATTCCCCGGACGATTCGCATGAGGAGCATGCAGGCTTGAAACAACTGAAACAATTGCTCAAAGCCGCCGATGCCGTCGTTCTCGCCACACCGGAATACCACGGGAGTGTATCGGGCGTATTGAAAAACGCGCTCGATCATCTCGGATCGGAACATTTCGGCGGCAAGCCGGTGCTTTCCGTCAGTTCCTCCGGCGGTGCGGTCGGCGTAAGCTCGCTCCAGCAGATGCAGGCGATTGTCCGTAATTTGCACGGGATCAACTGCCCGGAATGGATCTCCATCGGGGGATCGCAGCGCCGCTTCTTCGAGGCGGGACAGGACAGCTACGAGGTGGGGCAAGAAATCGACGACCGCATTCATCGCGTGCTGCGATCGTTTCTCGAGCTCACTGCACTTCTTCGGGGCAAAGGCAATCCCGGTTCCCCTGCCCCCTTATGATGCGATAAAAAAAGGGAACAGCCATCTTGGTGAAGAGCGAAAAGTCGTGAACGTCGTGATTACGCATTTTGCGGAATTGGAGTTAAATACGGTGTCTATCGAAGGAGTCAAACAAGTTTATCGCAATCAGCTCGGATTTCCGGTCGTAGACGAATCCGGCGGCTTCATCCGTTTTCAGCCGACGCCACATGTTACACTGACGTTTCGGGAGGTGTATGAACCGATTTCTCCGGCGCACATCGCCTTTGAGGTGCCGTACTCGCAATTCGACGCGGTCGTCCGCGTCATTCGGAATCAAATGCTTCTCATTGCCCGATGGGCCGACGGCAGGGAGGTCCATTCGTTCGAGGGCGGCAAAAACATTTATTTTCGCGATGGTGACGGCCATTTGCTGGAAATCATCTCCCATTCGTACATTCGGGAAGACGTGCTTGCTCCCCATGGCGCTTTGAACGTTATATATTTGCGGGAAGTCGGGTTTCCCGCAGATGATGTGACCGGCTTCCGCGAGTGGCTCAAGAGCACATTGCATTTAAGGACAAAAGAAGAATCGGACACCTTCAATTTTGTCGTTGGCGGAACGGCACATGCAATCGTATCGTCCGTGGGCAGAAAAGAATGCAATATTAGAACGATGAAGGTGAAGGGGCGACCTTACCCCGGCGGCTGTTCGCGTTCCATCAACTGCTTCAGCTTCGATTCCGTCGGGGAATCGGGCGCCGGCGTATAAATGCTGCAGCGCAAGTCGGTATTGCCGTGAACTTGCAGCGACGTAAGCTGGAACAGCATTTTCCCCGCTTTGGCATGACGAAATTCAAGCAAAACTTCAGGAGCGGAGCTTACCTTGCTGTCTTCCCACAGCCGGTTGAAATCAGAGTGAACTCCGCCCATTTCCTCAAGAAATCCCTCGTACCATTCATCCTCGACATATTGTCCGTAATAGGCGCGGAAGATCGCAAGAAACCCGCTGGCGAAATGCTCCCAATTGACAGCAAGCCGCTGGATTTCCTTCCTTGTAAACAGCAGCCGGATCATGTTGCGCTCCTCAGGCGGAATTTGATCGAAATCGAGAAAAACATGGGCTGCCGCCTTGTTCCAGCCAACGATTTGACAGCGACGGTCGGATATGATTGTCGGACAAAACTTGAGTTCTTGCAATATTTTGGCTAACGACGGACTGATCTGAGGCTGTTCCTCTTTCGAGATGCCGGTACCGGGGCTTGTCTCCATTGCCAAGGCGTACAAATATTTACGTTCATCTACCGTAAGCTGCAAAGCGGTGGCGATGCAATCCAGAACGGATACCGATACCCGGATGTCCCGACCTTGCTCAAGCCATGTATACCAGGTAGGGCTTACCCCAGCCAATTGGGCGACTTCTTCCCTACGAAGACCCGGCGTTCTGCGGCGAGTTCCTTCGGGCAAGCCGACGGATTGGGGGAGCACTTTGGCGCGCTGCGCCTTCAAAAAAGCGGATAATGCCTGGAGACGCGTCTGGTGATTCATATCCTCGCATCCTTTCCATCGCCGATATCGTAGTATTCATTATACTATGATAAACTACAACTTGTAATAGGATAACGAATATGACATGATGATTTCCATAACGAGTTTCAGAGGAGGAAATACGTATGGAACGGGTAGTGATTACAGGCATGGGCATTATTTCGCCGCTCGGAAATGATACAGCGGCGTTTTGGTCCGGCTTGATTCGGGGAGAATCAGGCATTTCGCTGATCGATACGTTCGATACGTCGAAGCATAAATCCAAAATCGCCGGGCTGGTCCGCGATTTTGACGCCGATGCGCGATTCGGACGCAAAGAAGCGCGTCGGATGGACCGGTTTTGCCAATACGCCGTTGCCGCCGCGGAACAGGCGATGGACGACGCCGGGCTTTTGCAAGCGGAGGTAAATCGGGAACGGATGGGCGTGTACGTCGGATCCGGCATCGGCGGGATACAGACTTTGCTTGAGCAGCATTCGGTGCTGCGCGATCGCGGCCCTGACCGGGTCAGTCCTACGCTCGTGCCGATGATGATATCCAATATGGCCGCAGCGATGATCAGCATGAGGTTCAGCGCGTACGGGCCGACCTTATCGCCGGTAACGGCATGCTCTATCGGCAATACGGCGATCGGGGAGGCGATGCGGCTTATTCGCTACGGCGGGGCCGATGTCATCTTGGCCGGCGGGGCGGAGGCGGCGTTAACGGACATTTCGTTAGCCAGCTTCGGCAACGCGACCGCCTTATCGACGAGAAACGAGGAGCCTACCCGGGCAAGCCGCCCGTTTGACGCACACCGTGACGGCTTTGTGATGGCGGAAGGGGCAGGCATTCTCGTGCTGGAATCGCTGTCCCATGCAAAGCGCAGAAACGCCAAGATTTACGCGGAAGTGATCGGATACGGGGCAAGTTCGGACGCCTATCATATCGTTGCCACCCATCCGGAAGGTTTCGGCGCTTACTTGGCCATGAAATCCGCACTGACGGAGGCCGGCATTCAGCCGCATGAAGTCGATGTCATCAGCGCGCACGCGACAAGCACCGATGTCGGGGACAAGTCGGAGACGCTTGCCGTCAAGAAGCTGTTCGGCGAGCATGCCTACGGCATTCCCGTGACAGCGAATAAGTCGATGACGGGACATATGCTGGGGGCGTCCGGCGGAGCTGAAGCGATCGCGCTTGTCAAAAGCTTGCAGGAAGGCATCATACCACCAACGATCAACCTGGAGGAAGCGGATTCGGATTGCGATCTGGACTATGTGCCGAATAAAGCCCGGTATTCCGATGTGCAGATCGGCATATCCAATTCATTTGGTTTTGGCGGGCATAATGCAGTTATCGTCTTGAAAAAATATAACGAATGAGACTCGGTACGGAACGAATGGATGAAAACAGGCTTCTCGCTGATGTAAAGCGAGAAGCCTGTTTTGTTATAAGGGAAGTTTGGCGCTAGGAAGGCCGCCGCGGATAGGCTTTGCTATTTCAGAATGATTCTTGATTTATAATGATTCTAATATTATACTTAATCTAAATATTAAAATGGAGGTGCGACATCATGACGAGAAAAGGACAGCTTACCGTCCAACGTAAAGCAATCTTTGACGTTGTAATGGATAGCCCGGATCATCCAAGCGCCGCCGACATTATCGACCGTTTGAAAGAACGGGGCTACAGCTTTGCTTACGGAACGATCTATAACTCCTTGCGTTACTTGACCGATGCCGGCCTCATTCGCGAATTGAAGCTGGAAGGCGACGCCAGCCGTTACGATGCGCGGGTTGAGGATCATCAGCATATCGTGTGCCGCGTCTGCGGCAAAGTCGAAGAAGTGTTCACGACGCTCTCGCCGGAATGGCTGCGGGCGGTGGCGGAAGAAACCGGTTTTACCGTTGAGGAAGAACATATATTGTTCAAAGGAGTGTGCCCGGCATGCAAAGAACGGAACAAGTAAGTGTTGATTCTGTATCGAGCGACACGCTGCCTTACGGCGAGTTTTGCGAGACGACAAACCGCATCGTCATTGTAAGCCCGTACCCGTCGGCATTGACGGAGTTGATTCAGGAGCTGACCTTGGGCTGCTATGATGTTCTTGTGTTCCGCCATCTTAATTCGCTGTCCTTATCGAAGCTTTCGCCCGATCTGGTCATCTTCGATTTGACAAAAGACCATGGGGCGGCTCTGGACGCGATAGCCGTCCCGCAAGGAGCCCCGTCTTTGTTTCTTGTAGACGGGAACGGCGCCGGAGCGAACCGGGAGCAAACGATGCAGTGGCCGTCACGGCGCGCGCAATTTTTACCGCGTATTCAGTCGATGCTGAGAGCGCAGGCGGGACAACGGACACCGGAGAAGGAAGCCGGCGAATGGAGCTTCAAAGATCTGCGGCTCGATTTGAAGCGATTGACATGCTTCATCGGCTTGAACCGCGTTGACTTGACCAAAACGGAGTTCGATCTGCTGCTCGCGATCATCGAAGCGGAAGGAGCCGTCCTTTCCCGGCAATCTTTGATGGACCGCATTTGGGGAGAAAATTACTTTGGCGGCAGCAACACGATCGACGTTCATATGAAGAGCTTGCGCCATAAATTGAATGACAATCCGAAACAACCGAAATATATCGCGACCGTGCGCGGGATAGGCTACCGCTTAGCCGACGCGTAATCTAGTGCATTTAGATAAACAAACGATATAGCATAGCTTCATGAAATCTTCATTATTCCTTCACTCGGTCTTCATGAACCACTCGGAAGGCCGTGTTATTCTATATTCAGAGTTTAGAACTAGTCTAAATATAAAATAGAAGGAAGGAGCGATGCAGTCTATGTACGATGTAATCATTATCGGGGGTGGTCCTGCAGGCGCTTCAGCCGCGGTGTATACCGCAAGAGGGCAGCTGACCACCTTGGTTCTGGATAAAGCCCCGAACGCCGGCGCGCTTGCTTTGACGCATAAAATCGCGAATTATCCCGGCGTTCGCGAAGAGCTGACCGGAACGCAGCTGCTCGAACGTATCCGTGACCAGGGGCGCAGCTATGGCGCCGAGTTCAAACATACGACCATTACGGCAGTCGACCTTGAAGGGGAGACGAAATACGTCTTTACGGCGGACGGCATGTTCGAAGCCAGAGCGGTTATCGTCGCGACCGGCTCGAAAGGCCGCAACCGGATGCTTCCGGGGGAAGAGCGGCTGCTTGGCAAAGGTGTCAGCACGTGCACGACATGCGACGGCGCGTTTTATGCGGGCAAAGCAGTGGCCGTCATCGGCGACTCGGAGGAGGCGCTGGATGAAGTGCTCGCCTTAAGCCGTATTGTTTCAAAAATTAATTTCATTATTCCGCGTTCCGAACTGCAGGGAGTGCGGACCATTCCGGAGCTGGCGAACTCGGAAGTCCGATTCCGGACGCGGCCTCTGGAAATTATCGGCGAAGACCGGGTGCAAGGATTGCGCATCAAAACGGCTTCAGGCGAAGAAGAAATTGTCGATGTCGACGGCGTATTCATCTTCTTGTCGGGAAGCAAACCGGGAACCGATCTCCTGGAAGGGCAAGTACCGCTGGATTCCGAAGGGTATATGGTACTGGACGAATTGATGCAGTCCGTGGTTCCAGGTGTATTCGGAGCCGGCGAAGTACGCCGCACGCCGGTAAAGCAAGCCGTCGTTGCCGCAGCGGATGGCGCCATAGCCGCGATGGCGGCAGATAAATTCATTCATCGCCGGGAGCATGCGATCCCGCAATATAAATAACGAAGGAGAGCATCCATATGTCTAACGTAAAAACGCAAGCCATCGTTTACTCCAGCACCACGTGCACGTATTGCGCGCAGCTGAAAAAATATTTGACCGAGCAAAATGTAACGTTCGAAGAAAGAAACATCGATACGAACGAAGCGCATGCCGACGAACTGCGCGCTCTCGGAATGAGTTCGGTTCCGGTTACCGTCATCGGCGAAATGACCATTTTGGGCTTGAATCCGACACGCATTAAGAAAGCGTTGGCCGTTTAACTCATATTACATGAATCCAAGGAGGAACATATTATGACAACTACAGCAGCAGCGGAAATCGTAAAGATAGGGCTTCAAGCGCCAAGCTTCAGCTTGCCGTCGACCAAAAACTTGCAGACGTTTGAAGAAAACGTGTCGCTGGAGGATTACCGCGGCCGATGGCTGATTTTATTTTTCTGGCCGTATGACTTTACTTATGTTTGCCCGACAGAGATCATTGCATTCAGCGATCATTACGACGCGTTCCAGGACCTGGACTGCGACATTATAGGCGCGTCTGTGGACAGCGTGTATACGCACCGCGCATGGATCCAAACGCCAAGAGACCAGCAAGGCATCGGTGCCATCCGCTATCCGATCGTTTCCGACTTTAAGAAAGAAACCGCCGCGAAATACGGCATACTGGACGAAGCGACCGGAGCGGCGCACCGCGGACTGTTCATCATCGATCCGGATGGGATCGTACGCTACCAAGTAGTGACCGATATGAACGTCGGCCGCAGTGTGGACGAAACGCTTCGCATTCTTCAAGCGCTGCAAGCGGGCGGATTATGCCCGGCCAACTGGAAACCCGGCGAGAAAACATTAGGCTAATAGGTTTGGAACGGAGAGTCCCTGTATGCTGTATGCAGCGGGGGCTCCTTTTTTTCGCGCGAAGAAGGAAAAAAGCCATGGGTATGGAATATAATTGCGGTAGTTGCTTGATTCTAAATGCAATTGTCAAACCAGAGACTTCACAGGAAAGGACTACAAATATGAATGCGTTTGAAACCAATTTGAGCAAATATGCGGAGCTGCTCATTCGGGTGGGCGTCAATATTCAGCCCGGTCAGGTGCTGTTTATCGAATCGCCGATTGAAACGGTTGCACTTACCCGACTGCTCGTTCAAAAAGCGTATGAAGCCGGAGCCAAATATGTGCAAGTGCAGTGGGACGATGAAGGGGTCACCCGCGCCAGGTATGAATATGCTCCGGGCGATTCTTTTACATATTATCCCGAATGGACGGCTCGAATGATGGAGCAGTTGGCGGAAGAGGGCGGAGCGCTTCTCAATATAAAAGTACCGAATCCGGATTTGTTCCAGGGAATCGATTCGGCCAAAGTGGCGACGGCAACGAAAGCGATGGCTTTGGCAAGGCAAAAGTACCAGGCTTATGTAAGAAACAATAACTTTAGCTGGTGTCTGGTCAAGGCGCCGACTGAAGCGTGGGCGGCGAAAGTATTTCCCGAACTGCCGAAAGAAGAACGCATCGCCACCATGTGGGATACGATTTTTCAGATGAACCGGGTGTATGCAAATGATCCCGTGGCCGCGTGGCGAGACCATATTCGCAAGCTGAAAGACGTTCAGAACGTGTTAAACGGCAAAAAGTATAAACGGCTTCATTATAAAGCGCCGGGTACCGATTTAAGCGTCGAGCTTCCGGAAGGGCATCTATGGCTCGGAGGCGGCGATACGAATGAGCGCGGCGTATACTTTGTGGCGAATATGCCGACCGAAGAAGTGTATACAATGCCGCATCGCGAGGGAGTCAATGGAACGGTGACAAGTACGATGCCGCTCAACCTGAACGGGAGACTCGTCGATAAGTTCTCGCTGACGTTCAGCCAAGGAAGAGTGGTGGATTATACAGCTGAGATTGGAAAAGAGCACTTGAAGTCGTTGCTGGACACCGACGAGGGAGCCAAATATTTGGGAGAGATTGCCCTGGTGCCGCACAATTCGCCGATCTCCAATATGAAGCGCATTTTTTACAATACGGGCGTTGATGAGAATGCTTCCTGCCATTTCGCTGTAGGCAGCGCTTATCCGGTGAATTTGACAAATGGGACAAAGATGAGCAAAGAGCAGCTCGTAGCGCGCGGCGCCAATGTAAGCTTGACACATGCCGACTTCATGGTCGGATCGGCCGAACTGGATATTGACGGAGAGCTGGCGGACGGCACGCTTGAACCGGTATTTCGCAAAGGAAACTGGGCTTTATAGCGGCGAGTTTGTAATGATAACCTGCACTATGCTGAAATAGTTCCCGGTCGGCCGTGGCATACTATAACCGTTCCTCATTCAAACCTTCATACCCTATACACCAGGAGGTCCTTCAAATGGCGAAAGGC
This sequence comes from Paenibacillus allorhizosphaerae, assembly GCF_042659105.1. Classification (NCBI taxonomy): domain Bacteria; kingdom Bacillati; phylum Bacillota; class Bacilli; order Caryophanales; family Paenibacillaceae; genus Paenibacillus; species Paenibacillus allorhizosphaerae. Next base: position 860,017 of record NZ_JBHSRV010000001.1, on the reverse strand, counting down.
AAAAGTATGAAGCAAAAAATGCAGTCGATGGCTGCAGAAGCGAATAACGCGGCCGAAAGCAAGGCATTTACGAGACCGACCTATCATAAAGACAAGCACGAACCGAATCGTCCGTCTATTTAAATCGTTAGTAAGTTCGAATCTAGTTTTTAAACATGGAGCTGTCTCTTATCTCATTACGAGAAGAAGAGGCGGCTTCTAGTTTTGTTATGCTATACTTTTCATAGGTTTGCCTGCGTCGGGAGGGAGTCAATATCGCCCGTAGCGTGATGCATGTAAAAAGATGAAAAGAGGGAGTGTTGCGATTTGAAGCTGTTGTTCATCTATTTGCTTGGAATGAATATGGCGGTATTTTTCCTGATGGGTCACGATAAATCCAAAGCGAGACAGGGAAGACGTAGAGTCCCGGAAAGAAGACTGTTTGGGTTGTCCGCTGCCGGCGGTGCGCTCGGAGCCTGGATCGGTATGCGCGTGTGGCGGCATAAAACGAAACATACATCGTTTCAGCTAGGCATACCGGCGCTTCTGCTATTCAATGCTGCCGCGGTTTATGCGCTCATTAGATACGTGCTGCCGCTTACATAATAGATTTGTAGACAAGGACGCCTTCAATCCACCGATCTAAGGGGAAGAAGGCGTCTTTTTCGTATGGGTTCATGTCTTTTCTTTGTGTCTTCAGCCTATAATCCACATGACGATCAACAGTAAGAAACCGGCGGCGACGGTCAGGTTGTCCCGAAGTTCAAACGAAATCGGCTTTACCGCATACGCAGAGGTTGTTTTAGTCTTATAGCCTCTAGCTTCAAGCGCGAATGCCAAGTCTTCCGCATGCTTCATCATTGAGAGCAGCAGAGGAATGAAGAACAATCGCACATCCCGCAGCCGAATCGTCCCGGGCTTGATATACGCTTTTCCCCGCGCCGTTACAATAAGGGACAGCCGCTCGATTTCCATGTTCAGCATCGTCACAAAACGCATCATAAGCGTGGCGGCGAACGTAACGAGCCTCGCCGGAAACTTAAATCGCTCTAGCGGATGCAAAGCTTGCTCCAAGGCGGTTTGCATCTGCTGCTCGCCTGTCGTCGCCATCAGCAGCAGTCCGAGCGCCATAATGAGCAGGTAACGCAGCAGCAGCTTGACCGTAACGAGTGCGGGACCGGCTTCAAACCCGAGTTGAAGCGGGCTCAGCTCGATACGCAAACCGGATAGCAGGCTGGAGATGACGATAAAAATGACAAAGAATCGTACGGCTTTGCCGCCGATAATCCGGTAGGAGTTGCCGGAAGCCGCCGCGATGATGGCGCATAGCGCTGCGGCCGCAGCGATGCCAGTCCAATGATGCTGCATCAGTACCCCCGCGGACAAGGATATGTAGCAAATCCATTTGGCAATCGGATGCAGCCGGTCGATGAACGATTCGGCACGTTTGTCATCCGTACCCCCCTTGTGGGTGGGTAGTCTTTCCGCTTCGGCGGCCCCGGTCTCGGGCCACGCCGTCGATGCCATGTCCGCGTCGAGTAGTTGGTAAGCCGAAGCCGCCGCGGTTTCCGCTCTTTCCGCAGCACTCGCCGCCGCGGCGGACAAGACAGCATTCGCTGCAGCATGGGGCGATGTGGAGGCAGCGAACGGCACCGCTTCCGCTGAGCGCAGCCGCTCTATGATGGCGGCAGCCGCTTCTTCCGGCGTCAGCGCACAGCTGCCGACGGGAAAGCCATGCGCTCGCAGCGCCGCAGTCAGCCGTACTTGCTCCGGCCAGCCCACCTCGGCGCGGGCCAGCAGCTCCGGCGCATCGCAGCACTGCTGCGGCGTAAGATCCGCGGCCATCGCGCCGGCCTTCAACAAGATGACGCGATCGGCGATCGGCAAGAACGTCTCCAGGTCGTGGCTGGCGACGATAACGCCGCCTCCCGCGGCGCTATGGGCTTGCAGCAGCCGGAGAAGCGGCTGAATGCCCTTCGAGTCCATTCCCGAAGTCGGTTCATCCAGCAGCAGCCATTGCGGCTTGCCGATGACGGTCGCGGCGAAGGCGACTTTTCGCTTGGTGCCCTCCGAAAGCGATAAAACCGGCTCATCCAGAATGGACAGAGGAAGATTCACCGACTGCAGCGCTTCCGCTGTCGCCCGTTCCTTGTCCTGCTTGGACCACCGCAAAGGGCGCAGGGAATAGGCCAGCTCCTTGCGGACATTTTCCGCGAACAGCTGGCGTTCCGGATACTGAAAGGCGATGCCGACGGATGCACAGGCTTGCGGATGAATCCGCTGCTTCTCCGTCCACAGCGGGATATCCCCGTACCGTATGCCGCCTTGTGCCATCGGAATGAGTCCGGCTAAAGTATGAAGTAACGTGCTTTTGCCCGAGCCGCTTCGTCCAGCCAGCAAGGTAATGGTGCCGGCCTCAAAAGACGTGTCGATGCTATGCAGCAGCGGACGATCCGGCGCATGGTGCTGTGGCGGGTACACGGTCACGCCGTCCATACGGATCATCATAATGCGCCCACCGCCTTGCTTAGCTCATCGGGTGAAACCGGGAGCGGCCGGAGGGCATACCCCGATGCCAGCAGCACACGGGCCGTTTGCACCGTGAACGGCGGGACGAAGCCTAATCGATCGCAAGGATTTGGCGCCGATCTATCCCACGAAGCCTCATCGCCATAAAAGAACGACTGCTTGCTCCCGTCGAACACGATGGTCCCTTCTTCCATGCCGATGACTCGGTCGCACCAGGCGAGCTCGTCGAGCAGCTGCGTAATCCAGACGATCGTCCGTCCTTGCCGATGAAGCTCTCGCACAACGTGGAGTACGCTTTGGCGCGATAGCGGGTCAAGCATCGATGTGGATTCGTCGAATACGTACACCGAAGGGTTTAACGCCAAACACCCGGCAATATTCAGCAGCTGCTTTTGTCCACCGGACAGCGTAGCCGTGCGATCGTACTTGCGCCCGTCCAGTCCGACGCGCCGGAGCGCGTCCATAGCGCGCAGCTCGATCCTTTCCTGCGGTATGCCGAAATTTTCCAGACCGAAGCATATATCCTCGTACACCGTTTCGCGTACGATTTGCGTTTCCGGATTTTGAAACACAAGCTGGACAGCCGGGCTGCTTTCCGCATGGCAGATCATATGACCGCTGCTAGGTCGTATCAATCCGGCGATCACCTTTGCAAGCGTGCTCTTGCCGCAACCGTTAGATCCGACGATGGCAATCCATTCCCCTGATTCAATGGATAAACGAATGGAGAGAAGCGCCGATTTCGTTTGATCTTCCGCCCCGTACGTAACCGCAATGTCGTTTAAATCGATCATGGGATCACAAAATGAGTTCATTTGAAATATACTCTTTTCTAAATCAGGTTCGTTGTGATAAAATGTCAACTGCCGATGACGATATTAGGTTAACAAATAAAAGGAGTAATTGCAATGAAAACAAAAATCACGGTTAAGGGCATTGTTTTTAGTGCCTTGTTTGCCGCACTGCTTATCGTTTCCAGCTATTTAAACATTCATTTGGGTTTTTCGCCGATTCCGATTTCGCTGCAAAACTTTGTCATTATGATTACCGGCGTACTTTTGGGGCCGCTTTACGGATTCATCGCCATCGCGCTCGTCATCGTACTGACCGCTCTCGGACTACCGCTGCTGCACGGAAGCGGGGGATTGCCGCTCGTACTCGGACCGACCGGCGGGTTCATTTGGATGTATCCGTTCGCCGCTTTGCTCATCGGTCTCGTCTCGAAGCGGATTAAGGGCAGCGGTCCGGTCGCTGTCGTGCTGTTGTTTTTAACACTGGAGCTGTTCGGATCGCTGCTGCTGTACGTCACCGGGGTGCCTTGGTTCGCACATACTTCCGGGATGCCGCTGCAGAAAGCTTTTGCCCTTAGCTGCACTCCGTTTTTGCCGGGAGACGCGGTGAAAGCCGCCGTAGCCGCGCTCGTAACCATTCCGATTCGCCGCGTATTTCCGCTCTCCCGCATTACCGGTTAGAGATGGCGCACGCCAGAAGCAAAGCGGCAGCATAACCGGAGGTATGGAGCGTTGCCGCTCCTATCCTGCAAACAAACCAGCTCCGTCCGAATGATTCTCGCCAATCGGGAAACGATAAGGCATAAACGGAGGAGGGATGAATATGCCAAATCAACAGCAGAGCAAAGAACCGAACGGCAACGAGGATACGCAGGCACATGAACGCCATGGATTGCGGGTAAACGATGACGATCATACGCACGTCGATTTGACGGAGGACGGCGCCATCCAGGAAACCGAAGGACAAAATATGTGGGGATAAGCGGTACTAGACGCGCATAACACGAGCATGACAAGCGCACGAAACCGATGATTACGGGAAATTATAGAAACGATGGGATGAACTCGAATGGAACCGAGAGAAGTCGAAGAAAAACTGGCCGAATTGTTGTCCGAAGGCGAGATGGAGACGGTGCCCAAAGAGCAGGCGGTGAAAAAAAAGCTGCCGTTCAAAACCGAAATCCGTATCCGGACAGCGTTTGATCCAATCGCGGTAGAGACGAAGGCGTACCGCCGCATGGCGAAAGAAATCGACGGCCGATACGACCGTTACGAAGATTAGCAATTGTATAGGAGTCGGTTTGTAGCTGGGCGTCTTGCTCAGCCCGGAACTGGAAACAAGGCGTGTTTTTCCGGTGTTCGCTGAAAAAGGAAACGAGGGATGCTTGCCCTCGTTTTTTTCGTCTCCGCAGCGCTTTCTTTACTTCACAATGTATGATACCCTGTTCCATAGCAGTGGACAAGGAGTGCAGCGCATGGAAAGAGTGCTTGTCACGGGATACAAAGCGAGTGAGCTTGGCATTTTCTCGTTGAAGCATCCGGGAATCGGCATTATCAAAAAAGCGATCAAGAAGAAGCTTGTCGCCATGCTGGACGACGGCTTGGAATGGGTCATTGTGAGCGGACAATGGGGCGTCGAGCTGTGGGCGGCGGAAGCGGCGTTGGAGCTGAAGGAAACGTACGGACAGCTCCGTCTGGCGGTCATTACGCCTTTTCTTGAGCAGGACGAGCAGTGGAGCGAAGAGAAGCAGACGTACTATCGGCAAATCATACAGCGCGCGGACTATGTAAACAGCGTAACGAAGAGCAAATATGTAGGCCCGTGGCAGTTTAAAGAAAAAAATAAATTTTTACTGCGCAATTCGGATGCGCTGCTGCTGTTGTACGACGATGAAAAGGAAGGCTCGCCGAAATTTATAAGGGAACTCGCGCTGCAGCAGGCAGGTTCGCAATCGTATCCCATCGTCAGTATTACCGCCTTCGACCTTCAGGAGCTTGCGGACGATGAAAGGCAGGCGGAGGATAGCGGCTTCGATGAACACGGGTATAGTTAACCCGATGGGTCGGCGCTGAGAGGCGGTCAAACATATGTCCTGGGGCGGCATTTTCTTGCCAGCTGGATTGGGAGCCCCGTCGTGGGAAACGCACAGCGCCTTGCACCTTCGTTCAGGTGGGGCGCTTTTTGTTTTTGAATAAATAAGCGAGGGCATTAATTTCCCCGCACAATATAATGGTAAACGCCGACAAATAGCACCAGGTAAGCAGGACAATGACGCCGCCGATACTTCCGTAGGTAGCGTTGTAATTGCCCCAGTGGTTAACATAGTAGGAAAAGCCCAGTGAAGTCAACTGCCAGCCGAGGGCGGCCAGAAGCGCTCCGGGGAGTACTTCCTTGCATGTCAGGCAAGTGTTGGGCGCGATAAAATAAAGTCCGAGAAACACGATGAACAAGATGACAAAATTAATGATCCAGCTCACCACGTTCCACAGCACTATTTTATCTAGAGGAATCAAGGAATGTGCGGCAAGCCAGTCGCCGATAAAGTGGCCGAATACGCTTAACAGAAAAGCGGAAAATACGACGACGAGCATGCCCAGAGTCAGCAAGATGGCGAGAAGCCGGGAGTGAATGATGCTTTTCCGTTCGGGTAGTCCGTATGCTTTATTGACCGACACCACAATCGCGTTCATGGCCGCGCTTGCACTGATAAGAGATAGGATCAGACCGAATGACAATGTGCCGCTCCGCTTAATATCGAGAATTTCCCGGAATTCGTGCTCCAGTCCCGAGGTTACGCCCTGCGGCAGATATTGCTTGATGTAGAGCAGCATGTCCTCCGTGGAGATCGGCAAAAATCCGAACAGGCTGACGACGAAAATAAGAAATGGAAACAATGCCAACAAAAAGTAATAAGCGCACTGCGCTGCCAGACCGAAGGCATCGTCCGCGATCGTTTGCTTATACAGCTCTTTAAGGAATGATTTCTTCATGAGGACATGGCTCCCTTCGCTGTTACTACCACATTATTACCACGATCTGGCTGAAGTAAGCAGCTTGTACGGAAAAAGGGTTTATTCGCTATCCTATGACCGTTCGTTTATTATAGAAGTATTGTTTTATATAACGGCTGCGAAAGGCGGTACATATCATGGCAACGAATGCGCAATGGACAACGATCGGTTTCATCGGCATAGGCGTTATGGGGAAAAGCATGGCATCTCATCTGCAGCGGGCGGGCTATGTGCTGCACGTATACAGCCGTACCCGGTCGAAAGCGGAGGAATTAATCGAGAGCGGGGCCGTATGGCATGATGCCCCCGGAACACTGGCGGAAGCTTGTGATGCCGTCATTACGATGGTAGGCTATCCGCAGGATGTGGAGGAGATCTACCTGGGCCCGGATGGCCTTGTCAATCGTGCCCGTCCGGGCAGCTGCTTGATCGATATGACGACGTCAAGTCCGGTGCTTGCCAAACGGATCGCGGAGGCGGCTGCGGCCCGCGACCTGCATGCGCTGGACGCGCCGGTGTCCGGCGGCGATGTCGGCGCGCGGGAGGCGAGGCTCTCGATCATGGTCGGCGGGCAGCGTGAGGCGTTCGACGCGGCGCTCCCTCTGCTCGAGAAGATGGGGACGAACATCGTGCACCAGGGAGCCGCAGGAGCGGGGCAGTACACGAAGATGTGCAACCAGATCGCCATCGCCTCCAATATGATGGGCGTTTGCGAGGCGCTTGTATATGCGGAACATGCCGGATTGGATCCGTCCACCGTGCTCAAGAGCATCGAATCCGGCGCGGCCGGAAGCTGGTCGCTCAGCAATTTGGCCCCGAGGATCATAGGCGGCAACTTTGCACCGGGCTTCTACGTCAAGCATTTCATCAAAGATATGCGCATCGCTCTGGACTCGGCTCAAGAAATGCAGCTGGCGCTTCCCGGCCTTGCGCTGGCCTGCTCGCTGTACGAGAAGCTTGCCGGGATGGGTGAAGCGGACAGCGGCACGCAGGCGCTGTATAAGGTGATCGGCGGGCAGCGGTAAAGACGAATTGCTGCAAACTCCAAAACGTTTGAAACGGCTGGCTTGTAGGTCTTTGCTACAGGCCGGCTTTTTGTGCTTCTTTTCGACGGTGCTGCAACGGCCACGGCAATTCTCGTCGACGTCGCTTATCAATAATGATACGATCGGCCCCTAAAAATAATGCAAACGGCATATTATTCGACATATATCTACTTTTAAATCAATTGCATTCTTGTATAATGGAAAAAGTTATGCATTTGTAAGAATAAGTGTAAATTTCTTCCTTGCTGTGAAATTTACTTTAGGTCCGGCACATACATAACAGTATCCATAGCGAGAAAGGAAGTAGACCCATTGAAATTTAATCCGTTGAAAACGGTAACGGCTCTATGCGTCTTTACGCTGCTTGGCGGGATGGGCGGTGTAACGGCACAGAGCCGCAATGAGGGACAGACAACCAGAACTGTCCATTGGCAGATCGAGGAGTTGAACGGCGAGGCGTACGTCAAGGCATCGGACGTGGTTCGCACGCTCGGAGGCAGCGGCACGTATCGATCGGAAGCGGGCGAGTACATTTACAGTGCGTCTTCCCCGATTTCGGAAGTGGTCAAGAGCGTCTCCCCCTCCATCGTCGGAATCATCGGCAAACAGGGGGATACGGACGGGAAGGCGTCGGATAACCGCTTCAACCTGGCGCACGGTACCGGCATTATCGTCGATTCCGAAGGATTGATCGTTACGAATGCGCACGTGGTGAAGGATCTGAAGCAAATGATCGTCGTAACATCCGACGGCAAGCAGTATGCCGGTAAATTGTCGCACACCGACGAAGAGAGCGATCTGGCGCTCGTGACGATCGACGCGACCGGCTTGCAGGCGGCAACGTTTGCCGAAACCGCACAGGTGGAAGTCGGCGAGACGGTAGTCGCGATCGGCACCCCGATCTCCTTTGCGCTCCGCAACTCCGTCACTGTCGGCGTCGTCAGCGGGATGGATCGCTCATTGCATTCCACCTACCGGTTGATTCAGACGGACGCGGCGATCAATCCCGGAAACAGCGGCGGTGCGCTTGTCAATTTGAAGGGCGAAGTGATCGGCATCAATTCGCTCAAGCTGGCCGCCGCCGGGATCGACGGGCTGGGGTTCGCTATTCCGGCAGATACCGTGCAATACGTTCTGCATCACTTTGAAGCGTACGGCAAAGTAAAGCATCCTTCTTTGGGGGTCGATTTGGAGGAAAGCTGGGCCGCCATCGTCGGACTGCCGACGGAGGAGCCGCTCAAGGTCGCTCGCTTACATAACGGATCGCCTGCAGCCGATGCCGGCATTCGTGAAGGAGACGTGCTGTTCTCGATCGATAATTACAATATGAAATCGTTAATCGATTTGAACGAGCGGTTGAAGCGGTATTTGCCCGGAGACAAGGTTACGCTGACGATCCAATCGAACGGTGACATCGTACAAAAAGAAATTACATTAATCGAAGCGAAACAATAATAATGGAGCGTGTCCTATGCCGAACCTGCGAAAAGTTTGCATCCCCGCTATCATCCTGTGCGCCGCTTTGCTGCCGTTATCCGCTTTTGCGGATGAGGCGCCTGCAGGTAAAACCGTCAACGTTCAGTTGAAGCTGGGGGAAGACAAAATCATCATCAACGAGCAAGCTGTCGTTGTGGAAAAGCCTTATATTACGAACGGCGCTACGCTTGTGCCGCTTCGCGTCATTACCTCTGCGTTCGGTGCCGCGCTCAGCTGGGATTCGGAAACGCAGACGGTTGGACTCAAGAGCGGAACGACGACTATTTCTCTCCAAATCGGCAGTACGACGGCAACCGTGAACGGAAAGACCGAACAACTGGAAGCGGCAGCCGAGCTGGCCAACGGCACGACTATGGTGCCGCTGCGGTTTATTGCCGAAAAATTCGGTGCGAAAGTGACATTCGACGAGAAAACGTCGAGTGTGAACATATCCGGTACGCAGTCCGCTTCTTCATCCGATAACGCCGGTATCGACTCCGATGTCGGGAAAACGCAAATCGGCAACAGCTTTCACGGCTGGTCGATGAAATACCCTTCCGGTCTCATTAAAGATTATCAAAGTTTTACCGAAGACTATGTTTCGTTCGAGGATGCCAACGGCGAATTCACTTTGGACATTTCCGTCGATTCGGATATGGCCGAGAACTTGTCTCAGGATGCATTGATTAATTTGCTGGCCGATCAGGTGGAAGAGACGATACTCGAGAAAACGTATGTGACGGAAGGTGGCCGTTCTTACGCTCGCATACTGACCAAAGGCGGCGGCGAAATGTACGAATACCGCGCTTACCAGAACGGGGACAAAGTATATTACCTTTACTTCACGATAACCAAAGCGGAGAACTATAAAAATCCTGTTAAGTACAGCGCTTATAAAGACCTGATGGACAGCTTCAAAACGTCCTTCCCGGCCAGTGACAAATCGTTAAAGGACTTATCTATGGTTAAGGATGGCCAGCGCACCTATACCGACGAAACGTACGGGTTTACGCTAAAGCTGCCTGCGGATTGGAAGAAAGGGTCGACAAAGGGAGAGACGATCACGTTTACCGATGCGAAAGGCGTAAACAGTGTCGGCTTCCGCATTACTTCCAAGAAGGACGGAGATTCTGTCCAGACGTGGGCGGAAAGAAACAATAAAATATTTACAGACCTCTGGGTTCCCGAATACCGAAAAGTAGAACCGGAGCGTACGTTAACAATAGACGGCACGCAGGCTCTTGCTAGACGTACCCATAATACATTTGACCTCAAGTCATGGGATGCGACGGAAAATGTATATATCATTAAGGGCGATTATAAGTACTTTATGTATTTTCAATTCGAGAAGCAGGATACGTTGTCCGAAAGCTTCATTCAATCGACCTTGGAATCCGTCAAAATCGGCAAGTCGTCCGCTTCGATTGGGACAATCAAAGATTTAGGAGAAAGCTACGACCGGACCTTGAAAAGCGTGGTCAAAAACAAAACATATAATTATTCGATCAACATACCGACCTATTGGAAAGCGGAGTCGTCCAAAGCATCGTCCGACCTTCTTAAATACACTTACGAGTTCGGCGCCTTTTTGGTAGGGGTCAAAGAGAGCGACACGCTGTCTCCATCGGATTTGGTGGCCACAATGAAACAGGGAATGCAGGCCGACAGCAAGTCCATTCAAATCAAAGAGGTCGAAAATCGAACGGAGACGATTGCCGGCGCCAAGGCGCAATGGGTCGTTTGGGATGTTCAGGAATACGTTTCAACCGTATGTGCGTTTCAAAAGAACGGAATGACATTTTTTGTATATGCAAGCCATCCGAAGGCAGTTAACACGGAGTTTATGAAAAACTTGATCGGCGACACGATCAAATCGATTCAGGTCACGAACTAAAAGGGTAAGATATTGGATATCGCTCCGTTTCGTAAAGGGTCGCAAGTTAACCGGCTACAGAGTGGGGCGATTTTCAATTTTACTTTATAGGAGGCTTGCATGATGCTGCACGTATACGAAGATCAATTAAGCGGGTTTGAGCTTAAGGGAAACTTGAAAGAGGACGTGTACCGGTTTCTCGTTCATGGCAAATGTCCCAAAACGGCGGAGCATTGCATGAAGGTCGGGGAGGAAGCGGGAAGACTCGCGCGCATAGTTGGAACCGATCCGGCCGCAGCGGAGGCGGCAGGTTACCTGCATGACGTTAGCGCTGTATATCCGAACGACCGGCGCATTCCGATCGCCATTCAATTAGGAATCGATGTGCTGCCGGAAGAGGAAGTTTTTCCGCTCATTGTTCACCAGAAGATATCCAAAGCGATGGCTGAGCATATATTTGGAATCAAAGACGTTTCCATTCTGAACGCTGTCGGCTGCCACACCACTTTGAAAGCGCATTCCTCGCTGCTGGACAAAGTGCTGTTCGTCGCGGATAAGATCGAATGGGATCAGCAGGGGACACCGCCGTATATTACGGAGCTGCTGGCGCAGCTGGACATATCGCTGGATCATGCGGCGTTCGCTTATATCGATTATTTGTGTCAGCGGAAAGAGACGTTAAAGGTGGTGCATCCTTGGCTGCGCGATGCGCATGAGGAGCTCAAGCGGCAGCTTTTTTAAGGAGCAATAGCTTGTGTTACCGCGGTACCTCTCACCACGTTTTGAATTCATGGAGAAGACTCAACAATAATTTTGCTGAAAAAATTTTTGCAATGCGACAGGAATTTTAAAAATGCCGTAGAATTGATTCTTATAACTTAATTTTTCTAATGGAAAAAGTAACTTTATAAATGGGGAATCCGACCTTGGCAAGAAAGAAAGATGTGATACGCACCGGAAATCATCAACTCATTAAAGAAATCAATCAAGTGCTTATTTTCAATGCGATCCGGGAAAGGGGTCCGATCTCGCGTTCGCAGCTGGCGAAAGAGCTTTCTTTAAGCCCGACCACCGTTACCGTGATCGTAGACTATTTTAAGGAGAACGGGTTCTTGGTCGAAATCGGCAAAGGCGATTCCAGCGGGGGGAGAAAGCCGATTCTCGTCAAACTGGCGCCGAACGCGGGAATCGTCATCGCTGTCGACTTGGAGCAAAACCGGGCGGCCGTGCTGAACATGGAAGCGGAAATATTATTTTTGAAGCATTTACAGTCGCCGGAGAAAACCGGGTGGGTTCCTTCATTAATTCAGGCGATCGACGAGCTGATTCGGGAATACCGGGATGTTCATAATTTGCGGCTGCTCGGCATCGGTATTGCCGTACCGGGCATTATCGATTTGGAAAAAGGCAAAGTGATCACGGCGGCCAATATGAATATCAACCATTTGTCGTTGAAAGAGGAGCTGCAAAAGCATTTTCAAGTGCCGATCTTGCTGGAGAACGATGCGAACGCGGCGGCGTACGGCGAATATTTGTACGGTCGCGGTCTGATGGTGCAGGATTTCCTGTACATTCATGCCGGCCGAGGCGTCGGCAGCGGGCTGTTCCTTTCCGGGAACTTGTTTACGGGAGGCGCCGGCGGCGCCGGGGAGTTCGGTCATGTTACGGTCGACGAGAATGGACCGATGTGCCACTGCGGCAATATCGGCTGTGTCGGCCATATGATCAGCGAAGCGGCGCTGCTTGCAAAGTGGAAGGAATGGACGGATGAACAGACGCAGGAACCGACGCTAAGGGAGTTAGTGGAGCTCAGCAACAGTGGGAACGAAACCGCTTTGAGACTGATGGACTTTGCCGGCGAATTGCTTGGCCGGGGCGTCATTACCTTGGTGCATTTATTTAATCCGACGTTGATCATATTGGGAGGTGAGCTGGCACTAGACAATACGAGACTGATACAGCAGGTTAAGCGGCAGATCGAACGCCGTACGATGAAGATGTTTTCCCAGCATGTCCGTATCGAGGAAAGCTTCAAAAGGCTGGATGCCGGGATCGTCGGAGCGGGATCGCTCGCGCTGCATCATTTTTTTGAAAATTTAAATATGGAACTCATTACAAGCAAGCCTATGCTTACGAAGTAGGCATTGCAAGCGCAGTGCCAAGCGTATGCTTACGAAGTCAGCATTGCTAACACAATGCTCAGTCGATGCTTACGAAGTAGGCATTGCAAGTGCAATGCCAAGCGTATGCTTACGAAGTCAGCATTGCTAACACAATGCTCTAAGGAGGATATTTCATGTTCAGAATAGGATTGGTCGGAGCCGGCACGATGGGGAATACGCACAGCCGGGCATACCGCCAAATCGAAGATGCCGCCATCGTCGCCGTGTGCGATATCGATGAAGGCAAGGCGAATAAGCTTGCAGCATCCTGGAATGCGGCGGTGTACAGCTCGCTCGAAGAGATGCTCAAGAACGGCGATTTCGACGCGGTCGATATTTGCTTGCCGACGGATTTGCACCGCGAAGCGGCCGAGCTTGCGGCTGCATACGGCAAACACGTGTTTTGCGAGAAGCCGATCGCGCTCACGGAAGAAGACGCCTCGGCCATTATCGCCGCATGCAAGAAGGCGGGCGTGAAGCTAATGGTCGGACATGTGGTCCGGTTCTTCCCCGAATACCGTTCGGCCAGAGACCAAGTCCGGTCGGGACGGCTCGGCAACTTGGGCGTCGTCCGTACGGTCCGCTCCGGAGCGTTCCCGCTCTGGTCGGAATGGTTCAAGGACGACAGCCGCAGCGGCGGCCCGCTGCTCGATCTGGCGATTCACGACTTCGACTACTTGCAATGGACCTTCGGTCCGGTGAAGCGCGTATTCAGCCGGGTATTGCCGGTGCAGCCGGACGGGCCGGCGCATACGCTGACCGTGCTCCGCTTCGAAAGCGGCGTCATGGCTCACGTGGAAGCGAGCTGGGGGTACCCGCAAGGTTCGCCGTTCTTGACGTCCATCGAGATTACCGGCTCGAAAGGGATGGTGCAGTTCGACAAAGACAAATCGAACTCGATCGTTCAATACGGCGGCTCGCAGAAGCCTTCCGGCGTGCCGGACAGCCCGCTGGCGAAAAGCCCGTATGCGCTGGAGCTGGAGCATTTTATCGACTGCGTGAAGAACAACAAGGAACCTCTGACGTCCGGCGAGGAAGCGCTGGCGTCGCTTCGCATCGGCCTAGCGGCCCGCCGTTCCGCCGAAACGAAGCAGCCTGTTGAATTGGAGGGTGTGCACCAATGAAAACGATCCGCATTGGAATGATCAGTCTTGCCCATAAAGGACACGCATACGGTTATGCGGGCGGGCTTCTTAAAGTGCCGGGCGTGGAAATCGTCGGCATTTACGATGAAGAAGCCGAACGCGGGCAAGCGGGAGCGAATCAGTTTAAAACGAAGTTTTATGAGGATTATAACGAGCTGCTGAAAGAAGTGGACGGCGTCATCATTTCTTCGGACAACAGCAGGCATCATCAATACGCGATAGCCGCAGCGAACGCGGGCGTACATATATTGGTGGAAAAACCGATCACGACGGTCGGAGAAGACGCGCGCGAGCTCATAGACCTGTGCAACGAGAAAGGTCTCGTGCTGCAAACGGCATTCCCGGTCCGGCTGAACACATCGGTGCATAAGGTGAAGCAGCAAATCGACAAAGGCGAACTCGGCGACATTGTGGCGATTGCCGCAACCAACCATGGCAAAATGCCGGGCGGCTGGTTCGTCGATCCTGCATTGTCCGGCGGCGGCGCCGTTCTTGATCACACGGTACATGTTGTGGATATTATGAGATGGCTGCTAAGCAGCGAAGTGAAGGAAGTATACGCCGAGATGGACACGCGGCTTCACGATATCCCGGTCGACGACTGCGGTCTGCTATCGATGGAATTCGATAACGGAGTCGTCGCGACGTTGGACACAAGCTGGTCGAGACCGACATCGTTCTCGTTCTGGGGCGACGTGACGATGCGCATCGTCGGAACGAAAGGCGTCATTCATCTGGACTGTTACGCCCAGACGGGAGAACTGTGGGAGAACGGAGCGGCGCTCACGCACCGGTACTTGTCGTGGGGCGACAATACGAATCAAGCGCTCGTCGCCGAATTCGTCGCCGCCGTCCGTGAAGGACGCCCGTCGTTCATCACCGGTCTGGACGGACTGCGCGCCGCCGAGACGGCTTGGGCCGCCTATGAATCCGCGAAGGCGGGCAAGCCAGTTGCCGTAACGCACTACTAAGAAGCAAGTTTAATCCGCAGCAGCAAACATACCTCGTCAGTCAAACGCAGCACTTCCATACAACAAGATCGGAAAGGCGAACCGGCGGTTCTCCTCTCCGATCTTCCATAAAGCTACCTTTGCAAAGTTACGAATGCCTATTTCATTGTAAAGCTTTGATCGCAATTTTTTTGTCACCTTGAACACCATGAATGGAGGTGAACGCCATTGGATCAAGTTTCTTTGAACGAACGGAAGGTTCAGGCACGTCCGCAGCAAAAGCATAAGAGGAATGTGTTCATGCCGTTTCTTCGTAACTGGGAGCTCTATGTCATTATTTCTCCCGTTCTTGCTTACTACCTCATCTTTGAATATTTTCCGATGTATGGCGTACAGATCGCATTCAAAAATTTCGTCGCAACCAAAGGCATCTGGGGAAGTCCCTGGGTCGGCTTTCGGCATTTCGAACGGTTTTTCGACAGCTATTATTTTTGGCGGCTGATCAAAAATACGCTCGGCATCAGCTTGTTCCAGCTGGCCGTCGGTTTTCCTGTACCCATATTACTCGCGCTGATGATTAACGAAGCGAAGTCCAAATGGTTCAAAAAAACGGTGCAGACCGTTACGTACGCTCCGCATTTTTTGTCGACCGTCGTTCTTGTCGGCATGGTCGTCATCTTTCTGTCGCCGCAAAGCGGCATCTTTAACCAGATCATCGTCCTGTTCGGAGGCGAGCCGATTTCGTTTATGACCGAGCCGTCGTGGTTCAAGACGATCTATGTCACTTCCGGCGTATGGCAGCAGATGGGCTGGGGCTCGATCATTTACCTTGCGGCGCTGGCCGGCATCGATCCGCAGCTGCACGAAGCGGCCAAAGTCGACGGGGCCACGAGGCTGCAGCGTATTTGGCACGTCAATCTACCCGGCATTATGCCGACGATCGTCATTTTGTTAATTTTGAATATGGGTTCGATCATGGGGGTCGGCTTCGAAAAAATTTATTTGATGCAAAACGATCTTACGCTCGAAAGCTCCGAAGTCATCTCGACCTATGTATACAAAAGCGGCATCATTCAATCGCAGTACAGCTTCTCCGCCGCTGTAGGACTGTTTAATTCCGTCATTAATATGATTTTGCTTGTAACGGTGAATTATATTGCCAGACGTATGAACGAAACGAGCCTGTGGTAGGAGGGGACCAGCGAATGGACCGAAGCCGGGAAGACCGAATGTTCGACAGGATCAACGTATTGCTGCTCGTCTTGATTACGATTATCGTCTTGTATCCGCTGCTGTTTGTGCTCAGCGCTTCCGTCAGCGACCCTTCCGTCGTTGTCAAAGGGCAGCTGTGGCTTTGGCCCAAAGGGTTCAATCTGGCCGGATATGAACGCGTGTTTCAGAACAACGACATCGTCACAGGTTACGGAAATACGATCCTGTATACGGTGGTCGGCACCGCCATCAATGTCGTCTTGACGATCTGCGCCGCATATCCGCTGTCCCGCAAAGATTTTCGCGGCCGCCATGTCATCACCGCTTTAATTACCTTCACGCTATTTTTCAGCGGAGGATTGATTCCGACGTACCTGCTTGTCAAAAAGCTGGGCATGCTCGGCACGATCTGGGCGCTGGTCATCCCCAATGCGGTTGCCGTATGGAATATCATTATCATGCGGACCTTCTTTCAAACGAGTATCCCTTACGAAGTACAGGAATCCGCTGCCATCGACGGATGCAGCAACTTTCGGATATTGCTGAGTATCGTCCTTCCGCTATCGATGCCGATCATCGCCGTGATGGTGCTCTTTTATGCGGTCGGCCACTGGAACGCGTTCTTTAACGCGCTGATTTACCTTAACGATCGGAGTCAATACCCGCTGCAGCTCATCCTTCGGGAGATACTGCTACAGGGTCAAATGCAAGCCATGATTGATATGGCGGATGACTCGCTAGCCAAAAAATTAATGGAGGTGGAAGGAATCAAGTACGCGGTCGTCGTGATCGCCAATTTGCCCGTATTGGTGCTGTATCCGTTTTTGCAGAAGTACTTTGTAAAAGGCATGATGATTGGGGCGCTCAAGGGGTAAGGAGAGAAAATGACTTTCAGGGAGGATCAGCGTATGAACAAATCGATCAAATGGACGTCTCTCGTATTGACCGCTGCCGTGACGGCAGGCATGGTGTCCGGTTGCAGCGGGGATAAAGGAACGCCGTCCGGGGGCAAGGATGCTCCGAAAGCGGGCGAAGCGGCTATCAACGGGACCGGTTTTCCGATTGTAAAAGATCCGCTTAAAATGACCTTTTTGACGGCAAAGGCGCCGACGACGGCGAACAACTGGAACGAAACGATGCTGTGGCAGGAATACGCCAAAATGACAAACATGAACATCGATTTTCAATTGGTGCCGTTCGACGCATTTACCGAGAAGCGCAACCTCGCGCTCGCGAGCGGCGATTACCCGGATGTGATCTACCTGGCCCGCATGTCGACGGACGATTTGATGAAGTACGGAAGCCAGGGCGTGCTCATCAAGCTGAACGATCTGATCGACAAGTACGCGCCGAATTTCAAAAAGCTGATGGATCAGTACCCGGAGGTCAAGAAAGCAATCACGATGCCGGACGGCAACATCTACAGCTTCCCGAACATGCTCGCTCCCGAATTTACGTCCGTGCGGATGGGAGCAAAGCTGTGGATCAAGAAAGAATGGCTCGACGCGCTGAACATGAAGGAACCGACGACGACCGAGGAGTTTTACAACTATTTGAAGGCAGTCAAAAATACCGACTTGAACAAAAACGGCAAGCCCGATGAAGTTCCGCTCGGCGGCACGAAGCTCAAGGACATTATAGGCCACTTTAAAGGCTTCTTCGGGCTGATGAACCGCGGAACGAGCCACCCGAACGTCGACGTCGACGCGAGCGGCAAGCTTCGTTTCATTCCGATCGACGACCGGTACAAGGAATTGCTCCAATACATGAATAAGCTGTATGCGGAAGGCTTGATCGACAAAGACATTTTGCCTAATGAGAAGGACGCGAACAAGTTTTACGCCAAAGGGGCGGAAGGCGTGTACGGCGCGGTCAAAATCACAAGCCCGTTCACCTTGATGAAGCAATCCGGGTATGTCGGACTCGGCGCGCTGCAAGGACCGAAAGGCGACAAGCTGTATTCCGAATTCCGCCCGGCGGTCAACGGGGCAGGCGCATTCGTCATTACAGACAAGAACAAAAATGCGGCGGCGACCGTGCGCTGGATGGATTACTTCTACGGCGAGGAAGGCAACAAAATGTTCTTCATGGGCTTCAAGGATAAGAGCTATATCGAGAAGCCGGACGGCACCCTGGCGTATACGGACGAAATTACGAAAAACCCGCAGGGCCTCACACTGGAGCAAGCGCTTGTCAAATATGTCACTTGGCCGGGCGGCGGTTATCCGGGAATCGTCAGGCAAAAGTATTTCAGCGGAGCCGAAAGCTTGCCGGAATCGATCGATGCGGCGAAGAAGGCCGAGCCGAATTTGCCGAAGGAAGTGTGGCCGGCTTTCAGCTATACGGATAAAGAAAGCGAACAGATGATTGCGATGAATACGGACCTCACCAACTACATCGACGAAATGACCACCAAATTCGTTACCGGTACAACGCCGTTCTCCGAATGGGATAAATATGTAGCCGCCATCAAAAAGATGAAGCTGGACGACTACATGAAAATGTATCAAGCGGCTTACGACCGCTACAAAAAATAATAAAACGGTTCTAAAATGGACTGCTTCTAACAATGTATGAAGTGAGGGATGGCTTTGAATGAGGGTAAGCGCTTAATCTATTTTCGCTGCTTTCTGATCAACGTAATCGTGCTTCTGCTGCTGACCCCTATGTACAGTGCTGTCGCCTCCTCAGCCCCCGGCTCGTCCGGGGGAGGGGGAGATGCGGTTCAGCCCCCGCTTAAGCTGAAGGCGATGTCTTATCAGATCAACAGCGGCAAAGGGACGGATAACGTGGTCGATCTGGACCGGATCGCAGATGTCATTCGCAGCTCGGGCGCAGACGTGATCGGTTTGCAGGCGGTCGATAAACATTATTCCAGCCGGAGCAATTATGAGGACCAAGCCAAACGAATCGCAGACGCGCTTGGCATGCATTATGTCTACGGGCCTACGGTGGATCTTGCGCCGGAGCAAGGCAGAACCGAGAGGCGGCAGTTCGGCATGGCGATCTTGAGCAAATACCCGATCGAGAATGCGGTGTTGAATCCGATTTCCAACTCGGGAACCGAAAAGCGCGCGCTGTTCGAGGCCCGGATCAATGTGAACGGTACGGCAATCCATTTTTATACAACCCATATGGATACGACCGCTGCCGTGAGGGTCAAGCAAGCGGATGAAATCATCTCGATCGTAGGCCGGCAAACCGGACCGAAGATCGTCGCCGTGTATGCCAATGCCGTTGACACGAGCGCCGAAGTGAAGCGGCTGCTGACCTCGTTCAGCGACGCCTTTTTTGACCAAACGAATGCGTACACGAATCCGGCTTATTTGCCTACCAAACGGATTAGCTACCTATTGCCTTCTTATGATTGGGAGCTGGGGGAAGCGCGGGCCATACCTTCCTTGGCGTCGATTCACCTTCCGATTGTTAGCGAGCTGATATTAAACCCGGATGCGCATGCGAACCCGGCGCTCAAAGCGCTGGCGTTCACGGACAAAGCTTTATCGGAAATGGCGGGAAATGTAATGAAAGTGAAATTGAACGCTTATTACACCAACGGAACCGTACGCGATGCGACTTATAGCGCAGGTTACGTGAGCAGCCACCCCGAAGTTGCGGATGTTCCTTCGCCGGGGCTAATCCGGGCCAAGTCCGCAGGGAAGACGGTCGTTACCGCCACCTATGGGCCGCTGTCCGCGGATTTGCCGGTTTCCGTATATTTGACAAAGAATGCAGATTTGGCTTCGATCCGGATCGACGGCGTTCCAGTGGAATCGTTTGCGCCTGACCGATTGTTCTACCGGATTACCGTACCGCGCGATTCGACGAAGGTGCCAGCCATCTCCGCGCAGTCTGCCGATGCGAATGCGAGCGTCACGGTCTTTGCCCCAACAACGCTTCCAGGCATTGCGTATCTTGTCGTGACGGCCGATGACGGTGCGACGACCAAAGAATACCGGGTACAGTTCACCGGGGAGAAGACGGATCTGGATATGCCGCTCAAGGTGATGTCCTTCAACATTCATCACGGCGCAGACTCCGATGAGAATTACGATCTGGAGAAAACGGCGGACGTGATCCGGCAGTCAGGCGCGGAAGTGATCGGGCTTCAGGAGGTGGACCGGTACTATTCGAGCCGCAGTAACCTGGAGGACACGATCGGCCGTTTGGCGGAGATGCTCGGCATGCATTACGCATACGGTGCCAATCTGGATCGGGCTCCGCAGCAACCGGGACTGCCGAACAGCCAATACGGGACGGCGGTTTTGAGCAAATATCCGATTTTGGAGCAGCGTAATTACGCTTTGACGAGCTACGGACAAGAGCAAAGAGGCCTGCTTGAGACGCGGATTGATATGAACGCAATCCCGTTGTATTTTTATTCGACTCATTTGGGGCTGGATGCCGTGCAGCAGCAAACGCAGACGGATGAAATTTTGGCGATTGCCGGGGAAAAAGACGGCCCCAAGATCATCGTCGGCGATTTCAATGCCAGGCCGTATTCGCCGGATATGAGACGGATCGCAGCGGCATTTCAAGAGCCTTTTGCCAGCCAACCGAATGCTTATACGATCGACTCCAAAAGGCCATACGCCAAAATCGATTACATCTGGGCAAGCGACAAGCTGCTGCTTGGCGATGCAGAACGTGCGCAAGTCATTCAGACCCAGGTGTCGGACCATCTCCCGATCGTCGGCGACTTGTATGTGAAGCGCGAGCTGAACGAACTGAATTTTAGCGTGAACGAATGGAAGACAGCGGTTGGCAGCAGCATGGAGCTTAAGGCGACCGGCCTGTACAGCGGAGGATATTCGAAGGATGTGACGGCGGAAGCGCAGTATGCAAGCTCGAACGAAGCGGCTGTCCGCGTAGAGAAAAGCGGCGCCATTACGGCGATTGCACCAGGCACTGCGCAAATTACGGCTCGTTTGGGCGAGCAGGTTGCGACGATGTCCGTGTACGTGATGGGCAACCGGTCCGACCTCGCTTCCATCTCGGTAAACGGGCTGCCGCTGCAGCCGTTTCTTGCGGATCGGCTGGATTATACCGTCTACTTGCCCGAAGGCGCGACGATGCCGCAGACCGTAACGGCACAAGCATATGACGCCAAAGCGATTGTGACGGTAGAACAAGCGCAAGGCGTGCCCGGCGAAGCCGTGATCACGGTCACAGCCGAAGACGGCATTCAGCAGACAGTGTACCGCGTCCATTTCGAACAAAATACGCCGGTTTCCCTAGTTCTGAATCCGGCGGAATGGCATGCGGCTCCCGGGGAAGAAATGACGCTGAAAGCGAGCCTGCGCTACAAGGACGGCTCGTTGCGGGATATGGACGATAAAGTCCGCTTCTCGCACAGCAACGGCTCCGTCGCTTCCGTCAATGCCCATGGCAGAGTCAAAGCGCATCGCAGCGGATCGGCCGTCATTAACGCATCGGTCGACGGATTTCAGGCGGAGATGACGGTTCAGGTCGAAGACGAGGGAAATGAACCGCCAGGTAAGCCGTAACATTAGACCTTGTGCAGGTACAGGGAGGCGGCTTCCGCCTCCCATTGTACCGGGGGAAGATGTTCATAACAAAGCCAGGGAGCCTTGTGTCATTACGAAAAAAAAGTGGCGGGTTGTCTTTCGCTGCGTATGGAAACGTTATCAAGGCGAGGGTGCGAAGGATGCAATGAATTCCGGTCGGCGAAAGGCTCTAAGTGCAGCACATGGATTCACGCTTTTCGTTCGTATGTACCTTAGGGAGCGGGGAGAAGAAATGAGAAGAATCATTGGATCAGGCGCTGCTGCGCTGCTGATTGCTCTGGTTGCGCCGGGTTGTTCGCCGTCGCAAGGGACCGCCGTGCAGGAAAAACCGGCCGGTACGGCAATCGTGGATCAAAAGCCCGTGACGGTCACGGTCGGAATCAATACCGGAGGATATTTGAATGAGGAGGAATTCAAACGGTATATAACCGATCCAGTACATAAAAAATATCCGTGGATTACGATCGAGCGGGTATTGTATGATAAAGGTAGAAGCACGCGCGAGCTTGTCGCCATCGGGGAGACGCCCGATATTACGATCACGAACAATATTAACGGTATGCAAGGTCTCGTCGATCTGAAAATATTCGCTCCGATGGACGATTTGATCAAAAAACATAATATCGATCTGAACCGGATCGAGCCCGAGGCGCTTGAAGCGATCAAATCGGCGATGCAAACGACGGATCTGGTTGCGCTTCCTTACACAAGGCATTTTGCGGCGCTGTACTATAACAAAGACATCTTTGACAAGTTCGGCGTGCCGTATCCGAAAGACGGCATGACTTGGGACGACGTGTATGAGCTCGCCAGGAAGGTGACGCGAAACGAGGACAACGTGCAGTATCGCGGGCTTGAGCCAAACTACATCGAACGGCCGGCTTCCCAGCTGTCATTGCCTTATGTCGATCCGAAAACCAATAAATCGCTGCTCAATACCGAACCTTGGAAGCGCGTGCTCAGCTTCATGGAGAAAGTTCACCGGATTCCCGGCAACAGCCAAATCATTTACGGCGGCGACGCGAATAACCTGTTTGCCAAAAACAAGACGTTAGCGATGCTGGCGTCAAACAACATTATATTCGACGGCAATTTGTACAAAACGCCCGATTTGAATTGGGATATGGTGTCTTATCCGACATGGCCCGAGGCGCCGGGATTGTCGCTGCGCATTGACGAGCACGTCCTTGCGATTACAAGCACCAGCAAAAACCGAGATGCTGCGATGCTGGCGATCAATGCCGTTCTTTCCGACGAAGTGCAGATGGATATGTCGAGACAGGGACGATTCAGCATCTTGAAGGACGCCAAGATCAAGGCGTCTTACGGGGCCGATATGCCCTTTATGAACGGGAAAAATATCGGTGCCGTCAGCAAGACGACGCCGGCAAAGTCGTTTGTCACCTCGAAGTACGATAATATCGCCGCAACCGCCATGAACAACGCGCTGAAGGATATCATCAACAACGGCAAAGACGTAAATACGGCGCTGCGGACAGCGGATGAAACCGTCAATCAGCAAATTAAAACGGCGGAAGCGGGTCAGTAATGAAAGCGTATGCGCGCCGGGAGTCCGGTAATCAACGAATCAACGAATCGAGACGAAAAGAGGAATTTCATCGTGACCATTCAAGCAATGACGTTAAACCTGCGCTACAATGAACCGAAGGACGGCGAGAATGCATGGCCGAACCGGATCGACAAGGTGGTGAGCATCATTCAAGCGAATGGGCCGGACGTGATGGGAACCCAGGAAGGACAATATCCGATGCTGGTCGAACTGCAGGAACGCCTGGCCGGCTACCGTTGGATCGGGAAGCCGAGAGACGACGGGGCGCGAAGCGAGCATTGCGCGGTATTTTATCGCGAGGAGCGGCTTGAGCCGTTGGAAGAAGGGCACTTCTGGCTGTCGGAGGCGCCGGAAGTGCCGGCATCGAAGAGCTGGGATACGAGCATTACGCGGATTTGTACGTGGGTTCGATTTCGCGACAAGCAGACGGGGGAATCATTCGCCATATTTAATACCCATCTGGACCACAGGGGAGAAGAAGCAAGAAGAAACGGGGCGGCGCTCATCTATGAACGGATGTCCGCATACCGGGCGAAGCACGGAATTCCGCTGCTTCTGATGGGCGATATGAACTGCACGCCTGACTCGGATGCAATCCGGTTTTTCCGTGGCGAGCTGGAGATCGGAGCGGTAACGTCGGATTTGCAGGATGTGTTCGATCATGTGGAGAAGCCCCTCGGCAAAACGTTCAACGGGTTCAAGGGCCAGGTAGAAGGGGAGCCGATCGATTATATTTTTACGACAAAGGACTGGGCGGTGACTCACGCCAAAATCGACCGTTCGCAATACGACGGCAGTTATCCGTCGGATCATTATCCGGTGACAGCTACGCTTGAAACGAAGTAAAAATGTATCTCTGCCATTAGATTAACATGTACATAACACATAGCAGTCACAGCCCGGGCCAGCGTTCCGGGCTGTTTGCCGTTCCTTCGATTATAATCGAAACACGATGATTTTTAATAACATACGATACATAAATATTTGAAAAGTATAAAAAGTATTGACAAATCGATCCTGTGGAAATTATATTTTAACAATAACAGGAAAGCTTATAGCAATAAGTACGAAATGCAATAACATGAATGCCTTTAGGAGGATTGTATGCCGCACAAAACAACGAACCGCAAGATGGTTACGCTTGGACTGCTGGCCGCTTTATTTGTCGGCGCGCTGGACGTAACCGTCGTAAGTACCGCTATGCCGCATATCATTAACGATCTCAGCGGCCTCAGCCTCGTTAGCTGGGTATTCTCGATTTATACGCTGACCACATGCGTAGCGACGCCGATCTTCGGCAAATTGACCGATCTGTTCGGAAGGCGATCGGTGTTCACGATCGGTCTCATCCTGTTTGTTCTCGGCTCGATTCTGTGCGGCGCCGCGCAGTCGATGACCGCTCTGATCTGGTACCGCGCGCTGCAGGGCATTGGGGCGGGGGCGCTGAATCCGGTGACGTTCACGATTATCGGCGATTTGTATCCCGGCGAGCAGCGCGGGAAAATGCAGGGAGTGTTCGCGTCGGTCTGGTCGGTAGCCGGTCTGCTGGGGCCGCTTGTCGGAGGCTATTTTGTCGACTACGTGAACTGGCGCTGGATCTTTTATATGAACGTGCCGATCGGCATCGTTTCGTTTTTCCTCGTATTCGGCTTTTTGCATGAGCAGTTTGAGAAGAAGGCGAAAAGCATCGACTATTTGGGCGCGTTGACCTTTACCGTTGGGATATCGGCATTGCTGTACGCGCTGCTGAGCGGTGGGGAGAGCTATCCGTGGAATTCGCCCGTTATCATGGCGCTGTTCGCGGTTGCCGTCGCAGCGCTCGTGCTTTTCGTCTTTATCGAGAAAAGGGCGGCGGAGCCGATGATCCCTCTGTCGATCTTCCAGAACCGCGTCATGAACGTATCCAATATTAGCGGATTTTTGGCATTCAGCGTATCCACCGGAACTTCGATCTACGCGCCGATGTGGATTCAGACTCTTCTCGGATACAGTGCCACCACCTCCGGGTTGATGGTCATGCCGATGTCGATCGCCTGGCCGATCGCCGCGAATTTGGCGGGGCGGTATATGTACCGGGTAGGCGCGAAGAAGATCGTTATCTTCGGGGCGCTTGTCGTGCTGCTCGGCGGACTATGGCTGACGGCGCTGACGCTGCAGTCGCCATACTGGTATCTTGTCGGCATATTAACCGTCGTCGGATTCGGTATGGGCTGCGTATCCACACCCGCTACCGTACTCGTTCAATCGGTCGTCGGCTGGCAGCAGCGGGGCGTCGCCACCGCCGCCAATTCGCTTATGCGCTCGCTGGGCCAGACCGTCGGCGTCGCCGTATTCGGCACGTTGTTCAACAGCTATCTCGTACAGCACACGAATGCGGAAATTGCAGGCGGCATTCACGCCGTGTTCGTGGCGATCTTTATCATTACGGTGCTGAACGCCATTTCGGTGTTTTTCCTGCCGCCGCAGCGGAAAATTGCCGAAATGCAAAAAGCGAATTGATTCGGAGGCGATAAAAAGCACACCGATTCATTGATATGCTCCCCTTAAAGCAGACAGACAGGTGAAATCAATGAAAGCCTGCTGCTGTGAGGGGAGCTTTTCGTTGCAACCGACCAGGTCGGTCTTGTGGCTGCTGTAACAAGGTAATCAACATTGGCGTGTTGGCGGCATCGCTATGAGGTAACCGGATCCCGACATCCGGCTTCCACCGAAACGAGGCTGGTTCGCCGGATGGATCCTGCCTTGCCAACGTATTGAATAAATCATTTTGATCCGGGCATGAAAAGAAAAAAATAAGATGGAGGGTATGAAAAGAGGTTGAAGAAACGGACGGGATGCATTATATTTTAATTAATCAAATTGATTTATAAACTAAATCCGGAGGTGAGATTTATAACAGATACTTGTACTTATTTATTTTATTGAAAGCGATTACAGCTGCGTTTTTTACATGGATCATTCGTTGAGAGAGGTGAACTGATAATGATCGTGTCACGAATCGCCAAATGGCGTCGAAGCTTTGCAATGATTGTAAGTATATCTTCGCTGATGCTGCCTTATCAATTCTCGGCAGCTTCCGACGCTTCTTCGGCTTGGCAAACGACCGAGGAGTTCCGGTATGAGGTTTCGCCGGGCGTCACGCACACGACCCGCACATTGGCGGGCAGCGGACTGCGCGAATCGGTGCAGCTGCTGGAAGTGGATCCGCACAATCCGTATGTCCGATTGGAGGCCGTTTCTTCGCACGGCGAAGTATCGGGCCCAGAGACGGTATATCACATGCTGCAGCAGCTGGAAGGCGCGGGGAAACGTCCGGTCGCGGGGGTCAATGGGGATTTTTTCAGTACGGTAGGCGTGCCTTCCGGTCTCATGATCTCAAACGGCGAATTGGTAAGCTCTCCTTCCACAAGCAAGATTGCGATGGCCATCATGCCGGATCATACGATCAAAATGGAAGAAAACGTGACGATGACTTCCAAACTGACCAAGGACAACGGGGAGTCGCTGACGCTGACCATGATCAACAGGACGCGTGTCGAATCGCACACGAACCACGCGTTTCTTTACAATTGGAGGTTCGGCGCAAGCACCCGTACGCCGTCCGGCGGCGTGGAGGTTGTCGTGAAAGCGGACGACACCGCTTACAAACTCATTCCCGGACAGCCGGTCAGCGGTACCGTATTGTCAGTCAACGAAGCGTCGGACACGCCGATCGAAGACGGAACTTACGTACTGTCGGCGACGGGAAGCAAGGCGGACTGGATTCGGCAGAAGCTGTCCGTGGGTACGAGGCTTCGGTTGGATATTGCATTTGGCAAAGGCTTCGGCGGGGCGGAGCAGGTCATTTCGGGAAATTCTACGCTCGGATATGTGCTGCTTAAAAACGGAGCGGTTCCAACCGCTTTGCTCGACGTGACGGACCCGAATATGACGGACCGCCATCCGCGCACGATGGTTGCGACCAAGCAAGGGAAGCTCTATTTGGTCACCGTCGACGGGCGCCAGCCGGGCTACTCCGACGGCATTACGCTGGCGGAAGGGGCTTATTATTTGCAAGGTCTCGGAATGGAGAACGCCCTCAATCTCGACGGAGGGGGTTCTACGACATACTATGTCCGAGAACCGGGGGATTCGGGCGTAAACTTGCAGAACCGTCCTTCGGACGGGCACGACCGGGCGGTCGGCAACGCGTTGGCCGTCCTGTCAACGGCACCGTCGTCCCCGCTTCATCAGCTTGTTGTCATCCCGGATTCTCCGGTGCAAGTGCTCGCGAACAGCCAGCTGCCGTTTCACGTAAAGGGGCAGGACGCGTATTTGAACGGGATTCCAGTCCGGGCGGAAGATTTAAGCTGGTCGGTACAAGGCGCGATCGGTACAGTAAGTGCCTCCGGCGTACTCACGGCAGCCGGTAGCCCAGGCTCCGGCAAAGTCGTCGTACGAAGCGGCAATGTCGTGAAAGACGTGGAAATCCAGGTCACCGATCACGTAAATACGTTGTCGCTGACGCCAAATCCGGCGGTCATCGAGCCGGGGGCATCCTTGCGTTTCGAAGCCAAAGCGGCTGACTCCGAGGGCCGTCAAGTGCGGGTATCCCCGGACCGGATCGAATGGACCATAGAAGGCGCGATCGGCACGATGCGGCCGGACGGTACGCTCGAAGCCGTAAGCGGATCCGCAGACGGTAAAGTGATTGCGCGGATCGGCAGTGTCGTTGCGGAAGCGAAAGTTCAAGTAGGCAAGCCGCCGCAGATGATGGAACCTTTCGAGGATATGAGCGGCATGCAGGTCAGCAGCTCCAACGCGGTAACGGGTTCCGTCACGATGACCGCCGTTGCCAGGCCCAATCCGGTCCGGTACGGGACGAAGTCATTAAGGCTAACATACGATTTCACCGGAAAAAAAGGCAGCTCGAACGCCTATGTCAACTTCTTGGATCAAACCGGCACGGCCGGCCGCGAAATCGAAGGCAAGCCTTACCGAATCGGCTTATGGGTATATGGGGATTCGAAAAATCATATGCTGCGATTGGGCGTTGCCGACGGCGCCGGAACGAACCGGATTTTCAACATGACCGAGCCCGGCGGGCTGAATTGGACCGGTTGGAAATATGTTGCCGCCGACGTGCCGGCAAACACGATATACCCGCTAAAGGTGCGTTATGTCGTCGTGAATGAAACCGACGAAACGAATAAAGGCAGCGGTGTTGTTTATTACGATAATTTGCGGGCCGAATATATGGATTTAGGCGAGGATGTGGACGGACCGTCGTTCGATCATCCGGTTCCGGCGCCGGACACGGAAGTGCGTTCGCTTCGCCCGGTCATCTCCGTCGGAGTGAAGGATGCAGGAAGCGGTGTCGATCCCGCCTCCATTCATGTCACCGTTGACGGTACGGCACTGGAGCACACCTTCGATGCGTCCGCTGGCATTATTCGTGCCGTTCCTGCATCGGATTTGGCGGAAGGGCAGCACACCGTGAAAGTGGAAGCGGCCGATCTTGCAGGAACGTATGCTGTTCCTCCGGCCGCGTGGAACTTCCGCGTTAAAGCTCCGGATACGGAGCCGCCGAGCTGGCCCGGCGGGACCGGGCTTTCCGTTACGGAAGCGACGTATCATTCGCTTCAGCTGAGTTGGAATGCAGCAGCGGACAACGAAGGCGTACAGCAGTACCGCATTTTCCAGAACGGGGTTTCCGTCGGAACGGTTACCGCTTCCGCGTATGCCCCGCTCGTCTGGAAGGCGGAAGGTTTGATCGGTAACACCGTGTACCGGTACCAGATCGAAGCTTCCGACGCTGCAGGCAACACGGCGCGTACCGAGCTGCTTGAAGCGGTAACGGCCAAAGATGCTGCCGCGCCGGCCATGCCTTCCGACATACGCGTCACTGCGCTGAGCGGTCACGAGCTCTTGATTTCGTTTACCCCGCCGGGGGATCCGGATTATACTGGCATGCGGATCAACGTCGTGCGCTACGGCAGTGCGGGCGGCAAGGATGGAGCGGGACAGGCGCTGTTCGCGCCGGCAGGTACGGCAGCGGTTCGTACGGGAGTGCTGATGCACGGCCAATACGAGGTCATTTTGCAGGCTCAGGATACGAGCGGTAACGTTTCAGCTCCCGTCACGTTGAATGTGAAGCTGAACGAGGGGGAAGGACGGTAGGCCCTTTTCTGCCGCTTCAGATCTTTTGGGAGTCCGCCGTATCTTCCGGATTTCCCGAAGCATTAACCGCATGCATCTTTTTACAATAACGAACTAGGAAAAACAAAACGGCCTTAGTCCAATGCAATTCAGGACCAAGGCCGCTTTATTTTTTGTACTGTCCGCTTGACGAGGTTCAGTTCACATCGTCTTGGAACAGGTGCGCATTTTCGTTTTCGCGATTATGGCTCGTCGATATATTCGTCTTGGTCGGCGAACGCATCGGCCGGCGCATCGATTTGCCCGAGATCCGCAACGGCACAGTTGTCGTTTGTCAGTGCGTTTTCTTCCTGCTTCGATGTTTCCGCGTGCTCGTCATTATATTTGGCCATGGAAGCACCTCCTTTCGAAAGGTTAGTTTTCCCAAGGCGCGTTATTTTTATTTCAGCCCCGGAACACCTAAATATTCACGTATAAATACTTTAGTGGCCGAAGAGAGCAGCCGGTTTTTCAAAAATGCAATGCCGATTTTGCGGGCGGGAATCGGTTCGGCCAGACGGATTTCCTTCAGCTTGCCGGTATCGAGCTCGCTTTGCACGAATTGCCGTGTCACAAACGAAATGCCAAGTCCGGCTTTGGCGAATTCGACGAGCAGATCGACGCTGGCCAGCTCAATTTCCGGCTCGAGCAGAACGCCGTGGGACCTGGCCATGTCCTCGACAAATTTGCGGGAGCTGCTTGTTTTCGTGAACAGGATGAGCGGATGGGAGACAAGTTCGGAGAGCTTCAGCACGTTATCGGTCAAATGAAAAAAACGCGGACCCGCAACGAAACGGTCCTGCACTTCGATCGTTTCCATGACGACCAGCGCGGGGTCTTCGACCGGCATTCGGACGATGCCGAAATCGATGCGGTCTTCTTTGATCAAACGAATGATTTCGGGCGTTGTCCCGTGCGCAACATCGATCCGCAGCCGCGGGTGCTCGCTGCAAAAACGGCCTAGATGCGGCAGCAAGTAATGTTTGCATAACGAATCGCTGCTGCCTAGACGCAGCTCGCCGCGCATGAGCTGATGCATTTCCGCGATATGCCGTTCCGCCGATTCGATGGAACGGAACGCTTTGTCCACCTGCAGCATCAGCAGACTCCCTTCCTCCGTCAGCTTGACCCCTTTTGAACCGCGGTGAAATAACGCAACGCCGAGCTCCGTTTCCAGCTGTTTAATCGCGTGGCTGACGCTGGGCTGGGTAATGAACAGCCGTTCCGCCGCGCGTGATAAGTTGAGTTCTTTTGCCGTCCAGTAAAAGACTCGGTACAATTCCAGGTTGTTGATCATGCTATTACCTCCATCTATATCAGCTATGCAAAATATCGATTTCATAAATAGCAGCTTCGTCTATTATAATCGGTTGTAAAGCAAATGAACATCTATAAGCAATGGGATTGAAGGAGGAGGATTTGCATGGTTATTCAAAACAACAAATCGATTGATGAATTGTCGGTTCAAACGATCCGCATGCTCGCCGTCGACGCGGTCAATCGCGCCGGCTCCGGGCATCCCGGCATGCCCATGGGCGCAGCGCCGATGGCTTATACGTTGTGGTCCCGGTACATGACGCACAGCCCGAGTCATCCGGACTGGATCAACCGCGACCGTTTCGTCCTGTCCGCCGGTCACGGGTCCATGCTGCTGTACAGCCTGCTGCACTTGTTCGGATATGATTTGCCGCTTGACGAACTGAAGCGGTTTCGCCAGTGGGGGAGCAGAACGCCGGGCCATCCGGAATTCGGCCATACGCCGGGCGTGGACGCGACAACCGGTCCGCTCGGGCAAGGCTTCGGCATGGCGGTCGGGATGGCGATGGCCGAGGCGCATATGGCGGCTGTGTACAACCGGGATCATTACCCGGTGATCGATCATTTCACGTATGCGATTTGCGGCGACGGCGATATGATGGAAGGCGTAACCGGGGAATCCGCTTCGCTCGCCGGGCATTTAAAGCTCGGCAAGCTGATTGTGCTGTACGATTCGAATGACATTTCGCTCGATGGCGACCTGAACGTGTCCTTTTCGGAAAATGTGCTGATGCGGTTTGCCAGTTACGGCTGGCATACGCTGCGAGTGGAGGACGGCAACGATCTTGAAACGATCGGCCAAGCTTTGTCCGAAGCGCAAGCGGACCCGCGTCCTACGCTTATTGAAGTGAAGACGGTCATCGGCTACGGCAGTCCGAACAAGAGCGGCAAAGCGGGAGAGCATGGGTCGCACGGCGTTCCACTCGGTCATGAGGAGACATTGTTGACGAAACGGTTTTTCGACTGGCCGGCCGAGCCGGAATTTTTCGTTCCCGAGGAAGCGAAGCCTCATTTTGCCGCATTGAAGCTAGCGGGCGACCACAAGGAAACGGCATGGCGCAAGATGATGCAAAGCTACCGCGAGGCGTATCCGGAGCTTGCCGCGCAGTTCGATACGGCGGCCGCCGGCCAATTGCCCGAAGGCTGGGATTCGGCGCTGCCGTTATACGGCCCCAGCGATCCGCCTGTGGCGACGAGATCAGTGTCGGAACGTGCGATCAATGCCATTGCCGGGACGGTGCCGTTCCTGATCGGCGGCGCGGCGGATTTGGAGACGTCTGTAAAAACGAACATCAAGGCATCGCATCGGTTTGCGGCTCCGGATTACAGCGGGCGCAATGTGTTTTTCGGCGTACGGGAATTCGCGATGGGCGCGGCCTTGAACGGCATGCTGCTCCATCGAGGAGTCCGTCCGTTTTGCGCTACGTTCTTCGTGTTTTCCGATTATTTGCGCCCGGCGATCCGCCTTGCCTCGCTGATGCGGCTTCCAGCCGTCTACGTGTTCACGCATGACAGCATCGCCGTTGGGGAGGACGGCCCTACGCATGAGCCGGTGGAGCAGCTGGCTGCGCTCCGCGCCATTCCGGGCATCACGGTGCTCCGTCCGGCGGATGCCAATGAGACGATAGCCGCATGGAAGTTCGCGGTAGCGCAAAGCGACGGGCCATGCGCTCTTATTTTAACGCGGCAGGCGCTGCCGATATTGCTGGGCACGGCGGAGCTGGCGCCGGCAGGCATCGCGCAAGGCGCTTATGTTTTGTCAGAGGGGGAGCGGTCCGTTCCGGATGCGCTGGTCATTGCCACCGGTTCGGAGGTGCAGCTGGCTTTGGAAGCGCAGCAAAGGCTGCGCGAACGCGGCATTCACGTACGTGTCATTAGCATGCCCAGTTGGGAGCGGTTCGAGAAGCAGCCCGAGGCGTACAAGCGCGCGGTTCTTCCGCCGGAGGTGCCGATCCGGCTTACGTTGGAGATGGGGTCGACGCAAGGATGGCGGGAATATGCAGGCGATCGGGGAGCGATGATGGGGATCGATCGGTTCGGCGCTTCGGCCCCGGCTTCCGTATTGATCAAGGAATACGGCTTCACAGCAGAAGAAGTCGTACGTCGGGTCGAGCTTTTGTTGAAATGATGCGGCCCTAGGCCTGACGCTTCATGAACTTTCAGCGAGACTTTCATCCGTGTCATGTGAAAAAAAGAATAATATGGACAGCTCGCTCATATTCATAGAGTAACAGCGACTACATTGAAAATGAGAGATACCCTATGGAGCGAAATATGTTTTCCGAGCTGCTTCACGATTTGTTTAAAATCTTCCTATTCCAACTGTATATCATAGTGTTCAAGCATGCCCCGTGGATACATCTGCCGATGGTCAAGGAGATCATGTTTGTATATTCTTTGATTTTTTTCGGCGTCTTTTTTGTATCACTTTATTCTCCTGTCCGGAAAGCGGAGGAAGCAAATTCCGGTGTCAGTCAGGAAGCAGCTTGATGGGGGAATGCGTTACCGTCCGATCCAAACAAGAAAGACAGCCACATTTTTGTGGCTGTCTTTCTTGTTTGATTCATTATACTGCGGCAGGCTGTTGCTCGCTTGCTTGTTCCTGAAGCCATTGGGACATCACCTTCAGCGAATCGCGCAATTCGATCAGCTGCCGTTCGGATGCTTGACGCATCGTCGATTGCAATTGCTGCGAAAGCTCTTCCCCTAAAATATCGGTTAAATTGTTTTGCATTTCCACTGTTGAAATGGTTTCGTAACGTTTGTTCATCATCTACCGCCTCCTCGAATGATGTTCAAGATGATGCAGCCGGAAAGTTGATACTAGCGTGACTCTCCTATACGCGAAAGGAAGGCATAGACATACGGGCCTATATCTTTCGGCAGCTGGCTGACATTGTGCAATGACACTGTAGTCCCTTTAGCTTTGCGTCCCTGACTTTCATCAGGTTTGCCGTTTATCGAGATAACCGTAACGTGACCCCATTATACCACAAGACCCATCAAAAATCGAGTTTATTAGACAGTGTAGTTCTAATTACATAGGCATTAAGTACTTATTTCCGGAGCGGCTTCAGCGGCTCTATCGGTGGAAGCATTCAACAGCCGAACGATGTCGCTTAGCGTCTTGATCGAATAGTAAGGCTGCACGCTAAGGGAAGAGATATCCATCTCGCGATGATTGACCCATACCCCTTTGATTCCCAACGCTTGAGGCGCCTCGATTTCCCATTTGAAGTTATCTCCGATTATCCATGTTTCGCTTGGGTGCACCCCCAATCGACTCATGGCCATGTGATAAATCCCGGGTTCCGGTTTGCCGATACCGCATTCTTCTTCGATGAAAATATCGTCGAAGTAGGGGGACAGCTGGAATCGATCGATTTTGCTTCGTTGGCCATGCGAGCTCCCATTCGTAATGAGCGCCAGTTTCATCCCGAGCGCACGTATGTATTCCAGTGTCTCGACCGCGCCCGGAAACAGCGTAATCGCCGCATCGCGCGAACGGCCGTACTCGTCAGCAATTCGATGAAGAAGAGATGCTTCTTCTTGAACAGGAAGACCGGCATCGGTCAGAGCCGTCTCGACAATATGCCTCCTTGTTTCATTCATCTGCAGCCGCCCCGTACGGTGCCTGTCCGCATCGCTCCAGTACCACTGCGCTTGCTTTTTGATCGCCTTAACCGCATCGTCTATAGCTGCTTCCGACCACGCAGGAAAGTGATTCATACATGCGTTTTTCCAGCAAACATCCAGATCGACGCCGTAATCAAATGAAATAATCGTATCGTCCAGGTCCAGTAATATCGCTTTGGGCAGCAAGACTGTCCACCTCCGGAGATGAAT
Organism: Paenibacillus allorhizosphaerae; assembly: GCF_042659105.1. Classification (NCBI taxonomy): domain Bacteria; kingdom Bacillati; phylum Bacillota; class Bacilli; order Caryophanales; family Paenibacillaceae; genus Paenibacillus; species Paenibacillus allorhizosphaerae. The sequence goes on along the minus strand of NZ_JBHSRV010000001.1, from coordinate 825,404 downwards.
TCACAGGTTCTTCCATTATTATAAACGAACCGGACCGCTACGTCTGTATATTGCCAAAACACGTTATGATATAATGTGAGACAGCGATTCCAAGTTGAAGCAAGCAGGTGACCTTATGAAGGATGGAAAGGCAATGACATGTCCCCTCTGCGGACGCGATAACGATTGCGGCAATGTTGCAGGCAAACCGCACGGAACATGCTGGTGCAGCAAACAAAATTTCCCGAAATCAATATTCGAGCTCGTGAAGCCGGAGCAGTTGGGGAAATCCTGCATATGCAAGACGTGTCTCGAGCGTTTTAAGGATAGAAACGGGGTTGCGACCGGCGACAGTGGGGGGAGCCGATGAGTAATTTACATCGAATTTTATGGATCGACGGACAAATCCGCTCGCTGCGCTATCCGAACGTCAAAGCGATTGCCGAGCGATTCGAAATCTCGATCCGCCAAGCGTCCCGGGATTTGAGCTATTTGCGGGATACGCTGGGCGCTCCGCTTCAATACTCTCACAAGCATCAAGGCTACCGCTACGACCAACCCACCTATGCGCTGCCTTCCGTTTTCCTGACGGAAGAGCAGAAACAATCCCTGGTTTACTTATCGATGCAATACAAGCAATCCGGTGAAAAGCATGAAGCTCACATCGCGGAAATATTATCAAGACTGGCATTAGACGAACAACGAAGCAGCTCTGTGCAAGCGGTGCTCCCGTATCCGCGAAAAATTCGGTTTACCGCCGAAGCGGCGCAGCTGTACAAAAAGCTGCATGAGGCGGCGGAACGATATAACAAGGTGCGCATTAGTGATAAGGAGCCGGATATGCTGCCGCTACTGCTGAGCCCGTACAAGCTGTTCGCGTATAAGGGAACCGACTATGTTCTCGGCTATGTTGAGCCGCATCATGAAATTCGCCTGTTTCCGCTCGAGCAGTTGCAGGACGCTGTAGTCACCGATCAGACGTTTGAATACAAGCCGCTGCTGAGCGGGACTTGGTTTGTTCAATCGCTGCTGCGCGCGACGAAAACGGCGGTTGTCCGATTCTACATTCCCGAATATGCGGCAAAGCTGCATTTGCCTTGGATGCCGCTCGACCATAATACGTTCCGGATCGAGTTCGACGATGTGCACTATTTTTTTTCGCGACTGCTGTCCTGTCCGTCCGATTTTCAAATCCTGTCACCGCAATGGTGCGTCAACCGGTTTAAAGCTCATTTGGTGAAAATATTACGCAATCATACGAAGGTATGACATTATACGGCAGACCCGTTCGCTACAATGAGGATGATTTGATCCTAAAAGGAGGAGCTGCCATGACAACAGCAACAGTATTGGAACGTCTGCACTGGAAACCGATGTGGGTATCGCATCTCGGAAGCGTCAAAGGATGTCTCGATTATTTGAATATTCCGGTTTCGGAAGCGTGGTTGATGGGCGCGACGGGACACGCGTTCCTGATCAACGTCGATTCCCGCGTGACGGCGGTAGGGCCTACCGCGTGGAATACGGAAATGCTGATGAACCTCGCAAGCAATGTCGGCTGTGTCATACATGCCGTTCACGGATGGAAATCGGAGCCGGATTTTCAAGCCAAGCAAAAGCTCGCCTGGGACAATACGAAGCGCGCGATCGATCAAGGACTACCGTGCTACGGGTGGGAGCTCGGGATGCTCGAATATTATGCCGTATGCGGATACAACGAGCACGGGTACTATTATTCCGGGATCGGCACGGCGGACTTTCGGGCGGAGATCGACTCTAGATTCAAGGCGGATTTGACGCAGGGCAGCATATCCGGCGATTTGCAAGCGGAGCTGAAGCAAATCGGCATTGCCGTGTCTCCCCAAACCGATGTCCGCCAGCGATTCGGCTGTTTCGTGTTCACGGACGACAAGACGGGCAAGCTGCATTCCGTTCTGGAAGCGGCCGACGGAAGACTGCTTGTCCACGACGATTATGACCGGAGCGGCGGCTATAAGCCATGGCGGGAGCTTGGCGTATCGCGGGTCGGTTTTATGGAAATGTGCTGGGTAGAGCCGGGTTATACATCAGGCGATGTGGAGACGGTGAAGGAAGCGCTGGAGTTCGCGCTGGACATTGCGGGGGGCAAATCGCAGTGGATTTTTCCGGGCTTCAAGCCCGGGCCGGACGGCTTCGACCATTGGATTCTCGCGGTAGAAAGCCGTACGGCGGACGCATTCGGGCTTGCCTACAATGCGGCGGTGTGGGGCGAATGCAGATACTTTGCCGCACGTTTTTTGCAGGAGGCCAAGGAACGTCTCTCCGGACCGCTGAACGGCCTGTTCGACGAAGGCGCCGATCTGTATGCGCACGTTCATCATCATCTCCAATGCGTTGCGGAGCTGTTCCCGTTCCACCAGCGGCAAGCGAATCACGGAAAAGACAACGAGCGTCTGGAAAAGGCTCTGCGTCACTTGCAGGAAGCGAGGCACTATGAGGTGCGGGCTCTCGGGGCGCTCCGAACCATTTACCGGAAACTGGACGAAGTTATTTCCGTTTAGGCTCCTGCAGTGGACAAAAAAAATTTCCGATTCGGATAAAAATGAAAGAATAGTCCAATCCCCGGTCCGCTGCCGATCATACTATGCATAAGCTTCGAACGGAAGGAGGAGTCTTCATGGGAAACATCGGTTTTGGCGGAAGCTGCGCAGGCGTTTTTACTAGCACAGGCGTGATCCTTGTTCTCTTCATTCTGTTGGTAATCGTTTCTTGTGCATGGTGCATCTAATCTCGTGACCACGGAGCGCCCGGCTTTCGGCCGGGCTTTTTTCGCGTCGAAACGCCTTTTTTGCGGAGAAAAGAAGATATTCCACTTTGTTTGGCGAACGCTGACTACCTTTGTCAACGCTGCAGGGGAATGCGTTTTGCGTACCGAATACGTTATCAAAGGAAAAGCGGGAGGGTGATCAGGATGATGTATTCGACGAAGGAAGCGGCCCATGTGCTGCAAGTCAGCCCGACGACAATCAAGCGCTGGGCGTCCCATTTTCAGAACCGGTTTTCGAAAGACGAACTGGGACATTACGTATTCGAGGAAGGCGACATGGAAAATCTCGCAATCATCAAAAAACAGCTGGAGATGAAGCTCAGCCTAAGCCAAATTGTTTTGCCGGACGCAGATCCGGTTCCCCAGCAATCAAAAGCCGAACCGGTTTATGCCGGACAGGCTTCCGGCAGTCGTGTTGCTCCGGTCACCCAAATGACGGCACCGTATGGTGAAATCGAAAAAAGGCTAAGGTATGTAGAGAGCAAGCTTTCCGAAAAAGCAGACGATATCGTTTGTCTGCAGCTTCTGGAACACCGGAGAGAGCTCGAGGAATTGTCCAGAACCGTCAAGCAGCTGACGCAGCACATGGAAGAAGTCGCCTGCTCCTTGTCCGACCTGAATAAGCAATCGGAGGCGCTCGCCTATCAACATAAACCGGCAAAACGCAGAAGGCTGCTCGCCAGCTTGTTTCAATTTTAATAAAGAATGAGGACACGTTTGTCGATCAGCTGAACGACGCCAACGAGTCCTCATTCGTTTTTTATGCTTACTACGGATAATGCCGGATGGCATTATTTTGTGAATATGCTTTTTAATCCGTTGTACAACGGGCTATCGGGAGTCAATACAACCGTCCCTATGATCGGCAGATGGTCGGAAGCGACAGGGTTCGACGTAATGACGCTTTTATTGGTCAGACTGACGTTATCCGAGGTGAAAATATAATCAATCCGCGCATTCGGCGCGTTGGAAGGGGCGGTGTATGCGTTGTTTTGATCGGCAAAGCCGTCTTTGTACACGGTTTTCATCGTTTGAATCGGAGCGCTCGTCGGGACGGAATTAAAGTCGCCGGTTATAATTTTCGTGCCGGTGCGGGCGCTTGTAATGTTCAAAATTTCATTCACCTGCGTGAGACGCTGCTCCACCGTGCCGAGATGGGTCGTGTAGAAATAAACGGTAGCGCCGTTCACGCTGATTTTCGTCTCCAGTAATCCGCGCTGTTCCAGGCCAAAGCTGCTAAGGTAATAATTGTGGGACTCCAGTATCGGATACTTGCTCAGAACGGCCGTTCCGTATTGGCGGCGGGGAGCTCCCGGTTCCAACGGATCCTGGTCCAGATTCGCCCCGAATACATAATGCATGTCAAGCATCTCCGCCAAACGCTGCGCCTGATCCTCAAAATTGCTTCGTGCCCGAAAATGCACATCCACTTCCTGAAGCCCGACGAGCTCTGCCCCGGAATTGCGAATGACGGAAGCTGTGCGGTTCAAATCGAGAACGCCGTCCGTTCCGGCGCCATGAAGAATGTTAAACGACATCACCCGTACGGGTACTTCCGCGATTCTCGGCAGCTCGGGCGGTCCTTGTTCCGCTCGCGACTTGCTTGCAGGAACAAACGTAGTTAGAAACAATGCGGCAATCAAGGTGAAATTGAACATTTGACGAAGCATCCCCATCTTATTTCCTCCTCCATACGATCGTTGTCGAAATCGTTTTCAGTATAAAGGCCTGCAGGGCAAAAAGGGATACCTGTTTTTACGATTTTTGTACTTGATTTGACGTAAATTGAACGGGAAGCGATGATCCGTTATCCGTCTTTGCAAAAGTGTGTTCATTATTTCACAAATACTACAAGATTGGGTAAAAATTGCGGCTTCATCATGGCGTAAAATATAAGGGATGGGACATTATGGGATTTCCCAAAAGGAGTGATCTTTGCAATGTTTAGAAGATGGAGATCAAAGAAAAGCCCCCCATACCATGCACCCGAGGCGGAAACGGCGCTTCCAAAGGAGCAAGCCGCAGCAGATACCGCAACGAATAAGGAACGCGCGAATCACGAACAGGCAAGCGCGGACGACTTGCAAGACGGCGACTCGATAGAGGCGGCTCCGGTTCCACCGAAATTTCGAAAATACGGTGCGGATTGGATGGATGAAGTCATGCAGGATCAGATGGAGAAAGGCAATCTGGATCATTTGCCCGGCGAAGGGAAGCCGCTCTTTCTGACCGGCGAGTCTTCGATAGAACGCCATGTTAACAGCGTGCTCAAGACGGCAAACTACTTGCCACGCTGGGTCGAACTTCAGCAAGAGATCAAACACGATCTAGAACGCATATTAAAGAAGAAAAACGGCGGCGATCCGTCTTGCAGCGATATTCAGGCCGACATTAGCGAGGTCAACCAAAAAATTCGCAAATTTAATGATACTTGTCCGATACCCCTGCTGCAAAAAACTTCGATTACGGAAGAAAATATAGCGGTGCAGTATGAGAAATGGAAATAACGTGTCAAGACAAAAAGGATAGAGAAGCAGGCGTTGTCCCGCGATCTATCCTTTTTTGTATGGTAATCCCTCTTCGGCTTCCTGTACGAGATCACGGGCGAGTATAAAATCGCTTATTATTCGGCCGGCAGCTGCTGATGCTTTTTCCGGAAATCCCTGGGCGTTGCGCCCGTTAGCGTCTTGAACGTTTGACCGAAGTACGAGAAACTGTTGAATCCGGTTTTACCGGCGATTTCGGAAATCGACATGTCCGTATGCATCAGCATCCGTCTGGCGTGATGGATGCGGGTTTGCAGTATAAACTCCGTAATCGTGATCCCCAGCGTCTTTTTAAAAAGATGGCACAAATAATACTGGTTGAGGAACAGCTCCTGAGCAATCAGATCCAGCGTCAAGTTTTCCGCAAAATGATTGGATATATATTTAACCGCATGTTCCACCTTCGGATTGACATTGCGCCGGTCGACGGCCTGCTGCTCCATTACCGACTCGCTGAACCAGCAGCGGCGCAGTTCGAGAAGGAGCTCGCTCATGTAGATGCGTATCGCCATTAAGTGGTCGCCCGATCGCGTGGTGTAATCTTCGTGGAGCCGGTCCAGCAAATAATGGAAGCGTGTCAGCCGTTCCTCGCTTAACCGCAGATGTCGTTGTCCAAGGCTAAGACTGAATATTTCGAGCAAATACTCCCGTGACCTGTCGTCCAGCAGTTCAGGCAAAAAATGAAGTACGCTGCGCGTACTCGGCAGCTCCAGCTTCGGCGAGCTTTTATGAGACTCATGCGGGCTGATTAATATTAAATCCCGGCCTTCCAGCGGATAAAGCTGATCATCAATCAAGAAGTAGCCGCTGCCTTCCTGGAAAAAGTAAATTTCGTAGCCTTCATGCGAATGAAAGTCCATATAAAAGTGCGTCTCGGTTTCTTTATATTTCATCGAGAGCGGCAATTCCTGAAGCTGATGATTGACGAATTCGTCGGTTCGTTTCACCGGTGCCGGCTGCAGCATGTGCTCAAACCTCCCCTTATAAAGCGCTTACAGCTAATGTACTTCAATTTGCGTCAAAAAACAATCCTCTTATAATTTTGCCGAGCACTACCATGATAAAAGAAAGCAGCGATGGATCAACGATCCCAGAATTACAGCAACATTATTATATTTTTGAACAATGGAGAGAGAGATGGCGGTCATGTAAAGTTTTATAATAAAATTGCAGATTTGAAATCGTTTGCCGGAAAATGACCGGGGGAATGGAGGAGCAGTAAATGATATCGAACCATCAAAACATCACCTCGGCGCAGGTGGCACAAGCAAAGGCAGTGTTACGGAAAGTATATGCATATATGACTTCATCCGATTCCGACGCATGGGGAATGGACATTGACCGCTGGGATTGGACGCCGGGGGTCGGATTGATCTCGATTCTTCACAGCTATGAAGCTACGCAGGAGGCCGGCACGCTGCACTATTTGGAGCGATGGGTCGAGCGGAATCAGGAGAAGGCTGCTTTGGCGAAAGTCATTAATTCGATGGCGCCATATGCGGTGTTCCCCGAGTTGTATCGGAGCACGCAGCGCCGTTTCTTTCTGGAGGAAGCGGTAAAAATCGGCGATTGGATGCTGCATGAGGCTCCGCGGACGAGGGAGGGCGCCTTCGAGCATACCGTCACGGAAAAAGCGAATTTCCCGGAGCAAGTATGGGCCGATACGATATTTATGGCGGTGCTGTTTTTGGCCAGACTGGCGGCGCTTACCGGCAGAGCGGATTACGCCAAAGAAGCGCTCGAACAGGTCGCGGTTCATTTCCGGCTGCTGCAGGACCGGGATTCGGGGGTAATGTATCACGGCTGGAACTGTCTGCAGGGCGACCATATGTCGGCGGCCAAGTGGACTCGCGCCAACGCTTGGGTCGTCATCGGGTTTCCGCTCATCGCGAAGGAGCTGCAGCCGATGATGCCGATTCCGGGAGAACTGCTCGACCGGTACCGTGAGATGGTCGACGGGCTGCTGGGTTACCGGGGCGAGAACGGGTTATGGCATACGGTGATGGACCGTGAAGATTTTTACCAAGAGACGTCGGGCAGCGCCGGGATTGCCGCAGGGATTATATGTTCGGTGCGCCATGGATTGTTGGACCGTTCCTACTTGGACAAGGCGGCTCCAACCTTTGCGGAGGTGCTGAATCGCATCGACGAGGAAGGTCAAGTGCTCGGGGTGTCCGGCGGTACGCCGATTATGAAGACGATTGAGGACTATAACCGCATTCCGGTCATCCCTACGCTGTACGGGCAAGGGCTGGCGTTGATGCTGCTGGCCGAAATGGCCCGGCTTGAAGTATAGGATTGATTGCTGCAACGGAGACAGCTGCTTAATAGGCGCAATCTCGGTACGTTTATCGTTTTTCAAGAATCGTGTTCAAAGCACAAATAGATATCAAGAGGAGGCCAGTGCGCGGTGCGTATTGGCCTTCGGGCAGCCGTTGGTGAAACGAGCCGGTATAGTGGAGCATTGAAGCATTACGGGCGATTGATGAAACTTGCGCGCCTGGCACATGGGGACGGTGCTGCTCATGCATGTTCCGGACACGATAAGCGAAACGAGCGCGCATTGAAAGGGACGCGTGCACACAGTATATTGTAATCAATAAGCTTGAAAAGGGGAGAACGAGGTTGGCACTGGATGAATGGGGCATTCGCACCGAGCTGAAGCCTACGATGGAAGTGCGGCGGTTTTTGGGAAAAGCGCTGGAGGAGCTACAGGACAGCCGGACAAGCGGCGCCGAAAGCGCGCTTCTTCGTTTGAAGCTTTTGACGGAGGCGTGGAGTACGGACTTGGCGCTGGAGCAAGGCAAGCCGGTTGGATCATTCCCTACTGCGCATTCGGGAGGTTCGATCCGGCAAACGCTGCGAAGCTGTTTTTTCTCGCAAGGCTTCTACTTTCAATTGTTAAACCAGCTTAAGCGGTCTGGCGCAGTGGATGCGGAACTGAATAAAGCAGCGGCTTCTTTGGCTCAAGATGTATTAACACCGGCGGAGCGGGACGCGAATAATCGCTCGTTCTTTTTCGCCATCGCGCAGGCGCTTGCCTCCCGGTTGTTTCCGAACCTTCCTGAGGCCGGGACCTGGAATCTGTATGCGGAAGCCGTATGGAGCGATTGGTACGACCCGGGCGATTGCTATGAGCCCGGTTATGTGGCGCATAATATCAAGCAGGTGATCGAGCTCGGCCTTATTCTGGGCAAAGAAGCCGAGCTGCGCAGCGATAAAGCGGTCGCCGCATTCCGGCGTTACCGTGAACATATCAGCCCGTCGGGGCTTGCCGTTCAGCCGGGCGACGGGGGGAGTCAGACAGCTTACGTCGACGCGCTTGCGTTGATGGCGGAAATCACGGGCGACGGCACTTTTCTGTGGGCGGCGCAGCAAGCGTTTCTTGCGGGCGGATACGGCGGCTACTACAATGCCGAAGGCGGACGCTTGCCTGCGGCTGAGTCGGAGCAGGCGTGCCGGCGCAAGTTCGAGAAGCTTCGCGCGCTTGGAATCGAGCCGGCAATGCCACCCTTGGCCGGTGGAATCCAGCATATGTACCCTCGCACGTATCGTATTGCCGATCGGCTGATCATGAATGCCTCCATGGAGAAAGGGAAGCCGTATGCGGCGTTCTATTTGAACGACCGGGCGGAAACGCTGCATCATGCGCATGAGGACAACCGCGGAGATCTGTATCATTACGAAGTCGATGGCGTCATGTATTTGTACCGGTCCGGGTGGCACAAGTGGGCGGGGCAGGCCAATACGTTCGTCGTAGAGGACGCCGCAGCGGAGTTTCCGTTCTGCTATTCGTCCGGGCTGCAGCGAAATCGCTGGTATAAGGCGTCCTCCAACATGCGAATGCTCCGAGACTATATGGGGTCGGAACGGTACGAGCAGCTGTACGCTTCCCCGGAATCGTTCCGGCATACAGGAGCGCCCGTTCGGGGCGACGCGTCGATGAAGCCGCTGCCGCATTTTTTCAAGGACAGGCAAAGCCCGTATGGGGTGTTTCTCAGCAACCCGGAAGGGATGGCGGGTAAAAATGAGGTGCTGACCATCCAGGACGTCACGATTTCCGTCAATACGTTTATTCGCGGAGGGGAGCACCGTTTCCCGAGCAGTATCCCGTGGTATCGGGAATATCGCGAAGCGGCCCCTGCCGACGGACCGGTGGAACTGCTGCTGACCCGTATTCATGTGGGCGGGCCGAAAGGCTTGCATCACTTGATAAACCTCGAAACGTTCCCCGAAGGGATCGAAGTCGTCTTCTACGAGGACGGAAAAAAAGGAACGCCGGAGGAACGGCGGACGCTGTCGCCCGAGGAAATAAGCGGGCTCATATCGATAGTCCACGATGAGCGGACGGGAACGAAGGCACTGAAAGTCGTTTGTCCGCCAGGGCGAATCGATTTGACCTGGACCAGGCTTGATCATACGGTGCATTTGACGGAGGAGTATCAGCGGATCGGATTCGATTACTTGTATTTGAGCGACGTAAGAGCGTTTCTGCGCACGCCGATTCGGATCATGGTCAACGGCATGACGTGCCGCAGCCTGTACACCGATCATCAGCAGGGAGGCATTTTACGCGAATCCGTCTCGCAGACGCAAGGGCAGGACAGCTTCGGCTCCATGCGCTATGAAGGCGTGTATACGCACGATTCGCATTGGATGCGGCAGACGCTGCTGACAGAGGAAGGTTATCTTCTGGTCGTTGACAGGTTCATGCCCGGACCCGAAGCGGACGGCATGGCAGGGGGGCCGGTATGGCAGCTGCCCCGCCTGGACGAGCAAGGATTGTTCTGGTTCGACATGACGGCCGATGCGAAGCGCGACCGGAAGCTGATGGTTTACTTTCATCCGCAGCGCGGGCGTCAGTACGGCGTGCAGTTCCAGCCGAAGCTGTGGCAGGACAAGGCTTATGCCGTATACGATAAAGCGTTGTTCGAGGCGGGGCGCGAGGAAACGTTCGTCTCGGTCATAGTTCCGCATGATGCGGACGTATCCGGCGTTGCCGTCAGCGGGAAAAGCCACTTTCATTCCCGCCTGGTCGGTCCGGGCGAAGAGAGCAAGGGAATCGTTACCGGCGTTCGGCCGGACGGCACCGTCACGGTGCGGCTTGTTTCGTCGGCGGAATGGAACGTGGTCCCGATCGCGATGGAGCTGCAAAAGGATGGCGGTTGGCGCGTCATTCGGGAAAGCTAGCCGCAATAGTCGACTCCAGTGCGCTCGGCCGTATCAGACTCGTTCTATTGACTTCCGATAGATTAGGCACGACCGATTTGAATACGGCGATGAGGCAAGCGGATGAACAGATCGCAAGTGAGCTGCTCCGGCGGCAGCAGGAGCAGAAGAAGTAACATTGCGGCCGTTGGGAAGACAGTAGGGACGTACCGTTCCGGTTTAACAAACAAGCAGGGAGCTTGGCTGATGCCAGGCTCCCTTAATTGTAGAGGCATGTATTACTTTTGCGCTTCGGCTATCGCTTTGTTAATCAGCTCTTCCGTCTCCCTCAATATCGTATTGACATCCGCATGTGTCAATACCATTTTTTTGAACTGGGAACGAACGATCGAGTAGGCGGAAGCGTCGTATTTCGTAATCGACGGAGAAGGAGGCGCCGGTTTGTTGCGAACGAAACCGAGGCGGTTCCGATCCTTCAAGATTTCGATGTCTTTGCCGAATTCCTCCAAAATTTTCGGATCGTTAAGCACGGCCGTGTTTCCGTTGCGTGCCGTCCATACCTGGGCTTCATCGGACAACATCGCCGACAAGGCTAGGAAAGCCTGATCTTTATGTTTGCTCGTGCTCGATACGATCCGGATGCCGCCGTCCACCTGCGTCGTAATCCCGGGAGCTTCCGAGAATGAAGGGAGCGTCACCATGTCGAAGTTTAGGCCGTCCTTGAGCGCATCCGGCAGTTTGGAGAATATGGAGCTGGTGACATACATGGCGATCGTCTTGTCTTTGAGGAACTGGTTTTGGTGGCCGCCGTACGTTTTGTCGTCAACCTCGTTGCCGGGAATTGTGAAGAAGCGAGCGTAATTTTCAAACAGCTTCCGCCATTTGTCATTGTTGACCGCCGCCTTGTTCGTTTTGGAATCGACGATGGGCAAAGACAACTGGTTCGCTGTGAACTGGAACACGTCCTGGAAGTGGAATCCGCGATATTGAACGCCGCCATCGGTTTTGGTCATTTTTTTGGCGAGTTCGTACGTTTCATCCCATGTCATGCCGTCTTTTGGGTACGGCACCCCGAACCGGTCGAAAGTATCTTTGTTGTAATACATCATGACAACGTTTCCAGAGATCGGCAGGCCGGAAAGCTTTCCGTCGCTGGACGCTTTGCGCACCGTATCGAGCACGACCGGGCTGATGCGCCCGAGGTCCAGGTTAAACGCTTTCACGAATGGCGTTAAATCTTCTGCCAACTTCAGTTCCTCGTATTTCGGGATGGAGGCGATGCTGTCGGTAATAATGTCCGGAACGTTGTCACTGGCGATCAAATCCGGTATTTTTTTATCTGTCCCGACCATTGTCAGGCTGATATGCGGATATTTCATCTTGACGGGCTGCACGACGAGCTTCTGGAACACTTCCTCCGACATACTAGCCCATACGGTCAAGTTCACAGGCTCGGTGTTGATTTTTTGCGCTTCTCCCGCAGCCGGATTTCCTTTCGGATTGGAGGCGGAGTTTCCTTGCGAACAGCCCTGCAGCGCCAGGGAGGCCGTCAAAAGAACGGCCGCGCCTGCGATACAGCTTTTTTTCGTTGATACCATACGAATCGAATCCTCCCTCGTAACGTAACTTCGCCTTGGTTTACTCTGTGTACGTGATGTGCAAGGTTGCCGGCTCCCCGCCGGTCAGCGTAAGATGGCGGTAATTCGGTCCGCGCCCGGAAGGCGCGATGACGGCCGTTCCTTCCGCTGCCACCGATTTCACCGGCGCTGGGAACTGCAGCTCGACGGACTGCGAGCGGTCGGCGGTTAATGTCACTACCGAATTGCGCCGTTCCATATCCCACTGCAGCGACACCGTAATGCCGCCACGGCAGCGGAAATGGCGGAAACGGCCCCGAACCCATCGCTTCGGCCTCGCCGGAAGCAGCTTGATCATCCCGCGGGCGGAAAAGAGCAGCATCTCCTGCATCGCTGCCGTCCAGCCGAGGTTGGCGTCGATCTGGAACGGCGCTCTGCCCATCTTGAGCGAGATACCCTGGTTGCGCCAATCGTTATGATAGGTGAACAGGTTGTCGCCCAGGCAGGAGCGGCTTAATATTTCGAGACACTCCAGCGCGCGATCGCCGTCACCGAGCCGTGCATAAATGCCGGCCATATGCGAAAGCGACCAGCCGGTTTGCTGCTTCAGCCCGATGACGAGCCGTTTCTCCACGGCGATCCGGCATGCCTCGAACAGCTCGGGATGCGTTTCTTCCGTAATTTCGAAGCCCGGAAACAGCGGATAAATATGCGATTGGTGGCGATGGTGATAATTGTCTTCAAAGTCGGGATGCATCCATTCGCGCAGCGCCCCGTCCCGATTGACTTGGTACCCCGGAATTTTGCCGAGCATCGCACGCCAGCGCGTCAGATCCTCTTGATGCAGCCCCGTTTCTTCGCATGCTTCGCACAGGTTGGTCAACACTTCCTTCGCTACGGCGAAATCCATCGTCGCGTTGATGCATACCGATACTTTTCCGCTGCCGGGGAAGCTGCCGTTGGCCCAGTTTTCCGGCGAATTGGACGGGTAGGAGATCCATTTGCCGTCCTCGCCTTCCACCATGAAATCCTCGTAGAATGCGGCGCATTCTTTCAGGAACGGAATGACGCGGCGCTTCAGAAACTCGCTATCCCCGGTAAACAGCCAGTAATCGTAATAATGCTGCGCCAGCCAGCCGGCTCCCGCGCTCCAATAGACGACATGGGGCTGCAGGTTTTTCTTGAGTCCGGATTCCGGCGAAGCGAACAGCGGGCTCAAGATGCCGCGACTGCCGTAAAACGACTGCGCATTGCGCCGCATATCGGGCAGCAGCGAGTCGAAGAAATCGTAGAACGGCTCAGCGGCTTCCGCCATATTGCCCGCAAGCGCCTGCCAGTAATTCATCTGGATGTTCTCGTTGTTAAAGAAAGCTCCGCTCCACGCAGGCAGGTAATCCCCGTTCCAGACGCCTTGCAGATTGGCCGGAAGCCCGCCGGGCCGGGAGCTGGACATGAGCAAATAACGGCCGTAATCGTACATGCGTTCCATCAGCGCGGTCGGCACGTCGCCCGTGTACGCGTCGAGCAGCAGCCGTTCGTTCGCCGTGTCCCTGTCACCGTCCGCTTCCAGATCGATACCGGCGCTTAAAAATAACGGGCGGTGCTCGGCGATATGGCGCTGCAGCAGCGTTTCGTAATCGTCCTGGAAGGCGTTGAGCTCGCGCTTCAATTGTTCCTGCTGCGCGGGGCTGCCGTCTTTGGCCGCCACTTTGACCAGCACCGTGATTTCGTCGGCATCACTCGCGATCAGGCAGCCGTTCTGGACGCTTGCTGCGCCTCCGCGTGCGATCACCCGGGCGGCGGCGCAATAACCGGTTTCCGCATTCGAATGCTTGCCCGAAGCAAGCAGATGAGCGGCTTCCGCCGAAGCCTCGTGCGTGAAGGCGTGCTTCTCCGCTTCGGCAGGCTGATGAATTTGCAGGCCGAACGCAGCTTGCGAGACAGGCGCGCCATCGAAGCGAACGGACATGACGATCACTTGGTCCGGGCGAGAGACAAACAAGCGTTTACGTTTGCGAACGCCGTTGTCGGTCCAGGCAACCGTAATTTCGCCGGTTTCCATATCGAGCGTCCGGGTGTAGTCCCGGAAGGCGCCGTCCGTATCGAGCGTCACTTTCAATTCAAAGCCCGGCTGGAACCTGGACGTATGCGTCTGGTATCCGGCCGCGCGCATGAGATCGGGGAAAAAACGATTCGCTTCTTCGTATTTGCCCGCGTCCAGAAGCGCTCGCAGCTCCGGCAAATGAACGGACAAATCGGGAGGTGGTTTCGTAATGCCGCCGTACCACAGCTCTTCGTGATTAATGACGATCGTATCTTCTTCGATATTGCCGTAGACGAGGGCGCCCATCGTCCCGTTACCGCTCGGCAGCGCATCTTGCCAGCGCACTGCCGGCTTTGCCATCGCGAACCGGTGGCTGCGAGCGGAGGAGGACATCTTTTCTGCTATAACTTGCTGTTCAAGGTTCAAAAATGACCCATCCTTTCATCTAAAGTCAGGTGTGTGCAATGTCTGAGGAATCGGACATCATTGAAACGTTTCAGAAATATACCAGACCAATACCATCATACAATGATTTCGCTTTCAGGTGCAAGAACAATTTGACAATATTCTCCCGGCTTTATATAACTAAAGCAGCAGATCTAATGAGGAAGTGAACCCAATGTCGAAACTTGATGAAGTGGCCAAGCTGGCCGGCGTTTCCAAGTCGACGGTGTCCCGCGTAATTAATCATAGCGACACCGTTTCCGCCCAATCGAAGCAAAAAGTGCTTGAGGCGATGCAAAGCCTCCAATTTCAGGCGCAGGAACTCAAGCGCAGTTCGGATAACAGCGGCATGATCGGCGTCGTTCTGCCGTTCGGGAAGCAAATCATGAGCCAATCGTTCGGAATCGATCTTTTGGCTGGAGCCGAAGAGAAAGCGTTCGAGAACGATTATATGATTTTGATCGGCAACTCTGTTGGCGGAAGGGAGCAGATGCTCACGGCCAAAATGATGCAGCGTGGCGCGGAAGGGCTCATCATGCTCATCGGCGGCGGAAGGCCCGGGCAGAAGGAACATTTGAAAAGCATCCAGGCGCAGGGCATGCCGGTCGTCCTCGTCGACCAGAAAGTGGAGGGCATCGATACGCATCTGGTTCGCGGGGACAATTTCATGGGTGCCGTCACGCTGATGGAGCATCTGTTCGGCCTCGGGCACGAGCGGATTGGCATCGTGTCGCCGAACAAGCATTTTACGCATAAAGAACGGATCAAAGGATACCGCTACGCCTTATTGGATAAAAGTTTGCGGATGCCGGATCGTTTCGAGCTGCTCGTGGAGGGGGAAGGGGCTAACGTCGAGGAACCGCTCGAACGGATGCTGGTAGACGCGGATCGTCCGAGCGCGTTGTTTGTCACGAGTCCGGGCCTGTTGATGGGCGTAATGAGCGTGCTGAACCGGTTGGAGCTTCGCGTACCGGACCATATCAGCATCGTTACGTTTGACGAGGTGTACGGCAATTTTCCGGAGGAACACCAGGACATGTTCACCGCGATTAACCAATCCGGCAAGCAAATGGGCGGTATGGCGGTGGAATTATTGTTTCAACACTCGCGCAATCCGGAGCAGGAGTATCAGGAAATCGTGCTCCCGGGCAAGTTTACGATACGCCGTTCCACCGGACCCGTTCAGGGATGACGCGTAAAGGGATTGGTCAAGCCATTGAAAATGACCGCACTGCGGAGGGAGACGACGATCGGTTCATCCGGGCGGCGGCAAAGGGGAGAGCCTATGGAGGACGTATTCATTATGTCCAGATTGGTCAAGCTCGATGTGAAGTGGACAGGGCTGCATAAAGCGGACAACAAGTTCAATCATTGGGGCCATTCGAATCCGTATTATGAGCTCATCATGGTCATCGACGGACCGGTTTATCTTCAAGTGGAAGAAGAACGGCTGGTGCTTCAATCCGGCGAATGTTTACTGCTCACGCCGTGGCAGCAGCATAAAGGCTGGAGAACGCCAGAACCGGCCACGAGCTTTTTCTGGGCGCAGTTCACGGCGGACCCGGCGCCGATTCATTCGGAAGCGGCCGGAAGCCTGAAGCAGAGCTTGCAGCTGTTTCGCCGCCACCATCAGGATTTGCGGACGGCGGAAGATGTGGACGAGGAGCCGATTCTAGTGCTGCGGCGATATTTGCCGGAAAGGCGCTTCGAAATTTTGATATGGTTTGAGAAGCTTGTCGCCGAAATGAAACAGCCGACCGGAAATTTTCGGTTCCGCTCGACCATTCTGATGCTGCAAATCGTACAGGCGCTGTCCGACAACCTTCTGAAAAGACATCAGTGGGACACGCCGCTGCCTGCGACTTATTTAACTTACCGCGAGCTGGTGAACTACTTGAACGAGCACTATACGCTGACGATCACGAGGCATATGCTGGAGTATCGATTCCAGCGCAAATACGAATATTTGTGCCAGCTGTTCAACAAGTATTCCGCCAGCACGTTCACGCGGTATCTCCAGCAATTGCGCATTCAACGGGCGCAATATTTGTTGCGCCGCCACCCGGAGGCAACGATCGAAACTGTTGCCCAGGAAGTCGGCATTCAGGACCCGTTTTATTTCAGCAAAGTGTTCAAACAGATTACCGGCACAAGCCCATCGCAGTTCAGAAACAGGGCAGAGGGCGAGCAGAGGCGGGAGCTCACCGATTAAAATGCGATTGCGTTTCTGCCTCCCATTGCGGATCTGCAAAACATATTCTAACGGGCCGGATTTTCCTCGATAAGCTTGTTCGTCTTCTCGGCGGCCGTCTTCAAAGCCGTATTGACATCGGATTTATGATTCATGACGTCTTTCATCGCCTGCTCGATCGGCGGATACATCGCCTGGACGTCGTACGGGCTGTAGTTCCACAGCGGAGCCATCTTCGTATCGAACACCGCCTTCGTATTTTTATCTTTCACGCTCGCATAATTGGCGCCGAACTGCTTCTGGGCCTCGCTGCTCTGTATCGCGGGGATTCGCCCGGTTTTGGCGGCGGCTACCTGAACGGCCTCCGACGAGGTCAAGAAGCCGACGACCGCCATAGCCTCATACTTCTGCTTGCTTTGCGCCGTTACCATAAGCATATGAACGTCGACTTTGCTGCCGATCCCCGGTTTTTCCGTAAAATAAGGCAATCGCATCATATCCCAGCTGAGCGGGTTGCCGGATTTATGCGCGTCTTCGAACAAATAGAGCACGTCGGTCAACCAGTTGACGTACATCGCAAACTGCCGGCTTTTGAAAAAGCCGTCTTTGCCGTTCAGCGTAGTCAGCATCCCCGGGATAAGGTAAATCGACTGGTACAGCTCGAATACTTTTCGGTAGCCCGGGTCGGATTCGAAAATGACCTTGTTGCTTTTCGGATCGACGAAATCCAGGGACAACTGGCTGCGCTGCTGCGTCCAGTTACCGGGATAAATGCCCTGATAAGATGTGCCGTCCATCTCCCGCGTCAGCTTGCGGGCCAGCACGACTGCTTCATCCCAGCTGAGCGTTTCTTTCGGGTAAGGAACCGCGAACCGGTCGAATACGTCCTTGTTGTAGAAGAGCAGTACCGTGTTGAAGGAGAACGGAAGCGCGTACAATTTTTTTTCCGGGCTGAACGCTTCGATGCCGGCAGCTACCGGAGCCGCTCAAATTTTGCCCAGTCCATGTGAGGGGAGGCCCGCCGGGATATGCGGACAGCTGGAACTGGTCGGCCCCGATCGTGCCGGCGGCGTAGTATACGGTATCCAATTTGATTTCATCGGGCAAAACGACGGTGCCTTCGGCATAAAACCGGATCTTGTCGCCGGCCCGAAGCTGATGACCGGCGGAGGTTACCGAGCTGCTTGACGTCGTGATTGCGGTTACGGTCTTCTCCTCACCCTGGATGCGAATGCCGGTGGCTCCGCTGCCCGGGTGGTCGTTCACGGTGCATCCGTCGACCGTGCTATGCTCCGGAAGCCGCAGCACGGCGCCGTGGACGGAGCTGTTCAGCACGCAGCCCTCCAGCTTGAGATGATGGGCGCGCCGCGCGGAACTGACGCCGATCAGGCAGCCGGCGGTGGTGACATGCTCCAGCGTGATGCGACCTTTGCCCGCGGCGACGGAAACCGCATTTTCATTCGCTTGAAGCGGGTTTCCCGCCACTTTCAAGCCGTAGACGAACACGTCATCGCTTTGAATCGATAATACGTTTTGCTGCGTATGGCCCGCTTGAAGCGCGGCGCCGTAGCCGACGAGCACGACGGGGGAGGAAATCACGACAGTGGACGAACATACAAGCTGCGTGCCGAAAGGAACAATGACGACGCCCCCTGCAGGGAGGTTTTGCAGCAGTTGTATCAGCTCCGCTCCGCCGTCCGCGCCGTCCGATTGCACGACGTAGGCGCCGCCCGCAGGACCGCTCATCGCTTCGACGGGCGAGGTGTGAGCGAGCGGAGGGAGGGCAAGCAGCGATAGCGCCGCCAGCCCGAGCCCTCCGATCAAATGCCGACGGCTTACAGTGGACTTGCCGCTGACTAGATCTTTTTCACCTTGCCATTCGAACTTTTTGTCCTCTTGATCCAATAACCTCACATCCTTTTCCACAAATGAATAGTGCTTGCTTAGCTAGTGTCATAAGTTATGCCCTGCTGCACCCGTCGAATGATAGCGGCTTGCGCTGAGTTCAGCTTTCCCCGTCGGTCTTTGCGATAAATAAAACATCGGAATAGTAATAGAACGATCCGGGCGTACCGGTCGTCCGCTGCGACACGGCCAACACGTAGAGTTCCGGAGGATCCTCACTCTGCGCCACTTCGATCTCCAGCAGATGCTCGCCCCGAGGGAGTGTAAGTTCTGCCAGCTGCTTCGCAGGAGCACGATGGAAAGCAGGCATGAACGGCTGCTTCACCGGACTATTGATGATCAAGCGGCCGTTCAGCCAGGCTTTGACGGGCTCTACCGTTGCTGTAATCAGGCGGACGTCTCTGTCGCTGGGGATGATCATGGTCGTCGACGCTCGATAGGAGCCTGTTTGACCGAGCTTGGGCAAATCCTCGAAATGAATCCGGTTGCCTTGGAACACGGCTCGCTTCGGCTTTCCGCCATCCGCCCCGATCGACCACTCGGTTGCGGCTACAAGCCGGAAATCGACCGTTTCCGTGTTCCACTCGTGTCCGTCATGCAGACGAACGATATGTGCGGACAGCCGATACACCGGTTCCGTTTTCGCATCGGATCGAATCGTCCAATTCCCTTCCATCTCGGCGCCGGGGGGCAAAGAAAAGCGTTGCTCATCCGACCCTTGCCATCCCACAGGCGTATCGAGTCTTACTACGCCTTCCCATGCTTCCTTCGAACGGTTCATCAACCGATAACCGATCGTTTTGCGCTGCTCCAGACCGATCGCAGGTCCCTGCAAGCCGTAATCGACGGTCAGCTCCAGACCGAGATTGCGGCTTGTTCCTTTGGGCAAATAATATACATTCGCGCTTGATTTGCGATTCCATAATCTTTTTACGTCGTATTCGTCGTCATCGGCTTGCCACTCGCCTGCAGCAGCCCAGTGCGTAACAGCGTCCTTGTCGATGATCAGCGGCAAGTTCCATTCCGCCGCGACGCGCTTGCCGATCCGCACGGTCCGCTCCGTCAGCTCATCCAGGGTGCGGGGAGCGGGGAACCCTTTGATCGGCGGACTGACCGCCACCCCATCGCCAACCGGCTTCACCCAATACTCGGGCAATTGATCCGCCCCCTGAATAATGCCCAGAATCGCTCCCAGCGTCGCGCCGGTACAGTCCGTATCGTAGCCGCAATTGACCGCCTTCAAAATGGCGTCGCCGAAATCTTCGCCGTACAACCACCCGAGTACCGTGAAGGCGATGTTTTGCGGCGCATCGGTGAAGTTGGAGCTGCCGTGCCGCTCAAGTATAAGCTCGCGCGCCTCGAGCCATGTTTTGCCTTCCGCATGCCAGACGAGCAAGTCTTTCACCGCCCGAGCCGTCCGGCAATGATCCGGTATATATTGCAGGCCGGTCCGGATGAGACGATCCCGGTTGGAATCGGTAAAGGCCGCGCTCTCGATAGCCGCGAAAAACATTTCCCCGTATACGCCTTCGCCCCCGGCATGGTCGACTATGGCGTCCTGGTAAGCGTAGTATGCGGCGAGCTGCGGCGAGCCCGGCGTCACCATCGCCCATATTTCCGAGCGAATGGGCGAGCCCATGCAATGGGTGAACGGATTGTTGAACCATCCGGCAACCGGGGCGACAAGCCCCCTACGCAAGTTGGCCAAAGCATACCCGTACTCGTCATACGGGAAAAACACATGCTCCACCCATTCCTGCCCAAGCTCCGCTGCGGTAAGGCGGACTCCGTACTGCTCCAGCGCGTGCAGCCATACGAGCTGGAGATCCAAGTCGTCATTGGGCAGTGGCCCGTCCGGAAGACTCGGATAATAGGTAAGGTTCAGCAGTTCCTTTTTGCCTTCCATCGGCGCGCCTAACGTGCCTCCGATATTTTTGCCGAGCCACCCCCCGTATATTTTTTTATAGTATTCGCGCTCGTTTAACCGGCTGATTGCCATGCATTTCGTCCTCCTAGCGATAAGATATCGTTCAATTCAAGGGTATCAGCGGAGGGAGGACGATTCCATGAAGTATCCTTAGATCGGCATCCGTTTTTTTGCGGCAATTTTACAGGTAATGGGGGATCGGGCGGACGTTCGCCGGGCAGAACATTCGCCCTCGAGGAGCGCGTTAGTCAGCAGCTTGTCTTATATGGGAACTATGACAGGGAGGGAGGGAATACCCGGAGCATGGACAATTACTGATGGGGGTGCATCGAATTTTCCATGCCTGATAAACCGGGATGTGTGATTTTGTGCGGACATCGAATCAAAGGGGGTTGTACCACGCTCGATGGTGACGGGCTTCATGCCGGAAGCGGAATTCTTAATGCACAGCGCAAGTTAACGTTTTCTCATGCTGAAAAATTCGCATGACGTACGTGAATGATAGGCGATCTCGCTCACGCCCGATTGAATGACAACGAACTTTTCGTCGAACCGAATCACGATCCCGCCTGCATCGACGACATGATCGTTTTGAAATACGCGGATCGGAGCTTGCCGTTCCATCGCCTCTTGAAAATCTTGGTCGCTCACTAATTTGCGGATATGTGCCACATTAATCTCTCCTCAAGAAAAAATAAATTCATTCGGTATTTTCCCGGCTCCGGAACAAACGCACAGACACTTTGTCGATCATGACATAAACTGATCAGGTAAACAAGGAGGTGAAAAGCATGAGCTGTGCAGCGGGATTTGGCGGTTTTACTTCGACTGGAGTGATCCTTGTTTTGTTTATCCTTCTGGTTATCGTATCGCGTGCTTTTGTAATCTAATTATACCAAACAACTAATAAGCCGAATTCCGTTTTCGAACGGAATATCGGCTTATCCATTACATACCAACGCGAGGGTTCCAGTCAAGCGCTCTTGTTGCGAAATTTTCGCAGCGTTTGCTGTATAAATATGGTTGGTTCCGCAAAAAATGAAGTTGCAAAGCACTGCAAGGAGGACGCTGTCGGATGAGTTACATATGGGAAGCACTGGTCATTTTACTTATCGGCTTTGGCTTGATGCGGATCGCCGGCAAAAAAACGGTATCTGAAATGAACGGGCCGGAAATCATTACGCTGCTCGCAATTGCGTCCGTGATCGGTGATGCGGTCTCCATGAAAGGGTTCTGGGCGACGACGGTGACGCTTTGCATTTTTGTGGGTCTCCTCATACTGCTCCAATATATGAGCGTCAAATGGCAGCCGATCGAACGGTTATTTATGGGGAAAGCGACCCCCATTATCGAGAATGGACAGTTGATGACGAAAAATTTGTTGAAGCTGCGAATGTCTGTGGATCAAGTGGAGAACAGGCTGCGGGAAAACGGCATCACGTCGTTCTCCGACGTAAAGCATGCAACCATTGAAATGAACGGTCAGCTCGGCTACGAGCTCATGAACCATGCCAAACCGGTGACGGTCGGCGAGCTGGAAAAATTGCTGGCCCGGCTTCATATTCCTCCGCCGCCTCAAGCGCCGACCAAACAGCCGAATTTGTTCGACGAAGTGATGTACGGCAACCACGAGGAACCGATTCCCGGACAATTGAAATAACAATGCAAAAGAGCCGCGCCGCGGCTCTTTTGCATGTCACTACACATGCGGACACCGCCGATTCGCAAATGCAAATAAGCTGGATCATTCGGGCTCTTGGTTCGCTGGGGCTCCATTGTGCAGAAGGACAATGGGGTCAAGAGGAAAGCATTTTATCGACCTGCGCTTTCATAGAAGCTACGACCGTTTTTTTGTACCGGATCGCCATGAAGAGCAGCTTGATTTGTCGGGCTCGCGACAGTCGGGAAAAGCGGGGTTCTCGCCTGATGAACGTGCGAATGATCGACCAGCTTGCCGGCTTCATTTCCTGTATGGATATGGTAGGGAACTGCTGCAGCAAGCGGACCATTGCGTTTCGTTGAAACGGCAGCTTCATCAGGACGGATGCTTTGTGCGTATCGACCAGACAAGGGGCGTACTTTTTATTCGTATGTTTTGTAAGGTACTCGTAACGATCAAGTCCGCTGATGACGATGTAGCTGCCGTCTTTCCGGTTTTTGCGGACGGCGAGCAAATGCATGCAGTCCCACATCCGCTTCCGTATATTTTTGATATGCTGGGTCAACGGGATGGTCGAATCGGCTTTGATTTTGTGCAGAGGTATATACTGTACCGTAAATCTCATACACATCCTCTCCTTAATAGGTCAGTATATGTGAGGCACTCATTGTCCTATGTGCATAAAATATAGGGGAGGTGTCGAAAAATGGCCAAAGGATTCGACTGCGCAACACCTTTAACGGCTGAAACGGCCGCATCGTTCGCTGCGGACGGCTACTCCTTCGTATGTCGATACCTTGTTCCGACGGGATGGAAGCGGCTTACGGCCGAGGAGGCGGCGGTCATTAGCGAAGCAGGCCTGAACATCGTCTCCGTATTCGAAACGACGGCGAATCGTCCGCTCGGCGGACGGTCGGCAGGTCTGGCAGACGGTGCAACGGCCGCGCAGACCGCTTACAGCATCGGACAGCCGCCGGGCAGCACCATTTATTTTGCCGTCGATTTTGATGCGACTTCGGAACAAATGCAGACGGTTATCGATTATATTCGGGCAGCCAGCGAAGCGACTCCCGATTTTAATACGGGGGTGTACGGCTCTTATTCGGTCGTCGAGGCGGTCAGCGCCAGCGGCGCGTGCTCGCGATTTTGGCAAACGTATGCTTGGAGCAGCGGAAAGCTGTCCGATGCCGCTCACCTATATCAGTACCGGAATAACGTTCAGGTCAACGGCATTACCGTCGATCTGGATGAATCTTACGGAAACGAAGGATGGTGGAATCTGATGGCGGAACCTTTAACGGTGGAAGATGCAAATCAGCTGATCGAGATTTTGAAAGGGCTGTATAATGCGGGGATCGGCCAGGACGAGGCGCATCGGCTCGCCAACGCGCTGCGGCGTGCGTCCGGACAGCCGGAAGAGTAGGATCGTGTTGGTTTAGGGAGAAAAGGGCTGCAGCGATGCGGCCTTTTTTCTATGTTTCGGGGGATAAGTTTTCTTCCTTTATTTTCTCATTATGTTTGAAAATGTTCGTTTTATATGCTAAAGTAAGGATAGCGAAGTGAGCTTTGCAGGCAGAATCGTACGTATGCAAATGTAAACGCGTACATTGACGGTTGAACCGATTGTAAGCGCGCACATCGGCAGCGTAACGCAGCTTCCTTTTGAGCGAATGCATGGCAATAAGCCGCTTGAACGGGGCGCTGACGGTCCGCAGGCTATACGCTATCCGGGTCTAATTCGCCCGGCGGTTCATTATTAGAAACATGGAGGGGTTCAGATGAAAGCTGCAAAGAACATGGTTGGGTCATTGGTCGTACTGACGCTGCTCGGATCTACGCTTGCCGCCTGTAGTAAGGAGGCGGCGCCGACCGTAAAATCGAACGTGCCGTCGGAAGCGGATCTGCTGAAAGAGCCGGTCACGCTCGTCTTCAAGTCGCAATTCGACGACAGCATGGAGAAGTTCAACGAACGATACGGAGACCGGATTCGCGCGAAATTTCCGAACGTAACCGTCAAGTTTTTGCCGCGTGAGAAAGACCTCGATATTCGCGAGCTGGTTGCGGCCGGCACCAATCCGGACATTATGTACGGCAATACGTCGCAGATCGACCAGTTTCTTGTCGAGACCGGACTGGCGTACGATATGACGGAACTGATCAAAAAATATAATTACGATTTGAATCGTTTCGAACCTGCATTGCTCGATAATCTAAAAAATGTAAGCGCTCCCGGAATGCTATACGGGCTTCCGATGCCTTGGGCCGGCGCGCAAATTATGTATTATAACAAGGCGTTGTTCGACCGGTTCGGCGTGCCGTATCCGAAAGACGGCATGACATGGGATGAAGTATACGAGCTGGCGAAAAAAATGACGAGAGTGAACGGCGACGAAACGTATCGCGGGTTCAGCTCGTTCATAAGCGCGGTGCTGCGGGATAACCAGCTGTCGCTGCCGTACCTCGATCCGAAAGCGGATAAAATGGCGGACAACGAGAAATGGAAGCGCCTATTCACCAACCTGTCGAGATTTTATGAAATTACAGGCAATAACCGGGATACGAAGAACCGCTCGCAAAATACCGAATCGCAGGCGTTCGAAAAGGGCAATGTAGCGATGCAGATCAACCAGTTCAACAAATTTCCGACGTTCCCGCCGAACCTCGAATGGGATATGGTATCGATGCCGGTGTTTGCGGACGGACCGAAAGTCGGCAGTCAGGCCGCTTCCAACTATTGGTTCATTACGAAGACGAACCAGCACAAAGACATCTCGTTCCAGATTATCAAGTATTTGCTCTCCGATGAACTGCAGCTCGAAGCCGCCAAGTCGGACGCAACGCTGCCTTCGCTGAAAAAAGGCTCCGTCAACCTCGAGGTACTCGGTCAAAATGTGCCGGCGCTGAAAGGAAAGCATACGCAGGCGGTATATTATTACGCTCCTGCTCCGGCAATGCCAAGACGCGAGCCGAACCTACCCGGAGCGGACCCGAACGTGCTGAAAACGACGATGGAAGAAGCGTTCAACCGCGTCGTCATCGACAAGCTCGATGTCAACTCGGCGCTGCGCGAAGCATCCGATAAATTCGACAAAGCAGCGGCGGAGAAGAAGAACAGCTCCAAATAATTCGCTGCAAAAGGAAGAAGGGGTGCCCCCGCGAAGGGAACACCCTCTTCTTGTTTACAGGCGTCGTACGCTTTTGTGCGCGGTCACCTTTCGGCGCGAACGACCTGAATCCCCCGCTGCTCGAGTTGTTCGATCGTGGCGCTGCTCGCGTCGGCATCGGTAATGAGCATATCGATTTCCTCCAGCGCGGCAAACGATACGAGCGCCGTGCGGTCGAATTTGGAATGATCGGCAAGCAGCACCACTTTCTTCGAAGCTTTCATCATCCGCTTCTTGAGCTCGGCTTCTTCGCGGTGAAAGATCGACAAGCCGCGCTGCAGGTCGATGCCGGTACAGCCGAGAAAGGCGATGTCCACGTTGAGCTCGTCCATCATCTGAATGGCGCTCGGACCGATGATCGTATACGTTCCTTTACGGCGGTAGCCGCCGAGAATGCACAGCTCGATCTGATTGCTGCCGGCGAGCAAGTCGGCTATCTTCGTATCGTTCGTAACGACGGTAATATGGCGGTCCTTGATCAGCGAAGCGAGCTCAAGCGTAGTGGAGCCTGCGTCCAGCAGTACGATTTGACCGTCCTCAATCCATTTGTCCGCTTCCTCGGCGATTTGTTCTTTTTCCGGGCGCTGCCGGACCCGCCGCTTCAGGATCGGCAGCATCGAGTCGTCATGCTCGACCAGGACGGCACCGCCGTGCACACGCTTGAGTATGCCGCGCTGTTCCAGTTTTTCCAGGTCTTCGCGAATCGTTTTCTCGGTCACCTGGAACGATTTGCTAATATCGGATACTTTGACGGAACCTTCTTCGTTTAACGCTTCAATGATTTTGGCGTGCCTGATTTCCGGTAACATGATTCACCTACTTTTATCTATGGTTTACGGTGCATTTCCTAAAAAGTATGAAAAAGTTTGATAAAGTACGTTTTATGTGTTAATTTTATAATGAACATTTCAAGTATAGCAAGGTTTTGTTGGAAAATCGAATATTTTGCAGCGAATGGGGGGCTTATATGGGGTTCGTTTTCGTAGATAAGCGGTTTGTGCACGGCGTGCTGCTCAAGATGACGCAAGCGGAAGGCGTATGGCGAAACATCCGGCGCGATCTGGCGGAAAAAGCGGATGAAGCGATGGGCAAAGGTCCATGGAGCGTAACGTATTTCGGCAGCGCTGCACCGAGCGGCAATCCCCACGACTACTACAGCGAAGCGCCTTACTGGTGGCCGGACCCGGACAATCCGGATGGTCCTTACATCCGGAAAGACGGCGTCACGCGGCACGACCGGTTCATGGGGCACCGCCAGTCGTTCGACGAACTGGCGAACACGATGCTGACGTTGTGCTATGCAGGCTTTTATCTACAGGAAAAGCGCTACCTGGCGCGCGCGGCGGAACTCTTGCGGGTATGGTTCCTGAACCCGGACACCCGGATGAATCCGCACATCGAATACGGCGAAGCGATTCATGGGATTTGTACGGGCCGCGCGGCGGGCGTTATCGTGCTGCGGCAGCTGGACCGAATCGTCCATGCGCTCGGCTTTATGGAAGAGGATGCCGAGTGGCAAACGGAAATGCAGGGCATGCGCGAATGGCTGTCACAGCTTCTCGAGTGGCTCACTACAAGCACGATCGGAGTGAAGGAGAGCCGTTCCGGCAATAACCATGCCATGTGGTGGACGACGCATGTTGCCGCCTATGCCGCATTTGTCGGGGACGAGTCGAAGCTGAAGCTGGCGTTCGATCATTTCAAGCAGGTGATTGTACCGGGGCAAGTAGCCCCAGACGGAAGCCTCCCGAGGGAGCTCGACCGGACGCGTTCGTTTCACTACACGATGTTTCAACTCGATGCATCCGCATTATTATGCGAAATCGCGCATCATCAAGGCGTAGATTTGTGGAACTATGAGACGGCGGAAGGGCAAAGCTTGAAGAGTGCCATCCAATTTGTCATCCCCTATCTAGATCATCCGTATTTGTGGCAATGGCCGCAAATTGACGGAGAAATCCCGGATGAGCATCTGTCCATACAACTCGCTTCGCTTCGATTGGGGATGCCCGAATGTTCCCAGGTGAACATGAAACGGCGCGGTGACGGCAAGTGGTTGAAAGACCGCGAGGAAGTGCTGGGGCCGCTCGTGTTTATGCCGGGACATCCGTTTCATAACTAAATAAGTTTATAAATTTTTTTTAAAAACAAAACGACAGGAGAAGATGAATATGAAAATCGATTTGACGAATCAGGTTGCTTTAGTTACAGGGTCGAGTGGCGGTATCGGGAGAGCCATTGCGATCGAGCTGGCCGCATGCGGCGCGAAAGTGATCGTTCATTACCTGAGCAACCGCGAGGGTGCGGAAGAAACAGCCGGTGTTATCCGGCAAGCGGGCGGCGACGCGGTCGTCATTCAAGCGGATGTCACCGATCTGGACCAAATCGAAGCGCTCGTCAAGCAGTCGGAGCAAGCGTTTGGTACCGGCATCGACATTTTGGTCAACAACGCCGGCAATCTGATTGAACGGCGAACGATTGAAGAAATGACGCTCGATTTGTACCGCAGCATCATCGACGTGAACCTGACTTCCGCCGTGTTTGTAACGAAAGCGGTCATTGCGGGCATGAAAGCGAAGGGCGGCGGCGCCATCCTCAATTTGAGCTCGCTGGCGGCGCATAACGGCGGCGGCCCCGGCTCCAGCATTTATGCAGCATCGAAAGGCGCCATCCTGACGTTGACCAAAAGCATGGCCAAGGAGCTGGCTTCGTACGGTATTCGCGCTAACTGCCTGGCACCCGGATTTATTGAGGATACGAAATTCCATTCGACGTTTACTTCGGCGGAAGCCCGCAAGGCGACGATTGCCAGCATTCCGCTCGGACGCGGCGGCGTTCCGCAAGACATTACCGGTATCGCGGCATTCCTGGTTTCTTCGCACAGCTCGTTTATTACGGGAGAAACGATCGAAATCAACGGCGGAGTATTCATGAGATAAACATTGTTCTCAAAGGTTAGGGGATCATGCCGTGAACGTATACAAGACGGCCGTTTCATTATTATGTATGATTGCACTTATCTCGACCGTTTCGGCGCCGGCGTACGTTTATTCGGCTGAGCCGGTCAAACGTCCGGATTATAACGGCTACAGCGGCTTTACCGTCTCGGAAGAACCGATGCTTCCGAAGACGGAAACGCATCCGAAGCTGTGGTTCGACAGCTCGCAAGTCAAGACGATGTACGACAAACGAGGCGCCGACGCTTACGCCAAGTCGTTATGGGATCAGATCGCCGCGAGTCCTTATACCTCAATGAATCTTCCTACCGCTCCGGGGTCCTGCAAGGATCCCGGTCTTCATAATTATTACGGAACGGTGGCGCGGATCGCCAAGTACAGCGCGTTTGTGTACATCATGACGGGCTCCGAGACGCACCGTGACCGGGCTGAAGCCGCTTTGCGACAGGCTTATGACGGGCCGATCTATTCGTGCGACCCGACGGATGACGGGAGCGAAGTGGATGAGACGTATCGCGGCAGTTGGGCGCAGCATTTCGCCGCGGCGTATGACTGGATACAGCCTTCGATTGCCGGTACGGAGAAGGATGCGGTCATTCGCGCAAAGCTCAAGAAGGAAGCCCAGGCGCTGTTCGCCAATCTCGAGAAGTGGTCGCCCCGGCCGCACAACCATTTGTCCAAGCCGGCTTGGGGGCTGGGGACACTTGCGTTGACGTTATCCGGGGAGCCGGAAGCGGGAGCGTGGCTGCGCAAAGCGCTGCAGGCGGTCAACGCGAACACCAAGTATTTTTTCAGCTCGGATGGCATTTATCGTGAAGGCGCTTTCTATTACATCTATTCCCTTATCAACATGGTGCCTTTTCTTTACCATTACGCCAACGTATCGGGTGTCGATCTGTTCCCGTCGTACAAGCCGGCTTTTCTATGGGAATTTTATTCCTCCAACAACAAAGGCTGGATGCCGTCGTTCGAAGATACGTTCTTGCGGCACAATATGCTTATGATGGTGGCCGGAAAGTATATGGAGGAAAAGGACGTTAGCGAAGCGAACCCGGAGGCAAAATGGGGCAATCTGTTTCAGTGGCGGTACGTCAACACCGACAAATCGCCGCAGGGAGGGGAGTTCGGCAACAATACCGGAGCCTCAGAAGACGATTCCATCGATATGGACAAATACTTGACGTATGCGCCTGCCGTGAAACCGCTGCCGCCGACGGGTACGGCCACAACGTTTTTGAATGAGGGCGGACAGTCGTTTTTCCGGAATCATTGGAACTACAACGACCCGAGCGCAAGGTATCTCGCCTTTCACGGCGTTGCGGAAACGGATAACCATAACCATTTCGACACGCTGAGCTTTACGATTCATGCGGAAAATCAGATGATGGCCTCGGTGCCGGGCTATTCCAAATCCGGATACGGCGACGCGGTAAGGCGATCGTGGTACCGCACCGCCGCCGCGCAAAATACGGTTACGCTCGATGGAAACTGGCCTGTCGATATGGCGATGAATGCGACGCCGGTTTCCAAATACGGCATCGATACCGATTTCTTCGATTTTCAGCAAAAAGAGGCGCGTTTCATCCGGCAAACGAACGATCCCAAAGCGAGCGAGAATCCGCTATCGTTTCCACCAGATGAAGAGAGTCTCGGGTACATTTCACGCGCTGTGGCGTTTCCGGGACAACAGTATTTTGTCGTCACCGACCAACTGAAGGCCAAGGACGCCAAGCCGCATGCATTTGAGCTGTACTTGCATGGCGGCCGGGGAACGATGAGCGGTAGCGGGAATCACCGGCTCTGGACGTACAAGAAAGACAAATACGGCGCGGAGGCGAAATTCGCGGCGTGGATTTTTTCGGACAAAGCCGGCTTGACCGATGCCAAGGGCGAGGTGACTTACATTAAGGGCTACGCTGCGCCGTTCGGCTATGTCAAAGCGTCCGTCCATGCACCCGCAGCGAATTACATGCAATTCTTAATCCCGCTGTCGCCCGATGAGGCGCTGCCGACAGTAACCGAAATGAGCGATGCCGCAAGAGTGGGCGGTACGGTGTTGAAAGACGGGATGCTAGACACGTATATTGTTCAGCAAGGCGCAGGCAGCGTATCTCTTGGAAAGCTGACGCTCGCCGGGGAATTCGGCTATGCCCGGGACGGTGGCGGCCTAAAGCAGTGGGCCGTGAAACAAGCGACGACGGCCGCATACGACGGAAAGCGGATCTTCGCTTCGTCCCTGCCGGTTACCGTGGCTGTCGATACGAGCAGCGCTTTGCAATATAAGGGATACGTCTCCGGCGATTCCGGCGGAGGGCAGGTGGAATTGGAGCTCGCCAATCCGACCGGCCGCGAGGCGGTAGGCGCGACATTCAATGGAAGCCGTGTTGAGGTTGTGAACGGGAAGGGCTTCGTCCATTTGACGGTATCGAGCAGCGGCCATTTCGTTATTGACTACGGCAAGCCGGCTCTCGTGTCCCGGATACCGGTGTGGGGGTATGCCGCTGCAGCTGTGCTGCTGGTCCTCCTCGCACTGCTATTCAACTTGATTCGCAAGAGGAAGTTTGCTGAAGACAATCGCGGGGCTAACCGATCTGCCAGCCGGTGGAAGTTTGGCAGCGAACGTATATAGCTACTGAGAGCTTCGGAAGCGGCTAAGATGAATAGGATTTTAAAAGGCGGTACCGGCTTGCTTCCATCGTTGGAAGCAAAAGCGCGTACCGCCTTTGCATGCAGTGCGACGGCGACTAAGCGACGTCTTAACTCGCAATCGGGATTCGTGTTTGTTGGACAATTTACGCATCGATTGCAATGGCCGATGGCGAAGTCCCGATCGGGATCGTAGCGGTTACCGTATTCGTTGAAGTATTGATGACGCTGGCTGAATCGCTGCTGAAATTCGTTACATAGATCCGGCTTCCGTCCGGTAAGCCGGCCATTTCTACAGGGGACAGCCCGACACCGATTTTTTGGAGTATCGCATTCGTCGCGATATCTACTACGGTGACGGCATTTTCACTTGCGATGGCCGCATAACAGAGGGCGCCGTCGGGCGATAGCAACAGCGCTTCCACTCCCACCCCGATCGGAATCGTTCCGGTTATCGTATGGCCGGACGTTTCGATGACGGTTACGAAGTCGCATCCTTCGTCGCTTGCAACATATAGGCGAGTCCCGTTCGGGGCCATCGCGATTTTTTTCGCACCGCCGACATCGGCCACGGTTGCAACGACCAGGTTCGTTGCCGCATCGATGACCGTAACGGTCCCGGCGACCGAGCTCGCGACATAGATGCGGCTGCTATCCGGCGAAACGATAATGCCTTGCGGCGAACTAGCGACCGGGATCGGCGGATCGATGGTGGCATTGGCAGCGGTATCGATGACGGAAATTGTATCGTCGGATGAATTGGACACATACACCCGCGATCCGTTAGGGGCGGCGGCGAGATAGGCGGGCTCCCATCCGACCTGAATCGTGCGGATGGTTTTATAGGTAGCCGTATCGATCACGGAAACGGTATTGTCCAGGAAATTCGCTACATAGATTCGATTCAGCTTAGGAATGATTGCGATTCCGCTAGGCGCGCTTCCAACCGGAATCGTCTTGGCGATAGCGCTCGTCGACGTGTTGAACACCGTGACCAAATTGACATATGAATTGGTCACGTAAGCCAATGGAGCGTTTCCGTCCGAAGGGTGCGAATGCTGCAGGCCGGCAGACTTTCCTTGAACCTCCGCCGTTCCGGGTGCAGCTTGCATCCCGGTCGCCGTTTGTTGCAGGCCGCCAGTGCTTTGCGCTCCTTCTGCCGGTGACGCCCCTGCAGCGCCGTGAGCGCCCTGCAGCTCCACATCGTCCGCGAGTATGTCCGGACTGCCGATTTGAGGCAGTTTGTTCACGATCACGAGCGCGGACGCCGTCGCTGCCGGTGCGGCGCTTGTCAACTCGCGGAAGTCATACCAGACTCCCGAGGCGGCAGGAGGGAGTCTATCGCCCGGTACATATGCAATTAGACCCGATTCGAGAAATACGCCTGCAACCGTATAAAACAAAACCGAAATGACGACAGGCGCGCTTGGAGCCGAACCCGCTATTGCCAGAGACAGGCGAAGCTCGAATGTTTCCCCTGGAAACGCTGCCGTAAACTGCTGAATGTAGGCGTTCCAGGTTCCTCCCTCGATCCGGGCTGCGTATGTGCCGGTACGACTGTACTTGTTCGATACGCCAGCGTTCACGCCATACCACGGCAGCAGAGAAGCTGCTTCATATCCGCCGTTAATGATCCGGTTACTCGATGCCAACGCCATTCACCTCCCCCAATAATTGTTATGCAGCGGCGGCGTCTTTTGATCGTGGAAGGTTACAGCGTGCATTAGCACATTTTTCTCGGTTGTTGATTTTGAGCCTGCAGTGGGAGATTTGTAATTTGTGCAACGGCTGGAGGATACTCTTGCGAGAAGTTAAAACACTACAGCTGAAGAAATGGAAAAAACCGATGTTAAACGCAATTTGAGAACGGCTCCAAGACAACATTGACAATTACCGCATACATTCCATATGATGTATTCAATAAACAAAGTGTGTAACTGGCGGAACATGGGGAACCATGAGGGAGCACACGGGACCAATGCCGTACGCCTGGGCGAGTACTTAATCGAAAGATTAGGTACTCTTTTTCTTATGACTGGGAGGAGATACTTATTGAATGCAAATCCGCTGCTAGTGTTCGATTTTCATGGAAATCGAAAAATTTTCACATCGCCGATCGCTGTTTATTGCACTTATGACCTTAGCGAAGTTCAATCGATTTTCGATAAAGTTCAGGAAGCGATAAATGCCAACTATTTTGTGGCGGGCTATATTTCTTATGAAGCGGCTTCTGCGTTTAGTCATCATTATCGGGTAAAAGAAGGCACCCACCTACCTCTCGTATGGTTCGCGGTTTTTGAAAACCCGGCATCCAGCCACGAGCTGAAGGAGAGCCATTATCAGTTGAGCCGTTGGAAGTCCACTACGTCAAGGCAGCAGTACAATCAAGCAATGAAGCGCATCAAACGTTTCATTTCGAATGGAGAAACGTATCAGGTCAATTATACCGTTAGATTGAAATCTTCTTTTCAGGGGGACCCTTACACCTTTTATCAATATTTGCGTTCCGTTCAAAAGGCATCGTATTGCGCATATTTGCATTTGGGCCAGTACAGTATTTTGTCGGCGTCGCCGGAATTGTTTTTTCATTGGGACGGAGACAACATCACAACCAAACCGATGAAAGGAACGAGTCGAAGAGGCGAAACGGGCGAAGAAGATCGCCGGTTGGAACAATCCCTGTTTTTATCTGAAAAAGACAGAGCTGAAAACGTGATGATCGTCGATCTGCTGCGTAACGATTTGAGCAAGATCGCAAAAGTAGGCACCGTGAAAGTCCCTGCTCTTTTTGAGATCGAAACGTATCCAACCTTGTTCCAAATGACATCCACCGTTAAAGCCATCACCAAAGAAGGCTTGTGTCTATACGACATATTCGAAGCGTTGTTCCCTTGCGGTTCCATCACCGGTGCTCCCAAAATAAGAACGACCGCGATTATTTCCGATCTCGAACAATCTCCTCGAGAGGTGTATTGCGGAGCGATTGGCCTCATCGAACCTGGAAATATTGCAACATTTAATGTCGCCATTCGTACGGTCATCGTTGATTCCGTATCCGGTACAGCAGAATATGGGGTAGGGGGCGGTATCACATGGGGATCATCCGACACTGACGAGTATAATGAAGTCCTGACGAAAGCGAAGGTCGTTACCGAAGCAATGAAACGCAAAAATGAAGCCAGCACAGAACGATAGTTGGATGACGTGAAAATGGCCGTTGATTTACCGCGTAAATCGCGGTTTGTTTTTTTGGGTGTAATCTTATTTTGCCATAGTGTGACGGGGGTCCTCTAGCTTGTCGTTAGGAGTAACTAGGGGAGTGAGCATCCACCTGAGCATGGCGCTGACTGGACGTTGTGGATGTCACTGATTTGAGCTGGACGTGCGGTTACGCATGGGGAGTTCAGCTTTTATCCATAAAAAGGATATTATGCGAAATTCGCGAATACATACATGAAGCAGGGATTTACGAAGTTCGTGAAAAAGGCGTTATAGGAAATTCCGGCAAGGCGTATGAAAACCTATAAACATTAAAACGAACAAATATTCTATCCAGCAGTATCTTGATGTGGTAATATATAGAAGTACAATTGAATCTTGGGTGGGCATGGTTTCCCTTCGAAAGGAGGTGAGACCATGGAGTTGAAAGATGCAATTACTATCATGATTCTATTCGCTACATTTATCATAGCTCTTTTAACATACATCGGGAATAACTACAAGAGAAAGTAAAAACCCACCCCAAGGTTACCGAGCCGAAGGTGGGTTTTTGTCCTTTTGACTAGAAGGGATAACCCTATCCAAGCCAATTGTATAGCCGAGTGTTCGCTGCACTCGGTTTTTATTTAACTCTATAATAACACATTAAAAATCCGTTGAAAACCTGGAATTGGAAAGACTTAAGAAAAGGACTAATGAAATGACTTGAATAAAGACTCAAACCCTTAAAAAGAAATTTATTAGCAAACTCGATGAAGGCCAGAACATCCTATAACACCGTATTCTGCCAGATGCAAAATCGAGGAGAATACTCAGGCAGACAATCCTGCATGGCTAAGTGGCAGAGCCACCCAGTCGCTACGCTCCTTTAAGCCTTCCGGATTCGTGAATACAATAACGTTATATGAAACTGGGGCAAGATAAACAAGAAAAACGAGAGGAGTGCGAAAGTAGTGGAACCAATTACAATTGAATCAAGATTAGGAACGATGAAAGGATACGGAAATGATGAAATCGTATATTTTGATCGATTTGATCCAAAATCAGATAAAGAGATTCGACACTTCATTCTCATGAATGAAGGAGTGAAAATTATGTTTGAACCATTCGGATGGAAGAATGAGTGGTATGTAGATTTAATTAAAATAGAAAGATGCGATGAAAATACAATTTCACTAGAGGATATGTATATAGATGTAATCGTAGAAGGCAATGGACCAACATATAGAATAGTCGATTTGGATGAATATGCAGATGGCGTGCTGGAGGGGAAGGTATCACTCACAGAGATGAAAACGCAAATGCTGCAAATACAAACATTCCTAATAAAGTACATTCACAAAGGTAAAGAATTTCCGCCTGAAATCATAAAAGACCTCATGCGAAATACAGGAAGAGCAGAAGAAAGCGAATTCAAGGAAGGCCCCAGCATCATATAACACAGTATTCACGCATCGGGTTGGCTGCGCCGCCCCTCGGTCGCCGAGGCGCAATTGCAGAGAAGCGGAATCAGGCGACACACCGCACTCCCTGACCGCGGTCGCGGCCGGACTCTGCGGGTCCTTAAGGAGTGGGCGTCGTGAATACGAGAACGTTAGATGAAACCAGCAAAATCATTAAGAGTATGTAAAGAGCAAGTTCCAAAACATATAACTGCTGAGCCAAACAATATTCTTTTATACATTCCTTGGGTCTATGTTCAGTATTAGATATATTAGCAATAGATTTAACAATTAAAGTGATATAAATATAATACTAAGAACTTCTTATAAGTATTTCGAAGGAGTTGCTGGCATCATCTAACACCGTATTCATGCTGCGGTCGCTACGCTCCCTTGGTCTGCCCGAGGTTTTTCGGAGATGTAATATCAGGCAGACAACCCTGCACTGGCTAACCGCATCGCGGCCGGCCCAACGGGCCATAAGCCAGTGAGGGTTCATGAATACAAGAACGTTAGGCGAAATCCCTCAAACCATAAGTTTAAAGAATATTAAATATCTGTATGGAAGTGAATCCACATGAAGTCAAATGATGAATTAAATGCTTTTATTCAAGAACTAACACAAATATTAAATGAGCGTTACGAGAAGTCATATTGTAAAGGATATGATGATGTAACGACCATTTTCAACAAAGGATGTTCATTTGCTTATTACGATGTATTAGACATAATTAAACAGCAATTAATAGTAATAGGAAACGATTCTAATGATTTTGGTTCTACTGTACCGACTTTAAAACCCGGAATCTATACTTATACGGAATTTGTCAATGATCTAGGTATGGGTAGAGAGATTGAATTTTTATATAAGAATTCGAAATATTCGATAACAAATACTCCAAACGGGCATGTCTTTTCAGAATATAATAGTAATTTCAATACTTATCAAACAATAGAAGAACTAATCAAGAGAACCAGAATTGATAATAAAAACCTTAAAGAGCTATGGGAAGAAATAACTATTGATTGCATATTCTGAGAAGAGAGGGACTTCGTCTAACACCGTATTCACGCTGCGGTCGCTACGCTCCTTTGGTCTGCCAGATGATAACTCGGGGAGTCGTATCAGTCAGACAACCTAAGCCCTGACGGACCCGGCGCTACCGCGCCTTAAGGTTCTCGGGTTCGTGAATACAAGTACGTTATAAGAAATCCCCGCAAACCGTAAATGAAAGGAGTATTTATGGACCGTAAAGTTCTACGACGAGCCATATTCCTAATAGTTTTGTTATCGCTGATAATTTATATATTTAAAAACTCTGGGTATTCTATTATCGATAATAAAGTCATTAGGAATTCATATCCTTCGAAAGATGGTGAAGTGATATATGAAAAAGATTATGAAAATAAGAAAACAGTTATATGGAAGACTGATACTGGCTATTATGTAAAACTGGTGGAAGCTAAATGGGGTATCCTGTATCACGTACCTAATGTAGCTGAGCTACAACCCATGTCACCACTGATTGGGAAAGAGGGAGACATTAAACGGACATGGTCGGCGAGTTTAAATTCAAATAAGATGTATGATACTATATTCGCAGTCGAATCAGATAATCCTGAAATTAAAAGTATCATTGTAAGTAATGATAATATCGAACGCGTAATTTCATATGATTTTGATGAAATAAAAGAAAACTCAACTGTATTTATCGAATTAAATTTAGAAGATGGTTTCGCAGCATCTTACAATGAACTAAATACAAAGGATGCTGGAGGATTTATATTTAGAGGAGTAAACGAAAAGGGAGAAATAATAATATTAGGAAGATAAGAGCTTAATTAAGCAATTTCAAGAAGGCGGGGACATAACACCGTATCTATGCTTCGTCGCTAACACTCCTTGGTCTGCCCGAAGAAGTAGTTCAGGTAGACCCCCTTGCGAGCATAAGTCCTGACGGACCCGTCGCCAACCGCGCTTTAAGGCTCTCGGACTCGCGATTACAAGAACTTTATAGGAAAGGCATGCTAGCCTGTATTAATGAATCTAAAAACCTATTATAATCAATACGAACGCTTGTGCGTAAAGTATAATAAAGGTACAATATAATTACAATTGAATCTTGGGTGGGCATGGTTTCCCTTCGAAAGGAGGTGAAGCCATGGAAATAAAAGATGCACTTACGATTATGTTCCTTTTTGGAATGTTTATCCTTGCTCTTTTAACATACATCGATTTAAACAACAAGAGAAAGTAAAAACCCACCCGAAGATTGAGAGCCGTAGGTGGGTTTTTGATTCCTAAATGACTTAGAAAGGGAATTTACCAACCAAGCCAATTGTATTGACCAAGTGTTAGCCCACTTGGTCTTTATTAATAATAATATGATAACACACCATGATACTTGCATCAATTGATTTAAATGAATTTTCGAGATGGGAATTATGATAAAGACAATCCAAATGTAAAAGCAGAATTGTCTTTACGATGCGGGAGACAATCCCCTTGGTCAGCCGAATTATGTATAAAGGAAAAGTTCATGTTTAAGAAGATATTCGGATCAAAGAATAAAAAAGAAAAATCGGAAACACTCATTATCATTCAGTTGAATGACAAAATTATGCCAATGGATAGAGGAGTGCTTTACGAGGAACCCCTGGATGAATTTTTGCGTTCAAACCGTTATGGTGAAATCACTGGTGGAGGAACCATGCAAGCAGAATCCGGCGAAATCGAATTTTGCGACATGGAAGTTCTAATTTATAAAGGAAACGACTATAGGTCGATCATCGGTGAAATTATTTTGAAACTAGAGGATTTAGGTGCACCTAAGCGATCACATGTGATTTTAGAAAATACAGAAGAATGCATTGCGTTTGGCAAGAAAGAAGGATTAGCAATTTACTTAGACAGCGTAAACCTTCCTGAACGTGTATATGCACAATGTGATTTAAATGTTGTGCTCACCGAGTTATCTAGGTTAATTGGGTATGATGGAGAAGTTGAAAGGTATTGGCAAGGCACTACGGAAACTGCTTTTTATTTCTATGGAGATTCATTTGAGGATATGAAAAACGCAATATGGTCCCTCACGGAGTTATATCCATTATGTCAGAATACTAGAATCGTTCAGATTGCTTAACAAGTCGTTCTGGAGTAGTACAATAAATAGAATGAAATCACTTCAGCTTTTGAATCATCATATTTAGGGGAGAGACCAATGACAGAACACGAGGAATTACTTCTTAGGCTAGACATCGAGAGAAAAGAATACGTTAAAGAATACATTAGAATCGAGTGTAGAGGAAATGTGATTGACTTAGTCGGATTTTCAAGAGCGTTTGAAGAGTACATACAGCAACGGCCTTTAAAGAAAGATGGTTATAGATCGATTTCTTTAAAAAGTTTTCGTGATTTTTTAACATTACGGATTACTTTAAAAAAGGTGAAGTTCGTATAAATACATACCCATCTTATCAGGTTTAATTGAACTTGATGTTTTGTTATTTTTAAGTTCGTTCGAAGGGAAACATGATCCGCATCCAAACAATATGCGAATTTAATTCGAAGGTGGTATAAAAGATGGGGAAAATCATTTGTTTTATATCGGAAGACTTCGCAGATTTTGAAATTACGTTAGCTTTCCATAAAATAAGAAATATTGGAAAAAGAGAAGTTCTATCAATGGGATACAATGTTGAAACCGTCGTGAGTGAATCTGGTTTGTACTATAAGCCAAATGTCACAATTAATGAAGCAATGGAGCTTAGCGATATTGAAGGGCTCATTATCCCTGGTGGCCCGATTCGAAATCAACGGAAAGAGCTAACCGATTTTATAATTAAACTGGACCAAGAGGGGAAAATGCTTGCTGCCATATGCAATGGGCCGCAATATTTGGGAAGAGCCGGCATCTTACATACATGTAAGTTCACCACATCCTGCTCGATCGAAAGCATCAATAAATTGAAAGTAGAAGATCCGTTTCCACGGGAGAATTATATAGATAAGCGGGTAGTTAGAGAAAGACATGTCATTACTGCCAAAGGTCGTGCTTTTGTTGATTTTTCTTTTGAAATCTTTCATTATCTTGGGGTTTATCAAAACGCGGATGAAGAAAGAGAGCTATTTCATGACATCATGAACAGATAAAGTGGAATTTCATTTATAGATGCAATGAAAAGTTGTTTATCATTTCATACTCGGAGTGATTTTTTGCCGTTTACTTTTGCTCATCCTTTGTATGTTCAGATCTTTCTAATCGTATTGTTATTGATCAAAACCCCATATTCAACGAAGGCCTTTAGAAAAGTAGATTCGAGTAAAAAGCTCATTTATTGGCTAGTCGTATGTATAATAGCGATCGTCGCCGTAACCGCAAAGCTAGCCTTTACTTCAAGCACGAATATACTAGGAATCATTATTGTCTCTCCGATATCCGGCTTGATTCTTGGACTAATCGTTACAAGTCTCATTTTTCGAAAGAAAGTAATACAAATGTAACTTGAAAGGTAACGCCGTATCCCGCTATGGGATTGGTGGCTCCGTGGGAGAGGGAAAACTATATGCATGTAAATTTAAGTACGGTAGAACCAGAGGAATTAATGGGATTACTACTGAAAGCTTGGCAAAGCGCAGCACCGGAAAAAGTAGTTAAAGCTTATGGTGAAAGAACTAACAATTTCATAAAAGGTGGTTAGCAAGATGAGATCATCCCAAATTGTCAAAGATGATATGAAAAAGCAGCTAAAGGGTGTATACTCCACAGGGGAAAAGAGTAAGCAAGTAAGAATACACGAGCTGCCGGATTTGAAATACATTGTTACAACGAGGCAAGGACAATTTGATATCCGAAAACTGAATGATTCCAACAAAATCTACAAATGTTTGAATCGAATCAAACATTACACGGCGAAAGAGCTGAATAAAAACTTTATTATCGGTCCTACGGAATTCCAATGTGAGGATAGGGCCGGCAATGATGCGTCCATTACTATCATGATTTGCGTACCCGATTATTTGGAGGAACGGCAGCTTCATAATGCGATGATGGACAGTTTAGGTGGCATGGAGCATTCGATATTTTTTAAGACGATCCCGGGCGGCACGTTTGCTCAAATTTTACACGAAGGTTTATACGACGACATTATACATACGAAAGCCAAACTTGTTGAAGAAATTACGGCCAAAGGATTTGTGCCGACAGGTGCTTCTACCGAGATCGTTATGAATCCAATGCTTCATCACAATCATTGTAAAATCATTATCAGGCAGCGGGTTGAAACAAGCGCTACATGAAAGGGAATAAAACGTGGACGGTTGACCCCAAA
This sequence comes from Paenibacillus allorhizosphaerae, assembly GCF_042659105.1. Classification (NCBI taxonomy): domain Bacteria; kingdom Bacillati; phylum Bacillota; class Bacilli; order Caryophanales; family Paenibacillaceae; genus Paenibacillus; species Paenibacillus allorhizosphaerae. The sequence goes on along the minus strand of NZ_JBHSRV010000001.1, from coordinate 784,397 downwards.
GTAAGGGAAATCATCGATGCGTACATTGCGAATGAGTTGTTGGTTAATTCAGATCTTGAAGCTATCATTTTATGCGGATCGCAAGCTGCTGGAACGGCAACGGCTCATAGCGATATTGATCTTTGTTATATCGGGAAGTTTTCCGAATTTAGACGAGAGTTTAAATATTTTAACAACTATGAATTTCAAATCATGATCGCTCCATGGGATTGGTATAAAGAAGTATTAAATGGTTACGAGAGGAAAAGCAATATAGGGACAATCACAACAATGCTGGCGAAAGGAGTCTGTTTGTGGAGTAATTGTACAAAGAAATGGATTGAATTGCATGAAGAGGCTTCAGCCTATTATGCATCAGGCCCGACCCCGGCTTCTCAAGAGGAATTGACCCGGATTAGAAAAAGAATAACGGAACTATGGAACAATTTCATGGATGCAGACAATGAAGTCACCTCGGCATGGATCCGAAATCAGATTTTGCAAAGCTGCGTAGATGCGCATTTTATTATTCATCATTGGTGGGCTGTAAAGCCGAAGTATCAAATGAACGAACTGCGGCGTAGGGATCCATTATTGGCGGATTATATAGTGGAATGCTTACATAAGTTGGATGTGAAGAAGTCATTGCAAACAGTATGTGAATATGTATTAAATCCGATCGGTGGGTTGCTAAAGTGAAGGGCTGAAGAATAGGTATTAGAACGGCGGGAACTTTAGCTGGAAGTGGATTTGTGGGCGTCTCCCCGCAGGCTGCTAGTTTTTACTTGGAGGACAAAGATGAGACAACATAATAGAGAAATGACTAGGAAAACAAAGTATTACATGTACTCCGGCTCAGCATTATATGCCTTATCCATCGTAATAAGAATTCCATACCTATGGAGGTTTATATTACTAATCGCACTAACGCTTTTACTAACGGTTATAATTGACGAGCCCATTAAAGGTTTTTTGAGGAAATTGTTTACAGTGTTTTTATTTTTGTTTTTTGTAGGTACGCTGATGGGGTTAATTCTCACTTTGATTAAGATGATGCTAATCCGCAGCTAAATCTTACGAGAACCATGCCTTCGCATGCATCAAAAACCTACGCCGCTTAATGAACAAAAGGACAGCCTGGATGCTGTCCTTTTGCATGAGGGGATGATCGTTACTTTTGCCCTTTTGAGATATGCGGTATGTTATCGCGTAAACACGTGGTTGCCGATTTTGGCGATTTTGGGACGTGCTTTGCTCCAGGACGCTTTTGCCGTTCTGGGGTTGTAGTAGTAGAGCGCTCCGTCTGTCGGGTCTGAGCCGTTCAATGCTTTTTTCGCCGCTTCATAAGCGGTTTCATTCGGGGTCAGCTCGAACTGCCCGTCTTTCACGGCCGAGAACTGGCCGGGTTGTAAAATCACTTCTTCGATCGTATCGGGAAAAATGTTGGACTGTACGCGGTTTAATATAACGGCGCCGATCGCGACTTGCCCATCGAACGATTCGCCTCTCGCTTCGGCGTAAATGATGCGCGCCATTTGGTCGAGCGCCGTTTCTTTCGGCGCAACCGACTGTTTCAGCGAGTCGACGGTCGTATCGTCGGCCACTCCGTCGGCCGTAAGTTTTTGCGCGGTTTGAAATTTGCGGACCGCTTCAGTCGTCAGGACTCCGTAATAGCCGGTAACCCCGCCTTTCAAATAACCTAGTGCGGTAAGTCGCTCTTGCAAATCAAGCACGTGTTCGTTCTTGGCTCCTTTCTTCATCGGTTCGGCGGATGCGGTTCCGGATGCGGTTACAGCTCCTGCCATCCCGGCAAATAAGGATAAAACTATCGCGGCTTTGTTCAAAATCCGGTTACCTCCTCTTCTTCATGGGTCCGGCAAATGCGCGGACGTTGCTGCAAAAGGGCGTTAATCGGTTGCGGAAGCGGCTCGTCTACACTTTTCGGAGACAGGTTTAAAATTTTGTCCATAGTCGGAAAATTGGTTCAATTTGGGAGGGGAAACGCACGTATTTCGGATCCGTTTTGTCCATGGACTTGCCACTGAATTATGTTACATTGTAAAAGCACATAACAAATCGACATCAAAGAAGGAAATTGGAATGGACGCCTGGAAACGCAATTTGTACATCTTATGGTTCGGCAATTTTTTCTGTACCGCCGGGTTCAGCATGATCGTCCCGTTTTTGCCGCTTTACGTACAGGAGCTTGGCATCCATGACGAGAAGCAGGCTGCACTGTGGTCTGCCTTGATCTTCGGCATCAATCATGTGATGGTTGCACTCGTTTCGCCTTTCTGGGGGAAGATGTCGGATACATACGGGCAAAAGACGGCGATGATCCGCTCAGGTTTCGGTCTTACGATCATTATTGTATGTATGGGTCTCGTCCATACGCCTATGCAACTGCTGCTGCTTCGCGCCGTTTTCGGAACGATGGCCGGGTTCTCGACATCCTCTGTCGCCCTAATGGCAATTGAGACGCCGAAGAGCGAGGTAGGCCGGGCGTTAGGGACGCTGCAGACGGGCCAGGTGACGGGACAGCTGCTCGGGCCGCTCCTTGGCGGGCTGATGGCGGAATGGTTTGGCATGCGCAACTCGTTTTTTCTCACCGGACTGTTTATCTTGACCTCAACCGTTCTCGTGCTTTTTGGTGTGAAAGAAGCGAAGAAATACGAGAAGTTCCGATTCCGGAGGTTTTTGAAGAGAGATCAACCGGTACAAGCGGAAACGGACAAACCAGTGCAAAAAACGATGCTGCGCGAAGCGATCAGACAGTCGCCGGTCATTCTTGTATTATTCGTATCGACGTATTTGATTGCCGCCAGTTTGCAGAGCATCAGCCCGATTATTTCGCTGTATGTCAAGAGTATGCATGTTGAAGACCATATCGAGCTGATGGCCGGTCTCATCTTCGCATCGAGCGCACTCGGGACGGTGATAGCCGCACCGTACTTGGGCAAATTGGGCGACCGGTACGGACATATGATCATCCTGCTAAGCTGTTTACTGCTGATTTCGATTCTTTACATACCCCAGGCGCGCATATCGAACCCTTGGATTTTGATGGGTACCCGTTTCTTGACAGGACTGTGCGTCGGAGGACTGATTCCGTCGATCAGTTCGCTGCTGCGCCGGTTGACGCCTGTGAACATTCAAGGCAGCGTATATGCTTACAATGCAAGCGCCAATTCATTAGGAAATGTGTCCGGCGCCTTATTCGGCGGGATCGTGGCGAGCAACTTCGGCATTCCGATTGTATTCTATATTATCTCGGGTGTACTTTTCATCCATTTTCTACTTCTGACCCCTCAATATGGAAGGATTGGGAGAGAAGCGATAAAACGGGGGAATACGTCCTATTAGACGATCCATCGCGTAAATAAGCAATAAGTTGTGACAAATCGTTTAAGAAGGGTGATTTTTCCGGAAAACCGTGCTACATTGGGCATAGCACGGTTTTTTTGCGAGCTCAGAATGGTTAAGTACGCTAGAATGTTTTTTTATTTATGACAAAAAGGGGAAATACGGCTTTGAAAAAGAAACGGCTTATTACATGGTCGCTTGCCTTGTCGATGCTGGCGGGGAGCGCGCAGGCAGCCGGGGTACAGGTCTCCGGCACTACCATACATCTGCTGTTTACCGACAACCAAGCGACCGCGGAAGTGAACGGCTCTGCGGTTCAACTGGACGTCCCGGCGCAGAAGGTGAAAAACAGCTTTTTTGTCCCGATCCGCTGGGTTGGGGAGCAGCTTGGATTTCCCGTCACTTGGAATTCCGAGCGCAGATCGGTCGGACTTACGGCGCCGAAAGCTTATGTGGAGTGGGAGCTCGACCGAGGCATAGCATCCGTCAACGGGACGGAAAGTCCATTGCCGGAAACCGCTGTTCTGGCGGATGGGACGCTGCTGGTAAAACTGGACTGGATTGCACCTTATATGAACGCAACGTGCGTTTATGATTCGAATCGAAGCCGTGTGGAGCTGATCTACGTTCAGCCTACCGATCGGGCGTATCGCGAATCGCATTATCCCGGGGACACACAGCCGAACTCTCGGCCAATCGCCATCTTTGCGACGGATAAAGCGGTGTACCGGATCGGCGAACCGGTCGCTTATATCGATTTAAGCTATGATCCGGATTCCGAAGGATTGCCGAAGTACGAATGGACAGGCAATAAAGAAGCTTTTTTCGAGCCAGGAACTTATCCGGTGTCGCTGCGGATAGCGGACCCCCACAGCGAATGGAGCGAGACGTTCACGCATGAGGTGACCGTCATTGATGAAGTGCTCCATACCAAATCCGAATATCCTTGGTATGCGAAGCCGGTCGGTTCTTTCGTCAAGGACGAGTCGGCGGACTGGAAACGGCAGTTGGCAGAGGCACGTCAGCTTCCTGCGATCGTCACGATACCGGAGGAGCGCAAGCTTGTTATAAGCGGCAACGCCCCCCATACGATCGACCGCACCGGGATCGTTTATCAGGAACGGGTTAACGGCAAAGCCCGGATCGTATTGCATCATGTGAACGGGATGGCGCAACCGGTACGATTCGCTGCGGTCGTCCAAAATCCGGACACGCTCAAAAAACTTACCGTTCGCGTAACGCGTACGGGCGTGATGCAGCCGACGCTGCTGCATCGGTATAATGCACGAGAAGCGACGGTCGATTTCTTGACCAAGGCGGCAGCGGACGAGCAACTCGAGATCAAACCGGGAGAAACCGTAACGTTGGAGCAGTATACGCTGTCTGACGGACAAGGGTTCGCGAGCATCAGCGATATCGAAACGGACGGTCCTGCGAACGTCGGTTTTATCGCGGCGAAGCCGAATGAGCCGCTCCCGCCGCTGCCTGCTGCAGGAAAAACGGAGCAGGGACAAGCTCAAGGTCAAAAGAGCGACAGCGCGTATTCCGCCGTTCGGATGGATGCCGATGCGGATGCGCAGCACTTGACCGGACTGTCGCAATGGTCGTTTGGCGAGCAGAGCGACTTCGGAGCAGGGATGACCTACTCGCTGCACTTGTACCACCCGCGTCAGGCGGCGCTGGCGCTGCTGGTCAAGGACGGCGTCGCGGATGGGACGCTGAAAGTGAACGGGACGGTCGTACCGCTTCCGCAAGGAGGGATTACGGATCAGGACGGAGCGTTCCTGTTCTACCGGGCAACCGGTCTCGAAGCTTCGGTCGATATCGAGTGGATGCCTGCGCCGGGGAGCAAACAGCCGGTGCAATGGCTTTTGTATCCGCTTGAACAAAAAAAGTAATTTTGCAGACAGAAAGGACATTGTTTACTCATGCGAACATTACGACAAATGCTGCTGACCTTGAGCATCGCAGGTTTACTTACCGTAACGGCCGGACATGCCGCCGTCGCAGCCGTTCCGGAAAATACGCATCTGCTGCTCTATCCAGGCAGTTCTACTGTTTACGTGAACGGGTCCAAATCGGAAACGGACGTCGGTTTGGCGGAACGCAGCGGACGTTATTATTTGCCCGCAGCCAAGCTGCAGGACTGGTTCGGGGTTCCGGTGAAATGGAATGGGGAGAAAGGTGCCGTTCAGCTCACGACCCCTTCGGCATTCGTAGAAGTGCTTCTTCCGGGGCAAGAGCTGCTTGTCAACGGGATAAGCCAAAAGCAGAATACGGCGGTGCTGGTAGAAAAAGACCGGTTGTACTTTGAGCTAAAATGGCTGGAGCAATACATTTCTTTTCGCTCGAACGTAGACTCGAAGCTTCAGCGCGTCGAGCTGCGGTATATCAAACCGGCGGATAGCGCGTTGTTCCAGAACGATACGCTGCCGAACATGAAGCCGGTTGCGAAGTTTTCGGTGGACAAGGATTCTTACCGGATCGGCGAGCCGATTCGTTACAGCAATCTCAGCTACGATCCGAAGGGGACCGGGCTCACCGAGATCGAGTGGACGGGCAATGCGGAAGCGATCTTTACGCCGGGGCTGTACAAAGTGTCGCTTCAGGTGAAGGACGGCGTCGGCAATTATAGCGATACGTTCTCCCGCAACGTATTGGTGAAGGACGAACCGTTCCTGGATGAGTTCGAATACAAGGTTTACCACGAGCCAGTTGGCACGTACGTGCATGAGGAAGAAGCGGTGCTCCGCAAATATTTGCGCGACATTCCGCAGCTGCCGCTGGAAGAGCACAAACCGACGGATCGGCCGCTCATCGTCAGCGATAGTCCGGAGACGTTTACGGAGAAAGGCATCTTATACCAGGAGAAGGTAAACGGGAAAGCGAGGCTGTATGCGGATCATGTGAATGGATCGGGCAAAAAGATGAAGCTCGCCATCCTCGTCCGAAATCCGAATCCGGACCGCTCTGTCACGATCAAGACGACGAATAAAGGGGAAGTGTATCCATCCATCTACGCTAACCTGATCGGCAACGAAGCGACGATCGAATTTTTGCAAGGGGAACAGGCGCCCCAATCGATGGTGCTCAGACCGCAGGAAACCGCCTATTACAAAATGTATCCCGGCTTTTATCCCGATCAAGGCATGAATATAATGTATGACGTGGAAACCGACGGAGACGTCTATTTCTCCTTTGTGGCGATGGAGCCGGACGATGAGATTAGCGATGTCAGCTTGTATCCGCAAATGCCTTACAAAGGCAACGTCAGAGGGACGTTCACCGGTTCGGAAGTGCAGTGGAAGGTCGATGCATCGAAGTTCAGGAAGCCATCAAGCTTCCAGCTCGGCGACGGGACAAGCGACCGGTTCGTGACGGGCTATGACTTCTTCGAGAAAAGACCGGCGCTCAATTTGGGCAATTACGGCGTCGTCTACAACATTCATGTCGAGCGGCCGCAAGCGATGTCGGTGTTGATCCTGCCTCGCGGCGGCGTGTTCAAGGGGCCGTTCAAAGTCAACGGCAAAATCGTGCAAACCCCGCCATCCGGCGTTATGACGGATTATACCGGTTACACGATCATTGCCAGAACGAACGGAACGGAGCCGTCGCTGGACATAGCGTTCTCGCCTGCGGCAGGCTCGGCCTTTCCGATTGACATTATCTTCTATCCGATGGATCGCAAGTAAACATGCAATCATGTATACTTCATCAATAGGGCTTGGACGGCAAAGGGTGCGGAAATTCCGCACCCTTTGTTGATGTGCAGCTATTGCCATCGTTCCGTTGACTGTATACAATCGGACTTATATAGGCCGCGTTAGCCGGGGAGGGTTGCGCTTGTCCGCTACGAATATCTCGGGGGTTGTCTGGATTCTCATGATCATAGGGGCAGTTGTGCTGGCGGCCGGGGCGGTCGTAAGCTTATCACGACGGCGATCAAACCCGGTGGCATGGAAGCGCATCGGATGGACTGCGTTGTCGGCAGCCGCCTTTGCGGTTGCTTTCGTTCAGTATGGCCCATTCATTGGAAGAGCGGTCGGCATGGAGTATCCGTTATCCGTGCCGAAGGCGCTTATTGCCCTCGAAACCGGGAAGGCACGGCTTGTTCCGCTGACTTCGGACGCGGTCAAGCTGGTCGGGAGAAGAGGCCCCACCGAGCGGGAGCTGACCGTTTTTTTGTCGGAACGCGGCTGGCAGTTCAAGGAGAAAACCGATAATGAATTCACTTATAGAAAAGAAGACGCTGTGCTCACGGTTCATTCCCGTTTCCGGCGTGGGTATTGGTGGTATGATTTGGATCGGGCTCCGAAGTGAAAACAAATACGAATACCGGAGGGTTTACATGATATGGGAAAACTTAACGGTCGAATTGCCATTGTGACCGGAGCGAGTCGTCGAATCGGGATCGGCACGGCCATTTGCCAGGCGCTGGCAAAGGAAGGTGCAGACATTTTTTTTACCTATTGGCGGGCGTATGACCGATCGATGGAGTGGGGAGAAGACCGTGATTGGCCGGCACAGCTTGCTCATGCGCTGCAGCAGGAAGGCGTCCGCGCGGCAGGCATGGAGCTCGATCTGGCTAATCCGGAAGCACCTGCACAGCTGTTGGATAACGTGGCGGAAATGTTGGGGCAGCCATCGATCCTCATTAACAATGCAACCCACTCGACGAATGACGGGTTCCGGCGGCTAAACGCCGAAATATTGGACGCGCACTATGCGGTTAACGTACGCGGCACTTGCCTGCTCTGCTCCGAGTTTGCACGCCGGTTCGATCATCCTGCGGGCGGACGCATTGTGAATATGATTTCCGGCCAGGATAAGGGGCCGATGCCGGGTGAGCTGGCTTACGTTGCGACGAAGGGAGCGATCTCCGCATTCACCGTCACCTTGGCTGTCGAGTTGGCTCCGCTTCGGATTACGGTAAATGCCGTCGACCCCGGCCCCACCGATTCCGGTTGGATGAGCGATGAAGTCAAGCGGTTCTTATTGCCGAAATTTCCGATGGAGCGTATCGGGCAACCGAGCGACGCGGCCCGGCTTATTCAGTTTTTGGCATCGGATGACGCAGCTTGGATTACAGGGCAAATCATTCACTCCGACGGCGGTTTTCGCGATTAGATCGATCCCCCGCTCGGAACCGGTTGTGCTATACTTTGTTGTGAGATGGGGATTAGGGAGGATGCAGGTTGAATACATCGTTCGACATACGAAGCTTCATCGGTTCGCACAACGAAGATTGGTTCGATGACCGGCTTCATCAGCATTCCACCGTAGAATTCAGCGTCGTATTGGAAGGGCGCGGTTTGTTTGTAACGGCGCTGCGCGAATATCCGATCGAGGTCGGGCACGTGGTCATCATTCCGCCGAATTACGAGCATCGATTTGCGGCTGTAACGAAGGTGCGCTTCGGCGTCATTCATTTGAGCTATATTCCGGCTCAGTTAAACGATATGCTTCAGAAGCTCGGCTGCTACGGAGAGCATCCGCGAATGGTCGCGCTGTCGAGAATCGATAAAGACCGGTTTGAACGGCTGTTCCGGGAATGGCTATTTTTAAAGTCGTCGTCGTTCAAGGACAAGCAGCGAAACTACATGGCGTGGATGGAAATGTTGCTGCTGTTCCTCTACGAGCATTCGCAGACCGACTTGCAGGCGATGACGGTGACGAAAGCCGCCGACTACATACGCGAGCATTTGCGGGAAAACGTGCATATCCGCGACTTGGCCGAATTGACGGGATTGACGAATGCCGGTTTCCGCCGGTTGTTCGAGCAAATTTACGATATGAGCCCGAAGCAGTTTCAGCAGCAATGCCGGATGGATGAAGCCAAATGGCTGCTGAACTCATCGGATAAAAGCATCGAGGAGATTGCGGAGAAAGTCGGTTTTTTCAAACTGCATTCCTTCTCGCAATGGTTTAAAAAAAAGGAAGGCGTATCCCCGACCGTGTGGCGTAAAACGCAGCAGATTGACATGCTGAAGTAATGCTTGGGAGCCGATGTGTTTTTTGCGCAAATTCTGTTTCGATATCGGTAAATACTTTTCATTCGCAAAAATTTATACTTTGAGTTGAATAGGACCGAAAAAACGCAAAATCACATTGGAGGATCGCTTGGATGGATAATAACGTACTTGAACTGAAAACAAGATGCTTGAGCTCGCTCACGAAAGTATTTGCCGACGAGGAGCTTTCGGAATCCGCTTTCGGACGGGCTACCGCGCTGTTAAACGAAACGTTCTCGTTCCAGGTTGCTTATTGCTCGAATCTTTTAGTGAAACCGCTGTTCGTATCCGTAAAATCGGAGCTCGGGGACGTTGTGTCCGTTCGTTCGGTTGGCCTTGCTCCATCGGAGCTGCCGTGTTTTCACGATTACGACGAGCACGTTCTCCGCACGACGCCCGGCTTGTATCCCGATCCTCTCTATCCGTTCGACGCAGCGGAGGGGCTTATCGGCATTCCGGGGCAATGGAGGTCGGTTTGGATTCAAGTCGAAGCAAACGATTCGCTGAAGCCCGGCGTATTCCCGATTGAAATCACTTTCACCAACGCGAAGGATGAGATTCTCGGAACGGAACGGTTCGAGCTGGAACTGCTGCCGGCGCTGCTGCCGAAGCAAGAGCTCATACATACGGAATGGTTCCATACGGATTGCTTGGCCACGTATTACAACGTCGACGTGTTCAGCGATGCGCATTGGAAGCTGATCGATCAGTATGTCGAGACGGCCGTACGTCATGGGATGAACATGATATTGACGCCGCTGTTTACTCCGCCGCTCGATACGGCAGTGGGTGGAGAACGGCCGACGGTTCAGCTGGTTGACGTGGAAGTGCGCAACGGGGACTATGTTTTCGGCTTCGACAACTTGCGCAAATGGATCGATCTTTGCTCAAGCAAAGGGATACTCTACTTCGAGTTTTCGCACTTGTATACCCAGTGGGGGGCGAAGCACGCGCCGAAGATCGTCGCCCGGGTCGACGGCAGTCTGAAGCGCATATTCGGCTGGGAGACGGATTCCATCGGAGAACAATACCAGAGCTTCCTCGCCAAATTTTTGCCGGAGCTGGTTGTGTTCATTAAGGACAACGGGCTGGAAGAGCGAAGCTACTTCCATATCTCGGACGAACCGCGCCGGGTCGATCTTGAGCAATATCGCGCCGCCGCCGAACCGGTTCGGCAGCTGCTCAGCGAATTCAAGATGATTGACGCTTTGTCGAACTTCGAGTTTTACAGTCAAGGCGTCGTGACCAATCCGATTCCGTCCAACAACCATATTGAACCTTTCATCGAGAATAACGTGAAGCCGCTGTGGACTTATTACTGCGTATCGCAGCGGGTCAAAGTGTCCAATCGTTTCTTCCATATGCCGTCGTACCGCAACCGGATCATCGGCTATCAGATGTACAAATTCGAGGTAGAGGGCTTCCTGCATTGGGGCTACAATTTCTGGTACTCGCAGTATTCCAAGAAAAAGCTCGATCCGTTCCGTAATACGGATGCCTTGTGCGCTTTTCCGTCAGGCGATCCTTTCCTCGTATATCCGGGAGAAGACGGACCGTTGGAATCGATCCGGATGGAAGTGTTTTATGAAGCGCTGCAGGATCTTCGCGCCCTCAAATTGCTGGAAAGCATCATAGGCCGCGAGCAGGTGTTGGCGCTGGTGGAGGAAGGACTCGAACAGCCGATCACATTCAGCGAATACCCGCATTCGATGGAGTGGATGCTGAACAAACGCGAGCAGATCAATCAAGCGATCCTGCTTCATGCCAATGCGTCGAAGGTGTAAAGGAAAGCCATAGAGCGATAGTTCGAAACTGGAATAAGCAGTTAATTCAATAACGTTTACTATTTGCCGCTGTGCCGTCGTGAAGATGGTGCGGCGGTATTTTTTTGCATGTCGCACGCAACTTATGTAAAGATTTAGCATGAACTTATGTCGTAAAGCGGAAAATATTCGATTAAAGCTAGGTAAGCGATACTGCGAAAGGAGCATCTGCTTACCAAGAGAGCTTCAGGATGGCGTCGGTTTATCCCTTTAACTGCGGGAACGCTCACGGAACAAGGTACGTTTCGGACCATTGTGACGCAGTACGCGATGGTTTCGTCGAAAATGGCCTGTGATGGAGCAGGTGACAACCTTCTCGAAGTAATTTTAATTTCTTAACAATAGATGGCTGTGATAATCGCATACAGCCCCAATTAATAGCGTGAAAAAATATATTTACATAAACTTAATCTAAATATTGACAAAAGATAGACGCCCATTTATATTGGGGTTGAGGAATGGCGGAATTTGGAACAATACGGTGCCGGGTCACACATTCTTTTGTATAAAAATGGAGCGGGGATCTACGCCGAAGCTGGACGTTAACAAAAAAATAATACGTTGCTGGGGTGAAGCTATGCATAAAATACGTTTCAAAGGGTGGGTCACAGGCGTTGTTACGGTTTTGTTAGTTCTAGCGCTGGCTGCAGCCGCTTCGATTTGGAATCGCTTACAAAACGACGCGCTTGAGCCCCAAGAGCCGCAGCCGAGTCCCGCGGTCAAAGCGCAAAAAACAGCCATCCGCGACGACGGCTCGTTCAAAAATGCGGAGTCGTTCGAAGGCGAACAAATTCCTGCAGCCTGGCATACGGAAGGGGGAGGGCGGCTCTCGCTGTCGGAAGCGCATTACAAACACGGCTTGCAGTCCCTTTTGTGGCAATGGGAGCAAGGAGCGAAGCTGGCAATCCGCAAACCGCAATATTTGGAGCAAGCGGGCAGCGGCAAGCGGGGAGGGATGAAGCTGTGGCTGTACAACGAGAAGGCGGTCGACGGGAAGGCGACCTTCAGACTCGGCTCGGAACAGGACATGGCCCGCAGCGATCCGCGATACGTTTTCGAGATTGGGCTGAATTTCACCGGATGGCGGGGTATGTGGATTCAGTTCAGAGAAGACGGCGCGAGTGAAAGCTATAAAGGCGACGGTAAAGCGCCGCTGGAAGTGATGGACATTTTGCCTCCGGCAGTTGCACCTGCAGGAAGCCTGTTCATCGATGTGGTGGAATTCGCCGAGACGATTCCCGTGACGCGATCTACCGATTATCAAGTGCCGTATGACCGCAAACGATCGAACGGCGGGATCGGCGGGACGTGGGACCGCAGCTACTTCTGGAGCGGGCTGAAGCCGGATCTTCCGCTCCCGGACCGGATTACGCCGGAAGAAACGCGCGCTTTCGAAACGATCGCGAGGCGGTACGAAAACTGGATCTACGGAGAAAACCCCGATTTCACACAAGAGCCGCTGCAAATCCGCCGTCAGGCGCTGCAGTCGTTCATTGCCAAAGGGCTGCAAAAATATGAGCAGCTCGGCTTAAAAAGGGACGGGAACGGCTACATTACCGGAACCCCGCTGTTTTCCAGCCGTTCCACCCACGGGCCGGAATTCGGCGAAGATGTGGCGCGTGCGATTTTTTTGCCGCTCGTGTTCGATTTCAAGATCAACGGGCGTCAGGAGAGCCTGAAAAAAACGCTTGATCTGTTCGATTATTTCCACGATCAAGGATGGGCTGACGGCAGCGGGCTGGAGACGCTCGATCACGAAACGAACCGGACGAACGGTTATTTTCATACCGTTTATTTAATGCGCAAGGAGCTGAAAGAAACCGGAAGACTTGAACGCGAGCTGGCTGCCGTACGCTGGTACACGAACTTCGGAAAAACGTACGCGATGGATACCGGAGAGACGACGGCCGACGAAGTCCGCACCAAATTAATGTATGAGCTGCTTTACGTGCTGGCGCTGGACGACGGTCCCGAGAAGGTGCGCGAGATGAAAGGGCTTGTGCGCTGGATAAATAACGCACTGACCGCAGCTCCCGGTTTCGCCGGAACGATCAAGGAAGATTTCATGGGCTTTCATCACAGAGGCGTCTACATGAGCGCTTACGCGCCGCAAGCATTTCATATGGCCGCATTGATCGCATATTTGCTGCACGATACGCCGTTTGCGCTTTCCAAGCAGACGACGGACAATGTGCGCGGCGCTTTGCTGACGTTCCGCATAGTGTCGAACAAATACGATGTGCCGGTCGGCGTCAGCGGACGCTTTCCGACCAAAGACGGCATAGCGAACGAAATCATTCCCGCTTACGCCTACATGGCGCTTGCTGCCGAGCCCGTCGACCGGGAAATGGCCGGAGCGTTCATGCGGCTGTGGGATCCGAAGTCGCCTTATTTGAAACAGGGGCTGTTCCCTAGCGCAGACAGCAGCGATGTGTCGTACTTGGACACGATCGGCGGGCTCCAGCTTGCCCTGAAGCTCGCCGGCATGGGGGTTCCGGCGGAACAAAGCCCGTAAGGCTTTTGGATGAAGCCTTCGGCAGCCCTCGGTATCCTGCGCCGGGACGATTGGATGGTTTCGGTCAAAGGCTGGAGCCAATATGTGTTCGATTTTGAGTCGCAAGCGCCAAAAGCGGCCGACGCTGCGCAAAAGGCGCAGGGCGGGCAAAACGTGTACGGCAGATATAGCGGCTACGGCGCGATGCAAATTATGGCAGCCGGCGACCCGATCAACAAGAAGAACAACGGGTACGGCTTTGACAACGGATGGGATTGGAACCGTTGGCCCGGCGCTACGACCAAGCATTTGCCCTGGACGGAGCTTGCGGTATCCAAGGATCGCCCGCAATCCCGTTCGTTTACGGACGAAACGTTCGTCGGCGGAGTGGAGAGCGAAGGGAATAACGGCATATTTGCGATGAAGCTGCACGATACGGTATACGACAAGACGTTTCGCGCCGAAAAGTCCGTATTTTTTTTCGATAATGAATTGATCGCGCTAGGGTCGGGCATTGGCAATGACGATGACAAATACGCGACGGAAACGACGCTGTTCCAGTCGATGATGACCGAAACGGCGATGCCGATCCGGGTTCAAGCCGAGCAGCCGGTAACCGAATTTCCTTACCGGTTCGAAGTGACGAAGGACGAGAAGGCGTGGTTGATGGACCCTTACGGCAACGGCTATGTCGTTCCGCACGCAAACGGTCTCCGCATCGAACGAAAGACGCAATCGTCGCCGGACCAAAGCGGCAAGAAAACGACTTCCGGCGCCTATAGCACCGCATGGATCGACCACGGGCTGAATCCGAAGGACGCGGGCTACGAATATGCGGTTCTCGTGCAATCTGCACCAGACCAAGTGAAACGGTATGCGGAAGCTCCGAACTACGAAGTGCTGCGCAAAGACAGCAGCGCCCATATTGTGAAGCATTTGAAACAGCATGCGATCGGCTACGTCATTTTTGATGAAAAGACGGCAATCGAGGGCGGGCACGTCCGCAAAACAAGCCGTCCGTCGATTATCATGGAGAAGGAAACAGGAGGAGGCATCGTGCTTAGCGTTGCGGATCCCGATCTGAGGCTGCCAAAGCTGCCGGACCAGCGGATGGACGACGATGTCGCGTTGACTCCCGGATCGACGGAAACGGTGCGCGTTGAATTGACGGGAAGCTGGCAGCCGGGGCAATCGTTGCCGAGCGGCATACGCGTAATAAATGGAGGCGCCAATCTCACGGTGCTGGAGTTTGACTGCAGGAACGGAAAGACGGCGGAAGTGGCATTGACCAAGACGAAGTAAGCTTCTGCCTGCGTTTATATAACCATACCGGTATATAAGGGGGATGCAGCAATGTACAAAAAAACTGCTATTGTATTAGCCTCAGCTAGTCTGCTCTTTACGGCAGCAGCCTGCTCCAACGGCGGAGGAGCGGGGAAGCCGGCCGAAAGTCAAAGCCGCGACGGCAAAAAGGCGACGCAAAGCGTACAAACCACGGAGCCTGTAAAGCTGTCATTTTACTCGTTCGGCGTATCGCTTACGGATGCGGACTTCGATTATTTGTTCGTGCAGCCGCTCAAGAAGAAGTTCCCGAACGTGACGCTCGACTGGATCAAAAGCGGGACCGGTGCGATGCCCGAAGACTTGGTTGCGGCGGGGAATATCCCCGACATCGTCTTTACGCCCAGCCCCCGGCTGTCGAACTATTATAAGCTCGGCATCCCGTACGATTTGACGGAGATGGTTAAGCGCCAGGCGACCGATCTGAACAAATTCGACTCCGTCGTGCTGGACAACATCAGGCAATACGCAAGCAAAGGAGAGCTGCTCGGTCTGCCTTATACGGTTAACTATGCGGCATTATTTTATAACAAGGATTTGTTCGACAGCTTCGGCGTCAAATACCCGGTCGACGGGATGGATTGGGAACAGACGCTGGACGTGGCGCGGAAAATGACGGGGATGCAGAACGGAAAGCAGATTCGCGGGCTCGACCCGGGGCATCTCACCGCCGTCGGCTCCGCTCTCTCGCTTTCCTTCGTCGATGCCAAAACGAACAAGGCGCTGATCAATTCCGACGAATGGCGAAGGGCAACGCGGTTGATCGAAGATATGTATCGCATCCCCGGCAACGAGTTCGGCAAAGACCGCGATACGCCGAACAAGTCGCGCAACGCCTTTCTGAAAGACCGTAACATTGCGATGTATGCGTATTGGGCAAACGGCATGCTCGGCTTGTTTGAGGAAATGGAGCAAAAAGGCGAGAAGTTGAACTGGGATATGGTGACGCTGCCTAATTTCAAAGAAGCGCTCGGCAAAAACCGGACGGCCAATTCCCAGCTTCTATCCATTTCGTCGACCGGAAAAAACAAGGAGATCGCCTTTCAGGTGATCGACTACTTGACGTCGGACGAAGCACAAACGATTCTCGCCCGCACGGGGCGGCTGCCCGCGGTAAGCAAGCCGGAAATTTTGAAAAGCTACGGTGCGGATTTGAAATCGCTGCAAGGGAAAAACGCATCCGTCGTCTTGAAGACGAAGCCGGCAAGCTTTCACCCGACTGCATACGACGATATCGTAAATACGATTTTGGAAAATGCGATCAAGGACGTAATGAGCGGCAAGAAGGATGCAAACACCGCGCACCGCGAAGCGGAGGAACAGGCTAACAAGGAAATTGCCGCCGAAGCGGCCAGAACCGCGAAATGAAGCATCCCGGAACACCGGGCACTTACGGGCGTTGTCGGTCCTTGGGACGTAGCTGAAGTGGCGCACCCGGAGCATCGGCTTGGTAAAGGAAAAGCGGTGTAAAGATGAGGAGGAAACGGCGAATGAACCATGAATTACGAACAGTCAATGGCGAGTTTTCGGATGTATCCGGCACGGTAAAGACGGATGAACTGCAAGACGACGGTACTTTCGGGCAAGCCGAATCGTTCGAGGGAGAGACAGTGCCTATACTGTGGCAGGCAACCGGGGGAGGCGATCTTCAGCTTTCGCGAGCACACTATAAGCACGGCCGGCAATGCTTGCGCTGGCAGTGGGCACAGGGCAGTGCGCTGACGGTCACCCGTCCGCCGTATTTGGATGAAGCGGGCGGCAGCCGAAACGGCGGCATGAAGCTGTGGATCTACAACGAATCGCCCGTTGACGGCAAGCTGTCGTTCCGATTCGGTTCCGAGCGGGAGATGGATGATCGCGGTCCACGGTATGCCTTCGAGATCGGGATCAACTTTACCGGATGGCGCGGGTTCAATGTTCATTTCCGCGAAGACGGGATGATCGAACGTTCACAGCAGGAGAACAAAGGAGCGGCAGCGGGGCGCACGGCTAACGAAGATGAGCAGCTGGAAGTGATGGAAATCGTTCCGCCGGAGGGAGCGGCAAGCGGAAGCATCTTTTTCGACGCGATTGAATTTGTCGAGCATGTGCCGGCATCGCGTTCGTCCGATGATCAGATGCCGTTCACCCGGCAGCGAACGAACGGGGGCAAGGGCGGGTCATGGGATCGCTCCTTTCATTTCAGCAGACAGCGCCCGCAGCTTCCGCTCGATGATGCCGTCACGCCGGAGCAGCTCCAGGCGTTCGAGACGATTGCCCGCCGGTCCGAGGAATGGGTATATGGCGTGAGACCGGACGTAACTCGCGAGCCGATCCGCATCCGGTATGAGGCGCTGCAGTCCTTTATCCGTTCGGGCTTGAATAAGTTTGAAAGTCTCCGGTTGCGAAGAGACGAGAACGGATGTATGACCGGCATGCCTTTATTTTCCAGTCGGTCGGCTCACGGTCCGGAATTCGGCAAATCCGTCTCGCGAACGATTTTTTTGCCGCTTGTGCTCGATTATAAAATGAACGGCAATCCGGAAAGCAAACGTAAGGCGCTCGATCTGTTCGATCATTTCCACGATCAAGGCTGGGCGGCAGGGAGCGGCTTGGAGACGCTCGACCACGAAACGAACCGCAATTCGGGGTATTTTCACGCAGTTTTCCTGATGAGAAAGGAGCTGCGGGAAACGGGCCGTCTAGAGCGCGAATTGGCCGCGATGAACTGGTTTACGAATTTCGGCAAAACGTACGGAATGCCGGGTGTCGATTATATGGAGACAACATCCGACGAAGTGCGCACGCGGTTTCATTACAAGCTGCTGTATGTACTTGCGATGGACGACACGCCGGAGAAGGTACGGCGCATGAAAGGGCTGCTCCAATGGATGAACCACGCATTGGCGATCGCGCCCGGCTACGCGGGGACGATCAAGCACGATTACATGGGCTTTCATCACCGCGGCGTGTATATGAGCGCTTATGCTCCCAATGCTTACCATACGGCCGCTTTGATCGCCTATCTGCTGCACGGTACGCCGTTCGCCCTATCTCCGTCGTCAGTGCATAACGTGAAGCAGGCGCTGCTAACGCTGCGCACCGTGACGAACAAATACGATGTGCCGGTCGGCATTAGCGGCAGATTCCCTACGAAAGGCGGAATCACGAACGAGATGCTTCCCGCTTACGCTTATATGGCGCTGGCCGGCGACCCGGTCGATCCGGACATGGCTGGCGCATTCATGCGGCTGTGGGACGATGAATCTCCGTACTTGAAGGAAAAGCTGTTTCCCCTAGCCGATTCCAAAAACGTCCAATATACGGACACGATCGGCGGATTGCAGCTGATGCTGGGGCTGGCGGATGAGGGCTATTCGCCGGAGCGGAGCCCGCAAGGGTACTGGTTCAAGCCGTCGGCTGCACTTGCCGTACTGCGGCGCGACGATTGGATGGTATCGACCAAAGGATGGAGCCAGTACGTATTCGACTTCGAAGTGCACGGTAGACGAAACGCCGAATCGGCGTTCAAAGTGACGGAAGGCGAAAACGTATACGGGCGCTATGTAAGCTACGGCGCGATGCAAATCCTCGCTTCGGGCGATCCGGTGAGCGCGGAGGACAGCGGTTATGCCCTGGATCAAGGCTGGGATTGGTGCCGCTGGCCTGGGGCAACGACGAAGCGCCTTGCACTTGAGGCGATGGAAGTCGGAAAAGGCGGCTCGAAAAACGGCATGTTCAACGAAAATACCCGTTCGTTCAGCGATGAAACGTTTGTCGGCGGCGTTGTCAGCGAAGGAACGGACGGCGTGTTTGCGATGAAGCTTCACGATACGGTATTCGACCCGAGCTTCCGCGCCGTGAAGTCGTATTTCTACTTCGGCCGCGAGGTGATCGCACTCGGCTCGCATATTCAAAGCGACGACGGCGTGCATCGTACGGAAACGACGCTGTTCCAGTCGCACATGCCGGACACGAGTATGCCTATTGTAGTCAATTCCGCTGAGACGACGGCATTCCCGTACAGCTTCCATCCAGCCGAAACCGGTCCGGTTTGGATTATCGATCCTTACGGCAACGGGTATGTCGTACCCGACCCGCAAGGGCTGCATCTCGAGCGCGGCATGCAGCATTCCATGGATCACAGCGGCGGCAAGCCGACGTCCGGGGCGTATTCAACTGCATGGATCGATCATGGGACGAAGCCGGATGGCGCGGGTTACGAGTATGCCGTCCTCGTGCAGGTCGCGCCGGAGGAAGTTGAAACATATGCCAAGACGCCGCCGTACCGGGTACTGCGCAAGGATGAGCAGGCGCATGTGGTCGAGCACAGAGGAGAGCGGGCGATCGGTTACGCCCTGTTCGACCCGGGGGCGCATTTGAGTTACGGCATCTTGCGAAGCGCGAGCGTTCCGGTCCTTGCTATGGAGAAGGAACGTGGCGGCGAGCTTGTGCTAAGCGTATCGGACCCGGATTTGCGGCTGCCGAAGCTGCCGAATCAGAAGATGGAGGATCATATCGCCTGGACGGCGGGGACGGCATCCCAAGTGCGGATTGAACTCGCTGGCCGCTGGGAGCTGCGGACGGATCGGCCGAATCCGTCGATCCGATCGATCCAATCGGATGCGCAGTCAACGATTCTGGAATTGGAGTGCGCGAACGGCGTTACAGTGGAAGTAACGCTGACGAGAGCAAACTAAATAAGAACCGCAATCGCATGCCCTCTGCAATCGACTGAATAGACGCTCGAACGGATCAGCCTGCCCGTCTGAAACACCGGGTTGGTTCAGCTTCACTCAAAACGAATAAATTGGGATGTTATTAAAAGGTTTTCCATGGAGGGGGAACTTGAACATGTTGAATAAAGCCGTATGCGTCGCGCTGTCTCTCGCTTTGCCCACGGCGCTTCTCGCCGCCTGCAGCCATGCCAAGGATACGACGAATAAAAATAAAGAAGAAAAGCAGCAGCCCGTAACCTTGAAGTTTTATACGGGGGACAAAGACTATGAGACGCGGTTCAAAAACGAAATCGCCGATAAAGTCAAACAAAAGTACCCTTATATTTCGTTTGAGTTTCAAGGGGCGGATAAAGGGAAAGAAATACAGGATCTGGTCGTCGCCGGAGACAGCCCCGATATTTATTACCAAGGGTTATCCGCGCTGGACAACAATCTGGTGAAATTCAATTTGCAGTACGACTTGTCCGATTTAATCAAGAAAAACAATTTCGAGCTGAGCCGGATCGACCCGGCTTACCTCGAAATTATCAAGAGCGCGTCGGCGACTTACGGAGGGAGCTACTACGGGCTTCCCGTAACAGGCTATACGCCGGTGCTGTTTTACAACAAAGACATCTTCGACAAGTTCGGCGTTCCTTATCCGAAAGACGGCATGACATGGGATGACGCTTACGCGATCGCCCAAAAATTGACTCGGGTGGAAGACGGCGTGCAATACCGGGGCATGACGATGAATTTTACTTATTTGCTCGACAACAACCAGCTGGCGGCCCCGTATTTTCTACAGAAGGAAGACCGGGCGGCGATCCAAACGGATGCGTGGAAGTCGATTTTCACCACGCTGTCGAAGTTTTACCGGCTCCCGCTCGACAAGCCGTTGGACGACCGCAGCCGCGTCAAGGAAGTAAGCGCCTTTACGAAGGAGCGCACGTCCGCCATGCACGCGGATGTTACGGCGGCGATCGAGAGCTTCCCGGACGATTTCATGCATTGGGACATGGTGTCGCTGCCGACGATGAAAGAAGCGCCGGGCACGAACGCGATGGTCAATCCGAGATTTTATTATATTATGAGCTCTAGCAAAAATAAGGAAGCGGCCTTTAAAGTCATTGATTTCGTACTGTCCGACGAAATGCAAATGGCAGCGAGCAAGACAGGTAAAGCGACCGTCTTGAGCAAGCCGGACATTCAGAAAGCGTACAGCCAGGATTTCGCCGCCATGAAAGGCAAAAATACCGGGGGTGCGCTGTACGTCAACAAATCGGCGAAGCCGGCTCCGCCGCGCGATCCGAAACTGACCACCGTTTCCACGGCCGCGCCATTGAACAAAGAGTTCAACAATGTCATCAAGGGGATCAAGGATGTCAACACCGCCTTGCGCGACTTCGAGGACAGCGTGAACAAATTGATCACCGCGGAAAAAAGCAAGTAAGCGGCTGCATGCTGTTCGAGAGACGGCAGCTCGACGGGGCGGGCACTGTGGCATGCTCCGCCGGACGCGGTTGCGGAATCGACGCTGGCCCAATAAAACGGCTTGACCTGCGGGATATTGATCTATCCCAGATACAGGTCAAGCCGTTGCTTGTCATATCATCAATATTTCCCGCAAATCCGCCTCTGTCAAAGTGGACAGCGATTCCTGGCCGGGCTGAATGACTTCCTCGATGAGATGCTTCTTTTTTTGCTGAAGCTCGTACATTTTCTCTTCAACCGTGCCTTGCGTCACGAGCCGGATCACCTGCACGACGTTCTTCTGTCCGATACGATGGGCGCGGTCAGCGGCTTGCTGTTCCACGGCGGGGTTCCACCACAGGTCGTAAAGGATGACGGTATCCGCTCCGGTCAAGTTCAGTCCGGTGCCGCCGGCTTTTAAGGAAATCAGGAACAAATCCCGCGCCCCATCGTTAAACTTGCTGCACAGTTCCACCCGCTCCGCCGAAGGGGTTTGGCCGTCCAGGTAAAAGAACGGTACGCCCCGGTAACCGAGCTCACGGCCGATCAAGGCGAGCATCTCTGTAAATTGCGAGAAGACGAGCATCCGTTTTCCTGCGCTGATGCATTCCTCCACGATTTCCAACAGCTGCTCGAATTTGGCCGAGCTTCCGGCATAATCTTCGACGAATAGGGCCGGATGGCAGCACAGCTGGCGAAGGCGGGTTAGGCCGGCCAATATTTTGATCCGGTTTTTATGGAAGGCTTCTGCGTTCAAATGCTTCAATGTCTCCTGCTGCAGCTTTGAAAGATAGGCGGCATACAGCTTCTTCTGGTCGGGCAGCAGATCGGAAGCTTGCAGCGTCTCAATCTTCTCCGGCAGTTCCTTCAGTACGTCGGATTTCACCCGCCGCAGCAGAAACGGACGAGCCCGTCTCGCCACGGTTTCCCGTGACAATTCGTTGAATGCCTTCCGCCCCGGAAACAATTCGGGGAACACGGCATCGAAGAGGGACCACAGCTCCTCTAGCGAGTTTTCCACAGGCGTTCCGGTCAGGGCGAAACGGTATCGGGCCTGAATGCTTTTCACCGCGTGCGCCGTTTGCGTAGCATGATTTTTGAAAGCTTGCGCTTCGTCCAGGATGAGCGTATGGAACGGTTGGGCGGTATACAGCTCGATGTCCCGGCGCAGCAGCGGGTACGACGTAATGATCACGTCAACCAGAGCTGCTTCATGGATGGCGTGGCTGCGTTCCGCCTTGCTTCCGTCGGCGATGACCGCGCGAATGTCCGGAGCGAACTTCTTCAGCTCGTTCCGCCAATTGTATACGAGCGAAGCGGGACAGACGATGACTGCCGGCAGCTTCTCCTCACGGATGCCGGGCAGCACGGAGACGAGAAAGGCGATGCTTTGCAGCGTTTTGCCGAGCCCCATATCATCGGCAAGGATGCCGCCGAATCGATAATACGCCAGCGTCTTCATCCATTGGAACCCGTATTTCTGATAATCCCGCAGCACGGGAACAAGCGGCTCGGGAACGGGGAAATCAAGATTGTCCGGGTTGCGCATGTTATCGAGCAGCTGCCGGAACGACTTTCCGAGCTTGACCGCATGGCCTTGCTTCTCTGCATCGATCAAGCGAAGTCCGCGGATGGCCGGCAGACGAATGTCCGCCGCTTTCAGATCCTGCTGGCGCAAGCCCACTTCGTTCATAAAGCGGACAATTTCCTGAAACTCCGCCGTCTCCAGCGGCATCAGCGCTCCGTTCGGGAGCCGGTAATATCTGCGCTTTTCATCAAGCGACTGCAGCAGTTTACGGATTTCCGCTTCGGGAATGCCATCCAGATCGAACTTGAACTCGAGCCAGTCGGTTCTCTCGTCCACGTTTACGGTAACTTTCGGCGGCGTATTCCCGACGTACAGCCGCTCTTTTACCGCGGTTGTGGCGTATATGTCGGCCAGCTTCTCCAATTGCGGAACGGTATGATACAGAAATTCATACTCCGCATCCTCGTCATCCAGGAAATAGCCGCTTTCCGTTTGGGCGAAGTCACTTTGCTCCATCAGGTACAGGATTTGCGCTTCCCGCTCGCCGTCCCGCATCAATATTCGGCCTTCTCCCCGTCCGGAGCCGGCTGCGTCGAGCGGGTTCACGACGATATCGCCGTATTGAAACTCAAGTCCGGCCAACAGCCGGTCTTTGACCCGATCCAGGTACAGCCTCGCCTTCAGCGGCGATTGCACGATGCGATCGGACACCGCCTGAGCGATCCTTACGCTTCCCAGCTTCATCAGACCGGGGACGACCTTTTCCATAAAGGGCTCCATCTGCTCCGGAGGAATCCGGATTTGCTGCTTGCGTGAAGTTTCGAGCATTTGTTTCAGCTCCGTCAACTGCCGGCCGCTGCCTTCCTGCAGCTTCAGCAGCTTTCCATCATGGAGGACGGCGCCGTAGGATTCCATCACGATAATGTCGTCCAGCCCGTGAATGTCCAGCTCATACCCGTCCGATCGCGCTTGATCGAATTCGAAGCGGAGCGGGAGCGGCTCGTCGGACAGGATGATGCCGTCGAACGTTTTGCCGCCTTGCTCCAGTTTGACCGACGACGCTTCAAGCAGCCGGGGGAGAAGCGTATCCCACAGAAAAGGAGGGATGAGCAGCATCCGGTCGCCGCCCGCCGCATGGGAAGGATGCGCATAGGGGTTCGACGATTCGCGATACATTTTCTCATGATGGAGGATTTCGATTAATGTACGGATAACGGCATCGTCATGCTCTTGAAAGCAATGCAGCTCCGGCTCGTACAAAAATTGCTTCGTAAAGGTGAACGCCTCTCTCCGCTCCACGCTGGACAAAAAATCCCTTATTTTTTGCACGATATACAGCCGCTTGGGACCGACTTTGAGTTCTACTCCGAACATGTGTTTGCGGTATCCGTAAGGAAAAAGCTTGCAGATGAATTCCACGTCAAGCGGCGTTCTGGCATCAAACCGTGTCCGCATCCCGCTTGGCCGCGGCGACCGGTTGCTGAACAGCCCCAGCACGCGAGTCATCAGCAGCGATTCATTCGGCGATATTCCCGAATATCCCGGTTCCGGCGAAGGGGTGCTCCGTGCGTATCTCGGGGTTAAATGTCCGTCTTCTTGCGGAATCCGGTTTTCGGGATGCAGCAGGGAAGGATACGATCGGCCTGGCGGCTTGCCTGCCTGCAGCTCATCATAAATATGGAACAGCACACCGGCGATATGTTTGCAGTAGTTGTCGTAGGAATCGTAAGCGGGGCATTCGCATTCCGCGTCCACATCGCCGTCGGCATCGATCCGGACCGTAACCTCGTACTTGCTTTTCCCTTTGACCACTGCTTGGTACACGTTAGCATCATGATCGGAATTTATAAGGCTCACTTTGCCTTCGTGATAATAGCCTTCTCCCCGCTCATAACTGAGATTGCCGCAAAGCTGCCTAATCATTCGCTTCGTCAGTTCAAAACCCATCGCTTACTTCCTTCCTCCGGAGCCTGTAATGGAACATGTTGTTGGAGGACTCCAGCTTTTTCTGCATACCGCTGCCTAGCCTTGCTTGCGGAGCAACCGTTCGGCCGCGGCATTCGCCGATTCAAGTCCTGCCCAATACAAGCCGAGCGCCGCATCGAGCTCTTCGATCCGGCTCGAATCGGGAATCATTTCAAACAGGAAATGGCTGTTTTCGATCCGGTCGTCCTTAATGTTGAGCGACTCGAGCGTCTCTTTGTCCCACAGCTCCTCATTGACCGTTCGGAGCACGGATAAAAATTGAGAGCTTCGGCCGATCGACTCCTGCAGCCCCGGATCGAGCGCGGTTCGCACGAATTCTACGGCCAGCTCCGGGTCGCTGCAGCGGGATGGGATCATGAACGCATTGGCGATCAGCAGCGTCGCCTTCTCCTCTCCGAACGGCAGGGGAGCCACCTGCGCCTCAAAATCAAGCTGATCGTTACGCCATCCGGCCAGCTCGATCGAGGTGGTCAGCACCATGCCGGATTTGCCGCGAACGAAAGCATCGGAGTTTCGCAGAAATTTGGCGGAGTTCGTAGCGACCCGGTATCGGTACAGAAGATCGTGAATAAAGGTAAGCGTCCGGATAAGCGGCTCTTTATCGTCTGCGTTGTCGAACCGTACGCCATTCTGCAGCGCAATGACGGGCCAGCGGTTAAAAGATGAATTCACGGAAAAACCATATTGATCGACAATGCCGTCTCCATCCGTATCTACGGTCAGCTTGCGGGCCGCTTCGACAAAATCATCCCGCGTCCAGTTCGGGCCCGGCCTTTCGACGCCGTATGCATCAAACAACTGCGGGTTATACGCCAAGTAGACAGTGGAGAAAGTGACCGGCGCGGCGATGACCGCTTGCCCCTGACGAAACGCTCCTGCCATTCGAGGGTACATCGCTTGCAAGCTTTGTTCAAGCGGCCCTTGCAGATCAAGGAAGGCGTCCTGCCCCAGATCGGATTCGAGGCACTGCCGGTCCCCGGCAAAAATAACGTCGGGCTGCAGCCCCATGTCGCTGCTGGCACGGATCGACTCCCAGAAATCGAGCGTCGGAAAGCTCATGAATTTCACGTCGACGTGACTGTATTTTTGCTGAAACACATCGATAATGTGCTGCATGCAGCTGTCGGCAAAATGGGATGGAGAGGTGGCGAGCACGCGCAGCACCTTGCGCTCGCTGACGGGAACGACAAGATCGGGAGACACGACCGTGCCTTGCCCGACTTTTTTGACGATCAGACGATCCTTTAGCAGCTGGTCGAGCGACTTTCGAACCGAAGTGCGGCTCATGCTGTAATGTTTGCATAGTTCGTTCTCGGACAGCAAATATTCGCCGGGCTTAATATAGCCGGATAAAATTTGCTCGCGCAAAATATTGGCAAGCTTCGTATACCGAAATTCATTTTCGCGTCTCATATCGATCATTCTTCCATTCTATTAGTAAATATGACTCATTATATATCAGATCCAAGCGAATATAAACGGAAAGGGGGCGAAATACACAGGCATCCGATTTTTTTGCGGTTACATATGGTATTTCATGGCGAATTAAAATATAATACAAGTATGATACATATATTTAATTCATAACAGCAACTGGAGGGGATGGTTTCCATGAAAATGGCCCGACTAGGGGTGCTCTTTGATCGCAAAGCAGCGGAGCGCCGGTGGCATTACGGGTTGAATGCATTTGATCGTTACGTGGGCGAACTGTTGAACGACGCAGGCATTCCGTTTGAATGGCTTGAAGATGTTGAACAGTTGAAGCAGCGGCCATACGACATTGTAATTGCGGCGTTGACGGAAGAAAGCGAGCATACCGTTTCCGTCCTGTGGGATTACGCCGAGCAGGGCGGGTCGTTGATTTCTTACGGCGGTGTGAATGCGCTTGCCTCCAAGCTGGGCTATGCCTCGGCCAGTCCTGTCGGGGCGGGGTATGCCATGTGGGGAGAACATTATTCGAAGGCCGAAGCCGTACGGTTTCTTCGGGCGCAGCCGTGGCGTGAAGACAAGGAGCCTGCGGCTTGCAGCGAGTTCGGGACCATTGCCGTCTCGCAACCGAACGGCGTAAGCGCCGGCGCGGCGCGGCACAGCTTCCGGATCGGCGCCGGCTCGCTCGACCGCTTCGCCGTCGACGTGATCGATACGATCGTCCGGCTGCAGCAGGGAGGCATGCCCGTGCTCGAAGACGGCGCGCCTGCACCCGACGGAAGCGCTCCGCTCAACGACGGAATATTGAAAGCGGACGATCAGACGGCGATGGATTGGGAATGGGACCGGAAGACGACGGAGACCGGCGTGCCCTACTTTGCCTATCCCTATGCCGATTACTGGCGCGAAATCGTCATCGGCCATTTGCTGCGGCTCGCCGCCGGAAAAGGATTGACGCTGCCGTTCATCGGCTGCTGGCCGGAAGGCGTCGACCGCGTCGCGATGATCTCTCATGACAGCGACGGCAACAAGGACGAGTACGCGCAGGCAACGCTGGAGCTGATGAAGGAGGTCGGCGTTCAATCGTCGTGGTGCATGCTGGAGCCCGGATACAGTAAGCCGGTGTACGAGCAAATCAAGAGCGACGGTCACGAGCTCGCTTTTCATTACAATGCGCTTGAATCGCAGAAAGGCCGGTGGGGCGCCGAGGAATTCGCCCGCCAATTCGCATGGCTGACGGAAGCGGCGGAGCTGACCGAAGTCGCCTCCAATAAGAATCATTACACGCGCTTTGAGGGCTGGGGCGAGCTGTTCGCCTTTTGCGAGGCACACGGCATTCAGAGCGATCAAACGAGAGGGCCGAGCAAGAAAGGCAACGTCGGTTTTTTATTCGGCACCTGCCATCCGTATGTTCCGATCGCTTGGTCGAACGACCGAAATCGTAGTTACGACGTGCTTGAAATCGGCTTTTTGACGCAGGATCTGGACTTATCCGACCATTGGGCCGACAGCAGCGTCATTGCTCCGTTTTTGAACGGGGTCGCCGGCGTAAACGGGGTTGCGCATTTTCTGTTCCACCAGATTCATATTTATAAGCAGGAGTCTGTGCGAAACGCACTGCGCCGCGTCGTATCCGAAGCGAGGAAGCACGGATTCGTATTCTGGACGGGCAAACAGATCAACGATTGGCAGCGTGCACGCAGAAAGCTGAACATTACCGGCCTGGACGATCAGGGAGCCGTACAAGTGGCCGGGCAGTCTATTCCTGCCGGCGCAGTGGCCTGGGTTCCCGTGCCCCATGGAACGGCGGAGAAGGAAGAAGGCACGGAATTGCATTTCGGCGTCGTTTGCGTAAAAAGACCGCTTCGTTCCGAAGCCGGATCTATCGAAAGAGAGGATGATTTGCATGTCCAAACTGGCCATTGAAGGTGGTACACCCGCGCGCAGCAAGCCGCTGCCTCCGAACTATCCCGGCGCTTCGGTAATGGGAACGGAAGAGGCGGAGCAAGCGTCCAAAACGATACTCGCCCGGTCCCCGTTCCGGTATTACGGGCCCGGTATGCAGCAGTCGGTTCAAACGCTGGAAGAGACGATGGCGAGAGACCTCGGTGTCCCTTACGTGCTCGGCGTTACGTCCTGCACCGCCGCCTTGATCGTAGCGCTGAAAGCGCTAGGTATCGGTTACGGGGATAAAGTGATCGTCCCCGCCAAGACGTTCCTCGCGACACCAGGCGCCGTCGTCTGCGCGGGAGCCGTGCCGGTGTTCGTCGATGTCGACGAAAGCCTGAACCTCGATCCGCGCGATCTCGAGCGGGTCATGGACGATGAAGTGAAGGCCATCATCGCCGTTTCCATTCTCGGCAATCCCGTCGATATGGACCCGGTCATGGCTTTTGCGCGCAAGCACGGCCTGTATGTCATCGAAGATGTCGCACAGTCGTGCGGCGCGAAATATAAAGGATCGTACACCGGCACGATCGGAGATATCGGCGTGTTCAGCTTCCAAATGAACAAAATCATAACGGCGGGAGAAGGCGGCGCCCTCGTGACGCGCGATCCCCAGTTATTCGACAGGGCGGTGCGCTACCACGACCAAGGGATGTTCCGGCAAAAAGCCCGTTACGACATGGATTCTCCCGAAGAAACGAACGCGTTTATCGGCCAAAATTACCGGATGAGCGAATTGACGGGAGCGGTCATGGTAGAGCAGTGGAACAAGCTGGACGGCATCGTTGCCGCGATGAAGAAGCAATGCGGATTCATCCGGGAATCGCTTGCGGCGGAGCTGCCGACGATGAAGTTCCGTAAGCTGGCGGATCCTGACGGCGATATCGGTTCGAATCTCGGCATGATTTTGCCTTCCGCCGAAGCGGCGCAGCAGTTTGTGAAGGCGCTCCATGCGGAGCGAATCGGCGTGTATATATTGTACGGCGGCAAACCCGTTTATATGATTCCGCAGCTGTTCCATCAGCGGACGGCGGAGAAAGACAGCTTTCCGTTCAATTACCCGTTCGAACAGCCGGTCGTCTATACGGAACACATGTGTCCGAATGCGGTCGATTTGATACCGCGAACCGTCTATTTGCCCGTCAGCCCGACGCTGACGGATCAGGATGCTCGCGAAATCGTGGAAGGCATCGTAAAAGTATATAAGCACTTTTTCGTTCAGGTATAATTACGAATTCGTACAGGGGCAGGGAGGGATCGGGATGGAAAACCGGGAGCGTAAGCTGGCGCTGCATGGAGGGGCGAAAGCCAAAACGTCGCCGTTCGGCAAAGGCAAGCGATTCGGGCTTGAGGAAGCGAAGGAGCTGCTTGAGGCACTCGAGCAAAACACGTTGTTTTATCACGGCGGCAAAAAAGTAAAGCAATTTCTGCACGATTTCAACGAATTGTACGGCGTCCAATACAGCGTAGCCGTTTCTTCGGGGACGGCGGCGATCCACGTCGCCCTCGGCGCAGCCGGGATCAGCGTCGGAGACGAAGTCATTACGAGCCCGATTACGGATCAGGGGACGATTGTCGGCATTTTATATCAAAACGCAATTCCGGTCTTTGCGGACCTGGACCCGCATACGTACAACATGGACCCGAAATCCGTAGAGGCGCGCATTACGGACAAAACGAAAGCGATCGTTGCCGTACATTTGGCCGGCAATCCTTGCGATATGGATGCGATCATGGATATCGCGCGCAGGCACGGCCTGAAAGTGATCGAAGATTGCGCGCAAAGCTATCTTACCCGGTACAAAGGACGGCTCGCCGGCACGATCGGTGATTATGGGTGCTTCAGCACGAACGACTTTAAGCATATGTCGACCGGCGACGGGGGCATCGTAACCGTCAACTCCGGCAGCGAGGCCGATTACTATGTCGCCCATGCCTTCGCCGATAAAAACTATCAGCGGTTTGGCGACGCGGTATCTCGCGACTTGACGTATTTGGCGCCGAATTATCGGATGACGGAGCTTCAGGGGGCGGTCGGCATCGCCCAATTGAAGAAGCTGCCGTGGATATGCGAGCAGCGGCACCGGTACGGCGACCGGCTGACGGAAGGCATTCGAGACTTGCCGGGGATTGAGCCGCACCGCATTACAGAGGATGCCTGGAGTTCCTATTGGTTCTATATGCTGCGGGTGGACGAGGCGAAGCTCAGCTGCACGCGTAACGAGTTTTCCAAGGCGCTGGCCGCGGAAGGCATTCCGAATTCAGCCGGCTACATTCCGAAGGTCGTCTATATGCAGCCGTTGTTTCAGAACAAGCAAGCTTATTTAAACAGTCATTTTCCGTTTGAATTGTCGACGGCCTCTTACGAGCAGGGGTTGTGTCCGGTGGCGGAAACGATCTTGGAGACGGCGGTACGCCTGCCGGTCAATGAGTTTTATACCGAACAGGATTTGGAAGAGACCGTTCAAGCCATCCGGAAGGTTGCGGAATATTACAGCCGGTAACGTGCGAAAAAACGCATATTGCTTATAGAAGTGATTTTTTTGATAGCTGCTGAAAGAGAACTCCTTCTGCAATGGATGGGCAGGCTGCCGAACAAGGCACCTGCCTTTTTATGTTTGGGCAAGCCTGTGTTTATCCGATCCGCTTATGGAATGGGAAAAATGGGAAAACTATATCGTACCGGATTCAATGCGTTTCGGGGAAACAGCGAAAGGGGGAGAGCGAATATGAAACCCTTTGAATACGGCAAAGACAATGATATAGGCTACAGGGAAATTTTATATTCCATTCCTTCCTGGGTTATTGCCGTAGGCTTGCTTACGATTCCGAATACGGTGGCGAGCACATCGCATTCGTCGGACGGTTGGATTTCCATCCTGATCGGCGGACTGGGCGCCATTGCGTTTTGTCTGATTAATATTTTGCTCGCATACCGGTTTCCCGGTCAAAGCTTGCTGGCATACGGGTCTGCTTTACTATCCAAACCGGCGGCCTTTTTCATTTGTATGGCGATGGCCGGTAACTTCTTAATGTGGGTATCGTACGAGACGCGAGCGATGGCGGAAATCGCTACGATGTATTTATTTCACCGAACGCCTCCGGAAGTGATCGCGCTTGTTTTTTTGCTGGTCGTCATCTATGCGGTGGCTGGGAAGCGGGCGGGATTATTCCGGCTTCATTTGATGTTCCTGCCGATTATCATTACGATCGCACTCATTGTTCTTGCAATGAGCATTAGATCTGTCGAGACCGAACGATTGTTGCCCTTCTGGACGTCAAGTTGGAAACAAATTCTCGAGGGTGTGAAGGTTAGCTCGTTTTCGTTTGTCGGCTTTGAATTTTTGCTGTTTTATATCCCGCTGATGAAACAGCCCCGGAAACCCGTGAAACTGGCCGTTATCGGCATGGGCATTCCGGTTGTACTCTACCTCGTTTTCTTTTTGGTTACGATAGCGGTTCTGGGACTGGAGGTGACGAGCAACGTACCGTTCCCGTCGATCGAACTGGCGAAATACAACGAAATTCAAGTGCTGGGCATGATCTTTGAACGGTTTGAATCCGTGTTTTTCGTCGTATGGATTATGGCTATCATCAGTACGGCGATGATCGGTCTGGACGTGGCCGTTGTCGGTCTGCAATCCGTTTTTCCGCGCATGAACAAAAGAAACTGGATTTTTATGCTGACCCCGTTTGTTTATGTGGCCTCCTTCGTGCCGAAGGATCAAAGTGAATTGAACGCTTTCGGCAACTTTCTCAGCTATACGGGCCTGGTCACGGGCTGTGTCATTCCGACGATTCTGCTCATCGTCGCACTCAAAAAAAACAATAACAATAGCTCCAAAACATAATTTGGCGGACCCCGGAATTTGCGACAACGTTTCTGTTCGAGAAGCGATTGTCGCTTTTTTTTGTGAATCGCTTCCGTATCCATGTTCCGAATCGCCGGTGGAAAATGAACAAGTATTTGAAATAATTGCGGCGAAATGACAATAAGCAGTAAAGATTTTAATAAAAAATTGACCTACAATGAAAGCGGATAACAGAAAAGGGAGGAACTCCACGATGCTTGCTGTCCCGTCTTTCCAAATGCCCGAGGTTCGGCTTCCGCGAATTCCGAAGGCAGAATTTCATATTACCGATTACGGCGCTGTCGGGGACGGAATCACGATAAACACCGCAGCTTTCGCATGTGCGATCGATGCTTGCGCAGCGGCCGGAGGAGGAAAAGTCGTCATCCCGCCAGGTATATGGCTTACCGGCCCGATCGGGCTGAAAAGCTACGTTGAGCTGCACGCCGAGCGCGGCGCACTCGTTACGTTCAGCCCGAACGCCGAGGATTACCCGCTGATCGTATCCCGCTGGGAAGGGAATCAAGCGGTAAGGTCTACGCCTCCGTTGCACGGAACCGGGCTGGAGCATGTCGCGATTACAGGTGAAGGGATATTTGACGGCAACGGGGACGCCTGGAGACCGGTCAAACGATTCAAAATGACGGAAATTCAGTGGAATGCGCTGCTTCGCTCCGGAGGAGCGGTCGACCAAGAAACCGGAATTTGGTGGCCGAACGAAGGAGCGATGCAGGGGGCAAAGGCAGTTGCGGAGCTGACCGCGTCGGGGAATCACAATCCGGACGATTATGTTCCGTACCGATCGTATTTACGGCCGGTGCTGCTCAGTCTCAGAGGCTGCAAGCACATTTTGTTAGATAGTCCGACGTTCCAAAATTCACCCGGATGGAACCTGCATTTGTTCGACTCTGAACATATAACGATCCGCCGCGTGACCGTTCGCAATCCATGGTATTCCCAGAACGGCGACGGGCTGGATTTGGAATCTTGCCGCCATGCACTGGTCGAAGACAGCGCGTTTGACGTCGGGGACGACGCAATCTGCATGAAATCCGGGAAGAACAAGGAAGGCCGGCTGCTCGGCAAACCGGTCGAATATGTCACGGTGCGGCGCTGCACGGTGTTTCACGGACACGGCGGCTTCGTTATCGGCAGCGAAATGTCCGGCGGCGCGCGGTATATGGACATTTCCGATTGCGAGTTCGTCGGCACCGATTGCGGGCTTCGCTTCAAGAGCACCCGAGGCCGCGGCGGCGTCGTGGAGCATATTCGTATCCGCAATATCCGCATGAAAGATATCGGCGGTGCGGCGATCAGCTTTAATATGTTTTACGAGCAAAAACAGCGCGATACGAGCGAAGTGCCCGTTTCGGAAGAGACGCCCGTATTCCGCGGCATGGACATCGAGGACGTGCACTGTGTCGGAGCCGGTACGGCCATTGAACTGAAGGGGCTTCCGGAAATGCCGATACGGCATCTGTCGTTCCATAACGTCCTGATCCAGGCGGATCACGGCGTTGAGTGTAAGAATGCGGCGGATATCGTGTTCGAACGGGTGACGGTACTGCCGAAGTCCGGCACGGTGTGGGACATTACGGACAGCCGGAACGTGACGTTCCGGGAATGCGGCACGGCGGGGCAAGCCGATCTGTTTGCTTCCGTATCCGGTTCGAAATCGGAAGGCATTCAATTCTCGGACTCGAAGCTCGGGGAAGCGGCGGCGACGCTCAGGCTGGCGGGCGACGTAAAGCCGGGTGCCGTGAAGGGGTTGTAGCAATGGGCCCGATCCGCTGGAAGCCTGTGCGGCGAGCCGTGATTTGCGGTCTTTGTCTGATCGCCGTATCCGGCTGCGCGAATGAAAGTTCAGAACCGGTGGGACAAGGGGCCGTTCCCGCGGAAGCGGCCGACCCATCCCCGTCACAACAAGGAGGAGTGCCCAAGATGAGCAAACGTTATGTCGTCGCTGCCGACGGTACGGGCGAATACCGGACGGTTCAATCGGCGGTCGACGCCGTTCCTGCCGCGAATCGGGAGCCGGTTACGATCTATATTAAAAACGGCGTGTACGAAGAAAAGCTAACCGTTCCTGCCGGGAAACGTTTTATTCGCTTCGAAGGAGAAAGCAAGGAGCGTACCGTTCTTACGTACGGGGATTACGCATCGAAGAAAGGGGCGGATGGAAAGGAACTCGGGACGACCGGCAGCTCCAGTACGTTTATTTACGCGGATGATTTCACGGCGGAAAATATAACGTTCCGCAATACGGCGGGACCTGCCGCCGGGCAAGCGGTGGCGCTTTACGTAAGGGGTGACAGAGCGGCCTTCCGCAGCGTAAGGATCATCGGGCATCAGGATACATTATATACGCCAGGCGAGGGCCGCCAGTATTACAAAGACTGTTACATCGAAGGCACGGTCGATTACATCTTCGGCTCGGCAACCGCCTTTTTCGATCAATGCGTCATTCACAGTACACGATCGGGATTCGTTACCGCGGCCAATACGCCGGAAAACGCCGAATACGGGTACGTGTTCAAGGATTGCCCTCTGACAGGCAATACGGAAGCGGCTAGCGTCTATTTGGGCAGGCCGTGGCGGCCGTTCGCCCGCGTTGTATTCACGAACGCTTGGATGGATGCGCACATCAAGCCGGAGGGCTGGCACAATTGGGGCGATCCCGAGAAGGAGAAGACGGCGAAATACGCCGAACACCGAAGTACCGGGCCTGGAGCGAATCCCGATGCGAGAGTCGGCTGGTCTTCGCAATGGAACGATGAGCAAGCCGCAAGTCTGACAGTGCACGAAGTGCTGGGCGGAAAGGACCATTGGAACCCGGCGCAGGCGTTTCGAGATCCCGTTTCGTAAACGCATACAGAAAACGCATACATAATTAATGTCGATTGTTTGGCGGCACGGGCGATAAGAGAACAATTATCGCAAATTTTCTTAATAAAAGCGCAAATTTCACTAAAGATTGGCTACTTTTATTATGTTACTGTTAATTTGTGCTTACAAATAAAGCGCTTTCCAGAGGGTTTCAAATAAAAAAGGGAGGTTTATTCATGATAAGAAAAAGTTTGTTGGTTTCATCCGCAGTACTCATCGCTTTGCTGTCCGCATGCAGCGCCAAGCAGGAGCAGCCCGGGGCAGGATCGACGCAGCAGCCTGCCGCTAGCAAGGAGCCGGTGGAGCTCGTCCTTTATTCGACGGCGGCCACCTCGGAGGAAGAGGTCAAAGCGAAATTCACCGATCCGATCGAGAAGCAGTTTCCGAACATTAAAATCAAATATATTAAAAAAGGAACCGGGACGAATATTAACGAGCTGATCGCCGCCGGGCAGACGATCGATATTTACTATGAAAGCGTTAACTTCTTCAATACGGTCAATACGTACCAGATCGGATACGACATGACGGATCTGCTCAAAAAGCACAATGTCGACGTGAACGCTTTCGAGCCGACGATGATCGACTATGCGAAAGCGATGTCCGGCGGAAAAGGAATCTACGGCATCCCGGTTTGGTCGCAGAACGTCATTCTGTTCTATAATAAAGACATTTTCGATAAATTCGGCGTATCGTATCCGAAAAACGGCATGACGTGGGACGAACTGACGGAAACGGCCAAGAAGCTGACGAGATCCGAAGGCGGCAAGCAGTATTTAGGCTTTGTGGGATCGCCGTCGCATTTGCTGAGAGCGAATCAATTCTCGCTTACGATGCTGGATCCGAAGACGGACAAAGCAACCATCAATGCGAATGAAAAATGGAAGCAAATTTATCAAACGTACTTCGTGAACACGTCTACCGATCCGGGATACCAGAAAGTGATGGAAAGCATCAAAAATAAACTGCCGTACAAGGATCAATGGAACAAAGACCGCAATTTGGCCATGTTCGCATACTTGTCCGACTTCGAGTGGGCCACGACGGGGACCGATGGATTGAACTGGGACATTGCCGCGCTGCCGACCTTCAAGGATGCCCCTAGCATTGGTTCACAAGCGTATCCGTTCTATTGGGGCGTCACGGCGCAGAGCAAATATAAGGACGAAGGGATGCAGGTCATCAAATTTTTGACCGACAAGGATTACCAGACGAAGCAAGTGAAGAGCGGCACGATGACTTCCCTTAAGGACGATGCGATCAAGAAAATGTTGGGCCAGGACAGCAAGGTCAAAGATAAAAACTTGAGCGCGGTCTTCTTCAACAAGTATGCGCCGATGCCGACCAAGTCGAATTATGAAGGGGACGCGCAAAAGCCTTACGAGGATGCGATTCACGAAGCGGCGCTCGGCAGTACGGATATGAACACGCTGTTCCGCAAAATCGAAGAGACGGCGAACAAAGCGGTTAACGATGTAAAGTCGAAAAACAAATAATACCGGACCGGCAGGCATTCGGATAGAGAAGAGAGGGGCTTTCCTTCATCAATACAAAGCGGAAAGCCCCCGGGGAGGGAAAACAAACTTATGGAGCAACAAACATCATGGGCCGTGCAAACGGCGGAATCGATCATGTCGGCGTCCGATCCGCAGGGATATCATCCCGAGCTGGCGAAGCGGTGGGCGTATGTGCCCGGCATGACGCTGCTTGCCTTTGCGCGCTTATGGCGGCAAACCGGCGAGCGGAAATATTACGACTACGTGAAGAAGCATATGGATTTGTTCTTACAACCTGACGGATCGATTCGCGGCTATACGATTGAAGAATACAACCTGGATCAGGTCAATCAGGGCAAAGTGCTGTTCCCGCTGCTTCACGCTACCGGCGAGCCGAGGTTCGAGAAGGCAGCGCATTTGCTGGCGGCACAGCTGAAAGGCCAGCCGAGAACGAGCGAAGGCGGTTTTTGGCACAAGAAGGTATACCCGTTCCAGATGTGGCTTGACGGACTGTACATGTCGTCCCCGTTTCTGGCGGAATATGCGAAGACATTCGGCCGGCCGGAGCTGTTCGACGAGGTTGCCACCCAGATTTTGCTGGTGGAGCGGAATACGCGGGACCCGAAGACCGGACTGCTGTATCACGGTTGGGACGAGAGCGGGGAGCAGCGGTGGTGCGATCCGCAAACGGGCAGATCGCCCCATTTCTGGAGCCGGGCGATGGGTTGGTATACGATGGCCGTCGTCGACGCGCTTGAGCATTTTCCGGTCGATCATCCGAAGCGCGGCACGATTTGCGGCATTTTCGAACGGATGGCGGGCGCTTTGGAGGAGGTGCAGGATCCGGAAACCGGCCTGTGGCATCAAGTGCTCGATTGCGGCGGACGAGAGGGGAACTATCTGGAAGCTTCCGGGTCCAGCATGTTCGTGTATGCGATCGCCAAGGGCGTCCGTCTCGGCTACTTGTCGCGTAAGTTCAAGTCCGTTGCAGGCAAAGGCTTCCGGGGCTTGCTCGAACGTCTCGTGGAAACAAACGACAGTGGGCTTCATCTGCACCGGATTTGCAACGGAGCCGGTCTGGGCGGCAAGCCGTACCGCGACGGCAGCTATACGTATTACGTCAACGAAGCGATCGTCAGCGACGTGTTCATGGGTCTCGCCCCATTCATGCTGGCGAGCATGGAGATGGAAACACAGCAATAATTATGACGTTATTCAAAGCTGTGCAGCCCGGCATGTCCATAATGCCGTATATCTAAGCGAAGCCGCAATGAAAGCCGGCACCTGTTCTTCACAGGTGCCGGTTTTGTTTATTTCCATTTTTCTTTGTCGTGAGTCCCAACATCGTATATCATAAAAGTACAATGATCCCGATATGAGACGAGCGTTCTGACTGACTGTAAGAGATGCGGGATTTTAACGATTAGGGGGATGGAACGGTGTACACGGTCTTAGTTGCCGAGAACGAGCCGTGGGTGCTGAAAGGCATCGTCGAGATGGTGGAAGCGGCCGGCGAGGAATTTGAAGTGGTAGGGGCATGCAGCAACGGGGAAGAAGCCTGGAGCATGATCCAGGAGGTGTGGCCCATGCTGCTCATTACCGATATTATGATGCCCGAGCTCGACGGGCTGTCTTTGATTAAACGGGTTGCCGAACACCGTATTCCGCTCGGTTCCATCATTATTAGCGGTTATGACAATTTCCAATACGCCCAGCAAGCGATCACCTACGGCGTTGCCGAATACATGCTGAAACCGGTGGAATTCGGCGACCTGATCGAGTCGTTAAACCGCTGCAAGGAAAAGCTGGAGTCCGTTAGGGGCATGAATCAATACATCGTGAAATTTCAAAACTTGCTCGACAACAGCCGGGGCATGCCGCCCCAATGGGCTATGCAGAAGCAGGAGGAACTGATCCGGTCCATTCTTCGAATGAATTCAATGAACAAGCATGCGCGATTGAATCTGCTGCATATTTTCGAACAAAAAGTGAAGCAGCTGTTGAAAGATTTCGGCATCCGCTTTCATGACTTGCCCAGGGGATCATTCGAAGACGACGCTGCCCTGGTGAATTACCACAAAGCTTTGCTGGAAAAATGGTATTTGGAATATCCGAAATCGGTCAAAGCGAGTATCCCTATCGCCATCGAGCGTTCTTGCCAATACATTGCCGAACATCTCAGGGAAGAGATTACGCTAACCGAGATGGCCGAGCGTTCTAACTTTAGCGTCTCTCATTTCAGCAGTTTATTCAAAAAGCATACCGGGAGCTCCCTTGTCAGCTATGTCAACGGACTTCGGGTGGAAGAAGCGAAAAAACTGCTCCTGTCCTCGTCTTATGCCGTGGCCGAAATTGCGGACATCGTCGGCTTCTCGACGACGCCTTATTTCACGAGAACATTCAAAGCCGCGGTAGGGGTGTCTCCTCTCGAATACAGAAAGAGGCTCAGTCCATGAAGAGATGGCGCAACTGGCACTACCGCTGCTCGATCAAGACGAAGATATTGACGCTTGTGCTCTCGGTAAGCTTTCTGTCGATTGTGATGATGGCGGCATTTACTTCTCATTACTACACGGAAGCGGCCAAAGCCGATTTTTATGTGATGGCTCAAGACTCGACGGCGCGAATCAATCACCAGCTGGACCGGTATTTCAAACAATTGGCGCAATCGACTTACGCATCGATTGCAGGTCCGCTGCCGTCGCAATGGCTTGATCATAACCCGGAGAGCGGAATGCTGCAAAGCTGGCTTCAGGACGGCGGCCGATTTAACCGGGAGCAAGAGGCGCTTGTGGAAGGCATCATGACGAGGTACATCGCCATCAATTACTCCAATATTATCGGCATCGTTCTCCGCTCGACGGACAATCGTCTTGCTTACTCGAAAGACAATTCGCTGAATGTTTCCATGACCGGCTCGGCACCGTGGTTTAAGAGCGGCTTGTTCGAAAACCTCACGGTCGTCCCGTTTTACTACAATCCGAACAGCGTTTATGCCGCATACCCCTTAATTACGCTGATCGTTCCCGTCTATGATCCGGATTCGCTGAAGCTGACAGGCAATCTGAACATTGCCATGTCGATCACCGAGGTTCAAAGCATTCTCGGGCAGGCGCGTCTGGGGCAAACCGGTTACTTCTTCATTGTCGATTCCAAGGGGGAAATCGTTTACCATCCGGATGTGGAATTGGCAGGTCGCGCCTTGCAAGATACGTATCTGAGCGGGCTGAAGCTATCGGAGAAGAATGATACGTACGAGAAGAACGGAGAAACGATACTTGTGTCGCACAATCGTTCGGAGCTGACCGGCTGGAATATCGTGGCCTACGTGCCGATGAGCGAGATGGCCACGGGGCTGAACATCGCCAGAAATTCGACGCTGGTGATTTTGTCCGGCATCGTTTTGCTGTCGCTGCTCTTTATTCCTCGGCTAGTCGATTGGGTAGTGCGGCCGATTATTCGGTTAAGAAACTTGATGAAGCGGGTAGAACGCGGGGATTTATCCGCGAGCGCGGAGGTCCTTCCAGGGAAAGACGAGATTCAGCAGCTTAACGGCAGCTTCAACCAAATGACGGCAAGATTGAGGGAACTCATTCATACTGTTCACGATTTGCAAATGAAGGAAATGCAGCAGCAATTGAGGCAACGGGATGCGCTGATCCAGGCGCTTCAAAATCAAATTAATCCCCATTTGCTCTATAATACGCTCGAAATAATCAAGAGCATTGCATTTATCGAAAAAGTGCCGACCATCGAGAAGATGGCTACCAATTTGGCCAGCGTGTACAGGTACACTTCGAAGATGCCCCGTTCGGAGGTGCTGCTGCGGGACGAACTTCGCGTTCTGCAAAAATATCTTGAGATTATCCGCATCCGGTTCGGACATAAATTCAAAAGCGAAATTATCGTCGATGAACAATATATGGAGCTGCATATCATAAAGCTCTCCCTTCAGCCTATTGTCGAGAATTGCGTCAAGTATGCGGTTGAGCCCAAAAACGGCAATGCGACGATTCGCATTACCGCTTACGAAGAAGAGGACGTTTTGGTGCTTGAAGTAGCCGATAACGGAAACGGATTTTCCCGCGAAGCGCTGCAGTCGCTCCAAGAGAATATGCGGTATGCCGAGGAGCCATTCGGACCTGTACCCGAAGAGCAATCCGTCGGGATCGCGAATGTGCATGCCAGAATGATTTTGAATTACGGGACTTCATATGGTGTCCGTGTCCATTCGGTGGAAGGCATGGGAAGCATACTGTCTCTTCGATTTCCGAAAAGGGTCCGTGCAAGTTCATAAAATCGGATAAAAAGACCGTAATTTTGTGAAAAAGCGTATTTTTTGCAGTGATATAATGGAAACTGCGGAGGAAACATATAACAACCCAAACGATAACGAGGGATGTTAACAACGATGAAAAAGATGTTTTCAACGACGATTGCAATCAGTCTCTTACTTGGCGTGGCAGCCGGATGCGTTCAGAGGGACGCGAATCTGCAAAACGCAGATGTTAGCACAGAGGAACCTGACGAAATGTCGGAGAACATCAGGATCGATATGGTGATCGCATCCTGGAAGGGCGGAGGATGGCCGGATAACAATCATCCTACGATCAAGTATATCAATCATAAATTCAATGTGGACTTGCAAATTCAATGGGTTCCCAACGCAAACTACGCCGAGAAGCTCAATGTCATTGCAGCGTCGGGCAAAATGCCCGATGTGATCCGGATCGACAGTCCCAATTTATTCCTGAAATGGGCGAATCAAGGCGTGTTTCTCGATATCCAGCCGTATTTGCCGCAATATCCGCAATTGAAACGGATCTCCAGCCCGGAGGAATGGGGCATCTTGAATCCCAAAGGGAAAATATACGGCATCCCGATTCACGCCACGTCCCAAAATACGATTTATGTCCGCGCCGATTGGCTCCATAATCTCGGCATCGAGTTGCCCGGTAACGACGAATTTACGATCGACCGATTTTATGAAATGGCGAAAGCTTTTACCACGCAAGACCCGGA
The DNA here is from genome assembly GCF_042659105.1 of Paenibacillus allorhizosphaerae. Lineage (NCBI taxonomy): Bacteria > Bacillati > Bacillota > Bacilli > Caryophanales > Paenibacillaceae > Paenibacillus > Paenibacillus allorhizosphaerae. The sequence goes on along the minus strand of NZ_JBHSRV010000001.1, from coordinate 743,072 downwards.
TGGCAACGGTAAGCAGGATACCGTGGGATTCTCCGTGCTTGGCAACTCGATTCATATGGGAATGCCGGAGCTGCTGGCATCGTTCGGCATAGCTAACGGCTGGCAAGAAAAGGACGGACAGCTCATTCCGACGCAAATCCAATCCGAGGAGTGGAAGTCTTTTCTCACTTTCATGAGAAAAGCATATGAGGAAGGCGTCCTTGACAAAGACTTCATGACCAACACGAACTTCAATGAAAAGTATGCTCAGGGGAAAGTCGGTTTCGCGGATATGCATTACCAATTAAGCCGGCAAACGAATCAGCAGCTTCAATCGATCGCGCCGAATGCCCGGTTCGTCGAACTTTCCCCACCGATCGGGAAGAACGGCATGCGAGGTAATACGACGCCAACGAGCGGCATGATCAAGGTTGTATTGAGCAAAGACGTGAACGAAAAGAAACGCAACCGTATTTTGAGCATGTTCGATTGGTGGGTATCCGCCGAGGGAGAACAGATCATTAAGAACGGGATTGAAGGATACCACTACAAGAAGCTGGCCAACGGCTCCTATGAGATGACCGACGCGTTGAAAGCGGAAGGCGAAGGCCGGCAAAGTCTTCTTTGGAACTGGGTTTTGCGGAGCAATTCGAATACGTTTAACATTTACCGCTGGAGCGATCCCGTTTGGGCGAAGGAAATGGAGCAATCGATCGCCAATGCAGGCAAGTATCCGTATAAAAACGCAGGCGACGCCTATATCGATTCGTCCGCTTCCTTCGCGGAAAAAGGCAAGCCATTGGCCGACAAATTCCAAAAGACGTTGATCGAAATTATCGCCGGCAAAAAGCCTGTGGAAAGCATCGACGATGCAATTGCGCAATGGAAGCGTGACGGCGGGCAGAAAATCATGGATGAAGTCAATGCCGCCTATAAGGCAAATCAATAACTCTGACAAGAAACAACTCCCCAGCGGCCATGAGCTCTCGGAACCGGGGCCGCTTAAATTAGGGTAGTAAGGTTGTGCTTAATCAATACAGGTATCAATCAGGTATTAATAGAAATTAGGGAGGGGTTCGAAGTGGACAAGACGTTTCGTATCGCATTATCGCTGTTTCTCATTCCCGGCATGATCGGGTCTCTTTTCGGATGCAGCAGTAAAGAAGCCGCTGGCCCGAAAAGTCCAAGCGACCAGGCCAATGTAAGGGAGTATAAAGGGGGTCCGGCGGAGCTTGTCGTGCTCGATTACAGCACCGGAACGACGGAAGAACAATTTCAGAAGTTTTTCGTTGAACCGGTGAAAGCCAAATTTCCCGAAATCAATCTCGTTCAAACGAAAGATTCGCTTGAAAAATTGATGACGGCCGGTTCCTTTCCCGATATCATACTGGTCAGCAACGTTTCGTTAATCAATATCCTCGACATGGCCATTCCCGAAGATTTAACGAAGATGATCGAAACGTACAATATCAATCTCGGACAGATCGAACCGGCGGCCGTGCAGCAAACGAAAAAGCTAGGCGATCAAAAGGCGTTTTACGGAATGCCGTTTGCCATGAACTACGGTGCACTGGTGTACAATAAGGACATTTTCGACAAGTTCGGGGTCGCTTATCCGAAAGATGTCATGACGTACGAGGAAGCTCTGGAGCTTGGTAAAAAGCTGACACGGTCTGACGGCGGCACGGACTATATTGGTATCATGCCTCCCGACTTAAGGCAAATGTATTGGCAGTACGGCGTTCCCGTATTTGACCGGGCATCCGGAAAAGCGGTATTGACTACGGATCGTCATGCCAAGGTGTTTTCGCTGCTGCAGCAATTTTATTCCGTCCCCGGCTACGTGGAAAAAGGAAAATTCAGACATTCGACCGACGTCTTTTTCAAGGATCAGCGAATGGCCATGTATACCGGCTGGATTGCCGCCGCTGTCCTTTATTTTAACAAAGCCGGTTCGAGCGATTTGTTCAAATGGGATTTGGCCGCTCACCCGGGGTATAGCGACCGTCCGGGTTTTGGCAAAGAAGTCGACTATCATATGGCTGTCGTCAACAAAGAAAGCAAGTATAAGGAAGCTGCTTACATGGTATTGACGACCTTGTTGAGCGAAGAGGTACAAACGAAGATGAGCAAAGCCGGGAGGGTATCGGTGCTTAAAAATGACGAGATTCGCAAAGCTTTCGGCTCGGACAGCGATTTGTTCAAAGGAAAAAATTTGCAGGCGATCTTCAAAGTGAACCCTTCGCCGCTGCCGGACGCTTCCAAATACGATCCGAAAATTAACGCCATCGTGAACGGGGATGTAAGCCAGGATGTCGCGGTGAAAGGAGTCGATATCAATACGGCGCTGCGCAATGGAGAAGAGAAGGCGAATAAGGAAATGACGATTCAATAACTGCTCCCGCTAGTAAAAGCCCGACTCCGGCTTTCGGCCGAATCGGGCTTTACGTTCGTCGTCTGTAGACGACTGCTGCCGGTATCTTTACTGGTTACGAATGATAAGATAAACGATCAAGCCCATAACCGGGAAGATCAATGTCAAAATCAGCACGAGCAGCGCAAACTCCCGGCTTCGGCCCTTCGATAAACAATCATTGTACGCCCACACGCTTGTAATGATATTCAAGGCAAAAAGGATGAGCATGAATAATAAGCCGACGCCGATAATGGACACCATCAATATCACCGCCCTTTATCTATATAAAGTTCATACGAAGGCGAAATGAGAACGTTTCGGCCGGTTACATTTATCCGCTATAACTGTTATACGCTGCTGCTTCGAAAAGGAATAGTCACTGAATGGCTAATTATGTATAATAACAAATGAAATGTAGCTTGTTTGGCGAGAGGAGTCCTTCCGTGCTACGTAACTCCGATTTCGAAATCAGCACACATAACATGGAACTGTGGAAATATGATCAATATTTAAGCGAGTTCGTTCCTGCGGCATCCGATGTTCGCCTGCTCAGCCTGGATGTGTTCGATACGTTGCTGCTTCGGGCGTGCGGCAAGCCGTCAGACGTTTTTTTGCATATCGCGGAAGAAGCGCACCGGCAAGCGGTGCTGCTTCCATCCGTGACTCCAAATGAATTCGCGTCCATGCGGATTTCGGCCGAATCGCAGGCCAGGGATAAGCAGTGGGCCGCGCATAAGCATTCGGAAGTTACGCTTCACGAAATATATGAGCAGTTCCCCTCCCATGTCGGCGACAGGGAGCAATTGCAATTTTTGGAGCTCGAAGCGGAAAAGCGGTATTGCTACTTAAACCCCAACATCGTCTCATTGATGCGATGTTGCCGCAATCAAGGAACGAAAGTTGCGCTCGTCTCCGACATGTATTTATCCGCGGTGCAGATGGCGAACTTATTGGAAGCGGCCGGACTCGACATGACCATGGTCGATCGCATTCTCGTTTCTTCGGAAACGAAGGGCGATAAGGTATCCGGGCGATTGTTCGACACGCTGCTGGCAGCGTTCCCGGCCGTTGATCGTTCCGCTGTGATTCATATTGGCGACAGCTACCGCGCGGACATCATGGGGGCCGAGAGCCGCGGCATTCGTTCCGTTCACTATAACGTCATCCCCGAGACGTTCGAGAGCGCTTATCATTGGGAGTCGATCCGACACGGGGAGGTGCTGCCGGAATTACGGTCGCTTCGCAAACTGGCCGGCGCCTCGCTCGTCTCGGGCGATTACGACGAAAAGCAGCGGCACTTTCATGCGCTTGGCGCCGGGATGTTCGGACCTTTCCTCCAGGCGCTGTGCGACTGGGTTATCGATATATGCGTTCAAGAGAACCGAACGGCGATACATCCGCTTATGCGGGAAGGATACTTGCTTGGACCGATGCTCCAAAGGGCCGTCCGGTTCAGGGGACTGGACATTCAAGTCGTTCCGATTTATGTTTCGAGGCAGGCGGTCTATTTGCCTTCCTTAAGCGGCTTTGGAGAAGCGGAGCTCGAGTCTCTTTTGCAAAAAGGGGTTACGGTGAAAGAAGCTTTCGACTTGCTGCAGATTGAAGACTGCTTTCAGACATTTGCATCGATGCACAACCTTTCTCCCGAAGCGTGCGAACGGGAAGCGGCGAATGCCGACCCGATCCGGGATTTGCTTGCTGCGTATTTGAAGCTTGATCCGGTTTCCGCCGCCATCAACGCAGCGATCGTGAGCGAGAGAACCCGGTTTATCGCCTATCTCCATCAGACTTGCGGCGAAGCGCCGGAGCTTCTTACGCTGGACATCGGATTCCACGGCACGATTCAAACGGGGATCGACGCGATATGCCGGCTGGCGAATAAGGCGATGCGTCCGATTCATCTTCTGGCCGTCGGCACTTCCGGAACTGCCCGGCTGCTGGCGAAGGGACATGACGTGCGCTGCTTTATCGGCAGCAGCGGGGAGCATGCTGATCTTGCTGCGGCGATCTCCCGATCGCCGGCGTTTCTGGAAGAGCTGTCGATGGGCTCGTTCGGCTCGACGCTCCGTTACAGCGAGACCGGCAATCATATAATCGAGCCGGTCACCGCTTCTCTTGACATCGATCCGGAACAGTACCGATACAAGGATGCTTGCCAGGAAGGCATATATGCCTATCAACTATATTACAATTATTTTTGCCGTAACCGGCAAGCCGTATCGGCCGATCATCGCGCCTGGATGCTGCCCTTTCACCGGCTTATCGATCTTCCGACACCGGGAGAGGCGCAATTGCTGGGCGATTTAACGCATCAAGACAATCATGCAACCGAGCAAACTTCGATTTGCGAACCGGTGGATGAAAACTTTTATGCGCATGGCGCGACCGCATTTCTGAATGCGTGCAACTACGGCCCATCCACCTTGAACGTATTTTGGCCGCAAGGCATGGCGGCCCGCCGGTTTCCTTACTATTTATATTTGTACCACTTGCGGCTGAAGGATTCGTTCGGCGGACTTGCCATGTTTGTAAATATGATGCTTCAACTGAAACGCAACCAAATCACGCATGTGCATGTGTACGGACAAGGGGGAATGCTGGATCAAGTGATCGCTTTGCTCTACAATCATGGGTTGACAGCAGATTGTGTTATTGACACGGCTCGTTCGTCCGGCGATCGTCCGTGGGGATCGTTCCGGTACGTTTCGTTAATGGAAGCAAGCAGGACAGGAAATCATGTGTATATCGTCGCATCACTGTGGGATACAGCGCTCAAACAATCCGACATCGAGCGAGCATACGAAGGCTTGCCGGATCGACCCGTCATTTTCACGCCTTCACCTGAAGAGCCGTTTTTCCAATGTTAATCCAATATACGTAACCATGACGAGAGGCAGGTATTTTGAACTATGACAGCACCCAAATATGTGGCCCACCGGGGATATAGCATGATGGCGCCGGAAAATACGATTCCTTCTTTTGAGCTCGCAGGCCGTTCCGGTTTCTGGGGCATCGAATGCGACACTTATTGCACGGTGGACGGAAGGTGGATTGTCCATCACGACCGTACGGTAGACCGGATGACCGACGGCACCGGCAAAGCAAAAGATTTTACTTTCGAAGACATCCGGAAGCTAAAGATCGATTCGGGTCATAATATCGACGACTACCCTGGCTTGAAGGTGCCGACTTTGGAAGAAGTGCTGGACGTATGCAAGCAATACGGGATGCATGCTTTCGTGGAAATCGAGCATTACCACACCGACGCCGATTTGGAATCGCTCCTTGCCATTGTGAAGAACAGCGGCATTTTCGAAAAATGCTGTTTCATTTGCTTCAATGCCGACGATTTGCGCAAAATGCGAAAGCTGAACAGCGAAGTGCCTTTGGGTTATTTGTCGGCTAAGCGCCCGACGCCGGAGGACTTCGAGTTTGTAAAGGAACTGGGCAATGCGTTTCTCGACTACTGCTACAACGAAACGACGTTCAAAGATATCGAAAGATCCCACGAAGCGGGGATCGAAGTATCGGTATGGACCGTAAATACGAAGGAAGAAGCCGGATTGTTCATTAAAGCCGGAGTCGATTACATTACAACCGATACGATGCTTCATGACAATCAAGGATAAGGCTCCATAACATTGATCGTTCAAATTGCTATGGAAAAGCAAAACGCCTCACGGCCTTTAAGGTCGGAGGCGTTTTTTATTCGTGAAGCGCTGTGCGCGAATGAGAGCTTCCATACCGAGTGAAATGCGGCTCGTCAAGTTAAATGATAAACGGAGGAACGGTTCGTCCATCGATATCGGTGAATCCGTATTCATCCGCAAGCTGACCGACCTGCAGCACTTGACCGCTTTTTCGCATCACTTGCGAGTCGCCGGCCAGCGCGCAGACCGCCCGCCCAATATAATACGGCGATTCCGACCGTTCCAGTGCCCTCACTTCCTTCCAATGTTCTTCATCCGTCTTGTAATTCGCCAGTACCAATTCCGTGCGCATCCATCCCGGCGATAAAGCGACAACCGAGATGCCGTCTTTCCGCAGCTCCGTTGCCAAGCCGAATGCCATGCGGCATAACGCGTTTTTGGCTAGGTCATAATAGAAGGTCCCGGTATATTTATCCTGATCGCGGAATGTCGTATGGACGATCAGTCCCGATTGCCGCTCGCGCAGGAGGGGGATGGCATAATGATTCGTAACGAGCTGGGCGCGAACACCGCCATGAAACATCGTATCCCAATGCTGTAAGGGCAGCTCCCAGAAAGGCTTCACCTCCATGGGCAAATCATGCCCTCCCCAGACGTTGTTCACGACAATATGAAGCTGCCCTTGTTCGCGACGAATGCGCTCAACGACCGCCGCCGTTTCCTCGTCTTTCGTGTGATCGCAGCGGCAGGCATAGGCGGTTCCGCCATAAGCGCGAATTTCCGCTGCCGTGTCGTCGATCGTACCCGGGTAATTATGAGTGGAGTTGCCCTTCACGCTTCTTCCGGTTACGTAGACGACGGCTCCGGCTCGGGCCAACTCGATTGCAATGCCTCGTCCCGCGCCTCGGCTCCCGCCGGTTACCAACGCAATCTTACCTTGCAGCCCGTTCATGTCACAACCTCACTTTTCTAAAATGTAAAATGTAAAATGCATGTTTTGATGCAAGTGCGATGATTCTGCTTCATTGTACGAGGTAACGATGACATCCGTTGTCATAGTAAGAAAAGTTTTTCGAAATCATCCGCCTGATCTTTTAAAGACAATTTAAAGATTTGTCATGTAAATAAATGATCCGGTACAATGGCAATATGAACGACAATTGCACTAACGATCCGGAGGGTTGGCGATATGATTCAAGGCTCAATGGATACCGAACAAGTACATGTACATAAGAACAGCATAGCCGTCGGCGTCATTTGTCCCGAAGCTTTTTTCGGTACGGTGTCGGATGTGCTCAAATCGTTTCCGTCGTTTTCTCCGGAAATTTTAAGCTACCGGGACGAGAACGAGGCGCCGGTATTGGCCGAGAAGCTGGCGGAACGGGCGGAGGTGCTGTTCTTCACCGGTCCGATTCCGTACTCACGAGCCAAAGAGCAAATGACATTTCCGATCCCGGCTCATTACGTTCCGATGAACGGAACGGGGTTGTACCGGTCGTTGCTCGACGTACAAATCAAATATGGCGGAGGCATCGCCGTTTCGATCGATACGGTGACGCAGCAGACCGCCGAGCGGTGCGCCAAGGAATTCGGCGAACGGCTGCCGACGCTCGTTTGCATGGCTGAAAGCGTTCGCATGGGACGAGAGGAGATCGTCGAATTTCACAGCCGGATGAACCGTTCCGGACAAACGAGTGTGGCGATCACGGCAATCCGGTCCGTGTCGGAACAATTGACGCGGCTTGGCGTGCCAAACGAATGGATGGTGCCGACGGAGCAGGATATCATCGTCTCTCTGGAAAGGGCGCTGCTTGCTACCGAAACGCGACGCAGCAAAGAATCACAGATGGTGATCGGACTGATCAACATCGACAATTTTTCCCGTACCGCCGAACGTCAGGAATCCGAGCACGATGTGCAGAGGCTGAAGCTCGACATTCACCGCGTGCTGCTCGGTTATGCGGAATCGCTCGATGGGCACTTTACCCATATGGGCGGCGACGAGTATTTGTTTGTGACCACCCGAGGCATCTTCGAACGGGAAACCGGAGGGTACAAACGGATTCCGCTCAACTGGGAGCTGGACAAAACATTGGGGTTGTCGTTAAGCATCGGGATCGGTTTCGGCTACTCCGCCAACCAGGCCGGTACACATGCGCGGATGGCGCTTAGGCAAGCCAAGGAAGCGGGGGGGAATGTCGGTTTTATCGTTCGCGAAGACCGGGGCGTTATCGGACCGCTCGAAATGACGGAGACGTGGAAGCTGGATTTGTCGTTTTTAAGTCCGGAATTATTGAAAAAAGCCGAGCTTGCCGGCATGCATTACAAATATTTGAGCAAGATGGTCGTCGACGTGAGCCGGAGGGGGAAGACGGAATATAAAACGCAGGAGCTTGCCCAACTGCTCGGAGTCACAACCCGAACGGTGCACCGGCTGCTCGTCGTATGGCAGGACGAAGGTTTGGTGCACGTCGTCGGCGAAGAGCGCACGGCGGGGAAAGGACGGCCGAAGCAAATATTCAATATGAGCTTTCTGTCCGATATGGTCCGGAAAAGCATAAGATAAAATCCACATGGGGTGAAGACGATGAGAGCATTTAAATTAGGCATTATTACCGATGAAGTATCGCAGGATTTGGACGAGGTGATCGCTTTTGCCAAGGCGTACCGGCTCGACACGATCGAGATTCGCTCGATCTTCGACAAACCCGCACATACGTTAAGCGATGCGGAAATCGAACAGATCCGTCAGCGGACGGATGCCGAAGGAATGAACGTTTGCGCGTTATCCGCACCGATCTTCAAGTGCGATTTGGATAACGCGGAAGAGCTTGCGCAGCAATTTGCCATCGCGCAGCGGTGCATCGAGGTGGCGAAGAAGCTCGGAGCCGGAATGATTCGTGGCTTCAGCTTTTGGGCGAAAAAGCCGTTTGAAGAGGCGGAGCCCGCCATTGTGGAGCAGCTGCGCAAGATGGCCCGGCTGATGGAAGCGAACGGCCTGCTGCTGATGCTGGAATTCGACCCGAGCGTATACGCCAGCAATGCGCAAAAGACGCGCCGGCTGATCGATCAAGTGAATGAGCCGAATTTGCGCGCCTTGTACGATCCGGGCAACGATCTGTGGGATCCCAAACAGGAAAAGCCGTTTCCCGACGGATATGAGTATTTGAAGGGAACCATTGCGCATATTCATCTGAAGGATGCCGTACGTACGGCGGAAGGTCCGGAAGGCGTCGCCATCGGGCGCGGTGAGGTCGATTACGAAGGGCTGTTCCAAAGGCTCCGGGATGACGGCTACGACGGATACCTTATCGTAGAAACCCATTACCGTCTGACATCCAAGCTGACGGAAGAACAGCTAAAGCGTCCGTCCGGCAGTTCGTTTTCCATCGGCGGAAAAGAAGCGTCGGAGGAATGCATGGAATCGCTGCTTGCAATGAAGTATTTTCACTGATTTCGTATCATAGTTTCATAGTTTTCATACTCGTTACGATGAACAAAGGAGTGATTTTTCGTATGACGCAGCAACCATGGAAATCGTTCAAGGTACAAAATTTACAAGTGGAAGTATATCCCGACCGCCAGACCATGGGATCGGCGGCTGCCGAGCAGGCGATTGCGCGCATCAAGCAGATGCAGCGTGACAAAGGGGAGCTGCGGATGATTTTTGCCGCAGCGCCGTCCCAGAATGAGTTTCTCGCTTCGCTTGTGGCGGCCGAAGGCATCGATTGGTCGAAGATCACGGCGTTTCACATGGACGAATACATCGGTCTGCCGGAAGGGGCACCGCAATCGTTCAGCCGCTTTCTTTGCACCAAACTGTTCGATCTCGTGCGCCCGGGTACGGTTCACTTGATCGACGGGACAAAACCGGCCCAGGAAGAGTGCAAGCGATATGCCGCGCTGCTCGCCGAAAAGCCGATCGATATCGTTTGTCTCGGCATCGGCGAGAACGGACACATCGCCTTTAACGATCCGCCGGTGGCTGATTTCAGCGATCCTTACCTCGTCAAAATCGTGGAGCTGGACCAGGCGTGCCGGCAGCAGCAAGTTAACGACGGATGTTTCCCGGGGCTCGATGACGTCCCTACCCATGCGATAACTTTGACGATTCCGGCGTTGGTGTCCGGGTCCCATCTGTTCTGCATGGTTCCGGGTCCGACGAAACGCCAGGCGGTGACGGAAACGTTGAGCGGCCCGGCAGGCACGCATTGCCCTGCCACCGTGCTTCGCACGCATTCCGATTGCACGCTGTACGTGGATCAAGATTCATGCGATTACGAAAGGTGGACGTGATTGCCGGTGGGACAGCCAATATCGGTCAAAGGCAGACATTATAAGACAGGACAGCCGGTTGAAGTTACGATGGAGGAAGGACGGATCACCGGCATATTGCCGTGGGCTGCGGACGAACCGGTAAGCGGCATCGCCTGGGTCGGCCCGGGACTCGTCGATCTACAGCTCAACGGGTATCGGTCAATGGATTTTAACGCGCAGCCGATTCCGTCAGGCACGACGCACAAGGTTACGCGCGCTTTATGGAAAGAAGGCGTCACCGCCTATTTTCCGACAGTCATTACCGGAAGCGACGAACGAATCGAATCGGCGGTTGCCGCGATCGCTGCCGAAACGGAAGAAGATCCCATCACGCGGTCGTGCGTGGCGGGCATCCATCTGGAGGGGCCGTTCATTTCCCCGGAAGACGGGGCGAGAGGCGCGCATAACAAAGCCTATGTAAAAGCGCCCGACTGGGATTTGATGCAGCGCTGGCAGGAAGCGGCGCGCGGCTTAATCCGCATCGTCACCGTCTCGCCGGAGTGGCCCGAGTCGTCCGAATTCATCCGGCGCTGTGCCGATGCAGGCATCGTCGTGTCCGTTGGGCATACGAACGCGACGCCGGAACAAATCCGTTCCGCAGCCGAAGCGGGGGCGACGATGGTTACCCACTTCGGCAACGGCGCGCATCCCATGCTGCCGAGGCATCCCAACTATTTGTGGGAACAGCTGGCGAGCGAACCGCTGTGGGCTTGCGTCATTGCCGACGGCTTCCACCTTCCGGACGCGGTGTTGAAGGTGGTCCGGAAAGTCAAGGAAGAGCGTATGCTGCTCGTCAGCGACGCCGTCTCTTTGAGCGGCATGCCGCCCGGCGCCTACGATATGCCTGTAGGCGGCCAGGTCGTACTGACCGAAGAAGGGCGGCTGCACCTGGCACACGATCCGAGGCTGCTGGCCGGCTCTGCGCAGCTTCTGCCTTGGGGTATCTCCCACCTGATCCGCAAGGGTATTTGCGATCTGGCCGGCGCATGGGATGCGGCATCCGTGCATCCGGCGGCGAAGCTCGGTCTTCCTTCTGCCCAGGGGCTGCAGACCGGAGCGCCGGCCGATCTCGCCGTTATGGAATGGGACGGCAGCTTCCTTCGTCCGTCGGCCGTTTATAAAGCGGGAGAGAAGCAATACGGTTAAAGTTTCATTCGAAAAAGAGGAGCGTTGATCATGAATATAACGTCAATCGAACAATTGGAAAGTAAGCTTGCCGAACCGTCGGAAGCGTTGGTGCGGGACATTGCGCAAATCGACGGCGACATCATGCTTCTCGGCGTCGGCGGTAAAATGGGACCGAGTCTGGCCAGGCTGGCCATGAATGCACTGAAGCTCGCCGGGGTGCAAAAAACGGTATGGGGCGTTTCGCGTTTTTCCGAAAAAGGGCTTAAGGAGCAGCTCGAGCGGGAAGGGGTGCGCACGATCGCCTGCGACCTTCTCGACGACCGTCAGGTCGAGCAGCTTCCCGACGTCAAGAACATCATTTATATGGCCGGCAACAAGTTCGGCACGACGGGACGGGAATATTTCACTTGGGCGATGAACTCGTACTTGCCGGGCCGGGTCGCGGAAAAATTTCGCCAGTCGCGGATTGTCGTCTTTTCCTCGGGCAATATTTATCCTTTCACCCCTGTTGCTTCCGGAGGCGCAACCGAAGCGACAGCGCCGGCACCGGTCGGCGAATACGGCCAGTCGACGCTCGGGCGTGAGCGGGTATTTGAATTTTTTTCGCATAAATATGAAATCCCGATGGTGATTTACAGATTAAATTATGCGATTGACTTGCGTTACGGCGTACTGCTGGAAGTGGCGAAGGCCGTCAAGTCCGGAAGTCCGGTCGATGTGACGATGGGGCATGCCAACTGCATCTGGCAAGGAGATGCCAACGAAATCGCGCTGCGCAGCTTGAATGTGTGCTCGAACCCGCCGAACGTGATCAATGTAACCGGCCCGGAAACGATGTCGATGCGATGGATTGCGCAGCAATTCGGCAAGCGGTTCGGCGTCGAGCCGGTGATTACCGGGCATGAATCGGATACGGCGCTGCTCAATAATGCCGCCAAATCGTTCCAGTTGTTCGGATACCCGAGGGTTTCCCTGCTGCAAATGATCGATTGGATCGCCGCGTGGGTTGAGCAAGGGGGAGAGACCTTGAACAAACCGACGCATTTTCAGGAGCGGGAGGGGAAATTTTAATGACACAGCGCAGAGAGTTATCGGCCGAGAAGCTGCAGGCGCTGCGTGAGGGGCTGGTCATCCCGGCCCATCCGCTCGCGCTGAATAGCTCGCGTCAGCTGGACGAACGTCGCCAGCGCGCTTTGACGCGCTACTACTTGGCGTCGGGAGCCGGCGGCGTCGCGGTCGGCGTCCATACGACGCAGTTCGAAATTCGGGACAAAGAAGTAGGCTTGCTCGAGCCGGTTCTGCGAATGGCCGCGGAGGAAGTGGACCGGGCGCAGCCCACGAGGCCTTTTCTCAAAGTCGCCGGCGTTTGCGGACCTACCGAGCAGGCGCTTGCCGAAGCGGAGCTCGCCGCATTGCTTGGCTACGACGCAGGATTGCTCAGTATGGGCGGGTTGAAGGATTGGTCGGAGGAAGAACTGCTGCGCCGCACGGAAGCGGTAGCCGCCGTCATTCCCGTGATCGGCTTTTACTTGCAGCCCTCGGTCGGCGGACGCATATTCAGCTTTGACTTTTGGCGCAAATTCGCCGAAATTCCGGGCATCGTCGCGATCAAGATCGCGCCGTTCAACCGATATCAGACGATCGACGTCATCCGCGCCGTCTGCTATTCGAGCCGCAGGGACGAAATTGCGCTTTATACGGGCAATGACGACAACATCGTAAACGATTTGCTGTCGGTGTACCGGTTTCAGGTGGACGGGGCGACGGTCGAAAAGCGGATCGTCGGCGGCCTGCTCGGTCACTGGGCGGTATGGACGCAAAAGGCGGTCGAACTGCTTGAAGAGATCAAGCGGGCGCGTACGGAATCTTCCATCGATGCAACGTGGCTTACGCGCAATATCGAGGTCACCGATACGAACGCGGCGTTCTTCGACCCGGCTCATGCGTTCGCCGGATGCATTGCTGGCATTCACGAAGTGCTGCGGCGGCAAGGGCTGCTGGAGGGAACGTGGTGCCTGAATCCGGAGGAAACGATGTCTCCGGGGCAACCGGAGGAAATTGACCGGATGTACCGCGATTATCCGCATTTGCACGACGACGCGTTCGTCCGCGCACATCTCGCAGAGTGGCTGCGTTAATCAGGAAAGCGAGGCGTCAAGATGCGCTTCAAGGATGTGTTTTCGATTATCGGTCCCGCCATGGTGGGACCTTCCAGTTCGCATACCGCAGGAGCGGTCAGGCTCGGCCGGATCGCCCGCAGCCTGCTCGATGCGGAGCCGCAATGGGCCGAGATCGGGCTCTTCGGCTCTTTCGCGGATACGTATCGCGGGCATGGAACCGATCTGGCGCTGATTGGCGGGCTTCTCGGGTATGACCCTGACGATGCCCGCCTCGTTCGTTCGGCGGAAGAAGCCCGGCAGGCCGGTTTGCAGGTTACGATCGCGCCTAGCCATGGACTGGCTGCCCACCCGAATACGGCGGAAATCCGGCTTGGCGCCGCGGATTCTGTCATCACCGTTCGCGGCGCGTCCATCGGCGGAGGCAATGTCGAAATCGAACGCGTGAACGAGTTCGACGTGCGGTTTACCGGCAGCTATCCGACGCTGCTCGTGTTCCATGCCGACCGCAAAGGGATGATCGCCGAGATTACGGGCCTGTTAAGCGGCAGCGGCATCAATATCGGCAGCATGGACGTCGACCGGGCAGGCCGGAACGGCAATGCACTGACGGTGATTGAATCGGACTTGGTGGTGCCGGCATCCCTGCTTTCGAGCATCGCCGCCTTGCCCGACGTTCAGACGGTAAGGATGATCGATATTATGGAGGGAATGCGATGAGATTTCGGACGCTCAAGCAGCTAGCCCGTTTGTGCGAAGACGAGGGGAAGCCGATTTCGCAGCTCATGCTCGACGAGCAGGCGAGGGAGTCCGGCCGGACCGCCGATCAGGAATTTGCCAAGATGGCATCGTATTATGACATTATGAAAGAAGCGGTCCGCAAAGGCTTAACGGAGCCGACGCGTTCACGCAGTGGATTGACCGGCTTCGATGCGCAGCGCATGTCGGCTTATGCCGCAGGCAGCGAGCCGCTGCTTGGGGAAGCGAGCGCGCTATCGCTCGCCTATGCGCTTGCGGTTTCCGAGGTGAACGCTTCGATGGGACGCATCGTTGCCACGCCGACGGCAGGCTCGTGCGGCATTATTCCCGGGTCGTTCGTCAGCGTGCAGGAACGATTCGGTTGGCGCGACGAACATATGGTCGCCGGTTTATTCTGTGCCGGGGCCATCGGCTACGTGATCGCGAACAACTCGTTCGTGTCCGGGGCCGAAGGCGGCTGCCAAGCGGAGGTCGGGTCGGCGATCGGCATGGCCGCCGGAGCTTTGGTCGAGTTGCGCGGAGGGACGCCGCAGCAGGCGGTTCACGCCGTAGGCTTGGCGCTGAAAAATACGCTTGGCCTCATCTGCGACCCGGTCGGCGGCCTGGTCGAAATTCCGTGCATCGTCCGCAACGGCTTCGGGTCGGTGACCGCGCTGGCGGCTGCCGATATGGCGCTGGCAGGCGTGCGCAGCGTCATTCCGTCGGACGAAGTGATCCAGGTAATGCTGGAAGTAGGAGGCAGCATGCCGGAGAAGCATCGCGAGACGGCGAAGGGCGGACTTGCGCAAACGCCGACCGGGCGGAGGATCATGAAGGATCTGTACGGCAAAGACGGCGCTGCCAGAGGGACGTCCGGAACCGCAGCGTCCGGGACAACACAGTCCGAAACGTATGGAGCGGCGGAAGCCGGGACAGCAAGAACAGCGCGGTCCGGAACTTCGGAAGCAGAGCAAGCCGAGACGGCGAAAGCGGCGCAGCTCGAAACATTGGGGGCAACACAGCCCGAAACGCCGAGATCAGCGCGAACCGCATCATCCGGCGCAGATCAAAGGGAATCATCCGATCCTGCACACTGACAGCGGCATCTCGCAAGATGCGGATCGTCCGAGATCGGCCGCCGATTCGAAAGGGGAATCATCATGAAATCGTTAGCGGAAAACCTGCTGCTGCAGGGCAAAGAGCTGGAGGATAAGCTGACGGCGTTTCGCCGGGACTTGCACCGCTTCCCGGAGCTCAGCGAGAATGAAGCGGAAACGGCGCGCAAGGTGGCGGCCGAGCTGCGCAAGCTCGGCTATTCGCCGACCACTGGCGTCGGAGGACACGGCGTTGTGGCGGAGATAGCCGGAGAACGTCCCGGCCCCGTCATTGCGCTGCGCGCCGATATGGATGCGCTTCCGATCCAGGAAGAGACCGGGCTGCCATACGCCTCAGCCCGTCCTGGAGTAATGCACGCCTGCGGCCACGACGGACATACGGCCATGCTGCTCGGAGCCGCCGAGCTGATCATGCGCAACCGGGACCGATTGGCCGGCTCCGTCCGGCTGCTGTTTCAGTCCGCGGAAGAAATCAATGCGGGAGCGAAAGCGATGATCGCGGACGGCGTACTTGAAGGCGTCAGCGAAATATACGGGCTGCACAACCTTCCGACGCTGCCCGCCGGGCAAATGGCCATCCGGTACGGCGCATTAATGGGATCCGTCGACCGGATCGAATTGACGCTGGAAGGCAAGGGAGGCCACGGAGCCATTCCGGACCAAAGCATCGATCCGATTGTGGCCGCATCGGCGATTGTGATGGGGCTGCAGACGGCCGTGTCACGTGAATTGTCGCCATTCGAGCCTGCGGTCGTCACGATCGGCAGCATTCATGCCGGCGAGGCGAATAATGTCATTCCGCATCAGGCGAAACTGACGGGAACTGTACGTACGTTCTCCGAAGCGGCGAAGGAATCGATGCCCAAAAGACTCGAGCGTCTGATCGGCGGAATCGCCCAGGCATACCGGTGCAAGGTAGATTTGCGGTATATTCCTCAAACGGCCGTGCTCGTCAATCACGATGGTCCGGCGCGTTACGTGGAACGAACCGCGGACCTCGTATTAGGTGAGCACAACCGGAAGACGGCGGAGCCGACGATGGCCGGCGAAGACTTTTCCGAATATTTGCTGCATGTGCCCGGCGCTTTCTTCTGGCTCGGTTCCGGGCCCGATCGCGATGCGGATCGCGCATACGGTCTGCATCATCCGAAATTTACGCTGAACGAGGCTTGTCTGCCTTACGGTGCGGCGCTGCTGGCGGCCATCCCGTTATTGCGGAACGAGTAGCCGCAAGCCCGAAAGTGGGTACGACGAACCGTTGGCGATACATGGCGGCGGTTTATAATCGTACGTCTTTCGAAGACAATGGACAAAGGGGTGTCGCTTCATGGAACATTTGGAAACGGTCTATAGCAGCGATTACGCGGAGCACCGCAAAATCGATCTTTTTTTGCCGGAGAGCCCGAACGGCGCCTGCCTGTTCTTTATTCACGGGGGAGGCTGGTCCGCCGGCAATAAGCAGCAGTGGCACGGCGTAGCCAAATACTTCTGCGAACGGGGCTACGTTTGCGCATCGGCGGGATACCGATTGGCTCCGGACTATGTTTTTCCAAGCCAGCTGGAGGACGTGCGGCTTGCGATGCAGTTTGTGAAACAGCAAGCCGGACGATACGGCTATGCTCCCGATGCCGTGGCCGTCGTAGGTTCTTCGGCCGGCGGCCATTTGGCGGCGATGCTGGCGACGGTGCCGGAAGACGACCCGCTGGGCGCGACGGCGGAATTGACGAACGCCGATACCGTTCCCCGGGCGGCCATCTGTTACTGTCCGGTAACGACGCTGTTCATTAAGCGCGATTTTGTGAACGTGTTCATGGCGGCAACCGCGGAAGCGGAACCGGAGCTGTTCCGTACGGCATCTCCGGTGCATCGCGTACATCGGATGAAAGGCGGTTTGCCCCCCTTCCTGTTTATTCAAGGGGATAACGACCCGACGACAACGCTTGCGGATACGTCCGAAATGTGCCACCGGATCAATGCGAGCGGCGGGAACGCCGATCTGATCGTACTGCCGGGCGTGAAGCACGGGTTCGGCTACGGTACGGATACGCCTGCGCAGCGGCTCAGCGTTCGGCATATCGAATTATTTTTGCAAAAACACGGTCTATAAGTCGATCTTATCAACAAAAAAATTTGAAATTCCTCTCTTCGTGCCAACGTATTTTTCGACATTTTATCGCAACCCGAAACCATTGTACTCGCTTACAAAGCAGGATATGCTAGGGAACAGAATGATACTTAAGTGCATGAAGAGAGGGGTAGTCACAGATGGAGAAAAAGAGAACGCTGTTGGTTTCTTTGCTGTTGCTCGCAGTCATTGCGGCGGGCTGCAGCGGAGGCGCTCCGGCGAATCCCGGCAACAAGCCTGCAGGAGACAAAGCGGGCGGGCCGACGAACGCCAAGTTCAAAAACGATCCGGTCGACATCACGTTTTACTTGACGAGCAACAACATTACGGAAGAGAAATTCATGGAGCAGTACGGCAGCAAAATCAAGGAAAAGCTGCCTCACATCAACGTCAAATACATCATGCAAAAGGACAGCAAAACATTGCCGGAGCTGCTGACGGCCGGACAGTCGTTCGATATTATGATCAGTTCCGTCGGGCTCACGCAAAACTTTTTGACGACATACGATCTGCAATACGACATTAGCGATTTAATCAAGAAATACAATTTCGACATCGGCAAGCTCGAACCGAGTACGGTCGAAATCCAGAAAGGCTTTGCGAACGGCGGCATTTACGGGATGCCTGTAAGCACCACTTCCGGCGCGCTGTTCTACAACAAAGATTTGTTCGATAAATTCGGCGTTGCGTATCCGAAAGACGGCATGACTTGGGACGAATTGTACGAACTGGCCCGGAAAATGACGCGCAACGAAGGCGGCGTTCAGTACAAAGGGCTGACAATGTCTTTCCAGCATTTGCTGCTGCTTGACCAAAACTCGGTCAATCCGCTCGATCCGAAGACGTTCAAGACGAATATTACGAGCGAAGATTTCAAGAAGTCATTCGAGAACTTGGCCCGGTTCTTCAAAATCCCCGGGAATGAAGTGCCGGGAACGAAATATGCACTGGCGACCCAGACCGATCCGTTCCTGAAAAATATGACAGCCGCCATGTACGCATCGTTAAGTGGAACGCGGCCGGAGGGAATGAACTGGGACGTCGTGCAGCTTCCGTTCCTCAAAGAAAAGCCCGGAATCGGGCCGCAATCGTATCCGACGTATTTCTACATCACGCAGACAAGCAAGAACAAGGATGCAGCGTTCCAGGTGCTCGACTACATTGCGTCCGAAGACTTCCAGAAATACATGGTTAGAGCGGGATCCGCGAATACGATATTGAAGGATGGGTCGAAGTTGGCCGCCGACCTAGGAGTGGACGATCCGAAGCTGAAAGGGAAAAACATTAAGTCGTTGTTCCCGCAAACGTATGCGGCGCCGACGATCAAGACGAAATACCAAAGCTTCGTCGAGACCGAGCTGTTCACGGCGCTGATGGATTATCAGAAGGGCACGGACGCCAATACGGCTCTCCGGGCGGCGGCGGAACGCGCCGACAGCAAGATTCAAGCCGAGATGAAAAAATAATCGCAAGCGCAGCGAAGGGCTGTTTCAATCCCCATTGAGACAGCCCTCATGCCTTGAATGTACGATAAACCGTTATGGAGGGATAAACCGTGAACGATCAAGCATCCGCTAAGGCGGGGAAGACGGAAGCTGCTTGCATATACAGCAGCAAGGAAGCGTGGGACGCCGCCCTGAACGTCAATCAGAAAGACAGACCCGAATTTCAATATGTGGAACTCGATCCATCGCTCGAGCATGTGCTGCTGATCGGCGACTCCATCTCGATGGGATACACGATACCGGTTCGACAAGCGTTAGCGGGGAAAGCGAACGTATGCCGCATACCTGTAAACGGCGGAGACTCGGCCCGGGGGCTGCAATGGCTCGATAAGTGGCTCGGAAGCAAGAAGTGGCGGATCATTCATTTCAACTGGGGCTTGCACGATCTGAAATATTTGCAGGACGGCGCGCTCGATCTTGCCGGTCGTCTGGTAAGTACGCCGGAGCAATACGAACAACATCTGCGCACGCTTGCTACAAGGCTGCAGCAGACCGGTGCCCGTCTCATATGGGCGTCAACTACACCCGTACCGGAAGGCGCGGTCGGGCGTGTACCCGGTTCGGAGCTGACGTATAACGACCGTGCGGCGAAGGTGATGAATGAGCTCGGGATCGCCGTCAACGACTTGCATGGGCATGTGGCCGACCGGCTTGACGGGAACCAGCTTCCGCGCAATGTACATTTTACCGACGAAGGATACGCACTGCTCGGGGCAAAAGTAACGGAATTGATCGAGCAGCAGCTTCAAACCGATCAGTAGAAAACCCACACTTGTTTCGAGAATGGTTATAGGATGGAAGTGCATCTTGAGGCTTACAAAGTATCTATTTTAAGAGAGGAGAATGCGGGTTGAGCGATCATCCTCAAGATCGGGAGCCGGACCAACCGGAAGTATCGCGAAGAACGATCAGCAGACGCAAGCTTCTCGCGTCGATCGGGTTAACGGGTGCGGCGGCCGTTGCTGCAGGCTATGCGGGGTTCATTCAGTCGGGAAACGACACTCCCAAGACAGACACGGCCGAAGAACCGGAGAGGAGGAAGGAAATGAATTATTTCCTGACTGTAGGCGAACTGAAAGCTGCCGCTTCAGGGCTTTCGGACGGAATGCTCGTACGGACGATGGGCTATTATGAGCCCGGAGACGGGGGAGGTGCGGAATACGTCATTGCTTCCACCAATGTTCCCGAGGACGGAGGAGCCGTCCATAAGCTGCAGGGAGGCTTGATGGCGCGACTGCTTCCCGGCCCCTATATTAACTATAAAATGTTCGGCGTCGTCGGCGACAAAACGAATGATGACGGCGAACAGATCAAGAAGGCTCATACATACGCAAATCTGCGCAAGCTGCCGGTGTGGAACCCGAGCGGCGAATACTGGATCAAATCGGCGCATACGATCCCGATTCAAACCCCCGTGCAATGGGGCAGTTCCATCTTCCATATCGACGAGAGTAAGAGTACGAAGGCGAATCCGCGGTTCGTGGTCAATCCGTCGAAAAATCCGATCACCATCACCTTGAAACCGGAAGAGAAGACGGCGCTGCTCAAACGGTTAAAGCCGGGCACGACGCTGATCCCCGAGCTTGCCCAATATAAAAATTGCCTGGTGGTTGTCGCCGACAAGAACGATTTGATTGGTGCCCGCAGCGGCTATGAGAATCAGACGGGCTGGGCGCGCGAAGATTTCTTTTATGTCGATGAGTACGGCCGCATTATGGGCGATTTGGCTTGGACGTTCAAAGACATTACAAGCCTTACGGCATATCCTTGCGATGAAAATGTCCTGACGATCGAAGGCGGGACGTTCCTCGTTTCCGGCAACTTGCCCGGTCAAAAGTACGACGGGTACTACTGGAGCGGCATTCAAGTCAAGCGAAGCCGGACCGTCTTACGCAATCAATTCGTTGGGCTTGAGCCGGGAATGAAAGATATCTCCATGCAGGCCCGGTTCGGCTTTTTCTATTTTAATCTCGTCTATGATGTATTGCTGGAGAACGTGAAGCTCATTCCGTGGGAACAGGACCGCGGAGGCCCGGGAAAAGACGTAGGCGCCGGAACTTACGGGATCGGGGGGGCTCGCGTGCTCAATCCGGTATTTCGCAATGTCACGGCGGAAGGAAGTCTGGTGCACTGGGGCGTATTTGGAACGAACCTGATGAAAAATTTCCGAATCCAAAATTGCCGGCTGAACCGGATCGACGTGCATTTCCACTGCTGGAATTTGTATATTCAGGAGACGGAGGTTGGGTTCCGGGGCATATCCGTGACCGGCGGCGGCGATTTGATCATCGAGAATTCAAAGCGGTACGGAGGCGGCCAGTTCATTAATTACCGCAGAGATTTCGGGGCCAAATGGGACGGACACATACGAATCCGCAACTGCCGGCTGCTCCTGACGGACGATGTGGAAGCCTGCGTGCTATATCACACGCCGGCGCAATTCAATTACAAATATCCGATCGGCTTCGGACGCAGTATCATAATCGATAATTTCATTTTCGATTACACAGCGGTTCCGCAGGCGGTCAAACCGGCCTGGATCATGAAGCTGCCTGCTTTCTCCAGAACGACTCCGGAAGACCGTTTGTTTTTTCCGCAAACGATTCAATTCACCAATGTGCTCGTGGACGGAAGGGAACGGGGCGTACGACTGTTTGAAATTAAAGATTCGGCGGGATACCGGTTGTCGCGCAAAGGCGGTTATACATCGTCCGAAGGGCTGAAACCGAACTGTCTCATGAAGTTCGATCACGTGATGCTCGATGAGCAGGCTCCCGTGTCCCCGGAGCAGACGGACGGGGCGCATCTCATCATGCTGTCGCCGGATAACGCGGAACGGGACGAATACTCGCTGTATCCGAAAATAGAGCTGAAGCATTGCTCCAACCTGTACGCTGTCGTTCAGGAGTCGCCGGCCGATCTGTCTTTGGATGAGTGCGGCATCCGCGGTTTCCAGTTATCCGGCTCGAAAGGGAAGCCGCATCAAGGCAGGCTTACGATGGAGAACTGTGCGTTCGAGGCTGCTTTCGCGCAGGACAAAGGAGACTTTTGCAAGCTCGAGTCCGAAGGCGGAACATCGTTCCTTCATTGCGTTATTCGCACCCCGGTCATCGCCGGCCTTGCCAAGCCGGAGCTTTTGGACCGGTACGGCTTCATTGCCTATAATCAATTTCTAAAACATAGCCATCTGCGGACGAGATTGTCTGATGGCTTGCTTCGATCCAAACCGAAGCTTAGACCCGAGTTCGCCTCCATGCTGAACAGCCGTTCGGAGTCCGATCCGATTCATCCGATCCGAACGTCAGGCGTTTCTTCCGAACGGCCGGACGCGGATAGGGATGGTATTGCCCTCGGCTTCGTGTATTACGACACGGATTTGGGCCAGTCGATCGTGTGGGACGGAGCGAAGTGGAAAGAGCTTGGGAGGACGGTACAGACGCTGCAATATTATGCCGAAACGAAAGAGAAGTTCGTATCCGGCGTGAAGATGAAGCGGTCCGAGCAACATCCGACCGGCGAATATGTAATGGCGGCGGATGGTCGAGTAGAAACGTATGCGGCTGCGTACATCAGCGGTGAATCAGCAAATGCCGCCGCGTTCGAATTGACGCTAACGCGCAATGGGTCACCTTGGATTGAAGGCGTCGGAGGCGAGGTTGCCGCGAACGGCACGGCGGTAGGAAACGTTAGCGGCGACACGCAGTTCCAGGCCGGGGACCGTATCGGTGTCGTCGCAACGAATTTCAGTGCTGACGGGGACAAGGGAGCTTTCTTTTCAATCGAGCTTGGCGTCATTGCGTTTCGCACGGTGTAGCGAGCCGGGCTGCAAGTCCGTGTAACACAAATAAAGGAGCATGCCTGACCGATCATCTTCTCGGTGCAGCAGCTCCTTTTTCTATTGCAAGAAATACGCACTGCCGATGTTCGCTACCCGTTCGCATATGGAACGCTCATCTTCCATATGAGACCAATACAGCTTCAGGATGACGTTCAATTCACCTAGCTCCATCAGGCTCAACTGCAGATCCGTATACAGATGAAACGTGGGGATGATTTCCCGGTACATGTGGAAACGGTACGGCTCCTTATCGCGGGATACTTCCGTCCACTCCGCCGAGGTTCTTCGCGCGGGCAGCGTCAAAGAGGAACTGCGAATCATTTGCTGGCCGTCGCGGCCCGCAATAAATTCCGCGAGCATTTTCGCCTCCGGTTTGACTCGCGATCCGGCGTTAACCCCGATCCCGAGCGTCAGCAGCATCGTGATCGGCTGCTCCGAATATGGCAGCGGTGCGATATCCATCGGGAAAGAGGCCGCTTTCAACTTGTTCAGACTGAAATAGGTTGTCATGATCATCGATACTTTTTCGTTCAGGAACAGCACTTCCGCATCCGAATCGTTCTCGGAGAGGTAACCCGGCAGCACATTGCGCTTCTGCAGCAGCTCCCTGCAAGTCCGAATGCCGGCAATGAATTTGTCGCGGTCAAAGGACAGCCCGCCCCCCGGCCTGCGTTCGAACCGGACGCCGCTTTGCATAAGAAAGATCGGCCAGCGGTTGTAAGAGAACAGATGAAAATAAAAGCCGAGCCGCTCCTTCGGCAGCTCCAGCTGCTCCGCGCAGCGGAACAAATCTTCCCACGTCCAGCTGCTGTCCGGCTCGCTGAGCCCGCTCTGTTTAAAATGGTTTTTGTTATACAGCAGCACAATCGGAGAGAACGCAACCGGCTTCACGTAGAGCAATTCTTCATGCGCGTATGCCTTGTTCAAAAACGGATACGCATGCGTGTCCGGCTCGAATGGTTCAAGGCTGGCCAAGCCGTCGTGCTCGACAAAGTCGATGTAGTCCCGGTACGACATGGTGAACGCATCCAGCATGCCGCTTGTCATGTATTGTTTGGCGGTTTTGTAATACCGCAGCGACGGCAAGGGGATGAGCTCGACCTTGATGTTCGGATGAAGATGCTCAAAGGCGCGGAGCAAGGAAGAGAGTTCGATATCGCGTTCGACTACGTTTTGAGCGCCGAGTCGTACCGTAACAGGTTGCGGATTCGCAGCCGCACGCGGATTCGTTATTTTATTTCCGACACGAGGTATTTTCTCAACGAGTCCTTCATTGACAAGTACGGCAAGAGCTGCGCGCACGGATTTGTTGCTGAGGCCGAATTGCCCGGCCAAGCTTAATTCGGAAGGAAGATAGTCGCCCGGCTTTCGATTGCCGCTAACGATCTCGGCCCTTAAGCTGGCGATCATCGAATCCAAGCGGTGTTTAAACGATTCGCGGTCCAAGCTCTGCTTCATGGAATCCTCCTGCGATGGCATGGGTTAGGGAGAACGGGTAACTTAAGCATACACAAATCGATAACGTTCATCAATAAAATTATAAACTACATATAAACTACATAACGACATAAAAATGATTTGACAGCGATTGAGAGCGATAAATATAATAAAAAACATAAAGCAGAAATGAGTCACATATGCTGAAAATGATGTCGGTAATTGTTCTGTAGTTTCTAAGTCGTACATTAGATAACGAAGTCTGATGTATCGACCGAAAGGTTGATCGTTCGTCTGCCCCAATCATTACGAGTTCCGATAGGAGGGTCTTCATGGATACGAATGTTTCAGACCGTACAGCTACGGCCGTTGTTTCTTCGAATGCAGGGGTGAAAGTCGGGATCGTTTGTCATGAAACGGTATTATCGAATCTGCAAACGGTGCTCCGTTCGGTTCCCGCTGCGGTGCCGCTGTTCCAAACGTACCGTCACCGCGACCAAGCATTGGAAGCCGCCGACAAGTTGGCCGGGAAAGCTGAGGCGCTTCTTTTCTCGGAACCGGACGTATATCGGGAAGCGGAAAAACATATCGCTCTGCACATTCCTTCGGACTGCGTTTCGCTGTCCGGAACGAGTTTCATCCGGGCACTGTATAAGGCTGAGCGAAAGTTTGCGGGAACCGGCTTATCCGTTGATACCGTTACGAAACGTCAAGCGGAGCAAATCTGGACGGAGCTCGGAGAGTACTCGAGACCGCTTTACTGCTGCGACGAGGAGCTGCTGGCGGATCCGTTCAAAGTCATGGAATTTCACCGGTATTTGCTGGCGCAGGGAAAAACCGGTATGGCGTTGACCGGCATGCGGCAAGTTGCCGACGAACTGACCCGCCATGGAGTGCCGAACGAGTGGATTTCTCCCTCCGATCAAGATGTAGCAGGTTCCTTGAACAATCTCATCGCCGCCGTCGGTCGGCACTATCAGCAGTCTCAAGTGGTCATCGGGATTGTTCGGCTGGAGCCGCAGGCGCACGAACCGGCGAATGCGTCTGCTGGAAGCGCTCCCGGCGTAACAGGACGGGAGCATGATATTCGCCGGTTGCTGGTTTCCTTCGCCGATTCGCTCGAAGGGGAATTCACACAGCTGAACAATCAGGAATACATGTTTGTTACGCTGCGCCGCCCGTTTGAGAAAGTAACTCACGGCTGCCGCAAAATCCCGCTGGCCAAAGAGATGGAGCAGTTGTTCGGCCTATCGCTGAATATCGGAATCGGTTTCGGTTTTTCCGCCCGGCATGCAGGAGCGCATGCCAGGATGGCGCTGACCCATTCGCTTCAAGCGGGCAGCGGCACCGGCTTTATCGTGCGCGAAGATCGCGGCGTCATGGGGCCGCTTGAAATGACGGAGCCGCCGAAGCTCGATTTGACGCTGATTCCGCCGGATCGGATTCGGCGCGCGGAACGCGCAGGTATGTCGGCGGCTTATTTGAGCAAGCTCATGGTCGATGTGATCCGCAGCGGCGAGACGCGGTATACGGCGGATGAACTGGCGGAACTTCTCGGCGTTACACTGAGGACGGCGCACCGGCTTTTGGTGCTGTGGATGGACGACAAGATGGCGACAATTGTCGGAGAACAGCGTCCTGCGGGGAAAGGAAGGCCGAAGCAAATTTTCAATCTCGTGTTTTTAGCCGAGATGACCAAAGGCATGGTGTCCGCCTGATGCATAAGCCAGAGAGCAGGAAATCGATATTGGATACGGAGGTTCATTATGGCGGCCATTAACGGCTTACGAGCGAATATACGGCATGAAATGGAGCAGGTGCTGGCCGAATTCGTTCCCGTCCTGCAATCGTGGACCGATAACGACACCCGTCGTCTGATCGATCCGTTCGAAACCGTCTACAGCGAAAATTACGCACCGGCGAACGCTGCGGTCATTTATGCTTCGATCTACCGCAGCTCGGGGAACCCGGAGCATCTGCATGGCTGCTTGACGATGGTCCGAAGATCGGCCGAGCTGCTGCGGATTCGAACGGGAATAAGTCCCTTTTGCCGAGTGTTCCTGTACCATTACAGCATGATGGCGCTGCTGCTGCTGCCGGATGAAGCGCGCAGCGGCATTAGCGGCGAATTCTCGGAATTTTATGCATGCTATGAGGATGATTGCAAGCAGTTGAACACGAATTGCGCCGCATTGCAGTGGGGAACGGAGTTGTATTTGCAAAGTCTCGGTTTCCGCGGAGCGGACGTGAGCAAGCTGGAGCATTTGCTTCATTATGTAGAACAAGCGCAAGCCCCGGGAGGTTTTATTAACGACGAAGTTACGCACTCCGGGACGCTGGACGGCATGCCGATCGCGTATCATGCTTTTACGTTATTTATATTGTTCTCCTCCGTCGTAGCGGTTGCCGATCGCTGGCCAGAACAACTGGAAACGTACCGAACGCGGTCGCTTGCGATCATCGGTCGCGGATTGAAGTGGCTTACGTACTGCACAACGGAGGACGGCACTTACGCCATGATCGAACGCAGCAGCCACCAAATGTTCACTTGGGGCGTTTACGTAGCGCTGTTAAGCGGAAGCACGGCCGCCGAGAGCAGCGCTCTATTCCGCCATGCATGGGAATATTGGTTGAACTTTCGCCATGAGGACGGAAGCTACGGCTGTACCCCAAACTGGCTCCCGCACGGGCTGCGAACCGGATTTGAATCGTATACGCACGTCAATATGTACAATAATCTTGGCTTGACCGGCATAGCGGTGGCGCTGAAGGTGCTGGAAGCCCCTAAAGTCTGGCGCGACAAGCTGCCTCCGGTTCAGGTGTCTAGTGAATGCGCATACATCGATGAAGATAGCGGATACGCGTTTTACCGGAAAGGAGCGCATTATTTTGCATGTTCTTTGCGCATGCACAACCGGAAGTATGCGCCGGCTTTGCAGGGCTTCCATTACAGGTTGAGCGGCTGCCGACTGCCGCTGGCCGAGCCCAGATTCAAAGTGATCGATGCGGACAATCGGCAGTTTTTGGCGGAGGGCGCATGGGAAGGATTTCTGCTCAAGGACGAATCCGGTACATTGCATTTTCCCGATTCGACGGACAATGCTAATGCGCAATTCACGGACACGGGCGTCGAGTTGGTTCTCGATACGGTGCAGTACCGCTGTACGAAACATATTTCCGCCGTGGAGAACGGATTTTCCTGGAGATACCGCCTGGAGTTGAAGCAGGCTATTACGGACTGCTGGCATGTACTGCCTCTGATCGTACATGACGGCCGAAACGGCACCAAGGTCGTTGAGAAGTCGGCATCGCGAATGGACGTGGCGTATCAGGGGCAAAGCTTCTCCATAACCTACAGCCGTTCGAGTCAAATCGGCATGCAGCTCCATCGCACGCTGCTGTCCGTTTCCGGTGCGGCAGCAAACGTGCATGCCGTCATAACCGGGCCCTATGAGGCCGGAGCCGTATTGGAATGGGAGACAAGGCTGCAAGTACAGCGCGAACAGGAAGGAGGGGGAGGAAATGAAGGCATTATTCGCATATGAGGGAAATGTTGTCGTCAAGGATGACGCAGTGCCTGCGCTTCAAGGCGAGGATACGGTTTTGATTCGAACGGCTTACTCCACGGTCAGCCCGGGGACGGAGATGACGGCAGTAAGGCGAAGCAAGCAATCGCCGTTACAGCTTGGGTATTCCGCAGCGGGCGTCGTGGTGCAGGCGGGAGTGAAAGCTGCCGATGAATTTCCCCCGGGACAGCGGGTTGCCTGCTATGGCGGTCCGTATGTTAGGCATGCGGAATATTTGGCGGTGCATAAGCATCTGGTGGCCCCCGTACCCGATCATGTCAGTTTGGCAGAAGCATCGACGGCGGGTCTGGGAACGATCGCCGTTCACGCGGTTAGACAAGCTTCGCTGCAGTTTGGCGAAACGGTCGTGGTCGTCGGGTTGGGCATTCTCGGTCAAATTATCGCCCGCATCTGCCGTGCCGCTTGCCTGCGCGTCATCGTGTGCGATCTGCTCCCCGAACGGCGCAAAGCGCTTCAAGGAACAGCGGGGATTCATGTCTGTGACGGACCGGATGAAGTCAGCCGGATCGTAGCAGACGTCTCGGGAGGATTCGGCGCGGATGCGGTGCTGTTATGCGCAAGCGGGAACCAGAAGGAATTGCTCGATACGAGCTTCGACTGGATCCGCGACCGGGGGAAAGTCGTCATTGTAGGCGATTTGAGCATGGAGTTCACGCGCGCCAAGATGTTCAAGAAGGAGGCACAGCTGCTCATCTCCAGAGCCGGAGGTCCCGGAAGGTATGATCCGATGTACGAGGCAAGCGGCTTTGACTATCCTGCCGGCTACATCCGATGGACGGAAGGGAGGAACTTGCGGGAGTACATCCGTCTGCTGGCCGGCCGGCATATCGATATCGGTCCTCTGCTCAACCGCAGCGTTTCGCTGACGGAAGCTTACTCGGTATACGGGATGTACAAAAACGATCCAGGAAGCATTTTGGGCGCTGTCATTGCATATGAATCCACAAACTAAAGGAGTGCTGAACGTTGGAACAGTTAAACATCGGTCTGATCGGTCTGGATACTTCGCATGTACTTCATTTCTCCAAGCTGTTGAACGACAAGAGCCATGAATACCATGTGCCTGGAGGCAGGGTAACGGTCGCGTTCCCGGGCGGATCTCCGGATTTCGAGTTAAGCCACACGCGAGTCGAAGGCTATACGGCGCAACTGCGCGACGAGCTGGGCGTGCACATCGTCGCTTCCCCGGAAGCGGTAGCCGAAGCAAGCGACGCGATTATGCTCGAGTCCGTAGACGGACGCGTGCATTTGGAACAGTTCCGGGCGGTCGCTCCGTTCCGCAAGCCCGTCTTCATCGATAAACCGCTGACGGTACGCTCGGATGAGGCGCAAGAAATCGCTGCGCTTGCGAAACAGTACGGCATTCCGGTGATGAGCTCCTCGGCGCTGCGATTTGCGGAAGGGATGAAAGAGGCGCAGGGCAAGCAGGAGCTTGGAGATATTATCGGCGCCGACTGCTTCGGACCTATGGCGATTCAGCCGACCCAGCCGGGCTATTTCTGGTACGGCATCCATTCGATCGAGATGCTGTTCGCTTTGCTCGGAAGCGGCTGCGCCGAGCTGACGGCCCATGCCAACGACGATCATGACCTGATTACGGCGGTATGGAAGGATGGAAGAATCGGCACCGTACGCGGCAACCGTAAAGGCAACAACAAGTTCGGCGGAACCGTGCATCGTCAGAAGGCTTCCCATTTTATAGACGTTTACGCCAACCCGAAACCGTATTACGCGAGCTTGCTAGAAAGCGTCATCCGGTTGTTCCAAACCGGTACGCCCGATGTCTCCCTGGAGGAGACATTGGAAATCATTCGTTTCATCGAAGCGGCCAACGAAAGCCGCAGCACCGGGAAAACCGTACGACTCGGCTGAACGGCCGTACATTACATGATGAGGTGATAACAATGGAAAAAAGAACGCGCTTCGCACTGGTCGGAGCAGGAGTCATTTCAACAAGCCATGCCAAAGCGATAACCCCGAATCCGCGAGCCGAGCTCGTGGCGGTGTGCGATGTCGATAAAGATAAAGCGCAGAAGCTTGCCGATACATACGATATTCCGGCCGTATATCAAGATTTCGAGGAAATGCTGAAACGCGACGATATCGATGTCGTCAACATTTGCCTGCCAAGCGGCATGCATGCCGATTTCACGGTGGCTGCAGCCCAAGCCGGCAAACATGTGTTGTGCGAGAAGCCGCTCGACATTACGAAAGAAAAGATGGATTTGATGATCGGCGAAACGCGCAAACGCAACGTAAAGCTCGGTGTCATCTATCAACGGCGTACGTTCCCAGCCGCTATTGCAACACGCAAAGCGATTCAGGAAGGCAAACTTGGCACGATGGTGCTCGGCGACGCCTATCTGAAATATTACCGCAGCCCGGAATATTACAAAAGCGCGGGCTGGCGCGGTACATGGGCGCTTGACGGCGGCGGCGCGCTGATGAATCAAGGCGTGCACGGCATCGATCTGATCCAATGGATGATGGGCGATATTCATTCCGTGTTCGCCCATTCGAAAGCGCTCGTGCGCGATATCGAAGTCGAGGACACCGCCGTGGCGGTCGTCAAATATAAGAACGGCGCATTCGGCGTAATTCAAGGTACGACCTCCGTTTATCCGGGGCAGGAAACGCGCTTTGAGGTGCATGGGGAGCGCGGGTCGATCATTTTCGGCGACAGCGGATTCAAGCAATGGAAAATGCTGGACAGCGACGAGACCGCGCCGCAAGTGGAAGGTACGGCTTCGGCCAGCAGCGACCCGCGCAACATTTCCTCTAACGGGCACTTCATTCTAGTGGATGATATGATCCAGGCCATTATGGACGACCGCGATCCGATGGTTACAGGGGAAGAAGCAAGAAAGGCCGTCAGCGTCATCTTGGCGATTTACGAATCGGCTCGCGAGGGGAAAGAAATTGTTATCGGCTGAGGGTCTTCCGGATCGTGCGGAGCTTGAGCGCTTTTACCGCGATCATCTGGAGCAGCAGCTGCTGCCGTTCTGGCAGCGGGCGGCGGATACGGAATACGGCGGGGTGTACACCTGTTTCTCCAATGACGGCTCCGCGCTGACCGCTACGGACAAATATACGTGGTCGCAAGGCCGGTTTCTATGGCTGTGGTCGCGGATTGCGGAGCTTTGCCGGAAAGGGCTAATCTCCGGTAGCGAGCAGGACTACTTGGAGCAGGCGCAGAAAACTTGCGAATTTTTGATCCGCCATGCGTTTCTACCGGACGGAAGCACGAGTTTTTTGCTCACCAGGGAGGGCCAGCATAAAGAGTCGATCCCCGGCATGGGTTACCATGTAAGCTTCTACGCGGACTGCTTTGTCGTGCTCGGCATGGCCGAATTTGCACGGGTATCCGGTCAAGCGAAGGTGTTGGACGAAGCTTTCGTGCTGTACTTTGACATCGAGCGCAGGCTTCGGGAAGGAACGGTGCGCAGCGAGCCGTATCCGGTTCCGGAGGCGTATGACGCGCACGGCTTCAGCATGATCATGCTGAATACGAGTCAAGAGTTGGCCGGCGCGATGGAGACGCTTGGCGATAAACGGTTCGCCGTCGTACGCCAGCGCAGCGAGGCTTATATGGAGCAAATCATGGGCCGCTTTTGCGACAGCCGGCATTTGATGCGCGAACTGGTTCCCCGTGTCGGGGGCGGTAGCGAGCAGGATACGATGCTGACAAGGCACGTCAATCCCGGGCATTCGCTCGAATGTATGTGGTTCGTCATTCACGAGGCGGTTCATTTGCAAAGACAGGATGTGGTGGGGAAGGCGGTTCAAATCATCGAGCGGTCGTTCGATGAAGGTTGGGACCGTGAGTACGGCGGCCTTCTGCGTTATATCGATAAGGACGGAGGTCCGCCGGCAGGAGTTCCGGATCATTCGCGGTTCGGTTCGCTGGTGCGCGATACTTGGGATATGAAGCTGTGGTGGCCTCATTCGGAGGCGCTGTACGCCTTGCTGCTCGGCTTCGAACGGACGGGAGAGAAGCGGCTGTGGGACAACTACCGGATGCTGCACGAGTATGTGTTCCGCACGTTTCCGAATCCCGACAAGGAAGTCGGCGAGTGGATTCAGATCCGTGATCGGCAGGGGAAACCGATGAACACGGTCGTTGCACTCCCGGTCAAAGACCCTTATCATATCGCAAGAAACGTACTGCTGATCATCGAATTGCTTGGAAAGAACGAAGCATAAAGAAGAGTGGGAGCCTGCGGCGATATGCCTCAGGCTCTTTTTCTTCAGATTCATTTTGCTTAAACACTGCCGCAACAAGGCCCATAATTGTATTGTTATAACATTGGATACATGGTAATATAATTTAAATTGACAAATTAATGGTATTATTTTTGAGAAGCAGGGAGGTTGGAATTTTCGTACATGATGAATCAAATGAAAAAACATGGGATAAAAATGGCAGGCTTCCTCGTTGTAAGCGCTTTACTTGCGACCGCTGCCTGCGCCCAAGTCAATCCGGAGCCCCAACAAACGGCAGCCCCGCTGCCGAAGGAGGAGAAGGCGGATGATGCGCCGCAGCTCAGAACGAAGGAAGTATTCGATACGGCCAAATACAAGGGCTTGCTGCAGATTCATTATTTCCATCTGAAGGATACGAAGGTGGGGACCGGGGACAGCTACCTGATTACGACCCCCGACGGAAAAAACATGTTGATGGACGCCGGGATTGCCAGTACCGGATGGCAAGTTGTCAGATACCTGGATCAGCTCGGGATCAAAGAGCTTGACGCTGCGTACAACACGCATCCGCATACCGACCATCTCGGTGGCTATGCCGAGGTGCTGAAAGCGAAGGATGCCAAAATTTATTACAGGCAAAGTC
Organism: Paenibacillus allorhizosphaerae; assembly: GCF_042659105.1. Classification (NCBI taxonomy): domain Bacteria; kingdom Bacillati; phylum Bacillota; class Bacilli; order Caryophanales; family Paenibacillaceae; genus Paenibacillus; species Paenibacillus allorhizosphaerae. Next base: position 710,274 of record NZ_JBHSRV010000001.1, on the reverse strand, counting down.
ACGAGTACACTGATTCCAGCCAATATCGTAATACGATCGCACAAGTAGACAAGAAGAAAATACCGCAGAAGATTTTGAAAACGGGAGACACCTTCATGCTCGGAAACGAAGTGAAGTTCGAGGTGCTTAGCCCGAACGTGGATAACGTAAATGCGGTTATCAAAAACAACGAAGCCTCGTCGATCAACTTCTATTCGCTTGTCGTAAAAATGACTTACAAGGATACGTCGTTCATCTTCCCGGGGGATATTTACAAGGATAGGGAAGCCGAGCTGGTGGAAAAGTTCGGCAACAAGCTGCACGCCGATTTCGTGCATGCACCTCACCACGGTAACGCCACCTCCTCTTCGCCGACTTGGGTGGATGCTGTGGTGCCGAAAGTAACGGTGCTCAGCTCCAACATTTTCAACAACCTGGAGGTTCTGAAGCGCTACGAAAGAAAAGGTTCCGAGGTATACTCCACCGGACTGAACGGCAATATTTTGATCACTTCGGACGGCAAAAAGCTGAATGTGGTCACCGAGAAGGATCGGGTGGATACCAAAAATATTAGATAATCGGATTGTCATAAACCAGTTTTGTCGTTTTTCAGAAGTTAGCCCAAATCCCTTACGGGGTAAAGATTCTTACCGTGCTGGTAAGAATCTTTTTTTCGCAATCACGCAATAGGAGCACAGTCCTAGTCCCCCTGATGCGCTTGTTCCCGATACTTGGCGGGAGTGATCGACATTAAGGAATGGAATGTTCTTGTAAAATAATGCACCGACCCGAAGCCGGTCCGGTCTGCAATCTCTTTGATCGAGCAGTCGCTGTTTTTCAGCCACCACGCCGCCTGTCGGACTCTCTCCCTACGTAAATACGAGCTGAATGTCTCGTGTATTCCAGAGGAAAACAAGCGGGATAAATGGCGTTCGGATATGTTCAGCGAAGACGCGACGATCGGTAACGTGAGCGGCTCGGACAAGTTATCGCGTATAAACAGTCGAGCTTGATTCAGCAAAGCGCTGGTTGAACTCGGCGGCTTGACATTTCCTGGCGCCATGCCGCCGAATAAAGGCAGAAACGACAAAATCAGCGCCATGGCAGCGTGGGGCAGGGCGGACGCCGTCAGTGGAGGTACGCTATCCTCGGGGATTAGGAGCGATTTCCACAACAGCGAAGCGGGATGCTCGCCACCATTCCTCTCCATGACAATGATATCCTCCTGCTGGGCCATTCTCCGAAAGCCATCCGCAATGGTTTGGTCTGTGACGCTTTCATCCACCTCAAAGGCGACAAAAAGCAAAGCAAGTCCCTCTGTTACGATCTGGTGATAAATGCCGGGCCGCGAGCAGAACCACGTCCCTCTGCCGATCAGATGGACGGTCTCCTGATCCTGATAGGTTCCTTCTCCGTTCAGCACGTAACATATCTCAAAGAAAGAATGTTTATGGTACGGATTAGACAAAAGCCTGCCGGATACGCCCCAATAATGTACTTTGAACGAAGCGCCGGCCCCCCGCAAATCAAATGCGTGCCTGCGCAGTCGCGCTTCGCTTTCTTTCCAACGGAACATGCATGAATCCCCCTCAAAAATGGCGTAATCGGACAAAAACATGACCTCTCCAGTCAAAGACGGCTTATCCCGAAACTCTTTATAATGCAGAGGAAATCGTCGATCAACGACATGTTAAGCTTGGGAGGTTTTTTCCATGATTAAACCACAGGATGTTCAATTTTACAATGAAAACGGGTATTTGCTCGTCCGCGGGGTGTTCTCTAAAGAAGAAGTCGAAATTATGAGAGGAGCGGTGGACCGCATCATCGAGCGGGCCGCTGCACTGAAGGCGGGGCAAAATCATGCATGGCAGGGGGACTTTATGCCTCCGGAGGAGCTGAAGAAGCTCGTGCTCAAAGGATTCCACGATATGCACTATCATGACTCCTGTTTTTTGCGCGCGCTGGCACATCCGAACATGACGGCCGTTTTGTCGCAGCTGATCGGACCGAACGTTCAGCTTCACCATTCGAAAATGCTGGTGAAACCGCCGGAAAACGGCGCCGCTTTTCCGATGCATCAGGACTATCCTTACTTTCCTCATGAAAAACATTCCATGCTGGCGGCAAGCGTACATCTGGATGATGCGGACGAAATGAACGGATGTCTTCGGGTTATCCCAGGCTCGCATAAAGAAGGGGCGCTTCCACATGTAGGAGCTCATTATTTGGATCACCGGCAATATCCCATCTCGATGGGGACGCTTTGCCCCGCAAAGGCAGGCGATGTGTTATTTTTCAATTATTTGACGATCCACGGCTCTGATGTAAACCGCAGCCAGCGAACAAGGCGGAATGTGCTGTTCCAATACCGTGATGCATCTGATTTTCCTGTGAAAAATACGCATTTCGACTGGGGGATGGGATTGATGGTAAGCGGAGAAAATCCGCATTTCGATAAAGTGAAGCCGGCATACAAGATCGTCTGATTTACTAATTGAGAACAGCCTGACGGGAGTATGCTCCCGTCAGGCTGCTTTGCGAGGCGGGCGTCAATCGATGAGATGCCGAACTTCCGGACGGTTCACGAAGCAGACCATGCCGGAAAGCATCACTTTTTTCCGATCCCATCCATCCAAAAGCGGACTTGCTATCAACGCAAACATGACATAGCCCAAACCGTAGGCTCCTATCATCCAACCGGAAATTTCAGTAGGGATATCAGGAAAAACAAAGCGAGCAACTTGTTCATTGTTTATCTTCTCTTATAGTTAAATGGCTAATATTAGTTTTTGTAGTTGAATAAGTATTGAACTAGAAGATGAAAAAATAGGATTTCTTTCTACAGCGTATCCAGAAATCCGGGCAAGTAAGCTTGAAAAGTTTCCATATCGATGCTCATATACTTCGTTTGCGCTTCTTTCCGTACCCTAATTAATTTCGCCTCCCTTAGTGTACGAAAATGATATGACGTGTTCGACTTCGATGCCTCGCAAATATGCCCTACTTCCCCACAGCTCATCTCCTTGCTGCCCAAATACAGCGTTCGAATGATCTCCAATCTTGTCGGGTCGGCCAGAGCCTTGAATATAGCGACTCGCTGCTCATTGTTCAATGCCATTGTAGTAGTCATGAAAATATTGTACTACAGTGAGGGATGAAATCAAGTACATCCCGTACATCCGTTCATTCCACCCTATATTCCGATTAGATTGACGCTGGCAAAGGTGTCTCGTTTGTCCGATTCTCGCATTTTGGCGAAAATCGATCTTGAATTTGAAAGCGGATTCAAAGTATAATTTACTCGTTCAAACTTGAAATATATCTGAAACATTTCACAGTAAATCCCCCAGCCGATGGGGAATACGAAAGGCTGTTTATGATGATGGCATTTGTCGCTTTTATCGGTATTGCGGCGATCTGCGCCGGAGTCGGCGTCGCGCGCTTGTTATTCTCCGGTGTCCGCAAGGTTGTTCCGCGCAAACGTATTATTGTGTCCTCCGCGTCGTTATTGATTTGCTTCGCACTGCTGCCCCTCCCTCGGGCGCAGGCTGCCGGGCCGATGGTTATTGACAGCTACGAAGGCCCGATTACACAGAACGAAATCAATTCTTTCAAGGCGTACATTCAAACCGTGAAGCCTGTCGTTTGGGGCGAAACGACCAACATGAACAATGAATACGCTCAAGGGAAGAGCGGGGAAGCCATCAAGGCGATGGGGCTTATGTATGAGCTGACGGGCGATACCGAAATTCTCGACCGGATGATCTACTTCTGCGATGTGGTGCTCTCCCAGCGCAACGACATCCTCCCAGCACCATACGGCCAGCGCATAGCTTGGACCAGCACGATCGCTCCCGTATGGCCCGGCAGTCCCAAGGATCCCGCCGGAGCCGACTCGGCAAACGGAGACCACGTCGGCCATCTCGCCTTCTGCGCAAGGCTGATTCTCCAAACGCCGTCGAGCTGGGATAAACCGGTTCCCATCGGAGACGAGTTTGGGCACGGCGCAACGTACCGGGAGCGAGCCGCTACGTTTTTGACGCAGGCCGATTACGTCGTGAACGAGTTCTTTTTCCCGTATTTGCTCGATTTCTCGCACGCAAATAAATACTACTTCTCAACCATGTCGCCGTACAAGACCGGGGAGCCGCTGCCGTGGAACCAGCAAATGATGATCACGTACGGGTTTCAAAATTTGGCTGTTGCCCACGAATTGGCAGGGGATAATCCGGCGCTCGTAGCAAAGTACGACAGGATTGTTCAGACGAACATCGACTGGTTTTTCAAAGATAACACGGTGAAGAAAGTGTATACCAACAGTGCAGGCAATACGACTTACAACTGGGGCTATGCGCCGACCAGCTCGGGAGGGGAAGATTCCAATCACGCCAGTCTGGATGTCGCCGGTTTTTACCGCGCATACTTGAGCGGCCGCTACGGGATTACGTCCGAGATGATGAAGCCGTTTGCGAATATGTATGCCGATGTGATGATAAGAGGACCCAAAGATTTTGCGGGCCGCGTCGACGGAAAAGACGGAACGGGCCACGCAGCGCCGACGACGTATGCCCGGAGCGGCAATATTTATTTAGCCGACCTGCGTCCGGATATGTATTACGACTTGGCCTATGCGGATTTGGCAAGCAAGACGACGACGGGGCTGGATATGTTCTCCCGCTTTATGTGGGCGAAAAACGAGCGGTACAAAAAAGGGTACAGCATCGAGTTCAACCCGGCGCCGCGTCCGTCGACTTCGGCGCAAACCGTTTCGTTATCGACGTCGCTGAGCGGCGCGGCGATTCGCTACACGACTGACGGCAGCATGCCGACACCGACGCACGGCACGCTCTATACTGGACCGGTTACGGTATCCAAAACGGCGACAGTTAAAGCGGTAGCCTACACAGCGGCTACTACAAGTCCCGTATCCTCGGGCAAATACACGGTTGCGCCGACAGCGCCTTCGAATTTGACCGCTGCAGCCGTATCCAGCAGTCAAATCGGGCTAAGCTGGACGTCATCGGACGGGGGCGGCGGAGCGCTTACCTATGATGTGTATCGGGGCGCAGAACGGATCGGTTCGACTGCGGCGACGACCTATAACGATACGGGACTTACCGCTTCAACTGCCTACAGCTACACGGTGAAAGCGAAGGATGCGGCGGGCAACGAATCGGCAGCAAGCAATAGCGTCACCGCTACGACGTTCTCCGATACGATATTAGGCATTTCTGAATGGAGCTATACGATCAACTCCGGCGATATTACGCTGCAGATGCAATTGAACGGAGATACGCTGGCGTCGATCCGAGACAATGAACGCTTCTTGACGGCGGGCACCGACTATGTGAACAACGGAACTTCCGTCACGCTGAAAAAAACATACCTCGGCACCTTGGCAATCGGCCGCTACCCGCTTACGTTTTCCTTCGGTTCCGGAAAACAGGAAGTGCTCACGCTGAAGGTTGCGCAGGGAAGCTTAACGCTCAACAAGACGTACTTTGCCTCCTCGATATGGAACAGTTCGTACAGCGAAAAGTACGCCTTCGACTCGAACGCCTCTACCCGTTGGTCGGCGGCGAAGGGGCAGGTGGCCGATCAATTCCTCGGCGTTAACTTTGGAAGCGAGCTGGAGTTCAATAAAGTCGTTCTCAAGGAAATTACTTATCCGCGCGTTAATGCGTTCGTCCTGCAAGCGTCGAATGACGGCGTGCATTACTCCGATATCCCCGGTACGGAAGACACGTCGATCGGCGCACAGAAAACGATCACGTTCGATCCGGTGACCGCTCAATATGTCAGGTTGTGGATGTATTCCACAAAGCTGGAGTCCGGGGCAAGCAAGGAGCCTACTATTAACGAGTTCGAAGTGTATAATGACGTCGATACGGAGGCTCCGGTCCTTGTTGTCCCCGGGGATATGACCGTCGAAGCGACGGGTGAAAGAACGCCGGTTTCGATCGGGACGGCCACTTCGCCGGACGAGGTTACGATAACAAGCGATGCGCCGGCCGATTATCCGCTGGGTACGACGATCGTCACCTGGACGGCGACAAAGGGGAACGGCCTTTCCAGCACGGCGAAGCAGGCGATTACCGTCGTCGACACAAGGCCCCCGGTCATAACCGTAGAGACGACTCCATTGCCGAACGGCAATGGTTGGCACAACCGCGATGTGACGGTTCACTTGGCCGTATACGACAGCGGTTCGGGATTGACTTCGGTTACGCCTGATATCGTCATAACTGCGGAAGGCGCAAACCAGACGGTAACAGGTGCCGCAGCCGACAAAGCGGGTAATCAGGCGAGCGCAACGGCAACGATCCATTTGGATAAAACGATGCCTGCGACGCTGGCCGCTCTGACGCCATTCGAGCCGGAAGGAGCGAACGGCTGGTATGCGCATCCGGTAACAATGCAGTTAACCGGAACGGATGTTCTGTCCGGAGTAGAGCGGACGGAATACAGCACAGACGGCGGCACGACATGGCAGCCGTATACGGAACCGGTAACGATTCGTGAGGACGGCCGGTATACGGTAAGTTACCGCTCCACGGACAAAGCGGGCAATCAGGAGCAGCCCAAGTCGATCCGTTTTCAACTGGATACGACGGCACCGGTCATTGCAGTGAGTTCACCCGCAGCCGGAAGGAGCTACCCGGATGCCGGCGACATCACGTTCCAGTATACGACAACGGATGGATTAGCCGGCGTTGACGGAAGCCGCACGTCCGCTGCGCTTAACGGCCAGCCCATTGCAAATGGGGCGGTTGTACCGTTGTACGCCTTGCCGCTGGGCGTAAACACGATACAAGCGACGGCCGGCGACTCGGCGGGGAACGTCCAGACCGTCACGGTAACGTTTGCGACGTACGCCGATCTCGATTCCATGAAAGCTTTGGTAACGCGCTTTAACGGTATGAGCTGGATCGATAACGCAGGCATTGCGGACAGTTTGCAAAGCAAGCTGCAGCAAGGCAATTTGAAAGCGTTGATGAACGAAGTGAGGGCGCAAAGCGGCAAGCACATCTCCAAGGAAGCGGCCGATTATTTGCTGCGTGACGCGCAAGCGATTCTCGACGCTTTGACGACGATGGTAGCGAAATATAGCGGCGACCATTCGATTGGGCGACCGGAAGTGGCTCGTGAATTGCTGGACGCGCTGAAAGACGGCAATCTCAAAGCTTTTGCGAAGAAAGTAAGCGGGGAAGCCGGGAAACAGATCGCTCCCGAGGCGGCAAGCGCGATGCTCCAAGGGCTGCAGCCGCTGCTCAAGGACTAGCGGGAAGACGTTGCCGATGGATCGAAGGCCATAGCGCTTTTTATAAAAGTGAACTGTACAGACCTCCAAAACCGTGCTCATGCGGGGATGGAGGTTTTTCGTTACCCCGCTTTCGAATGATGTATTGCGCAAATGATATAATGTCATTATAGTTTTACAAAAAGCAACAAACGTACATGCAGGCAATGGTGTAGAGAAGCAGAGGGGGGATTTCATTGACTTTGCAGCAATTGAAATACGTGATCGAGGTGGCGAACCAAGGTTCCATTAACGAGGCGGCGAAGCGGTTGTTTATTTCTCAGCCGAGCCTTTCCAATGCGATCAAGGATTTGGAAGAAGAAATGCAGATTGCGATTTTCGAACGATCCAATAAAGGGATCTCCTTATCCAAGGAAGGCGCCCAATTTCTCGGATACGCGCGCCAGGTCGTCGAACAGGCCGAACTGCTGGAAAGCCGGTATCTTAACGCCAAGCCTTCCCCGCAGCATTTCTCGGTATCGACGCAGCATTACGCTTTCGCGGTCAATGCCTTTGTAAATTTGATCCGGGAATATGGTCAGGAGGAGTATGACTTTGCGCTGCGCGAGACCAAGACGTACGAAATTATCGAGGATGTCAAACGGCTGCGCAGCGAAATCGGAATCTTGTATTTGAACGAATTTAACGGCAAAGTGATCAACAAATTGCTCAAAGAGGCGAACTTGCAGTTTACAAGCTTGTTTACGGCGAAGCCGCACGTTTTCATCAGCATTCGAAATCCGCTGGCCAAGCAGTCGATCGTTACGCTCGAGCAGCTGCAGCATTACCCGTATCTTTCGTTTGATCAGGGAGAATATAATTCGTTTCATTTCTCGGAAGAGATTCTAAGCACGATGACCCGCAACAAAAGCATTCGCGTAAACGACCGCGCGACGCTGTTTAATTTATTGATCGGACTGAATGGATATACCATCTCGACGGGCGTGCTCAGCGCGGATTTGAATGGCAACGAGATTATTCCCGTGCCGCTCGACTGCGAGGAAACCATTAACGTAGGCTGGATCTCGCACCGCAACGTGTCGCTATCCAAGCTCGGAATCGCCTACGTGCAAGCGCTCCAAGACGTACTTCATAACCCGAATTAATATAGTCTTGGACTATGACCAGGTATAGTTTAATCGAGTTACGCTATAACTGGCGATCCGTGGTATCGTTCTTGTAAACAACCGCAAGGTTCAACTATTCGATGCAGAGGTGTTTACAAATGACGAAAAGCAGTGTGTTGGGGTATCCGCGGATCGGTGCGGATCGGGAATGGAAGAAAGCGCTTGAAGCGTTCTGGTCGGGAAAGCTGGAGGAACCGGAGTTTCACCGTCAGCTGCAGGAGATTCGTCTGAATCATTTACGCAAGCAGCAGGAGAAGGGGATCGATCTGATCCCGGTCAATGATTTCAGCTACTACGATCATGTGCTGGATACGGCTGCCATGTTCGGTATCATTCCGAAGCGATTTGATTACGAAGGCGGCGTTGTACCGTTATCGGTCTATTATGGGGTGGCTCGAGGGACGAAGGATGCGGCTGCAAGCGAAATGACCAAATGGTTCAATACGAATTATCACTATATTGTGCCCGAGCTGGATGGGGCGACACTGGTGCTTGCGGAGAATAAACCGCTCATAGCCTATCGGGAAGCGAAGGAACGGCTTGGCATTGAAGGAAAGCCGGTCATCGTGGGGCCGCTCACGTTCCTGAAGCTGTCCAAAGGGTACCGTTCTGAGGAATTAGATGTTTGGCTCAGCCGTTTGCTTCCGCTTTACGTGCAAATGCTTCAGGAGCTGGCACGAGAAGGCGTGCAGTGGGTGCAGATCGACGAACCGATTCTTGTGACGAGCGTAAGCAACGATGATATCCGGCGGTTGAAAACGATCTATACGACGTTTGCCGCATCCGTGCCGGACCTGAACATTATGATGCAAACGTACTTCGAATCGGCAGAGCATTACAGCGACATCGTCGCGCTCCCTGTCAAAGGCATCGGGCTGGATTTCGTCCATGGTCTCTCCGGCAACTTGGCGTCGATTCAAGCATACGGCTTCCCGGCGGACAAAGTGTTAGGTGCGGGAATCGTCGACGGCCGGGGTATCTGGAAAGCGCCGCTTCGCGACAAGCTGTCGCTGCTGCACAAGCTTGCCGAGACGGTATCCCCGGACCGATTGATCGTACAATCATCATGCAGTCTGCTTCACGTCCCGGTGACGGCCAAGTCGGAAACCAAACTCGCACCGGAACTGAGGCATGCGCTCGCGTTCGCCGAGGAGAAGCTCGAAGAGCTTGCGCTGCTGACCAAGGCGCTTACTCATGACGAAATCGCGGTCGCGGACGAGCTGGAGCGGTGCGATCGCGCGCTTCAGGCGCTTAAGCTTTCAAGCGAGCGCAACCGCAGCGACATTCAGCAGGCCGTCTCTGCCGTTAGCGCAGCAGATGCAGGACGCAGCCGCCCGTTTGCCGAGCGTCATCAAGAGCAGCAGAAGCGATGGCAGCTGCCGCTCTTTCCGACGACGACGATCGGCAGCTTCCCGCAAACCGCCGAGGTGCGCAAAGCGCGCCAGCAGTGGCGCAAAAGGGAATGGACGAGCGAACGGTACGCCGCGTTTATCCGGGAGCAAATCGAAGTTTGGATCAAACTGCAGGAAGAAATCGGCTTGGACGTGCTCGTCCACGGCGAATTCGAGCGGACCGATATGGTCGAGTTTTTTGGCGAGAAGCTCGCAGGCTTTGCCTTTACGCAGAACGGCTGGGTGCAGTCATACGGCTCCCGCTGCGTGAAACCGCCGATCATATTCGGAGATGTGGCCTTCGAAGGAGCCATGACCGTTGAAGAGACCAAATATGCGCAGTCGCTGACCGAGCGCCCGGTGAAAGGGATGCTGACCGGCCCGATTACGATCATGAACTGGTCGTTCGTCCGCGAAGACATTTCGCGCGAACAAATCGCCTACCAGCTCGCTTATGCGCTGAGGCAAGAGGTGGAGGCGCTGGAGGGGGCCGGCATCGGCATGATTCAGGTCGACGAGCCGGCGGTTCGCGAAGGGCTGCCGCTCAAACAAGCGGAACAAGCCAATTACTTGGCTTGGGCGGTCAAAGCGTTCCGCATCGCCACATCCACCGTGAAGCCTTCTACGCAAATTCACACGCACATGTGCTACTGCGAGTTCCATGACATGATCGATTCGATCGAGGCGATGGATGCGGACGTGATCTCGATCGAGACCTCACGTAGCCACGGCGAGCTGATTCACAGCTTCGAAACGAGCACTTACAAGCTGGGCATCGGTTTGGGCGTGTACGATATACACAGTCCGCGGGTTCCGCGCGTGGAGGAAATGACCGGCATGATCGATCGCGCCTTGCGCGTGCTCGACCCGAAGCTGTTCTGGATCAATCCGGACTGCGGACTCAAAACGCGCGGATTCGAAGAAACCGTCGCTTCCTTGCGCAACATGGTGGAAGCGACGCAACTCGCTCGCAGAAAGCATGCAGAATGAAAGCTTAAACTTTTTATACCCTGCACTCCCTCTTTGGAAGGAATTCAATGGAAAAAATAGAATTGGATTAACGTCAAGTCAAATTGTACCAACATCCGGAAAAGAGGGAACCGCCTGTGGGAAAAGTAATTGGATTTGAGCTAAATAGCCAAGATAGCGAAAAATCTGTGGAATTTTATTCCAACGTGTTCGGTTGGAAAGTGGCGGAACCGCGTTGGGGCTACCGCGAGGTCGACACCGGAGGAATCAAGGGAGGCATTTCACAAGGACCTCACGATTACCCTCATGGTACTCGCATCCAAATTGAAGTCGATTCGATCGATGTAGCCATTTCTAAAGCTAAGGATTACGGAGCCATGATTGTGCGGGACAAAATGGAGTTCGACGACTTTTACCTCGCCTATTTGGTCGATCCAACGGGACTCGGCATTGGTTTAATTGAAAAGAAGTAATGGTCCGTAGTAGCGAATAAACATGAAGAACGTTAGCGCCAAAAAACGTCGGCAGTCCGGGACTTACATGTCCAGAGGCTGCCGATGTTTTTATATATTTTAGCCGCGGACAACTGCAATAGAAATTACAGCTTCACTTCCGAACCGGTGCGGGCTGATTCGTAAATCGCCGACAAAATCTTGATCATATCCACGCCGGTGTCCGGCGTATTGATCGGTTCGGCGCGCCCTTTGACCACGTCGATAAAATGGTGGAGATGCTTCTCATGGCCTCCGATGTCTTTTGGCAGTCTGGGCGCAATGTCACACAACACCCCTTCGATTTCCGAGAACAGCTTCAGCTCGCCTTTCTTGAAGCTGGCTCCCGCTTTGCTGCCCCGCAGCTCGAGAAAGTTCATTTCCTCCTCGATATTCGAAGCCCAGCTGAATTCGATTTGCAGCGTTGCGCCGTTATCGAAACGGATGAAGCCGGTGGCAAGGTCCTCCACATCGAACGTTCCGTCTTCCCGGCTTTCGCCGAACTGGCTGTGCACGGAATCCGAAACGACGCTTCCGGCAAATTTGCAGTATGTCGCACCGACGACGGATACTGGTCTTGGATTACCCATGAGCCATACGGTCAAATCGATGAAATGCACGCCAAGATCGATGAGCGGGCCGCCGCCGGACAGCTCCTTGGTCGTGAACCAGCCGCCTTTGCCCGGAATGCCGCGCCTGCGAATCCAGCCGCACCGGCCGGTGTACACTTCTCCCATATGGCCGTTCTCGATATACGCTTTCAAAAACTGCGACGCCGGACGAAACCGGTTGTTGCGCATGACCATCAGCGTTTTGCCCGATTGCTTTGCCGCATCGGCCATTTTTTGCGCTTCCTCGGGGTTGACCGCGTCCGGCTTTTCGCAAAATACGTGCTTCCCGGCCTTCAAAGCGGCGACCGCGATTTCGGAGTGAAACAAGTTCGAAGTGGAAATATCGATGATATCGATCTCTTCCATCGCCAGCAGCTCGCGATAATCTTCAAAAACATGCTTTACGTTGTACTGCTCTGCAAGCGTTTCCGCCTTTTCCTTGACGATATCGCATACGGCGTACAGTTCAACCTCGGGATGATCTTTCCAGCCTCGCATATGAACGCCTCTGAATATATTGCCAGTTCCGATCGCGCCAAGCTTTAATTTTTGACCCACAGCAGTTTCGCTCCTTTTCCATACGTCATATGGTCCAATTCCATTGTATTATTCGTGACGCCGCGATCATTCCCTTTTTCATTTATTGCTTTACCAAGTTCTAAAAATGGACGAAAAATGAGCCGGATTTCACGGCGATAGGCAAAATTGCGTACGATACAGCTTCGAATATAATCCGTTTCGGGCTAGCAGCTCCGGGTGGGTGCCGGATTCCACAACCGATCCCCGGTCGAGGACAATGATTTGATCGGCCTTGACGATCGTTGACAGGCGATGCGCGATGACAATCGTGGTGCATTGTTTCATCACCTGTTCAAGCGCCGCCTGCACGAAAGACTCCGATTGCGAGTCCAGTTGAGATGTAGCTTCGTCAAGAACGAGAATATCCGGTTTCTTCAAGATCGCCCGTGCGATACATAACCGCTGCCGCTCGCCTCCCGACAGTTGATAGCCCCTTTCGCCGACTATCGTTTCATAACGCTCAGGCAGCGATTGGATATATTCGTGAATATGCGCTTTTTTGCATGCGTCCTCCAGCTCTTCTTCCGTGGCGTCCAAACGGGAGAACATCACGTTTTCTTTGACGGATGCATGAAATAAATACGAATCCTGCGTTACGAAGGCAAGCCGGCTTCGCAAACTTTCGATCGTCACTTCGCGCAGATCGTAGCCGTCGATGACAATGTTTCCGGATGTCGTGTCATGCAGCCGGGCCAGCAGGTTGATTAAAGTAGACTTCCCGGCGCCGCTAGGACCGACGATGGCGACCAGCTCTCCCGGGCGAGCTTCAAATGAAACGTTGCTCAGCGCAGGTTTATCCGGACTGTAACGAAAAGTAACGTTGTTAAAACGAATTTGTCCTTTCAGTGGAGGCAGGGTACGGGCTGTGATGGATTCGAGTACTTCCGGCTCCATGTCCGCATAGTCGAATAGTTTTTCAAAAACCGCCAGTGAGGCGACCAGGTCCGAATGCAAATTCAGGAGCTGCTGCGTCGGGTTATACAGCCTGCTCAAATAGGCGGAAAAGGCGATAATCCCGCCCACCGTCATCGAACCTTGCATCGCGCTGTAACCCCCGTATACGTAAATGAGGAGCGTGCCGATCGACGGCAGCGCGCCGTTAAACATCGCGATCCAACGGCCGACCAAATTCATCTTGAGGTCGATCCCCGTCGCTTTTTGGCTCAGCTCGAAAAAGGTACCGGCCATCTTCTTCTCCCTGCAATGCATCCGGATTAACAAAGCGCCGGAAATGCCTGTCGTCTCCGCAAGATGCGAAGCGATGTCGGATTTTACTTGCTGGCTTTCGGCCAGTATTCGTTTGCGTATTCGGGCCGTTTTCCGGGCGGGGACAATATAGAAAGGCAGCAGCAATAACGCCAGGCAAGCCAGTTTGAAATCGAGCGTCAATAACAGCAATACGGAGGTCATCCATATCGTTGACTGCGTAACCGCGGTCACGGCGCTTCTGGTGACGACAGTCTGAATCATCTGGATGTCGCCCGTAAACCGCTGGATGACTTCACCGGAACGGGAGCGGGTATAAAACGACATCGACTGCTTTAACAGTCGGGTGTACATATTCATGCGCAAATCGCTCATGATCTTTTGTCCGACGATGTTCTCCAAATGGTGTTGAAGTACGTCCAGCAGTCCCGATAACAAGTTAACGAATAAAATTCCGCCGCCCAGCAGCAGCAGCAATGCAACCTTTTTCTCCGGAACGGCAACATCGATGATCGATTTCATCAGCAGAGGGGGAATGAGCGAGATCAGCGATCCTGCGATAGCGATGGTAGTAATCCAGACGGCACGCATCCTGTAAGGGGCAAACAGTGCGAAAACCCGGCGCAGCGTTACCTTCTTTTCTTTGTCGTTTGACGGCGTTGCCTTTGCTTTGTTCATCGCTCGCACCTCTTTGCATCATTGTCCATGAACGGATCAGTGATCGGCTCGTTTCCGGATGTTCACTCTCCATTTCCGTGCCGTTTGTATTGCCAAAATATCATGGGGTGTATGGAAAACCAAGCAAACAGCGGTTGCTCCAAACGACAAAATACAAATAAATCGGATAAAAGTGTAAACGACAATGCAAAAACTGTGATAAAACGTCTAAAGATTGTGTAAAGGGTTCGGGTTACGATGATGTCAATACATGTTGGAGGAATGAGAAATGGACCACAGCCCGATCCGTCCTCAAGAAGAATCTGCAGAAATGAGTGAAGAAAAGGGACAAAACGACAGTGTGAAAAAAACGGGCGTTTCCAGAAGGGAAATGCTCAAATACGCCGGAGCCGTCGGGGCGCTGGGACTGACCGCGCTTGGCTTGGACAAGATCACGCGGGCTTCTTATACGAAAGACGGCAACTTCAACGGGGCCGTATATGGCCCAGACGGGAATCCGAATCCGGCGCTGAACCGGATTTGCATAACACCCCGGACGATCGCTGAGATCCGGAGCTTTTCCGCCGTTCCGAAGCCGGGAACCGTTTTTTATGTGTCGGACCGGGGGCAAGAAGGTCATTTTCTGTACGACGAAACGGATACCGTCACAAGAGACAATACCGGCCTCGTGCTTGTAACGAGTTCGGGTGCGCGTTTCAAGCGTCTGATCGAAAACAACCTTGCAAGCGTTACCTGGTTCGGGGCGAAGGGAGACGGCGTACAGGACGATCTGGATGCGATTCAACTTGCCATCGATGCGGTCGCTCAGCTGCCGGGCGGGAACGGGGGGACGGTGTTTTTCCCGCGGGGCGTTTATATCATTGCGCCGACGAAGGAGAAGTGCATTCTGCTTCGCAGCTTCGTCAAGCTGACGGGGGAAGGCCGCTCGTCGGTCATTAAAGTGAAGGATAATGCCGGAGACTACTTCCGCATCTTCGGGAGTTTGTTCAATCCGGCCGTTGAGCACGTGACGATCAGCCATCTCCGGATTGACCAGAATGCGCGCAACAATCTGAGCTGCAATATCGATTCCTCGCTTAAAAATATTTACCAGTTTGTCGTCGGTCTGTACAACTACCGCCATATTCAAATCGATTCCGTCATTTTTGACGAAACGTGCGGCGTCAACACGATCACCTTGAATAACGATAACGGGGAGTACGCCTCCATTACGAACTGTACGTTCCGTTTCGTACGCGGGAAAGGCGACCCGGATTACGACAATTCCGCCATTTATGTGAACGGCCGCTATCACACCGTATCCGGGTGCTTCTTCTATTGCGATCCGAAGGAAAAAGGAAGGGGGGCCATCGAGACGCATACGGGCCAAAGCGTCATTGCGAACAACGTGTCCGACGGCTACTTTACCGGCGTTAACCTCCAATCGAGCGCAACGAGCGGAACGCACTGCGACATGACGATTACGGGCAACACGTTCACGAACGCAAACCAAGGCATCCAGCTGTGGCCATATAAGAATGTTCCGATTCACAATGTAACGATCAGCGGGAACACGATCAGCTTGAAAAATCTTACGCATTTGCGATCGTTAACGACGGGAATTTCGACGGCCGGAGGTTCAGCGGAAACAGGCGCTTTTGAAAATATAACGATTACGGGAAACACGATCATCTTCGAAGAAGAGTTCACCAGAAGATCGAACTTGGGCGTGAATGCGTTCGGCATCGGCTTTGCGCGCGAAAATGCGGTCAAAAACATCGTGATCAGCGACAATCTCATTCAGAACGCCCCGGTCACCGGCATACGCATCGGTTATTTGGATAAAGCGAAAAGCTACGCGGAGAACATTAAAATTACCGGCAATATGATCGTGGGTGCGGGCCACTATCCCGCATCCTCCGAGCTTTACCGCGCAGCCATACTGCTGCGGGGGACGGTCGTTAACGCGCAGGTAACGGATAATTTCATTTCCGATGCGTACGATCAGCCGAAAGGTTTGTTCTCAATACGTGTGCACGACTCGGACGGATCGTATACGAACGTACAGGTCGGCAATAACCTGATATCTACCAAGCAAGGCGGTTTGTGGTTGAGCCTCGGGGCATCGGTGCAGAACAGCCAGGCGGGACCGCCGGTGAAAATGACGGGCGTATTTCCGCCGGTTCGCGACACGTTTCATGAAGGCGATATCGTCTTTTACAACGGTTCCTCACCGGCTCCCGGCAAAACGACGGCAGCCTACGTGGTGACCAAGAAAGGCACCGCCGGCACGCTGAGCGGAATTCGAGCGGTCACGTTTACGACGGATGCCAAAGACGAAGTCGAGGTGAACGACGCAGCGGCGCTTGAAACGGAACAGTGGGTGCTGGTCGGCGGACAAAGCCGAAAAATTGTACGCATATCGGGGAACCTGGTGCGGCTGAACAGCGCTATCGCCACCGTAGCTTTGCCTGCCGCCGTCGCTTGGGAGGCGCCAAGCTTCGCGCCGTTCGGTAAGATCGGCAAGCTGGCGCCGATCGAAGATACGGCCGAAGGGACGCTTGCCGATCTGGAGCAGGAACTGAACAAAGTAAAACAGGCGCTGCGCGATTACGGCGTGCTGTCAGCGCAATAGACTGGGGGAGAACCACAGATGGAGAACGAGAAGTATCCATTCGGCATTCTGGAATGCCGTCACGGCCATATCGCCATGTTTATTGAAGAAATGATGGCGCTCGGCCATCCATGCGTCGGCATATGGGAACCGGAGCAGCCGCAGCTGGCCAAAACGTTAAGCAGCAAATTCGGCGTGCCGCTGCTGGAGGAGGAAGCGCCGTTATGGGAATCGGCGGTTCGGGTCATCGGAACGTCCGCCGTCAATAACCGCAAAATCGGCATTATCGAACGGTGCGAGCAGCACGGCAAGCACGTCATGGCCGATAAGCCTGCCGTTACCGACCGGGCGCAGCTGAAGCGTCTGGAAGCGATCGTCCGGCGGGGGCGCATTCAAGTCGGGATGCTGCTCACCGAACGGTTCCGCCCGTCGATCCTGAAGCTGAAAAGCGAAATCGACGAAGGACGCCTCGGGCGAATTGCAAGCATTACGATGCGCAAGCCGCACCGTCTCGCGCCGAAAACGCGCGAGGCCTGGCATTTTCATAAAGAGCAAAACGGCGGTATTATCATCGACTTGTTTATTCATGACGTCGACCTCGTCCGGTATTTGACCGGACAGGATATTGCAAGCCAGCACAGCGTCATGACGAAGCTCGGGCAGCCGGAGCATCCGGATTTTTACGATGCGGCCGGCATGCAGCTGCTCCTGAGCGGCGGCACGATGGCGCAGCTGTATGCGGATTGGCATACGCCGGATCAGAGCTGGACCTGGGGGGACTTGCGAATATTCGTTACCGGGACGGAAGGGACCGCCGAGCTTCGTTTGAACGGGGACCCGGCCGTCGTGAAGGAGGAGCTGTATTTCCAGGTGACGAACGGGGCGCCCTTTGCAAGAGTGGAGCCGGACGTACCGGCGCAGCAGGCGAGCATAACCGGCGACTTTTTGCGGCGGCTCGCCGGTGGACAATCCGCGCTGACGCATTACGACCTGCTCGCGGCGAGCGAAGCGGTAATTAAGGCGGATGAGCAAGCTGAATTGTTCGGCTTGGAGCAATCGCACAAATCGTAAACATGGGGGAATCAAAGAGATGGCTGGCAACAACAAAATTCGATTCGCGATCGTAGGGTGCGGGGCTATATCGTCCGCTCATTTTACCGGCATTGAGCGGGCGGAGGAAGCGGAGCTGGTCGCCGTATGCGATGCGGATCCGAACCGGGCGGAGCAGCACGCCCAGCGGTATAACGTTCGGAAATATACCGACTACGGGAAGCTTCTTGCCGACCCGGATGTCGATGTCGTATGCCTGGCGACGCCGAGCGGCGTGCATCCGCAGCAAACGATCATGGCGGCGCAAGCCGGCAAGCATATCGTCTGCGAGAAGCCGATCGCCATTCGGCTGGACGACGTGGAGCGGATGATTTCGGCATGTGCCGAGGCCGGCGTTCAGCTGGCTACGATTTTCCCGAGACGGGTATCGCCGGCGGCTATCTACGTGAAGCGGCTGCTAGACGATGGCAAGCTCGGCAAGCTGAGCCTGTGCTCGGGTTACGTCAAGTTTTACAGGTCCCAAGCGTATTACGACAGCGCCGGCTGGCGCGGAACCTGGGCGATGGACGGCGGGGGAGCGATGATGAATCAGGGCATTCATACGATTGACCTGCTGCAGTGGCTAGCCGGACCGGTCCGATCGCTCTTCGGTTACGCCCGTCCCGTGCTGCGCAATATTGAAGTGGAAGATACGGCCGTCGTCAGCCTGCAGTTCCAAAGCGGTGCGCTCGGCTCCATCGAAGCGACGACGACGGCTCACAAGCAGCCCGATCACCGGATCATCATCCACGGTGACCGCGGAACGGTCGAATTGACCGGCGACGAAGTGACGGCGCTGGCCATCGACGGGGAGCAGCTTGAACTCCCGCAGTTTGCTCCGTTCCAGGTTGTTCCGGACGGGCATGCCGTGCTCATTCGGGATATGGCGCTGGCTATCCGCGATCGCCGCCGGCCGATGATTACGGGTGAGGACGGCAGGCACGCGCTGGAGATCATTCTCGGCACCTACGAGTCTGAACGTTCCGGGCAGCCCGTTCGCTTCTAACCGGGAATGTTTCGGCTGAAGCCGCGCGAAAGCATTTTGCCGTATTCCGAAGGGGTCATCCCGGTCGTTTTCTTGAACTGCCGCGAGAAGTAATGCACGCTGCTGTAGCCGAGCAGCTCTGCGATTTCCGTCAAGTTGTATTCCTCCTCGCGGATGAACGTTTTGGCTTTATCGATTTTGACGCGGTTCATGTATTCGATGACGCCGCAGCCGACGCCCGACTTGAACAATATGCTGAGCTGCGTGCGGCCGATGCCGAATCGGCTGCACAGCTGCTCCAGCGTCGGATTTTGCGCCACATAACGCTCCATATAAGCAATGACCTGATCTAAAGTGGACGCTTGCGGATGATCCGTCGATGCCGGCGCCTGAGGCACGATCGGTTTAATATCCGTATGAGCGTAGCCTTCACGAATCAGCTCGATCAGTAAAATCTCCAGATAATTGACAAACAATTGTTCGCTTCCGAATGGCGCATTCGCTCTCGGATGCAGCCTCGCTTTGCTCCCTTTCGGACCCGGTCCGAAAGCGTTTACGCTTTCCTGCATAATTTGCTTCAGCAAGGATCTCTGCATATCGTTCAAGTGGAAAAGTTTGGTCGTTTGGAAAAATTGGATCGCCGGCTGGGCGCACTCGAAGGTAATGACGAATACGTTGGGAGCGATTTTCCCGTTGCTCTTCGCGTTATGAAATTCATTCGGCTCGTGAAAGAGCAGGTCACCCTGCTTCAAATGGAAATGACCGCAATCGGTATCGATCAGAATCTCGCCTTTGTCGACGTAGAACAGCTCCCAGAAATCGTGCTTTTCACCGTGATACAAGTAATTTTTGGCCAACTCGAAGTAATAGCACGTAATTAATTTCTCGATCACGATGGACGGCGTAACGGCGTAACGGGGAAAATCCATTCATGACCACCCTTTCCATAAAAATATGTATTTGTTTTCGACAAGGATGCGCTAATTCCTGTGTGATTCATTTTGAAATTTTAATATTTCGTAAAAAATGGGGAGGAATGAACCGATGCTGAACGTCGGTCTTGTCGGAATCGGCTATATGGGCCGGATGCATCTGCGCAACTACATGCGCCTGACGCAAGAAGGGTATCCGGTCCGAGTGACGGCGATTTGCGATAAAGATGTCAAGAAGTTTCAAGGCGTGTTTGCCGAAGGGGATGTGAAGCTTCCGGGTACCGATATCGATTTCCGTCCGTACCAGTTGTACTCCGATATGGAGGAGATGCTGGACAAGGAACGGCTCGACGTCATCGACCTGACGCTGCCTACGTTTTTGCACGCGCCTCTGACCGTCGCCGCGCTCGGCAAAGGCGTTCACGTCCTGTGCGAAAAGCCGATGGCGCAGGATGCGGAGGAAGCGAGAACCATGGTGGAGGCGGCAAAACAATCCGGGGCCAAGCTGATGATCGCGCAGGTGCTGCGATTTTGGCCTGAATACGAGTACTTGAAGGAAACCGTCGACAGCGGGCGATACGGGCGCGTCATTTCCGCTTCCTTTTTCCGGGGCGGCACGCCGACGAAGCATACGTATGAAAATTGGATGCTGCGGTCCGCAACGAGCGGCGGCGGGCTTCTGGATATGCATATTCACGATATCGATATGGTGTACTGGCTGTTCGGCAAGCCGGACGCGGTATCTACGCTGTCGATCGACGTGCTGGATGAGTGTTCGTTCGATGCGATGTCCACCAATTATTTTTATTCGGATTCGAAGGTCGTCAACTCGCAGGTCGACCGGGTCATGTGCGGCGAATTCGGGTTCCAAATGAGCTACCGCGTCAATTTTGAACGGGGAACGCTTGTATACGAAAAAAGAGAGCTCCGCGATTATCCGCATAACGGCAAAGCCTTCGTGCCCGAGCTGTCCAAAGATTCCGGGTATTACCGGGAAATCAAATATTTCCTTGAAGCGGTTCGGTCGGGCTCGCCGGTGGAGCGTGCATTGCCGGAGCATACGCTGGATTCGCTGCTTCTCGCGGAAGCGCAAAGACATTCAGCGCTGCAGCGCGGCGCCGTAGTGACGATTGCGTGAGCAGGCAATAAACTATATCGAATTGGGGATGGTTCAAATGGTAAAGACAAAGATTACAAGGAATGTCACGTTGTCGGCCGCATTGTCCTTAACGATGCTGTCGGGCTGCGCGGGCGGTTCCAGCGGAGCTGCGCCTGGAGCAGATCCGGGGGATCATGCGAAAAAATCGGATAAACCGGCGGAGCTCGTATTTTATTCGTCCAACGGCGACCCGGCGGAGAGCTTCAACTATCGTTTCGGCGATTCCCTGCGCAAAAAATTCCCGAACTATACGTTCAAGTATATCCAAAGTGCCAAAGGATCAACGCTTCCTGAGCTGATCACGGCCGGTACGAAGTTCGATATTTTCTTCATCTCGACAGGCAACTATGAACAGATGATGCTTGATAATAACTTGCAGATCGATATGGACCCGCTCGCCAAAAAGCATAACGTCGACTTAAGCCGGCTCGAACCGACGGTCGTCGAATCGATCAGGCAGTCGTCGGGCGGTAAACTGTACGGCATTCCGGTACACACGAACAATATGGTGCTGTACTATAACAAAGCGATTTTCGATAAGTTCGGCGTACCGTATCCGAAAGACGGCATGACATGGGACGAAACGCTGGCTACGGCCAAAAAGTTGACGATGATCGACAACGGCGTGCAATACATGGGCTTTTCGACTTCGCCCAACCATATTCTTCGGATGAACCAGCTTTCCATCCCGAATGCGGACTTGGCGACCAACGCGCCGACCATCAATAAGGACGAGCGCTGGAAAACATTTTTCCAAACTGTGTTCCAGGAACCTTATCAGGACTTGGGGTATCAGAAGCGAATTGCCGAAATGAAGAAGATCGCCGACTTCAACGTATTCATGAAAGATCAGACGCTGGCGATGTACGCTTATTTGTCCAGTCTCGTCTACGTGCTGCCGGAAGATTTGAAGAAAATGAATTGGGATATGGTGACGCTGCCTACGTTCAAAGATAAGCCGGGGATCGGTTCGCAATCGTACCCGTTCTACTTCGGCATTACCCGGTTGTCGCAAAATCAGGACGAGGCGATGGAAGTGCTGAAGTATATGATCTCCGACGAATTCCAGACCGAGCTGGCAAAGAAAGGCATTATGCCGGTGCTGAAAAACGAATCCGTCCAAAAGCAGCTGGGCCAAGATTCGCCGTTCAAGGATAAAAACTTCAAAGCGGTATTCCTGAACAAATTCGCGCCGATTCCGCCGAAAGCGCCGTACGATGCAACCCTTGTCACCAACTATGCCAAGTACGCGGATCAGTTGATGAAGCAAGGGGCGGACATTAACACGGCGCTGCGCAAAGCGGAGGAAGATTCGGTAAAAACCATTGAAACCTATATAAAGAGCAAATGATACTACCATACCGGCTGCCGGGAAGCAGCCGGTATTTTTTTGCCGCAATGGTCCGGAGGACGATTTATTTAACGATCTGAACAGCCTGCTATGAAACATTTCTCTTATTTTCATCGTCTAATCGTTTGGTAGAACATGTGTTTCATCAGAATGAAAGATAGAAGAAAACGATCGGGTTGAAGGGGGCGCCGCGTGTTCATAGAATAGATTGTACCGAGAAACAAGGAATTCAAACATGCGCATCGAATAATTAATAAATATACGGCGGTTTTCTTTGACAAATTTCGATAAGGCAGCCTAGGGACGATGTTCTATGTGTTCGCGAACCGATGTCTGCGGCACCGACACGAAGGGATAGGATACGGGTGGCGCGGTCCGGATTCTGGCATCCAGGCTTCGGGAGTTATCGGCTGGGAACGGTGCGCTGCATAAATAGCAAGAGCCGTCCTGCAAAAAATGCAGAAAGGCTCTTGTATAATAAATTAAGTTATGGTAGAATTTCAAACGCACATATTTTTTGGCTAGCCACTTCATATAATATCATGTCAGTGAATATTTGTCAAGTGGAAATCAGGTTATCATAAGAACAAACAGTGATTGCCGCTCATTGTTTACAAATAAAAGGGGGTTGCTACGGTGAATGATCAAGAGCACGATAAGCTTCAGGCCCAGGACGATCTGATTTTGCCGCCAGGGATTGCAACGAACGATCCCGTACGCATGTACTTGAAGGAAATCGGCCGCGTTCAGCTGCTTACCGCAGAGGACGAGATTGATTTGGCGAAGCGGATCGCGGAAGGGGACGAGGAGGCGAAACGCAGATTGGCCGAAGCGAATTTGCGGCTTGTTGTGAGCATCGCCAGAAGGTATGTCGGCCGCGGCATGCTGTTCCTGGATTTGATTCAGGAAGGCAATATGGGGCTGATCAAAGCGGCCGAAAAGTTCGACCATACGAAGGGCTTTAAATTCAGCACCTACGCAACTTGGTGGATTCGTCAAGCCATTACCCGCGCCATCGCCGATCAAGCGAGAACGATTCGGATACCCGTACATATGGTGGAGACCATCAACAAATTCGTACGGGTAACCAGACAGCTGGTACAGGAGCTTGGGCGCGAGCCTTCGCTAGAAGAAATTGCTAAAGAGATGGAGCTCAGTCAGGAGAAAGTTAGGGAAATTATGAAAATCGCGCAGGAGCCGGTTTCTCTCGAGACGCCGATCGGAGAGGAGAACGATTCGAATTTAGGCGATTTTATCGAGGATCACGAAGCGTTGGCTCCAGCGGACGCCGCGGCTTACGAGATGCTGAAAGAGCAAATCGAGGATGTGCTCGACACGCTTACGGAGCGGGAGGAGAATGTGCTGCGTCTTCGTTTCGGACTTGACGACGGCCGGACGCGCACGCTGGAAGAAGTAGGGAAAGTATTCGGCGTTACCCGCGAACGGATTCGCCAGATTGAGGCAAAGGCGCTTCGCAAGCTGAGACATCCGAGCCGGAGCAAGCGGCTGAAAGATTTCATGGATTAACAACCGCACGGACCGCAGGAGCGGAGCGAAATGCGGTTCATTTATAAATTGCGAGCGACCGTGACAGGAGCACAGGCATAATGACCCTTCCGCCATATGCTATCGTATAAGGATTGTGGAGGTGAACATAATGAGCTGTGTAGGAGGTCTTGGTTTTACTAGCACAGGTGTTATCCTTGTACTTTTTATCCTTTTGGTTATCGTTTCTCAAGCGTTTTTAATCTAGTTTCGAACGGCAATGCGTATACCCCCTGGTCGAATGGCCAGGGGGATTTATGCGCGTACGAAGGGGTGGCTCTGGCCGCCCCTTTCGCGTTGCCTGCTATTATTTGAACACGAGCACAAGCGCAATGATGATAATAACGATCAGCACGATCCAAACTGTCAGACCGGCTTTTCCCCGACGGTTGCCGCTGCCCTCCTTTGTATTGCTTCCATCCGAGCTGTTTCTCACGGTACCGCAATACCTGCAAATATAAGCGTTCTCATCGAGCTTTTGATTACAATTCGAACAAAATTTCCCCTCCATCTTGCTTCACCCGCAATCTGATGAGATTTTTGTTAAATGTAAATCATTTGTAAATTTTATGTGAAAAATGATTCGTTATTAATCCCGCTTTGAGATCGGACAAAGGTTTAAACATCGATAATGCATATAAAATTTAGGTTTACTAACTATTCGATTGTGTAATGCAGTCGTGGTTCTATTAACGAATAAAAACAGAGGGGTCATATTTTCTATCGTAATGAAGTCGCTTACAGTGTCTTTATATGTACGATAAATGAAACTGTAATTGACAACTAATTGATTGTTTTTCTAATATTAAACTATGGTTCATGAAGATTGTGTAAACCGCATCTGTTCGTAACGGTTCATCTCCTACATGCGCATCCAGAGCAGTCACCCCCCGTTAAGTCTTCCAGCAATAAATCGATTTCTTCTAGGTTGTTCCGTTTCCGCTGTTCCCTCACGTTTGACCAACGGCATATCCGTTATCTCCGTTCAGGAGTGCGATGGGCCTTCACATATATACATTTCTACAAAAGAAGGGTGTATTGAAATGGCGAAAAAAAGCTCTTATTTGCTGCTTGCAGGCATGATGTCTGTCGTTGCGCTCTCCGGGTGCGGTGGACAGGGTGAAGGAAAGGGGACTGCGCAAGACGTCCAGGATAAGAAAAAAGATCCGTATACGATGACCATTTATACGAGGGGCGTTTCGTCGGAGGAATTTGACGACAGGTTCAGAAAGGCGATCGAGAAAAAATTCCCGCATATTACGTTCAAATACATTATGGCGGGAACGGGGACGCAAATTACGGACCTGGTGTCGCAGGGTACGATTCCTGACATAATGCGCATTGACGTCCCTTCCATGAATACGGAATATATCGACGTCGGGCTTGCTTACGGTCTGGGCGATCTGATCAAGAAGTACAATTACAACCTGAAACGGTTTAATTCCGTATTCATCGACGAGATGATCAATGCCGGACGGACAGGCGAGCTGTACGGATTGCCGGTACCGCCATATTTTCCGATGGTGCTTTATTACAACAAGGAGCTGTTCGACCGATTCGGGGTTCCGTATCCGAAAGACGGCATGACTTGGGATGAAGTGTACGAGATTGCGAAAAAGATGACCCGTGTCGACGGTGAAGTGTACCGCGGCTTCAGTGCCAGCACGAATGCGATGCTGCGCGACAATCCTTTTTCGCTTCCGATATTGGACCCCGCGGCGGATAAGCTGGCGGACCCGGAAAAGTGGACCCAGATTTTCAATAACTACTTGCGGTTTTACCAAATTCCGAACAATGTCATGGAGAAAACGGCGACGCTTGAAGGCAATGCGTTCGGCAAAGGAAAAGTCGCGATGATGGCCGGGCAGCAAAATATATATTTTATTATTCCGCCGGAAGTGAACTGGGACATGGTAGCCTACCCTACGATGACCGGTGCACCCAAGCTTATGGGGCAGCGCGGTCCGGCTTATTGGTCGATTACAAAGCAGAGCCAGCATAAGGAAGAAGCGTTCGAGGTCATTATGGAAATGCTGTCTGACGAAATACAAATGGAGGACTCGAAGAAAGGAATCGCAACGACGCTGGTGAATCCCGATATTAAGAAAATGCTCGGAAAGAGTCACCCCGTCTTTAGTACGAAAAATATGAACGCGGTCAACTTCTACGAGCCGACGGCTCCTACGCCGAAGCGCAAGCCGGAGCTCGTCGATATCCCGGGCCGTACGCAAGAAGCCGCGGTTCTAGATGCGTTCACGAGCGTGGTCACGAATCAGGCGGACGTGAACAGCGCTCTAAGACAGGCGGAAGAGAAGCTGAAAAAGGCGATCGAGGCCGAGAGGGCAGCGAAGAAATAAATACAGGGGATGACGCCGTGAATTCGGACGTCATCCTTTATTTGTAAATCAGAATTGACGCAAAATGGATGGACAATTACAATATACTTTGACGACTAATTAAAAAAGGAGGAGAAAATGGACATTCATCAAACCCATTCACTGGAGCTTGTATTTCATAAGGTCGCGAGGATGCACAGCCATGCCGTGCATGCGCTGCTGTCGGGCAAAGAAGTGTACCCCGGACAGCCCCCGCTGCTGAAGGCGCTCATGGAACGGGACGGGCAAAGCCAGAAGGAGCTTGCGGAGCGAATGAACATAACGCCGGCGACGCTGACGGTCATGCTCGGCCGCATGGAAAGGACGGGAATGGTCGCGCGCAAGCCGGATGAAGCGGATCAGAGAGTGTCCAGGGTGTTTATTACCGAAAAGGGCCGGCAGGCGCTGGACAGTCTGGAAGAAACGCAGAAGCTGATGGAGGCCACCTGCTTTGCCAATTTTACGCCCGAGGAGCAAATCATCTTCCGCCGGCTGCTGCTGCAAATGTTCGATAATCTCAAGCGGGCTGATTTCAGGCAGGAGGAACGCGACGACATGCCTCAAGACGAGTCGAAGGGGCATGGACGGAAACACGGCAAGCACGGCGGCCATCCGAAACGGCATCGTTCGAGAATATGATTAGCCGACTAACTAAAGAGGTGAAGAAAACGTAGATGTGGAGACTGCTGACGAAGTATTTAAAACCTTATTGGAAGGCAACGTTATTGGCACCGCTCTTGATGCTCATCGAGGTGTACATGGATTTGCTGCAGCCGAAGCTGATGGCCAGTATCGTTGACCATGGCGTACTTGCCGGGGACCTGGCGCACATTCAATCAACGGGCGCACAGATGCTCGGCGTCGCTTTGATCGGGCTGGTCGGGGGCGTAGGCTGTACCGTTTTCTCCAGTATTGCCTCGCAGCATTTTGGAGCGGATGTCCGCAACGATTTATTTCAGAAAGTGCAAACGTTCTCTTTTCGCAAACTGGAGCAATTCAAAACCGGCTCGCTCATTACGCGGCTGACGAACGACGTGTCGCAAGCCCAGATGTTCGTGCAAATGCTGCTGCGGGTTATGGTGCGGGCGCCGCTGCTGTCGGTCGGCAGCTTGATTATGGCTTTTACGATCAGCATCAAGCTGGCTGTCATTCTGATTATCGTCATCCCGATTTTGTTTGCTGTTTTGTTCGTTATTATCCGAAAAGGTTTTCCGTTATTTTCCATAGTTCAGAGCAAGCTTGACGGGGTTAACAACGTGCTTCAGGAAAATTTGTCCGGCATTCGCGTCGTCAAAGCGTTCGTTCGCTCCGATTACGAGCGCGGGCGGTTCGGCGCCGCCAACGATGATTATATGGCCATTGCCGTGAAAGCGAACATCGTCATGGCTTCGATGATGCCGATTATGCTGTTTTTGCTGAATACCAGCGTTGTCGCGGTGCTCTGGTTTGGCGGTCATCGCGTTTGGGACAATTCGATCCCGGTCGGGGACCTCGTGGCGTTTATTAACTACGTGACGCAAGTGTTGTTTTCGATGCTGATGGTCGGCATGATGATGATGAACATTTCCCGGGCGAAAGCGTCTTCCGATCGGATTCAGGAAGTGCTTGACGCGGATTCGGAAATCAAAAACAAGGAGCATGCCAAGGAGAACGCGGTCGAATTCGGACGCATCGTCTTTGACGACGTATCGTTCGCTTACGACGAAGACGAGGTGCTGCGCCATATAAGCTTTCAGGCCGAACCGGGCCAAACGGTGGCGATCCTCGGGGCGACCGGCTCCGGGAAGTCGTCATTGATCGGTCTTATCCCGAGACTGTACGAGACGACCGAGGGCCGGGTGCTGATCGATGGAACCGATGTGAAGGACATGAATATGCGCAGCTTGCGGAGCCGGATCGGCATGGTGCTTCAGGAAGCGATCCTGTTCAGCGGCACGATCCGGGACAATATCGCCTTCGGCAAGCCGGATGCGACGCAGGAAGAAGTGGAAGCGGCGGCGCAAGCGGCCCAGGCTCACGAATTTATTATGAAAATGCCGGACGGCTACGACACGGTTATCGGCCAGAGGGGGATTAATTTATCCGGTGGTCAAAAACAGCGAGTATCGATCGCAAGAGCGCTGCTGATCGATCCGGTCATTCTGATCCTGGACGACAGCACCAGTGCGGTCGACATGGGTACGGAATCGAGGATTCAAAAAGCATTGAAGGCGCAAATCCGCAGAAGCACCAGCCTCATTATCGCCCAACGCATCTCCTCCGTACTCGAAGCCGATAAAATCATCGTGCTCGACGAAGGGGCCATCGTCGCGGAGGGCACGCATCGGGAGCTGCTGCAAAGCTGCGGCGTTTATCAGGAAATTTACAGATCGCAGCTTGGAAAGGAGGACGTTCTCAATGTCTGATGCCAGAAATGCGAATCATGGCGGCGGCCAGGATCGGCCGGCAAGCCCGCCTCCCATGTTCGGACCGGGGATGGGCGGAGGGCCGGGCCGGGGGATTATGCCGAAAGTCCGCCCCAAAAATACGAAAGAAACGTTGAAGCGGTTATGGACGTACCTCAGCCGGCAGCGAAAAGGCTTGATCACCGTGTTTATCATCACGGCGCTGAATTCCGGACTCGGCTTGGTCGGGCCTTATTTGATCGGTACGGCCGTCGACCGATATATTATACCGAACGATTATTACGGCTTGCTCTGGCTATGCTTCGCCTTGTTCGCCGTCTACGCATTCAGTTCGATTACTTCCTGGGTTCAAGCGTACGTCATGGCCAAAGTGTCGCAGCGCACCGTATGGGTGATGCGTAACGACATGTTCGCCAGGCTGCAAAAGCTGCCGCTCCGTTTCTTTGACACCCGAACGCACGGGGAGCTTATGAGCCGGACGACGAACGATATCGAGAATGTGGCCAGCTCGCTCAATCAAAGCGTAACGCAGCTGTTCTCCAGCGTGCTCACCGTCGTCGGTTCGCTCGCGATCATGTTGAGCCTGAATATTTGGCTTACATTGCTCAGCCTGATCACGATACCGATCGTTATGATCGTCACGCGCAAAATTGCCGCGAACACGAGAAACTTCGTCTCCGGACAGCAGAAGCAACTCGGCGAGCTGAACGGGTATATTGAAGAGACCGTTTCGGGTCAAAAGGTGCTCACGACGTTTTGCCGCGAGGAGAAAGCGGTCGCCGAATTTAGCGAGATCAACGCAAGGCTCAGAAGTTACGGGACAAAGGCACAAATCTATACCGGACTGATGGGCCCGGTCATGAACGTCATCAATAACTTCGGCTTCGCGGTTATTGCTTGCGGCGGCGGCTGGATGGCGCTCATGAGCATGACATCTGTCGGAGTCGTCGTCAGCTTTCTGAATTATTCCAAGCAGTTCGGCCGCCCGATCAACGAGCTGGCAAACCAGTTCAATATGATCCAGACGGCGATCGCCGGCGCCGAGCGCGTATTCGAGGTGATGGACACCGCGTCGGAGTACGAAGACGAAGCGGGCGCCAAGAAGCTGACGCATGTGAAAGGCGAAGTGCGTTTTGACCATGTCGCTTTCGGCTATAAAGCGGATATTCCGATCATTAAAGATCTTTCCTTTACGGCAAAGCCGGGGGACACGATCGCGTTGGTCGGTCCGACAGGCGCAGGGAAGACGACGATCGTCAATTTGCTGACCCGGTTCTACGATATTGACCGGGGAACGATCACGATCGACGGCGAGAACATTCGTCATATGGAAAAGGACAGCTTGCGAACGAAGCTCGGCATCGTGCTGCAGGACGCTTATGTCTTCTCCGATACGATACGTGAAAATATTCGTTACGGCCGGCTGGATGCAACCGATCAGGAAGTGGAAGCCGCGGCGAAGCTGGCCAATGCGGACGGGTTCATCCGGAAGCTGTCTCATGGCTACGATACGGTACTCACGGCCGAGGGCGGCAATCTAAGCCATGGACAACGGCAACTGCTCACGATTGCAAGAGCGATATTGGCCGATCCGGCCATCCTGATATTGGACGAAGCGACGAGCAGCATCGACACGCGGACCGAGATGCATATCCAAGAAGCGATGAATACGCTGATGAAAGGACGCACCAGCTTCGTGATCGCTCACCGTCTGAGCACGATCCGGGAAGCCGACATGATCCTGGTCATCAACGGCGGAGAAATTATCGAGCGGGGCACGCACCTGGAACTGCTGGAGAAGCGCGGATTTTACTACGAATTGTATACAAGCCAGTTCAAGCGTGTAGGTTAACCGCGCCCCCGAGTCAAAAATGGAATCGAATATTGGAATACGCCGCTGTTTCGAGATCCGATCAACGACGTGACGGCCGATCCGACACTGATCTGGAACAGGAAGGAGCAGCACACGAGCAGCAATGAGTGGGATTGGGAGTACCGGTCGGTGCTCCCGCTCAGCTCTGCGCGACCGGCAAGCTCGGCTGCGACGGAATCGGCCGCTATCGAATCCGTCTTTTGCCCGGTGAATGATACGAATAAATTTGCAAAGATGGTAAAAACTACGAGGGTACATCCAGAAAAAGAGATTAAATCGATGGAGAACAATGATATCGAATTGCAGGTAACGGCAAAAAATGAGCTCTATGACAACCGGAACATCGTCGAGGATGGCAAAGACGTGATCAACGACTCGGAAGAGGACGCGATTGCCGCGATCAAAGGCCATATCGAAAAGCAGGATCAGGAAGGGCTTTAAATAAGCGTTAGCCGGCGAAACGAACGCCAATCCATAGATCCCTTTCGCGGACAGAGGATTCTCGGTAACGACCTTCCGAAGCGGTCGGTCGAGGGGGTCTTTGGAATATTTCATAAAATAACTTTTTATAAATGAAAGCGATACCATGTAAAAAATTTGCTTTGACTTTTTTTTGGAAAGGTTTAGAATAAATGAGTCAGAATAGAACGCCTAACTACAGATATTATTCTTGTCTTTAATGTGAATATAATCACAACAACGAAGAGGAGTATAGTATTGGGTTGTAGGTACTAACATTGTTACACGCAAAGGAGGCTTTTTTCATGTCCGAAACATCAACGCAACAACCGGCAAGCGTAGAAGCCGCGGCAAAAAACGTACGCGGTGAATTGGACGTGCTCGATCAGCTGCTCAAGCCCGAGGTTCAAAAATCTCTTACCGAACTGGTAGAGCAACTGCCTAAGCTCGCTGAAATGGTGACCCTGATGACGAAAGCGTACGACTTGGCGCAAACGGTTGCGAACGACCGTGTGCTCATCGACGATCTGAAAGGCGGACTCGAAGAATTCGTGAAGCCGATCGGCGAGAAAGCCAAAGGCATCGCGGCAGCAGCGGTGGAAGCAAGCGACCGCGCTCAGAGCGAATCGACGACCATCGGTTTGTTCGGTATTCTCAAAATGCTCAAAGATCCTCAGGTCCAAAGCACGTTGCGTTTTACGCAAGCTTTTTTGGCAGTCATGGCGGAGCGTCAAAATCAGCGCTAATCCGTAAGCAGAACTAGAATGGAGGATAAGTATGGCTAAGCAAATTTTAATATTAGGCGGCGGCTACGGCGGTTTGTTGACTGCTTTGACGACACGCAAACATATATCGGCGGATGAAGCCGCCATTACCGTAGTCAACCGCACTCCGTATCACCAAATCGTAACGGAACTGCACCGTCTTTCCGTCGGCGGTTTGAACGAAGGCAACGTGGCGCTCCCTCTGGACAAGCTGCTGCGCGGCAAATCGGTCGATTTGAGAATCGGTACCGTTCAATCGATCGATCTCGCGAAAAAGAGCGTGGAGCTGGAAGGCGGCGCACTGCTCGGCTACGATACGCTGGTTATCGCGATGGGCAGCGAAACGGCGTTCTTCGGAATCCCGGGTCTGGAAGAGCACAGCTTCACGCTGAAATCGGTTGAAGACGCGAACAAAATCCGCGCGCACGTGGAAGCGCGCATCGAAACTTACGGCAAATCGAAAGACAAAGCGGACGCCACTTTTGTTATCGGCGGCGGCGGTCTTTCGGGCATCGAGCTGATCGGCGAGCTTGTCGACACGCTGCCAGCCGTGTGCCTGGAAAAAGGCGTCGACTTCCAAGACGTTTCCCTGTACTGCGTAGAAGCGGCGCCTTCGATTTTGGCCGGGTTCTCCGCAGACCTGGTGGAGCGTGCCAAATCGAGTCTGGAACAGCGCGGCGTAAAGATCCTGACCGGCGTAGCCGTAACGGAAGTGCAAGGCAAGAATGTCATCCTGAAAGACGGAACGACGATCGAAGCGAACACGCTCGTATGGACGGGCGGCGTTACGGGCAACACGGTCGTAGCGAACTCGGGCATCGAAGCCGTTCGCGGACGGGCAACGGTCAACGAATTCCTGCAATCCACTTCTCATCCTGACGTATTCCTGGCCGGAGACAGCGCGGTCGTTATGTCGCCGGAAGGCCGTCCTTACCCGCCAAGCGCGCAAATCGCATGGCAAATGGGCGAATCGATCGGCTTCAACTTGTACGCGTCGTCCAAAGGGCTGCCGATGAAGCCGTTCAAACCGGTATTCTCCGGTACGCTCGCCAGCCTGGGCCGCAAAGACGCGATCGGTACGATCGGCGGCAGCCAGCTGAAACTGAAAGGTACGCCGGCTTCGCTCATGAAGGAAGCAAGCAACGTGCGGTATCTCACTCATATTAACGGGCTGTTCTCATTGGTGCATTAATATAAACGGCGAGTCCCCTTCGGGGCGGGAGGAATATCGCATTCCGCCGCACGGAGGGGATTTTTCCTATCCTGATTACGGATAGGAGCGGGCTGGAAAGGAGCTTGTGCGAACGTATGATTACAATTAAAACGCCGCAGGAAATCGGATATATGCAAGAGGCCGGCAAAATTCTCTCTTCCTGCCACAGGGAATTGGAACGCTTGATCAAGCCGGGGGTCACGCCGATGGAAATCGATCGGTTTGTGGAAACGTACTTGGCCAAGTCCGGCGCAACGCCGGAGCAAAAAGGATACAACGGTTACCCGTTCGCGACCTGTGCTTCGGTGAACGACGTTATCTGCCACGGGTTCCCGAATCACACGCCGCTCAAAGACGGGGATATCGTAACGATCGATATGGTCGTCAATTTGAACGGCTGGCTGGCGGATTCCGCTTGGTCGTACGCCGTAGGAAACGTCTCCGAGCAGGCAAGCCATTTGCTGCGCGTGACGAAGGAATCGCTGTTCAGAGGGATTGAGCAGGCGATCGACGGCAACCGGATCGGCGATATCTCCCATGCCATTCAGACGTATGCCGAAAGCGAAGGCTTGTCGGTGGTGCGCGATTTCGTAGGCCACGGCATCGGGCAGAAGATGCACGAGGAGCCGCAGGTTCCCCATTACGGACCGGCGGGGAAGGGGCCGAGGCTCAAGGAAGGAATGGTCATCACGATCGAGCCGATGCTCAATACGGGAACGTTCCGCACGAAACTGGATGACGATGGGTGGACGGCCAGAACGTTTGACGGCGGATTGTCGGCGCAGTACGAGCATACGATTGCCATTACGAGCAACGGTCCGGTCATCATCACGGAATAGAACGAATGTTCTTGTTCCGGCTTTGAAAGCGATTTTCAATATTCGTAAAATATATCGCCAAATAGGATGAAAGCCTATAACGACAGCCGGTTTCGCACAATGCGGAACCGGCTGTTTGCCGCCTGTGTCCGCTTCCATAAATTGCGTGATGAATTGATTTCCTAAGAAGGTTACAATTTCATCAGGAGGGGATTTAATGAAAAAGTTTATTAGTTTAGTATCAATGACGGCACTAGCATTGACCTTATCGACATCCGCATTTGCAGCGCAGGGCACAGTTGACCGATCTGTAAACTTCCGTTCGGCTCCTTCCACGGACAGCAGCGTCTATAGTTTGTTGAAGCCGGGAACCACTTTTGAAATCATCGATGACGTGAATCAGTACTGGGTAAAAGCGAAGGTGAATGGTAAGGTCGGGTACTTATCGACCAATTACATAAGCGAGAAATCGTCATCTGGTACTTCCGGGGCTACGGGAACCGTCAGCCGCTCGGTCAATTTCCGCTCAGGGCCATCAACGGATAGCAAAGTGTACGGCTTGTTAAAAGCCGGATCGAAGTTTCAAGTACTGGAGAAAGTGAACTCGTACTGGCTGAAAATTTCAGCAGACGGTAAAGTGGGTTATGTGTCAACCGATTACGTCACTACCTCGGGCACACCGGCACCGTCGAATCCGTCTACGTCGCAGCCTGGCGCGGGCACTGCCGATCGAATCATTCAACAAGCAAAAAAATTGCAGGGCGTCACGCGTTATGAGTTTGGAGTGAATAAAGCCCCGAACGTCATGGATTGCTCCGCGTTTACGAAATATGTTTTCGGAAAAGAAGGCGTAGAGCTTAGGTGGGGAACTCGATATCAGAAGGACGCCGGGAAAGCCGTATCGAAATCGAATTTGCAAAAAGGCGACCTCGTCTTTTTTGGGACAAGCAGTAAAGACGACATCAATCATGTAGGGATCTACATGGGCAACGGCCAATTCATTCACAATGCGCCATCTACGGACGGGGTTACGATCTCATCGCTTACATCAGGCTACTGGAAAGACAAGTACATATCCGCCCGTCACGTATTATAAACCGCATAACCGTCATTATTCCAAGCCCGGCAGCTATGCCGGGTTTTTTCAAATTTGGTGAGCTGGAACGCATTTAAAGACAATTTAAAGATATGTCGTTAACCGTGTGATTCCTTATAATAAAATACAGGATGCATACAAGCTGGGAATAAGCACTCCCGGCCGCAACGAATACGTCGTCCCACGGAGGTCTTACATGGAAACGAACCGTTCCAGCAATAACCCGATTACCGCCATCATCGTCGGCGCCGGTCATCGCGCGGTGCTGTACGCATCTTATGCGAACTCGCATCCGGAAGAGCTGCAAATCGTCGGCGTTGTCGACCCGGATCCCATCCGGCGCAAGCAATGCGCGGAAAAATTCCATATTGGAGCAGACGCGGTATTCGAAAGTATCGAGCAGCTGACGAGCCGCGGGAAAATCGCAGACGCCGTCATCAACGGCACGATGGACGCGCAGCACGTGGAAACGTCGCTTCCGCTGCTGCGCGCCGGATACGATATTTTGCTCGAAAAACCGATCGGTACGTCCGCCGAAGAAATCATGGAGCTGCATGATTGCGCCCGCGCCCACGGCCGCAAAGTGATGATCTGCCACGTGCTGCGTTATGCGCCATTTTATGTAGAGATCCATAAGCGGCTCGCTGCCGGGGAAATCGGCGATATCCAGAATATGCAGACGACGGAGCTTGTCAGCTACCATCATATGGCGATGGCGTTTGTCCGTGGCAAGTGGGGCAGCAAAGAGAAATGCAAGTCTTCGATGCTGATGGCCAAATGCTGCCACGATCTTGATTTGCTGACCTGGATGATGCGCGGCGTCGTGCCGGAGAAAGTGAGCAGCATGGGCGGCTTGACGTATTTTCGGCCGGAACGCGCGCCGGAAGGGGCGGGTACCCGATGTTTGCTCGACTGCCCGATCGAGGCATCCTGCGTCTACTCGGCCAAAAAGCACTATGTCGAGCAGGGACTGTGGAAATCGTACGTGTCGCCGCACTACCATCTCGGGGTTCGATGGACGGAGGAGCAGCTCATTGAGTCGCTCCGTACCGATAATCCGTACGGCCGCTGCGTATGGAAATGCGATAACGACGTAGTCGACCACCAATCCGTGGTTGTGCAGTTCGCCGACGGTTCGACGGCGACCCACAATATGGTCGGCGGCGCGTCAAAGCCCGGCCGACGCATCCATATCATCGGCACGGAAGGCGAGATCGAGGGTTTTATGGAAGACGGCTATTTCATCGTCCGTCATCCGGATGCCCGCCGCGGTCACGAATATACCGAAGAACGCGTGGAACTCAACGTCAGCAAAGATATGCACGGTGGGGGCGATTTGCGGCTCGTTGCCGATTTCGTACGCGTCTTGCGCGGAGAGACGCCGTCGATATCCTCGACCGCGTTGGAACAATCGATTTACGGCCACTTGATCGGATTCGCGGCGGACCGGGCGATGGAGTCCAATCGGGTAATGGACATCCCGCGGCTCTAGGATTTGTTAATTATAATTGCCAAACTTAGGATTTCTTGATTTGCTGCATGATGCAAGCAGGAGGCCTTGCGGCAAGCAGCACCTTTCACATTCGTATGCGAAAGCATGCGTATGAGAAAGGTGCTTTTATTTTTTATACATTGAAAAAAGTTGAGGTAATTTAAACGTGGATGAAATGTAACATCGGACTTGCACTCTATGAAACGGCAAGTAAGGAAGCAGGCAAAAAGACCCATGAGAATATGTATTATTAGAACTATAAAATCGATACAAATGCGATCGTGGATCGATCTAAATTACTAATAAAATAGTTGACTTGATACATTATGTATCATAATATAGGGGTAAATGTATCTAATCTAACGATAAGGAGATGTGTCATGAAACGGATTTTGTGGTTAATGCTGACTTTCATACTATGTACAACGATATTCGCTTCGACAGTTTTTGCGAAAGATGATAAGGGTGGAAACAGCGGACAATCGGGCACGACGCTGTCGGCTGCAGTAACAGGGGAAGGGTTCCGAATTAAAAAGCAAGTACATGATTGGAACATTACGAAATCAGTTAATATTTCACGTCCAGTTATTGAACGTAATAAAACCTTCACTCTTTTATATACGCTTCAAGCCATCCGGTTCCTTGTGTCAACTAAGGAACAAGTCGGTGTACGCGGGACAGTTACTGTGACGAACGGCGGAGGAAAAGCAACCGAAAACTTAAAAATAGTATCGTCTTTGGAGAATATTTCCGGAACAACGGTTACAATCGTACCGACGGACCAACTACAACCAGGTCAAACTCAAATGTATCCGATAGAAATTTTACTAGCCGACGGCAATGCGTCTTCTTATAAGCTTAATACGCAAATCACCATCACGAACCACTCGGGGAGTCTGGGGACGCCGAAGGGTCCGAATCCGAAGCAGGGTGGAATTAACATTCCCATCAATGTTAAGGTGGAAACGGTAGACGCGACCGCAACAATTACCGATGTTGCCGTATGTCCGGCAGGGTTTACTTGTACTCCCAGCGACAATGGACCGTGGACATTGAATGATAGCGGCACAATTAGCTACTCAACGATGGTTACCAATATTTCGGCACCGTCTTCCAGATTATTCACGCTTACGAATACAGCAACCTTGACAGAAAGTACTTCGAATCAGCTAAGACCTGGAACTGCAAACTCGTTGATCTTTACGGGGTGCGGTTGTACTAAGCCATAAGATTTAAAGAAAAGAGAGGGATATTGATGGATCAATTAGAACATAAAATTACTAAGAAGAAGTACAAAAAACCTTCAATCCTAATGCACACGCATATCGTATTTGAAACCGCATTATCGAATTGTTGTCCGGCTTATGACGAAAACAATAATCTTATATACGTATGTCTAAATCCGGATGGCACATGGAGTCCGAAATAGGAACAAACGGGGAAAGCCTATACCCATCCCGCCCCACGCACAAACGTATGGGTTTGCACACAAAAGGACCTAGCGGAGATCTTTCCGCTAGGTTTTTCTTATAACATCAGAATGTATAAGTTTTCAGCGAAGCTGAACCATTCTGATGGTTCAAAAAAAACTGCTTTGACATACTCAGATAGGAGTTTTTGTTATAACCGATAAATTATCACGTCAACACGTTAATGTTGTATGATTATAGCGAAAAATCAAACATCCGAAGCTTGAGCCATCAAGCTTTTTTGGTCGTGAGCCGTGTAAACGGCCGGAGACGCTTGTCGAGCGTACGGATCAGGTCTTGTACAGCGTGCCGAGATGCGGTATATTTTTATACGAAATTTTTGTGCGTAATCGTATTTTAACAGGCAGGGAGCCGGCGAATTTATGACCGAGAAAGATCCGTTTGACCGGAGTTTTGATAGTTTCACCGAATTGGCGGACACGCTGTACGAAGTGCTCGGCTGTCCAGTAACGATCGAGAATGCTGCTCATCAGTTGATCGCATACAGCTCGCATAGCCCTCAGACGGATGCGGCGCGGATCGCTACGATCGTCGGCCGCCGCGTTCCGGAGAAAGTGATCAGCACATTGTGGGAGAGCGGGGTCATCAAGCAGTTGACGGAAAGCGACGATCCTGTTCGCATCAGCGCCGTGTCCGAAGTCGGGCTCGGCGACAGGGTGGCCGTCTCGATCCGGAATCATAACGACGTGCTCGGCTACATTTGGGCGTTGGAGGAACAAGGCGTGCACAACCCGCGCCTGTTTCCGCTGCTGAAGAAAGCGGCCGAAGCTTCAAGAACGCTGCTGCTGCAGCTGCAAATCCAGAAGCGCAAAGAAGAGGAGAGCCAGCAATCGTTTTTTTGGCAGCTGCTCACGAGCGGTCTTGCGTCGGGATGGCTGATCCGGCAAAAAGCGGAGCAGCTGCATATTGTGCTCCCGCCGCAGTATCGCGTCACCGTATTTCAATTCGAATCCGATGTGACCGGAAAAGCGTACCGTGAAATCCAGTATATGATCTCCGTGACGCAAAGCGTAAAAATTGTGTTTCATGCGCTGAACGGCAGGCATTTGGTACTGCTCGCGTCGACGTCCGACGCCGAACAAGCGTCAACCCGCTTTAACGCGTTCATCGAAACGTTCATTTCTCAGATGGAGGAGAGATTCAGCGTGTATCCGATCCGGGGCGCCTGCGGCAGCCGGCATCATGATTACACGATGGTCGAGAGCAGCTACCGCGAGGCGCTAGCGGTATTGAAGCTCAAACCGCGGTTTCGGCAGCTCCAGCATACGCATCTGTACGAGGAGTTGGGTTTTTACCGCTATTTGCCGGTAATGGCCGAGGTTACGCATGACGATACGTTCGAACAGCGGTGTCTGCATAGGCTGAGCACGTATGACCGGGAACACAACAATTGTCTGCTGGATACGCTGGACGTTTTTCTAAACAACGACAGCAACATTAAAGATACGGCCGACGCGCTTCATATTCATATCAACACGCTGAATTACAGACTGAAGCGCATAGCGGAAATCGGTGGCATCGATTTGAAAAATACAGATCACAAAGTCTCGCTCTACCTCGCTTTGAAAATGAAAAAACAGTCGGACGGGTAGCATTTCGTTAAAATCCACAAAGGAGTCGGCAACTTTTGTCATTTTTACACGAAGCGTTCCGTTTCCTCGCGTTCTATACTTTTGAAGTAAAGAACAAACGAGGGGGATACTTCCATGAGAATCGGATTGCCGAAGGAAATCAAAAACAACGAATATCGCGTCGCATTAACGCCGGCCGGCGCTGCGGCATTCGTGCGCAGCGGCCACGAAGTATGGGTGGAACAGGGAGCCGGAGCAGGGAGCAGCTTCCCTGACAATCAGTATGCGGCAGCCGGTGCGAAACTCGTTGAGAAAGCGGCCGACGTGTGGGCAAGCGCCGATATGATCATGAAAGTGAAGGAGCCGCTTCCTTCCGAATACGCGTACTTCCGCAAAGGACTTGTCTTGTTTACGTACTTGCATCTTGCGGCGGAGCCGGCGCTCGCTCGCGCGTTGACGGACAAGCAGGTGACCGCAATCGCTTATGAGACGGTGGAGTGGAACCGCACGCTCCCGCTGCTCGTACCGATGAGCGAGATTGCCGGCCGGATGTCGGCGCAGATCGGGGCGCAATTCCTCGAGAAG
This sequence comes from Paenibacillus allorhizosphaerae, assembly GCF_042659105.1. Lineage (NCBI taxonomy): Bacteria > Bacillati > Bacillota > Bacilli > Caryophanales > Paenibacillaceae > Paenibacillus > Paenibacillus allorhizosphaerae. The sequence goes on along the minus strand of NZ_JBHSRV010000001.1, from coordinate 670,148 downwards.
TCCCGAGGCGGCAAAGGACTGCTGCTCGGCGGCGTGCCCGGGGTCAGCCGCGGCAAAATTACCATCATCGGCGGAGGCGTCGTCGGCATCAACGCGGCCAAAATCGCGCTTGGGCTCGGCGCCGATGTCAGCATTATCGACGTGAACCCGGAACGGCTTCGTTATTTGGACGACATCTTCGGTTCCTCGATTCAAACGCTGATGTCCAATTCGTCGCAAATCGCGGAAGCCGTTGCGGGGTCCGACCTGGTCATCGGTGCGGTGCTCATTCCGGGCGCCAAAGCGCCGAAGCTGGTCACCGCGGACATGATTCAGGCCATGAGCCCGGGTTCGGTGATCGTAGACGTCGCCGTGGACCAAGGGGGCATCTTCGAAACGGTAGACCGGATCACGACGCATGACGATCCTGTGTTTGTGAAGCATGGGGTGCTTCATTATGCCGTCGCCAACATGCCAGGAGCGGTGCCGAGAACTTCGACGCTGGCGCTGACGAACGCAACGCTTCCTTACGGGCTGGAAATCGCCGGACGGGGCGTGACGGAAGCGATAAGGAGCAATGCGGCTTTGCGCACTGGGGTCAACGTGATGGGCGGAACGATAACGCATGCGACGGTAGCCAAAGATCTCGGATACGTCTTCGTCCCTGTCGATCAAGCGGGATAAGCGCTTAAGGCGAGGGTGAGAGACGGTATGCTGGAGAGCAGTTACAGAGACACATGGGCAGAAATATCGCTCGATGCGATATATCGCAACGTTACATTATTTAAGCGGAAACTTGAGCCTTCCTGCAAGCTGATGGCTGTCGTCAAGGCGGACGGCTACGGGCACGGCGCGGTGGAAGTGGCGCGGACGTCGATGGAGGCCGGAGCCGACTATTTGGGCGTTGCGTATGTGGACGAGGCGCTGCAGTTGAGGGCGGCCGGCATCGGCCATCCGATTCTTGTCCTCGGCTACACCCCGCCGCGCTCCGTTGAAGCCGCCGTTAAGCACGGCATTGCAATAACCGTCTGCTCGCAAGATGTGCTGGAGCAGGCAGTTGCTTCCGCGCAGCGTTGGAAACGGACGGCCGTCATCCATATCAAGATCGATACGGGGATGAGCAGACTTGGCGTAGGCACGTATGAGGAAGCGGCAACACTGATCCGCGAAGCGTCGCGTTCACCGGCGGTCGTGGTCGAAGGGTTGTTCACGCATTTTGCGGACGCGGATAACATTGCGGACGACGCTTACACCCGCAAGCAGTTCGGACAATTTACAGCCTTTGTCCGGGAGCTTCTCAGCGATGGCCTTGCCGTACCGCCGCTTCGTCATTGCTGCAACAGCGCGGCCGCGCTCCGGTTTCCGGACATGCATCTGGATATGGTCCGCATTGGTATCGGCCTGTACGGTTTGCCGCCGTACGATCAAGCGGATGAAGAAGCTGCTAATCCCTTGGAGCAGGCACTTCATCTGAAGAGCCGCATCATCGCGCTGCGAACGATTGCGCCGCGGCAGCCGGTCAGTTACGGCTGCACCTTCCGCTCGGAGCAGGAGCGATTGATCGCGACGATTCCGGTCGGATACGCCGACGGCTTGTCGCGGGCGCTGTCCAATCAAGGCCGCGTGTACGTTCGCGGAGCCTGCACGCCTATTGCAGGCACAATCTGCATGGATCAGACGATGCTAGACGTTACGGACGTCCCCGGCGTAGCCGAAGGGGATGAAGTGACGTTATTCGGCGGGTCGGGGCCGGCGTTCGTATCGCTCGGCCAGGTGGCGGCAACCATGCGAACGATTCATTATGAGGTAGCATGCTTGCTAGGCAAAAGAGTTCCGCGTCTGTATATGCGGCACGGGAAACCGGTTCGTGCCGCAAACGCGCTTTTATATACGGAAAGCTTGTCGATTTAAGCTTGTCTTTTGATCTAAGCGAGAGGAGCGTGCATGATTGCGAACGGAACAATTATCGGCGCATTTTGCCGACTATGTGAAGGAACAGCAGTACAGCGGCGTCATTGCCGTCGCCCGTGCCGGTGAAATCGTATTTCAGCAAGCCTACGGAACGGCCAATTACGAGCATCGGGTTCCGGTGCGCACGGATACCAAGTTTTACATTGCCTCGATCACCAAGCCGATGACGGCGATGGCCGTACTGATGCTGAAGGAAGCGGGCAAGCTGGAACTGAATCAAAGCGTTCGCGCCTGCCTGCCGGAAGTAACGCAAGTTGATGAGCGGATCACGCTTCACCAGTTGTTGACCCATACATCGGGTCTCCCGGATTTTGAGCTGTTGGGGGATTTTCAGGTGCAGAAGCAAAAGCTGCTTTACCGCGATCAGCACATTTTGGAGCTGGTCGAAGGGCTGCCTCTTGACTTTGAACCGGGTACCGGCTGGAAATATTGCAACACCGGCTACAATCTGCTCGGCATGGTCATCGAGCGGACGTCCGGCACAAGCTACAGCGACTTTCTTCGAGCACGGATATTGGAACCGCTCGGGATGAACGATACGGGGTTCGGGAAGGCGCAAACCATCGTCGCCGGCCTGGCATCGGGGTATACCCAGTCCGAGGGAACGGACGGGCGCCTCGTCAAAGCGACCTACTTTGAAATCGAAAATTTCAAAGCTTCGGGCCACATGTATTCGACGGCGGCGGATTTGCTGCGCTGGGAGGAGGCGCTGCGCACGACGCGGCTGGTGAGTGCGGACACGCTTGCGCTCATCTTCTCGCCGCATGCGCCGGCTAGCCCGGGCCGTCATTACGGCTACGGCTGGTCGATCTACGGGAACAGCTTCGGGCACGGCGGCTGGCTGCCGGGATATTGGTGCAAATTCAGACAGTATCCTGCCGAGCGACTGACCGTCGTTATGCTCAGCAACCATGATCATACGAAAGAAAACGACATACTCGACCGGACGTTCCGTCTTTGTTGCGACAGTAAGGATTAAGCGAAAACTTGCGGTTTATTGAAATATTACATCTTTTCAGCGTTAACTGGAATGGCGATCTCCAGGCTTATACGCACAAATATGTAACTTCATCGAAAAGCTTCGATTCAGAAGCTTTTTTTTGTTTTTGTCACTTTGCATCGGAAAACGGTTACACCTATTGGATTGTATGGTAATATATTACTCGAATGAACAAATGGTATAAAATGAGCGAATGTTCATAATGAAATTCCGCACATCAAAGATCGACCCGATATATGGTTTAACCAAGTTACGATAGCCTGAAGCGGGGACGCTTTGGGAATGTCCGACCGGGGGGGAGATGCGAAAAAAACGACCGCGCTGTGCGGATTGTACGTTCATCCGGGTTTGCCCCGTCATGCGAGAAGCAAGGGGTATGGTATGGTTGGAAATCGAAACGATCATGGGGAGGAACCATATGAACAACAATTAAAACCAATGGCATGGCTGCCTAGCCTCGTCATGTTGTAATTGGCCGGGTGTGCACCTGCAAAGCAGGAAGAAGTAACCCAAGCTGCGGATTTCGATCAAACGGTATCTACGCAACCGGTCACGTTAAAGCTGCTTGTCAATGCGGTAAGACTGTCGGATCTCGAGTTTCAAACGATTTTTTATGAACCGGTGAAAAAGAAATATCCGCACATTACACTTGAGAAGGTTACGGGGAAATTGGATCAGCTCATCGTTTCCGGCAATGTTCCCGATTTGATCGTATCCGATAACGATTGGCATATGCGGCTGCAGGACGCGGATCTTCCGATGGATTTAACCGATTTGGTCTCCAAATCAAAACTCGACCTGCGCAAGTTCGTACCGGAGACGATTCAAGCGGTGCGTAATCTCGATCCGAAAGGGAAGGAGCTGCAAGGGATTCCGTACAGCTTGAATGCAGGAGCGTTATTTTACAACAAAGACCTTTTCGGCAAGTTCGGCGTTCCTTATCCGAAGGACGATTTGCTATGGAGCGATGTGCTCGAACTGTCCCGCAAGCTGACCCGAATGCAGGACGGCGTGCAATATATCGGTTGGGACCCACGATATCCCGATGTGTATGTAAGCCCATACACGCAGCCATTTGTAGATCCGAAGACGAATAAAGCACTCGTTGACATACCGCTTTACAGGAAGACGCTCGAATTGTTCCAGAAAGTGTACGAGCAGCCGGGTTTTGTATCGGGGAAGACGTACGCGTACGGTCCGGAAGGATTTATTGGAGAGAAAAGAGTGGCGATGATGGCGGATTGGGCGTCCAAACTGATCAGCGACTTCCTTCAAGCGGAAAAGGATGGCGTGGCTTCGAATTGGGATATGGTCACGATACCGAATTTCGAAGATAAAGCCGGAAAAGGACGTCACACGTTGACCGATATTTTGCTCATTACGAAAAACAGCCCTTATAAAGAACAAGCAATGCAGGTGATCCAGCTTGTAACGTCCCGAGAACAGCAAATGGCGATGAGCAGAAGCTCGAGGGTCACCGTGCTAAACGACCCGGAGGTTATCAAGGCATTCGGCACGGATAACCCGTCGCTCAAAAGCAAAAATACGGCAAGCATCTTCAAATACAAATCTTCTCCGGTTGCGCAGCCGAACCGCTACGATAAAGAAGTGCAAAATCTGATTCGCGCCATGCGCAAGGAAATGGCCATCAATAAAAAGGACATTAACACGGTTCTCAGGGAAACGCAGGAGGCCGCCGACAAAAAAATCGCCGAATTGATGAAGCAATAACGCGCCACGGCCCATGACCATGCCCGGTTAAGACAGAAGACTGCAGCGGAACACATTCCGAAGCAGTCTTCTTTGTTATTGTATGAGAACGCAAGGGATGAGGCCAACGTCACTTTCCCTCTGTTCGTTTAAGGAGGCTGGCCGTGTATAACTCCAGCCGCTCCTCCATCAGCCTGTCCGTCAGTCCGGTCACGCCGAATGCCGTCCAGCCTTCATCGACGGTGGGCGGTCCGAACAGCGTATCCACCACGGAGAGCAGATCCCAATACGGATCGTAGCGGAATGCCGGCCCGGCGTACCGCTCATACGCGGACAGGAATGCGTCGGCTGCTTCTATGCCAAACAGCTTCGCCAAATCGACCCGGCAATGGCCAATGTCGATCCCGGCCGGTCCTTGGCAAGCGTTCACCCAATCGACGACGCCGCTGACGGCACCGCCGCTCCACAGCACATTCGCCGGATGGTAATCGCGGTGAATGAAGCAAGGCTTCGTTTCGGGACGAGGCCCTCTCACGATTTCGAAGACGGCGCCCCACATCTCGGGTGCGTTCGACCATGCCGGGATTTCCAACGAGTCCAGGTCGATGTACGTGAAATAGTTCCAACTGAAGCGGTCTGCTTCCACCGCATGAATGTTCACGAGCGTTTGCGCCAATCCGTCCAGCCACGGTTCCATCCGCTGAGGGTTAAGGTCCACCGATCCTTCTAGCAATGTCATCAGTACGGCCGGTATGCCGCACTCGCTTCCCGATATGTCATAAGCGACGATTTGCGGCGTGTTCAGGCAGGTCTTGGCCGCCCAACGGAGACTTTCCGCCTCGTGCCAAGCCGCATCCGGCTCTTCCTGCAGCCATTCCTCGTTATCGAGCTGACGCAGCACGTAATCGGTTACCTTGTCATTGAATTGCAGCGAGATGCAGTGGATGGTCGACGAGGTTCCGCCATGCAATTGACGAATCGACACAACGGCGGCATGTGGATTTACGGACCGGACAACCCATTGCAGGAGCCGGTCGGGGAGTTCGTTTTCAATCATGAGGTATGTATTCCATTCCTTTCCATATAAACTATTTGTCGCGCGCCGACAGCTGCATCTCCCGAATGTTGCTGCGGAATACCGCCGGGGTGACGCCGTACTTTTCCTTGAACGCCTTATGAAAAAACGTATAGCTCCGGAAACCGCAGCTGTCGGATATTTGCCCGAGCGTCATGTTCGTATAGTTCATCCGGTCCACCGCTCCCGTGAGGCGTATATCCATCGCATACTGGATCATTGTTTTTCCGTAGCTTTCCTTGAACAAGTGGGCGGCCCGGGAAACGCTAAGACCGACGTATTTGGCCACTTCTTCGACCGTGAACGTTTCGATCGCATGCGCTTCGACGTAACGCTTCATGCGTGCAGCCATGTAAGGCTTATGGTATGCAGGACTCGTCTCGGAGATGATCCGTTCCAGGTACAAGCATAGCGCACGCATCAGATGGGAGATCAGCTCGAAATTATCTTCCTTGATTCGGCATTTTTCCAAAATAATTTGCTTCCACAAGGACAATATCGCATCATTCGGCTCGATCTTCACGCGCCACGGCTTCTCGGTGCCGTTCCACCACGCATCCAGCCATTCTCCCTGCGCGAACATATAATAGTCCCCGCTGATGATTCGCGGAGTCTCCTCCAAAGCCGTGTTTGCCGCTTCCTCTTCAATCCGCAGCTCGTATACGGTACCGGGCCGAAGCAGCAGCAAATCGCCGGGCACCAGTTTGTATTCGCGGCCTTCCACGATCACGGTGCAAGTTCCTTCCGTCTGCAGCCGAATCAAGTAACTGCTCAGACCCGGGTCGGCGTGAGACTGGTAGAATCGTTTCGTATGAAAGGTGCAGCCGCAGAGCAGCACTTCCGGTTTCATGCAATCACCCTAAATTAATAGCAGAATAGTTGATATATTTTATACTATCGATTATTTACCGGCAACGCAACGTTCATTTAGAATGAACCTAAGCTTGAAACGCATTACAGTATCACGAATGCAGCTAAATGAACACGAACATGGGGGAATCAAAGATGAAATCGGTCCAAAAAACATTAGGGATGTCGCTTGCGTTAGTCATGCTCGGCGCATCGCTTGCCGGGTGCGGCAGCACCGCAGAAAAGCCGAAGGAAGAAGCCGCCGCTCCTGCGGCGAGCGACCCGGCTTCCGATAAGCCGGTGGTTACCGAGCCGATCACTTTAACGTTTTATCGTTTTTACGCCGGTCTTAGCGACAAGGAGTACGATCAATATTTTGTGCAGCCGCTGCAAAAGAAATATCCGAACGTCACGCTCAAGTTCATTTACAGCGGACTGACCGGCCCGTTGTCGGCGGAGAATATTCTCGTCTCCGGCGAAAATCCGGACCTGATCTATACGAGCAACTATTCGCTGCCGATCTTTAAACAATTGAAAATGCAGGAAAATTTAACGCCGATGATCCAGAAAACGAAGTTCGATATGAAGCGTTTCGACCCGGCGATTCTGGAAGCGTTAAGCAAATACAGCGATGACGGCAACACATACGCCGTTCCGTTTTCCCTGAACTTTGCGCCTCTGTTTTACAACAAAGATATATTCGATAAGTTCGGCGTGCCGTATCCGAAAGATCAATCCACTTGGGACGACATCATCGCCTTGCAGAAACAGCTAGTACGTATGGATAACGGCGTTCAATTCCGCGGCATCATCTCTCCGGTTGCCAAGCAGTTCGGCGATCAATTGGCGCTCGCTTATGCCGATAACAAGACGAAGAAAGCGACGCTGCAAACCGAACAGTGGAAAAAAGCGCTTGGGGTCCTCAAGCAGTTATATGAGGTTCCGGGCGCGACGGAAACGGCCGACAAGCTTCCGACGGACACCAAAACGTTTTTCCAGGACCAAACGACGGCGATGTATACGAACTGGGCGGACTCGGCCTTGGGGACGCTTACGGATTTGGCGGATAAGGGCAAGCCGATGAACTGGGACATGACGACGTATCCGAGCTTCGCGGATGCGCCCGGGATCGGTCGCCGGGTCGATTTCCATCTGATGATGGTATCCCCGACGAGCAAGCATAAGGAACTGGTGTTTGACATCATCCGCTACCTCACTTCGGAAGAGCTTCAGCTGAATATGACGAAAAACGCCAGAATGACCGCATTGAACAATGAAGTCATGAAAAAGCAGTTCGGCGAAAATCTTTCCGTCATGAAAGGCAAAAATTTGACGGCTGCGCTCAAATCGAAAATGGCGGGCATCACGCCGTCCGATTATGACGTGCCGGTATCCAACATCGTCAACAAAGCGGGATCGAGCGTCGCGCTGAACAAGAAAGACGTCAACACCGCTCTTCGGGATGCGCAAGAGGAAGCCGATAAGGCGATTGCGTCGGAAGCGATTAAATAGCAACAGCTTCAGTTGCAGGAGGTTATCACCTAATGATAAAACGAGGAATATTTTTAACCGTCGTGCTCGGCATTACAGCCGTAACCGGCTGTACGAATGAAAAGCCGGCTTCGACCGGCGCGAATCCGGTTCGGGTCATGACCTTCAATCTGCGAACGGCTGCAGCCAAAGACACGCATCCGTGGGAGAAGCGTTGGGCCGTCGCCAAAGCGCTGGTGAACAAAGAAAAACCGGATATTATCGGCACGCAGGAGGGACTCCATAACCAACTGACCGATCTGGAGGTCGGTTTGCCCGATTACAAATGGATCGGCGCAGGTCGCGACGGAGGCAACCAAGGGGAATTTATGGCGATCTTCTATAACAAAACGCGCTTCAAACCGTTGAAGCAAAACCATTTTTGGCTGTCGGATACGCCGGATGTGCCCGGCTCCAAAAGCTGGGGCAACAACTACGTGCGGATGGTGACGTGGGTGCTGTTCGAGGACTTGACGAATCAATCGAAGTTTTACGCGGTGAATACGCATCTCGATCACCAGTCCGAAACGGCGCGTCAGCGAAGCGCGGAGCTGATCGTGAAGACAATGGAAACATTCGAGCCGAACGTACCGGTATTTTTGACCGGTGATTTCAACGCACCCGTAGGCAGCGCGCCGTACAAATACTTCACGGTGAACGGGAAAATGAAAGATGCCGTCCTGGAAGCAAGCGAGCGGGTGAATCATGCGACAGGCACGTTCCACAATTACAAAGGCGGCGGCACGGATACGATCGACTGGATTTTGTATCGCGGCGACGTATCGGTCAAACGCAGCGAGAAGGTTACCTTTCAACTGAACGGAGAATATCCGAGCGACCATTATCCGGTTATGACCGATATCGTGCTGAATAAAACGGCTGTGAATGTGAAATAATTGGATCAACATCGCCTGCCAGGGCAAGGTCGAGGGATGGTTACATAAGCGGAATTGAATAATAGTGACACCCCATGGTGAGGATGCGACATAGTGCGTCCGATTCGTGGGGTGTTCTCGTTCGGGCCGCAACCTTACGACCGATCCGTGCGTCTTACTTTTTATAAAAATGCTCTGTCTCGGGGAGGCGCTCCATCCGAATGAAAAAGCTGGCGTTTACCACCGCGGCCCTAATGGCCGTTATATCCGTTTCCTCCGTTGTCCCGGCAAACGCTGCGGCGAAAGAAGTGACGGTGCGTCTGCCCGCACCGCCGATCGTGTATAAAGACATCGTCTACGTGCCGATGACATGGAATAACGGGGTTCGTTTGAACCTCAGCGTTGAATGGAACGAAGAAGAAGGTCTCTCCATTTCGCGCGGACTAAAAGGAGCTTACGTTCCGACCTACGAACCGCCTGCTCCCGAATCGAATGACATGAACCGCAATTACAAGGCGACCGTCGCTGATTATCCGATTATGGTCAACGGACATACCATCGTTAATGCGAACGAACCGTATCCGATATTATCGTTTCGCGATATTACGTATTTTCCGCTGACATGGCGGTTTGCCCATGATGAATTCGATTGGACGACGGACTGGAATCCTGAAGACGGGTTCGGCTTAATCGCAGGTGGCCACGGCAACCTCATGAGCCGCATTTCGTTGGACGACGATAATGCTCTGTACATTGGCACCAACATTTACGGAACGCTGCGGATCAATAAATCGCTGCAGGGACGTTGGAATCGTTCAAGGGAAATAATGAAGCGATGGAGGATGCAGTAAAAAACAACAAAATGATGCAGGATATTCGATTCACGCCTGACATCGGCGTCCAGTCGAATCAGACCCGGCTCGACGGAAACCGCGTCATGCTGGATCAATTGGAATTGCTGTCCGTACAGCCCGCCTTGGATCGGTTGAATCAGGAAGGTTATAACTTGACGATCAAAAACGTATTTCTTGAAGATACGGTCCTTCCCCTTGGCACTGACGACTCCATGCGGCTCGTCAGCGTGTCCGCCGGTTTGCCGAACAGTACCGCTCTGTATCTTGTGAAGGGCACGCAAGCGACAAAGCGGGATGATTATGAGATGTACCGGAAAAAGGATAACCCTGACGGGTCGTATTGGGTGACGAGCGCACAAAAGTACAGCGAAGCGCATCACTATCATTGGACCGAAAAGCATCTTCTTCACATCAATAAGGACGGCAACACTCAGCTGATGAATGAACGACTAGGCGCGAAAGCGCTGCAAGTGTTATCCACACCTGACGACGGTTCGGTGATCGTGCTCGCTTCGCAGGAAGATTCTGCCGCAGACGATATCGCCCGCGATATATACCGGATCGGGCCGGACGGGACGGTTACAAAGCAGTACGGCTCCGTAAAGGGCAACGTGTATGCGGACGGCACTGGCGAAGTGTACATGCTTAACACGGCGGATAACCGGATTACGAAGCTTGGCAGCGGCGAAAGCGTCCGGCTTACCGAGAAAATGATCTTTCTCGCATCAAGAGGCAAGCCGCAGCAGTTGGAAGCAAGCCATGACCATGAGAGCCCTGAATAGGGGCTCTCATTGCTTTTGCGCAGCGTTCGTGCCATAATAGCTTTTGTTTCGTTGTTTCGGATGATCGAATAGATAACCATTATTGGGGGCCGTGTAACCTGTGGAACGATATCCTTTTGCCTTTGATCATTCTTATCCTTATGTACGTCAAGCGGGTGAGTGGATAGCGGATCAACTGTACGACGTATTGCCGGAACACGGCTTTGAGGTTCGCGACGAACAAATATATATGGCATTTCAATTGGAACGGGCGTTTGCGGACAAGCAGACGATTTTCGCCGAAGCGGGGGTCGGGACGGGCAAGACGCTCGTTTATTTGCTGTATGCGATTTGCTACGCCCGTTACCATCGCAAACCTGTCATTATCGCCTGTGCGGACGAATCTTTGATCGAGCAGCTCGTCAAGCCGGAGGGGGATATCGCCAAGCTGCAGCGCCATTTGGGATTGTCCGTCGATGCGAGGCTGGCCAAATCCCCGGATCAATACGTATGCCTCAATAAGCTGGACGAAGCAAGACTCGGGCACGAAGAAGCGGAGCTGTACAAACAAGTGCATATTGAGCTGCCCGAGTTCGTTCATGCCCGCGACGGATTGCAGTCGTTTTACGCGTACGGCGATCGGAAGCAGTATCCGCACATGAACGATACGCAGTGGAGTCGAATGAGCTGGGACGTCTTCCAGGATTGCTTCGCATGCGACAAGCGGCATCGATGCGGTCAGACGCTATCCCGGGACGACTATCGTAAAGCGGCCGATCTTATCATTTGCTCCCATGATTTCTACATGGAGCATGTATGGACATATGAAAGCCGCAAGCGGAAAGGGCAGCTGCCGATGCTGCCGGACCACTGCGCCGTCGTGTTCGATGAAGGACATTTGCTGGAATCCGCTGCCCAGAAGGCGCTCACCTATAAACTGAAGCATGTCGTGTTCGAGGAATTGATTACCCGGCTGCTAAAAGGAGAAATACGCGAATCGCTAGCGTATCTGATCGAGGATGCGATCGCGCAAAGCGAAACGTTGTTCGATTTGCTGGAAAGCCGGAGCGAGGCGATTCCCGGCTCAGACCGGAAGCGGATTGTATTGGAGGAAGAGCTACTCGAGGAGATCCGCAAGTTCAGGGACGTGCTTACGGTGATCGAAGACGAGCTTGTATTTGAGAGTGAACTGTTCACCATCAACGAGTACCAGCTGCGCATCGTCGAGGAGCATCTTGAGATGATGCAGAAGGCGCTGAAATTGTTCGATCAGCCCGAGAAGCTGATCTGTTGGGCGTCGGAGAGCGTGAACGGCTTGTCGCTGGTCATTATGCCGCGAACGGTGCAGGAAGTGATGCGGGAGCGGGTGTTATCCTCGGCGATGCCGATTATTTTCTCGTCCGCGACGCTTTCCGTAAACGGATCGTTCGACTATGTTGCCGACAGCCTCGGCATTTCCGATTATTTGTCGTTCAGTGTGGATTCCCCGTATGAATACGAGCGCCAAATGAAGGTCGTCGCCCCCAAATGGACATATAGGGCTACCTTCTCCGAGAAGATGAAAACGGCAGCCTGCTTGCTGCAGCGTTCGGAAGGAAGAGCGCTGATCCTGTTCCCGAGCAAGGAAGAACTGCTTGGATTCAAACGGGAAATTGCCTATTACTCCGAATGCGCGGTGATGCGCTTTTTGTTCGAGGGCGATAAGGAAATCAGTCATTTGATCGCTTCGTTCCAGCACGACGAGCCAAGTATCTTATGTGCGGTTACGTTGTGGGAAGGGCTGGACGTACCGGGCCCGTCGCTGTCGAACGTCATCATCTGGTCCTTGCCGTTTCCGCCTCGGCAGGACCCCGTCTTTATGGTGAAGCGGCAGTCGTCGGCCTCGCCGTACGAAGAAGTGGATTTGCCATATATGCTGCTGCGGCTCAGACAAGGGTTAGGACGATTGATCCGTTCCCGCAACGACTGGGGGACGGCTGCGATTTTGAGCGAGGATCTTCACGAGCAGCCGCAGCTGCGCGAGCATATTGAGAACCTGCTGCCGGAAGGCGTCGCGCTTTTGGAGCAGTGAGGGATAAAGCATAGCCGAACATCGAGGATGACGGCTGTGCTTTTTTTTATTTACAACATTTTCATATGCCGCAAAAAGGAAAAATCGCCGGAGGAATGGAATCATTTTTTAAGATCTCATCAGCATAGCTACCCGAATGAACTTAGCCGTTTTTGAGAATAAAATGGACGCTGCATAGACGATACAAAATAGCATTGTTGCTACAATCGTATTGAACAGGATAGGCGATCGCGGAACATCTGCAAGTCGAATACCGCGTCGGAAGAGAGAAACAATGGCGGGGAAACCGAACGATAGGCAGCCGTTAACGAAAATAGGGCGGTGTGATGCTGTGCAGCCCGTTTTCCGATAAATTCCATATGAGGGGGAAGAACTATGGCACGTCGAATGCTGAAATGTATCGCTTCTCTATCTTGTATTCTCTCCATGACCGCAGCTTGCAGCGGACAAACCGCTCCGAATCCGGGAGCGGACCCGAAGTCGCCGAATCCGCCGGGGGCAACCAAGGAACCGGTAGAACTTACCTTTTACTACATGTATGCGGATTCGAACGAAGAGCAGTTTATGAAAGAACATGGCAGTCTTATTCAGAAGAAATACCCCAACTTCTCCTTCAAGTTTCTCCAGAACACGAAAGGCAACTCCTTGCAAGACATCATCGCCTCGAAGACAAACATCGACGTATTTATAACCATTAATCCCAGCATGATGTCCATTAAAGACGTAGAGCTCGACGGAGACATATCCGATCTTGTCAAGAAATACGCGTTCGATCTGGGCCGATTTGACCCTGCGATTATCGAAGGATTAAGGAAGGTCGGCGAAGGGAAGCTGCCGGGGCTGCCGTTTAAGGTCAATACGCTCGGGCTGTTTTACAACAAGGACATCTTCGATAAATTCGGCGTTCCCTACCCGAAAGACGGGATGACATGGGACGAAGTGAACGAAACGGCGAAGAAATTGACCAGGGTCGACGGCGGCGTCAATTACCGCGGGTTCGGTATTCGGACGTGGGGGCAGCTGCTGCAGCTGAACCAAATGTCGCTCAAGCTGGTGGACGCGGGAACGAAGAAATCAACGGTCAACAACGAGATGTGGAAGCAGTACTTGGCGAAATTTACGCCGTTGTTCCAGATGTCCGGCTACGAGCCTACCTCGGCATTGCTGCAGGATGCAAAGCAAAACGATTTGTTCTTTAAAGAAAAAAGCTTGGCGATGCTTGTGCAAATGAATTCGGATTACCCGAAGGCATACCAGAAGCTCGATATCAATTGGGACGTCACGACATTCCCTACATTCAAAGAAAAACCGGGCGTCGGACCACAGCCGGATGTCGTCTATTATGCGCTGTCGGCGAATAGCAAGCACCGGGACGAGGCGTTTCTCGCGATGGCGGAGATGACGACCGATGCCGTTCAACTGGAAAGAAGCCGGCTCGGCAACCCATCCGTGCTGAAAAGCCCGGCGATCCGCGATGCGTTCGGAGCGGACGCACCCGACTTGAACGGTAAAAACAAGAAAGCGCTCGTACCGGAAAAATACGCCGAACCAACCCAGTACACGAAATATAATTCGAAGGTGGTCGCGCCGCTTGCTGGCGGGTTCCGAAATATCATATTGGGTACGAAGGATGCCAATACGGCTTTGCGGGAAACGGAAGAGAAAGCGAACAAAGACATCGAGACGATGGACGGCCCGCAGCCTGCGAAGTAACAAGCGAATGTAACAGTTGAACGACAGCATGCAGAAAGCGCAGGTGTCATATCCAGATGAAGATCAACTTTACGATCGACAAACAATCGTCCCTTCGAATCATCTTATACACGCCGGAAGTTTATGTAGAACCGACGCACTGGCATGATTGCATAGAAATCGGGTATTGCCTTTCGGGAAAGGGACGGTTTTATTTTGGCGATAAAACGTACGCGGTTCAACCGGGCGACGTGTATGTCGTCAATCATTTGGAGCGGCATATTGCCGTGTCCGAGCCGGAAGATCCGAGCACGTTTCTGTTCCTGCTGTTCGAAATGGTGACGCTGGAACAGATTGACCCCGACCTCACGATGCCGTTCATTTACAAACCGGAGGAGTTCGACAACCGGATTGACGCCGAGCATCCGATCGCCCAGGAAATCGGGGTATTGATGAAGCGAATTTGGCGCGAAAACCAGCAGAAGCAAACCGCTTATCCCAAAATTATGAGAAGCGTCCTGCTGCTCATCTGCTCGCTGCTCGACCGCTATTCCAGGGAAACCCGGATTCTGTCGCAAACAAGCCGCGTACTCTCGAAATACAACGCGATCCAGCCGGCATTGACGTATATACGGAAAAATTATCACGAGGAGCTGAGCCTGGAAGATGTGGCCGCCCAGCTCTCCTTAAGTCCGTCGAGAACGCGCCATCTGTTCTATGAGACGATCGGGGAAGGCTTCAAGACGTATTTGCTCCACACGAGAGTCAACGAGGCGAAGCGGCTGCTCCTTCAGACGGACAGGTCGATCACGGACATTTACTTGCAGTGCGGCTTTCAAAGCACCGCATCGTTCTATCGCGCGTTCAAAAAAAATGCCGGCATGTCCCCCGTCGAATATCGGGAACGGTCGTTAACGCGAGCCTTGACTCACGATTATGAGAAAATGGAAGTTTTGCTGCAGTAACGCGACAAAACCAGATCGGCATAAGCACAGGAGATGAACGTATGAACAATAAATTCGTCACCACGATGGAAAATGGGGCAAACGCTGTTGCGCTTCGCATCGATCGGGCATGCGACTGGCTGGCGATCCGGTTTGAATACGACCGGGAACGATCCTGGATCTGTATGCAGCTGTGGGACCCTGCCGGCAGGCTGCGCTATACGCATCTTGATTTTTATCAGGATCGTCATGCGGTCATTCATTGCGATCCGGGCCGCACGGATTTGATGGGGGTACCCGGACCTGTGGACGCCGGGGAATGGAAGCTGACTTTCGCCTTCAAAGCGCCGAAGACGTTCACCCTCGAGTGGGAAGCGGGGGACGGCATGCCGCCTGCGGAACTAACGGTTCCACCCCAACGGCTGCGCCGCTGGTGCGATGCGGGCGGGGAGACCGGCGGAGGTTATGCACTGAATCGGTACGATTGGAATGAAAGCGTAGAAACCGGCAGCCGCTGGTACAAGGGGGATTTTCACACGCATTCGCGGTTATCCGACGGGAAAATGTCACCGGAACAGCAGATGCGGCAAGCGCATGTGAGAGGTCTCGATTTCTTCGCAGTTACCGATCATAATCTTCTTCCGGCTTCATGGCCGGAAGGCGGCGTGTTGGTCATTCCCGGAATCGAATTCACATCGCTGAAGAAAGGCCACTGGAACGCGCTCGGATTAAACCGGTGGCTTGATTGGACGGAAGGACTGACGGAAGACGGTGTGTTCACACAGGAATTGCAAAACCGTTTAATGGAACAAGCGGGACGGCTTGGAGCGATCCGGTCGATCAACCATCCGATGATGGCGCATTTTTCGTGGCTTTATACGGAAACGCCGCTTGCTTACATCGATACATTGGAGATTATGAACAGCCCGAACTGCTCGGGCGGTCCCGGCTTCACCGAGCGAGCGCTTGCTTTATGGGGGACGTTATGGAATGAAGGATACTGCGTCCCGGGCATCGGGGGCTCCGATACGCATATGCTGCCGAGCGAGCTGTATAAGGAAACGGGGCTGCCTTCTTTCATCGGCGATCCGGCGAATTACGTCTATGCGGATGGTCTATCCGCCGCCTCGATTCTGCAAGCCGCCCGCAGCGGGCGCGTATACGTGTCGCGGGGGCCTGAGCTGGATATCGGCATATCCGTGGGGAACCAGCCGTATATGCTGGGTGACGATCTGACGAATGCCCTCCGTGCTTCGACGGACGGATTGGTGCGTTACCGACTAACCGTACGGGGTGCGGCGGAGTGTGAACTGCATTTGGTCGAAAACGGCACCATAACGGCCAAGTATCCTCTTAGGACGAACGAGGAAACGTTGGAATTTCCATTGGATTGGGGACACGAGCCATATGTTTGGGGAAGAGTGGACATCCGCTCGGCGGAAGGGAGACTTGTTGCTTTCACAAATCCGGTATATAGCGGCGCCAGGAAACCGGATATCAAGACATGGGGGGAGCTGCTCACGATAGCGCAGTCGTTATCAGCCAGTGAGTAAGCGCGTGAAGATGAGAGGACCGGCATGGTTGGGGCTTGCTCTTGTTTCCGTCGTTATTGCGCTCGGGGTGTGGTATCTCACCGTGTCATCCGGTTCGTGGATAGTCGATTCTTCGCTTCCTTCGGACGTTCGGTCTGGACGGCAGACGGCGGCATCACCCGTGAATACGGATGATGTGTTCGACGTGAAGAAATACAAGGATCAGCTAACGATTCGTTATTTGTATATGGACGGCAAGGTGCATTCCGGCGATGCCATTGTCATCCAAACGCCTGACGGAAAGACGATGATGATTGACGCCGGTTTACCGGAAGCCGGGGGGCAGGTCGTTCAGCATTTGAACCGGCTCGGCATCGGGAAAATCGATGTCGCGGTCAACACGCATCCGCACATTGACCACATCGGCGGCTTTGAGTCGGTCATTTCGTCCAAGCAAGTAGCGCAATTTTATATGCTCAACACAAAGAACAGCCTATGGGGAGCGTATTACCAAAACGTACTCAAAGAGATGAATCAAAAAAACGTACCGTTGTCCTTTCTGGAGGAAGGCGCGTTGTTTGCGCTCGGCAGCGATGTGATGGTGGAGATCCTTAGTCCGGAAAAAGGCGTGCTGCCTGCGGCAATCACAGGCCGCGATCTTCAAGTCCCCGTCAATATGAACTCGATGGTTTTAAAAGTGACCTATAAAGCGCAGAGCTTTCTGTTCACCGGCGACATTTATAAGGACCGGGAAGTCGAACTGATTGCCAAGTACGGAAGCAAGCTGCACGCGGACTTGCTCCACGCGCCGCATCACGGGATGACGACATCGAATACGCCACAGCTCTTTCGTACAGTCGCACCGAAAGTGGTGATCATGAGCTCGAATTTGTTCTCGAACATCCGGCTAGCCAACGATTTGAAGCAGCAGGGCATGCAGGTGTATTCCACGGCTGAGAACGGAACGATTCTCATCACGTCGAACGGCAAAGACATGCAGGTGATTCCAGAGAAAAGCGGACGTTCCGCACAGACGGCGAGCGCGAGCGGTACGGGAAATCAGAGCGATCCGAAGGTGAATCTCACTTTTTATTATGCGTATTCCGGGTCGAGCTTCGAGATTTTCATGGAAAGCTACGGGAAGTTCATCCAGAAGAAATATCCGAACTTCAGTTTTACTTTCATACAAAACGAAAAAGGGTCTACGTTGGATGATCTGGTGAAAACGGGAACCGGCGTTGACGTTTTTATCACAAGCCATCCGGCGATGATGCAGATCAAGGAACGGCAATTGGCCGGCGATATTTCGGGGATGGTCAGCTCTCATCCGTTTGACTTGGAACGGTTTGAGCCGGTAGCCATCAATGCGGTAAAACAGATGGGCGAGGGCGGTAAACTGCCCGGACTTCCATTTCGTCTCAATGCTTTGACGATATTCTACAATAAAGATTTATTCGATAAATTCGGCGTTCCTTATCCGAAAGAAGGCTGGGTATGGGAAGAAGCGTATGACACAGCCAGACGGCTAACGAAGGAAGACAATGGCATCCAATATCGGGGACTAGGCGGACGAACGACCGGGAATTTGATGCAGTTGAACCCCTATTCGTATCCTCTCGTCGATACCGCAACGCATAAGGCTGTCATTGCCGATGTCAACTGGAAGCGATACTTGGATACGATCATCCCGTTCTACCGAATGCCAGGCTACGATCCGACAGCCGACTTGCTCGAAAGCGCAGCGCAAACGGGGCTGTTTCAAAAGCAAAAAACGCTCGCGATGCTGATCGCCATGAATTCCGACTACCCGAGAGCCGCGAATGTACCAGGCTTGCAGTGGGATGCGGCGCAGCTGCCGGAATTTCCGGATCGGAAAGGCATCGGCTCCCAGCCGGATGTCGTCTACTTCGTTTTATCGGCAACAAGCAAGCATAAGGAAGAAGCATTTCTAGCCATGGCGCAGATGACTACGGATGAAGTGCAGACGCAGCTTGCAAGAAACGGCATTGCGCCTGTGCTTAAAGGCGCGGCGATCCGTGACGTGTTCGGCCAAGACAATGCGGACTTGAAGGGCAAAGATGCGAAAGCGATGCTTCCGGTCCGCTATGCCGAACCCGCGCCGTATACGCCTTATAACCCGAAGGCGGTTTCAGCGATTTCAAGCGCGTTTAACAGCATCGTGCTGCAGCAGAAAGATACGGAGACGGCACTCAAGGACGCGGAGGCCAAGGCGAACCGGGATATCGCTGCCCAGCTCCCGGCACAAACGAAACCGTAGCGTGTTTGCCTTGAGAGAGGCACGCTTGCGAATTGTGACCGGCGTCGGCCGGCATTCGCGATGAAGCGGGTACAGCCGCTTCCGCTCCGTTTCGTGAACGAGCGGGGCGGAGGCCGCGCTTCTACTTGCGGTCGCATACTCGGAATAAACATTGGAGGTTCATCGAAATGGCACATATGACGATTCGCGCAGATAGGATCATCGGTACGTTTAAGCCGCTTCACGGCGTCAACAACGGTCCCGTATGCTACGGCTCCCTGATCGATGTTTCGCATTATTATGCAAAAACGGAAATTCCGCTCGTCCGGCTGCACGATCCGAACTGGCCGCATGCGTGGGAGGTGGACATTCATACGATATTTCCCGATTTCTCGAAAGACCCGGCCGATCCGGCGAGCTACGATTTCTCGAGAACGGACGAATATATCCGTACGATCGTCGCGACCGGCGCGGACATCGTCTACCGACTCGGGGAAAGCATCGAGCATACGGCAACCAAATACTACATTCATCCTCCGGAAGATTACGGCAAATGGGCGCAAATCTGCATCGGCATCATCCGCCATTACAATCAAGGCTGGGCGGGCGGATTTCATTACGGGATCAAGTATTGGGAGATATGGAACGAACCGGATAAAGTCGTCGGTCCAAAGCACAAGATGTGGTCGGGCACCTGGGAACAGTTTTATGAACTGTATGCTGCGGCGTCGACCGCCATTAAGCGGTTTGACCCGCAGCTCAAGGTCGGCGGATATGCCGCTACTTCCGTGAATCGCGACGATTTTTTGAACGAGTTTTTGACCGTTTGCCGTGATCGCCGGCTGCCGCTGGATTTCTTCTCTTGGCATGTGTACTCCGCCGACCCGCAGCAAATTGTGAAGGATGCCCGCTTTGCCCGCGAGAAGCTGGATGCGTACGGGTATCCGCAGGCGGAAAGTCACTTGAACGAATGGAACTATTTCGAAGGAGACTTCCGCACGATATGGCAGCCCGGCAACGAGCATATCCGCAGACTCGTGTTCGAACGGGCCAAAGGAAGCGTCGGCGCCTCGTTCGTTGCAACGGTGCTGATGCTGATGCAGGATTTGCCCGTCGATGCCGCCAACTACTACGACGGCCAGCCTACGGCGTTGTTCTGCGGGTTATTCGACTACTATGGCGTGCCGCAGAAAGCTTACTATGCTTTCGAAGCGTTCCACGAGCTGCTGCAGCATCCGCAGCGCGTGCACGCAGCCGTAAGCGAAACTGCTCCCGGCATCACGTGCTGCTGCGGAGCGGATGCGTCGGGCCATATCGCGCTGTTGATCAGCAATTATAACGGGAAGAGCGGCACGTATCATATCGAGGTTCAAGGCATTGCGAGCGGAAGCGAATTCCTCCTGCAAACGTATGTGTTGAACGACAAACAGGAGCTTGATTTGCAGGAGGAGAGCACCCGGAACATTGCAAGTCTGGAGCTGTTCATCCCTCAGCATACCGTCCTGCTGTTGAAAGCTGCGCCGGTATGAGCGCCACTTCATCAGCGGATATGTTTCGAGGAAGGGAGCGGGGGTATGAAAGTACTGGTCGGCGGCATTATTCAGGAGAGCAACACGTTCAGTCCGATGAGAAGCACGATGGAAAATTTCCGGCGGCATCACTTGGTTATGGGCGATGACATGCTGGCGATGCGCACGGAGAATGAAATCAAAGGCTTTTTGCAAGCGGCATCGGAGCAAGGCGTCGGCGTCATCCCGACCTTCTCGGCTAACGCCGTATCTTCCGGAGTATTTAAGGATACGGCATTAAGCGAATTGCTGGGTATGGTGGAGGCTCATCTTCAATCCGCGAGCCGCTATGACGGCGTCTACTTCGCACTGCATGGCGCCATGGCGGCGGAGGGCTGCGACGACGTGGAAGGCGAGTTGATCGAGCGGATTCGCAGCCATATTGGGAAAGCGATTCCGCTGGTCGTATCGCTCGATCTTCACGCCAATGTAACACGGCGTATGGTGAATGGCGTGGACGGTCTCGTAGGCTTTCGCACGTATCCGCATACGGATTTTGTCGAAACCGGCTACCGTTCGGCACAGCTGCTGTTCTCGATCATGCGCAAGGAGCTCCGGCCTTGTAGCGCCTTCCGCAAGCTGCCGATGATCGTACCTGCGGAAAACAGCCAAACGTCAAGCGGACCATTTGCCGATTTGTGGAAGGAAGCGGAAAACGGAGAAGCCGAGGGGCATTCGGTCGTTACTTCGCTTTTCCCGGTGCAGCCGTGGCTCGACGTGGAAGAAATGGGTATATCGGTAGTCGTTGTAGGGAAGGAGCCGGAGCATGCCGAGCGGGAGGCTGACCGGATGGCCGAACTGTTTTGGCAAAAACGCCGGGAGTTTGAGATCGAACTGTTCCAGGTGAAGGAGATCGCGGAGCGGGCGCTTCAGTCACGAGAGGAAGATGGCTTGAACCGATACCCTTATATCATATCGGATTCGTCGGATAGTCCTGGGGCAGGAGCGACAGGAGACAGCAATTTTGTACTTCGTGAGCTTCTGGAGCTGGGCGTTCACAACCGGCTTGCGTGCTTGTTGACGATGGTCGATGCGCCGGCCGTCGCAAAGGCGATTGAAGCCGGTGTCGGGTGCAGCGTGACCATGGAGGTAGGGTACACGCTCAATCCGAACCGTGCTCACGGCAAGCCGGTGCAACTTACCGGCACCGTGCGCAAAATCGGCGACGGACGATTTCAGCTGCAAGGCGGATACGCCAAACATACGACGGCGCACATGGGGCGGTGCGTTGTGCTTGACATTGGAAACGTGTCCTTGCTCATCACCGAGAAGCCGACCTTTACCGGCGATCCGGCGATGTACCGCAGCATGGGGCTTGAGCCGTCGAAAGCGGACATCGTCCTCGTCAAATCGGCCAATCAATTCCGCGCCGATTACGAGCGGTTATCAGACCGGATCTTCATCCTCGACACCCCGGGCTGCAGTCCGGCCAATGTGCGGCGTTTGCCATATAGCAAGCTGCCTCGCCCGTTTTATCCGTTCGACGACGATTTCATATGGAGTGGAGGAAGCGTACGATGAGACTCGAAGGTAAGGTTGCTGTCGTTACCGGGTCGTCCCGTTCCATCGGTGCCGCCGTGGCGAAACGGTATGCAAGAGAGGGCGCCAAGGTCGTGATCAATTACCGTTCGCATCCCGAGCTGGCCGATCAGGTTGTTGCGGACATTAAAGCCCAAGGCGGCGAAGCATTCGCGTACTGCGCGGATGTTTCGAAGGAAGCGGAAGTCATCCGTATGGTTGATGAAACCGTAAGGCAGTATGGCGGCATTCACATCCTGGTCAATAACGCGGCGATGGACCCAAGGAGAACATGGAATGAAATTACGGTCGAAGAGTGGGATCACGTGATGGGAGTTAACGTGCGATCCCAATTTTTGTGCGCAAAAGCCGTATTTCCGTATATGCAGGAGCAAGGATACGGGAAAATCATCAACGTGTCCTCGGTCACGTTTTTTACGGGGCAGAAGCAATTTTTGCATTACGTGACTTCCAAAGGCGCCATCATCGGCTTTACCCGTGCGTTGGCGCGTGAGGTGGGCGAGCATGGCATTACGGTGAACTGCATTACGCCGGGAGCGGTTCTAACGGAGACGGAATACGAGAAGGTCAGCGCGGAGACGATCGAGGAAAGCGCGCGGTTTCTTGCCAAAGCGCAATGCTTCTCCCGCCGTGAAATCGCCGCCGATGTGGAAGGCGCGTTCGTGTTTCTCGCCTCGCCGGACAGCGATTTTATCAGCGGGCAGACGCTCAATGTCGACGGCGGCTGGATGATGCATTGACGAGTTTATGATGATGTCGGAAAAGGGGGGACCGGTCGTGAATAAGAGGAACGAGACGATGGCGAGTCAGAAAGTTCGGCAAATAAGCTTCGAGGGCGACGCGCTGCGGATGTCAATGGACTGGACCGTGGACGATCTCGACAAAGTTCAGGTGCTCGTGGAAAGCACGGAAGGCTCCAGCCACCCGAGCTCATATCATCTGGGGGAATTAGCGGCGGAAGCGGAGAAGGGCGTTTTGCAAATGGGGGGCAAGCCGGCGCGCTATACAACAACCGATATTTGCGACGGAATTGCGCAAGCGCATGCGGGGATGCATTATTCCTTGGCATCGCGCGATTTTATCGCGTCCATGGTTGAAATTCATGCGCTTGCGACGCCGTTCGATGCGATGGTGCTCAGTTCGGCCGGCGATAAAGCGGTTCCGGCACATTTGATGGCGATCGCACGGCTCGACATTCCGGCCGTTCACGTTCCGGGAGGCGCGATGGGAGCCGGCCCATGCTTGAAATCGAATGAAGAATTATGGCACATGAGCGTCGAAGTGAAGGAACAGAAAATGTCGAAGGACGAATTTTTGGCGTTCCAGCGGACGTGCTGCCCTACTTGCGGCGCGTGCCAATATATGGGGACCGCTGCGACCATGCAGGTGATGGCGGAAGCCCTTGGCCTGGCGCTTCCATGGTCTGCGCTTATTCCGGCGACCAACGCGGAGATTCGCCGCATGGCGAGGGCCGCGGGTCATCATGTAATGAAGCTGCAGCTGGAAGGCATTACGCCGTCTCGCATTTTGACGAAGGAAGCGTTCGAGAATGCGATTATGGTTCATTCCGCCATCGGCGGCTCTCTCAATGCCGTGATGCACCTGATCGCCATCGCCGGGGAAGTCGGGATTGCACTCGATGCGGAGCTGTTCGATCGAATCCACCGCGACGTTCCGGTGCTGGTCGATACGAAGACGGCCGGGAAATATCCGACGGAGCTGTTCTGGTATGCAGGCGGAGTCCCGATGGTCATGAAGGAGCTGAAACAAAGCCTGCATCTCGACTGCTTGACCGTGACGGGACGAACCGTCGGCGACAACCTGGACCAATTCGAACGGAGCGAGATGCCGAACTTTGCCGAGATGTTTCTGGCGAACTACAAGCTGAACAAGCGCGATGTCATCTATCCGTTAGCGAAGCCGTTGAAAGCGGAAGGATCGATGGCGCTGCTGCGAGGCAACCTGGCACCGCGCGGAGCGACGATCAAAAAATCGGCCGTCGTCGAAGACATGATGGTGCATCAAGGGCCGGCCCGGGTGTTCGACGACGAAACATCGGCTGTGGATGCTTATTTGAGCAAGGCGATCCTGCCCGGCGACGTCATCGTCATTCGTTATCAGGGACCGAGAGCGGTCGGCATGCCGGAAATGTTTTACATGTCGGAACTGATCGCTTCCGACCCGGTTCTTTCCAAGACGACGGCGCTCGTCACGGACGGCCGGTTTTCCGGCGCTACGCGCGGGCCCTGCATCGGTTACATCTGTCCGGAGGCGGCGGACGGCGGAGCGATTGCGCTGCTCGAGAACGGCGATATCGTGCGGATCGACATTCCTGCACGCAAGCTGGACGTCGTCGGGACGGAAGGGGCGCTGCGGGAAGATGAAGAGATGGGGCGAATTATGGCCGATCGGAGAGCGCGCTGGGAGCGCCCGGTCTTTCGCCATTCGGGCGCGCTTGGGCAGTATACCCGTTTGGCGAAGCCGGCGCTGGAAGGCGGTTCCATCCAGCTGTAACGAACGGATGCTGGAGGAAGGCGTGCTGCTTCGCCCGAACGGACTGTGGTATATTTCCGCCGTTCACGGCGAGTGCGAAGTGGAACAAACGTTGCGTGCCGTAGACCGGGCGCTTGCGAAGCTGTAACCATAGTACGTTCCAATGTTCTAGTCCTAGTTGGCCCCACACTGCTTTCTGTATGCTTCCAATTGCTTGAGAAATAGCAGGATTCTCCGCTCATCCTGGAGTGCCCGGAGAAATCCGCGCTCGGCTGCCGATTTATCTCTCACACTCTTATGGTTGAATGTGCGGAGTAGGAGGTATACGGTCTGAGGAAATCGCAGCCAGACTTTAAGAAAAGAAAAGTCCTTTCGCGTGAGCTTGCTAACGGATTGATATCCGTCAAGGAACGAGCGGGCAATGGTAAAATTCCATTTATGGTCCTTGCAGGAATTATAGATGACTCTATACAAGTCGTATGCACGCAAATCGAGTCGGAGGGTTTCGAAGTCAATGAGATGTACGCCTTTCGCATTGATGAGAAAGTTTGTCGGGCCCCCATCCCCGTGACATAATTGCGCTTTACTTCGATGGGCCTGGCAGACGGCTTTATAATTGGATTGTTGTAAGAGACGGCGCGCCTCCTCGGAATAGCCTAGAATCTCGCTGCCATGCTGCTGCAGATAACGATCCATGGCCCGATGATATCCATTTCGTCGGGCAGTGAATACGAGCTTCTTTAGAAGAGCATGCTGACTTGCGAGAACGCCAGGCCATTTTCCGATCATGTTGAAAGCTCCCGCTTTGTAAGGGCCCATATGACACGCTCGGTGAAATTGTGCGAGGGCTGCCCCGCAGGCCTGCATATCTTTACGCGAATGAACAGCTGGCCATCTCCCTTGAAGCCATGGTGAGAGGATAAAGCAGCTACGGCTATTCGTCTTGACGAATAGCCGTTTCCCTTGCCTTTTGAGCGGGTCTCGCCAAGCGACTTTGGTGAACCCGTTTTTTTTTACGGCAAGGAGTGTCTTGTCGATCCAACGCAAACGGGATTCGGAGCAAGGCATCCGCTTCAAGCAATAGGATTCGCGGTTAGGCAGGACGATGCGATAAACCCCTCGTTGCACGAAGGCTGTGCGTGCGGCTCTTACCCCGAATCGGGCAACAAGCCCAGCTGCCGCAGAAACAGATTTCATAACTGTTCACTTCCTTCTGTTCGATGTCGAGGCTTGAAGGTTCTTGAAAAGTTTGATATACCGTTTTGCTGCATCCGGCCACCTATTGCGGTTAGCTACGATACGGGCCATCCGGATCCTCTTGTTTGTTCTTTCTGGGTTAGCCAATACTTTTTTAATCGCTTTTGCGATAGACTTTCCTGTCACACTGGGAATGATCTCCGCATTGCGATGATTGACAAAATCTCTTAGCCCGCCGGCAAGCGTGGAAACGAGCGGGTTCCCGTTCGCCATCGCTTCAAGTGCGACAAGGCAAAACGATTCTCCTTGCTTGCTTGGGACGACGACGATTCCCATGGAAGCATAGATTCGTTTCATGTTATGTGGCGGAAGAAACCCGAGAAAACGGATTTTCGAAGCAAAGCCTTTACGGTGTGCGATGGAAAAAAGCTTTCTGCGATATTTTTGAGAGCCTTTTCCAACAATGGTAAGCCGAAGCTTTTTATGGTTACGGGACAGCTTGCCGGCCGCCTCGACCAGAGGATCGACGCCTTTGGAGGAGATCAGCCTTCCGACATACAGGAGCTCATGCCGTGGAGCTTTTGTGATTCGAGAGGGTATCTCAACTCCGTGAGGGATGACAATCGTTTTGGTTGAAGCCGTAGGAAACCGCTGTACGATCTGGTTTCGCAGCCACCCGCTGGGAACGACGATTCGGTCGGAGCCGAGTATCAGCGCTCTCTGGATGTTTTTTCTGCGTACGGCGGAAAGGGTATTCGTTTTTTCTGAAAGGATGAGTGAATGGCACGTATACAAGATAGGAGTTCGATGTTTTTTCTTGTACGATAGCGCCTCATTCGCATACTCCAGACTATGCACATGAATGATATCAGGTTTTCGCGAAGCAAGTGTAGAAGCAGCGCTTACCAGTGAACCCGTTTTGTAGGAACCATACTCGTAATAGCGTTTGGTCTGCGGAATCCGAATGATTACCATACGAGGGAGTCCCGCAAACGCGACTTGCTTTGAAGCGCTTTTGCTCCATACGATAACCTTCACGTTTTCCTTGCTTATCGCCTTCGAAAGCTCAGTCGCTACTGTTCCAAGGCCTCCAACGATGTAAGGACTAAACTCCGTGGTCAAGACCCAAACGCAAGTAGAACGGCTTTCTCCCATATCCGTAACCTCCCTTTCGGAATAATTTGATCCGACTTATCTAGCCTGACCCCCAAGCTGCTCGGTTTGGTGATACAAAGGCCTGACGGGAATCTCGAAGAATAAAGCAAATATATCCTTATTGGGATATGCGGCTGTTACGGTTATGGTATGGGTGGATATAAGCGCCTGTGGAAAAAAGGTTTTTTCTGTGTAACCGACTAAAGCGCTATTCAATCTTTAATGACAACCCCCGATTCGTCTCCCTCTTCGTCCACGCGATGAAGTCTAAACGTGTCGCAAAAATCATCATTGCAGCCGTAAAATACAAAAAGACAGCAAGTCGTCGCTGTCTTTTTTCTGCCTTATCGCTTGTCAACTCAATTCATTAGGCGGTTACGCCTTCTCGTTGTTCTCCTGATACTCATCCTGGTCGCTGCCATAAATAAAATCGACGCCCGGCTCAATGCCGGGATGGTAATTCGGGTATTCGACCTGCTGCTGTATGTCCGTGCTTATTTCTTTACCTTGCTCCTGTTGCTGCTCCGCCATGTGCTGAACCTCCTTCATTTATCATTGCGTTAGCTTTCGCCGATCAGAGGAAAAATATGCATATCGTACAGGTTTCCATTATAGCTGTAACTGGCTTTCACGTTTATGGGGGTTGTACGCTCGGATTGGGGATCGGCTGTCATGGCATACGAAGGAACCATATTTTTTATGAGTTCGGGCCATAGCCTAGCCCGGAAGGCTGCCGAAATCATACATTAGTGTAGTTGACTGAAATAAGTATCTCATGTCCACGATAAAGGAGCAGGAGTATGTCGAAGTTAAGCTGGTCGAAATGGACCAAATATCAATTGCTCGGAAAACATCGGAAGCTGGCCAAGTATTTGCCGGAAACGCGCCGACTCGATTCAAAGAATTTAAGCCGAATGTTGAACAAATATGGCGATGTGATCATTAAGCCTTCGGCAAGCTTCGGGGGGAAGGGCGTGATGCAAGTATCTGCGGAAAGAGAAGGACGATACTCGCTTCATTCCGACAAGAAAGTCAAAGTTTTCGGCAGCCTCAAAGAGCTGAGTGCCTACTTGAAACGCAAACATCTTCACAGTTATATCGTGCAGCGGCGCATCTCGCTGGCTAAAGCGAACGGCCGTCCGTTCGATTTGAGAGTCATGGTGCAGCGCCGTAAAAAATCGGATTGGACGGTAACCGGAAAACTTGCTAAAATTGCAGGAAAAGGGTATATCGTTACCAACATCGAGCGCAGTAAAGGAAAAGTCGTTTCGGTAAAAAAAGCGATACAGAGCTCGAAAATCAGCGGCAAATACAGCAAAGCTTTGATGTCAAAAATCGACAAAGTGGCTCTGCGGACTGCGAAGCATTTGCACAAATATTACAAGTGGATTCACATGACCGGAGTGGACATGGGATTGGATCATAAAGGGAGAATATGGATTATCGAGGCGAATTTCGATCCAGCGACTTCTTTGTTCCTCAAATTGAAAGACAAATCGATGTACCGCAAAATCATATCGTACAAAAAAAAGTGAGCCAGATGTTAAAATAAAATAAAATTTATGCTGTCGATAATCGGACAACGCTTGAAATGGAATGAGGCCGCATATGCTTTAGCGGTCTTTTTATTATGCGACCTGCCGGCGATTAGCGTACATTCGCTGTTGTTACGGGAGCCTGTTTCACTTACTATTGCGCTCCCGAACCCCCTCATCATCAGGACACAACTTTGAGATCGAAAGGACAGAGTACGCATGAGCCGAGTCATAACGGAGTCCGAACATTCCGGACCGTCAGCACAGCGGGAGCGCTCAACCGGGCAAGAGCGGAGTGCCGATTCCTTATCCCCGGGCGAAAAAGGGATGCGCCGCTACATGCCGGGGCTTGACGGCCTCCGAACGCTAGCGGTGTTCGCCGTCATTGTTTATCACTTGAACCCGGCATGGGCTCCCGGCGGTTTGCTTGGTGTCGGCGTGTTTTTTGTGCTGTCAGGCTACCTCATAACGGATATTTTGATTGCACAGTGGAAGAAAAAAGGGAAGATTGATCTGAAGGACTTTTGGCTCCGTCGTATGAGAAGATTGCTTCCATTGTTCCTGGTCATGCTTGTAGCGGTCGGAGGATGGCTTGTATTCACCAATCCGTCGAGATTGCCCATGCTTCAAGGGGATATTATTACATCGCTTCTGTACGTCAACAACTGGTGGCTAATTTTCCACAAAGTATCGTATTTCGAAAGCTTCGGCCCGTTATCTCCGTTCGGCCACCTTTGGTCGCTTGCGGTAGAGGAACAGTTCTACATTGTATGGCCCTTCCTGCTTTGGCTAGGGCTTCGTTTCGCACCGCGCAGGGGACGGCTTGCGGCAATCATAACGGTCGGAGCTGCGGCCTCGGCGATCGCCATGGCGCTGCTGTATGTGCAGGGAACCGATCCGAGCCGGGTGTATTACGGCACGGATACGAGAGCTTTCGCTTTGCTGATCGGCGCTGCGCTTGCCGTGCTTTGGCCGAGCTGGAAGCTTGCTGCCCCCACATCGACGCAAATGCGCAACGTGATCGATTCGGTCGGCAGCGCGGGATTGATTGTCATTATTTTCATGATTTGGGCAACGAGTCAATACGACGATTTTTTGTATCGCGGAGGCATGGTCGTGTTATCTTTGGCGGCTGCAGCCACGATCGCCGCACTCGTACATCCGGCCAGCCGGCTGGGTGCCATCCTTGGCTGCAAACCGCTGCGATGGCTCGGAGTCCGTTCCTACGGAATATACATATGGCATTATCCGATTATCGTACTGACCGATAATGCGGCTCCGGAAACCTTTGGGATCAGCGGCATGACGCAAGCGGCATGGCAAGTTGCGGCGGCCGTCGGGCTTGCAGCCTTATCGTGGCGTTTTGTCGAAGAGCCTATACGAAGAAGGGCATGGGTTCGGAAACCGTCGCGAAGAAGGGTACGGACCGGGAAGAGCGGGCTGATGTCCTATTCCATGGTATATTTATCGCTCGTCTTGATCATCGGCGTCATCAGCAAGCTCGAACCGCCCCACGGGACGACGGTCGTCAGCTCCGCGCCGCAAACGGTAATTTCCGATCATCCCGCGGGTCCGGAATGGATTTCACCGGATCGGCAGGCGCCCGGACCATCACAGGCAAGTACGGACTTTGAGGCGGTGCTGCCTGTCCAAGCGCAGCCGGAGCCTCCGGATGATACCGCCGCAGCAGGTCCGGTTCAGGCCGACATCGGGACCGATACCGCTTCGCCCGAGCAGCCTCCGGTTTCCGCGGTGCGCCCGCCGGAAGCCGAATTAAGCGTAACGGCGATCGGCGACTCCGTAATCCTGGATGCGGCTCCGTTCCTAAAACAGCAGGTGCCGGATATCATCATTGACGGAAAGGTCGGTCGACAATTTTCAGAAGCCAAAGAATTAACAATCCAATTGCAGAAAGATAAAAAGCTGGGCACTGTCGTTGTCGTGGAATTGGGTACGAACGGGACGTTTTCCAAGGAGCAGCTGAAGACGCTGTTGGAAACGATCGGGAGCGAGCGGAAGGTAGTGCTTGTAAATACCCGTGTACCTAGACCGTGGGAAGGGAACGTTAACGAGAATTTGAAGGAGGCTGCCGACACGGCCTCCAACGTTACGCTGGTGGACTGGTACTCGGCGAGCGCGGGCAAAAACGATTACTTTGCCGCGGACGGCGTTCATTTGAAGGAAGAGGGGGCCCGTTTGTACGCCTCTTTAGTCATAAAGGCGATCGGGATTCCCGCACGTGCGGAAGCGGCGGCTGCAAAGAGCGGGACCGATACAAATATCGCAAGCTGAGCGGTTCGCAGGACAATTGTTTTAACATGCAAGCGCAAATGGTAATATTACTTTAGGAAATTCAACACCGAAGGGGATTCGCCGCGTTGGAAGGCAAATGTGTAACCTATGAAAAATTCGGAAGTCCTGAACAAGTATTGCGTATCGAACATAAAAGCATCCGTCGTCCGGGAATAGGCGAGCTGCTGGTGCGCATGACGTCCCGGCCAATAAATCCGTCGGACCTCATTCCTGTAGGCGGAGCGTATGCGCATCGCATTGGTTTACCGGCCATCCCCGGTTACGAAGGCGTCGGGATCGTCGAAGAAACCGGGCCTACTGTTTCCCGGAATTGGCTCGGCAAGCGAGTGCTTCCACTGCGGGGGGAAGGCACATGGCAGCAGTTTGTAAACGCGCCCGCGGAGCTTGCCGTACTGCTGCCGGATACGCTGGACGACGACACGGCGTCTCAGTTATATATTAACCCGGTGACGGCGTGGGTTACATGTACGGAAGTGCTGCAATTAAAGCCGGACGATGTAGTGGTTGTGAACGCTTGCGGTTCATCCATCGGTCGTATTTATACGCAGTTGTCCCGCATTCTCGGCTTTCGGCTCGTTGCGGTCACGAGAAGTCGTTCCCACACGGCCGAACTGCTGGAGCACGGCGCCGTCGCCGTTATCCAAACGGACGACCCGTTAAATCCACTGCTCCATTCTACCGTAATGCAGCTGACGAACGGAGTGGGAGCAAACGCTGCCATCGATTCCGTCGGCGGCGCTTCCGGTATGGCATTGGCGTATAGCGCCCGGCCGGGCGGCAAGCTGCTCAGCATCGGTCTTCTGTCGGGAAAACCGCTGCAGGCCGCAGAAATCGCTCAAAAGACAGGGGCGAAACTGATGTTGTTTCACCTGCGTCATTGGAACAAGCAGGTATCCGCCGAGACGTGGCAGCGAACGTTTCGGCAGCTTATGTCATTCATCGGCAGCGGGCAATTGCGGCTCTGTGCGCCAAGCGCCCGTTTCGATTTATCGGATGTGAAGGAAGCCGTTCGCGCCGCTCAATCGACGGAGAAGGGCAACGGGAAAATTTTTTTGACCGGTTGAACGGAGCAATGCAGAGCGGAGAGGAGCGGATCGGAATGATTGCGCCAAAGGAAAAAGGCATTATATTCGACATGGACAATACGATACTCCGTTCGAATATCGATTTCAAACGCATGAAGCTTCAAGTGCATGCATATTTGGTCGGCCATCATATCGTGAGCGAATCTATCGCTTTGGACGAGTTTACTTCATCCACTTTAATCGAGCTTGCCCGCTCCTCACCGCGATTCACCGCACAAGCGGAACAAGC
Source organism: Paenibacillus allorhizosphaerae (assembly GCF_042659105.1). NCBI lineage: Bacteria > Bacillati > Bacillota > Bacilli > Caryophanales > Paenibacillaceae > Paenibacillus > Paenibacillus allorhizosphaerae. The sequence goes on along the minus strand of NZ_JBHSRV010000001.1, from coordinate 637,934 downwards.
GGTCTGGGACATCGTCACGGAGCTGGAGCGGGAAGGGATGAACGATGCGGGACTTGAGCCGGGAGTTGAAGAGGTTCTGGAGCAGCTGCGGCCCGCTTGTCATTTAACGATATTGACGAACAACGCGAAGGATGCGGCGGTAAGAGCGCTGCGTACGACAGGGATTGAACATTATTTCGAACATATTGTCGGCAGAGAGCAGGCCGGCTTAAAGCCTTCTCCGGCCGGGGTGCAATGGATCGTCAATTCATATCCGCATGTGTCGAAGCAGCATTGGCTGGCCATAGGAGACGCGTGGATCGACGGGAAATCGGCGATCGATGCCGGTGTACGCTTCATAGCCTATCAAGCCAACCGTTCCGAGCTGGAGCGCAGAGGCGTCGTTCCTACCGCTTACATCGAATCGATGGCAGACGTTATCCAATACATTTGAATCGGGAGGATCATCATTATGCCTCAATTAACGGCAAGAGGAATCAGCGTTGAAATTTTGGCATCCATCAGCAAGCCGCTCGTGGAAGAGCTGGCCGATATTTGCAAATGCGGAACGGATAACTTTACGGTGGATTGTTTGAATGTCGTTTCCGTGTTTGACGGACAAGTGTGCGAAACGTTTCCGTTTATCGAAGTGGCCTGGTTTGAGCGGGGCAGTGAAGCGAGGGATCGCATAGCGGAAGCGATTACGAGATACGTCCGCTCGGTTGGTATTCTGGAGCTGGAGATTGCGTTTAAGGTGTACCGGGAAGACGGGTATTATGTGGGCGGCGTGCCGTGCGGATAAGACGGATATACATATGGCACTATATCGCGCGTCACCGATATTTTTGGACCAATACCAGCGGGGGGATCTTATATGGGTTATGTAGAAGATATTAGAGCGCTCGTCGGCCATCGTCCGCTTATATTGGTCGGGGCGGTCGTCATCGCTGTCGATTGCGATGGACGGCTGCTGCTGCAGCAGCGGAAGCATCCGTACGGATCATGGGGAATTCCTGGCGGGCTCATGGAATTGGGAGAATCGGTGGAAGACACGGCAAGAAGAGAACTGCTTGAAGAAACGAATTTGAAGGCCGGTGAGCTAAAATTAATTAACGTGTATTCCGGCCAAGGTCAATTCATCCGAGCGGCTAACGGTGATGAATTTTATGCCGTTACAACTGCCTTTTATACGAAAGAAATTACCGGGGAGCTCGTGGTGGACAAGTCGGAAGCGCTCGATTTCGTTTATTATAAGCCGGATGAACTCCCGCAGCAGATCGTCAAGAGCCACAAAAAAATAATAGATGAATTTATGTCGCGTCATTATCGCAATCTTTGATTTCGCTCCGCAGCATATGCTGCCCACGAGCGTTAATGGATGAACAACGTGCATAAGTTGATTTGAAGCAGCCCGGGCTACACCCGCACAAAGACCGCCGATGGCGGTCTTTGCATTTTCAGGACGACATCATATAAGCGGCGAGCCGAGCCGAATCTATCCGGTCGTTCACGAAAATGTAAGAGCAGGATGAATCTTCGTAGTAAGTTTCCAAGCTCTCTAATTCCTAGTGTTATTCAACAATAAAAACGGCTCTCAATTCGATTCTTGATATAAGCTCTCTCTATGGAGTCGATCGAAATAAACGATTTCATAAATAGCTTTCGAAATTTTATAATGAAATAAAGGTACCATTGAACACAACGGGACAAGACAGAAGGAGTGAGCTCAGATGGCTGGAAACAGTTTCGGAGAGTCGTTTAAAATTACAACGTTTGGCGAATCGCATGGGGCCGCGGTCGGCGTCATCGTCGATGGCGTTACACCGGGTGTGGACATTGACGAACAATATATTCAGATTCAAATGGATCGCAGAAAACCCGGTCAATCGACCGTTACTTCGCCGCGCAAAGAATATGACATCGTGAACATATTGTCGGGTACCTTCGAAGGCAAGACGACGGGAACGCCCTTGTTCATCATATTGTATAACAAGGATATGAGGCCTGAGGCTTACGACGATATTAAGCACAGCTTTCGTCCGGGGCATGCCGATTTCACTTATTTGGAGAAATACGGCATTCGGGATCACCGGGGAAGCGGTCGGGCTTCCGGCAGGGAAACGGCGGGAAGGGTGGCGGCAGGCGCCGTAGCGCGCAAAATGCTGGAGCGCAGAGGCGTGTCGATTCTCGCTTACACGAAGGAGATCGGCGGTATCGAATGCCGCGACTACGTCGAACAAGCAATTGAAACGAATCCCGTAAGAGCCTGCGATCCTGAAGCGGCCTTGAAAATGGTGGAGAAGATCGAAGCGCTTGCCGCGATTGGCGATAGCTGCGGCGGTATCGTGGAATGCCGGATCCGAGGCGTCAAGTCCGGCCTCGGCGAACCCGTGTTCGATAAAATGGATGCCGATTTGGCTAAAGCGATGCTGTCCATCGGCGCCGTCAAAGGGATTGAATTCGGAGCCGGATTCGCCGCGTCGAAAATGCTCGGCAGCGAGCATAACGATCAAATGAAGGCCGGCCATTTTATAACGAATCATTCCGGGGGGATGATCGGCGGAATCAGCACGGGCGAAGAAATTGTATTTCGGGTGGCCATCAAACCGACGTCTTCCATCTCCGTTCCGCAACAGACCGTCAATCAAAACGGGGAAGACCATATCATCGTTACGAAAGGCAGACATGATCCCTGCATTTGCCCTAGAATCGTGCCAGTGGTCGAGGCGATGGCTTGTCTGGTCATAGAGGATCACTACAAGCGCCAAGCCGCCACTCATTATTAATCTTCCTAAAACGTGGTGTATCCCGAAAGCGGGCTGCTCTTAACAAGCGGCTCGCTTTTTTTAAATTACCGTTCACTCGCTTGTTTATTGTGCGTCGGCATCCATCTGGAGATAGCAACCGGCTAGCCGCGTTCTGGATTATTTTGCATAAATCCGCAAACGGGAAAAGGAAAATGTCGATTTCCGACGAAATCACATAGAAGCGTTTTTCGTTCGCCACGAACAGTTACAGACATATGGCGCCAATTCGGAGGGAGCAAGATGAAGCAGATTGGCAGGGGCCGGACAGCGGACATTTTTGAGTACGGCGAAAATAAAATTTTGAAGCTTTACAGGAAAGGCTTTCCCGAAGATTTCATTCAACGGGAGTTTGATGCCAGTCAATTCGTTTGTTCATTGGGCATTCCTTCGCCGCATGCATACGAACTGGCGCGCAAAGAAGGCAGGCTGGGCATCGTTTTTGACCGCGTAAACGGCGTCTCCATGCTGAGCGCGATGTCTAAAAATGTTTGGTTGTTGGGCAAACACTCCACAACATTAGCCGCGCTGCATTATGATTTGCATACGCAAAGCGCGCCCGGACGCCTTAGGAAACAAAAAGCCGTTTTAAGCGAACATATCCAAGCGGCCCAGTTGCTAACCGAAGAAGAAAAAGGCCGCATTTTGCGTTACTTGAAGGCGCTGCCTGATGATGACAAGCTGTGTCATGGCGATTTTCATCCGGACAACGTGCTGGTTGGAGACGGGATCCGGATTATCGACTGGATGACCGGCATGTCGGGCAATCCGGCCGGCGATGCCGCCCGATCGATTCTGCTGTTAAGTTATGGAACGATGCCGGACGGAACGCCCAACATTGTTAAAGCGATCGTTCAATTCATGAGAAACAAAATAAGGAAAGGATACACCAAACATTATTTGGAGCTCTCGGGACAACCGTATTCGAATATCGACAGCTGGATGCTGCCGGTAGCTGCCGCCAGATTGGTAGAGTGGATACCGCCGGCGGAAAAAAACAGCTTGCTTGAGCTCATCCGGGAGCGGCTTGGATCGATTCCGATGTAAACCATCAAGCAATTGCTTGTAGAAAGGGCGTCAGTCATGATAAAAGCCATCCTCTTTGACTGCTACGGCACGCTGGTTGATACGGGCAGCGGTTCCATTAAGGCAGTCCGGCAAATATTAGCAAAGAATAAAAGCACGGTGAATGCCGAGCAGTTTTAAACCGAATGCTACGTTTTTCGAACGGTTGTTAAGCAAATTGAAGCTGGGGCCGCACGAAGTCGTTTATGTCGGAGACTCGCCGGTTGACGATATCGAAGGTTCCGCTCAAGCGGGGATACGCAATATTTGGGTCAATCGAAAACGAGATACGTTTACCGGGGCTATCGTGCCGACGTACGAATGCGCGGATTTGCACAGCATTTTGGAGTGGATATACTCCGACCCAACGCATTGACGAGAATCAACAGCCGAAATACCGCTGTTGTTTACAAAGCGTTAAGTTCAAGAATATACTGTAACTAATATGTGTGCAATATGTACAAGCATTGATCAGGGCGGGCATTGTTGTGCGCCTGCTTCGCATCAGTGTAATTTTTGTGTTTTGAAGGAGGCCATTTTATGAAGCTTCGCTGTGCGATTTTGGACGACTATCAACAAGTGGCGTTAACAGCTGCGGATTGGTCGCGGATTTCGGACAAAGTCGAGGTCAGAAGCATCCATCGGCATATTGATAATCCGGATGAGCTGGTCGGTCAGATCGCCGATTGCGAGATTGTCGTGATTATGCGTGAACGGACTCCTTTTCGCGCGCCTCTTCTTGCCCGGCTTCCCCGTCTGAAGCTGCTCATTACGACAGGCATGCGCAATGCGTCGATTGATTTGGCTGCAGTCGCTTCGCAGGGAATCACCGTTTGCGGCACGGGAGGTGCCGGCAACGCAACCGCCGAGCTCACGTGGGCGTTGATTTTGGGGCTCGCCCGCAACATCGTGCCGGAGCACAACGCAATTCGGAGCGGTCAGTGGCAGAGTACGATCGGTGCGGATCTATACGGTAAGACGCTTGGGGTGCTTGGGCTCGGAAAGCTGGGCAGCAAGATCGCCAAGTTCGGCCACGCGTTCGGCATGGATGTCACGGCGTGGAGCCAAAATTTGACGAAAGAGCGGGCCGACGAGGTTGGCGTGAGATTAGCCGCCTCCAAGGAGGAGCTGCTGGAGAGCAGCGACTTCGTGTCTATACATCTTGTATTAAGCGACCGGACAAGAGGCTTGATCCGTGCCGCGGATCTCAAGTGTATGCGTCCTTCGGCATATCTGATCAATACGTCTCGCGCACCGATCGTGGATCAAGCCGCTCTGGCCGAGGCTTTGCAGAACGGCTGGATCGCCGGGGCTGCAGTAGATGTGTTCGAGGTGGAACCGCTACCGAAGGATCACATCTTCCGGTCGCTTCCGAATCTGTTAACTACGCCGCATATCGGCTATGTATCGAAAGCGAATTATGAGGCTTTTTATAAAGACGCAGTGGAAGATATCAAAGCCTATTTATCCGGAGCTCCGGTTCGCACGCTTTCTTGATCGCATTGAACAAATTTTATACTGCGCGCCGTTTTTTAAAAAAGTCTCCGTCATCGACCGACGGGGACTTTTTTATCTTACGAACGCTGATTGAACAGCCGTGAAGTTAACGTTTTGGCATATTCGGACGGCGTCATGCCTGTCGTCTTCTTGAATTGGCGCGAAAAATAATGAAGGCTGTTGTAGCCGAGCAGCTCGGAGATTTCCGTTAAATTGTAGTTGTTTTCGCGGATGTACCTTTTGGCCGTTTCGATCTTCAGATGGTTCCAGTATTCCATCACGCCGCGCTCCTGCCTGTTTTTGAAAATAATGCTCAGATTGGATTTGCCGACGCAAAAATGGCTGCACAACTGGTCGAGCGACAGCGTCCCGTGCAAGTTCTGCTTCATGTATTCGATGACGTTGTCGAACAGATCGGCCTCCCGCTTTTCTTTGACCGCGGTAGGTGCCTTCCGCCACTCTTGCTGCACCGCATGGTTGCGGATGAGAGAAACGAGCAATATTTCCAAGTACGAAACAAACAGCTGCTCGCTCGCGAACGGCCGGTCGTTCGGATTCGCTATCAGCCGGACGGTGCCGTGGGTCGGATTCGGACCGAAGGCATGGAAGCTTTCTTTGAGCAGCAGCGCCATGATCGACCGTTCTTCGCTGCCCAGGTGAAACCATTTGTTTTGTTTGAAAAAAGCAAGCGAGGGCGCATCGCATTCGAAAGTGACGAGGAAGACGTTCGGCGCGATTTTCCCGTTGGTGCGTGTGCTGTGAAACTCGTTCGGCTCGTGAACGAGCATATCGCCCTGCTTGAGCAAATACATGCCGCTGTCTGTAGTCACCTCGATTTCGCCTTTATCGACGTAATACACTTCCCAGAAATCATGCCGCTCGCCATTAAAATAATAATTTTTGGCAAACTCAAAATAATGGCACGATATCAGCTTTTCAATAAAGATTTCCCGGCTAACGTTGTACCGCTCAAAGAACATGCGAAGCAGCTCCTTTCTGCGCCTTCGTGTGTAGTTCTATCCTATTTTCTATGCGTGAAGAACAATTCCTTCCGAGTGCAAAATGTATGGAACATTGTATAACTTTCAGTGAAAAAAGAAAGTCGAATCGGATAAATCTTATATTCCGTTTTCTTATTATAATAGCGGTAACCTTCAATTAAGGAGATGGAGTCATTGTTAAAAATCGGATTAATCGGGCTCGGGTACATGGGCCGGATGCATTTCAGCTGCTACAAGAAATTGGAGGAAGCCAGCGCGGACGCTCGATTGACGGCGATATGCGACGGCGATGCATTAAAGTTCCAAGGCATATTCGCAGGCGGCAACATTCAGGTGCCAAGCGGCCAATTCGACTTTAGCCCGTATCGTCAGTACACCGATATTGACCGGATGCTTGAAGAGGAGGAGCTCGACATGGTCGATATCGCGCTGCCGACCTATTTGCATGCGGAAGTGGCGGTCAAAGCATTGAACAAAGGAATTCACGTGCTGTGCGAGAAACCGATGGCGTTGACGTCGGCACAAGGGGAGGCGATGATCCGGGCGGCGGAGCAGTCCGGGAAAAAGCTGATGATCGCGCAGTGCCTGCGTTTTTGGCCGGAGTACGAATATTTGAAAGAAACGGTGGAAAGCGGCCGTTACGGTAAAGTACTCGGGGCGTATTTCTTCCGCGGCGGGCATCCGCCAAAGTGGACGTTCAACGACTGGATGATTAAGGAGAGTACAAGCGGCGGAGGCTTGCTTGATTTGCATATTCACGATGTCGATCTTGTCCATTGGCTGTTTGGCAAGCCGCAATCGGTCTCGACCATAGCCCGGAGCGTGCTGCCGGAGAGCGCCTACGACATTTTGTCCACGAATTACTTGTTTGACGACAATAAAGTCGTAAATACGCAGATCGACCGGTCGCTCGGAGGCGAGTTCGGCTTCGAGATGGCTTACCGCGTCAACTTCGAGGGGGGCAATCTGTTGTTCGAGAACCGGGTGCTCAAAGACAATCCAAACGATGGGAAAGGCTTTGTGCCGCAGCTGCCGGCAGAGAACGGCTATTACCGCGAAATTCGCTACTTTATCGATGCGGTTCAGCACGATAAGCCCATTGAAAGATCAGCCCCGCATGATTCGTTAATGACGTTGAAAATTGTCGAAGCGGAGAAGCGCTCGGCCGACAGCGGAGGCATCAGAGTTACGGTTGCCTGATACGTCGGCGCCGTCGATGGAGCGATTCAATAGATCTCGTCCAGCATACGGTCGGCGAACACAACGATTTGCTTTTGCGAGGAAGATACAGACTGCTAACTTAAAAGGAGGAGACCGATGGAAATCGGAGTTATTAACATACTGAAAAATAACGGAAATTGCTTTGAACATGTCAGTCAATTCGGCCTTAACGTCTGCCAGTTGATGTGCTGGAATCCGGAGATGGCAACCAAGGAAGTGTTCGATAACGTCATTCGCGAGTCGAATCGGCATGGCGTGCGCATTTGTGCCCTCTGGGGCTGGGTGCCGGGTCCGGGCAAATGGAACTTTACAGAAGGACCGGTTACGCTTGGCCTCGTTCCGTCACAATACCGCGAGGAGCGGGTGAACATTTTGAAAACATGGGCGGATTACGCAGCCTACATCGGGGCCCCGGCGCTCATAACGCATTGCGGCTTTATTCCGGAAAATATGACCGATCCGGAATACCCTGGCGTCGTCGAAGCCATCCGTGAAGTGGCGCAGCATTGCGAGAAACTAGGGATCGGCTTCTGGTTCGAGACCGGGCAGGAAACGCCGGTCGTGCTGCTACGCACCATCGAGCGGGTAGGCACGTCCAATCTTGGGATCAACCTCGACCCGGCTAACCTGATTTTATACGGCAAAGGCAATCCGATCGACGCCCTCGACGTCATTGGCAGTTATGTCCGCAACATTCATGTGAAGGACGGTTTGTACCCGGAAGGCGGCAATGCACTCGGCAAAGAAGTTCCCGCGGGACAAGGGAAAGTGCGGTTCCCGGAATTTATCGCCAAGCTGCAGCAAATCGGGTATACCGGTGAGCTGATTATCGAGCGGGAAATATCCGGCGATGAGCAAATTCGCGATATTCGGGCGACAATAACCAATTTGAAACGATGGATGGGTGAGGAGGAGCTTCAATGAATTTGTTAACGACGTTAAAGGGTTCGCTCATGGAAGGGTATTTTCCGCAGGGCTGGGATTTGGAAAAAATCGACCGCTGCGCCAGCCATGGGCCGGCGGACGTGTTCGTGCGGGAGCCGCATTGGCATGAACGCTTCCAGCCGGTATCTTGCGGGTCGGTGCATGATTTTGAAGTGTATATGGGCCACGAGATCGCGCTGCAAATTAAGGCGGCCCGCGAGAACAGCCAGAAGCTGGCCATCATCTTCCCCGTCGGTCCGATGGGGATGTACCGATGGACCGTCTTTTTCTTGAAAAGCTGGAACGTCAGCGCGTCCCACGTACACGGCTTCAACATGGACGAGTGGAGCGATGCCGACGGCTTAACGCTGCCTCCATCGAATCCGGGCGCGTTCCAGTATGCAATGGAACATTCGTTTTACAATGTGCTGGGGGAGCTGACCGTTCCCGAGAACCAGCGCCATTTTGCGACCCGTGACACATTGCCTACTTATGCGGAACAGATCGCAAAGTTGAAGAACGAAGGCGCGAAGCTGGTCGTCGTCTACGGGATCGGCCGCGTGTTTCATATCGCGTTCTGGGAGCCTCACTTTGCAGGAGAATATGAGAGCGAAGCGGCTTGGCGCGCGCAGACCCATCGCGTCGGGGCGAGGCTTCATCCGCTGACGATCGAGCAAAACGCGATCACCAGTTTCAAAAGCCGGACGACGCTTGTACCGTGCTATGCGAATACGATCGGCCCGGGACTGTTTCTTGAGGCGGACTACGCGATCGGCGGCGCGGACGGCGCCTTGGGGCGGGGCATGATGTGGCAGGGGATGTCGCTGTGGACGACATTGAAATACGGTCCGAATCCGTGGATCCCGTCATCCTACATGCCGACCATGGCAGGGAAACTGTTCTTCCTGGAGGAGCTGGCCGGTCCGCTCGAGCCGGAATTGAACTGAGCTTCCATTAACTCGAAAAGGAGTTCTCCCAATGAACATTTTAGCAGTAGGCGCGCATCCGGACGATATCGAAATTTCTTGCGCCGGAACGTTGGCCAAACTGAAGCAGGCGGGTCATCACATCGTATTGTGCCACGCTTGTAAAGGGGATAAAGGCCATTACCATATTCCGGCCGACGAGCTGACCGAAATTCGCCGCCAGGAGGCAAGGGAAGCGGGCGCGCTCATCGGAAGCGAGGTGCTTTCGCTCGAATTCGGCGACGGTGAAATCATCGCGGACAATCAAGAGAACCGGATGATGTTCGTCGATATGGTTCGCTATGCGAAACCGGATATCGTCATTACGCACGCGCCGAACGATTATATGCCGGATCATATCGCCGTCAGCCAGCTCGTCTTTTACGCGACATTCTTCGCGACGCTTCCGAACATGAAGACAAGCAGCGAGGCGGCGCAAAACGTGTCGGCGCTCTATTATATGGATAATTTGTCGGGGCTCGGCTTCGAGCCGACTTTCTACGTCGACGTTACCGATCATTTCGCGACGAAGATCGAGATGCTGTCGAAGCACCAAAGCCAGCTCGTTTGGCTGAAGGAGCACGACAACGTGGACATCGTCGATTTCGTCACTACTTTCGGCAAAACGAGAGGCATTCAAGCGGGCTGCACGTATGCCGAAGCGTTCGTGCAGCATCTGGTCTGGACCCGGCCGAACGCCGTTCGGTTTCCGGTATGACCAATACAATCTATGAGAAAAACGGTTCCGGGTCGTTCGCGCCCTCGAGCCGTTTTTCAATTTCAATCGGCAACCTATCATGAAAGGAACGGGAGGGGAGGATGGCGGCAAAATTAATCGGTAATCAGAGCGCCAAGCTTCTTGCCCCGTCCCGAGTACTTGCTTAAGTGTGCGTCAAGCTCCATTTTCATAGGGCCGGCAGAATCGGTTTGGTTCAAAATTCGGCGAGTTTTCTCTACGAATCCCCAGTTCAAGCAGCCGGTTAACCATAGGAGAGAAGGCAGCCTTTCCCAGTCCTCCGGATACATGAAATCGGCAGCCCCATAGCCCTCGAGCAGGCTATGAGCAAGGGCAGGGGAAAACTCGTGCGAGGACAAACCTTCGGCGCGCGAATACCATTTGACCAGCCACGCCAGCGCTTCGACCCGCTCCGTGTACCCGATGTGTTCAAAATCGATGATGCCGATCAACTGTTCCTTGTCATCCCATAAAATATTTAATGGATTCAGATCCGATTGCATCAAAAATTCACGGGTCGACTTATAGGCGTGCTCGATATGCTTTTTTGCATCGGCTATGTAAGGCAAGAGCAGCTCCCGGCATTCGGGCGGTGCGGCGCAGGCGGCTTCTTCCAGCAGGCCCAGAAAAGTGCGGCTTCCTTCGCGATGCGATATTTTGGGCAGGGAACATTCGTAATCGGCGACAAGCGTGTGCAGCTGCCGGACCATGGCTCCCATCTTTGAAGCGACGCTTGGCGAACAGCGGGTAATATGCTGCCCTTCGATCCATTCGAACAGAAAAAAACGGTACTCCGCACCGTTCCAAATGAACTTGTGGTATGCATTCCCCGACAGTGCTGCGACCGGACGCATAAACGGGATGCCATTGTCGTTGAGAAAATAAATGAATTGCATTTGCTCGGCCAAAATCGTATCCGTTAGCGGCAAAAAGACATCGTGCTCATACCGTTTGCCGCTGATGAACCTTGCGGAGTAAGCCTTCTCTCCGATTCTGATTTTGAAATGATCGTCGCCGTGAAAATGTTTCTGCATGGTTGTCTCGATAACGAGGCAGTGAGGAATGAGATTATAAGCAGCCAGCGCTTGTTGAAGCATGTCCATTTGTTTATCCAAAGTCATCCTCCTTATGAGCGTCCGATCCGCTGTTTACAGGAGCGGGTTTGGTTCCGATGACGACTGTGGCGTCCATTTCATCGCACCTTGCGATCTGCGGAATCAATCCGCAACGAGCGAAGATTTGGGCGGACTGCGGCGCTTGACGCTCGCTTGCTTCGACCAACAGATGCCCGCCCGGCGCGAGCCAGCGGCTCGCTTCGACGGCGACTCTCCGCTGGATGTCAAGGCCGTCCGCGCCCCCGTCGAGCGCGACCCGTGCCTCATGGATGCGAGCTTCCGGGGGAAGAAGCTCGATCGCTTCGGTAGGCACGTAGGGGACGTTGGCGATCAGGACATCGACGCGTCCCCGCAGCGCTGCCGGCAGGGGTGCATACAGATCGCCTTCGTACACGCTTCCGCCGAAGGCAGCGACGTTGCGGCGAGCACATTGCACCGCAACAGGGTCGATGTCGGCGGCGTGCAATTCGAGCCGGTCGCAGACCGCGGCAAGCGCCGCACCAAGCGCTCCCGAGCCGCAGCATAAATCCACCGCGACCGCTCCCGGATGGGCGAGGGCGGCGGCTTGGCGTACGAGCAACGCGGTGCGTGGACGCGGGACGAACACGCCCGGGTCCACCGCGATCCGCAAACCGCAAAATTCCGCCCAGCCGACGATGTGCTCGAGCGGCAAGCCTGCGGCACGCCGGTTCACCATGGCGTCGAGATCGGCCGGTGTCCGTGCCGATTCAGCAAGCAGCCGAGCCTCTTCTTCGGCGAAAACGCAACCGGCGGCACGCAGTCTGGAGACGATGCTTGACATTTCATGTCGTATGTTCATTTATTCCTTTCCGACCGGGCCAATAATTGCAGAGAAGAAGTGAAGCCCGATTTGATCGATTTATGAAATGGTAGTCCTTTTATCTATGCAAACCCCGCGTAGACGACGAAGAGTCGCTACAAACTAATTTTATCGTTCTCGCAAGATGCTGCACAGGTAGAAAACGGTTATAACGAACCGCCCTCTTGCGCATTGGTTTTGGTTGCGAAAATGAACCTTCTTTTGGTGAACAAAAGCAGGGAAACCATGATCAAAAACAGGATCGCATTGCTGAGGCGAGAATACATTAATCTGTCCAGCGAATGGGTAAGCGTAGAGTCGATCATTTGAAACGTTCGTACGAATAACCATCCTTGATGGATGAAGCAAATCGTATATAACGTGATGGCGATTCTCCAGCCCCATTTTTTTTCGATTAATAGACCTACTCCTGCAAAGACCCATATTAACCCGCTTACTGTAAACGACTTAACAATCTCGGTTGCCCCTACGGATAAGTTAAACCCGCTGTTAGTAATTAATGTTATGTTTTGCAGCCAAAATAGCAGCCCAATGCCAATCTGAACGACGGAGAACACGTTGACGAAAGTGAGTCTATTGATTATTTTCTTTATTTCCCAACGTGAATCCGAGTTCGTCCAATACGTTCCGATGCCTGCCGTAGTACCGGTATTTCTTATCATATGCCGAGTCATTTATAAAATGGGTCAATGCATCCGCATCTTTCAACACTTCATCGTAATCGTCTTGTATAATATGTTTGTCATTATGACGAAATATCATCGTGCAGATCGTCTCGATCTCGCATTCGGTATAGGAACCAATGCTCTGAAGAATTTCTCTCGCTTCTATACTGCCGTATTCGCCGTGCTTTCGATGTTCGTCCACGCTCAGCGGAAGATGGCGGTACAGCCACAAATCATGCAATAATCCTGCGCTTTTGCAAATATCGGCGTCCAATCCGCGCTTTAATGCGATCAGCCCGCAAAATATCGATACGCCATACAAATGCTGGCTGGCAGGATGCTCCTGATCGTTAGTGAATGTTTGAAGTTTGCTTCTTACGGCGTGTCTCAGCAATTCGAATTTATCGGACAATTCTCAATCCAACTCCTTCCTAATTATTTATAGTGTATCGCATGCATGACCCTCAATATGTCCGCGTCGACTTGCCCTTCCATCACGGCCGCATCGATCAAAGAATGCATAGAACCGTCAAGGTACGGAAGCATGACGGCAAGTAGAGAGCCGCTCAGCTCGCCGTCTATGATTTTGGCGAATATCATGTTCACCGACTCCTTATCCAGAAACGGAATGAACCGTTCCAGCATCGTTTCGTCAAGTTGGTCATATGACGCTCGCTTCAGGAGATTGCTGAGTCCTGTCTCATTCATATAGGCGGCAAGTTCAACGACGTGCTTAATATCGATTCCGTGCTGTCCCAATCCTTCGGAGATTAACTCCAATGTGCTTGCTTTTAGCATAGGAGCAACATTCACAATGGAAACGACCGGCAGCTCGCCCACCTGCAGCATATCCGCGACCATATCCGGATTTCCTGAAGCTACATGGATCATGATTTCATTCTCCGCTTGCCCCGGCTCCCCATAGTGCAAAAGCCGGTCAACGGTGACGCCGAATACGGCGGACAAATGCGGCAGCAACGAGATGTCGGGGAACGAATCCCCCATCTCCCATTTGGATACGGCCTGCCTCGTTACATTCAACAGATCGGCAAGCTGTGATTGGGTTAAATCTTTGTGTTTGCGCAGCTTTGAAATGGCAGCGCCGAATTTTCGCATATCCATGCAATCTTCTCCCTGCAAATCAGTGGCATATGTATAATATTACCAATGAAGCGGGAGGAAGCAAAGCAAATAACGGTTGCGCATCAGGCAAATATCAGTGGAAATGCATGGAAAAAATGATGTGTTTTCACTATAATCGGATGAATGAGATTGATTGATGTACGGGGGGCGGGAAACGGATGATGAATTTCTCAAAGTTGAAGGATAAGTATAAAGCCGGAAAGATGAAAAAACGAATCAATTGGAACGGACCGCTGCCGGCGCACATCGCGATAATGATGGACGGCAACGGCAGATGGGCGACAAGACAAGGGCTGCCGCGGACCGCGGGACATTTGGCGGGCATGAATGCAATGCGGGAGACGATTCGCTTTTGCCATAAGACGCATATTCGTTATTTGACGCTCTACGCGTTTTCTACCGAGAATTGGAAACGGCCGAAGGAAGAAGTCGATTATATTATTCGTCTGGTGCATGCTTTTGTGACGGATCGCACGCTGAACGAATTGAACCGCAATAACATAAAAGTGAACTTTATCGGCGATATTTCCAGGTTCGATCTCGATACCCGGCAAATCATGCAGCATGCAGCGGATGTAACCCGGTTCAATACGGGAATGACGGTGAATTTTGCTGTAAATTACGGCGGCCGCAGCGAGATTGTCCAAGCCGTCAAATCGCTCGTCGCGGAAGGAAACAGCTCGTTTTCCATGGAAGAATTCGAGTCGCGATTGTATACCTCCGGCTGTCCGTCACCCGAGCTGATTATTCGAACGAGCGGTGAAAAGCGGTTGAGCGGATTTTTGTTATGGCAGTCGGCGCAAGCCGGGCCTTGGTATACCGACGAAATGTGGCCGAGCTTTAACGAGTATTTATATTATCAGGCTTTGCATGCGTATCAGTGCCGGAAAGTCAGGACGATCTCTTGAGAGAACTTTCCTTCAGTTCATCAGATTGTTGGTCTTACTTGTTCAAGTTAACTCATAGAGGGAACCTCACCAAACGAGGTTCCCTTTTGTATTCATCATTAACTTACACGCGGCTACTAATGCCGCTGCTGCCTGTACTGTGACGGCGAAACGCCCATCGTATTGCTGAACGCTTTGGAGAAATAGTGAATCGAGGAGAAATTGTACTTTTGCGCGATCTCGGTCACGGTCAAGTCGGTCTCGGTCAAATCGTCCGCCGCCTGGTGCAGCCTCCGCCGCTGGATATACTCATGCGGAGTCAGTCCGGTTTCCTGCTTGAAAATTTGATGAAACCGGCTTCGCCCCATTCCCAGTTCTTTGGCCCAGACGTACAATTCCGACTCCGACTGCTCCAAAGAGGCGTTGTCGATTTTTTCCAATAGCTGCGCAATCCGGGGATCGCACCAGGAGTCGTTTCTCACCGCGAGCGTCAAGTAATGATGAAGAAACGTTTGAAACGCGGCGTTATACTGCAGAGACTCGATCGGACTGCGCACGCCAAGGATCGAAGGGGGCTGCGTAAAGGCGTTGAAATAAGACAGCCACAAGGCGATGTTGTTCACTTTCATCACCTGATGCAGCTCAAGTCCGGACATGAAACTGGCTCTTTCCTCCAAAAACGGCCGATCCGCTCCTTTGAAATAATCCCGCTGATAATGAAATTCCGGCCGATGGACGTACCGCCAATCGAAGTAAGCGCACCGGTGCACCATCAACTGCTTCTCATCGGATATCCATTGATGGGGGAGTCCCGCCGCAATAAACACGAGCGATCCGGGCTGAAGCGAATGCTCTCTGCCGTCGAGCAGAAGCGTGCCGCGACCCTCCTCCACCAGGATGACCGCATTTGCGTAGCACACACGCAGCGGGCAATATTCCTTTGGCGTAAATTCATATTTTTGCGCAAATAAGAGCAGCGGATTGAAATCGGAATATCGGGTCAAGTAATCCACTTTTAAACGGTAAACCGGAATTTTCATCGTAGCACACGTCCTATGGCTTTGATCGTTCTTCTTATTATATTAATCCGATTATTCGCGGCATTCAACAATACAGCCCGATTTGTGCCATAAATCGAGGCATCGCATCGGAAAAAATGACAAAAAGTAAGCGTTTTCCGTAAAGACAACGTTTTTGGCGCCGAGTATCATAAAAGAAACCGCTATCATTTGTGTGCGTCGAAGCGGCTCTAAAGCAAAGGTTCAATCTACAGAAGTGGGGGGAATATGATATGGGCGCAACGATAAATAATAGAAGATCCGCTCTTATGGCACTTACGGGCATGGTATTATTGGCGGCCGTCACGGGCTGTTCCGGCGGGAGCGGGAATCCGGATAAAGCGGCGACTCCTGCCGGCGAGACCCCGAAAGCGGATCCGTTCGATACGAAGATGACAGCGAATTTATCCATGTATGTAGATATTAGCCTGCCGGACGAATGGTATAAAAAATTCATCATCGATCCGGTGACCCGCAAGTTTCCCAATGTAAAGCTTGAGCTTGTCCGCAAGGGCAAAGGAACGAATCCAAGCGAGCTGGTCGTCGCGGGAACGTTTCCGGATATACTGTATAACAGCCCGCCCAGACTGAACGAATACAAAGATCTCGGGTTGTTGTACGACATGAGCGACTTGATCAAAAAGAACAACGTCGATCTGAGCAAATTGAATCAGCCGGCGATGGATACCATCAAGCAAGTGGCGGGCCAAGGTCAAATCGTCGGGCTTCCGTTCTGGGTGAACTGGTCGGCGTTGTACTACAACAAGGACATCTTCGACAAATTCGGCGAAGCGTATCCGAAGGACGGCATGACGTGGGAGGAAGCGATCGAGCTGTCCAAGCGTCTCACGAGAACCGACAACGGAATAAGCTATAGAGGACTGGATCATTCGCTCGGTGGCTTTGTCGGCCAGCTTTCACTCGGCTATATCGATCCGAAGACGGAAAAACCGGCACTGCTGCAAACGGAAGGATTCAAACGTTCCTATGAAATGCTGCTGAGCTTATACAAAATTCCGGGTAACCAGGAACGAACATCCGCGCCCAAGGACGCGTTCCTGAAGGACAAAACGCTGGCCATGTGGCCGATGTATGCGGACGTACCGTCCTGGATCGCCGAACTGGAAGCGAAGGGCGAGAAGTTTAACTGGGACATGGTGCAGATGCCGGCGTTCAAAGAATCGCCGGGTGTATCGCAGGCAGTCGACTCCCATAATCTGCACGTCACCAGCAGCAGCAAAAACAAAGAAGCGGCGTTCCAGGTCGTGATGTTCCTGCTATCCGAGCAGCCGCAGCTGGAATTGGTCAAGAACGGTTTCCTTACTTCGTCCACGGACAAGGCGATCAATCAGCATTTTGGGGAAGCGATGCCGATCTTCAAAGGAAAAAATTTGAAGCCCGTGTTTGACTCCAAACCGGCTCCGAAAGGCGCCATGCATAAATACGATTCCATCGTTTCGAGCGAGTATACGAAAGCGTATACGGCAGTCGAGAACGGCTCCAAAGATGTGAATACGGCACTGCGGGAAGCAACGGAATTGGCTGATAAAAGAATAGAGGAAGCGAAGAAGAAATAGCGCCGATACGAGCTTAACAGTGCGAAAGCTTTATCCGCTGGCCGTTTCAAGGCAGTTACCCATCAAAGGGGGTAGCTGCTTTTTTTTGTGGAATTTTCAGAGGGAGCGAGTAGGGCAATGATATGAACTGGGACAAGCAGTCACTTGAGAACTTTGCGAATTATTCATACTTGCCTTAACACTTACATAATGTTGTATCAATATACTTAAAAATGAACAAAAGTAAGCATAATTGAACTGCAATTTGCATTGTCTCAACGGAACGATGATAAACGGCCTGAAGCCCGTTATGAAGGCGTTTCATTTGCCGATATGGGTCAACTTGTAGGCAGCAAGACATGCGTCAGTGGGGAAACAGACCGACGGTATACATGCAATCGGCTTTACAGATTCGACATATTGACTTAATACTCCTCTGATCCTTTCACGGTATCATTTGAAATGAACATAAATGAACAAAACTTACTATGAATCCGCACTCTAGCCATCCGATTGAACCAAAGGAGAGATGTCGGTTTGTTAGCGGTCCAGAGAAAGCTGCGGATTGTGGAGTACGTCAGGCAGCATCGCATGGCGACCATTGCCGCACTAGCCAAACAATTTCATGTACACGAGGCGACGATCCGGCGGGATCTTACGGAGCTGGAGCAAGAGGGATTTCTAAGGAGGACGCACGGCGGCGTTATTTTGGAGCAGTGGACCCACCTGGAGCCCAGCTTTAACGAAAGAGCGAGCCATCATTTGGATCAGAAGGCGCGAATCGGCCAAATGGCGGCAAGTCTCGTAGCGGATGGAGAGAACGTCATCATCGATTCCGGAACGACGACGCTTCATATCGCGAAAAATCTCGTCCATCGTGCCCATATTACCGTCATAACGAACGATATGAATGTCGCAGCGGAACTCCGCGACGCGCCAATGGTGAACGTGATTGTGACCGGAGGCGAGCTGTATCCGTCCAGTTATATGCTCAACGGCATGTTTACCGAACACGTGCTGCGATCGCTTCATGTGGAGAAAGCGTTCATCGGTACGCCGGCGCTTCATCCGAAGTACGGCTTAATGCACCCGGAAGCCCGGCTGGTGCCGGCAAAACAAGCGATGATTCAAGCTGCCGGAGAAATCATCGTGGTAACCGACGATAGTAAAATCGGCAAGCTGTCGCTTCATACCGTTGCGCCAAACAGCTCGATTCACACGCTGATTACGGGGACGGAAACGGAGGACATCAAGCTTAAGCCGTTCGTTGACCAGGGCATCAAGGTGTACACCGCTTGAATGGAACGGCAAATTAGAGGAGGGGGAATGAATGTGGCATCCATTGAGTTTGTGCGAGTGACGAAGTCGTTTGACAAAAACGTAGTCATCAAAGATTTGAACTTAACGATCGAGGACGGGAAATTCACCGTACTGGTAGGACCTTCCGGCTGCGGAAAGACGACGCTTCTCCGAATGATTGCCGGCATCGATCCGCAAACGTCCGGTTCGGTGCTGATCGGCGGGAAAGACGTGACGCGCGTCGCTCCGGGACAAAGAGGGGTGGCAATGGTTTTTCAAAATTACGCGATTTATCCTACGATGTCGGTGCGGGAAAACATTGAATTCGGCCTGAAAAACAATAAAGTCGAAAAAGAAGAACGAACCCGCCTCGTAGAAAGCGTAAGCGCAACGGTTGGGCTGCAAGATTATTTGGACCGCAAGCCGTCTACGCTATCCGGCGGACAGCGTCAGCGCGTTGCTCTGGCCCGTGCGATGGTCAAGAAGCCATCCGTGTTTCTGATGGACGAACCGCTATCCAACCTGGATGCCAAGCTTCGGGCGCAAATGCGCATCGAATTGATTGAAATGCACAAGAAACTGGGCACGACATTCGTCTATGTCACCCATGATCAAGTGGAAGCGATGTCGATGGCCGATACGATCGTATTGATGAATCAAGGGCAAATCCAGCAGGAAGCGAAACCGGAAGTAATCTACCGGCAGCCGAGCAACTTGTTTGCGGCGCAGTTTATCGGCGTTCCGCCGATGAATGTAGGGGATCTCGGGATCGACGGGGTGAAGTTCGGCTTCCGGCCGGAAAGTGCCGTATTATCGAATGAACCTCATGGCGAGTTTCATTATGCCGTACGCGGGACGATTGCGACAAGAGAGATGCTGGGATCGGAGACGCTGTATCAGGTGAGAAGCGACCGGCATTCCTTCATGGTGAAAAGCACGCAGGATCTGTTTTCCGTGGATCAACAAGTACATCTTGGCGTGGAAGCTTCGAAGCTATACTTTTTCGCAGCGGACGCAAATCGCATTGACCCGAACGACGTTCGCTTTGGCGGCTATCTGAAGTCGCTCTCGGCCGGAGGTCAGGCGCATGGATAGAAGAAAGCTGTGGGAGACGTTTCGTCCGTATGTCATGATCTTTCCGGCGATGACCGGCATTATTCTTTTTGTCATTTACCCTGTACTGTATTTAATTTATTTGAGCTTTTACAAATACAACCTGCTCAATAAAGACAAAAGCAAATTTGTCGGCTTCGATAATTTTGTCGAGGTGTTGTCGCGGGATGACTTTTACAAGGCGCTGGGGAACACGGTCATCTATACCGTCGGCGTTGTCGTACTGACGATGCTGCTGTCGCTCGTGATTGCCGTTTGGCTGAATAAGAAAACCCGAATGAACGCGTTCGTGCAGGCCGGTATCTTCACGCCCCATATTGTCTCGATCGTGTCGATTTCGCTCGTGTGGCTGTGGCTGATGGAACCGAATCACGGATTGCTCAACTACGTGCTCAAAACGTTCGGCTTGCCGCCGTCCCAGTGGCTGCAAAGCTCCAAAACCGCACTGATGTCCGTCATTATCGTCGCGGTGTGGCAAAATATCGGCTATTTCACGCTCATCATCGTGGCGGCGCTGCAAAGCATTCCGCCTAGCATTTATGAGGCGGCCGCACTTGACAATGCGAGCAGGTCCAAAGTGTTCTGGAAAATTACGATCCCGCTCATTTCGCCGCAGTTGTTTTTCATTCTGGTCATTATGACGATCGGTTCCTTTAAAGTATTCGATACCGTTCAGGTGATGACGGGCGGCGGCCCGAACGATGCGACCAAGACGATCGTCTACTATATTTACGGCTTCCGAACGACGAATATCGGCTACTCCGCTGCGACCGGCGTTGTGCTGATGGCGATCATCGGATTGTTGACGTTCGTCTATTTCCGGCTGCTGGCCAGAAAAGTTCATTATCAATAACCTGATGCCGGACAACGAAAGGGGGTTCCCTATCTTGAAAACATATGATTTAAATTGGCTCCGGTCAACGCTCGAATTCATCCTGAAAGCAGCGATATTGCTGGTGTTTGTTTTCCCGTTCTTATGGATGATATCCACTTCGCTGCAGACGTTCGAAGAGACGTTGTCTTTTCCGCCGACCTGGATTCCGTCATCGCCGCAATGGATTAACTTTGCCGATGCGATGAACGCCGGTCCGTTTCTGACGTATGCCAAAAACTCGATTATGATCACCGTTTCGATCATCGTCATCCAGATGGTGGTCATGATCCCGGCCGCTTATGCGTTCGCCAAATACAATTTCGCGGGAAAAAACATATTATTCGGTATGATTTTGCTTGCTTTCATGATTCCGGGGCAAGTGACCTTCATTCCCGTCTATTTGATGCTGGCGGACTGGGGAATCATCAAGACGCTGCTGCCGCAAATCATTCCGTTCATGTCCAGCGCCTTCGGCATCTTTTTGCTGCGCCAATATTTTATGCAAATCCCGCAAGAACTTATCGAGGCAGCCCGGCTCGATAACGCGAGCGAATTCAAGATTATGATGAAAATCATGATTCCGATGTCCCGGGCGGCACTAGCGACGATTGCGCTATTCAGCTTCGTCAGTCACTGGAACGATTATTTCTGGCCGCTCGTGATGACCGATTCGGCTGCCGTCCGGCCTTTGACGATGGGCATCGCCAAGCTTCGGGAGACGGAAGGGATCAGCAACTGGCATACGATCATGGCGGGCAACGTCGTCCTGGTCGTGCCGATTCTTATCGTCTATGTATTTTGCTCGAAGCAAATTGTGAAGGCGTTCGTCTATTCGGGAATCAAGTAAGAGAGTCTGGCCGGGAGCGGTCAAACCGTGGTTTGCGCGCTTCGGCGCATCAAATGATAGTATAGCTTCTTCAATTGAAAAAGAAATTACAGGAGGTCAACCGCAATGAACAAAAAGCATGTCGTATTGAGCTCGACCTTAGCATTGAGTCTGCTCGCGGGCTGCACGCAGCCGGCAACCGACACGGACTCGGGGAAGGCGCCGGCCGGGGATCCGGCCAAAGGAGGCAAGGCCACCGTTCAGTTCTGGCATTCCCTGGGCGGGAAAAACGGCGAATATATCGACGCCATGATCAAGCGCTTCAACGAAACACATCCGAATATTGAAGTGGTCGGATCGTTCCAGGGCAGCTACGATGAAACGGTAACGAAGCTGCAGCAGGCGGTTGCGGCCAAGACCGCGCCGGATGTGACGATGCTGGAGCGCGCTTACGTCGAGCTGTTCTCCGATGCGGATGTGCTGGAAGATTTGACGCCGCACCTGAAAAAATCGAACCTGAGCGCAGATCTGTTCACGCCCGGTCTTATGGGTCATTCGACGTTCAACAAGAAATTGGTCGCGCTGCCGTTCAACCGCTCTACGCCGATCCTGCATATTAACAAATCGATTCTAGACGAGAAAGGGCTTGCCGTTCCTACGACATGGGACGAATTGAAGAAAGTAGCCAATGCGCTGGTCATCAAGGAGAACGGCGAATACAAGCGTTACGGGATGACGATGCCATATGACACATGGTACCCGATCGCGATGATTACGGAAGCGGGAGGCAAGTTTTTCAGTGACAACAACAAGTCGATCGGCTTTTACGACAACGGGGTAGGCGTGAAAGTATTCAGTTTCTTGAAAGATCTGCAAAATACCGGCGGACTTTATTACCCGCCTGCCAAAGATTCCGGCAATATTACGAATCAGATGTTCGTGAGCGGGAAAGTCGGCATTTTGTACGGATCGACCGGGAGCATCGGCAGTCTCGCCAGCACGGTGCAGTTCAACTATGTAACGGCCTTCCTGCCAAAAGATAAAGTGTATGCCAACCCGACAGGCGGGGCAAACGTAGCGATGCTGTCCTCGTCCAAAAATAAAGAGGCGGCATGGGAGTTTTTGCGCTGGTTGTCCACCGATCCGAAAGGCGGGCTGCAGTTCGTGCTTGATTCGGGATACCTGCCTTATACGAAGGCGATGGTGGAATCCAAGGAAATCAAAGATTTGTGGGCGAAAGAGCCGAACCGCAAAGTAGCTTACGATCAGCTACAATACGCGGTCGATACGAATAAGCATGTCGCTTGGCCGGAAGTCATGAACGAATTTTTCTCGGCGATGGAAGCGATCTTGTACGACAGCAAAAATATTCAGTCGACGCTGGATACGTTCAAGAAGGAAGCGGAGCGGATTTTGTCCAAATAATACAACTCGCGGATCAGCAATCCGGTTAATGATAAATATGGCGTATAACAACGTTCAAGCAGGCCTTCGCCAGGCCTGCTTTTTTCTACGCTACAGGTCCGCCGATGCAAAACCGGTACCCGTCGGGATCATAAACGAGAAATTCCCGCATCCCGTAAGACTGGTTCACCGGCTCGGATTCGATGATTGCGCCTCTTGCCTGTAAGTCCTCATACACGGAGTCGACATGATTAACCCAAATATATGTCTCCATATACCCGTTAATCGTATGATTCGGACGAATGAGCTGTTTGTTTTTCGCTTCCTTGCTGCCATGAAGAACTTTTAAGGCTAAAGGAATAACGTCCGGTTTGTAGCTTTTGGAATTATTGTATCGTTTGACGATCGACGCGTGCATACCAAATATGACCTCCTTGCTTTTTCAAATTGTACCATGTAACGCCGAAACAATTATGTATTTTTTTATCAAAACTGTCTAGGATTGCAGTGCAATGCTTCATTTTACGATAAAAAGCACAACAATAATTCGGAAAAATAGGCGTTAACCGCGAAGACGGCGTTCAAGCCTGAATAGAGTACGTATATATGAACGTCATGTATCCGAGCCGCATATATAAAAATGAGCGGGATGGACATAAAGGAAGGATGGGGTATGTGAAGAACGCCAAAAAGTTGAACATCGTACAAGTCATCTCCAATGCTCCGGACACCAATCCGCTGCCTCCGACAAACCAAGGAGGAACGGAAAAGGTCGTCTATGAGCTTACGCAAGAATTGATTCGCCGCGGTCACAAGGTCAGTCTGTTCGCAGCCAGTGGAAGCAGAACGAGCGCACGCGATATACCGTTTCCGAAACATATGACAGGCGACAGCATTCGAAAATATGTACTGAAGAAAATGCCTCGTGGGGTTGACATTATTCATGACCATACGTTTCCTTCCATACTCGGACGCGCGAAACTGCCCATTCCTGTTGTATGCACGTTTCATCTGCCCATGAAGCATCGGGTCCCCAATCCTGTCTATGTAAGCAAAAGGGCAAGAAAAGTAATGGGGAAAAACAGAGGATTTTATGTCTACAACGGAATAAATCCTAGAGACTACGAATTCAGCGAGCGGAAGGGCAGCTATTTGCTTTTTATGGGACGGGTATTGGAAGAAAAAGGAATATTACAGGCGATTCATATTGCCGAAAGAACCAATAAAAAACTTTTGATTGCCGGACCGATTAAAGATTTTGCGTTGTATACGAAAAAGATCGTTCCGCGAATAAGAAATAATCCGAATATTAAGTATGTCGGAGCGGTCGGCGGGAAACGAAAGCAGCAATTGTTGAAGCATGCCCAATGCTTATTATTTCCGACACTATGGGAAGAACCATTCGGCCTGGTTATGATCGAGGCGATGGCTTGCGGCACGCCGGTTGTCGCTTTAAATAACGGAGCCGTTCCGGAGGTAATGGCCAAATTTCCCGGACTTGTCTGCAGAAGCGTAAAAGAGATGATAAGGAAAGTACAACAGGGCCGCTTTCCTTCGCCCCGCGTGCTTCGCAAATACGTGTTGTCCCGCTTCACGACAGCGAAAATGACCGACCAGTATTTAAAAATATACCGATACGTTATAATGCGCCGCAACTCGAAAACGGCCTTTCTGCGTCGATAGCAGAAGGGCCGCTTGACGGTTCTCAGCGTATTCTCGTTATAAAAAAATGTTGCTGCATAATCTTGACAAATATAACTGTAATAAATAATATTATAGTTACAACGAAGGGGGCATTCGGCAATGAACAGTGACTTTACGATTGCGGTACACAGTCTTTCCTACCTGGCGCATCTCCCGGACCGCATTGCGCCGAGCGATCGTATCGCGGCAAGTGTTTCCGTTCACCCTGTAAGAGTCCGCAAAGTGTTAAGCTTGCTCTGCAAGAAAGGATACATCAAATCCAAAGAAGGGGCCAAGGGTGGGTTTGAGCTGAACTGCGCGCCGGATCAAGTCACATTGGATGAATTGTATTTGCTGACATCGGAAGGCTCGATTAAGCCGAAATTCCCGAATCCGAATCCGCAATGTTTGATCGGCTCGAATATCGAGAAAGCGATGGACGGTATTTTCATCGATTTGGAGGCCCAGGTCGGCAGTTATTTAAAACTATATACGATCGCGGACGTTCTTGATCGCGTCGAGAAGCAGTCCAGGAAATAATATTTTTTTTGATATTACTGTAATATTTTTTGATACAGAATTATAAATAGGAGTGGGTAGAGATGGAGACGGTATCGAAGCGTTCCAAACTGTATTATGGCTGGTTCGTCGTTGGGATCACCTTTTTGATTTTGCTGGTGTCGGCTGGAATCAATTCCATACCGAGCGTACTGATGCTGTCATTCGAGCAGGAATTCGGTTGGGACCGCGCGGCCGTGTCGGGCGCCGCATCGATTAAAATATTCCTATACGGCCTGATGGGACCGTTCTCCGCCGCATTGATGGCACGATACGGCATAAGAAAGATGGTCGTCGTCTCGCTTTTGTTGCTTGCGGCAAGCTTATCTTTGACGCCGTTCATGACCGCGGTATGGCAGTTTGATTTGCTATGGGGCGTAGCCGTCGGACTCGGTACCGGGATGCTGGCCAATGTACTTGGCGTGACGGTTGCGAATCGCTGGTTCGTCAAGCACAGAGGGCTTGTGGTCGGGATTCTTACGGCGAGCGCCGCGACCGGCCAGCTGCTGTTCCTGCCTCTGCTAGCTCGAATTACGGTGGATCTGGGCTGGCGATTTGCCGTATATGCGACGATTGCGGTCATTATGTTCTTGATTCCACTCGTTGCCATACTGATGCGGAATCATCCGTATGACGTCGGAGCGGCGCCGCTCGGAACGGACGAAGTCGTCAAGCCTACTCCTTTTCGGGGCAATTTGTTCCTCGAACCGCTGCGCGCTTTAGGTTCCGCTTCGAGGAGCGCTACCTTCTGGCTGCTGGCCGGCACCTTTTTCTTCTGCGGCTTTTCCACCAACGGACTGATCGGCACGCATCTCATTCCCGCCTGCGGCGATTACAGCATACCGATCGTGGCGGCCGCCGGGCTGCTGGCGCTCATGGGCATGTTTGATCTCGTCGGCACGACGCTGTCGGGCTGGCTATCCGACCGCTTCGACAGCCGCTGGCTGCTGTTCTGGTATTACGGTCTGCGCGGACTTTCGCTGATTTTTCTGCCGACCGCGCTTGGACTCGGCTATACGCAGATGCTTATATTCGCCGTATTTTACGGGCTGGATTGGATCGCAACGGTGCCGCCGACGGTGAGAATCGCTTCGGATACGTTCGGGAAAGAACGGGCAGGCATGGTCTTCGGCTGGGTCGTCGTCGCTCACCAGATCGGCGCTTCAACGGCGGCTTACGGTGCCGGGGTCATGAGAGACTTGCTCGGAAGCTATACCGTCCCGTTCGTACTTGCCGGATTTGTATGCCTGTTCGCTTCCTTGATGGCGGTCAAAATTCAACGAGCTAGGAATGCCGTCCATGCCCTTTGATTAGCGACGTAAGGATCAGGGAATTTGATCTCAGGTTAACACGCAGTTGAATGTTTAACGTGTTTTATATAAGATAAAGAGACAGATCACGTATGTTCGTCGGAAGGAGCAGCAAGAATGCCCACATTGCAAGACATTGCGAATATCGCCGGTGTGTCCAAGGCGACCGTTTCATTGGCGCTTTCCGATCATCCCCGCATCTCGCTCGAAACGAAGCATAAAATTCGTCACATCGCCAAAGAAATCGGTTATGCCGCGGGGCAGCCGGGTAACGCAGCGGAAGCAAAGACATCTTCGATCGGGGTCGTCTACGTAAGCGATAATCAGGATTATGAGCATGGATTTTTTCGCGATACGGTGATGGGAATATGCAGGGAAGCGTCGCGCTATAATTATAACGTAGTCATGATCGGCATTCATAAACTGTACCAGGGGAACATCGTCGAAGATGTTGCCGACAAAGTGGTCAAGTCCGGT
Organism: Paenibacillus allorhizosphaerae; assembly: GCF_042659105.1. Taxonomy (NCBI): domain Bacteria; kingdom Bacillati; phylum Bacillota; class Bacilli; order Caryophanales; family Paenibacillaceae; genus Paenibacillus; species Paenibacillus allorhizosphaerae. The sequence goes on along the minus strand of NZ_JBHSRV010000001.1, from coordinate 610,933 downwards.
GTCGAAGGGATTGTGGTCGTGTCCAGCATTCCGAATCTGCAAGGATTCGAGAAGCTGATCGCCATGCGTTTTCCGATGGTTTTTATCGGGAGCCGGAAAGTGGCGGGTTTGACCGATCCGATTCATTCCGTTGCCTCCGACAATTACAACGGGGGAAGAACGGCTGCGGAATATTTGCTCGAACTGGGTCATTCCAATGTGGCTGTCGTTCACGGACTTCATTCTCCGCCCTGGGAGCGGGAACGAATAAGCGGTTTTTATTCGGCCCTGAGAAGCGCAGGATTCCAAGCAGACGAGGATCAGGCGATTGAGGTTTCGAACCTGTTACATCCGGAAGCGCCATGCTGGAGTCAGCTCAAGCAGCAAAGTCCGACGGCCGTATTCGCAACGAACGTTCATGTCGGCATGCTCATGCTTCATTATTTGCGGGAGTGCGGCTTTCGCATACCCGATGACGCATCGCTGATCGTATTCGACGATTCTCCATCCTTTCCTATGGAAAATCCGCCGATCACGGTCGTAAGACAAGACATGAAATCATTAGGCGTGCTGTCCGCGAAGAGATTGTTCGATCTTCTGGAAAGCTCGGACCCGTTGCCCAATCAGATCCTCATCTCTGCACAGCTGATCGAAAGGAGCTCCTGCGCCCCGCTGTCGAACCGTAAATCCGAACCGGAATAGGTATCGGATTTTTTTTGTTTTTGTGCAAAATACACTCGAAATGTTGCTAAACGTATAAGTTAATAAATAGCTTTATCGAAAATAAATTATTGAAACAGTTGGAGTAAGGCGATATAATCGAGTTAATAAATAAGTTAACATGTTGACAGGGAAAAGGAGGTTTGATATTGGAAAAAAAGCTCGTCCGGCACGAGTAAAAGCAGCAGAAGGAATTTCGTGAAAGGTTTTCTACAATATGAAAACGGTTACAATTTTGTTTGAATACTGACTTGAGTGCGTTGCAACGTTCGCGAACATTTGAGTCCATTTCTTTGGTCGCATTCGGATCTTGAAAGACTACAAGGATAAGGAAGGTGTATACATATGATACATAGGACAGAACAGCGTTATGAAACCGTTATTTACGGAGCGACACCGGGAGGGATCGGGGCGGCGGTGGCATCCGCCAGACGGGGACGGAAAACCGCATTGATCGAACCGTCTCCATTCGTCGGCGGCTTGATGACTAGCGGGTTGGGCATGACGGATATCCGTTCCATGGATGCCGCAGGGTCCATCTTCAGGGAGTTTGCGTCCAAAGTGCTTGAGCATTACACCGAAACGTACGGAGACTCATCCGAACAAGTAAAGCAGTGCAACCAAGGGCTAAGATTCGAGCCGTCCGTAGCCAAAAAAGTGTTCGCCGGCATCTTGCAGGCCGAGCCCGATCTTCAAATGCTCCGTTCCTGCGAGCTGATTTCCGTGACCATGAACGGGAAGCGCATACAATCGGCTGCGTTCTGCTCCTTGTCGGGAGGGCCGGAGCTTGCGTTCCAAGCCGACATGTTTATTGATGCCACCTATGAAGGCGATCTTGCGGCAATGGCGGGGGTACCGTATTCGCTAGGGCGCGAATCTCGGGACGATTGGAACGAGGAATTTGCCGGGAGGCTGTATATCGATTTTACGAGCAAAGACATATTCCCGGGCAGTACCGGCGAAGGAGACGGACGTATACAAGCATACAACTTCCGACTTTGTCTGACGCAAAACAAAGAGAACCAGGCTCCTTTCATCCGTCCGTCCGATTACCGGAGAGAAGATTACGTCAGCCTGATCGGGGATGTGACGGACGGACGGGTCAAATCGATTCGCGAAGTCATCAATATCGTGGCTATCCCTAACGGAAAATCGGATACGAACAACCATCATAACTGTATGTGTTCCACGGACTTGCCCGAGGAGAATACCGCATATCCCGAGGGAAGCCGCGATGTAAGGGAGGCGGTCATCCGGCGCCACCGCGAATATATTCAAGGGCTGCTCTGGTTTTTGCAAAACGACGAAGAGCTGCCTGCATCGTTCAGGGAGGAAGCGAAGCAGTGGGGGTATGCAGCGGATGAATTTACGGAGACGGATCATTTTCCGCCGCAAATCTATGTCAGAGAGGCCCGAAGAATTCATGGAGAATACCTGTTCACGGAAAATGACGCACGGCTCGCGCCGGGATTGGGCAGATCTCCCATACAATTCGACAGCATCGCCACCGGAAACTATGCGATCGATTCACATGCCGTTCTCAAACGCGAGGCCATCGGCCAAAACCGCGCGTTGGAAGGCTTTCACGGATTCGGCTGGCTGACCGAGATCTATCAGATTCCGTACGGGATCATCGTCCCGCAGCAGGTCGTCAATCTGCTTGTGCCTGTAGCCGTTTCGGCAACGCACATGGGCTTCGGGACGATCCGGATGGAGCCGTGCTGGATGCAGCTCGGATTCGCCGCCGGAGTGGCCGCCGATCTAAGCATAGCCGAGGAGGTTTCTGTTCAACAATTATGCGTGGACCGGCTACAGGATGAACTGATCGATGAAAAGCAAATGATTACTTACTTTAAGGACGTCAAACCGGGCAGCGATGAGGGCAAGGCCGCTCAATATTTCGGGACGAAGGGCTGGTTCACGGAATTGACGGCCGATCTGGAACGCGAGCTGACCGTGGCGGAAGCGTCGGATTGGATCAGCCGGTGCAGAGCGCTGACCGGCGGGCGTAAAATTCCGAGTCTTCCGGCGACGGATCGGATCTTACCGGTCGGAGAGGACATGGGGCCGCGAAACCCTTGGAAGAACGAGGCGCCGTACAGGGAGTATTGGGCGGAGCATCCGCAATTAAGCCGGGCAATGGCGCGCAGATGGATGCAAGCCGCGTTCAAAGCCGTCGGAGCCGAGCGGCAGCCGTCATTAGCGAAAGACGCGGACAACGTAAGCCGCGGAGAATGGATTACCGTCCTTTATTTCTTGTTAAGAGCCTGCAGAAAATAATTATTTTTGGGGGTATAGGAATGAAGATCAGGACGAATCCGGTCAAAGCGGCGGTAGCCTACGGGACCCCGCTCCTATTTCTCGCGATGTGTACATCGGCGTGCGGCGGAGGCGGAGCTCCGGCCGATCAAGGTGCGGTACCGCAGACACAACAGCAGCCGGTGACGCTGACCTTTTTCACGGAAGGCAATTCCGTTGTGTTGGCGGAACAGATCGAACAGCTCGTTAAGGAGAAATTTCCTCATATTACGCTGAAAACGATCAAGCATGGAAAGGGCACGACCATCGAGGATACGCTAAACGCCGGCATTACGCCCGATCTGATTTCTTATTCGTTAGGCGGACTATGGAAAGTCAAAGAGCTGCAGCTTGCTTCCGATTTGACGCCTTTTCTGCAAAAATACAAATTCGATCAAAACCGGCTTGCAAACGGCGTCGTCGATACGGTGAAATCGTATTCCGATAAAGGTGAATTTTTGGTCATGCCGTTCGAGCTGAACAATAACGTGCTGTTTTACAACAAAAATATTTTCAACAAATTCGGCGTTCCTTTCCCGAAAGACGGAATGACGTGGGAAGAAGTGAACGAGCTTGCCAAAAAAGTGAGCCGTACCGATAACGGCGTGCAGTATAAAGGCTTTCAATATAACGGGTTAAACATCGTATACAAAAACCAGATGGGGCTCACCTTTGTCGATCCGAAAACGATGAAATCGACGGTCAATAACGATCAGTGGAAGAAATGGATGGAAACGATGTCGTCGTTCTATCGTATTTCCGGAAACGAAGTCAGTGGAGACGAGAAAGACAACTTCTTGAAAAATCAAACGCTGGCGATGCGAACGGGCCCTAACTTTTTGACCGAGCTGCCTGCGGCGGTGGAAAAAGGGCTGGATTGGGACGTGGTCGCGCTGCCCAAATTTGCCGGAATGGAAAGCGCCGGATCGCAGATGAACGCACCTTACTACACGATACCTCCGACAAGCAATAACAAGGATCAGTCGTTCCAGGTTATCGCTTTTCTGCTCTCCGATGAGGTGCAGACCGTCATGGCGAAACAGGGGAGAATCCCGATCGTCAAAAGCGAGCAAGTGGTTCAAGCGTTCGGCAGCGGACTAGACGTGCTGAAAGGGAAAAACTTGTCGGCCTTCTTCAAGGACAACATCGCCAAATCGATTCCTCCGACCAAATTTGACGGTATAGCAAAAGAAGGGCTCACCAGCATTGGTTTGGCTCAGGTCAATACCGGAGTAAAGGATGTAAATACGGCACTAAGGGAAGCCGAAGAGCAGATCAACATCAAAATTGCGGAACAAAACAAGTAAACGCGTTAACTGAAAAGGTTTCGCAAAAGAAGGGTTGTAGGAGACGGCAGGCACCGTTAACTACAACCTTTTTCGTATCTTGACGAAAGGACTTCAATTCGCATCGTTTTTTTTTCATGGCGGCAGCAACCTTTTTCCAAAATATGGAGTCTAATCTGAAGAAGGGGATGCATTTTCCGACGATATTTATAATGAATAGGGGAATTGTCATGAATACGGAGAAACGAATTTTGCTCGTCCTGTGCTCGCTGCTTTTGTACGGATCCGTCTTCGTATACGATGGTTCCGAAACTAACTCGGAGGTATCTGCTTTTTCTGTAAGTGCACCTCAGCATCCTCTGGATGTGTCGGATACAATAATCAGCGGGCAGCGTCAGATAGAATCGAATGAACAGCTGGACAAAATCGTATCGATTTCAACGGGGAAAGTGTTCGACGCAGCGGGCTACGGCTGGAAACCGGGAATCTCCTATGCGATAGACGAAGACGGAACCGCATGGCAATGGGGATACGGCAAGAGCAAGCCGTACCGTGCATACCCGGAGCAGGTGGCGGGACTCGATCGCATTACGCAGATTACGGGCGAATTCGCACTGACCCAGGACGGTCAAGTGTGGCGAATGGATGCGGATAATCCGCCTACGGCGCTGGAAGGGATGGGGGACATCGCAGCCATTCAGCAGCTGGACGAGATGTTCGGTACTTTGTTCGTACTGAGAAACGACGGAACGGTATGGCAGCTGAAACAAGACCAAACGTTACCCGAGCGTCTCGCTAATTTCGCCGACATTCGCGGCATCATCAGTTCCTATATGTCTTTGTTTCTGCTGAACGATGCGGGACAGCTTTATTATATCGACGGCAGATTCGGAGAGATAAAGCCCGAGCAAGCAAGTATGGTTGAAGTTCCGCATAACGTCGTTCGACTGGCGGTCGGTTATAACGACGCTGCGTTAATCCAAACCGGGCAAGGTGAAGCGTATGCTTTTTCGCCGGATAAAAAAGAGATCGTGCGGATGCCCGCGGCGGATGAGGCGGTGCGTATGGCGGTCGGAGGCGAAGGGAATACATATTTGATCGTTAAAGCGGACGGCTCGGTATGGGGCTGGGGGACCAACAAAGACGGCATCCTTGGCGACGATCTGCCCGATCAAGTGGATACGCCGGTTCGAATGGAAGGGCTGGAACACATTGTCGATGTCCAGATGGGAACCGACCATGCGCTGGCGCTCAGCAGCAGCGGCTCCGTCTTCTCATGGGGCAGCAACATGACCGGGCAGTTGGGGAGAGTACCGTATTTGCTCGACCGCTGGACCGAGCTCGGAACAATGGACGGCATCCGTCAAGTAGTAACGCTGCTGGATCGGCCTTATTTTATTAAAGAGGACGGCTCTCTGTGGAGCCTGAATGACGATCTATTGGCTTATGAAGTCAAAGGACCGGCCCGTCTTCGAACGTTAACGGGGGTTTCTGGCGTTCCGATCACACTAAGCGAGGACGGAGTCGTGCGCATTTGGTCCGATCGGTTCGAATCGTACAGGACGCTGGATCTCCCGTTTCAAGCAAAAGACATCGTTGGCGGCGGGGAGCATCTCCTGCTTCGGAGCGAGGACGACCGACTCATAACGGTGAAATTCAAACCGGAGATCGGGAAAAAGGGCGGACGTTACGTTACGGTATCACTTATCCCTGAAAAGATGGAGGAGGCGCAGTTGGATCCGACGTTGACGGCCCGTGTGAAATCGTTGTATGCCAACCACTATACGTTCATGGCTTTGACCGAAGATGGTCGCGTGTATTATGCCGACAAATCGGAGGATGCGCCATTTGCGTTTAAGCCGGTTGCAGGCTTGCAGCATATTCGGCAGCTGGCGCATGAATATTTTGTCAGGTATACACTGGAGCCTGCGCCAGTGTGGGCACTAGACGAGAATGGCCGATTATTCGAAATTCACGTAAATCAAGTGATGGCGTCAGGGCGGAAGCTGGCGGCGATCGAGGCGACGGTACTGCCAGAGACGCAGGAAGGCATCAAGGCGATCAGCGGCAAGCTGCGAATCACGGCAGACGGACAATGGTTCGAGCAAGACGGGAACCTGCCGCAGCGCCAGCCGATCCCGGAAGAAGTCCGGCTCTTATCGTCCAACTACGATTACGCGATCGAAGGACCCGGATCATACTATCATTTCATCGTCACGAGCAGCGGTACATTGGCCGTGATCGGCTATAACCCGTTCGGCGCGCTTTCGTCGGTGCCGGGCTCAGTCGTACTACCGCACGCGACAACATCGTAACGCATGAACTTGATCCGAAGTCGAGAGAGGCGACGTCTTTCTTCCTAGGATCGCATGTCACGAAGGCTCTGGAATTCGTTCCAGAGCCTTTGCGCGTCATACGCGGTTTTGTTCGCGATACTTCGACGGACTCATGTTCATGCTTCGGCTGAATACGCGGCTTAAGTAGAAGCCGTTCTCATAGCCGCACCGTTCGGCGATTTGCTCCAGTGTCAAATCGGTATCGAGCAGCAGCCCGGCCGCTTTGCGAATACGCAGCGTGCGAACGAGCTCCGACGGCGACATGTGGAACGCCTTCTGGAAGCGGCGGGTAAACTGGACAGGGCTTAGACCGAGCCACCCGGACAGCTCCGTCATCCCGAACGGGGTATGCGCTCTGTCGTACAGCCATTTGGCCGCGCGGTTCATCAGATCGTCGTCCGAGTCGGTCAAACCGTCAAGTCCGTCCTGCTTCGTCTCGGTATACCATTCGTCGCAGGCGAGCAGCCACATATCGTTCAGCATCGATTGCTTCCGTTTCACGCTGCGCGGATCGATTGCCAGATGGAGTTTGCGCAAATAAGCTAAATCCGAGGCGAAACGTTTGCCGTCCGTCGGGTGCGATTTGAGCGACGGCATCGGGATGTCGATATTCGGAGGCAGCGGTTCGGCAAACTCAAAGGCGACATAGTGCAGCGCCATCGGAGACAGCGCTTCGCGTTCGAACGCATAGCCGGGTGGACAAAAGATAAGTTCCCCGGGGCCTACCATCCCGCTTCTCGTGCCGATCCGAAATTCGAATTCCCCCGATTCGACGGCAAACACCACCCACGTCGGATACGTATCCATATGAACTTTAAACCTTTCTTTCCGCTCCCAGTACGTATGGGAAACAAGATTCAAGGATTGATCCCACAAATATTGCTCGTCCATGATTCACCTCGGATGCAAGAAGAAATAATGTACATTCTGCGTGAATAATCGCTACATATACAACAGCCGTAGCCGTGTTCAGTTAGATGATGAAATAATGGATCAACCGATCGGATGCCATCAACTCTATTCTCTCACATTTTGGGCCGGGTTGCAGCACATTTACAAAAAACAGACGTCGGTTCCATGATTCATTCGACAAAAACAGCATAGCCGTCCTCATAAATGGAAGGCTGTCGCACTTAAAGATGAGAGACGTGTTGAAACATGTTTACGGTGCATCTACGAACAGTGGCGAGCTGATGCGGTGCTGGATGCTGCGGGATTTTGTAATAGAAATAAAGTGTATGTTAAATTGAAGAAATATTGCATGTTCATGATCGGTGCCGCTAAGTAAGATGAAATAGAAATCAACTCGGAGGGATACCCGTGCGTCTTTCAACATCTACGAACATATTCACGGTGAATCGCAATGGAGGACCGCTAACAGACACGCTGGAGTGCATTCGGCACTGTGCGGAAGTCGGATACAGCGTGCTGGACATCGATTTTCGTTTTGTACGCCATCCGGAATTTTTTTTGATTCAAGACGATTGGGAGTGGCAGTTCGAAGCGATCGGCAACGAAGCGAACAAGCATGGGATCGAGTTCTCGCAGTCTCATATGCCGTTCTATGATCCGTTTCATCCGGCCGATCCGTATTATACCGATCCGGAGCTCCGCGCCTGGTTTGAATCGATGTGCGAGCGCGCTTACTATGCAAGCAGCGCATTGGGCGTCAAATGGGCCGTTGTTCATGGATTTACGGCTTTCGATAAAAACGGCGCCTCCAAAGCATCCAAACAGCAGACGATCGCTTACTATAGTCCCTATCTGGAGCTGGCCAAAAGGCTCGGCGTCGGAATCGCCTTTGAGAATATGTACGATGCCGTCGGTCCCGTCTTCCAGCGGCGATATACGGCCTCTTACGAAGAACTGGTCGATCTCGTACAATCGTTTCATGACGAAGCCGTGGGCATTTGCTGGGATTTCGGACATGCCAACATGATGAAATACGATCAATGCGAAGCGCTCCGGTATATCGGCAAGCATCTCAAAGCAACGCACGTGAGCGACAACTTCGGGGAGGCGGACACGCATCAGCTTCCTTTCATGGGCACGGCTCCGTGGGAGGACATCATGAAGACGCTGGCGGAAATCGGCTACAACGGCGATTTGACATTCGAAGTGTACGGCGCGACGAATCATCTTCCCGCTTCGCTGAAACAAAGCGTGCTTCGACTTTCGCATGAAACAGGCCAATATTTGCTTTCCTTGCAGCAACCCCGCTCGGGAGCCAAGGGGGTCGTGATTGGAACGGGAAGGACGGGGGCGATCCGGATTCGATTCGAAGATTTCGCGGTCGGTGCAATAAGACAGCATTCCTAAACTTTCCAAACTGCCGGTAAACAAGTTCCGAAAGGAATTATGATTTGCCGGCTTTTTTTAGCGGCCGCTCATCTCGAATGCCCTCGTTAGAGGTTTTCTTATTAGCGATATATAGGTTTGCAGAAATAGCGATATACATTTACAAATCGTTGAAAATGAGATATTATAATATCAATTTAAGATACAACTTACATACATGTATTATCGAGATCGAAACAACCCCCTCCGTTCCGCATCATGTTCATCATCACCATCGCAATGAATTCCCACCGAGTCACCGAGCAATCTTTGTCAGCTTTCCAATTGCATACTCGCCTACGATTTCAACATGTTCTCACTTTATGATGTTCATATTAAAAGGAGAGGGTTATGTTATGAGAGGAAATCATCGGGGAAGCGTACCGGTACTGCTGCTTGCAACCGCTTTGTGGTTAACGGCGTGCGCAGGAGCGGGAACGTCGGACGTCAAAAATGATTCAAGCGGCGGCACGCCGAAAACTACGGACGAGCCTGTCGAGATGGTGTTCGCGCAGTTGACGGGAAATTTTTCGGAAGAGTCGTTCATGCAGTTGTACGGCAACAAGATAAAGGCGAAATTTCCGAACATTACAATCAAGTACATTGTGTTGAAAAACGAACAGCATTTGAAGGAATTGCTCTCCATCAAGCAGCCGTTTGATATTGTTATCGGTTCCATCGGAACGACGCCGTCATATTTGCTCGCATCCGAGCTTCAAACCGACATCAGCGACCAAATCAAACTGCAGAAGTATGACCTCAACCGGCTGGAGCCGACGTCGGTGGAAATCCAGCGGCAAATGGCGAACGGGGGGATTTACGGTCTTCCCATCAGTACGAGCTCGGCCGCCCTATACTACAACAAAGACATATTTGACCGATTCGGTATCCCTTACCCGAAAGACGGGATGAAATGGGATGAATTATACGATCTGGCGAAACGGATGACCCGGAATGAGGACGGCGTTCAATACAAAGGGCTTACGATGTCATTTAACCATATGATGCTGATGAACCAGTCGGGTGCGATTTCGGTTGACCCGAAAACCAATAAAGCCAATTTTACGAATGAAACGTTCAAGCAAGCTTTTGAAAATTTAGCCCGCTTCTACCAAATTCCCGGGAACGGCGTTCCGAATAACAAATATGCGCTGGCGGGTCAGACGGATCCGTTCTATAAGGACAAAACCGCGGCCATGATCATGACGACAAGCGGAAGCGGATCGTCGCTCTTCAAAGATGCGGTGAACTGGGACGTCGTTCAAATTCCGTTTTTATCGGACAAGCCGGGAGTCGGACCGCAAAGCTATCCGGGGTACATGTACATGACGAAGCTGACGAAAAACCGCGAGATGGCATTCAAAGTGCTGGCGTACGCAACGAGCGATGAGTGGCAGCTCGACAGCATAAAGACGGGCAACGGTCCGATTCTGAAAGATCCGGGCATCATGAAAAATTTCGGAGTCGACGTGCCTGCACTCAAGGGGAAAAACATCCAATCCTTATACCCCAAAAAATTCGCCGACCCGACGCCGAAAGGGAAGTACCAGAACATCGCAGACGTGGAAATGCTGAACGCGCTAAACGATGTATTGAGCGGAACGGATGTTAACACTGCTTTGAAACAAGCGGCGGAACGCGTCAACAAAAAAATCGAAGAGCAAGGAAGCTGAGTAATTTCATCATAACATAACGTTCGGTACAGCCTGTGAGCAAGGTTCTAGGAGAACTTATGCGCACAGGCTTTTTCTATGCAACGCACAGACAGCGCTTTACCAAATCTTTACCTCGGTTTTTCGCAATATCGCAAAGAAGGACCTTGTAAATAAAACCATCTTATTGTAACCTGATGATAATAAATCAAATTGATTAAATAAAAATGAGTATCCGATGGGAGCATCTTCAAGGAAGATACATTCGCGTTTTTAAGAAGCTTTTCCAAATGGATATTCCGCACGGATAAAAAAAAGGAGGAAGGTTGGGCTATGAAACTGCCTATCCAAAAGCATGGCGTGAAAGTGGCGGGCGCAGTCGCGATAAGCGCCTTGCTCATTACGGCTGCTTGTGCCAAAGTCAATCCCGAGCCCAAGCAAGCGGCGGCACCCATGCAGCAGGAAGACAAGAAGCAAGAAGTGCCGCTGCGAACCGGCGAAGTGTTCGACAAGGAAAAATATAAGGGTCTTTTGACGATTCGTTATTTCGATTTGAAAGACCAAAAGGTAGGGACCGGAGACAGCATCCTGATCACGAGTCCCGAAGGCAAGACGATGCTGATCGATGCGGGGATCGCCGATACGGGTTGGCAGGTCGTACGCTACTTGGATCAGCTAGGCATCGAAACGCTCGATATTGCCCTCAACACGCATCCGCACACGGATCATATCGGCGGCTATGCGGAAATATTGAAGAAAAAAGACGCTAAGGCGTTTTACATGGAAAACTTGCCTTTCCCGTCGTCCGGCGCCTACCGCAATGTGATGGCTCAGGTGGAGAAGAAAAAAATCCCCATTACCATGCTTGAGGAAGGCGACACCTTCGAGCTGGGGAACGACCTGAAATTCGAAGTATTCAGTCCGAAGAAGGGTGCTCTGCCGGCGGCGGTAACCAACTATGATACGGCTACGCTTAATTTCTTTTCGCTTGTCATCAAGATGACCTATAAGGACAACACGTTCTTGTTCCCGGCGGATATTTACAAGGACAAGGAGATGGAGCTCGTTACGCTGCACGGCAAAAAGTTCGATACCGATTTTGTGCACGCCCCCCATCACGGAAGCTCGACTTCCTCCTCGCCGACGTTCATCGATGCCGTCACTCCCAAAGTAGCGGTGATTAGCATGAATTTGTTTAGCCGCGGAGAAGTGTTGAAGGTGTACGAAAAGAAGGGCACGGACGTGTACGCAACCGGCTTGAACGGCAACATTCTGATCACGTCGGACGGCAAGAACATGAAAGTGATCGCCGAGAAAGACAGACCTGCAACGAAGTAGCATGCAAGCTGCTACAAGCAATGACTCCTTTTCGCACTTGTATCATCTACTGCTTGTCCCGGAGATGCCACCGATACGATATGTCGGTGGTTTTTGTTTGTTGGTTACTTGGCAGTCCGCTGTCAGCCGGCTGCGATTGAACTATATCGTAATTTCTGAGAATATAATGAGGTACAAATCGGAACGTAAGGTGGGATCGGTATTGAACGTAAAAGAGTTGGCCTCTGTAGTAACGTTTTGCGGCATTCGCGGCGATGACACTGCGGAAATAACCGGGATCCAGATGGATTCGCGCAAAATTCGCCCGGGGGATTTGTTCGTATGCATCCGCGGCCGCAATTTCGACGGGCATCAATACGCGGACGAAGCCGTCGCAAACGGAGCTGCAGCACTGCTTGTCGAGCACGAACAGAATGTAAATATCCCGCAGCTTGTCGTGAAAAACGCCAGAGATGCCATGGCGATCATCGCCAGTCACTTTTACGGTTATCCAAGCCGTGAGATGCGCGTGATCGGTGTGACCGGCACGAACGGCAAGACGACGTCCACTTACATGATCGAGCAAGCACTTCGGGACGCCGGCTTTGTCACGGGTGTCATGGGGACGATCGGCATTCGGATCAACGGTGAAATCGTTGACCCGGAGCAGCAGTTCGGCGGCATACAAACGACGCTGGAATCCGTAGATTTGCAGCGGTATTTTCGGAAAATGAGAGCGGCTGGAACCGAATACTGCCTCATGGAAGTTGCAAGCATTGCTCTTCAAGCGGGCCGAGTGAAAGGGGTCGACTTTCGCACGGCGTTATTCACGAATTTAACGCAGGATCATTTGGACGATCACGATACGATGGAAAAGTACAAGGCGGCGAAAGGTTTGTTTTTCTCACGGCTTGGCAATACATACGGGCCTGAGGGCCATGATGTGAAGTATGCTGTGCTCAACGCGGACGACGCCGCATCCGGCGAATACGCGGGCGTCACCGCGGCGCAGGTCGTAACTTACGGCGTCGAGAAGGCTGCGGATATATCGGCAAGTCAGCTGAGCGTATCGCCGCAGGGCACCCGTTTCCATGTGACGACGCCGATAGGTTCGATCCCCGTGTCAATGAAATTGATCGGCAAATTCAATGTTTACAACGCGTTGGGGGCCATCGCCTGCTGCATTCTGGAGGGACTCTCTTTGGATCAGGTAAAACAGAGCTTGGAGCGGCTCGACGTGATCGCCGGCCGGATGGAATCCGTCGACGCGGGCCAGCCGTTCCTCGTACTGGTCGATTACGCGCATACGCCGGACGGACTCGATAATGCGCTATCCGCCATTCGCGAGTTCGCGCAAGGAAATGTAATTACCGTCTTCGGCTGCGGCGGCGATCGGGACCGCACCAAGCGGCCGATCATGGGGAACGTTGTCGCGAAGCATAGCGACTATATTGTCATTACATCGGATAATCCGCGCTCGGAGGACCCGGAGGCGATTATGGACGACATTGAAACGGGGCTTCGCGAAGCGAACTTTGGCTCTGAACAGTACGAGCGAATTGCAGACCGGGCAGCGGCCATACAAAGAGCGGTGCAGCGGGCCCATCCGAACGACGTCGTGCTGATCGCCGGGAAAGGGCACGAGACATACCAGATCGTCAAAGGAGTAACCGCTCATTTCGATGACCGGGTTATTGCTAGCGATGCGATTGTGCATCGTCTCGGAACGTAAACGGGCAGGCCGTTCCTCCGGCCGCCTGTTTTCCATTCAAATGGACGGATTCTGCTCATTCTTGATCGATCGGATGCCGGATCCGGTCGCGGTACAGGTCGAAAAACAAATCGCCGTTCGTTTTTCGCACAGCGTAGCTAACTTCTTCCAAATTAACGCCACGCTTTTGCAATTGTTTTGTCATCCATTCCGGAGACATGCCGTTTTGCAGTAAATTTTCCGTAATGATTTTGCCGTCCATAATAAGTTCCACAGGGAATTGCAGCTTCGTTTGGCTTGTCAGAAACAACGACTGCAAGTCTTTGCGCATAACGTACCGGCATTCCGGCTTTCGCAGGATGGATAGTTTGCCGTTGAGCTCCAGCACGGCATATTCCACTTCATCCGGATCAAAAATATCTTTTTCCCTTAATTCCTGATTTAACGCGTCGAGGGAAACGTGCATTTTTTTTAAATTATTTTCCAGTATTTTTCCATTTTCAATGATAACTGTCGGCTTGCCGGCAAGCCACTTTCGGCTTTTTCGGCTCTTGAGCGAGATCAATGCGACGAGATAGGCGATTCCGGCAAACGTCGTAAATGAAGCAACGGATTGCCAAGTCTTCAAATGCGTGTTCAATGCAATATTACTGGTAATTGCGCCCAGCGTAATCGACGCGACAAAATCGTGGTAAGTCATCCTGGCGATCGTATGCTTGCCAAGGAGTCTCGTAAAAACCATAATGAGCGAAAAAGCAATGATCGTGCGTATGATCGTCTCCCAAAACAGTGACATGCAGACCCACTCCTTCCCAATATAGTATTTCTTTGTCTGGAGCCGGCCATACTTGAAAAATTCGCAAGATCGGGAGAGTTGCACAAATTGAAAGGATATGGTAATGTTTTCGTATTCGATTGGAACGGAGGGTTACGTGTGATCAATTTTTCCCGATTGAGAAAGCAAAGCAAGTAATTGCGAATGCTGCTCTGTGTCTGCAGAGTAATCGGGATCGGTTTGTCTTCACACGGATACCCCAATCGTTTTGAATTAAGACGAGAGGACTCGTTCTCTGACAAAATCCGGGAACAGGTCATCCTTTTGTTTTGCGTTCGAACAAACGGGCAGGACATTCCTTTTTCGATTGCAATCAGCACAGGCGGCGAACCGTCTGTGTTTTTTATTTTTTTACTCGAAAAGGAGCGAATGTCATTATGACAATACAACATACAAACGATCATTCATCGCAAATTGACGAAATGATAGCCGTTGCACGCGCAAACGGGCTGCGGCTGAATACAAAACAAATCGAAATCAATGAATCGGGCATGGACTTTCTGGTCGCATTTGCGAAGGATGATGCCGGGGAAGCGTGGGTGCTGCGCAAGCCGAGACGTGCGGATGTATGGGAGCGGGCGGTCAATGAGCAAAAGGTGCTTACGCTTGTGAGCGGGCGGCTCCCGGTTCAGGTGCCGGACTGGCGCATATGCACGCCGGAACTGATCGCGTATCCGCTGCTCGGCGGCCGCCCGGTGGCATCGGTGGACCCGGCGGCAGGTGGCTATGTTTGGCTGTATGAGCAGCAATCGCTTTCCGATGCGTTTTTCGATTCGCTTGCGGA
This sequence comes from Paenibacillus allorhizosphaerae, assembly GCF_042659105.1. Classification (NCBI taxonomy): domain Bacteria; kingdom Bacillati; phylum Bacillota; class Bacilli; order Caryophanales; family Paenibacillaceae; genus Paenibacillus; species Paenibacillus allorhizosphaerae. The sequence continues at coordinate 595,678 of NZ_JBHSRV010000001.1, read as the reverse complement.
AGCTTTGGCCGCGCTTCACGGCATCGATCACGCGGCGGCTGCGAAAGCCGGCGTTCGAATCAAAAGCCCCCGCGAGGCGCGCGACGCTTTTGCCGCCAATATCGAAGAGATCAAGCGCAGCTTCACGATTCCCGATAAGCTTCATGCGCGATGGTCGGCATGGCTGTCCACGGATTCATTCTGGCCTGATCATTCGGCGTTGCACCACGGCGATTTGCATCCGCCGCATATACTCGTGGACGAGGCGCAGCGCGTGACAGGGCTGATTGACTGGACGGAAGCGGAGATCGCCGATCCGGGCAAAGATTTTGTCATTTACTTCGCGCTGTTCGGCGAGGAAGGCCTTCGCGATTTGCTGCGGCGTTACGAGCGGGCTGGAGGCATCGTATGGCCACGGATGCACGAGCATATCGCCGAGCAATGGGCCGCTTATCCGGCGATTGTAGCGAAATTTGCGCTCATTACCGGGAAAGAAGCCGATATGGAGATGGCTAGAGGAATGATCGCGAATTGGAGCGCAGAATAACGGTCCGCGGCGGATAGCCGATTGCGCAAGGACGATCAAGACCGCTGCTTGCCGGCGGTCTTGCTTTCATGCGGCAGGCCAAAGAAAGTGATGTTGAACGCGTTGTTGTAACTTAGCAAGCATTGACGATGGTATAATTATCCAGTAAGCGGATGGAAACATACCTTTCTGCCGGTTGGACGATAAGGAGAGAAGCAAATTGGAAATACGAAAGCTAACGTTGCATGAACAACCGCCGATGGAACTGCTTTTACTCGCGGATCCTTCGCCGAAGCTGGTCGAGCAATATTTGAAGCGAGGGGATTGTTTTGTCGCCGAAGCGGATGGTGCCACCATCGGCGTGTACGTACTGCTGCCGACAAGGCCGGATACGACGGAGATCGTCAATGTCGCAGTCGACGAACGCCATCAGGGCAGAGGCGTCGGAAAACAGCTTGTAAACCATGCCATTCAAACGGCGAAGGCGCAAGGATACAAGACGATTGAGATCGGCACAGGCAATTCCGGCGTGGGGCAGCTTGCGCTATATCAAAAATGCGGGTTTCGCATAACCGGCGTGGACCGGGACTTTTTCTTAAGACATTATAGCGAAGAAATTTATGAGAACGGCATACAGGTCATGGACATGGTGCGGTTATCTCAAGATATATAATGAGCTATCACGGAATAGGGAGTATGACTCGAAAACAACGCAATGCCGAGGGGTGAACGCATGAGGAAATACGCAGTAATCATCGGTCTTTGCCTGGCATTCGCGACCGTTTTGCCGGCAGGAGGGTTGCCCCGCGTCGAAGCGGCCAAGTCTTCCGCCGATTATAAGGACTTGTCGACGGCGGATGCCAAGACGAAGCAGCAAGTGGATACGGGCCTTGCCTTGGGCTTATTCCAGGGGGTAACGGAAGATCGCTTCGGGCTTAACGAAACGGTTAACCGGGCCGAACTTGCAATAATGGTTGCGCTTGCCGTCCACTTGAGAGTGGATGTATCACGAGACGTTTCCCATTATGACGACGTACAGGCGAACGACCCGGACTACGGATATGCGCTTCCGTACATAGAGGCGCTTCAGGAGGCGGGCATCATCGACGGGAGCGGGGCGAACCGGTTCGAGCCGGGAGGGGACGTGACCCGGGAGCAGCTTGCCGTCATCTTGATTCGCAGCAGCTCGAAGCATGAGAAAGAAGCGCAGCTTACCGGCGGAGTGAACGATCCGACCGTATCCGATTATGCAAAGCCTTACGTGGCGCTTGCATTGCAGAAATACGAATTTCTGCGTACGGACGGCAATTTCGAGGGTACGAAGAGCATCGAGCGGCGGATGTATTGCGGCTGTAAACCGCCGGATGCGGGCAAGCTTGTGCAATCGCTCGATGCAATACCAGATAAAGTGCCGTTTTTCATCCGCGTCTTCGATAAGCTGATGTCTCTCGATAGCGCGTTGAACGGAAATATGAAATTTATTTCCATCTATGTCAAGAACGTTCAGAACGACTGGACAGAGGAAGAGCGAACGCAGTTGGCCGCTTATGTCGAACAAAAATACGGTGTGGAGCTGCTCTATTATTCGCATGAACAACTCGTATCGCATCAATGGATCAACGAGCAAACGAAATCGCTTCAAGGCATTCTTCTGCAAATTGAAAAGATCCGAATTGACGAATCCGGGACGGTGGCAACGGTGGCCGGCGCCAAATACAGGTCTCCGAAAGGAGCGGTCGGGACGGAACAACTGATATTGAAACGCGAGAACAACGACTGGGCGATCCACGAAATGAAAGGCTCGTGGATTAGCTGATCCAAGCAAGCGTGGAAGAGGGCGGCAGCGGCAATGCAGCATGCTGCCTTCGGACGCTGCTTTCCGCCGGAAGGCTGCTCAACGTACTGAGCGGCCTTCTTTTATTTTCCGCCATCGCCCCACTTCAAGACCCACTTCTCCATTTCCTTCAGCGCCGCTTGAAAATCCATCCCTTTTTCCGTTAACGAATATTGCACCGTTACCGGCACGGTCGGGAATACTTCCCGGAGGACGATGCCGTTTTGTTCCAGGTGCCGCAGCGTATCGGTAAGCGACTGGGTTTTTATCACCTTGACGCTTCTTTGCAGCTGTTTGAACCGCTGCGGTCCTCTGCACAGCTCGTCGATGACCAGGAAAGCCCACTTAGCGCCGAGAATTTGCAGCACTTCGCATATGTTGGAACCCATCGAATGTTCTGCTTCGGGAGAGGCACTCATAACGACACATCCTTACAAAAAGTTAGTTAGTCAAAATAAAAGGACAATATCCAAATACTTTGCCTTCTTACATTATTATCGCAGCTCAAATATAATGTCAATCAAGCGAAACAGCAAACATGATCACTATCGGAAGCCGTCGACTGCGCATGTGCTAGCCATGCACGGATTCGGCCGTCCGCTGAAGTGAAGACTGATAGCTCACACGCAGAAAGGAATGAATGATGATGAATCGACTGTTTATTTATATTCTTGCGCTCGGCGTATTTGTAACGGCAACTTCCGAACTGGTCGTAGCGGGAATTCTTCCTGCCATTGCCGAGGATCTGCACATTTCCATCGCCATTGCCGGGCAGCTGATCACCGCTTATTCTGTCGCGTTCGCCGTTGGCACCCCGATTATCGTGTCGTTGACTTCCCGACTGGAACGCAAAAAAGTGCTGGCCGGCTCGCTGGCTGCTTTTATCCTGGGCTGCCTCGTTTCTTTCGTCAGTACGAACATTTCGATATTGATGATCTCCCGAATGATGCTGGGAATCAGCTCGGGCGTATACCTTGTCGTCGTATTCAGCTCGGTCGCCAAATTGGTTCCGGCGGACAAAATCGGCGGCGCGATCGGCACCGTCATTCTTGGCTTCAGCTGCGCAATGGTGCTCGGAGTTCCGCTAGGCATCGCGATTACCCAGTGGTTTCATTGGCAGGTGATCTTTATGATGTTGGCCATATTCAGTCTCTTGATCATGTTCATCATAATCCGGCTGCTTCCGACCATTGAAGGCGACGCTCCCGTGTCGTTCAAACAACAATTCGCCGTACTCGGCAATGTGGCCGTGGTGAGCGGGTTGTTCCTCAGCTTTTTCCGCGAATCGGGCAATTCGGTCATGTTTACGTATATGACCCCGTATTTGCAAACGATTCTACACATGACATCATCCGAAATCGGTGTAATGATGCTTATATTCGGTCTATTCGGAGTGATCGGTTCCCGGCTCGGCGGGTACATCGTCGACAAGTGGGGAACGGCCCGATTAATGATCGGCGGCATCGCCATCCATGCCCTGTCGCTCGTGCTTCTGCCTCTATTTTCCGCAACGTATGCAGTTGGTTTGGGGTTGATTGCCGTCATGGTATTTACGATGTTCGTGACCGGTCCGGCGATTCAAACGTATTTCATTCAACAGGCGCCGGAGTCGTCCAATCTGATTCTCAGCCTGAATACGTCGATCATTCATCTGGGGCTGGCAACCGGAGCGGGGGTCGGCGGAGCGATCGCCGGCGCCGCTTCTACGGTGCTGTATAATCCGTGGATCGCGAGCGGGATTGTCGTCCTCGGGCTGGCTGCCGCTATCGTTTCCGTCGCGTGGGGCAGGCGTGTGTTTTCCAAAGTGGCAGCATAAAGAGTCAATCGCGCCGTTCCACGAAATTTTCATAGACAATGGTACGATATACGACTATTCTACATGTTGAAGGAAAAATATGGATAGGACTTGACGGAAACAGAGAATTCATCCGGCCAAATGATCAAGACGAGGGTGCACGGCATGCAGCTCAATTATAATAGAAGAGAGGCGCAAGCATATGCTTATGAAGCAATGGCTATTTCCGGACGATTTGGCACAGCTTGATCTGGGCGAATCCGGCGCCAAACCGGGACAATGGCGCGGCCAAGATGCGCTTTATTTTGAAGCCTTTCTTACGAATCCCGTACTCGTGCGCAACTACACGCCGCCGGATTGCTTTCGGCTTCGGGCGGAGGTAGCCATTCCCGGGCCTAACGGATTTCTCGGACTCGTGTTCGGCGTCCGCGACGCGCAAAATTACGAGCTCATCTACATCTCAGCGGCGAGCGCTTCAAGCATCGGCGACATTCAGTACGATCCCGTTATGAACGGCTCCACCACTTGGCAAATATATAACGGCCCCGGCTATCAAGCGCAAGCGCCGGTGCCGCCAGGAGAATGGGTCGCGCTTACGCTGGAGGTCCGCAAAGACACAGCCGCGATTTGCGTTGGCGATAACGCCGTCCCGCAGCTCATCGTTTCAAAGTTGCAGCACGGTCCCGCTGTAGGCAGCATCGGAATGTGGGCCAACTTGCCCGGTTACATACGCAGCATGACCATAGAACAAATACAGCCTGAGCATACGGAGCAGCAGGAACAACGACCGCCGCAATGTAACCGGCTGCCTGCTGACTCGATGCTGTTGACGGAATGGCAGCTTTCCGAACCTTACGCATCGGACGGTCCGACCGGACCATTACAATTCCCTACGAAAGTAGTTGCCGAGGAGAACGGAACCGTTAACCTCAACAGGCTTCACCCCACCAGCGAGAAAGGGACGGCGCTTCAAGCGGAGTGCACGCTGTTGCTGCCCGAGGAGCGGGAGTCGATGCTGTCGTTCGGCTTCAGCGATCGTATGCGGTTATGGGTTAACGGCATGGAAGTGTACCAGGGAGACTGGAAGTGGGGGCCGCCGGCAAGCGACGGGCGGATTCGCCCGGATCACGCCGCTGTTCCCGTACGCTGGAGAGCGGGCCGCAATTCGATTCGCGCCGAAATTACCAACCTGGAAGGCAAGTTCGGCTGGGGATTTTGCGTGAAAGCACACTTGTCCAACGCCGAGTATCGGAATTAAGCGAAGCTGAAAAAACCATCGCGACAATCGCGGTGGTTTTTTTATTTCATTTTTTCAACAGGCAAATCGAACGTGATCCAGAACAGGACGGCGGCGCAAAATGACAGCACCCATGCCCACAACGGATGTTTGTAATGGAGGCGCAGCATCGGGAACGTAATCAAGTTCATAAGAACGGACCACCCTATGTTCCATCCGTGATGGTGAGAAATTCCATTCCATGTATGCAGCGTTATGAATTCGACCATTGAATAGAGCAGCACCCAGCCCAATATATACAAGATTTGCTTTGCTTTTTCGGAAGGATAGTGGCCGAGATAGATCAGGACGGTGGCGGGGAACGAAATAAAATCAAGCGTGAACGAAATTAACGTATGATTCGGAAGGATGGCCCGCCCCTTTCGATACTCGATGAAAATGCAAAAAGTATTATTTCCAATGCAAACCTTTTGTAACAAAAAAAAGAAATTAGTTCGAAAACGAAAAAGCTTTTCCCGGAATCAATCATACAGATTAAGGAAATAGTAAATACGATACCGGAAGGAGGATGGCCCCAAATGAAATTAACGCCTGAACAGCGGGTCACGCTGCATGGGTTTAACAATCTTACCAAATCGTTGAGCTTCAATATGTACGACATCTGCTATACGAAAACAAAAGAGGAACGGGAAGCATACATCGATTATATCGATGAGCAGTACAATGCGGACAGGTTGACTTCCATATTAAATCATGTAGCGGAAATCATCGGCGCGCATGTGCTGAATATCGCCAAGCAGGATTATGAACCGCAAGGAGCGAGCGTGACGATGCTGGTATCGGAAGGGCCGATTGTTGAAGTGCCGACGGAGTCTTACGATGAATCGCCCGGACCGCTTCCGGACTCTGTGGTACTGGCGCTGGACAAAAGCCATATTACCGTTCATACATATCCCGAATACCATCCGGATGAAGGGATCAGCACATTCCGAGCGGACATAGACGTATCGACCTGCGGGGAAATTTCGCCGCTCAAAGCGCTCAATTACTTGATTCGATCGTTCGATACGGACATCATGACGATGGATTACCGCGTACGCGGCTTTACCCGAGACATTCACGGCCACAAGCTGTTTATTGATCATGAGATCAGTTCGATCCAAAACTACATTCCCGATGAAATTAAGGAAATGTACCATATGATCGATGTCAACGTGTATCAAGAAAATATTTTTCATACCAAGTGCAAACTGAGACAGTTCGATTTGAACAATTATTTGTTCGGATATACGAAAGATAAGCTGAGTGAGGAAGAACAACGAGATATTACGGAGAGTTTGAAATGGGAGATGGACGAAATCTTTTACGGGAAAAATATTGCCTACTAAACGGAAACGCCCGCAAAATGCGAGCGATACGAAAGTAGAAACTCGCCCAGCAGGCAGCTTCCCCGCGAACTTCGCTGCTTTCCGAAAAGCCATCTATGCCCGGAATACGGCGGGCAAGAAAGGGAATACTTAAAAATCATGCCATGAATGGAGGTGTCGCCGATGGTCGTTATGAACGCGATCATGTTGATGATCAGTATCGCCGTGCTATCCACTATACGTATGATGCGCGGAACGTTCCGGCCGCTGGAGAAAATGGTATATTATATGGTCATTACCGTCGCCATCGAACAAACCCATTCGGCGATCATCGATAATTTGAAATTGATTCGGTTTTCAGAAAGCGTTTCCGCCTTCTTTTTCTTTAAAATGAATCAGATTATCGTTTTCCCGATCGTGACGCTTTGGCTGCTGCATTCGTTTTTTGCCGTGGACGGACGAACTGTACGGAAAACGTTGCTTGCCGCCGTTTGGTTTCTCGCATTGTCCGGCTCTTACTTTTTGTTCGAGGTGCTCGGGATTTTTCAATTAAAGGGTTGGAAGTTGCTCTATTCGTTCGCTTACTGGTTAACGGTTTTGACGGAATCGTTTTGTTTTGCATGGTGGTTTCGAAAACTGTTGAGAAAGAGAGAACGCGATGATCCTGTATCCGCCTGAACGGTTTGACGTCAATGAATGGTTTGTGCTCAGTGCCGTCGCCCTTGTATTCATCGTTTCGTTTTTGCTGCCCAAACGGCTTTCAGCCATCGAAATTACGGTGATCGCCGTATTCAGCTTGTATTTATCGCAAACGGTCGACTCGTTGATTGCCGTGACGCCGTTCGATTTTTACGATGTGAGCGACTCTGCCAAATACGAAATCATGGATATCGTTATCTATTACTTGCTGTATCCCCCGGTGGCTTATATTTTTTTGCATTTTTATGACAGATTGCAGCTGAACACGATACGACTTATCTTGTATGTGATCGGCTGGTCGTTGTTGACGGCGTTCCTGGAATGGTTGTCTGTATTGTGTCATGTGTTCACTTACAAAGGCTGGCACATTGTTTACTCGCCTTTTGTGTACATTGGAGTATACACGCTTAACATCCTCGTTCTCCGCATCACCCGGCATTGGGAGCGGGGCGGCGGCGAATGGAAACAGGCGCGGAAGGTTCCCCGTTAACTGCCCACGCTGACGGCGATTCCGGTGCCGGAACCGGGCAGCATGCCGATAAACGCTTGCAGGGCGCTGCTGATGAACGAGTCTTTTCGCGTGATGAATTCGGTTTTCATGTGACGGTACGACGGCTCGATTTCATAAGTGCGAACCAGTCCGTCAGCCTCGTGCTTGCGAATGACCGCTTTGGGCATCATCGATATGCCGAGTCCCGCCGACACCCCGCCGATGATCGCTTCCAATGTGCCGAATTCCATAATGATCGACTGCGTTAAGCCGTTCGCCCGCAGCCAATCTTCCAGCACCTCCCGGTAAGAACACCCTCGGCTGAACACGAGAATCGGTCTTTTGACGGCATCCTCCAGGCTGGTAATCGACGCAGTCGACGCGATGACTAGCTCTTCCTCGAATGCCGGAATGGATTGAAGCTCCGGGTGACGGCATTCGCATCCGATAAAAGCGCCGTCCAGTTCATAATGAAGCACTTGTTCCATTAAAAATTGCGTATGCCCCGTAGCGATCGACAGCACTACGTTCGGGTACTGCTCGTAATAGGCGGTGAGCAGCTTGGGCAGACGGACGGCGGCGGCCGTCTGGGTGGACCCGATCATAAGCGGTCCGGACGGTACCTCGGAAGAGGAGAGCGCCTTGGTCGCTTCGTCCAGCAAGCCGACGATTTTGTCGGCGTAGCCGAGCAGCGTTTTGCCGCTGGAAGAGAGCGTCATACCGCGGTTATGGCGGTGAAAGAGCACCGTACCGAGCTCCGATTCCAGCTGCTGCACTCTTGCGGTCACATTGGATTGCACGTATCCGAGCCGTACGGCCGCTTTTGTAATCGATCCTTCGCGGGCAACCGCTTGAAATATGCGCAAATCTGCACTTTCCATCGAAACGACCTCCATTTCATGCGATCATTGTTACTATTGTGATGGTTCACGCTCGACCGTCGCGGCTTCGCCGAGGGGGTCGAGCGTGAACCATCTTGCTATCATATTTAGTGATATTCAACATCTGTAACAATCATTATACATAAATGCAAACCTCCGTTACAATAAGTTCACACCAACGAGAGAGACGGAGGGAAAATCCAGATGAGTAAAATAAAGTATATCGGACTCGTTCTATTTACGACGTTATTAATGGGCGTTGCCTTCCCGGTCGGTAAAATCGGGATGTCTTATGCGCCTCCGTTCTTCCTGATGGGCATCCGGTTCGTTTTGGCCGGTGCCTTATTGGCGTTCATCGTCCGCAGGAAACCGAGACCGCGCGGGGCGAAACAGTGGCTGCAGGCGGCAGCTGTGGGTCTGTTCCAATCGGCGGGCGTCATGGGCTGTGCGTACTACAGCATGCACTGGATTACTTCGGGTGAATCCTCGATCATCACCTGCACAAACCCGCTGTTGGTTATCGTGTTCGGCACTTTGTTTGGCGGCGCAGTGTACCGCGGCCGTCAATGGCTTGGCGTCGTGGCCGGGTTCCTCGGGGTCGCCGTCGCCTTCGGTTTTCATCTCGGCTTACAGCCGGGCACGTTCATCGGTTTTGCGGGGGCGCTCAGCTTCGCTTCGGCGACCCTGCTGATCAAACGATGGGGTGTCGCGTTCGATATGACCGTCCTTGCCGCGTATCAGATGCTTGCCGGCGGGCTTGCGCTGTTCCTTTTAAGCGCCTTGACGGAGCACCCGTATTTTACGGTTAACGCGGCATCCATAACCGTACTGCTGTGGCTGGCAGTCATGTGTTCGATCGTTCAGTTCACGGTTTGGTTTTACTTGCTCCGTAACGGAGATCCAGCGAAGACGAGCGCGTTCCTGTTTCTCGTGCCGCTGTTCGGCGTATTGTCAAGCTGGCTGCTGCTCGGCGAGCAGGTGAACCGGTATGTCGGCCTGGGAGGCCTGCTTGTATGCGCCGGCATTTTTCTGGTCAATTGGGGAGGGAATGGCTATTCCGCGGCGCCGTTGGTGAAGAAGGCTGCGGTGGAAAGGTAAGAGAAAAAGGGACAGAGGAGAGAGAAACGATGGACTTGAAACAAAAAGTGGCGATTGTTACGGGAGGCGGCACGGGGATCGGACGTGCCACTTCCATCATGCTGGCCGAGCGGGGAGCGAGTGTTGCGGTGAACTATTCGCGCTCCAAAGCCGAAGCGGACGAAACCGTGCAGCGGATCCAAGACTACGGAGGCAGCGCTGTCGCCGTTGAGGCGGACGTATCGCGGGACGCCGAAGTGCGGGCTATGATCGACGCCGTCGTGCAGCGATTCGGCACGATCGATTTGCTTGTCAACAACGCCAGCATTACGAGGCACATTCCGCTTGACGATCTGGAGGCGGCTGCGGAAGACGTGTGGGACGACCTGTTCGCAGTGAACGTCAAGGGCATGTTCTACTGCGCGCGCGCCGCCGCTCCCTTGATGAAGAGCAAGAAGCAGGGAGCGATCGTCAACGTCGGCAGCATCGCCGGATTGACGGGTTCGGGTTCTTCGCTTCCATACGCCGTATCCAAAGCGGCCGTACATGGGCTGACCAAATCGCTGGCCCGCGCATTGGTCCCGGAAATCAGCGTCAACAGCGTAGTGCCGGGAGCGGTGGCGACCAGATGGTGGGCGGGGAAGGAAGAGCAAATGCAGCGCTTGATCGGCCATTTGCCGCTGCAGCGCATATCGACGCCGGAAGAGATTGCGCAAATGATCTGCGCCGTATTGGCGCAGCCGTCGATGACGGGACAGATTATTACCGTGGACGGCGGGCAAACGATGTAAATATGATTTTACAGGCTGATATACAAGCACTTCTCTCAACTTCGAATAGATTAAAGTGACTTACATGAGAGGAGTGAAGACATATTCGTATCTTTAAAGCTAGATTAGCCGGTCGTAATGAGGTTCCCCCTGTACGAACGATCGCGAGCGGAAATGCCATACTTCAGTTGAACGATAACGGAACTCAATTAATATTTCGTCTAGTCGTCAGAAATATTCAGAAGGTTACGCAAGCCCATATTCATCTCGGGAGAATAGGGCAGAACGGTCCCGTTGTCGCATTCTTATTCGGGCCTTCCAAATTCGGCATATCCGTAAGACGCGGCGTAGTCAAGGGAGTTTTGACCAGACGCGATCTGGTAGGACCTTTGCAAGGCAAATCGCTTCAAGATTTAATCAGGGAGTTTGAAAGAGGCAATGCATACGTCAACGTGCATACCGTGCAGCATCCGAACGGAGAAATGCGCGGGCAAGTCTTTAAATAAATGAAGCAATGACTCATGGAAGGACATCGCCATAGGATGAAACGGCGGTGTTTTTTTCATTCCCGATCGATCGGATTAACGAAATAGGAGCGGCGATACATGAAGTCCGAACGATAAGTCGGTAGAGGTTTTATACAACATTTGCTATTGGATTTTGGTATACAATATTCAATAAACCTTTGACATCTAAATTGAATCGGGTTAAAATATGTTTGAAATCGCTTTCAAAACTGCGGTTTGATGATGCAAGTGAGGTGGTTTATCGGAAGAAACGGCTTATGGTTGTCCAGCGGCACATTCATTGTAGTCAAAAGTGCAGGTTCAGATTCGCTTATTGCGTTGGTATGAGGGCATCGACCAGTATACTTACGCGATACACATCCCTATCTCTATTGTAAAAATTGTATACAATATCCCAAAATGTGATCATTATGCCAGTAGAATGAACAGCAATGCTCTTCGTTGAACAAAAAATGATAAAGCTGAGGGATGCAAATGATTACATTCGCACATGTAATGTATGCACTGGTAACCGTAAGTGTCATTGTCGTCATGTTGTTTCGCCGCGGTGTCATTATTCCGACGCTGCTTGGCACTTTTCTTATCGGCTGGATTTACAAAGGAGATTTGATCAGCGGATTCAAAGCGGTGTATAACGCGAATTTGACGGCAGCGAAAGAATTGTTCACAATCTTCCTCATTATTACTTTCATGGTTGCGCTGCTGGCCTCACTGCGGGATATCGGGGCGGACCGCCGCATGATCCGGCCGATTCAGAAGCTGATCGTGAACGGCCACGTTGCATTTTTCGTACTGGCCTTCGTGACGTACGTGATCTCGCTCTTCTTCTGGCCGACGCCGGCGGTTCCACTGATTGGCGCGCTGCTCATTCCGGCCGCGATCCGCGCAGGGCTTCCAGCGATGGGAGCGGCGATGGCGATCGCACTGGCAGGACAAGGGATGGCGCTGTCGTCCGATTATGTGATGCAGATCGCTCCGATGCTCAGCGCCAAAGGGGCGGGCGTACCCACGGCATCCGTGGCGGACAAAGCGATGGTATTGTCCTTAATTACAGGAGGCATCTCGATCGCCGGGGCATACATTATGAACCGGAAAGCGATTCGTAAGGCCGGTGCGACCGATGTGCTGGAAGAAGCTAAAGTACCGTCGAGCGCGGTTTCGACCGTGGAGTATGCGGAAGCGGCGGCCGCCGTGGAAACGCTTCATCCGTCCGTGATAAGATGGTCCAAAATTTTTGCAGTTCTCGTTCCATTATCCATGCTGATCGTGATGGCGGTGATGGCCGCGAGCAAATTCGGCGGCGGTTCCGCGATGGGCGGTTTTGAAGGCGGGGACGGGGCTGCATTCATCGGCGGCGTAGCTGTCATACTATTGATTTTATCCTGTACCGTGTTCTCCAAAGTTCGGGCGCTGGACAAGATAAGCGACCATCTCACCGAAGGGTTTGTGTTTGCTTTTAAGGCGATGGGACCGGTGATTCCGATTGCTGGCTTTTTCTTTCTTGGGAACGCCGACTTTTCGAAGAGCATCTTATCGCTTGGCGACAATGTACAAGCTCCCGCGTTTCTGTACGATATCGTGATGTCCATTCAATACGCGATTCCATCCAACGGATTTATTACCGCCTTCGGCATTTTGATCATGGGGATTATCGCGGGATTGGAAGGATCGGGCTTTTCCGGTTTGCCGTTAACAGGTTCGCTTTCCGGTGCGCTTGGCCCAACGGTAGGCATTGACCCTTCCACGCTTGCCGCTATTGGCCAGATGGGCTCCGTATGGTCCGGCGGCGGCACGCTGATCGCCTGGTCTTCGCTCGTAGCGGTAGCAGGCTTTGCCGGCGTATCGGCGATTGATCTGGCACGGAAAAATTTCTTGCCGGTCATGATCGGCTTGGCCGTGTCGACGATCGTCGCCATCTTGATTTGGTAAGTAAAGCGGAAAAACGCGGCGTCAAACCAGGTTTATGTCGCAGAAGACAAATGGTTTGGCGCCTGCAGTTCCGAACGCTGCTGTTCGGCGGATACGAGCCGCGGCGCGATATCTTGGCACGCTTTCACCAGAATGCGGCTGACGACCGCGACCATCTCGTCTACGAACGTCAAGCTCGTATGCTCGAGCACTTTATGATTCAAAGGACCGTAGTTGTTGACGATGCCTTTGATATGAAGCGACCCGACGGGAGGAAGTTGTTTGTCCAGACTGCCGCCCGGTTGAAGCGGCTCTTCCACGACTTGAAGCGTCCCGATTTTATAAAACTGTCCGAGGCAGGCATCGACCGCGATGACATACGCCCGGCTGTGATGCTTGGCGATATGCGTCAGCGTCTTCAAAAGATTCAGCGCATGGACGGGCTTTTCCGACGTTCCGTAAATTCGAACATAACGGTGGCCATCGAACCGCTCGGACAGCCGGCTCCCGACCAGGGGGCCGAGCGCATCGCCCGAGTAACGATTGGTGCCGACGCATACGATAACGATTTCAGTGTACTCCGGCGATTTCATATAATGTTTGACGATGGCGTCCGATAAATAAGCCGTCGATTTTTTATCCAGATAATGACAATAATGCATGAGGTCCACCTGCTTTTGCTTTTTTCATCGTGTCGTAAGGTTATACTTCAATGATAATGGATGAATCGGAAAATACAAAGAAACAAAACGAAACATTTTGTGATCTTTCAGACATATGGTATACAATATACCATAAATGGAGGGAGTTTTGAACCTATGACGACGGCGTATGTATTAACCCGGATGACTTGGCCGGAAGTGAAGGAAGCGCTCGAGACGGTCCGCATCGCGATTATTCCGCTTGGTGCGCACGAGCAGCACGGTCCGCATATGGCGGAGAGCTGCGATGCCGTCCTCGCCGAAGAGATGGGCAAACGGCTGGCGGAGAAGCTGTATCCGGATGCGATCATGACGCCAACCATTAATATGGGAGTATCGCCGCACCATATTCATTTTCCAGGCACGATTTCTTTGGAGCCGACGACGCTCATCGCCATCCTCCGCGACATGATCAAATCATTGAAGCAGCACGGCATCGGCAAGTTTCTGATCCTGAATTCCCATGGCGGCAACCAGGCGACGCTTGGCGTAGCAGTGGACATGCTCACGCCGGAACTAGGAGTGGACATTTTTTACGCCAAAACGACGGCTTCCGCCAAAGACGTGATGGATCGGCGAATCGAATCGAAGCTATACGGTCACAGCTGCGACCGAGAAGTTTCCGAAGCGCTTTATTTGGCGCCGCATCTTGTGCGCACCGATAAGCTGGAGAAAGCGGATTTTCAGGAAGGACGGTGGCGAAAGCTACGCCCCGGCAATCCGCTGCAAGGATTTTATTATTACGAGGAAATGACGCGCAACGGATGCCTCGGCGACGCGACCAAAGCGAGTGCGGATATCGGAAAGGAAATCGTGGAGACCGCGTTGGAACGATTGGCGAAGGCCGTAAGAGAAGTGCTGTAGCCATGAAGCCGCTCTTGTTTCTGGCCGCCATCGCCGCTTATTTATGCTCAGCCGTATATCCGAACGAATGGCTTAAATACGTCGTTTCCGTGCTCAGCCTGCTGATCGTTCTCGTCGTATTTCGCTCCGTCAAACGTTTCGTGCAGGGGATCGGGGCGGTATTTTTGACCATCGGCGTCGCTTTGCTTATTGCAGGCGGATCGTCATGGCAAAGCTATGTGCTAGGATTCGGCAACATGCTGAACATTTTAAGCTTGTTCGCGCTCATTCCGTTAATCGCGCTGCCGATCCAGCTGGGGCGGTATGCGGCTAAGGTGCGGTCGATGATTCAAAGCAAAATCAAACATTCAGGCGCGCTCTATTCCGTTACTTCCTTATTATCCTATGTCCTCAGCTCTTTTATGAATTTGGCGACGCTGCCGATGATGTACCACAGCATTCGGCCTTCGCTGGATTATTATCCGATCGAGCAGAAGGAGCGGTTCATCAGCCGCGCGATTACGCACGGCTACAGCATGCCGATTTTGTGGACGCCCGTTGCCCCGATTGTCGGGATTGTCGTTGAGATGACGGGGGTCAAATGGAGTGCGATCCTGCCGATCGTCATTCCGTTCAGCTTGCTAGGACTCGCACTGGACTGGTTTATGGGGGCATGGATTGCCAAACGCAGGCAGAAGCGTGTCGACCAATCGGTGCTAGAAGAAGTATCCGCGGCGCGGGAGCCGTTTCCTGAGTCGAGCCCGATTGTTCAACCGGACCCGTTCACGCAACCGAATCAACCCAATCAGCGGAATCGGCCCGGTTCCGGTGAAGAGAAA
Source organism: Paenibacillus allorhizosphaerae (assembly GCF_042659105.1). NCBI lineage: Bacteria > Bacillati > Bacillota > Bacilli > Caryophanales > Paenibacillaceae > Paenibacillus > Paenibacillus allorhizosphaerae. Next base: position 580,205 of record NZ_JBHSRV010000001.1, on the reverse strand, counting down.
GCATACCATCCGGTACAAATTTTGATCGCAATCGTCGTTTTTAACGGACTCATCTTCGTGATGGAGCAGTTTATGCATTTGAGCTTTCTTCTGCTCGTCTCGATCGTCGTTATCCCGTTCGGGTTCGCGTGGTCGCTGCTGCTTGGGAAAGGAAAAGCGTTTCTGGCGATGAGCGGAAAAATGCTTCCCGAGCAAGTGCTCAAGATGAAGGAGCAGTTTTTTGTCTTCCTGAGCGCCGGATTTATGATCTCCGCCATCCAGACCACCGGGGCGGGGCATACGCTTAATGCGTGGATTCTCGACGTAAAAAATTTCGTCGGAGCCGACGTGTTCCTGCTGCTGATTCCGCTCATTCCGCTGGTGCTTGCTTTCATCGGCCTGCATCCGGCTGTAGGCCTGGCGTTGACAGCGGAGTCGCTGAACCCGCATGCGCTGGGCATTTCCGTGGAGATTACGGCGATTGCGATGCTGGCGGGGGCGGCAACGGCATTCCTGATGGGGCCGTATAATGCAACGGCCGGGATGATGTCGAATCTGATCGGTCACAGCTCGTATAAAGTGTCCAACTGGAACGCGCCGTTTACCGCGGCCTATCTGGTGCTTGTGATGGTTCTGCTGCTGCTGCTCAAAAATGGTGGTTGACAGACAAGCCCATCGTAAGTAATAATAAAGCCAGAATCATTTTGGTATACAATATACCAAGTACAATCAGTAATTTGATAGCGGTTACAAAGTTGTTTGACAGCGGTTACAACATTCCGGTTCGCGTACGATCGGACTGGAGGCAAGCCTGGTTCCAACCTACATTTTACAATTCGAGAGGAGAGTTTCAGATGACAGAAATCGCAACGAAAGCCCGCTTAATGAACAAAGAGGAATTCCGCTATGCACTTGAGCAAGCGATTGAAGGAAATGCAGTTGCTAAAGCTCCTTTTACGACGATGTGGGCCAACGGCGAATTGAAGAAAGAACATTTCGCCCGTTGGGTGGAACAGCATTACGCTTACGTCGGTCCGTTCGCTGAATACCTCGCTTATATTTACGCCAACTGTCCGCATGAGGACGCCAGAGACTTCCTGCTGCAAAATATGTGGGAGGAAGAGCTCGGCGGCGACCGCCACACCGATCTGTTGATCCGCTTCGGCGAAGCTTGCGGAACGACCCGAGAGCGCGTCGAATCGATGCAGCATCTGCTGCCGGAGACGATCGGCTTGCAATCCTGGTGCTACCGGATGGCGTTCAAAGAAAACTTCCTGTTCGCCACCGCGGCGCTCGTAGTCGGTCTTGAATCGCAAGTGCCGGCGATCTACCGCCGACAAACGCCAACGCTTCGCGATCATTACGGATTTACGGATGAGGAAGTCGAGTTCTTCGACCTTCACATCGTATCCGACGAAATCCACGGCGAGCGCGGCTACCAAATCGTACTGGAGTATGCAAGAACGCCGGAAGACCAGCAGCGCTGCATTAAAATCGTGGAAGAAGCGACGAAAATGCGCAGAATGTACATCGCGGCCATCTCTCGTGAGTTCTGTCTGGAATAGACCGGCAATAAAGCAAAACCATAATTCCCGAGAAATACGTTTTCTCGGGAATTGATGTAAACAAGCCCAACTGCTCTGAACTGGCCTTGAGAAGCAGCCGGCGGAGCAAACGGATAACCGTTCTTCCATTCTTCAACTTTGAAAGAAAGGGGATTCACATGGCGATTCAAACGGCAGTGGAAACGTACAAAAACCTGATTAATGGAGAATGGGTGCCATCGGCGAGCGGAGAAACGTTCGAAAGCGTAAATCCGGCCCGCGTCTCGGATATCGTCGGACGGTTCCAGGCGTCGGTCGAGGAAGACGTTGTCCAAGCAATCGAGGCGGCGGAGCGCGCTTTCCGAATTTGGCGCTACACGGCCCCTTCCAAGCGGGCGGAAATAATGTATAAAGCGGCCGATTTGCTTGAAGCGGGCCTGGAGCAGTATGCGGAAGAGCTTACGAGAGAGGAAGGCAAGACGCTCGCCAGCAGCCGAATGGAAGTGAAGCGCTCCGCACAAACGCTGCGCTACTACGCCTCGGAAGGATTAAACGTGACCGGCGATACGCTTCCGTCCGATGACCCGACGACTTTCGTATATACGAGAACCGAGCCTTTGGGCGTCGTCACCGTCATTACTCCGTGGAATTTCCCGATCTCGATTCCGGTTCGTAAAATCGCGCCGGCGCTCGTAACCGGCAACACGGTCGTGTTCAAACCGGCGTCGGATACGCCGCTCATCGCACTTCGCCTCGTTCAGGCGCTGCATGAAGCCGGGCTGCCGGCAGGCGTCATCAATTTCGTGACCGGCTCGGCTTCCAGAACCGGCAAGCCGCTTGTGACGCATCCGGCTGTCAAAGCGGTTACGTTTACCGGTTCGACCGGTGCCGGAGAGAACATCAATCGTTCCGTGCGTTTGTCCACACGCGTCCAACTGGAGCTTGGCGGCAAAAACCCGCTCATCGTGATGGACGATGCCGATATGGACGAAGCGGCTGAACTTACGATCAAAGGCGGGTTTGAATTGACCGGCCAAGCTTGTACCGGAACGAGCCGAGTTATCGTGATGGATTCCGTACATGACACGTTCGTTGCCAAGCTGATCGAGAAGACGAGAACGCTCACCGTCGGAAACGGGCTGCACAAAGGGATCGAAGTCGGTCCGCTTGCCAACGCCAGCCAGCTCAAGAACGTGCTGGAGTATATCGAAATCGGCAAAAACGAAGGCGCGGAACTCGCGTTTGGCGGGGAGCGGCTAACCGAGGGCGAACTGACTGATGGTTATTACGTCAGACCGGCGGTGTTCACGGGCGTTATGCCGAAGATGCGCATCGCGCAGGAGGAAATATTCGGGCCGGTCATCTCGGTAATCCGCGTCGCAAGCTTTAGGGAAGCGATGGAGGTCGCCAACGATGTGGAATTCGGCTTGGCTGCGGCAATTTGCACTTCCGATCCGAACCGGATGCAGCAATTTGTCCACAGCATCGAAGCCGGTATGGTCAAAATCAACCGCCCGACGACAGGCGTTGCGTACAACGCGCCGTTCGGAGGCGTCAAAATGTCCAGTACGGCCACTTACCGCGAATCGGGACGCGAGGCGCTCGAATTTTACACGCACACCAAAACCGTATACCACGGCGTTCGCAGCATCGCCGATTGATTGCTAATTGATGCAGAATGGAGGCATTCGGGTGAAATCCGTGTTGAGGCTGGAATTGGAAGAAGCGAAAGTGATGATGGAAGCCGCGAAACAAGCGGCGGAAGAAGTGAACGCCCTGGAAACGATATGCATCGTGGATGATGGTGGGTATGTGATCGCCATGGAACGCATGAACGGCGCGCGCATCACCGGCCCGGAAATTGCGATGGCGAAAGCGTTCACGGCGAGCGGCCACAAGCGCTCCACGCATCTGTTCAATCAGCCGGGCGGACCGGCGACGACGACCGGCGAAGCGTTCGGCATTCACGTGATGATGCCCGGTAAGTTCGCCATCTTCGTCGGCGGATTCCCGATCGTCGTGAACGGCGAAGTCGTCGGCGGCGTCGGCGTCAGCGGCGGCAACGGGGAGCAGGATACGGCGGTCGGCACGGCGGCTTTAAAAGCGCTTCAAACTAAGTTAGGCAGCGGATACGACGTCATGACGCAGGCGGACATTAAGAAATAAGAAATCATTGCCGTTCATGTGATCCGCTGCGGACGGAGGCTAAGATGCAATACTGGAATCTGTTCCTCGGTTTTTTCCGGATCGGGCTGCTCGGCTATGGCGGCGGGCCCACTATGATTCCGCTTGTCCATGCCGAAGCCGTACAAAAATACAGCTGGATGACGGACGAGGAGTTTACGGACGTCCTGGCGATGGGCAATGCGCTGCCCGGACCGATAGCTACCAAAATGGCCGGCTACATCGGTTACAAGGTGAAGGGGGCGCTTGGCGCTTTTATCGCCATCGCGGCGATGGTCATTCCCGTCCTCGCCGGCATGATCCTGCTGCTCGGCCTTATCTACAAGCTGAAAGATTCCGGCATCGTCGGCGGCATGACGCACGGCATGCAACCGGTGATCGGCGTAATGATGGCCGTCATGGCTTATGAATTTTTCAAGAAGTCCTGGAAAAGCTGGACGAAAAGCAGGACGCTCGCCTGGACGCTCGTCTCGGTCATCGCGCTTATGCTGCTCGACTTAAATCCGGGATTACTTATAGGCATCGCGCTTGCTTACGCTTTTATCGAGTCCACGTACGTTCTGGAGCGCAGGAAGAAGAAGAAGAAAGCCGATTCGGACAGGGGTTTTTCCGCATGACGCTACTTGAAATTTTTTGGGCATTTTTCGTTCCCAATATTTTGGGCTATGGAGGCGGCCCGCCGATCATTCCGCTCTTGCAAGCGGAAGTGGTCGATCATTTCGGGTGGATGACGATGGAGCAGTTCGGCGATGTGCTGGCGCTTGGGAATGCGCTGCCGAGTCCGATCGCTACGAAGCTGGCCGGATATATCGGCTATCAAGTCGCCGGCATTCCAGGCGCCGCTGTCGCTTTGATCGCCACCATCGCGCCGACGGCCATCGCCATGGTTATATTGTTCAAATTTCTCGATTTTTTCAAAGCTTCTCCGCAGGTGGCGGCGATGACGCAAATTGTCCGGCCGATCGTGGCCGTCCTGCTCGCGACGCTCGCGCTGCAGTTTTTCACAAGCGCGTATCAGTCGTCCGGCATTTGGCAGACGGCCATCCTGTCGGCGGTCAGCTTCGTCGCTCTGGAGAAATGGAAGATTCACCCCGCCGTCGTTGTGGGACTCGCACTGGTATACGGAGCGTTAGTGCTCTCTTGATCCGACAAGTTTGCCTCCGATTTGATGTTGAATGATGACATGATATCCATTACACTTAAGAAAAACTCATATCGGGGGTATACCAAATGCCGGATCTGCCAGTCGTATGGAAAGATGAAGAACTGAGTCCAATTCGCGATAAAGTGTATCAATATATTAAACAAGCCATTGTGCAGGGCGTGTACAAATCGGGCGACCGCATTATCGAGCGGGAACTTGCGGATCAACTGAACGTGAGCCGTACGCCGATCCGCGAAGCGTTGTTTCGCCTCGAATCCCAAGGATTCGTGAAGACGCTTCCACGCAAAGGCGTCGTCGTCTCCAAGCTGACGCCGGAAGAAATTATCGAAATCTTCACGATTTTGTCCGCTTTGGAAAGCTTGGCGGTGAAGCTGGCTGTTCAAAAGTCGAAGCCGACGCATGCGGAACAATGGACCGCTATTATTCACGAGATTGATGCGGCTCTAGCCAAGCCTGGCACTGTGGAGCCGGGCGACAAGTTTCACTTTGCGATTAACGATGTCATTTGCCGCGCGGCGCAAAGTCCGCGATTAACGCAGATGCTCGACGGCTTGTCCGATTACATCCGTGCTTTCGTTCAGGTCGGCTACGAGCTGCCGGGACGGCAGCGTAAGGCAATGGAGGAGCACCGGGATTTGGCGAAGGCGCTGCGTAACGGCGAATCGGAGCTGGCCGAAAATTTGATCAAAATTCATATTGAAAATTCTAAGAAAGCTTATATGGAAGCGCTCGAAAGAGAATAACGAAAGCAAAGTCATGATTCATGCGCTAGATGGAGGTTTTTTGTATGCCGAATATCATATTGCATCAAAACGGCCAAGTGTTTCAACAAGAAGTAAGCGCAAACAGCAACTTGGTAGTGTTAGCCGGAATAAAAAAATTCCCCCATCTGAAATATGGCTGCGGTATGGGCAAGTGCACCAAATGCATGGTCAAAGTGGTTTCCGGAGGAGAGAAGCTCCCCGAGCCGAATTGGAAAGAAAACAAAATGCTTGGCGATAAACTCAGCGAAGGGTTCCGTCTTGCATGCCAATTATATATTACGGATGATCTTGAAATACGTCAGGAATAGCGGTGAGTCGCAGATGATTGAGAACTGTCAACGATCTAGTTGCTGTCAGTCACAATGCAGGAGGGGACGCCTGGTGCAACAATCCGGACAAGCTGAAGCGAAACTGAAGGAACTGAACATCAAGCTGGAGTCTTTGCCTAAACCGAGCGGCAACTACGTGCCTTTTACGATGGTGGATCCGATCCTTTATTTAAGCGGCGTGACCCCGAAGGTCGGCGGCGTCCTGCAATACAAAGGAAAAATAGGACAGGAATTGACGCCGGAACAAGGCTATCAAGCGGCCAGGCAGTGCATTATCAATCAACTGGGGACGCTGCGGGCGGCCTTGGGGGACTTGGACCGCGTAGTCAGCATTATCAAAATGGAAGGCTTTATTAACGCGACTCCGGAGTTTACCGATCTTCCTGCCGTGCTTAACGGCGCATCGGATTTGCTCGTCGACGTATTCGGCGAAAAAGGCGTTCATGCTCGCTCGGCGATCGGCGTCGCATCATTACCGGGCGGCGCGGCGGTCGAAGTGGAACTTATCGTTCGTTACGAATCATTCGGATCATTCGTCTAATCATTCTAACCATGCGGAGGTTTTGAACATGAGCGAATACATTTTGGTATCCACGACGGAACGCTACCGGACGGTAACCGACAATCCGGATTTGGAGAAAATCGCCGACTACGATTACTATTTCTTCGGCAAGAAAAAAACGACGTTTTCCATCTGCAAAATTAAAAATCACGATACGAGAATCGTCATCCAGGGAATCGCCGAAGTTTTTCCGGACAACAGCATACCGCTCAAAGTGTTCCCGAAATTTGAATCGACGGCCGAAATCGAGAAGGAAATATACGAACTGGATATCGACGACGAAAGCAAAGTTGTTAAAGTATAATCTGTAAGAGAAAGGCGCGGCGTTCGCAAAATGCTGCGTTTTTCTTTTTTTCTCCGTCACCAGAACATAAAAAAGCAGTCCGGATGATGATCCGAAACCGCTGTACTTACCATGCGTATTTATACATTCGTTATTGAGCCGCATTAATACGGCGTTGAGCGATTTTGTTCAAACGCTCGAGATCTTCTTCGCCCCATGCTATCGTGACGTCGCCGGTAACAAAAGTTTGACAGGCCAGCCGGTAGCCTTGATCGATCTTGTCTTGGCCCAATCGGTCGATTTCTTTCTTCATTACTTTGCTAACGCTTTCATTTCCTTCGACAATACGAACCCGGCAAGTGCCGCATAAGCCGCCGCCGCATTTGTAAGGAACAGAACCTTCATATCGGATGGACATTCTCAGAAGATTGGTATCGTTTGCAACTTCGATGGTTTTGCCTGACGTTTGCAGAGTCACTGATGGCACAAGGCATCCCTCCCATACGGTATATGCCTATTATAACATACTATATTGGTTTATGGTATACCAAATGCAATTGTAGTCATGCCGGCGGAACGGACGATAAATGTGCATGACCGGATCTTCATTTAGAGTGCAGCCAACCTTCCAACATAGGAAGGAGATACAACGGAAGAAAATGCTTCAATAAAATATACGTACGTAAAAAAACCGGGAAGCTTGCTGCCCGGTTTTTGGCTTGTTATCGATTGATATCCTCGTGCCAGCGCTTGAATTGCCCGGTACGAAAAATAAGTGAGAGGAGCGAGCTATGCGGCTTTTTTCCGCTTACTCCGTTGCCGTGATGTAGCGGGAGCCTGCCGGCAGCTTAATGTCTTTATGGACCACGACAATCCCGATTCCATCGGGAATGAGGGCTACTCTCGAATCTTTGGTCACTATATATATCCCGGGGACGGAAATGCCGTTTACTTTCGTTTGAGCGATCGAGTTCGTGTAGGTCGGAATCTCCTTGGCCTTATCCGTCGCCGTCGTAGTCGCCGTTGCAGCACTTACCGCATTCGGTAAAATCAAGCTGGAACATACCACAAGCACACTTAATTTCGTTTTTAGCGCCTTCATGAAAATCACTCCTTTAATGGAAGGGTATTGAAGTACTAAAAAACGTATGACATAAAATTGTAAATTATTCATGACATTAATAAAATTGGCCAATACCAAGTGTAAAATTACCGCAATGAGAAAACAGAGCCGTTATGAGGCTTGTCCATTCAAGCTGACCACCCGCCGTGCAAATCCGTAGCTGGCGCGCACAGAGGCACACTGGGAAATCCCGCATACGCTTCGTCCTGGCGATAAGCTGCATCATCAAAAAAAAGTGCCAACACAAGGTTGACACTTGCATCATTTTCTTAAAACTGCGGATCAAATCAGCAAAGTGACCGCCAACAGGTCGAACAGCACGAGCGGCAGCAAAAAAGGGAAAAATGAAGTGTGAACTTTGTTTCCGCTACGCACGGATGTCACTTTCAGATATACCTTTTTGCCGGTTACTTTTACGATTTTACCGGTATACGTATTTCCGTTTTTAGCTTTAATTCTGACGTTTCGGCCAACGTTTCTTTTGCATTGTTTGTACATGGAAACGGCTGACATGTGGTTACCTCCTTTACACTGTAGTTGTCCATTATATGTTTTGAAAAGGATTGCGTGTGGGTGGGTTCCTGCATCTGCCGATTTTTACACTTTTTTTAGAAATGATTTCAGCATTGTTTATAATTGGCGTCTATGATGGAGAGAGCCGGGGAGCTGGACGAAGTCCCCTTTTTCCGAAAGGATGCGAATCGATGAGAATGAACGGAAATAATCGGCTTGCGCGGAGCGTCGTCTTCCTGCTGCTTGCAGCGGCCGCTATATTCGCAATCGCCCCGTACCTGCTGTTCGACCCTGCGTACAGCCGCGTGAAGCTCAGCCCTGCTTTGTCCATCCACTATCCGCTGCTGCTTGTGCATATTTTTACGTCGTTTCTGGCTTTGGCTACGGGTTGGATCCAGTTTGTTCCCGGTATCCGCGCCAAATACGTGCACCTGCACCGATTAATCGGTCGCATCTATCTGGGCTGCATTGCGGTCGGCGGAATAACAGCACTCGTCGTAGGGATGTATACCGAAAGTTTCATTCGCCAGCTTGCCTTTATCACCTTGGCGCTGTTATGGTTCATTACGAGCTGGAAAGGGTATCGCAGGATTCGACAAGGACGGCTGGAGGAACATCGGCTTTGGATGCTGCGAAGTTACGCGGTAACGCTTGTCGCGGCGACGGCGCGCGTCGTTACGCCGTTGTGCCTGCTGGCCTATATTGCGTCGCATGGAACGCCGGCAGGGGGAGTGCAGGCTGCGATCGGGCCGGTGCTGGAAGTGAATATTTGGGTAGGCCTTGTCCTCAACTTGTTGATATGCGAATGGATCTTCGCGCGTCGTACCGGGTAGCGGGCATTTATAAAAAACCATTGCTTATACAGCGATGGTTTTTCGCATGTGCAGGGCAAAGCGAAAACGATTGGAAGTTTACCGGGAGCAGCGGGGGTGAAAAGCATCATGACCGGATCGACAATGCAGTTGTCTAAATCAGCAATGCCCTAAGCCTCCAAACAATCGTACAATGAAGCTATGGGCGACTCGGGTTATGCGAGCCGGTGCTACTGTATGATTGCCGGTACTATGATGTAACAAGAAGAAAGGATGGATGACATGATCAAAGTAGCCGTCGTCGGCGTGAACAACATCGGAAAGGTTCACTGCAAATATTATTCGCAAAATCCGGATACGCAGCTTGCTGCGGTATGCGATTTGATGGAGGAACGAGCGAACGCCGCCGCGCGCGAATATCAGGTGAATGCTTACACGGATATACGTGCGATGCTGGAACATGAGGATATTGACGTCGTGTGCGTAGCAACGGCCGGGGTGGAGAAAGGGAGCCATCATTTCGAGCCGGCCATGATCGCGATGGCGGCGGGCAAAGACGTGCTCGTGGAGAAGCCGATTTCCAACCGCGTGGAGGAAGCGAGAGAGATGGTGCGATTTGCGCGGGAGCAGGGCGTGCGGCTGGCCTGCAACTTGAACCATCGCTTCACGCCGGCAGCCGCGAAAGGGAAAGAGCTGCTGACACGAGGATCGTTGGGGTCGCCGTTGTTTATCAATATGCGGCTGACGATCGATAATAAATCCGAAGCGAGCGAATGGTTCCATATGCGCGCCCTGCATCCGCATTCGATTGATGTGATGCGCTACTTTATGGGCAACGTGCGCCGGGTGCAGGCGTTCATGACCAAAGCGGAAGGACGCAGCACCTGGTCGACCGCTTCGGTGAATATGGAATTCGAGAACGGTGCGGTCGGGCATTTGACCGGCAGCTACGATATGTCGATGAAGCATCCGATTGAATATTGCGAAGTTGCAGGCAATCAAGGACGCTTTGTGATCGATAACGTGTACGAGAGCTTTACGTTTTATCCCCACAAGAGCGACGAGCTGCTCGTGATGCGCAATCCGATATTCCGCGGCATGCAAGGATTTGACGATACGTTCAAAAACCGGATCGAGCGGTTTATCAGTCAGATAAAAGAAGGGGTGCCTCCCGAACAGATCGAAGCTTCCGGCGAAGATGCTTTGGCGGCTCAGGAAGTCATCGAAGCGGCGATCGCATCGCAGATGAGAAACGGTGCCGTCATTGATGTGCCCAAATGAAATCGCTTGCGCGGTAAAGCATTCGAGAGGAGCGGCGGCTATGAACGCGAATGACCATACCGATGGAATTGTACTTTGGTTTACCGGACTGTCCGGTTCGGGTAAGACGACGACGGCGAGGCAGCTTTTTCAGCTGCTGAAAGACGCCGGACGCCGTGTAGAACTACTCGACGGCGACGAACTTCGCGAAACGATCTGCAAAGGTCTCGGCTTCAGCCGCGACGACCGGTTTGAAAACATACGGCGCATCGCCTACGTGGCCGGGCTGCTGTCGAGGCAAGGGGTCATTGTGCTTGTATCGGCCATTACCCCTTATCGCGAAATGAGGGATTATGTTCGCAGCCGGATTCCCGGTTTTGCCGAAATCTATGTGCAGTGCCCGTTGGAAGAGTGCGAGCGAAGAGACGTTAAAGGACTGTACGCGAAGGCGCGAAGACAGGAAATCACGGCGTTTACAGGCATTTCCGATCCGTACGAGGAGCCGCTTCAGCCGGATATTCTTATAAACACGGCGCTTCATTCCGTCGAAGAAAATAGTCTTGCGATTATGGAATGGCTGATCCAGCGCACGGCAGCAACCAGCGGCAGCGCTGTGCCTGAGAATGAGAAAGCGGCATTTGCGAGGAGGCGGCTGCCATGAAAATCATTATGATCTCTCTCGATACGATGCGGGCTTCGCGGCTGGGCTGCTACGGTTATGCCAAACCGACCAGCCCGTATATCGATGAAATTGCATCGCAGGGCGTATTGTTCGAGAACGCATATGCCGCCGACATTCCGACGGAGGTTGCCCATACTGGTATATTTACCGGAAAGGTGGGGCTCACGACCGGAGTCGTATCGCACGGTTCGGAGCTGGGCATGCTCCCGAAATCGACCGAATGGCTGCCGACGCTGCTTCGTTCGGCCGGGTTTACGACAGGCGCGGTAGACAATTTGTATCAGCTCAAAGAATGGTTCGCGCGCGGTTACCGCTATTATATCAACAGCGTCGGAGGGAAACGCTGGATCGACGGAAGAACCATTAACGATTTGGCCAAGCCGTGGATTAAGGAACATAAGGACGAGAACTTTTTTTTGTTCCTTCACTATTGGGACCCGCATACGCCCTATTTGCCGCCGGAACGATACGTGCCCCTGTTTTACGAGGCCGGCCGCAACGCTTATGACCCGGCGAACCTTAGTATGGAAGGCGCATATAATCACATGGCTTACCCGTTCTTTAAGCACCACCATTACGACTTGCTCGGCCCCGTCACCGACGCCGAGTACATTAACGCGCTGTATGACGCGGAAATCCGGTATTTGGACGATCTGCTCCGGGAGCTCGACGATTACTTGGAGGAACAAGGGATTCGCGAGGACACTCTACTTATCCTGTTCGGGGATCATGGCGAAAGCTTGACGGAGCATGGCATCTACTGGGACCATTGCGGCTTGTACGAGACGACCGTTCACGTTCCGGTGATCATGAGATGGCCGGGAGCCGTCCCGGAGGGACGGCGGGTGAAAGGACTCGTCCAGCAGGCGGATTTGATGCCGACGGTACTGGAGGCTGCGCGGATGGCGGCGTCGTCGGGGACCGATCCGTCCCGTCTCACCGCGCCTGCGGGGCTGGACGGGCACAGCCTGTGGAGCACGATCCGCGGCGAGACCGACCGGACGCATGCCGCAATCTATCTTAGCGAATGCGCCTGGCAGGCCGCCCGCGGCATTCGCAGCGAGCGGTACAAGTTCATCCGCACGCTGGATGCGGGGCCGTTCTCCCGTCCGCCGAGGGAGCTGTACGATTTGCTCGCCGATCCGGAAGAGACGGTCAACTTGGCGGAAATGCTTCCGGAAACGGCCGACGCTCTGGATCGGCAGCTGAGCGACTGGGTAGACGCAAAGCTGCAAGGCCGCCAAGATCCGATGATCCGGCAGCTGCGGGAGCTGGGACTGCCGTTCCGCAACCGGATCGAGAAGATTTTGTCCGACGTCGGATTAACTTGGGAAGAATGGCTCCGTCATCCGAATCGCGAGCGTTTCGATGCGCTTCACGCGCAGAAAGCGTATGGCATCGTTCCGGGCGGGGCGAAGTAATGCCTGCGTCGTACAATCGCACAACGCGTAAACCGGCAGCGGCGTCGAAAAAAGGAAGCTGTTGTAACGAACCTGCGGTTCCACCGTGCGTACCGCAAGAATGAAAACGAAAGGATCGTTTAGCGATGCAGAAACGACCGAACCTGTTAATCATTATGGCCGATCAGCTGCGCTACGACTGCGTAGGATACAGCCGGGGCTATCCCGTACATACGCCGAACCTGGATCGGCTTGCGTCCGAGGGCATGGGGTTTTCCCATGCCTATACGCATATTCCGCTGTGCTGTCCGGCCAGACAATCGTTCATGAATGGACGGCGGGCGGAGACGTTCGGAAGCTTGTGGAACTTTAACATCGCGCTTCCGATTCCCGGTTTGGCCCCGGAGCAGTATGTTTGGCCCAGAGAACTCGCCGCGCTAGGCTATCGTGCCCGATATTTCGGCAAGTGGGGCGTGCATCCGGAACATGACCCGACATGCTACGGGTACGAGCGGTATGTAGGAGAAGGGGATTACCAGCATTTCAAGGCGAATCGCTACCCGCAAGTGAAATACACGCATGGTTATTTCGGGGAGGCGGATCCGATTCCGCTGGAGGATGCAAGAACGCATTGGTTTGCCAGGCAAACGGTAGACAGCATCAGTGAACTGACAGCAACGGGGACACCTTGGCATATTCGGCTGAATTTCTCCGAACCGCACCTGCCCTGCAGGCCCGCCGGCCGTTTCGCATCCATGTACGACCCCGATGCGATCCCCGAGTGGCACAACTTCCAGGACAACTTCCTCAACAAGCCGTATATTCAGCGGCAGCAGCTCCTCAATTGGCAGGTACATCACTATAAGTGGTCGGACTGGCAGCCCGTCGTCGCTCGCTATTACGGGATGGTCAGTCAAGTCGACGACGCGGTCGGACTCGTCCTGCAGCAGCTGGAAGCGCTCGGCATCGCGGACGAAACGATCGTCGTCTTCACTTCCGACCACGGCGATATGTGCGGAGCCCACCGGATGATGGATAAGCATTACATCCTGTACGACGATGTGGTCAAAGTTCCGTTGATCGTCAAGTACCCGGGCCTGTCCGCGCCGGGAACGGTGTGCGACGCGTTCGTTTATAATTTGCTGGACGTGCCTCCGACGATCTTGGAGCTGCTGGAACTGCAGGCGCCCGATTCGATGCAGGGACGTTCGTTACTGCCGCTGCTGCAAGGCGGGGGAAATGCGCCGACGGACTGGCGGGATGCCGTCGTGGCATCCTATAACGGCCAGCAGTTCGGTTTATACACTCAGCGGATGATCCGCACTAAAGATTGGAAATACATTTGGAATACAACCGATGTGGATGAGCTGTACGATTTGGCGCAGGATCCCGGCGAATTGAACAACCGCATTACCGACCCGGCTGCCGCCGATACCGTTAAGCAGCTTCGAACGGCCCTATACCTTCAGCTTATTCAAGACGGAGACGGCCTCGCAGCGAACCATTGGATGAAAGACCAGCTCCTGCTTGGGAATAAATTGTAAACCGCGAACGAAAGTAACATAATCAAAAATAAACGGGCATATATTGCAGTACAATCGAAACGATTGGGAAACAAATCCGCTGAGATTCGGGAACAATACATTCATTCGGATATCGGATTGCATTATTTGACAGCGCTTACAACAAAGGTGTTGATTATGGACAGGGCGGCATGTACCGAACAAACAAATAGGGAGGATACGAAATGGGAAATTCGGCAAAAGGTCACACGTTATGGTTTATTCCGGACGGATATATTCCGCCGCAAAGCTCAGGCTCTCTTACCAGTCACGAATCGATCTGCGTACTCAACTGCAGCGAAGAGGAAGCCAAGCTGCAAATTACGGTTTATTTCGAGGATCAGCCTCCGCTCGAGAAGCTGGAAGCTTCCGTATCGGCCCGCCGAACGTTTCATATCCGCACCAGCCTGCTTGAGCAAGACGGCCGGCGCATCCCGGCCGGCGTTCCTTATGCGATGGAAGTGGAAAGCAATATTCCCGTTATCGTGCAGTACAGCCGACTGGATGCGACCCAGGCGGAAAATGCGCTGATGTCCGTTATGGGGTATCCTGCACGCTAAGCCGCGCATTCATTTCGGACGGCCCGATCGGCGTGCTTCGGGCATTGCTGGCAGCCGGTATCATATAGAGACACTGAAACGTTGGGGAGGCTATGTTCATGCTGGTTGCGGAGCGGCATCGTGAAATCGTGAATGTTCTTGATCAAGAGGGAAGCGTCAGGGTGACGGAGCTGGCCCGTTTGTTCCAGGTGACGGAGGAGACGATTCGCCGCGACCTGGAGAGGCTTGAGGCGGAAGGGAGACTCGTGCGCACCCACGGCGGCGCGGTAGGCATTAGGCACTATGAACGCGAAGCGCCGTTCTCCGAACGGGAAATCAGCTACATGCAGGAAAAGATCGCGATCGCTAGAGAAGCGGTGCAAAGGGTGGTGGAGGGCGACACGATCCTTCTTGACGCCAGCACGACCGCTTGGCAAATGGCGCGGCTGCTGCCTGACATGCGATTGACCGTGCTGACCAACGCGATCAAGGTAGCCGTTGAACTGGCGGACAGGACCCGGATTCGGGTCATATCTACCGGGGGCACGCTGTCCCCGGCATCGCTGTCCTTTGTCGGGCCGGCGGCGGAGCGAATGCTTAAGGAGTATCATGTGAACAAGCTGTTTTTCTCCTGCAAAGGCATTGATGTCGAATTAGGCTTACGCGAATCCAGCGAATCGAATGCGATGATCAAGCGGCGCATGATGTCGATATCCGATCATCGATACTTGCTCGCCGACCACAGCAAATTCGGCACCAGAGCGCTAGAAATGCTGGCGCCGCTGAAAGAAGTGGAGGAAATCATCACAGACTCCAAAATCGATACAGCCCTATTACAACAACTGAAAAGTAGGGACTTCTCGGTCAAGCTTGTATAGTGCTCAAGTCACGGATACGAAAAAGCATCGGAAATGTGCAGACATGGGATGCTTTTTTTGTTCTTTCTCCGTTTTTTTGTTGAAGTTTGCGGCATCCCTTTTGGTTTTGTGGGACTGTGGAAATAAATCGCGAAATCCAAAAAGAAATAGTTATTTTTTCGGAAATCGCGTCGTAAGCTAGAGCAACAAAATGAAGCGCTTACAGCTATCGCAGTCAAATGAAACTGGAGGGATTCGATGAAAAGGTCGTTTTGGTGTATGACGGTAACAGGTCTCCTGATTTCCGCGACCTTGAGCGGATGTTTCGGCGGACCGGCAGCCCAGCCCGCAAAAGAACCCACGAAAACGGACACAAAGGAAAACACGGCCGCACCGCCGACCGGCGGGGGAGGAGGCGGCAGCGGAGGCATGGAGCTGAAGCAATCGCCGATGCTCGATGGGAAAGGATTGCCTGCGCTGAAAGATCGTCTGCCTGATGAACCGAAAGTCGCCAACGAAATGCCTGCCGATATGCTGAAAACGGAAATCGGCACGTACGGCGGCACGCTGCGCACCGTGACTTCGGTGATCGGGTGGGATGCGGACGTGTTCGTCATGAGTAACGAGCCGCTGCTCAACACGCCGGGCATTCTCGGCAAAGAAATTACAGGCAATGTGCTGAAAGATTACAAAGCGAGCGCGGACAGCAAAGAGTTTACGTTCATCATGAGGAAGGGGCTCAAGTGGTCGGACGGGAAGCCGGTTACTTCCGAAGACGTCAAGTTCTCGATTGAAGACATTTTGTTTAACGAGGAGCTGACCCCGGTATTTCCCGCGTGGCTGAGAGCGGGCGGCAAAGCGGATGGGGCGCCGCCGAAGTTTAAGGTGGTCGATGAGTACACGTTCCAGATTTCGTTCGATCAGCCATACGGCGGCTTCCCGATTCGCCTCGCGATCGAAAGCTGGCGCGGCTATAGCGATTATATTCTCAAACCGGCGCATTTTCTAAAACCGTTCCATAAAAAATACGCTGATCCGAAGCAGCTCGAAGCGAAGCTGAAGGAAGGCCAATACGGGCCGGACGATTGGGTGAAAATGTTTAACGATAAAGACGTTACAAGCCGCGAGCTGACCAAACCCGAAGCAATCGGATTTCCAGTCCTGTATCCCTGGATGATGGTGAAACGGTCCGATTCGACGACGGATTACGAAAGAAATCCGTATTATTTCAAAGTGGACGCCAAGGGCAACCAGTTACCTTACATCGACAAGATTCAAAGTGCGCTCGTGCAAAACATTGAAATGGTTACGATGAAAACGATCGCCGGCGAAGTGGATTTCTCGCGCGAATCGGCGGCACTGATCAAAATGCCGTTGTACAAGGAGAACGAGAAGAAAGGCGGTTACCGGACGCTCCTGTCGGATATGCACGTCACACCGACGGATATTTTCCTGAACGAAACGTACAACGATCCGACATGGCGCAAAGTCGTACAGGACGTTCGTTTCCGGAAAGCGCTAAGTCTAGGACTCGACCGCAAAGAAATTATCGATACGATCTACTACGGGTTTGCCGAACCGGGGAAAATGGAAGATCCCACCTATAACGTGAATGAGGCCAACAAGCTGCTC
This sequence comes from Paenibacillus allorhizosphaerae, assembly GCF_042659105.1. Classification (NCBI taxonomy): domain Bacteria; kingdom Bacillati; phylum Bacillota; class Bacilli; order Caryophanales; family Paenibacillaceae; genus Paenibacillus; species Paenibacillus allorhizosphaerae. The sequence goes on along the minus strand of NZ_JBHSRV010000001.1, from coordinate 563,015 downwards.
GACGAAATGGGAATGAAGAAAGGCGCCGACGGATTCCGCCTTGCGCCTGACGGCAAAAAGTTCAGCATCGCCTTCGAAATCGGAGCCCAGGCGCCGGATATCGTGCCGCTGACCCAGCTTGTGGTCGAGTTTTGGAAGAAGCTCGGTATCGATGTAACGATGAAGACGATCGACCAGACGCTGTGGGGCTCGCGCCGGGATGCCAACGAGCTGCAGGCGACGATGATCTGGACGCATACGCCGCTGTGGTATATGGCCGATTGGGGTCAAAACTTCTGGGGCAGATTGTGGAGATTGTGGCTTGATACGGGCGGCAAGCAAGGCGAAGAGCCGCCGGCCGACGTTAAGAAATTTTACGACTTGGTGGATAAAGTGTCCACCAGTCCTCCGGCTGAGGCGATCAAAGCGATTGAAGACGTGAAAAAAGAAATGGGTAAAAACTACTGGTATTTCGTGCACATCGAAAATGTGAAGCAGCCGCTAATCGTGAATGCGAAGCTCGGCAACATTCCGGAGAAAGGGTTTGCCATTGCGGCCAACTTCAGCGGCGAGCAGTTCTTCTTCAAAAAATGACCCGGAAACGGGAATAGCCGTCATCCGGCAACAGGCAGGATCTCAGGCAGCGGCTCACAGGTTGGGCCGCCGCCTGGGATTTTTTGCCCGGGGCCGAACCGGCATAAAGGGGATGAGCGCAGCATGTTACATTTTATCGGGCACCGGGTGCTCCAGTTAATCCCGCTTTTGATCGCCATAAGCATCATCGTATTCGTCATTATCCAGCTACCGCCCGGTGATTTTCTGACAACGTATATTCAGCAGCTGGAACTTTCGGGGACGAAGGTCGACGCCTCCACGATCATCAGCCTGAAGCAGCAGTACGGTTTGGACCAGCCGATGTATGTGCAGTATTTCATTTGGATCAAAAACATTATTTTGCACGGCGATTTGGGGCGGTCGTTCCAGTGGAATTTGCCCGTTTCGCAGGTGATCGGCGAACGGCTCGGACTGACGATGGTCATTTCCGTTTTGACACTCATTTTCGTGTGGGTCGTCGCGATTCCGATCGGCATTTATTCGGCTACGCATCAATACTCGATTCTGGATTACGTGTTTACGTTTATCGGCTTTATTGGCCTCGCGGTACCCGGTTTCCTTATCGCGCTCATATTGGTATACGCGGTGTTCGTAAATACCGGGCTTTCCATAACCGGACTATTCTCTCCTGAATTTCAAGATGCGGCTTGGAGCTGGGACAAAATCGTCAATATGCTGCAGCGCATATGGCTGCCGATCGTCGTCATCGGGATGTCGGGAACGGCCGGACTGATTCGCGTGACCCGCGGAATGCTGCTCGACGAGCTGCAAAAGCAGTACGTCATTACGGCCCGGGCCAAAGGGGTGGAGGAACGCAAGCTGCTGTTTAAATATCCGGTGCGGATGGCGATCAATCCGCTGATCAGCACGATCGGCTGGACGCTGCCGAGCATCATTTCCGGCGAAGCCATCGTCTCCATTGTCCTGAATATGCCGACGACCGGCCCGATCCTGCTCAAAGCATTAATGTTTCAGGACATGTATCTGGCGGGAAGCTTCCTGCTCATCTTGAGTGTCTTGACCGTCATCGGTACACTGCTCTCGGATATACTGCTCGCGATTGTCGATCCGCGGATCCGGTTTGGAGGGGTGCAGGAATGAGCGCGATCTTGCAAAAGTTAAGAAGCGGTCTCAAGCGGCGACAGAAGCCGGAAAATGCGAACGCCGATCAATACGAGGTCGCTTCCCAGTGGCAGCTGATGTGGTGGAAGTTTAAAAAGCACAAAATGGCGATGGTCGCCGGGGTCGTGCTGATCCTGCTCTATTTGATGGCGCTGTTCTGCGAGTTTCTCGCGCCCTCGCTTCCACTCGAACGGTTTACCGAGTACAAAAACGCGCCGCCTTCGAAAATCCGCTTCGTCGATCAGGAAACCGGGTTCAGCCTGCGCCCCTTCGTTTATGACATGAAGCAGCAGGTCGACAAAGAAACGTTCCGGAGAACGTTTCAGGAGGACCCGTCGACGAAATTTCCGATCCACCTGTTCGTACGGGGGGAGACGTATAAATTTTGGGGATTGTTTGAAACGAACGTTCATCTGTTCGGTCTGAACGACCCGAAAGGTCCGCTGTTCCTGATGGGGACGGACGACCTCGGCCGGGATTTGTTCACGCGCATATTGTACGGCGCGCGCATCTCGCTTTCCTTCGGGTTGATCGGCATTGTATTCACGCTGATTTTGGGGCTGTTGCTCGGCGGTCTCTCCGGTTATTTGGGAGGAATCACCGATACGATCATTCAGCGGTTGATCGATCTTTTGATCTCCAAGCCTACGATTCCGCTTTGGATGGCGCTCGCCGCCGCACTGCCCAAAGACTGGACGCCGCTGCAAATTTATTTCGGGATGATTCTAATCATGTCGATTATCGGCTGGACCGGACTTGCCCGCGTCGTCCGGGGGAAAATGCTTTCGCTGCGCGAAGAGGATTTTACGATGGCGGCTAGGCTTGCCGGAGCGAGCGACATGCGGATCATCAACAAACATCTGCTGCCTTCGTTTGCCAGCTATATTATCGTCAACGTCACCCTTTCGATCCCGGCCACCATTCTCGGGGAGACGTCGCTCAGCTTTCTCGGCCTCGGCTTGCAGCCGCCGGTCGTGAGCTGGGGCGTACTGCTGCAATCGGCGCAAAATTTGGAGACATTGGCTCATCACCCTTGGCTGCTGTGGCCGGCCGCCTTTATCGTCGTCACCGTGTTAATGTTCAATTTTCTCGGCGACGGATTGCGGGATGCGGCCGATCCTTACAAGTAGAGAGGGGGCAACCACGGATGGTTCATGAACAAGGGAACGGCCATGACGACGTTATCCTCGAAGTTAATAACCTGCGGACGTACTTTCGTCTCGACGAAGGGCTGCTAAAAGCGGTGGACGGCGTGGACCTGAAGATCAAAGCGGGAAAAACGCTCGGCATCGTCGGCGAGAGCGGCTCCGGGAAAAGCGTCACCTCGCAATCGATTTTGCGAATTGTGCCGAAGACGGCTGCCGTGGAAGGCGAAATTAAGCTGCGCCGCCGAAAGCAGGGCAAGACCGAAATCGTCGATCTGGCACGCATGGAACCGGAAGGCGCCGATATCCGCTCGATTCGCGGTGGAGAGATCAGCATGATCTTCCAGGAGCCGATGAAGGCATTTTCCCCGATTCACACGATCGGCAATCAGATCATGGAAGCGATTTTGCTCCACCGCACGAAGGATAAGGAGGAAGCGAAACGGACGGCCATCGACACGCTGCGGAAGGTCGGCATGTCTAACCCCGAGCAGCGGTTCGGCGAATACCCGCACCAGCTGTCCGGCGGGATGCGGCAGCGGGCGATGATCGCTATGGCGCTTTCCTGCAGTCCGTCCATCCTGATCGCAGACGAACCGACGACGGCGCTCGATGTGACGGTGCAAGCCCAGGTGCTGCAGCTCATCAACGATCTGAAGCGGACGATCGGCACCTCCGTCATTTTCATTACGCACGACCTCGGTGTCATTGCCGAAATGTCGGATGAGGTGGCGGTCATGTATTTGGGGAAAGTGGTGGAGTACACGGACGTGGATTCGCTATTCTACGGTGCGCTGCATCCGTATACGCAGGCGCTGCTGCACTCGATCCCGTCTGTCGCGAAGCGCAATGCGCGGCTGGATTCCATCGAAGGCACGGTGCCGTACCCGATGAACTTGCCGAAAGGGTGCGGCTTTTATTCCCGCTGCAAACGGGCGCAGGATGGCTTGTGCAATAGGGAAGACGTGCCGCTCGTCGAAGTGAAGAAAGGCCATTACGTACGATGTCTGCTCGTCGAAACAAAAGCGCCGGCAGGGGTGGGAGGCTTGCATGGAGAACAATAGCCGCATTCTGGAAGTGACGTCGCTCAAAAAATATTTTCCGGTCAAGAAAGGGTTTCTGAAGCGAACGGTAGGTCACGTCAAAGCGGTGGACGATATTCATTTCTATATCAATGAAGGGGAGACGCTGGGGCTTGTAGGCGAATCCGGCTGCGGCAAGACGACGCTCGGGCGATGCATACTGCGCGCGATCGAGCCGTCGGAAGGCTCCGCGCTGTTCAAAGACCGGAAAGGGAATCACGTGGAGCTGACAGGGCTCGATCCGAAGCAGCTGCGCGCCATCCGAAGAGATATGCAGCTTATATTCCAGGATCCGTACTCTTCCTTGAATCCGCGCATGACGGTGCTGAACATTATCGGCGAGCCGCTTCTTTGCAACGGCATCGCCAAAGGGGATGAGCTGCGGGAGCGGGTGAAGCGGTTAATGGAGCTGGTCGGACTGAACAGCAGGCATCTGGAACGGTACCCGCATGCGTTCAGCGGAGGGCAGCGTCAGCGGATCGGCATCGCCCGCGCTCTGGCGACCAATCCGAGGTTCATCGTATGCGACGAAGCGGTATCGGCGCTCGACGTATCGGTGCAGGCGCAAATATTGAACTTGCTTCAGGACTTGCAGGAACAGTTGAATTTAAGCTACTTGTTCATTTCGCATGATTTGGGCGTCATCCAGCATATTTCCGACCGGGTCGGTGTGATGTATGTCGGCAAAATGGTGGAGATGGCCGAGACCGAAGCGTTGTTCAATACACCGAAGCATCCATACACGGAGGCGCTTCTTTCGGCAAAGCCCTTGCCTGATCCGAGGGCCAAATCAAAGCGCATTATTTTGGAGGGGGAGGTGGCCAATCCGGCCAACCCGCCGTCCGGCTGTTATTTCCACCCGCGCTGCAAATACGCCAAAGACATCTGCAAGCAAAAAGCGCCGGAATGGACGGAAGTGGGTAAAGATCATTATGTGGCGTGCCATTTGGCCGGGGAGCTTGAGCTGCAAGGGGTGCATTCGCAATGACGGCGATCGTCGTTATTATTGCCGCTACGCTGCTCTCACTGTTTGCTATCATGGCCGCCACGAGCTGGCTCATGACCCGGCTTATGAAAGCGTATGTCGGGTCGAAGCACGAGCTGTTGGAACAAATCATTCGTACGGAGCGGGTGCCTGAGCAATGGTCTTCCTCTTACGGCGGTGCGGCTGCCAACCTGGCAGGCCGCTCGGATGGTTCGACGGCCCCAGCGGACAGGAAGGAAGCCCGGAAATCCATACGCAAGCTTGATCGGCTCATCGGTTATGTGAGAACAACAAGACTGGTGGAGGATGAAGAAACACGTCAGACACTGCTTGCCGACCTGTCACGCATCCGATCGCAATGGGGGGAAGGCCGCCGCCATGAACAGCCTGCCGGATCGCAGTAGTAAGAGACGGTTATCCGCCATCCTCGCTTACTTGCTAAGCGCCTTTACAGGGGCGTTAGGGCTGCTCAACTGGATTGTTCTGCGGGAAATGCTGATGACGATTGTATCGAACAGCTCGATCAGCCGCTGGTCATGGCAGGCGATCGATCAATTCAGTTTTTTGCTGCTCGGGATGATATGGCTGGCGTTTGTCTTGTATGTCCAGCATGACTACGTGAAGCGCGCCGAACGTCAAGCCATGTGGAGCATGGTTTCGATAATGACCGGCATTCAGGCGGTATTGCTCTTTTTATCCCACCTAATTCCGCCGGCAATTGGTATAATAAGGTATACGAGCCTGCAATTCACTATTGCCGGAGCGGAAGGGATAGCAGGGGCCGCGTTGTTGTACTTCGGACTCTACTTATCCGGAAAAGAAACGAAACGGAATCACGGGAAGGAGCGGTTGTGATGGATGTTGGCGTCGTTTCGCGCAGCTTTCGGCAGCTTACGAATCAAGAGGCGGCCGAGCTGATCGCATCGAACGGGTTTGCATGGACGGAGCTTTGTTTTTCCCAGACCGATTCGAACTACTGGGTATACAACGGGCGATCCGACTTGTCGGAGCTGACCGACGAACGAAGTAAGGAGATTGTGGGTACGTACCGAAGCCGGGGCATTTCGGTGCCCTCGCTTGGTGTATTCACGAATTTGCTTGAGCCGGACGATGAAGAGTGGGAGCAGAACCTTGCGTACTTCGAACGGCATATGCAGATCGCTTCCCTCAATCAAATTCCTTACGTCGCGACGGAATGCGGCTTTGTAAAAGGGGCGCGTGGCGTTCATGCGGACAAATATGAGTCGGCTTACCAGCGCTTGGTGGACAGCTTCAAGCGGCTGGCGGCCATGGCGGAGCAGTACGACGTTCACGTGGCACTGGAGCCTTGCGTGCTTGATGTCGTACCGAGCGCGAAGCGGACCGCCGATTTCATCAAGGAGGTCGGCTCGGACCGGGTGCGCGTGCTGCTCGATCCCGCTAACCTGATCGCCAACAGCTCGGAGGAAGACATGTACCGCTATTTGGCGCCGCATATTGCTTATTTCCATGGAAAAGACCGCAAAGTGAACGACGCGTACGGTCGGGCGGTCGGTGACGGGGATATCGATTGGCCGTTGTTTCTGAAGCTGTATCACCAATACACCGAAGGCGTTCCGTTTATATTGGAATACGTGACCGCCGATAATTTTTGCGAAATACGCGACCGCGTGCTGGAAGCTGACAAGAAAAGCTCATAACCGCAACAATGAAAATCCATTCGTACGATACGAAAGTACATTTCTTGAAAGAACGGAAGACGAACTTCCGGTTCAAACTTACGGTTGGAATGAGGCGATTCCGGTGGAATTCAAATTAACGAGCAGCCAATTTATGAAGGAAGCGGCGTTTCCTTTTTGGATACATCGCTTCTTTCACGACCATGCGAACACCCCTTCCGCGCATAGGCATGATTTTATCGAACTCGTCTATATCGTTTGCGGGGAAGCGGAACACGTGTTCGAAGGGGAATGCTACAACATTCGCGCAGGGGACGTATTCATCATCAATCCCGATGAAGTTCACGCCTACCGGATTGAGCCGGGCAAGCGGCTTGAAATTATTAACTGCCTGTTCCTGCCGGAATTGATTCAGGAAAGCTGGCTGCGGGAGCTGGGCATTTCCCAATCGATGGATTACTTTTACGTGCACCCGTTTTTGGATAAAAGCGAACGGTTCCATCACCGTTTGAATTTGCGCGGACAGGATGCGTCGCGAACGCTTGCCCTGCTCGAAGGCATGATTCAGGAAACGGACCGGCGGCAATCCGGTTATTCGACGCTAATCCGCATTCAATTGGTGGAGCTGCTCATTTTGCTCTCGCGTTATTACGGGCAGCTGTATGCTTTGAACCGGCAAAAGCCGCAGCGCGAAAGCGATCACCAGCTCATCGTCCGGCGCATCAGCGGATACCTGGAAAGATATTGTGACAAAAAAGTATCGGTACCGTCCATTTGCGAGTTGTTCAACGTCAGCACGCGTCAGGTGAATCGCATTTTCAAGAAAGAAACGGGCCTGACCGTCATCGAGGCGGCGCATCAAATCCGCGTCGAAAAAGCGAAATATTTACTGGAGGAAACCGATGAGAAAGTAATTACGATTGCCGGGAGAGTCGGATATGACGACCCCGCTTTTTTCAGCCGGTTATTCCAACGGCTCGTCGGCTGTTCGCCCGGCAAATACCGCGAGCACCACATTGCGACGAGAGCGACCGGCCATCTCAGTCAGACGTAGAGGGGGAGCTGGAAGTGGAGGGAACCGGACGGATGAAAAGAGGCATTACCATCGCAACGCTGTTCGTGCTGCTGGCGGGCGCGACGTTGACAGGTTGTCGCGAGCCGGCCGAGCGAACTTCCGAACAGCCGGTTCCTGAAAAGGACGCGACGACAGGCTCCGCTCCCGCGGCCACACCTCCCGTCATTACGGAGAAGGGGCTTAAGCAATCGCCCCTTCTCGATGGCAAAGGACTGCCGGACATTGCGGAGCGGCTGCCGAAAGAGCCGAAGCTGACCAACGAGATGCCGCCGGAGCTGCTTACGTATCAGATCGGAAGCTACGGCGGGACGCTGCGAACGGCTAGAACGGATGTGAATACGGACAATACGGTATTCATTATCGAGAACGAGCCGCTCGTCAATACCCCGGGACTTCTCGGCAGCGAAGTGACCGGCAACGTATTGAAAAGTTACCAAGTGTCTGATGATCAGAAACAGTTCACCTTCCGCATGAGGGAAGGTTTGAAATGGTCGGACGGCCAGCCGGTCACGACGGAGGACGTGAAGTTTGCCGTCGAGGACGTGCTGTTAAGCGAAGAGTTGACGCCGGGCGGTTTACCTCCGTGGCTGAAAAGCGCCGCCGATTCTGCAGGGGCGCCGATGGCATTTGAAGTGATCGACGATTATACGTTCAAAATCAGCTTCGACAAGCCGTACGGCGGATTTTTGATGCAGCTTGCGGTTCAGGGCTGGAGAGGCTATAACGATTTGCTGAAGCCGAAACATTATTTGAAGCAGTTCCATGCGAAATACACGCCGCCGGAAAAGCTTGAGCCGCTGATCAAGGAAGCAGGCTTTCCATCGGGCGATTGGGCGAAGCTGTTCAACCTGAAGGATATCATCAATACGGAGATTACCCATCCGCAAGCCGTCGGCTTTCCTGTGCTTTCTCCATATATGCAGGTGAAAGCGGGCGACACGATCGAGTTTGAGCGCAACCCGTATTATTTCAAGGTCGATGCGGCCGGGCAGCAGCTGCCTTATATCGATAAGCTGCGAAGCAGTCTTGTGCAAAATGTGGAAATGGTTATCTTGAAGATCATGTCCGGGGAAATCGATCATTCGTACGAATATGTGACGATCCCCAAGCTGCCGCTGCTCAAGGAACAAGAAAAGAAAGGCGGATATACGCTATATTTGACCAAACTGCACCGGACGGCGAACGACATTCATTTGAATTTGACATATAAGGACCCGGCTTGGCGCAAGGTAGTGCAGGATGTAAGATTCCGCAAAGCATTGAATCTGGCGCTTAATAAAAAGGAAATCGTCGATTCCGTCTTTTTCGGCATGGCAAAGCCTTCGCCGATTCAGGATACGACGTTCGATCTGAAGGAAGCGAACCGGATTCTCGACGACATGGGCATGACGAAAGGCGCGGACGGCTTCCGGGTCGGTCCCGACGGCAAAAAATTCGCGATCCCGTTTGAAATCTCGTCCAGCAATCAGGATTTTATCAAATTAGGCCAGGTCGTGACCGAGCAATGGCGTCTGCTGGGGCTCGACGTGACGATGAAGCAGATCGATTCCGCCTTATGGGACACGCGCAACAAAGCCAACGAGCTGATGGCGACTGTTATGTTCACACCGGGTCCCGTACAATGGTCGCGTCAGGAATGGGGGCAAAACATATGGGCGCCGCTTTGGGACCGGTGGTGGAATACGGGGGGCAAGGAAGGGGAAGAACCGCCGCCCGAGGCGAAGGCGTATTTGCAGTCGATCTTCGAATTGCGCGAAGTCTCACTGCAGCAGGCGGAGAAGAAACGCGATGAAATCAGAGCCAATCTGGGGTGGAATCTGTGGTACTTCGTTCATGCGGAGGACGTCGTGCTGCCGGTCGCCGTCAATTCGCGCATCGGCAATTTCTCCGATAAGGGTTGGGGCATCGCTTATAATTTTGCCGGGGAACAATGGTTCTTCAAGAAATAAGATGCGAGGAAGAAGATGTCCGAATACGCTATCAACTTAGCGCAATAGGCCATGAGACGGGCGGGTGAGGTTGCTACAATAAATGCATGCGGAATGCAAAAGCTCATTCGAATATATTAAGCGGTTTCAATCAAAGGAGGAGAGCAAGGATGACACTACAGGTTGGCGTTGTCGGCGTCGGCAACATCGGCAGCACGCACGCATCCGTCTATAAGGAGAATCCAAAGACGGAGCTGGTCGCAGTATGCGACATTATTAAGCAGAAAGCCGATGCGGCTGCAGAAAAATTCGGCGCAAGAGCTTTCTACAGCGTGCGGGAAATGCTGGAGAGCGGCATACGACTAGATGCGGTTAGCGTATGTACCAAGGGGGAGGAGAACGGCGGCGAGCATTTCGCACCGACGATGGAACTGCTCGAAGCGGGCATTCCCGTACTCGGCGAGAAGCCGATCTCCAATCGGGTCGAGGAAGGCAAGCAAATGGTGGAGCTTGCGCGAAGCAAAAAAATTCCGTACGCGGTGAACTTGAACCATCGGTTCACGCCTGCGGCGCTGCGTGCCAAAGAATGGGTGTCGAGCGGGCGGCTCGGCCAATTGCACATGATCAACATGCGGATGTGGATCAACAACCCGGTTGAAACTTCCCCATGGTTCCATCTGCGCGCGCTGCATCCCCATTCCTTCGACGTCATCCGTTATTTTTGCGGTGATGTGAAGAAAGTGGCCGCTTTTATGATGAAAGGCGAAGGCCGCACGATCTGGTCGAATACGCAGGTGCTTTTGCAGTTTGAGAACGGCGCCATCGGCAATTTGGTCGGCAGCTACGATGCGGGCAAAAGCTATGGGCTTGAGCTGTGCGAAGTGGTCGGATCGAAAGGACGTTTCGTCCTGGAGGATGCGTGCGAGCATTTGACGTTCTACCCGAGAAACAGCATCGAGACGGAAACGTACAACTACCTCGGCGGGATGCGGTCGTTCCCGGAAACGTTCAAGAGCCGCATCGGCGATTGGGTGAACCAGCTTGAAGCGGGCGCCGCATATGATCAAATCAACGGGTCGGGCGAAGATGCGCTGAAAGTGCAGATGATTATTGAAGCGGCGATTCAATCCTGGGAAACCGGTGCGATTGTCGAGCTGTAGAACTGGCGGTAAAACAAGCGGGCAACGGAGGGGAAATATGATAAAGCTGGGCGTGAATACGGTACTGTTCAAAGAATTTGATTTCGCTACGGCCGTCAAGCATATCGCATTAAGCGGCTATGACGGGGTGGAAGTATCGGCGATCAAAGGGATGTGCGAGCATCTGGTGCTCGACGAATGGGAAAAGCAGGCGGCGGAGTTCAGGCAAATTGTAAGCGATCACGGCGTGCAGTTTTTATCAATGGAAGTCGCTTCGTTGGACGAAACACGGCTGCTCCGCGCTTTTGAAGCAGGAGCCGAAATCGGCATCCCCGTCATCAACGTCGGGCCAGGGGGCAAATCGGGCGTGGAGGAGGATCTGCAAGCATCCATCGAGAAGCTTGCCAGATTGTCCGAGAAGGCGGAAGGATATGGCGTGACGCTCTGCGTCAAGGCGCACGTGGGGAACGCGATCTACAATACGCCGACAACGCTTCGCGCCATGCAGGAGATCGCATATGCCGCATTCGGGATCGATATGGACCCGAGCCATATTTACCGCGGCAACGAGAACCCCGAAGAGGCGCTCCCGCAAGTGCTGCAGCGCGTGAAGCATATCCATATCCGGGATTGCAAAGGCAGAACTTCGGGGCCCGGTTCTATCGCCAATCAGGCATGCGGACGCGGCGACATCGATCTGGCGGCTTATTGCAAAGCAATGGTCGACGGCGGTTATGACGGTCCGGTCTGCCTCGAAGTTATCGGAGCGAAAGGCCATTCGCTGGCCGAGGTATCCATCGTGGCCGCCGAAAGCTACGGCTATTTGAATGCGTGCCTCAAAGCGCTCGGCGCAAGATAATACGAACGGAACGAATTCCCGAAATCCGGTACAGAAAGGGCAATGACGATGAAAAAGAAACCGAACCTGCTGCTATTCGGCATCGACAGTTTGCGTCGAGATCATATGAGCGCCTACGGTTACCAACGCCTGACGACACCGCATATCGACAAGCTCGCGCAGGGCGGAGCGCTGTTCGAGAACCATTTCAGCCCGAGCGTGCCGACCACGCCGGGATACGCTTCCATGCTGACGGGAATGGACTGCTTCGGATCGGATGTCGTTGCGCTGCGGCATAAAGGTCCGCTCGGCAACCACGTTGCGACGCTGTCCGAGGTGCTGGGCGATAACGGATACAATACGACATGCATCGGCTTTACAGGCAATCCGTCCTCCCGTGGATTTCAGAAGTATATGAACTTTGAAGGGTGGGGACCCAATGAAACCGGCCGCAGCCCCAAGGCGGAAAATCTCAACGCCGTCGCGATCCCGGAGCTGAAGCGGCTTGCGCAGGAGGATCAGCCTTTCTTCCTGTTCCTGCGCCATATGGACCCGCACTCGCCTTATTTGCCGCCACGGCCGTACGAAAGAATGTTTTATGACGGAAACGAATGCAGTCCGGACAACGAGTCGTTAAAAGGACTGTACGAATTCAAGCCGTTCCGCGATTATTTCGCTTCGTGGTTCCCGGAAGGATGCACGGATTCGGACTATATCGACGCCCAGTATGACGGCGCGATTGCCTATATGGATGCATGCATTCAAAATATACTGACGACCGTCGAGGCGCTTGGCATCGAGGAAGAAACGCTCATTATCATCACTTCGGATCACGGGGAAACGTTGAACGAACATGAATGCTATTACGATCATCACGGCCTGTATGAGACGAATCTCGTCGTGCCGCTGATCCTTAAATATCCAGGCAAAGTGCCGGAAGGAAAGCGTTATTCCGACTACAGCCAAATAAAAGACATTATGCCGACGATCCTGGATTTGCTCGAAATCAAGACGGATATCGCTTTCGACGGACGCAGCCTGCTGCCGCTGCTCGAAGGGAAAGAACGGACTCGCGAACCGGAATTTTATATTACGGAGTGTACCTGGATGCGCAAGCATGGATGGCGCACGCCGGAGTGGAAGCTGATTCATGCGCTGGAGCCGGATTTTCACTTCAAGCCGGAGATCGAGCTGTACAATCTGATCAAGGATCCGCAGGAGCTGCACAACGTAGCGGAAGAAGAGCCGGAAATCGTGGCCTTGCTGGAATCGAGACTGCAGGCGCACATCGCGAAGAGGGAAGCCGATACGGGCCGCACCAACCCGATGTATACGAATTTGGACTGGCACGGCAAAGGCGGCGGACCGTTCCAATCGTCGCAGCAAGCTTATGACTCGATGTATATCGGCTCGCCGAAAACGGCGCAATCGCTCCAGGCGAAGGCAGGCAAAGCAGAAGTCAAATAGTAGCGGATTACCGAGTTGAATATTCAGATGAAAAATAGGGCTGATGCAGCTCTATTTTTTTTGCGTTTCTGCCAAGAAAATTATGCCAGTAGCGGAGGAGAGGTCGATTATAAATATTTTTTCCTTTGAAATGGGAAATATCCTGTGGGATCTTAGATATGTAATGCAGCGCTGTTTAATTTCAGTTCATATTGCCGTAGTACTCTCTTGATGCCCGCACGGGCACATCCATTGATTTGAGGTGAATTACAATTAACAAAGAAAACAACAAAGCGCTCGTCCTTACCGGCCTCCTGATCGGCATCATCTTCGCGGAGCTCGACGAAACGATCGTATCGACGGCGATGCCGACAATCATTCGCGAGCTGCACGGCTTGCCCTTGTATGGCTGGGTTGCCGGCGTGTACATGCTTGCCGTGACGATGTTCATGCCGATTCTCGGCAAGCTGGCCGATTTGTACGGGCGCAAACGCGTTTATTTGAGCTGCATGGCACTATTCATCGCCGGTTCGATCGTCAGCGGTCTGGCTCCGTCGATGACGGTTCTATTGATCGGCCGCGGAATACAAGGGATTGGCGCTGGCGGGCTGATGCCGCTCGCGCTTGTCATTATCGGTGAGACGTACCCGCTGGAGCAGCGGGCCAAAATCCAAAGCTTGTTCGGCCCGATGATGATCATTCCTCAACTGCTCGGACCGACGGTTGGCGGTTATCTTGTCGGCCATGTCAATTGGCACTGGGTGTTTTTGATCAATATCCCTGTAGGCCTTGTCGCCGCGGCCGTGCTCTCCATAGGCATGCGGGAATCGATAGGTGAAGAGAAACGATCGATCGATTGGGCAGGGGCATCGACGCTTGTACTTGCCTTATTATCGCTGCTATTGGCGCCGGTGCTCGTTGACAATCAAGGTTACGCTTGGACATCTCCCGTTATTATCGCGCTGCTGGTGCTGTCTTGCGTATTGTTCGCCCTGTTGATTCGGATCGAGTCGAAAGCGAAGGAACCGATCATACCGCTACATTTATTCCGAAACCGGAATGTCGTCGTACTTTCCGTGTTGGTATTCACGCTGATGCTGGGCATTATGGGAGTCATTGCGGCGTTTCCGTTTTACGCCCAGAACGTCATGGACCTGACGCCGACAGCTTCCGGCTATCTGACGCTGGCTTTTATGGCGGGAGCGATCCCGGCCAGCGTATTGAACGGATTTTTGATTACGCGGATCGCGTACCGCAAATTGTTCATCGTCTCGTTCACGCTTCCGGTTGTCGGTTTTTTGCTGCTGTCGCGGATTCACGTCGATACGAGTGTCGTGTACATCGTCGCCAGCTTCCTGATTCTCGGTATCGGGCTAGGCGCCTTGTTCGGCGGAGACAATCTGATCGTTCAAGAATCGGTCGACAAGAAGGATAGCGGCATCGCATTGTCTACGGTGCAGTTAATTCAATCGCTCGGGGCGACGATCGGCTTGAGCGTATTCGGCAGTCTGTTATCCAATCGCATCAGAAGCGGAGTTGCCGATTTGAACGAGCAGCTTCCGCCCGGAACGCTGGATCATGTGGAAACCGGCGGCATTCCGCTGGGACTGCCATCGGAACTGGTCACGCAAGTGAAGCTTGTTTTCGCGCAAGCGTTCCAGAGCATGTTCTCGATTTCGCTCGTGTTCGTGGTCGCGGCATTTTTCATTTGCTGGTTTTTGAAAAACGAGGTGCTGTCTTCCGATCGGACGGAAGCCGCTCAAGCGAACAGTTAAGCTTGCAGGCGTTATTCAATGGGATGGGGGGGGGCTGCTCATATTTATGCAGACCCGGTAAGTCAGCATAATGAGGCGTTGCAACGGCTAAAGAGCTGAGGGTGTTCGGTTTTAGACGGCCGATGGGACCGATGCTGTTTGAAGATTTGGGACTTAATCCGGCCAAGGGGTTGAGAAGATCAGTAAAGTTAAATCGTTCGACGTCATTTCGCAAGAAGTGCTGCCCGATTACGATGCCGATGCGATTTTCATCGTCGTCAACAATGAGGACGGCGCCAAAAAATTGTATGCGCAGCTGCAATCCAGCCCGATCTGGCAAGGCTTGAAAGCGGTGAAAGCGAACCATATATACCCGATTCCCGATCAGCCGTGGCTGGATTACTCGGCAATGGGCAATAAAATGTTGCTAGACCATGCAGAAAAGCTGTTTTCCAAATAATTGACAATCAAGCGACTCCTATATAGGGTCGCCGAATTCCAGCTTGCGGTGAACGGATCGAAGGAAAAACAATATACAATACAACGAAAAACGCAGGGCCGTTGAGCGCCCTGCGTTTTTCGTGCGGATGTTCAATTCACTTCAAGCGCTGGCCTTGCGCAATCGCCGCCGTTCCGCCGCGTGAATGTCGGATTGGGAGCGGGAGCGGGACAGCCGGAACGATACGGCTGCCGTGCCTGCGGCAACGGCAACGCCGGCCGCGCCGATCCAGGTTATCGACGACAGCGACGACTGTTCCACGACAACGCCGCCGATTCCTGCGCCGGCAGCCATCGCAAGCTGCAGGACCGAGGTATTCAAGCTCAGCATAATGCCGGATGCGGCCGGAGCTAGCGTAATTAAGTAATACTGCTGAGTAGGACCAGACGACCAGGCGGAGAACGCCCAGATCATAAGCAGCGGGATCATGGCGGCTGGGGATTTGGCGCACAGCGACAGCACTACCAGCGCTGCGGCATGAAGCAGCATGCCGCCGATCAGTGTGCGGGGCACGCCCCATTTGTCCGTACCGAAGCCGCCTAATTTCGAACCGAGCAAGCTCGCGATGCCGAAGGCGAACAAGCTGGCGCTCACGCCTTGTTCGCTCATTCCCGTAACCGTAAGGAGAAACGGAGAAATGTAAGTATAGGCGATGGCATATCCGCCAATCCAGAAGAACGTCACGAGCAGCGCTATAATAATATTCGGCTGTTTCAGCAGAGCCAATTGATCGCGCAGCGGCACCGGCTCTTCACCGTCCGTCCGCGGAATCGTGAAGGCAATCGCGACCATGGCGACGATGCCAAGCAAACCGATCCCGCCGAAGATCAGCTTCCAATCATACATGGAAGCAACGACTCTTCCGATCGGAACGCCGACGATGAGCGAGGTGCTAAAGCCCATGACAAGCGTCGCGATGGCACTGCCTTGCTTCTCGGGAGCCGCCAGTTTGGAAGCGACGGTGAGCGCGGTAACGACGAATACGCCGGTGCTGATCGCAAGGACGATTCGCGAGGCAATCAGATATTCAAATCCCGGGAGCGCAAGGGCTGCTCCGTTGCCGATGGCGAATAAGCCCAAAGCATAGAGCAGCAGCTTGCGCCGCTCCATGCGGGCCGTTAGGGCCATAAGAATCGGAGTCCCGAACGCGTAGGCGAGCGAAAATACAGTAATGAGCTGACCTGCGGCCGAAACCGACACACCGATATCTATAGCCACTTTATCCAGTATTCCGGCAATGATGTATTCCGACGTTCCAACCAAGAAGCTGACAACCGCCAGCATATAAATTTTCCACGCATTTGACATGTTGCATGCGCTCCTTTCTCCACTCCGTTAATATTATATTTCTAGAAATATAGAAATAAAGATGAAAAAAATTTAAGTAAGCAAATACGGTGCGTACTTTTGGGCCGCTTCACGGTTCACGCTGTAATATATATAAGTACCGTCCTTGCGGAGATCGAGCAGTCCGCAATCCGTCAACTGTTTCAGGTGGTGGGAGAGCGTCGATCCGGCGATGGATTCAAGCTTGCTCTGGATATCGGAGCAGCACAAATTTTTCTCCTCCGTAAGCAGCATTGCAATTTTGAGCCGGGTCGGTTCTCCGAGTGCCTTATATATTTTGACGGCTTGCCGTACTTCTGCATTATCCCGAACCATCGTCATCACCTTGCCGTAGTCTTATTTCTATACTTATGGAAATAAACAATAGCATACCATTTTTCAATTGTAAAGAGCTTTATTCCAAAACATATTCGATATGAATAGTCATGCAAAACAAGGAAACATTAATCTGGAATAATCTAAACGTGAGGCAGGTGTTACGATTGAGTTCAACTCATCATCCGAAGCTGACATCAGCAGAGATTGCAGGTTTATGGATGCAGTACATGAATGAAACGGCTAGTCTTTACATGAACAAGTTTTTGCTTCAAAACTTGAACGATGACGACATACGAGCCATTTATGAATATGCAGTCCACTTGGGGGAACAGCACGTCGAAAAGATCCAATCCTTTTTTGAAAGCGAGAGCTACCCCATTCCCGAGGCTTTTACGGAGCAGGATGTGAGCACAAAAGCACCTAAGATGTTCTCGGATCCTTTAGCTCTTCATTATTTAAACATCATGTCCATCCATGGCTGTCATGGCTATAGCGGCGCCATTACGACGTCTTCCAGGAAAGATGTAAGGGAATATTTTTCGGAGTGCCTCGCATCTTCGGTTAAATTATGCAACTGGACCAAAGACCTTTTAATAGACAAGGGGATCTATTTCCGTCCGCCGGCGATCACGCCTCCCGAAAGGCCGGAATTTGTGCAGAGCAAAAGCTTTGTGGCCGGATTGATCGGCGAGAAGCGGCCGCTCACTTGCATTGAAATCACGGATATTTTGTTCAATTTGAAAAAGAGCATATTGGCCAAAGCGGTGCTTGTCGCATTTCATCAAGTTGGGAAGAGTAGTATTGTTAAACGCTTTTTACTGGAGGCCATTGAAGTCAAAGAAAAACATATTGAAACGTTTGCTGCGACGCTTGACGACGATAATCTTCCCGCTCCGCCTACGCTGGAATCGGAAATTACCGACACGATGCTTTCTCCCTTCTCCGATAGGTTGATGATGTTCCAGGTAGGATTTTTATTTTCAAGCGCTATGGTGTATTACGGATCGGGTCTCGCTTCTTCGCCGCGGAAGGACCTTGTTGCCAAATATATGATGGCGATCGGTGATGATATGAAAGTTAGCGCGAATTGGCTGAGGGTGATGACGGATCACGGCTGGATGGAGCAGCCGCCGCTTACGGAAAACCGAAAAGCGCTGGCCATGGCGAGTAAAGCGTAACCTGCTGCGAGCAGAGGCCAGCGGCAGTTTGACCGGAAGCCTCTGCTCATGAAGTGTCATGTCAGCAGCCGATGCGCGAGCGGCAGTTCGCCAATGAAATACGTTCCCCCAGCCTCATATGTTTCCCCTGCCGCAGCCGTATATTGATCAAATATTTGAGGATACAGCTTCTGCATTGTAGCGTCCCGATGCTGCAGCCATACGACAGAGCCGTTTTTCCTTCTTCCGGCTTGTCCGTACCGGAACGTCTTGGCAATATCGTGAATGGTCATGGCCAGCACCGTGTCCGGTTCACCGTTCGTCCCCGAAGCGCTGTGAATGTACGCGTAGCTTGCGGATTGATCGTTCTCGATCAAGTCGGTCTTGCTGCCGTCCGTAGCGCTGGCCTCGTACGTCTTTCCCGATCCGGTCACAAGTTTATTGGCGAATGTCCCGGCCGCCGGGAACATCATCCCGTAGCCGGTAAAAATAAAGACGGACCGCAGCCATCTCACTTTCACTTTCACGGAAACGCCACTCGTGCTGGCCGTATGCACGCAGTCGATTTCAGCGACCGGGTTCGCCGGGTCGTTCGGATGTTTGGCTATCATTTGCTGCACGATTTTGACCGAACGCACGGGGCGAAACGTCACATCGGCGGTCCAGGCCGAAACTTCCGTATCGTCAAAATAAACGCGTTGCGAACCGCCTGTATAGACGGTACCGACGTTCACATGCTCGGGCAGCCAATGATTGGCGAAGCCGGAGCCGGCAGGGGATACGTTCAGCGCGAACTCCTTGTTACTCCACGAATGCAGCGCTTCAAACAGTTTGACCGGATTGTTCACTTGAACCGATGTCGAGTCGTACAGCAGCGCCGTCCGGTAAGGTTCGTCCTTGGAGGCGGAATTCGCCGCGTTACGGACCCATCCTCTAGATGTGCCTGCTCCGCCGGAAGGGGGGTGGGTCGGATCGTCGCCTTTAAACGTTGCCACTACCGTATGCGTACCGTCCGAGAGTCCCCTTGCAACCGGTCTGCAACCGTAATTTCCACGCAGCTCCGGCTTAGGAACCGCGTCGATGTGGGTGCTGATCGAAGCGGCCATGCTGCCGTCCACCGCAAATTCCCATACTCCGCCCCGGTTGTCGGTATAATGCTGAAAGTCGAAACCGGTACCATTGAATGAAAACGAAAACGTAGCTCCCGCTTGCGTCGTATAATCGTTCGGCGGAAAATTGGTCACCCAGTTGCCCGTTTTCGCCGCATAATCGATGACGCCCGCAACGGTTGACGTCGAACTGAGAATGGAAACCGCCCCGTTTTGGAGCTTGATGAAGTCGTCGTTCGGATCTTTCATGAAGGCGTAGTGAGCGCAACGTTTTCCTTTGAACGGAATGAGCACCTCGATACTGCGATTGCCGGTAACTTTGACGTACAGCTGCGTCGCCGTCTCGTTATGTTCGCGAAGAAGCTGTACGAAGTCTACTTGAGGTGCAGGAGGCGATGTGCCTGGAAGCGGGTTGTCCGGAACCGGATCGTAGGTATTGCTGCTAACGGTTGAAGCCGACAAGCCGGATGCAGAATTGTTAGCCGTTGCTCCGAATGCCGTGCCGCATACGAACGCCGCCCCAGCCATGCCTGCCGATGCAAGCAGCGCTCTCCTCGTTAATTTTTTGCCGGGTAGCTGTTCATCGTGATCGCCTTCCGTTTGTTCATTGCCACTGTGACGTATCGTCAATCGTCCCACTCTCCTTTTCGATGATTGCGGCAGCCTCTGCATCCGAAATTGCCGCCGTGTACCGGTGCGATCATTTACAAATCTAGAGACATCATACCATCCGTTCATCGCGAATTTCTTTATACAATCTTCCGGATCTTTTGTATTTGTATTGCGGCAGCTCGTGGCAAAGACGTCTATAATCGTTTAATCCCTGTTCAGCGCCGGCCGCGCGTGTTAACATGAATTTACATTCAGCAAACGGAAGGGGTGAGGACAATGAAAAACGTACAATCGGATAACGCTTGTCCTCGCGCTGCAGCACGGTTTTCCTGGTAATCGGTATCAAGGTAACCAAGGGTTTTGCGCTCTGAGGGCAGGTCATCGCTTTCAGGGCTATTTTGTATGTTCACAAACGCAAACAATACGTCGGCTTCGTTCGTTTCGTATTTTAGCGTTGTTGAAACAGCCTCTGTTGCAGGGGCTGTTTTTTTTTTGCAACGAACTTTGAAGGAACACATTGAGGGAGGAATCCGAAGTGGATTTGACGAGACTGGGATGGAACACGGAATTACACGAACAATTTGGCGTATATGCCGCACAAGGATATGGTTGCGGACGTATCGCCATCGAACACAAAGGGCTGTACCAAATTTGGACGGCCGACGGGGAACGCACAGGCGAAATTAGCGGGAAGATGAGACATCAATCGACCTCCCGCGATCAATACCCTGCCGTCGGCGACTGGGTGGTCATTCAAGATCGCGGGGGTGAACACAAAGCGACAATTCATGCGATTTTGCCGAGAAAAAGCAAGTTTTCGCGCAGGGCGGCAGGCAATAAGACGGCAGAGCAAATCGTAGCGGCGAATGTCGATACTGTTTTCTTAGTCAATGCGCTAAATAACGATTTCAATCTCCGAAGAATCGAACGATATTTGACCTTGACTTGGGAGAGCGGGGCGAACCCGGTCATCGTGTTAAGCAAAGCGGATTTGTGCGCGGATGCCGACAAAAAAGCGGCGAGCGTTCGCAGCATCGCCCCGGGCGTGCCTGTCCATGTCATCAGTTCGATCCAAAAGGAGGGGCTGCCATCGTTATCCGGCTATTTGGCCCAAGGGCAAACGGTTGCGCTGCTCGGTTCCTCCGGGGCCGGGAAATCTACACTTATCAATTGTCTTGCCGGTGCAGACATTCAAAAAGTGAACGATGTGCGGCAAGGCGATGACCGCGGCAAGCATACGACCACGCATCGCGAGCTCATCATGCTTCCGGACGGCGCTTTGATTATGGATACGCCCGGTATGCGCGAATTGCAGCTGTGGGAAAGCAGCGACGGACTCGCCAATGCATTTGAAGATATCGATACGCTTGCGAAAGCGTGCTACTTTAACGATTGCAGCCACCGGCACGAACCGGGATGTGCGGTACGTCTCGCGCTCAAGAACGGTACGCTGGAAGCGAAGCGATTCCGGAGCTATCAAAGCTTGGGGGCGGAATTAAAGCATTTGTCCCGCAAAATGGAAAAAACGATCCGGAGCGTCGAAAAAGAGAAGGGTAAAAAGTACGCTAAACAAATGTTGGAGAAAGAAAAAGGAAAACGGCATGCCGCTTTCCGCGATGAGTACCGAAAAGGAAGATGATTCGGGCAAGCAGCAATGCATGAATGATAGAGGAGGTCCAACGTGAACATATGCGTCGGTGGTCTCGGGTAGGTCGGGCTGCAACCGCTGTCGTCATGGCATGCAGCGGGTTCAGGATGTATGGGAAGGAACGATAGCCCGATGGAGTCATTCTAATATCGGATGATGCGCGATATGTTAGGAGGAGGTGACCGCTGCGGGAATGCGGCGGCAATTGCAGGCGAAAGGGAGCGAGTACATGGCTAAAACGGTCGTTATCGCATGGGCGTTCTGTTTGATGCTGTTCTTTGCTATGACAGATGAGGTCCGTGCGCAGCAATTGAAGTCCGATCACGTGACCATGGGTGCCGAACATTCCGGCCATATGCATCCCGAAGCGGCAAATCAAGTTCAATCGGCCGGTTCAGGCCGGTTCTCCATGCAAAAAGCAGCGGATTCACCTGGCATGCTGCCGGTCAGCGTCGTTTCTCTTATTGTAATGGGCCTCGCCAGCCTGATGATTACGGTAAAAGTTAGAATGAAAGGCGCGAGCCTGCCCCCCATGTCCGGCATGATGGCCGCCATGTCCATCGGCATGACGTCAAGCGTGACGATTGGAACGACGGTCGGTTTAATGATGGCGGAAATGTTGGTACCTACCGCGATTGCCGTAGCCTTCGGAATGGCTGCCGGATATTTCTCCGGCCAGCCGTATGGACTGCTGGCTTCGATGGACGGCATGTTGGCCGGCCTGATGGGCGGCATGATGGGAGCGATGCTTGGCGTAATGGCGGCGGGCGAACATCCGGTATGGACGGTGTTATTTATGGATCTCGTTTTTTTGATACTGTTGATTCCGCTGTACGCTTTGCTGAAAGAAAAGAACAAGGTCTGAACGATGCGACGATTACAGGTTTAATACAGGATACTATCGTTGGACGGTTGTGTTCATGTCAGTCAAATGACGTGAGACATTCATGAATGTGGGCAAAGACAGTTATCCCGGCGGCTGTTATGCTTATTATCATCATCGAGATATTTCGGAAAATAAACGTTATCCGAAGGAGTGAACCGTACTTGACGAATGATAGCCGGGAATTGGAACAGGAAGCTGTGTCTCACCGTCTTTGGAGCAGAAGGAAGCTGCTTGCCTCGCTTGGCATGCTCGGAGCATATGTGGCTGCGTCCGGCGCAGGATCGGCACAAGCCGTTACGGTTGCCGACGCGGTATATACTCCGGAGAATCCGCCGCCCCATCCGCATAAAGGACAAAATGAATCGTGGATCGATATTACCCGCCCCCCGTACAACGCCCGTCCCGGAGGAGAATTCGATAATTCGGCGATATTTCAAGCAGCAATCGACGATGCCGCGAATGATGGGGCTAAAATTTATGTGCCAGCCGGCGATTATTTGCTTGCTTCCGGTTTTGCGATTAACAAAGACCATGTCACCATCGAAGGGACCGGGAGACTCATACTCGGCCGTCATATCGAGCTTCTCGGCAATGGCTTTTATTGCAGCGGGCTGCGGTTCAAAGCGTTGAATACGACAAGCAGCATTCGCGGCCTCTTCGCCGCAACGGCGCAGTTGGAACGAGTCATCGAGCGGATCACGGTGGAAAACTGCGAATTTGAGCATTTTTTTTATGCGACTCATTTTCGCGGCACGGATCAGTTCCCGGTCAAAGACATTGTCGTAACCAACTGCAAATCGGTTGCGCCTGTAGGAACAAACGCAGGACATTTTCAGAACGTGTGCACGATGAACACTTATTACAGCGGGAACAGCTGTTATAACGGGCAAAATGCGACCAGCTACAATTTTTTCGGCGGCAACGGCAAGATCAAAATTATCGGCAACTACGATTTCAACAACTTGTACGGTTCCTGCGAAATCGAAAACTCCCCTGGTGCGGAAGTATTGATCGCAAGCAACAATTTTGAAAAGCAGCTGTGGATTGACGACAGCTCTAATGTAGTCATCGACGGGAATATGATCAAACAGCGAATATTCATCACCGTGCAGGATAACGATTGCGAGAATGTGATCATTTCCAACAACATTACCGACCGGATCTATGTCGACAAGTTCGGTACGTACCGCAACGGCAATATTAAAAACCTGGGTATATGGAATAACGAATTGACCGGCCCGGGCAGTTGGGGCATTTTCATTCGGGGGACGCAGGCCACTTCCTGCCGAATCGCGGACAATCGGATCGCGAGCGGTTTCACAAGCGGTTCGATCGGGATTGTGCGCGGGTCGGCGCTGGACTTGGACATTTGCGGCAACGACGTGAACGGGGCGATAATATTCAGCGGCTCCGGAGGGACAGTTCGGGTATACGACAACAAGCATTATACGTTATCCGGCCACAATGACGCATCTTCTTTAGAACGGTTGTTTCAATCATCCGGCAATGCGCTGAACGTGACCGACGTGAAGTTCGTTCAGTCCCAGTCCATGGTTGCAGCCGCCGGGGCCGCAGGTTCCGTCGCGTTTGCGTTGAATCCGCTCGCCGCCGATTCAGGGAAAGTCACGAAGTTGACGTTCACGGTATGCGTCAAGGGAGTGACGCAGCTATTCGATGCAGCTGAACAATCGGTCATCGTATCGAATTCGGCGGGGGAGACCCGTACTTCAGCCGGGACGCTCAACAGAGTTTCCATGGGACCGGAGACGCTGTTTCTTACCGCATATCATTGGAATGCCGAGAAGTCCGAGCTCGTTGTATCGGTAAGCAACCAAAGCGCAGGCTCGATGTCCGTCAGCATTTCGTTAATGGAATACGCAGCCGTAAAGGCGCCGACTTAGGATGGATGGAGGTAGCGTCAGAGAGGGTAATCGCTAATTCTGCATTAACGGAACTCAACGAAGAAGGATGCCTTGATACAAAAATGCCCTCACATCTCCTGCCGGAGAATATGAGGGTATTTTTTGTATGAGAGGAAAGCCGTTACCTCATACTGCCGATTACGAAAGCGTTTCTTCGTTGCTGTTCGCTGTAGCTTGCGCTTGCGCCAACTGCTGCTGGGCCGTTTCAAGCTGCTCTTGTGCCGATTGAATGGCTTGCGGATCAGCGCTCGCTTGAGCTTGATTCAATGCCTGTTGCGCCTGATTTACTGCATTTTGAGCTTGGTTTGCTGCGCTTTGCGATTGCTGCGCTTGTGCGGATTGCGTCGCTTGCGTAGCTTGAGCGCCTTGTGCTGTCGCACCGGCTTGGGTGTTAGCGGTTGCTTGCGTTTGGTTCAATGAATTTTGCGCTGCAGCAGCGTTAGCCGCATTTTGCTGTTCTTGATTAGGCACTGGTGGTCCCTCCTAAGTTTTGCCTGTACAACAAGGTTAATATGACCATCTACGAAGGGATTCATTCATCACAATTAAAAATAGGGATAGATGCGCTTGACAGCGGGCTTAGCTGTAAGCTATAGTTTTGGTTGACATGAAAGTCAATTAAAAAACGAGGTGATCGCCCTTTGCCGCGCAATAAAGAACAAAATGAAGAAATCCGGCGCCAACGGAAAGAAATGATCATGAAGGGCGCTTTAAAGGTATATGTGGAAAAGGGGTATGCGGCCGCAGAAATCGGAGACGTTGCTGAGCAGGCGGGTATAGCTAGGGGGCTTGTTTATTATTATTTCAAGGATAAGTTGACGCTATTTCGGGAACTGTTTCTTTTCATGTTTGAACAATCGAATAAACAAGTACAAATGCATTTTGAGAGAAACCTCCCCGTTCCCGTCATGTTGGAAAGTTTTGTCCGTTCCATGTATGACAACTTGATGGCGCAGCCGGACAGTTTTTTGTTTTTTATGCGCATGCGCCACGAATTGCATCAATTGTTCACGGCGGAGGAATTGAATGAATGGAAATGGCATCGCGATAATCTGAATATGATTCGCGAGACGATGCAACGAGGCATGGATGCCGGGGACATTCGCTCCATGTCTCCGCAGTTGCTTGCTACGCAATATTGGGGGGCCATGATGCACGGGATGATGCATCTGCGGCAGATGAATCTGGAGCTACAAGAGCAAGGCGTGAGCAAGACAGAAATTGAACGCATGTTTCATCGCGATATGGAGGATGCCGTTGCCTCCTGTATAGCTCTTGTCGGCCCGTCAAGCCGCGAAAAATCAAGTGGAGATGATAAAGCATGATCAAGTTGTTTCAATATTTGCGGCCCTACCGTTGGTCGATTGCCTTGGTGCTGCTGCTCATTTTCCTTCAATCCTTGTCCGATTTGTATTTGCCAACGTTGATGGCGGACATTGTGAATCAAGGGATTGTAAGCGGGGATGTGAGCCATATTTGGCGCATCGGCGGACTTATGCTGCTGGTAACGGCGCTAAGCGGAGGCTTTTCCGTCTATGCGAGCTACCACTCGTCCAAAATTTCCGCAGGCTTCGGTCGCATCGTCCGCGGCAAAACGTTCGCGCAGGTCGAAGACTTTTCACTGCAGGAATTTGATAAGCTCGGTACGGCGTCGCTGATTACCCGTACGACGAATGACATTACGCAAGTACAGCAAGTATTGCTCATGATGATGCGGATGATGGTATCCGCGCCGATGATGTGTATCGGCGGCATTATCATGGCGTTCTCAAAGGACCCGAAGCTGTCGCTCGTCATCGTGTGCGTCGTGCCGATATTGGCGCTTACGATTTTCCTGATTGCCAGGAAAGGCATGCCGCTGTTCAAATCGATCCAATTCAAGATCGATAAACTGAACCTCGTATTGCGTGAGAATTTGACCGGGGTCCGCGTAATCCGGGCGTTCAATCGGACGGAGCACGAGAAGAAGCGGTTCGATGCCGCGAACCTCGATTTGACGGAAACGGCCGTGAAAGTAAACAAAATTATGGCGGCCATGATGCCGATGATGATGCTGATTATGAACCTCACGTCCATTGCGATCATTTGGTTCGGAGGCCATCGTATCAGCACCGGCGATATGCAAGTGGGCGATTTGATGGCGTTTCTGCAATACGCCATGCAGATCATGTTCTCGCTCATTATGGTGTCCATGATGTTCGTCATGGTGCCGCGAGCATCGGCTTCAGCTGCGCGGATCAATGAAGTGCTGGATACCGTGCCTGTCATTACGGATCGCGATACGGCGCGAACTACGGCGCAGCGGGGCGGCCATGTTGTCTTCGATCGCGTCACATTCAGCTATCCCGGTGCGGAGAAGCCCGCCGTTTCCGATATCTCGTTCGAAGCAAAGATCGGGGAAATTACCGCGATCATCGGCGGCACGGGCTCGGGTAAAACGACATTGGCCAATCTGATCACCCGATTTTACGATATTGACGGCGGCCGCATTACGGTCGACGGCATCGATGTACGAGATATGACGCAGGAGGCGCTGCGGTCCAAGATCGGCTTCGTCCCGCAGAAGGCGGTACTGTTCACGGGGACGATTCGGGAAAATATCGCCTACGGCAAAGAAGACGCGGCGGAGGAACAAATCCGGCATGCCGCAGAAATCGCGCAAGCCGCATCGTTTATAGCGGAGAAGCCGGAAGGCTATGATGCCGTCATCTCGCAAGGCGGAGCGAACTTGTCGGGCGGCCAGAAGCAGCGGCTGTCCATCGCGCGGGCGCTTGTCAGAAAACCGGATATTTACGTATTCGACGACAGCTTCTCCGCGCTGGATTATAAGACGGATGCGAACCTGCGTGCCGCGCTTGCGCGGGAAACGACGGATGCTACGGTTATCATCGTCGCACAAAGAGTCAGTACGATTAAGAATGCGGACCGCATTATCGTTATGGAAGAAGGGGCCATTGCAGGGATAGGCAATCACGAGCAATTGATGGAGACATCCAAAGTATACAGGGAAATCGTGTCCTCACAGCTCGCGGAGGAGGAAATCGCATGAGTGAACAAAATAAACCGCGAGGAAATGACGGCCGACCGATGGGAGGCCCTATGGGGGGACCCGGACGCGGACCGATGGGCGGCGGCTTCGGGATGCCGGGGCAGAAGGCCAAGGACGCCAAGGGCACATTCCGCAGGCTGCTCGGCTATTTGAAACCTTTCCGCGTGCAGCTGTTTGCCGTATTGATTACTGCTGTGTTAAGTACCATATTCAGCATTGTAAGCCCGAAAATTATGGGGAAGGCTACGACCAAAATGTTCGAGGGCATATTGGCGAAGATGAATGGCGTTCCGGATGCGGCGATTGATTTTTCCTATATTTTCAATATCGTTCTGATCTTAATTGTTCTTTATGCGTTCAGCTCTTTATTCGCTTATATTCAGCAGTATTTGATGGCCGGCGTCGCCCAGAGGACCGTGTATCATCTCCGCAAAGAGGTCAAAGAGAAATTGACGCGCCTGCCGCTCAAATATTATGATTCGCAAACGCACGGCGAAATCATGAGCCGGGCCGTGAACGATATGGAGAACATCAGCGGGACGCTGCAGCAAAGCTTGACGCAAATGATCACTTCCGTGATTACGCTGATCGGCATCATTGTAATGATGCTGACCATCAGTCCGCTTTTGACGCTCATTCTCGTGCTGACGCTGCCGCTCAGCTTTATCGTCATCAAAGCGATTGCGGGCCGCTCGCAGCCGCACTTTATGGGGCAGCAAAAAGCGCTCGGCGAACTGAACGGTCACGTGGAAGAGATGTATACCGGCCATAAAATCATTAAGGCGTTCGGTCACGAGAAGAAATCCATTCAGAAGTTCGATTCGATTAACGACCGGTTATACGAATCAGGTTGGCGGGCGCAATTCATCAGCGGGATCATGATGCCGCTGATGACGGTCATCAATAACATCGGGTACGTGCTCATTTGCGTCGTTGGCGGGGTGCTGGTGACGCAACGGGCGATTGCGATCGGCGACATTCAGGCTTTTATTCAATATGCGCGCCAATTCTCTATGCCGATCGTGCAGACCGCGAATATCGCCAACGTCATTCAATCGACGCTGGCGTCGGCGGAACGCGTATTCGAAATATTGGATGAGACGGAAGAAGTGCCGGAGGCTGCGCAAGGAATCGTCGTGCAGGAACCTCGCGGCAATGTTCGTTTCGACAACGTCAGCTTCGGCTATAAGGAAGACGCGACGTTGATCCATCAGATGAATATCGATGTGAAGCAGGGGCAGACGATCGCGATCGTCGGGCCGACCGGAGCCGGCAAAACGACGCTCATTAATTTGCTGATGCGTTTCTACGAGATCAACGAAGGCGCCATCACCATCGACGGTAACAATATTGCCGGCATGAAGCGGGAGCAGCTTCGCCGCCTGTTCGGCATGGTGCTGCAGGATACGTGGCTGTTCAACGGGACGATCCGGGATAATATCGCATACGGCCGCATGGGTGCAACCGAGCAAGAAATCATTGAGGCCGCGCAAGCGGCGCAAGCCGATCATTTCATTCGTACGCTGCCCGAAGGGTATGACACCGTGTTGAACGAAGAAGCGTCCAACATCTCGCAAGGTCAGAAGCAGCTGCTGACGATCGCCCGCGCCATCTTGGCGGACCCCGCGATTCTGATTCTGGATGAAGCGACGAGCAGCGTAGACACGCGAACGGAAATTTATATTCAGAAGGCGATGCATGAGCTGATGAAAGGGCGTACGAGCTTCGTCATCGCGCACAGGTTATCGACGATACGAGACGCTGTTTTGATTCTTGTCATGAATCACGGCAACGTGATCGAACAAGGAAAACACGAGGAACTGCTTGCCAAAGGCGGCTTCTACGCCGAACTGTACAACAGCCAATTCGCTGAGGGGACGGTAGCTTAGACAAGCAGACGACGTACATGCAATGAAAAATGGAAACGGCTCTGTCCACGAGGAACAGAGCCGTTTTGCATTGAAACCGGACGCGGAAGCGTAACCGCGCGAAACCGGCGGGTTATGTAGAAATCGGTTTATTGCTTGCTTTCCGTATAGATTTGGAAAGTTACACCGTACTTGTCGGTAACAATTCCGTAAGCAGGGCTGAAATGCGTATCCTGCAGAGGCATGTTCACTTGACCGCCTTGCTGCAGCGCTTCGAAGATTCGTCTTGATTTGTCCGCGTCGTCCGTCGAAACGCAAATGGTAACTTGATTTCCGATATGGTGGGGTTGACCCGGGAACATATCCGAGAACATCAGGTCCGTTTCGCCGACTTTTAGCATCGCGTGCGCAACAAGACCTTTTGCTTCCGCCGGTAACGGAAATTCCGGATTTTCCGGCATCTCTCCGAACGTTTGCTTAAAGAGGAGCTTGGCGTCCAATGCTTGTTCGTAAAAAAGGATCGCTTCTGCCGCATTTCCATTCATCATCAAATAAGGTATTAACCGCAAAGTCATCAAGTCAGCTCCTTCGTTATTTACCATCTCTGGTTCATTATTCCCCATAATTCCATTTTACAATATGAAACATATGTTCGCAAGTGGCAGCTGTGCTTTAAGTATACAAATGCAAATAATCGCCTGACAATAGGGGCAATCTACATAGTGCAAAAGGGAAGATGCACCAATCCAAGTATGAAATGGAGGCGAAATATTTTGAAAGCGGAGGAAAAAATATGGTCGGCGCTGGAAGAAGTCATCGATCCTGAGATCGGGGTCAATATTGTGGATCTGGGTCTTGTTTACGAGGTGTCGGTAGAGGACAATGGCAAAGTGAGCATCGAAATGACTTTGACCATTCCCCAATGCCCGCTTGCCGATGAAATCGTCGATAATGTAAAACGGACCGTATCGCAAATTCCGGAAGTGAAACAAGTCGACGTCCGGCTCGTTTGGGAGCCCAAATGGACGCCAGCCAAAATGAATGACCAGGCGAGAGAGGAAATCAGGGCGCGGCAGACGCTTGTTCAATAAACGGTCGCTCGGCAAAGACGCTTAAGTTGCTCGTCATTCGCCCGTTACGCCAGGTCAAACCTCCCACCAGATGAAGCAAAAAATTAACGAAATCACGGTCACGGGACTGCCGGTAACGGTTCCCGTCGCGCTTTTGGCGGCCATTACGCTTGTGTTTGAGCTGCCGAAGTTCAAATTTACGGGTGTTACTGTCGTCCCGGTCACCGTTCCGTTTTTTAGGATGGCGATGGTTGCCCCCGCAATCGAAATGCCGCCGGAAACGCGCGAAACAAACATGGTTTTGCCGCTTCCTGCCGGATTCGATATTTGCAGGAGAAGATTTTGTCCCGCTGCAAGTGCATGGCGAAAACCTCTGTAAAATTTTAGTTGCAGTCCCGCTACGGTCAGGTTATAATTGGAAAACGATACAATGAAAGCGTTCACAAGGGCAGAGACCAGGAGAACCCCGAGTGCAACACATTTCTTTTTCCCATGGAGGAGAAGGAGATGGTTGCTGCTCGGTTTTTTTATTTTTCGGAAGGGGTGATCGCCAAATAAACGAGAGATCGCAAGTGTCATAGTTTGGCCATTTCGAAGCCCAGGGAGATGAAAGACAATGGTCTTTTCCAAATCGAAATCCATTATTGTAACCGTTCTCATCGCTAGCTTGTTGCTGATTACCGCGTGCGGCGCACCTGCGGCTCCTGCTTCCGGAGGGAATGCGGCTGGCGGCGATTCCGCCAGTAAATCGAACAAGCCTATCGAATTATCGTTCTACTTTCCGGTAGCGGTCGGAGGACCGCTGACCAAAATATTCGACAGTCTGGCGGAGCAGTTCAACAAGGAGAACAAAGACGGCATTACGGTAAAGCCGATTTACACCGGCAGCAATCAGGATACGCTGATTAAAGCCCAAACGGCCGTGATGGGCGGCACTCCGCCCGATCTCATGCTGGTATCGTCTACGGACTTGTTCACATTGCTCGACATGGACGCGATAATTCCGCTTAACGATCTGATCGCTAAGGACGGCGGGGACGCCTATATAAAAGATTTTTACGAAGGCTTTTTGGCTAACGCGCAAACGGGAGGAAAAACATATAGCATTCCGTTCCAGCGCAGTACGATTATTTTGTATTACAACAAGGACGCGTTCAAAGAGGTCGGGCTCGATCCAAATAAACCGCCGCAAAACTACAAGGAGCTGACGGAGTATGCCAAAAAGCTGACGAAGCCCGGCAGATGGGGACTCGAAATTTCCTCAACCGAGTACATCGGATGGATGTTCCAGGCATTCGCGCTGCAAAACGGCAAAAACCTGATGGATCAGGACGGCAAAAAAGTGTTCTTCAATACGCCGGAAAACGTGCAAGCGCTGCAGTTTTGGATCGATTTGATCAAGAAGGAAAAGGTTATGCCGGAAGGCGCTACGAACTGGGCGACGATTCCTTCCGATTTCATGAGCGGCAAAACGGCCATGATGTATCACACGACAGGCAATCTGGGCGCCGTGAAGAACGGAGCGAAGTTTGAATTCGGAACCGCGTTTCTTCCTGCCGGCAAAAATTTCGGCACGCCGGTAGGCGGGGCGAACCTGTATATTTTTAAAGGCATCGCGAAAGAACGACAAGAAGCCGCATGGAAATATATTCGCTGGCTGACGCAGCCGGAACGTCTTGCCCAGTTCAGCATCGACACGGGCTATGTCGCACCGACGAGAAGCTCGAACGAAACGGAAATCATGAAGAAGTACATCGCCTCCTTCCCGCAAGCCGTTACGGCGCGCGACCAATTGAAATACGCGGCCGCTTCGTTCTCCACGCACAGTTCCGGCGAAGTCGGGAAAATATGGAACGATAATCTGCAGTCCGCCATCACAGGAACCGCTACGGCGGCGGAAGCACTCAAGAAGGCGCAGGAAGCGGCCGAGAAGGTGCTTGCTCCTTTTAACAAATAACGGACAGACACAAGTGAATGGAGGAGTGTCCCATGGAGAAGCGGTTGTTTGCCAGAAGATTGCGCGAAAACACGCAAGCTTGGCTGCTTCTCCTTCCTACTTTCGTCTTCCTTGCCATGTTTACGTTTTACCCACTGATCAAGACGGTGTATACCAGTTTCTTTATGAAGAAGCTGGCGGTCCGGGTTCCGCAATATGTGGGGTGGGGAAACTATCAGAAGCTGTGGGAAGACGAAAAGTTTTGGAAGGTGCTTGGCAATACGATTGTTTTCGTGATAGGGACGGTGCCCGCCGCGATGGCGGTTGCCATGGCGATGGCGTTGTTCGTGAACCGGGCCATTCGAGGCGGCGGATTCATGCGCACGTTTTATTTTTACCCGACGGTCATTCCGGCCGTCGCGATCGCTAACATTTGGCTGTTCATTTACACGCCGAAATACGGCATTCTGAACAGTATTCTAGAATGGTTCCACATTCCATCGGTCAATTGGCTCGGCAGCGTCGACACGGTGCTCGGAGCGACGATCGTGATGGCGGTCTGGAAGGAAGCCGGGTTTTTGATGGTGTTTTATTTGGCCGGCTTGCAGAACATTCCGAAAGATCTGTACGAAGCGGCGGAAGTGGACGGAGGCAGGCCGTGGTTTGTATTTTGGAAAATTACGTTTCCGCTGCTCATGCCCAGCACCTTGTTCATATTCATTATTGCCACAACCGGTACGTTTAAGCTGGTGGATCATTTGCCGGTGATGACGGGCGGCGGACCGGACAATGCAAGCAACCTGTTGTTGTTCCATATTTATGAGACTGCGTTTAAGTTTTGGGATGAAGGCATGGCGGCAACGTTAACGGTCGTGTTGATCGTGCTGCTTCTGATCGTTTCTTGCGTTCAATTTTTCGGGCTGGACAAAAAAATTCATTACAGTTAGGATGATTGGAATGCGCTACCTGAAAAACGGCTTAATGTACCTGCTGGCTGCCATTTGGATCATCCCGTTAGCTTGGACCGTATTAACCTCGTTTCGGCCCCGAGATTTGATCGTGGCATCCGGATGGACGCTGCAGTTTACTTTTGACAATTATATACGGGCGTGGGACGCTGCTCCTTTCGGCCAATATTATGTCAATACGATTGAGATCGTGATCGGCATTTTGGCCGTTCAGCTGGTGACCGTCATATTGGCGGCTTATGCGTTTGCCCGATTGAGATTTTGGGGGAAAGATG
The DNA here is from genome assembly GCF_042659105.1 of Paenibacillus allorhizosphaerae. NCBI lineage: Bacteria > Bacillati > Bacillota > Bacilli > Caryophanales > Paenibacillaceae > Paenibacillus > Paenibacillus allorhizosphaerae. Next base: position 529,585 of record NZ_JBHSRV010000001.1, on the reverse strand, counting down.
TGCTCCTGATGTTGGTCATGATGCAGATTATGGTTCCTCCGGATATATTGATCGTTCAAAACTATCAAGTACTGAAAAGTTTGCACCTGATCGATACGAAGCTTGGCATCATGATTCCTTACTTTGCTTCCGCGTTCGGAACGTTTTTGCTCAGGCAAACGTTTAAGTCGGTGCCGTATGAGCTGGAGGAAGCGGCTAGGATGGACGGCTGCAATGTGCTGCAAATTATAATGAAAGTATACGCGCCGCTTGCCATTCCATCGATTATCTCCTTCGGCATCGTCTCGATCAGCCATCATTGGAACGCGTTCTTATGGCCGCTCATCGTTACGAATTCGCCGGAGAACCGGCCGCTTACGGTCGGGCTTGCCATATTCGCTCATGCATCCGAAACAGGCGCCCAATTTGCGGAGGTGACAGCAGCGACGTTAATCATCGCCATCCCGCTGCTGGTCGGCTTCTTCACTTTTCAAAAAGGGTTTATTAACAGCTTCATGCATTCCGGCGTGAAATAACTCCCCGTCGCTTAAAATATAGCAATTCATAAGAAACCTTGACATTTGCTCTATGCTATATTGGAGAAGTGAAAAAATTTGTGTAAACGAAGGGAGTTACTTCATCCAATGGCACTGACAGCGGACAAAATTTTTGTGAATTTGCCGGTTAAAAATTTGAAGCAGTCCATCGACTTTTTTTCGAAGATCGGATTTGAATTCAATGCCCAATTTACGGACGACAACGCAACATGCATGGTGATCAGCGATCACATCTATGTCATGCTGCTCGTGGAAGATTTCTTCCGCACCTTCACGAAGAAAGATATCGCCAATGCGGACAAAACGACGGAAGCCATTGTCGCATTGTCGGCCGACAGCAGGGAGCAAGTCGACGAGATTGTGGACAAGGCGCTGGCTGCCGGCGGAAAAGTATCCAATGATCCGGCGGATCACGGGTTCATGTACACGAGAAGCTTCCAGGATATCGATGGACATCTGTGGGAAGTCATGTACATGGATCAATCTGTCGTCAATCAAGGGTAAGCCGGAAGAAGCGTAACGGCAGAACGCATACAAGCTTTTTCGTTTTCGCGGCAGATGGGGAAAGCGAACAACATTATCATATCCTAGTTAAAGAAACATCGCTTACGCAGCGATGTTTCTTTGCGCATTGGCCAATATATTGCATAAATCGGACAATATCGTTCATTGTTGCCTTTTCACCCATCGGGTAAGCTGACTGTAGCCATTTACACGTAAAGGAGCCTATTTGATGTACGAGACCCGAGAACCGCTAAGCGATCAAGCTACACGTTCTGAAACTGAACCGATTGAGCTTCAACTGCTGGCGATCACTGATTTTCACGGTTATCTTCAGCCTGCCAGCGATAAAGCGAACGGAGAAATTCAATCCTTAGACGGACCTCTTGTCGTAGGCGGAGCAGCCTATTTGGCAGCTCACCTGAAGCGGCTGCGAGCAGGCCATGCGAACTCGCTGCTGCTGTCCAATGGCGATAATTTTAGCGGGTGGCCGATCGAGACGGCTGCGTTCAAAAGCGAACCTACAATTGAATTTTTGAATGCGATCGGAGTGGAGGTGTCTTCGGCGGGAAATCATGAATTCGATGTCTCCCCCGAATTTTTAATCCGTCACATGATGAACGGAGAATGCTTCGGTACCGAGGACATCGACGGCTGCTACAAGGATTCTACCGGAAAGCCGTTTCGCGGTTGCCATTTTGATTATATAAGCGCCAATGTCCGGGACGCGCGGAACGGACAGCTTGTGCTGAAGCCGTATATCATCAAGCACATCCCCGACGGTCGCGGCGGCACCGTTCCTGTGGGGATTATCGGTTTAATCGAGGAAGCCGCATTTACGAAAGAACAGATGTCAGTTCAATCGGGCGTGTTATATGCGGACTCGCTGCTGGAATCGGCTAATCGCTATGCAGAGGAGCTGCGGGATCAAGGCGTACAGACGATTATCGCACTGGTGCACGAGGGCGGGTCAGCAGACAGCAGCGGCTTGGACTTTAATGGCTGCGAGCGGCCGTGGGGACCGGCAATCGACTTTGCGGCAAAGGCTTCCCCGGCTATTGACGTCATCATCACCGGTCACTGGCATGCGGCATTCAACTGCCTCATCGACGATCCGGATGGAAATCCGCGTCCCGTTGTGGAAGGAAGCAATCACGGCAGACTCATTACGGAAATCAATCTGTATATTGATCCGCTAACCAAAGACGTGTTACGGGACAAAACCCGTTGCATTAATCACCCGAATACGAGAGATATTGCGCCTGATCCGGATATCGAAGCGATGGTGGCTTATTGGTCGAAACGTGCGCAAGAACAACAGAATGTTCCTCTGGCCAAATTGAAAGGGGATCTCCTTTGCGCGCGCAATGCTTACGGTGAAAGCGCGTTCGCGAACGTCGTAGCGGACGCCTTTTATGCCGCAGCCCAAAAAATACCTCAGCCGGTCGATTTCGCCATGACCGTCGGGCTGCCGAAGGGTGACCTGTTATTTGCCAAAGGTACGGTACCGACCGATCTTGACGGAACGATTACGTTTGGAGAGCTGCTGCATAGTGTCGGTGCCCATACTTCGGAAATCGTGGTTACGCTGAGTGGCAAACAGATTCAACAAATTTTGGAGGAGCAGTGGAGTCAAGGGACGGATGGGACGGTTATGTTTCAGCCGGTCAATGTCTCATACAATGTGCAATACGCCTACGACCTCCATCAGCCGCTCAGGGCTCGTATCGCTCCCGCCGATGTCATCATTAACGGGGAGAAGCTTGACCCTGATCGGCGATACCGTGTGGCTACGAACGGACTTGTCGCGGTTAACGGGGGAGGATACCCGTCATTTTCGGGATACTCCGATGCGCTGCGAATCGCTTCTTGGCCCGTGATGGATTACATCAAGGCTCAAGGTGAAATTCAAGCGCCCAAACTAAACCGAATTCGTGCGAAGCATGCATAATGGACGGCAGCCTATTGAGCCGCGAGATGGAGCGTCCGCGATTGAATATCGCCGTAATCTATACTACTCTTATATAGTAAATGTAATGAGAAATAGATGAATGCGGTTCAGAAGTTACCGGCTGCGTTGTATCGGAAGCAGCGCGATCGGGTAACGAGGAGGAGGCTATATTCAAGATGAAATACACCGGCGTTGGAGCGACTGACGAGCATGCCAGACGAGTGATGGAAAGCTACCGAAGGTGGACGGGAAAACCGCTGCTGGATGAAGAGTTTGATCCTGCCCATGCGTTCAATGCGCTGTTCCATGCTCCGATGGTAGTACTATCGCATGGGACGGAGGCTGATCCGATATTGAATTTCGGCAGCCGGAAGGCGCTGGAGCTGTGGGAGATGGATTGGGAGATGTTCACACGTACGCCGTCGAGGCTGACGGCGGAGCCGATGGAGCGCGAGGAGCGGGCCACATTCATGAATGCCGTCAGCGAAAAAGGCTATGTCGACGATTATACCGGAATCCGGATATCCCGCACCGGCAGGAGATTTTACATCTTGCAGGCGACGGTGTGGAATTTGACGGATGAGAAAGGCGCGTTTTACGGACAAGCTGCCGCGTTCCGGTCTCATCGCGAAGTGTAACAAACGGCGATAATCTACAAACACCTAATGCAATGCATGATCCGACCAACAGGCGGCGCTTACGCCAAATGCAGCCGAACTGCGACTGAAATCGCGGTTCGCTGCTTTTTTTATGGCCATGAGCAAAATATTGATAATAAATAGCAAAAGCAAAGTAATGAGCATAGAAGCAGCAACATTCTTATAATTTTGAGCAATGTACTGTGAGCGCAGCAGAAGCGATTTATTTATAATATAACTATCGCGAATAAAACGCTTACACCCGGTGTTTTTGGCGATGACAATGATCTATGAATTGCTATATAAACATATGGGGGGACTACAAAATGAAAAAGAGCTTATCCGTTATTGTTTCATCGCTGGCGGCCTTGAGCCTGCTTGCAGCATGTTCGGGAGGAAAAACAACGCCAAATACGCCGGGCGGCGAGGCGCCAAAAGCCGATGCCAAACCGGTAACGATCAAAATTTATCAATGGGTGGCCGTGCCCGACGACCAATGGCAGCAGCTATACGTGGAACCGGTCAAGAAGAAATTCCCTCATATTACGCTGGAGCAGATCACAAGAGCAAAAGGAACGAACCCGGATGAACTTGTAGCCGCGGGCGAATTCCCGGATATTTTTACGATTTCCAATGACACCCGTCAGTACGTCACTCTCGGATTGACGCAAGATATGTCGCCTCTGATCAAAAAGGAGAACATCGATCTTGGCAAATTCGATCCGGCGCTCATTGAACGGAGCAAAGTAGACAATCAACTGGTAGCGCTGCCTTTTTACAGCAGTCCGACTGTGATGTTTTACAATAAAGCGATTTTCGATAAATTCGGCGTTTCGTATCCGAAAGACGGCATGAATTGGGAAGACGTCATCAATCTGGCCAAGCAAGTATCGAAGTCGGATCAAGGCTTCCAGTACAAAGGCTTGCACCCGCAGAGCATCTTCGCCATGAAAGGCGGTTTGCCGATCGATCTGCTTGATCCGAAGACGGATATGCCAACGATCAATAACGATCAATGGAAGCAGCTGCTTACGTTGTATTCGAGCTTGGTCATGATCCCGGGGAACGAGCCGAAAGGAGGCGCGTTTGCGGATGTGGTCAATGCGTTCGTCAAAGATCAAAATACCGCGATGGTCATCTCCAATATGATGCCGTCGCTGCCGGAAGCGACGAAGAACGGTCTGAACTGGGATATGGTGCAGCTGCCGAGCTATAAAGGGTATGACGGACTCAAAGGACTCGGAGATACGTTGTATATGGGCGTAAACAAAGTGAGCAAAAATCAGGATGACGCGCTCAAAGTGGTCTCCGTGCTGACTTCCGAAGAAGTACAAACGACGATGGCGGAAAAATTCGGATATGTTCCCGTACTGAATAGCAAAACGGTGAAAGACGCATACGGTACCGAGATGGAATATTTAAAAGGGAAAAATGTACAGGCGATCTTTAAAGGAAAGATTGCTCCATACATGCCGTCCTCGGCCTACTCCGGCCATGCCGATGTCAGAAAAATTTTCAACGCTAAGGTTGCCGATGTCGTCGCCGGTAAAAAAGACGTAAATACCGCGCTTCGGGAAGCGGACGAAGAAATTACGAAGCTGATACCGCAAATCAAACAAAAATAGTCGATGTTGTGATTTTTGGATTGGAGAAATGATAACAACCTAAAACCCATTCATTGGGTCTTAGGTTGTTTAACGTTCGTTAATCAATAAATAGAGATCTAAACTAAACTGAAATAGTTACTCGAATATCCTGCGGATAGTTGCCGAAGTTCTTGCCAAAAAGGCTGACACCTCCACAATTCGCAGCGGATTCGGGACAAGAGATTCGAAAGAGCAGCTCCTGTCCTGCTTTTATGTTCAGTTGATGAATACGAACGTCCGAAAACCTTACCCCATCGATAAGTGTGCCTTCATCGGTAATGGAGAGGACCTTAAGAAGTCCGTACTGTGTATCTACCCACCACTCGGGCGTGTATTGTCCGCGCTTGCTGCCAAAATCTCCCGGGCAGGTCCAGGTAGCAACATCAATGTTATTGATGGAGAAGGTAATATCCGACGGCCAATTGTCGTTATAATAAGGCGCCTCGGAACAAATCTCCAAAGCAATATTTAAGCTTGACGCGGCTTCTTTTCCCACCAAATAATTCGGAATCCGATATTCGACAAAACCGCTTGCAAACCAAAGGTGCTCTGCCGTCGTGCGCTCGGGGTCGTCGAAATAACGAGGATCGTCCATCATGCCGATGCGCTTGTCAGAGGACGCCAAACCACAGGTAGGGTGAACCTCATACCGGATGTATTGTCCAACCGGTAGGTCGACCGAAAATCCGGTTTGGCTCTGAGGCTTTTCTTCTTCGGCAGTTCGGAGTACTAACGTCAACTTATCCACATTCAATGAACAGCGCTTCTGCGTACCTCGTTTTCCTACCGAATTCTCCGTAGAAACAATCCTAGCTTCCTCCAGCTTCTGGATATGCTTCGTAATTATGGCTGAAGACAAGCCTAATGCCTCTGCGAGCTCACCAATGTTATAAGGTTTCTCATTCAACAATTCAATAATCCGAACTCGCGTTTCGGAAGAAAAGCACTCCAGCACGTTCATATTTCTTGTGGTCACGTCTATTTTCATAAAGCACGCTCCTAACTCATCCAATTATATAACCAAATTGTTAATTAATCAACTTTACATTGACAAAAAAGAAATGGGAATCTATTATATTAACCAGAATACAATAAAGATAATGATTTTATTAAGTAGAAGAAGGAGAGTGCGGACATGGCTCAAAAAATAATGAAACAGGAGTATCCTCGCACACAGATTGTAAGAGAGCATTGGCTGATTTTTAACCGATAACCATGTAGGAGTTGAAGAACAGCTGGGCAGGTGATAAGGGATTTACTAAACGAATCGAGATTCTTTCACAAACAAAGCAAACGAAGCGGAATTTATGAAAACGGTTTCCGGATTAGGTGTGCACCAGGAACTTCTAGGAAGCAAGATAGATGCCCACAATTGATTCTCGATTTAAAGTCGAGTATTTCACCAGCACTGTGTCATATGAAGTTTATTTTGGATAGATACAATGAACATGGAGGGGTCTAATTGAACAGGAAGTTAGTACTTACTGCCACAGTCTTAGCTTTGCTCCTGAATGCCGGTTGCCAAAGTCAAAAGAAGCCCGGCGAAAAAAGCGGGGATATATCCGATGTCAGTACGGAACCCGTTACTTTAAAGTTAATGGTTGCCCATGGCTTTTTCGCGCAAGAAGATTTTGAGGCTTATTTTGCCCAGCAGGTAAAAAAGAAATATCCGCATATTACATTGGAACTGGTTAGCGGCAAGCTGCAGGATATGATAACATCGGGCGATGTCCCCGATATTTTAATCGCCGGGTTGCCCGGGATTCCTGCTTTACAGGATTTACAAATCATTGAGGATCTAAATCCGTATATCAAAAAATTCGGATTGGACCTGTCCAAATACGAACCGATCCCGATTGAGTCCATCAAGAAGTTTGGAGCAAAAGGTGAAATGGTTGCGCTGCCATTCCGAATGAACATCCCTGCTCTCTTCTATAACAAAGACATATTCGAACGATTCGGAATCGCTTATCCTAAGGAAGGCATGACATGGGAAGAGACAATCGATTTGGCGCGCAAGCTGACACGCGATGACGGAGGCGTTCAGTATTTGGGTCTCTACGTGGGTGGGGTGGACCGCTTTGCAATGGGGCTTACTTTGCCTTATGTGAACAAGCAGACGAACGAAGCCGTATTGACAACGGATAGCTGGGCCAGGGTACTGAATCTGCATAAATCGATGTATGACATCCCGGGATATGTAAAGGACGGTAAACTTTCAAGCAACTCGCACACCGTGTTTGTGAAAGACCAAAGAGTTGCTATGGCCGGCTATTGGGGCACAGATGTCATCGGAGAAATCGATAAACTGGCAAAGAGCGGTCAGGAACTTCATTGGGACATGGTAACGCTCCCCACGTTTGAGAAGGGCAAGGGCTATGCATGGCAGGCGGAAACGCATAATATGATTGTGACCACCACAAGCAAACATAAGGACCAAGCTTTCCAAGTGTTGTCCTATGTCGCTGGAGAAGAGGTGCAAAAGATAATCAATAAGAGCGGAAGAATACCGATTCTGAAGAAAACCGAAGAATTGAAGAAAGAGTTTGGCGCGGACTTGGAGTTTCTGAAGGGGAAAAATACGAATGCGTTCTTCACCCTCCAGCCGGGAGTGCATGAACATACGAAATTTGATACGAAAGGCAGAAGCTTAATTGTAGAAGCGAACAATGAGATGATATTGAAGGGTGTCGATGTCAATACCGCCTTGCGGAATGCGCAGGAGAAACTAAACCAGTATATCAAGGAACAAGCTGCTGCCCAGTAATTGTTCCTTGTGCCGATAACCCTCTGCTTTTTCCTGTAGACATTTCCCAAGAAGCAGAGGGTTATCTTTGCAGAATTGTAGTTCCGATTTGTATTGACGGTAAAAGGGGAGCATACCAGCTACTCTTTTTGTTTTAAAACTTCATTTTCCATATGAATAAACGATGTTACGCTCATTGTACTTTACATGGCTAGTAAGCCTTTTGGATCTAAACAAACGAAAGCGCTAACATTTGTCGATCTAGTTCCAGAGAAATTCAATATCTTAGTTCAATCCGCGATAAGATCAGGCGTTAGAAATCCCTGTGCGTACTATTTGATACAAAATGTATAGATTCCAAAAGTGGGTAATCGTTTCGGCCCTCTTTTGGGAGTTCATATCGGAATATATGTTAGCAGCAGCTCTGCGGCCAAAGAGAGGGAGGAGAGACTCCTTCTCAATGATAGATTTCTTTGGCGAATTCGGAAAGGAGGTGAGAGGAAGGACAACGGTAACTTTGGGAGGTGAGGGAACAGCTCAGGGCAAGCGCTATCATAATCGCGCAAAATTAATTGAAGGTTGTTTATTCGGATTTTTTAATAAAAGGTTGTGTCATGATGAAGCTTAATGAGAGCCGGTTTTGGCTGAGTGATTAAGTAAGAAATATTCACAAGTAGTGCCTGAGGAAGACTTCAGCATTTGAGGTAGTACAAATTTTGAAGGGGTGGAATGGTTAATGGTATCCAAAATGTATAAGAAATCTGCAGCATTCGTTTTATGTATTGCACTGATACTTCTCGGTTCGTTCACGTCAGAGAAACAATCTTATGCGGCGTCTACCGGAACGTTCTATAATCCGATCATGTCGAATGGTGCTGATCCATGGATGATCCAACACAATGGCGTATATTATTTTACCCGCACCACGGGCAATAACGTAACCATTTGGAAATCGGATTCGATCAGCGGTGTGGAGAGTAGTCCCAAGGTCGTCGTTTGGTCAAATGCGAATACGACATTCAGAGATATTTGGGCTCCGGAGCTGCATTATTATGACGGTTATTGGTATGTTTACTTTGCGGCAGACGTGAACGGCGACAATTCGACCCATCGCATGTATGTATTGAAAAGCGCCGATTCCGATCCGCTCAGCAAGTACACTTTTATCGGCCAGGTGACCGACCCGTCAGATCAATGGGCAATTGACGGGACGGTGTTATCGTATAATAACCAGTTGTATTTTATATGGTCCGGTTGGAACAGCACGACGGATAGGGTTCAAAGACTGTTTATCGCGCCTATGGATTCTCCTACCCATATAAGCGGCAATCGGGTTGTTATCTCTTCTCCTACGTACAACTGGGAAAAGAGCGGTTCTGCCATTAACGAAGGGCCTGAAGTGCTGCAGCACGGGGGGAAAACATTTGTCGTATACTCTGCGAACGCCAGCTGGCAAAATGCATACTGTCTCGGAATGCTGACGCTGGAAGGCACGGATCCACTTGATCCCGCCTCTTGGGTGAAGAAAGAAACCCCTGTTTTTCAGTCTGCAGGGATTGTGTATGGTCCAGGGCATAGCTCCTTCACGAAATCGATCGATGGCACCGAAGACTGGATCATCTATCATGCGGCCAAATACAGCGGCGCAGGTTGGACCCGGAATGTTCGTGCGCAAAAATTCAGTTGGAATGCCGACGGCACGCCGAATTTCGGTACCCCGATATCGCCCGACTTGCCGGTAAACTTACCTTCAGGCGAAGCTCTGCAGCGAACCACTTATGAAGCGGAACAAGCGGCAACATTCAATACCCAAGTTGTCAATCAATCATACGCTTCCGGTGGAAAGGTCGTCGGCCATATCGACTACGCGGACAGCTTTGTTCAGTTCAACGTCAATGTTCCTGTATCCGGCAGCTACACGATGTATGTACGTTACGACAATGGAACGGGCGGGGACAGTACGCATAATGTTTCGGTGAATGGTGGCACAGCGAAAGCAATAACGTACACGAAAACCGGGGCTTGGACGCGTAGTAATATTGTGACGTTAAACGTTTCTTTGATCGCAGGCAGCAATACGATCAAATTCACCAAGGGTTCAGGCTTCGCGGAAATCGATTGCATCCAAATACCGATCATTACGCCGATCACATCTGCGGCTCTTTCACCTGAAGTTCCGAATGGCAAAAACGGATGGTACACGCATCCGGTAACGGTAAGTTTGTCGGCAACGGACCAACTGACCAGTGTTGCAAAATCAGTATACAGTCTGGATGGCGGGACAACTTGGCAAACCTATACGGCACCCATCACATTCAGCCAAGATGGAACATACACAGTCACCTATCGTTCGTCTGATATAGCTGGGAATGAGGAGATTGCGAAAGCAGTCAGCTTAAAGCTCGATACGAAGGCGCCAACGATAGAAGTTGCCATTCCTGGAGAAGGCAGCATCTATGATGATAGCGGGGAATTGACCCCTTTGATTACTACGATGGATACGGCATCGGGAGTCGACAACAGCAAGACGACGGTGACGTTGGATACATATTCTTTTAAGATCGGCACGACGGTCCCACTCCTTTCATTGCCGCTAGGAACACATACGCTTGTGGTGTCTTCAGTCGACCTAGCCGGCAATTCAAGCAGTAAAACCGTGGTTTTCCATACCGTGGCAAGTATTAATTCATTAAAGGCATTAGTGACGCGTTTTGCGGGGAGCAAGGAAATCGATAATGCCGGCATTGCCAACAGCCTGCAGGTAAAATTGGAGAATGGCAATTTGCATAGTTTTATTAACGAAGTGCAAGCGCAAAATGGAAAACACATATCGAACGATGCGGCAAACTATTTACTTAGGGGCGCACGTTTCCTATTGTCCCAGCAATAATGAGAAGGAAGTATTAGAGGACCGTCAAAACCGGATTCGACCGTCGAATCCGGTTCATTTTCAGCTTGTTTACCTGCGTGAAGCAAGCGCTTTCGGTAACTTTCACAGTTGGTTTCGTTGTATCATTGTACTTGTTCGATCGCGATCGTAACAACCATCCTAATATGCCGGAGGTGTACGGAACTAATGCGCGCTGCTAAAGGAATCGGCTTGAAATTAACGGCGCTTGTTCTCATGCTTATGCTAATCCTGACTTCTTTTGGGGCTGATGATTCGTCCGCCGCATCCACTTCGACCTATTCGAATCCGATCAATACTGCCGGAGCGGATCCTTATGTGATGCTGCATACGGACGGATATTATTATTTTACCCGCACGTTAGGCAACAGATTGGATATTTGGAAATCGAGATCGCTGACCGCAATCGATCTGGGACAACGGAAAACGGTATGGACACGCCCTTCCGGCTTAAAAGACATCTGGGCTCCGGAAATCCATTATATTGAAGGTAAATGGTTCATCTATTATACGGCGAATACGGGCTGCGGAGATAAATGCCGCGGAGTGTACGTCCTGGAGAATGATTCCGCGGATCCGCTTTCGGGAGAATGGACCGACAAAGGAAAGCTGAACACGCAGTATTCCGGTCTGGACGGCACGGTATTTGACCATAACGGCCGATTGTACTTCCTGTATGCGGCATACGGGAATTGGTCCGGCGCTCATGGCAGTGCGATCGCCATAGCACCGATGTCCAATCCGTGGACGCTGGACGGCGAAAACGTGATTTTGACGAAGCCCGAATACGGCTGGGAGAAGAAAGGAATGCCGGTAAACGAAGGTGCAGTCATCCTAAAACGGAACGGAAAAATATTCCTCGTCTATTCCGCGAGCGCCTGCTGGGAGGACGATTATTCGCTCGGCATCCTGACTGCGAACGATACAAGCGATTTGCTTAATCCCGTATCGTGGACGAAGAGCGCGCAGCCGGTATTCGCCAAATCACCGAAAAACGGTGTGTTCGGCCCGGGCCATAACTCCTTCGTCCAATCCAAAGACGGCACTCAAGATCTGATCGTATACCACGGTAACAGCGGTCCCGGCAAAGGTTGCGGCGCCCGTCCGTCCCGTGTGCAGCCTTTTACATGGAACGATGACGGTTCTCCGAATTTCGGCGTACCGACGAACGGTCCGCTCTCCGTTCCGTCCGGCGACTACCGGATTGAAGCGGAGGAAGGCACGCCGGTTAAAGCGGAAGTGAAGGATAAGGCAGCCGCTTCCGGAGGTAAAATTGTGCGTCTGAATAACGAAAATAGCTCCTTGACGCTCAAGGATATCATTGTACCGGAGGAAGGGAACTACACATTATCGGTTCGATATTCGAACACCGCCGGCCCGGATGCTACAGTACAAGTTTCGGTGTACGGCAATCTAACGACGATGTCCTTCCCCCATACGGGAAGCAACCAGTTCGCAACAGCTTCATTACAAATCAATCTGAAAAAGGGCTATAACAACGTCATCGAATTCACGAAGGGCAAACATGCCGTCGAGATCGATTATATCGAGATGTCGGGAAGCAACACGTTCTCGGTCAAGTCCGGGGCTGAATATAAGCTCATCAACCCGGGCGGCGGCAAGGCGCTCGATGTGACCGGCGCAGGTACGGCCGATGGGACTTGGACCCGGATGTGGAACGATACCGACGGCGGGGCAGCACAGCGCTGGAAAATTGTCCGGAACGCGGACAAAACCTATTCGTTGATCAATCCAAACTCCGGCAAAGCGCTGACCGTCATGGATCCAGCTGCTTCTTGGGGAAGAGTGGCCGTCTCGGAGGATAAGGGGCTGGACACGCAAAAATGGAAGCTCGTCGACACCGGCAACGGCTATTGTAAATTGTTAAACGTGCGGACGGGCAAAGCACTCGACGTAGGCGGATCCAGCATCGACAGCGGAGCGAGCGTAGGGACTTGGCAGGATATCCCCGGCGGGGTCGCGCAATTTTGGCTCATGTACCGATTGGACTGAAGTTGTAAGCGCATCCAGAATCCATTACAATAAGGGAAAACCATTCACTTTAAAGGCATGGGATTCCCTATGAGCTGCGGATTTGTGGAAAGCATCGAATATTTTGCCCCTCATTCCTTTACGGGAGAGCAGGGAGCAGGACTGTTTCGTTCTCATTCGCATGGCGCCGACGAAATAACGCTTATTCTTGAGGGAGAAGGGTATTATACTTCGGCGGGGCAAAACGTATCGGTTGCGGCAGGCGACCTGATCCTGATTCCGGCCGGCATTCACCACGGATTCGTGTGCCTGAAAGCTTGGGCCGGGATCTCGGTACACTACGATTTCCGCGAAATCCCGGCCTACTGCCAATATTTGCTTCAGCGTGCATATAAGCAGCGTCCAAATCAAATTTTGAAATCGCGGTTATGCGGAGCTCATCACCATAGCGCCAAAGCGGCATTGCTGCAATTGGAGGAAGAAGGCCAGCGAGAGCGGCTGAACGAATTTTCGGACGATTTGATGCGCAATGCGCTAGAGACGCTGCTGCTGTCATACCATTCAAACGCGCCCCGAGCTTCGGAACCGGCTCTTACAGACGGGGATAGGGACGAACGGATGGTCCAGGACGTACTGCGAGAGATTCACAGGACTTATTTCACTTCCTTGAAGATAGCCGATTTGGCGGCGCGCCGCTTTCTATCCGAAAGCATTTTCCGCAAAAAATTTACGGAATGGGTCGGCGTACCACCGAAGCAGTACATCATCACTCTTCGCTTGAACGAAGCCAAAAGGCTGCTGAGAAATACCGACAAGCCGGTCGAGTTCATCGCTTCCGAAGTCGGATTTACTTCCTCGAGCCGCTTTCACGATCTGTTCATCAAGCATGCGGGCAAGACGCCGCTTGAGTGGCGCAAGAACTTCGATGCAAAATAGCTCAGTCCGGCCTTACGCCGGACTGAGCTATTTTTATTGCTGGACGCAGGAATATCAATGGCAGGATGAACTTTTTATATAACCAATTAGTTAACAATTAAACTTTTTGATTGACAAAAAAGAATGACTTGCCTATCATATTCACATGAAAGTAATTATATTAATTTATATGTTAATAAAATAAGAGGAGTGCAGACATGAATCAAGAGATGATCCAAAGACCGGAGTATCCGAGGCCACAGCTCGTAAGGGAGAAATGGCTTAACTTAAATGGAGCCTGGGAGTTTGAGTTCGATGATCACCGTGTAGGAGATGATCAGCAATGGGGCTCGGGCACCAAGGAATTTAGGAAACAAATTCAAGTTCCTTTTGCGTATCAGAGCCAATTAAGCGGAATTGGAGAGACCGGTTTTCACGATCTGGTGTGGTATAAGCGCAGCTTCACCATTCCTGCGGATTGGACCGGCAGCAGGATCATACTTCACTTCGGCGCGGTTGACTATGCGGCAACGGTGTGGGTGAACGGGAAAGAGGTCGCCTTTCATGAAGGGGGACATACACCGTTTCATGCAGACATAACAGCGTTTCTGCAGCAAGGAGAGAATACGGTTGTAGTTCGATCTGAGGATTTCAGCCGAGATGTCACTCTTCCTCGCGGAAAGCAATATTGGAAGGACAATTCAGCCTCTATATTCTATACACGGACAACCGGCATATGGCAGACGGTTTGGCTGGAGCCGGTCAACCAGTTGCATATTAAGAAACTCAAATTCAAGCCAGATATTGATAAGAACGAAATTCAAATCCGGACTTTCTTGAATCAAGCTCCAGCAGCCGATAAGATAGAGGCCCGCATCGATATTCGATTTAAAGATGAGTATTTCACCAGCACAACGTTAAGTTTTCATCATGCTGAAGAAACCAGAACCGTGGGGCTGCACGATTTTAACGATCACGGATTGGGGCGTTGGTGGTCGCCGCACAATCCTAACCTATATGACGTCACAATAACCTTGCTTGTGAATGGAGAGGCAGTGGACTCTCTGCAAAGCTATTTCGGCATGCGTAAAATATCCGTTGAAGCAGGCAAGGTCATGCTGAATAATCGGGTGTATTTCATGCGTCTTGTCCTTGATCAAGGTTATTTCCCGGACGGAAACCTGACAGCTCCAAACGATGAAGCACTGAAACGGGATATTGAATTGGCAAAGGAAATGGGCTTTAACGGAGCTCGTAAGCATCAGAAGATTGAAGACCCCCGTTTTCTATACTGGGCGGACAAATTAGGTTTTCTCGTATGGGGCGAAATGGCGAACGCTTATGATTACACGGAGGAGTACGTTCGGAAAATCACCGCTGAATGGCAGGAGGCCATTGAACGAGATTACAATCATCCTTCCCTTGTCGTCTGGGTACCCCTTAATGAAAGCTGGGGAGTCCCAAACATTCTGGTCGATAAGCGGCAGCAGCAGCATGCACTTGCAATGTACCACTTAACCAAGTCCTTAGATGATACTAGACTGGTTGTTTCTAACGACGGTTGGGAGCATATGCGAACGGATCTCTTGACCATTCACGACTACGAGTGGAGACGGGAAGAGCTGGAGGAGCAATATGCAACGCTGGAAAAAACGTTGGGTATGAAGCCTTCCCGCCGCGAGCTCCTGGTTGGAGGCAATGTGTATGAGAACCAGCCGATTCTTGTGACCGAATTTGGTGGTATTGCCTTTAAGAAAAACGAGCAGGAGGGTTGGGGTTATTCCGGAGCCGAGAATGAAGAGGATTTTCTTAAGAGGCTTGCTGATGTTGTCGAGCCACTGTTACAATCCCCACAGATTCAAGGCATTTGCTACACACAGCTAACCGACGTAGAACAAGAGATTAACGGGCTGCTGAGCTATGATCGTGTTCCCAAATCTTCACTGGAGAAAATTCGGAAAATATTTGGCGGGCGGGTCAAGTACTAATCGCGCAGACGTCGGCGAGATCCGGCGGCTGAAGCCAGCAAACCTATAAACCCCAAAGGTGAAATGGCAAGCTGCGGGAAGGGAGTCGGAGGGGGCCATACTACCGATGATCCGGTGGACAACATAACCCCGGGGAGGGAAGGGCGAGGGCCCAACAGTATGTTATAGCAGTCATACAATATGATACCCTTCATCGATGATAAAACCATCTTATCAATTTCAATGCCTCATTGCGTTCAAAAACGATAGAGGATCATAACAAAATCCCCATTTTTAGAGGGGAGGAGGATGAAACGCTAATAGCTATAAGCCTAGTTTATTTTTTCTTTCCTTCTAAACCAGTTAATGTTCAAATCATCGTCATGTTCATTGCGAGCTCTATTTTTTGATATGACATCAGTCAAGTACTTAACAACAATAGGTATGAAAAGCATTACTAAAAATGACCGGGTATATGTCCAAGTATTTAATTTATATATACCCAGAAGAACGAAAACCGGTTCACCAATGTAGGAAATAATAACCGAAAAAATTACGGTTGCCAATAAGAAAGATCTCCATCGTGTAAACCACTGATACATTAGCGCGATTATGCTGGGGATGGCAAAAAAATTTACGGCATTGAATCGAGCGCTGAACGGTACGAATTCGTACGGGTAACTCCACCAACCGAAATAAGTACCTGTTTCATCGAACAATCCAACAATTGATAAAGAAATTAAAAAAGCAATTGCAATGGCTGACGTTTTTCTCCGATCAGTAAGTAAGATTAACAACCCAAATAATACAGTGTTAAAAAGTAATATGATCCACCAATTAAAACTGAATAATTCATGGTTGATCCACTGATTTACATTCAAATTATTTAGTTGAGATCGCATAGATTCAAGTTCGTTTTGAGACATCATTATAACCTCCGCAACAATATTGCTACCTAGACATGAACAGTTTGTACTTATGATGGTTAATTTATACAAATATTTATTCTAGTTTATCGAAAAGCTTTGAATTGAGGTACATCACCCTGCGCGAAATAATAAATTTGCTGCATAATAACAAGTAAATGAACATACTTGGGGTGACATTAGATGCTGCGAAGAACAACAAATTCATTTGATCAAGAGTCACATGGACGCGCGATACTTCACGGAGGATGGGCATTCCGCCAACCAAACAAATTTAAAGGAAAATCCTGAAGCCAACGTAAAAGAAGCCGTATTGAAAGCGCTCGAGGAAGGCAATAACACTTGTTATACTTGGAAAGAGCTTGATTTTTTGTCGCGAACAAACCGATCTGCAGATATTGATCAAGGCATAACTGTATACTCGGATAGGAATTTGTATTAAAGCTCATCCGCATGACTTGCAGGATTACTTGAAAGCATGAGATTATTGTAAGAAGCTGATGCCTAATAAACCAAGCTGAAGGAGACCGAAACGTGGATCACTGTCCATTCTGCTGGCCGCAAGTAAGTAGTGAAACGATTATTGAAAGCAAGTACTGCGTGTTTATACGAAACGATGACGAAGTGCTGAAGGGCTCGGGCATGATCGTGCCGAAGGAACATCGTGAAACGGTATTTGATTTAACGGAAGAAGAAACGGTCGATACGTTTCGTCTGCTCAAGCAAGTCAAATTGCGCATGGACCAACTCTATAGGCCGGATGGTTACAATGTAGGCTGGAATTGTTATGAAGTCGGCGGACAGACCGTGTTCCATGCACATCTTCATATTATTCCGAGATTTGGCGACGAGCCGTTGGCAGGCAAGGGAATACGGCATCATTTGAAACAAAAGGAAAATAAAAGGTCGATCGAATTTGATAAAAAATGACATCCCACTGGAAAAATGCCCTTGCCGGTTATTCACGAATATCCGGAAAAGGCATTTTTTGCGTGCCTGGACTATCGGATGTGTTAAGAGATAACCGCCTAGCCGCTTTGCTCAGCAACAAGCTTTTGTTTGCTTCGTCTTTCCTTTAATATAAAGGTCAACGGGATGGCTGCCACGCAAATGACGGTGGCCGTCATGAACACATCCTGCACGCCTAAAGTCATGCCCATCTCTCTTGCGAGCGAGCTTCCGCCGAGTTCATTCTGATGCGTCAACGATCTGGCGGCGAGCATAGAGCTGAAAACGCCGATCGACAGTGCGCCGGTAGCCTGGCGCACCCAATTCGTCACCGACGAGGCGTGTCCCGACTTTTCCTTGGGGATCGAAGACATGCCGGCATTCATGACCGGCATAAACGCCAAGGCGATGCCGACATAGCGGAGCGTCATCCATGCCGCCACATACGTATGCGAAGCTTGCAGCGTGATATGGCTTAATTCCAAGTTGGATACGATCAGCAGCGCGATACCGCTCATAATAAGCCAGAAAGGCCCGATACGGGAGTACAATTTCCCGACGATAGGAGAGAACAGAGCCATCACCAGAGAGCCGGGCAGCAGCACGAGCGCCGTGTGCAGTGGGGTCGACTGCTGAATGTCCTGCAAAAACACGGGGATTAGAAACGTACCCGAGTATAACGAAGCCGTAATGATGCAATTGATGAGCAAGCTGTAAGTAAAGCGGCTCGATTGAAATACGCTCAGGTTGAGCAGCGGTTCTTCGAGTGAAAGTTCACGGCGAATAAAATAAGTCAGCGTCGATGCCCCTACAAGCAGGCAAGTCAGCGTTTTCCAGGAAGTCCATCCCCAGTGGTTCACTTCGCTGAACGACAAAATAAGGAGGGAGCTGCTGATCAGCACCGTTATGAAACCCGGCAAATCGAACGATTTGGATCGGAAAGCCCTCTGATAAGGCAAGCATTTGAACGCAACGGCAATGGCAGTAATGCCGATCGGCAAATTAAGCAGAAACAAAGATTGCCAGCCGAAATATTCGGTGAGCCAGCCTCCCAGGGTCGGTCCGAATGCAGGTGCCAGCATGGAAGATAAGCTCCACAAGCTCATTGCGAACGCCTGTCGCTCTTTTTCGATAAATTGGTAAATCATCGTCATGGTCGTCGGAATGATCAGACCGCTAAATACGCCTTGCATAATGCGAAACGATACAAGCGACTCAATGCTCCAAGCGACCGTACATAAGACGGAGAACAGGGTAAATCCTGTCAATGCTCCTATATACACTCGCTTATAGCTCCAGCGGTCGCCGAAATAACCGACAACCGGAGCAACAATCCCGGTTGCGAGCAAAAATCCGGTAATCATCCATTGAACCTCGCCCAGCTCGGCATGAAAATCCTTCAAAAAAATCGGAAAAGCTACGTTGATCGTTGTCGAACTGAGAATAGACATAAAATTTCCGAAAAAAATCGATAAAATAATGAACCAAAATGCCGATTTGCCTGATGCGCTGTGTGCCACTTCATCGCCGCCTTTTTTTGTTGAAAAGCTTCATCCTTGCAAATAAGAATACTCACCCGTACATACCAGGAGCTGCTTGAGATGCTGGGTTTCCTTGTATATAGTTGTATGATACAATCATTTGGCAGTATTTGTATTATACAACTACCGACCCATATGTCAATACATCCAAAAGGAATGATGAACCGTGAATAGGAACGACTTGGAATTGATCGATTACGAATTGGTTGTGTTAATCCGCAGAAGCACACTGGACAAGGAGTTGGGAGGGATGGACAGATCTACCTATACGCTGCTCACGCAGCTTTCCAAATCCGGCGGACCAACCAGCGTGAAAGCGCTCGCTGACGAGTTTCGGCTCGATATTTCGACCATCAGCAGACAAACGACGGTTTTGGAAGCTAAAGGGTATGTACAGCGGCTGCCGAACGTTGGAGACGGAAGGTCAAGTTATTTTCAAGTGACGGAGGAGGGGATGCGCAGATTGACGGAAGCCAAAAATGCCCGGTTGGCCAGACATGCGCAATTATTCAAAGAATGGTCCGATGAAGAGCGTAAACAATTCGGAGAACTGCTTGCTCGATTGAACCGCACTTTCGTAGAATGAGTTATTTGACGGAAGCCAGTTTCTCGAATGTAAGGATAAACGTTTCCAGCTCGCTTGGTTCCAAATGGGAAAGGTAATGCTCCAGCACCCGACTGTAATTATGAAGATCCTCTTCGAGAACATCTCTGCCTTGCGGCGTGATGGAAACGAATACATTTCGGCGGTCGTTATTGCCGTATTCGCGCGTAATGAGACCTTCGTGTACAAGCCGGGTAACGACCGTAGAAACGGTGCTCGGATTCGCCCCGAATCTTTTGGCGATGTCCGTCACTTTGCAAGGCTCTTCCTCCGAAATCAATTGAAGCAGGTGAAACTGGACTCTCGTTAATTTGGTTTTATATTGCGTTTGCATTTTCATTGCGATTTCGCGCTGCGTTTTCTGCATGGCGCTCCGTATACGAAAAGCATATTTATTATAATCATTCATAAACGTGCCTCCCTATGGCGTTGGTTTCATACGATTCGTGATCTGCGGCTATTTTGAGCAAGCCTCATAGCCTTATGTTTCTGGTGCGAAATATATGCTGTTTTAAGAATTCGCGATGAAGCGGCTTAATTCCTTTATTGCCGAGCAGAAGATTAAAAGGTATCGTTATCGTAGCAAAGGGACCCGTGTAATGAGGTGATCGTATCGATGGACTACGAGTTTCTGGAAAGTTTCACGCCAAGAATTCTCCATGTGAATCATAGAGAACAATCGTATTGGGAGGAGTTTCAGTACAAGCTCTATCGCGAATCGACGGTGATGCACCTGCTGGCCTACGTGTATACCGGAGAAGGCATGCTTGAGCTGGACCATAAAAAGACATCATTGTCCGAAGGGATGATCTTCCAGCATCGCCCGGGACAGCGCCTGCTGCTCACCACGAGTCCCGAGCGCCCCCTCGGCCATTATTCGTTCAGCTATCAGTACGGTTTGGTTCGTTGGGAGGGAGCGGATTCGGTATGGAACGATAAATCGGGTATATTGCCGATACCGGAGGTGTTCCGGGTACCGGACCGAAGCATGAAGGACGATTTCGAGAATGCGTTTAAGTTTTGGACGTCAAAAAACAAAGGATACGAGTGGCGTGTAAAGCTGGCAATGCTGGATATTGTAAATAAGATCGATCTACTGCTGGAAAACGACCCGGCTTCGAACACGGCGCCTCACAAATATATTGAGGAAGCGATCGGCCTCATGAAAGCGAATTATTCCAAACCCGTTTCCCGGGAATGGTTAGCCAAGCAGCTATCGCTTTCACCGGGCTATTTCTCGATCATATTCAAGAGGCATACCGGCTTCACTCCCATCGAGTATTTGCACAAAATCCGGATGGATGAAGCCAAAAAGCTTCTCAAGACGAGCCGACTGGCAATCAACGAAATCGCCCGCGAGGTCGGCCTCCCCGATCCGTTCTACTTCACCAGGCTGTTTACCGCTCATGTCGGAATTCCTCCGCGCGAGTTCCGGAACGGATGATCCTTAAGACATAACAATTGTCCAGTTTATCGAATTATTTCTCCATGTACGCATCGCTCGTACGGACGTTAAGATAGCCTTAGAACCCGAGGAGCAGGTTTGAGGGGAGCGAGGGGGAGTCGTTCAAATGCGGTGTAAACAAGCTATGATGTCGATCATTGCCCTTTTAATGGTAAGCGCTTGCAACGGTGCGGGCGGCCCGGGCCGGGAGACGCCGAAAGAAGAAGGGGCCGTGCCGGTGTCAAAGAAAGACCCTGTGGAGCTGACCATATACAACGTAGATAAACATCCCGAAGAACGATTCATGGTGGAATACGGCAACAAAATAAAGGAGATATTTCCGCATGTGACGGTGAAATATTTGACGGGCGATCTGGAAGCGCTCGTTACCTCGGGAACAGAGATCGATCTGATCCTCACGTCCATCGGGCTAACGAACAACGCGGTAATCAAGTACCATTTTCAGCACGACATTACGGACTTGATGAAGAAATACAACTACAACACGTCCCGCCTGGAACCGTCGACAGTAGCGATTCAAAAGGACCTCGCAAACGGCGGCATGTACGGGCTGCCGGTGCGAACGTCGACCATGGCTTTATTTTACAACAAAGACATATTCGATAAGTTCGGGGTTCCGTATCCGGCCGAGGGGATGACATGGGATGACCTGTATGAATTATCGAGGAAATTGACCCGGGTCGATTCGGGAGTCCAATATTACGGGTACATCATGTCGCCGGGACATATGCTCTCGCACAACCAGCTATCGCTTCCGGCTGTCAACTCCAAGACGAACGAAATCCTGTTCACGGGCGACAAATACGCCGCTCTGGTGCAAAACTGGCTTCGGTTCTTCAAGCTGCCCGGCATGGAAACGTACAAGGATGCGATGTCGACCAATACGGCTATTCATAAAGCGGCGTTTACCAAAACGCAAAATGCGGCGATGTTCGCTTTCTCGACGGTATGGCGCGATGCCGAGATGTCCGACGTGAACTGGGACGTCGTGCCGCTCCCGTCCTTTAAGGAAGCGAAAGGCGTAGGGCCGCAATCGTATCCTGCATACTTTTATTTGACGAGTCAAAGCAAGCATAAAGAGCAGGCATTCGAAATCATGTCGTATTTTACGACGGATGAGTTCCAGCTGTTCACCTCCCGCATGGGTCTTCCGCCGATCGTGACCAATCCCGACGTGCTGAAGGAATTCGGCAAAGGGAGCGAGTATGCCGAGTTTTATAAAGGCAAGAACATCAAAGCTTTGGTTCCCGCCAGCTATGCGGCCGCCATACCGAAAACGGAATATTCCAGCATCGCGGAAAAGCATGTAGTCGCGGCGATGAAGGAAATGATTTTCAATAATAAAGATACGAACTCAGCGCTCAGGGAATCCGCCGATGCCGCCAAAAAGGAAATCGAGTCCATTCAAGTAAAATAATCCACCACGCCGGACGTGTATCCATGAACGTTGCAGCATACGCCCCTTGGTGCATGGGAGAATGTCTTTCTCCGATGTTGCCGGGGGGCTGCCTTTTATATTGCAAGGTCATATGGGCTTGCCTGCACATAACAATTATCCAGTTATCGATAATTAATGTTCATGTACGCCGCAGCATTTTCGTTTTATTCTAATCTCAGACAACAATACACGACTTGTTCGGATGGAGGTAAAAACATGAGTAACCGACCGAAATTAATTGATGCCGATGTTCATAACGCCATTGCGAAATCGAAAGATTTGCTCCCTTATTTGCCGAGAGTCTGGCATGAACAATGGTCCGGCTCCGGCGCAGGTTCAATGTACGGCTGGTATTCGCCTATCGGCGTGATGCGCAAAGATGCGGTTCCGGAAGGTGGAGGGGCGGCGGGCAGCGACCCGCACTTTCTTCTCAAGCACCACCTGGAGCCTAACGAGATCGATTATGCGATCTTGACCGGCTCAGGCATCTTGGGCATTTCGCTGCACCCGGACCCGGATTTCGGCAATGCGGTCGCTTCCGCCTATAACGACTGGCTGGCGAATACGTGGCTGAAGGCCAGTCCGCGGTACAAAGGCTCGATTCTGATCAATCATTCCGATCCTGCGGCGGCGGCCAAAGAAATCGACAGAATGGCCGGCCACCCGGATATGATTCAAGTCATCATGTGCAGCGGCGCCCGCACATTGTACGGGCAGCGGTTTTATCATCCGATCTATGAAGCCGCCGAGCGCAACGGGCTTCCCGTCGCAATCCACCCGGGAACGGAAGGACGCGGGCCAGGCGGGGCTCCGACGCCATCCGGTTACCCTACAAGATATTTGGAATGGCATAACATTTTGCCGATCAACTACATGGCGCATGTGAACAGCCTTGTGTGTGAAGGCGTGTTCGAGAAGTTCCCGAAGCTCAAATTCGTGGCGATTGAAGGGGGCATCGCCTGGCTGCCGCATCTGATGTGGCGGATGGACAAAAATTATAAAGGGTTGCGCGACCAAGTGCCTTGGCTGAAACGGCTGCCGTCCGAATATATTACGGAACATATCCGTTTGACGACCCAGCCGATCGAGGAGCCGACTCATCCGGACCATATCAACCAGATTTTTGATATGATCGGCGCCGATCATATGGTGATGTTCTCCTCGGATTATCCCCACTGGGATTACGATAACCCGAAGGTGGCGCTGCGGCCGATCCGCAAGGCGCTCCGGGATAAAATATTCGCCGATAACGCGATCGCGCTGTACGGGCTTACTTCGGCGCCTTCGGCTGAACCGGAAGCGGAGGCGCGTTAACATGACGACAATGGTAAAAAGGAAGGTTTATGCGGCCCAAGTAAGCGACATTGTTCAAGCGGGGAGCAAACTCGTCGAAATCCGAGGGATCGATATCGGCATTTATTATGTAAATGGCGCGTATTATGCATGGCGGAACGTATGCCCGCACGCGGCTGCACCGATATGCAAGGGGAAGGTGTGCGGGACCAAGCTTCCTTCGGAGGTATATGAATACGAATTCGGCAAAGACGAGGAAATATTAAGATGTCCCTGGCACGGTTGGGAGTTTGACTTGCTCACCGGTAAACATATGGCCGATGACAAGGTCAAGCTTCGCGGCTATGAAGTGCTGGTCGAAGGGGAAGAGATTTATGTGTTGATGGCTCAATAAACGGAGGATACCCGTGTGCAGGATTATGCGATCGGAGGAATTCGCCATGTTTAATCCGTATGAAGACGAGGTAAGGCTAGCGAAAACGAGCCTTCGGCCGTTTCAATCGCCGTTCCAGGATTTCCGCTGCTATCCATCCTCCGTCACGCCGGGAATCCGTCTCGGCCTGAATATCATCAAGCCGGAGCGTCCCGGTCCCATGCTTGTGCAGCTGCATGGATGGCACATGAGCATGCCGAATCCGGTGCGACGCGAACACCCGGGAGAGCTGCCGTATCTCGTCGTGCAGGTCGATATGCGGGGCAGGGCATTTTCCGAAGGCAAGCCGGACTGCAACGGCTACGAGCTGATCGACATTTACGATGCTGTGCGCTTCGTGCAGAAGGAGTATGCGCAGCATCTCTTGTCCGCCGAGCCGCCAATATATTTGGAAGGTGGCAGCGGAGGCGGAGGGAATGTGCTGGCTGCAGTGGCCAAGTTTCCGGATTTGTTTGCGGCGGCGACGGCGTTCTACGGCGTATCGGACTATGCGGCCTGGTATGCGCAGGACGAAACGGGCGAGTTCCGCGACGAGCTGGACGTCTGGGTCGGCCGCAGTCCGGACGATGAGCCG
This sequence comes from Paenibacillus allorhizosphaerae, assembly GCF_042659105.1. NCBI lineage: Bacteria > Bacillati > Bacillota > Bacilli > Caryophanales > Paenibacillaceae > Paenibacillus > Paenibacillus allorhizosphaerae. Next base: position 504,563 of record NZ_JBHSRV010000001.1, on the reverse strand, counting down.
GAGCGGTACGAAGCGCGCAGCGGACTGCGGCTGGCGGCCAACGTGCAGACGCCGCTGTACATGGCGCACGGCGACGGCGATATCCGGGTCCCGGTATCGCATTCCCGATCTTACGTGCGCGAGATGGAGCGGCTAGGCAAAAGGTCGCTTGTCCGCTATGACGAGTTGCCGGGAGTTGGGGGCCGCGGACATTTGACCGGCGCTTCCGAAGAACAACTCCGGTTGCTGGAAGCAGAATCGGAGCGGAATCGGTCAGCCCACACACAGCCGGCGAAGTTGGCTATTTCCGGATCATTGCTTGTCGGAGGCTACGTGTATACGCAGCACTTCCGGATTCAACTGGATGCCGTCGATGCGCTCGCGGAGGCGCATTATGATCTGACTTCCTGCCAAATCGCGATGTTCGCGCTCCTGCCTTACCCTTATCGGATTACGTGGGCGGACGGCAGCGAGGATCGAGGAATATGCAAGGTTTCGAAAATATAAAGATTTTATTGCCCCGCTACTCGATGGCGGGGCATTGTTATACTACATTCAAATCATGCTGTGTTTCGATGGTTGGGAGGTGTGGTCGCGTTTGACGGAATCTCGCCATTACTATTATCACTTCAGACATTCGCCAAGCGAATTGTCCAAACATCTTGCGTTTTATATTCATGCTATGGGTTGGGTCGCTTACCCGCGCACCTTTTCGACCGTCCGCAAGGCCGATTCCTTTTACGGGTATCAGCTCCAGTACGTGAGCCGGGGCAAAGGATTTTTTATTTGGATAGGGACGAAGTACCATGTCGGTCCCGACGATTTGTTATTTTTCGATTTGACGCAGGAGCATGCGTACTACTCTGATCCAGAGGATCCTTGGGAGCTCGTATGGATACACTTAGGCGGAGAACAGGCCAAAATGTATTTGTCCCTGCTTGAGCACCGTAAATCGCCGATCATTCGGATGGGAAAGAACGAGTTGATCAAGCATTGGTGTCAGGATTTGATTTATTTGTTCTCGCTGAGGCCAATCGGGCTTGAACTGATGGCGGCTTTGGCGATTACGCGGATGCTGACGGAAATTTCTGTAGCTTCGATGTCGGGGGATTCGGAAAAAGATGGTTCCAGGCCGTCGCAACTTGCCAGTGCCCATGGCGTTCAGTGGGATCCGAAGAATCAACTTCTTTGGGCACCGGGTTATGAATATTTGGTCAGTCTTGAGGTTGGCGGCACGGATGACAATCCCACCTTGTGCGAGAAAGTGAAGGTGGCTTTGCCGACCGCAGGCGGTCGTGACTTGCAGCCGGTATATGGGGATACGGATAGGTTATGGGTGACGACGAATAAGACTGTATATCAATATATAAAATTCACTAACACGTTCGATATTCATTTTTAAGGAAATCATTCCATAAGACGTGCCGGAGTTAAGAGTATTGGAACTCAACCGTCTGGTAAGGTCATTTTAACATTTCCCCAAAAAGGTATTTTGCATGATTGGAACACGAACGCTGTGACTATTGTGCCCGATAGGAGGATGACTCGGGATGACGCGGCCTTATATAAAGCGAGGCTATGGAACCCGGAATTTCAATAAATAAATGGCCAAGACGGACATACGTATAATGAGACGCAAGAAAAAAACGAAATTGGAGGAATGAGCAATGACGGACACTTTTTCGATCGCCGTAATTCCGGATACGCAAATCCTATCGGCTAAACACGAATCTGCTTTTACCGCATTGACCCGGTGGATTGCGGATCACGCGGAATCCTTGGATCTGAAGATGGTGCTGCATGTAGGGGACGTGGTGAACGCGGGAGAGACAAAGGAAGAGCAGTACCGGATCGCCCAGAATGCGCTCAATGTCATTCATGAAGCGGATATCCCTATGCTGATTGCCATAGGCAACCACGATTATGATAACCAGGTGAAAAACGACAGGAGTTCCCGTCTGTTCAATCAGTATTTCGGCAAATCAGTTTATGGCAACAAACCGTGGTTCGGCGCAACGTTCGAAGAAGGTAAATCCGAGAACAGCTATGCGAAGCTGAACATCGGGGGCGGCAATTTCATTTTCGTATCGCTGGAGTTCGGACCGAGAGACGAAGTGATTAACTGGTGCAACGAAGTTTTGCGCGCACATTCGGATCACGAAGCGATCATCATTACGCATAGCTACATGTATATGAAAGGGGAAAGAACGAAGCCCGGCAACACGCATAATCCGAAGATTTATCCCGGCGCGTCCGGAGCGAATGACGGGGAGGATCTGTGGCATAAATCGTTCAAGCATCACCCCAATCTGATCGCCGTATTCTCCGGTCATCATATCCCCCACAACCTCAGCTACCGAATCGATCTCGGCGAGAATGGCAACCCGGTGTTTCAATCGTTTCAAAATTGGCAAAGCGCGCCTAACGGAGGGGAGGGACGCCTGCGAATCGTCAAGTACCAGCCTTCCACCAAACAGCTGTGCCTGCAGGTGTTCAATCCGTTTTCGGGCGATTATGAAACGGAAGACGGATGCGAAATGAGTTTCCGGCTCACTGCCGAACACATAAGAGACGAAGTTAAATTTCCGAAGATAACCGCCGACGTGTAAAACCATAAGTACCCGGGCCTTATCCTGCAGGGAACACCAGGAAGTGGTCCCGGCTCGTCGGCGGTAACCCGCATGCGGTTTTAAGCCGTTGTTGGACATTCGTTCATCTACGGCTTTTTTGCGTGCTTGTCACCAGACGATTCACATGGAAAGGAGAATTTCGATACGATCACCAAAGTAGATGTCGAAAACATGTGGAAAGAGGGTACAAGCTCTAATGGGTATTTGGAGTTATCCATGGAGGGAGGATCGTTTGAAAAGATGTGGAATTAATTGCTATGAAAGACTGAAGGCCATCAATTGAAGCAAGACTGAACGGGCTTTCTTTGATTTTGCAATTTATCATGAAAGGAAGATCGTTTATGAGAATGCTGCATTTCAAGCCGCTGCCGGTTCATTCCGGCCCGGAGCAGTATGAGCGCCAAGCGAATAGTCTCTTGGAAACGTTGAAATCAGGGCAATCCGAAATTTCACGTTCTTTACACGGTGATTCGCCTTTTCTTGAAATCCCGGCACCGGCGATGGAAAACGGAGAGCTGCCCCTCCACGAGGCTCGGCTAATTATCGCCCGCGGATACGGTTTTGAGAGTTGGGAGGAGCTTACGCGCTTCGCGATGGAAGCTTCATGCGACCATTCGCCGGTTGCCGTGTTTGAATCGGCGGTTGAAGCGATTATCGCCGGCGATACCGCTGCACTCGAATCGCTGGTGGGGAAGCGTCCGTCATTGATTCGGGAGCGTTCGCTGCGCAGCCATCAAGCGACGCTGCTTCATTACATCGGAGCGAACGGCGTGGAAGCGTACCGCCAACGGACGCCGGGCAATGCCGTTCAGATCGCGGCATTATTGCTGCGTGCCGGTGCAGAGGTTGACGCGGTTGCCGCCATGTACGGCAAGGATACGTCGCTGAGCCTTGTGGCGACAAGCGTCCATCCGGCCCGTGCCGGCGTGCAGATCGCGCTCATGGAGACGCTGCTGGAGGCAGGCGCAGCGATAGACGGCGCTCCCGGAGATATGGCCATCGTCAATGCCTGCTTGGCCAACGGACGTCCCGAAGCCGCCGCTTTTCTTGCGGGGCGCGGAGCACGGCTCGATCTCGAGGGAGCGGCCGGGTTGGGACGACTCGATCGGGTCAAGAGCTTCTTCGACGAAGACGGACGCTTGAAAGCGAATGCCACGGTAGCGCAAATGGAGTCGGGCTTCATGTGGGCTTGCGAGTACGGCCGTATCGAAGTTGTCGAGTTTTTGCTCGATCATGGCGTTGAAGCCGGGATGCAGGCAAGGGGCATGACCGGCCTGCACTGGGCCGTTGTCGGCGGGCTGCCGGAAATCGTCAAGCTGCTCTTGAAGCGAGGCGCGCCGCTTGAGACGAAGAATACGTACGGCGCAACCGTGTTGGGACAAGCGGTCTGGGCCGCCAATCATAGCGATCCGGTATGCCATTGGCCGATTGTTGAGCCGGACTGGGGGACGACCATCCGCATGCTCATCGATGCGGGCGCCGATACGAACGCTTATCCGGGCTTGCAAGAACGCATGGACGAAGTGCTGCGAAGGTACGAAGCCAACTCGTAGTTCACCACAACGCCTAACCTTTCGGAATCGAAAGGGATAGGCGTTTTCTTTACCCTGTCAGCACGCAGGAAAAGATGCCCTGCGCCTGCGCGATCGGCATAAATAGATAGAATGAGGTAAAAAGAGGTGAGTATTAAGCATTGTAGCTCTCCGGATCCGAGGTATAATTTTTATAGTAAGCGCTGCCACTGATCTCCGTACATCAACTTTCAACCGATTGGGGTGTAAATGTGATGACGAGTAAGACCGGTATACCGCCTATGGATTATCGGAGCCTGGTTTCGCGAGCAGATTTGCATTACGACAAAACGGTTAAACGAAGTGAAGGCGGCTTGCCGATCGGCAATGGAACGATGGGAAGCTTGATTTGGACTTCGCCGTCCGCCGTCAAATTTCAAGTCAATCGCGTCGATGTGTACGCAGCCGATTGCTCGACTAACAGTTTTAATCAAAGACATTCGGATTACGGTTATGCTTGCGGTTTTGTCGACATCGATGTTGTCGACTATGGGGAGGATGCATTCCAAGACGAAGACATCGCACAGCATCTGAGCGTTTTCGATGCGCTGGCAACGATTCGCGGCGCAGGAGTGAAGGTTCAGACTTTCGCTGTGGCTCATCAGGATGTATTTGCGGTTCGCGTGGAAGACGACAGACCGTTTCCCCAAGGCATCAACGTCAAGTTGAAAATGCTCCGACCCGCCGAAGTCGTTACGAAAAATCATACGGCGATCTCGGAACTCGGCATTGTGAACGACATGATCGTATTGAAGCAACAGTTCAGGGAAGGACGGCATTATTGCAGTTCGGCCGTCGTTATCGGCATTAGCGGCAGGGATTCCGTCATCAGGCTGAATGACGAGCTCGGCGGAAAAGCGAAAGTGAACCATACCCGGACATCGATCGGTCTCGGGCAGCCGAATGAAACGGAAATGCGGCTTTGTCTCAAGCCCGGACCGGGACGAGCGGATATATTCATCGCAAGCGCCGCCACTTTTGACGAGGAAGAGGACATCGTTGCCAAAGCCGTGCAGCAGCTCGAGCAGGCAAGGAATGCGGGCTATGAGCGCTTGCTCGAGGAACATAAGGCTTGGTGGAATGCATATTGGTCCAAATCGTACATCGCCTTGCAAAGCGCGGACGGCTCGGCGGAATTTGTAGAGATGCATTATACGTATTACCTCTATTTGATGGCATCCAATTCCAGGGGCGGGAAGTTTCCGATGAACTTCGGCGGCATGCTGCTCAGTCCCCGAGGGGATGCGCGGCATTGGGGGGCCATGCAGTGGTGGAATAATTTGAATTTATATTATAACGCGATTTTGCCGTCGGGCCATTACGAGCTTCTCCAGCCTTATTTCAGCATGTTTTCGGGAATGTACGATTCTTGCGCCAAAGCGGCGGAACAGCAGTGGGGAAGCAAAGGGATTTACATTCCGGAGGTAGTCTGGTTCAACGGCCTGGAGGAACTGCCTGACGATATTGCGGCCGAGATGAGAGACTTGTACCTGCTTAGGAAACCATGGGAGCAAATGTCGGAGCGCTTTCGCGACTTTGCATACTCCAAGCACCCTCACGAAAGCCGGTGGAATTGGAAATATTACGAGAAGTTCGTCGACGGCAAGCTGGTCTACTCCGATAAAGGGTACGGTCCGTTCGGTTTCACGACGCACATGTTCGCCAATCAAGTCGGCGTGGCTTATCATTTCTGGATGTATTACGAATATACGCTGGACGAAACGTGGCTTCGCGAACGCGCCTATCCGATGATCAAAGGAGCGGCCGAGTTTTTCCGCCATTTTCCGAATTTGCGGAAAGAAGCGGACGGCAAGTACCATATCGTTCACACGATGAGCGATGAAAAATATGCCGACGGCAAAGATACGATGGACTCGATGTCGGCGATGCACGGCATACTGCCGGTCGTTCTAAGAGCGTCGGAATTATTAGGCGTCGATGAAGAACTGAGGCCGGCATGGAAGGAGCTTTATGAAAATCTTGCTCCGATTCCAACGAGTGATCACCCGGATGCCGTTCTGCGGACGGATGAGGGCGAACCGGCCGTATGGGTCGGCGCGATCGGACCCGTGCTGGATAACCGGAGTCATATTGATTTACGGCCAGCCCGTTTTTGCAGTCTGTGTACGCAAGAGACCGCTCATGATAATCCCGGGATGTACCAAACCGCGCTTGCGACGATAAAGTACCAGGAAGCCCGTCTTGCGGGCGACTGGAGCCGGGCTGCCTCGGAGATGTCGCCGATGGCGCGGGTGCTGGCCAACATGGGGCTGGCGGAGCCGTTCAAGCAAGTCGTCCTGGCTCAATTGAACTGCGTGAATGCCGAGCGAGAGTACTGCTATTTCAACGATACGGGCCGAATCAAATTTTTCGAGAACAGGCTTACCGTGAGGGAAGGGGTCAACTGCCTCAGCGCTCAGCGGCTCGGCAATGCCGCAGCAGGCTTGCAGCTTGCCTTATGTCAAAGCGAGCCTCCCGGACCGGGAAAAGATCCGATCATTCGGCTGTTTCCGGCGTGTCCCGGCGATTGGGACGCCGAATTTTCCTTATGGTGCCACGGGGGCTTCATCGTCACGTCCGCGAGACGGCAAGGAGCGATTCCTTTCGTTAAAATCAGTTCTACACTAGGCGGTACATGCCGCCTGCGTAATCCTTGGGGCGAACAACCGGTGCGGATCACCGGGGCGGCGGAGAAATCGATTCTATCCAGCGGTTCGCTGCTGCTGTTCGAAACATCCCCGGGCCGAGACATTATGGTGGAACCATCCTAGTTGACGCCTACAACAGAGCCGAGGCAGTCGGATGAGAATAGGCGTCTTTATCGCCATCCCAGTCATAAATTAAGCAGCAACGACCATCCATCAATCCAATATGATCTCACTATGATCTTGAAGGAGGCAAACAGGATGCAGCAAGGAACGAAACCGGCGATCGAATTGAATGAGGAGGAAAAGCCGTCTAGACGCACCCAGCGGGTAGTGCCGATGAATGAGGTCCGGGTCGCCAGTCCGGACGGCCGGGTGAAGTTCATCGTCGGCTCCAATCCGGAGCGGCTGAGCTTCAAGGTGACGCTCGATGAGGCCGTTGTCATAGAGCCATCCGCTATCCATATGATGCTGGACGGCTATCATCTCTCATCGGGTGTTATTTTCAATGGCTCGGAAACGTACAGCATGGACGAAACGTATGATTGGCACGGTGTCCACAGTACGGCGGTCAACCGTTGCAACGGTGTGAAACTACGTCTGACCCACGACCTCAGCATGACAGCTTACGTATTGGAAATCCGGGTGTTCGACGATGGCATAGCCTATCGCCATGTCATCGAAGGCGATGCCGGGGTGTCCCGCGTACCGGACGAAGCTTCCGAATTCGTTCTCCCGGCCGGCGCCACGATCTGGTATCACGGACTGGAAGGTCATTACGAGGCTGAGTATGTGAAAGAGAACGTATCGGACATTCGGGCGGGGGAATGGAGCGGCCCGCCGCTGACGTTTGAGCTGCCGAATCACGAAGGGTACGGGGCCATTACGGAAGCGAATCTCGTAAACTACAGCGGGATGGCTTTGGAATGCGACGGCAGACGCGGCTGGGTGGTCGGTCTTGCCCATCGGCATCCGATTAATTATCCGTATGAGCTTCGCTACGGGCGGGAAGAGGCGAAGCGCCTTGCAACGCCGGCATCGGTTAACGGCACGGTGACTACGCCATGGCGCGTTGTGCTTGTAGCACGCGATCTCAACATGCTTGTGAACAGCGATATTTTGCACAACCTGTGTCCTCCGGCGGAAACAAGACTGTTCCCTCAGCAGGTGAAGACGCCTTGGGTGGAGCCGGGCCTTGCCGTATGGGATTACGTGGATCGGAATTACGTATCCAGGGAAGGCATCAGCCAATTTGAATTGATGAAGGACTTCTCCCGCATGGGCCATGAGATCGGCGCCAAGTACCACATCCTCGAAGGCTTCGCCTATCGCTGGACGGATGAGGAAATCCGCGAATTCGTACAATATTCGAACGCTTTGGGCGTAAAAGTATTGTTCTGGCGGCACAGCAACCAGCTGCGGACGGCGGAGAGCCGGGATGAATTTTTCTCGCGGCTGCACCGCCTGGGCGTAAGCGGGGCCAAGATTGACTTTTTCGACCACGAGGCCAAAGAAAACATCGACCTTTACGAAGAGCTGCTCCGCTTGGCGGCCGAGTATGAGCTTGTGCTGAACTTCCACGGCTCGAACAAGCCGACCGGCCGCACCCGGACTTGGCCGAATGCGATGATCTATGAAGGAATCCGGGGGATGGAATCCGGCGGGCTGAAGCTGCGGGCGCGGCATGAGACAATTTTACCGTTTACGCGTTACTTGGCTGGGCCGGCGGATTACACGACGATGATTTTCACGGAGCGGCGGCGGGATTCGACCTGGGCGCACCAGATCGCTTGTCTGGCGACGTTCCACAGTCCGATCCTGACGATCGCGGCGCATCCGCAGAGCGTGCTCGACAGCGCAGCCGTAGATGTCATACGAAGCATGGAAGCGGTGTGGGACGAAACGATCGTACTGCCGGAGTCGAGCATCGGGGAATTGACGGTCTTTGCGCGGCGAAGCGGGGAGAAGTGGGTTCTTGCGGTCATGAGCGCAGGACCGGCAAGGTCGATTCGGGTGGATTTGTCTTTCCTCGGTGAAGGCGGATATAAGGCGACGCTCGTTCGCGATCATTTGCATAACGAAGAAGCGGTTGTCGTCGAGAACCACACGGCGCAGCGCGGCGATATGCTTGCGATCGAGCTGAACAGCGGCGGCGGATTCGTCGGACTGTTCACAAAGTAGCTTATGCCGGTATTAAGCCTTAGTTCAATCTGAATAGGTTGACTAGGGCTTGATACATTTGAAATTCCGAGTTAAATCGTTTACGGTAAGCGAGTAGGAGAAGGAGATAGAAAATACGTTACAAACGGATACGGGAGGAGAGGCGAACTATGCCTAATCAGACAAAAGACGCTTTCATGGAAGAAATCATGCAGATGAACGTATTGGATACGCACACCCATCTAGTCGGTGACAAGCTCCGCGCGACCGATTTTTGGCAAATCGCCCATTACTTCTGGCTCAATCGCGAGCTGCAGACGGGCGGGTATCCTGCGGATGCGGACAAGCTGCCGGAGCAGCAAAGGATCACAGCCTTTTTGTCCGCTTATCACGCTACCCGCAACACACTGATGAACTGGGTGTTCACGCAAATTTTCAAGCAGTTGTACGGCATTGAGATACGCGACGAACAATCCGTTAAGGCGGCGGATGCGGCGGTACGTGCAAGCGCGTCCAACCCCGGATGGGCTCAGACAGTTGCAGACAAGCTGGCCATTCGCAGGTTTGTCGTTAATATACATGAGCATGCGGCGTTTGAAGGAATGCGCGATCCTGGCATTCTTATACCGCGGATCGACGGAAAACTGAATACGTGGGTCAAAACGGTCTTCGAGTCCGATGAGCGGAACATGGCCTATGAACGAGCGAAGTCGGAGCTGACCGAGCTGCTTCAATCGTTTAAAAACGACGGCTGTCCCGGCGTGATGACGACGCTTCCGGCGTATGAAGCCAGAGCGGATAGGGATTACCATCTAAGCGAAGTGACGGAAAAATCGCAAATCATGATGATGCTGCTTCACGAATTATGCGCCGGAGCACAGAAGAACGGGCTGTTTGTTCAGTTTTTCCTCGGTGTGGAGCGGTCTTGGTGCGGAGAGCCGGTGCCGGTCAACGACACGGAGCGAATATTGAAGCTGACCGCATTGTTCGAGCGGTATGCGATTCCGTTCGAGCTCGTTGTCGCATCGGAGCTCAATAATCTTGATGTCGTACAGGCTGCGTGGAATTTTCCGAACGTTCATGTCGGCGGACTGTGGTGGTTCAACTTCAGGGGGAGCACGTACCGCGATGTAATGCAGTACAGGCTGGAAGCGATCTCGCCGATCAAGAGTTCGCTGATCGCTTCCGACGCCCGCTGTATCGAATGGAGCTACGGCAAAATTTTGCTCGTGAAAAAGCTGCTCGCCGAATTTCTATTCGAACGCATCGAGTCCGGCTGGGTGGACAAGGAAACGGCTCTGTTCGCGGCAAGGGAGTGGCTGTACGGCAGTGCCGCCAAGCGATATGGTATACTCGGGGACTGATCGACAGGTAAGCATGCAAATGAAAAAGCTTGAGAAATCAAGCTTTTTTTATATGCCTAATATCCTGGATCAAAAACAGCACTATCGTCGGGCAATGGCGCTATGGCCCAACTGCAGCAACAGCTGAGGCTGGCGTCTAATATAAAAACCATGGAATTTTGGCAAGCGGCTCCATGAAATTTTTACTTTACCGGTCTTGCATCGGTACAAGATGTAGCAAAGATAGCCTGTCCGTGCGATCTGGGCTAGTCAGGGAGGCTCTTTTCTTTTTTGTCCGAATATGATAGCGTTTACAACGAATAGCATACCAATTGCGGGGGTGCTTATCGTGAAAGACAAGATCGGTTTTTTCGCGCTTTCTTCTCTGAAAAATCGGCTTTTTCTCGCATTTTTGCTGCTTATTCTTCTGCCTTATTCCTTCCTTCAACTCCACAGCATCAACACCATCGAACGTTCGTTCGAGCGTCAAATTATCGGTCAGAACACGGAACAACTGGAACAGCTCAAAATTACGTTTGAAGATCTGCGAAGCACGGTTTTCCGCATTGCGATCCGCCTGGAGAAAGATCCGGCCGTTACCGGTGCGCTGAACATGAACTTACCCGTCGACCAAGAGGAAATTCGCAAGCAGTTGACGGGCTTATGGAATGAAATCAACAGCAAAATTCTTCCGTCTCCGTATGTCTTCTACACCTTGATGGATCGAAATGGAAACCAGTATTCGTCTTATTCCCCCAAGGATCCTATGACGTATGATACCGTGATGAACAAAGAAAAGAATGTAGCGCTGCGGAGCGAACAAACCGCTTACCTGTGGGTTCCCGATGAAGCGAGCGACCTGCGGATGGAGGATAGCAAGAGCCCTCGCCTCCTAACGTTGTATTTATTCATTCATGACGAGTTTGGAGGCCGGTCCGGCCTGCTGCGCATCGGCATTGATTTTCAGGCATGGCTGTCTTCCATGGCGCGGAGCTTCCCGATTACTCAAGATTTTTTTCTGGTGGACGGCAGCGGCATTATTCTCGGCGGAACGGGGGAACAGGCGGACCCGATGTTGACCGGGTTTGCCCGGTCGGATGCCGAACAATTGGAAAGTACGCACCGGTTGGAAGGCAAATACTTGTATAACCGGATGCCTGTGCCTGCCATGAAGTGGACGTTGGTCAGCCGGTTTCCGATCCAGCAGTTTTTCGGCGATGTCGGGCAGCTGAAACGGCAGACGCTCACGACTTTCCTACTTTTCACGCTCTTGTTCGTCGTCATTACGTTCTTCATCCTGTCGACGATTATCCGGCCGCTTCGCTTGCTTCAAAAAAAGATGGCGGAAGTCGCGGACAAACAGCTGGTAACGTATCTCCACACGGGGAATTACAAGGGTGAGGTGCTGCTGCTGGCGAAAGCGTTCAATCAGATGATCAGCGACTTGCAGGCGCTCATGCAGCGGCTCAAAGCGGAAGAAAGACAGAAGGAAGCGGTCCGGTTTCAAGTGCTCTTATCGCAGATGAACCCGCATTTTCTGCTCAACACGTTGAATGTGGTGAAATGGAACGTTCTCGGCAAAGGCGACGAAGAAACGGCCGCCATATGCGTTTCACTCGGCAAGCTGCTGGAAACGAGCTTGAACGATGAGGCGGATCTCGTTCATTTCCGGGTTGAGCGGGAGCTGACGGAAGCCTATGTTTCCATTCAATCGTTTCGGTACGACCAAAGCTTTGAAATTCGTTGGGAATGCGACGAAGGGCTTGCCTATGCCTTAGTCCCCAAACTCAGCTTGCAGCCGCTCGTCGAGAACGCGATTTTTCATGGATTGTCCAGCAAGGGGAAGGAAGGAATCATCTGGATTCGCGCAACGGTCAAGCAGAACCGCTGCTATCTGGAAGTGGAAGATAACGGAGCCGGCTGGGATCCGGCGAATTCTGTAAATGCCGCGCGCAAACGCAAAGGGATCGGTCTCAAAAATATGAAAGAGCGGCTCGAACTGCTGTTCAAGCAGCAGGCTACGCTCGAGATTCACCCGCTGCCGCAAGGAACCCGGGTCCGGCTCGGCTTTCCGCTGCTGATCGCAAAACCGTATCAAGAAGGAGGGATCGATCATGTGGAACGTGCTGCTCGTTGAAGACGAAGCTTTTGTGCGGCGCTCGCTCAAGCAGCTTGTCCCGTGGGAGGCGATGGGATTCACGATCGTCGGAGAAGCAGGGGACGGTCAAGAGGCGCTGGCGATGATGCATGCCTGTTCGCCGGATCTCGTCATCACCGATATTGTGATGCCGGTCATGGACGGTATCGAGCTCATGAAGCGAGCAAAAGAAGAAGGGCTCGAATCCGCGTTCGTCATGCTGACCTGCATGAACGAATTCGAGTATGCCCGGCAGGCGCTGGAACTCGGGGCGTCCGCTTACTTGCTGAAGCTGTCGATGAACGTGCAAGCGATCGAAGACACATTGTCCAAAGTGAGGCGGGAATTGGTGCGCGACTTACTGATGAGATCGCAGTCGCTCCAGCAGCCGTTCCAACAATTGTACCGTGACATTTGGCAGTCGATCGGCGAGGGGGAAATCGCAGATCACCGGCTGCAGATCGATGAAGAAGGCGGATTGGACGACCGCTTTCAGTCGGTTGGAATCGTTTCATTCCTGCACGGACCGGATCGCTTCACTTTGGAAAAGTTTATTGAGTTCGGCATGGTGTCGCCCGGCTGCCGTTCCGTGGTGCACGCGTACTCCCATTTCGGCCAAACGACGGTATTCGTTTGGAATCCCGTATCGTTCCTAGTGCATGCAAATCATAATAAGATTCCTTGGCCGGCGGTGTACGCGCCGCTCGTGAAGCGCAGCGAGCTGGCTGCGGCGTGGGGCCATGTGCTGCGTACGTTGGATCGTAACTGGTACGAGGGAACGACGAGTTTAATCCAGGCCGCCGATACAACCGATAAGGTCACGTCGGCATCCGCTTCGCTCCGCTGGGACACCGAGCGCGAATGGATTCAAAGCTTCGAGCAGCATAAGCCGGATGATTTCCGAAGCCGCCTGCAGGTAGGATGGAAGGACATGGCCGATCGCCGCTTCCCGATGGCTGTGGTGAAGGAAACGGCGCTTCGCATTGACCGGATTTTAGCACTCATCTCCGGAGGCAGCGGCACGCCGGAGGAAGACTACACCTCGTGTGTCCGTCATGAAGAGCTGGGACTGCGTCTGCTCTCCAGTGCAGAACGGTATGCGAACAAGTACGGTGAAGATAACGAATCGCTTACCGGGCATCCGGAAATCGACAAGGCGCTGGCCCATATACGCCGGCACTACCACGAGGATATGACGCTGAAGTCGATCGCAGCACTGGTCGCCATGGATGAAGCATATTTCAGCGCACTGTTCAAAAGAAAAACGGGCGTGACTTTGATGCATCATATACAGCAGGTCCGGATTGGCATGGCCAAAAAACTTCTGGAACAAACGAAACTGCCGGTTGCCGAAATCGGAGACAGGGTAGGCTTTCCGAACGCCAACTATTTCATTAAAATTTTCAGGCGGTGGACCGGGACGACTCCGAGCGAGTACCGCTCACGCGGCAACTAACAAAATTTGTTCCATTACTCCCTTAAAAATGTTCCTTATCCCTCTATCTTCCAAATGATATGGTAAATACAGAATACAAATTCGGGAAGAAAGCCGGTTTCAATATTTGCTACCGGCACCATGCGGGCAACCCGCTTGCAAGCGCAAACAGGACATAAGCCATGAAAGGATGTGAGGATGTTGCACCCTGACGCATGGAATTCGAAACCGGCTGCGGTATCGCCGACCGCCGGTGCAAGGTTAAGAAAAAGGCTGAAGGCGGTATGGGCGTACAAGGAATTTTATATCATGCTGCTGCCCGGCGTGATCTATTATTTGATTTATAAATATTTCCCCATGTATGGGGTCGTCATTGCGTTTAAAGACTATGACATGATGGAAGGCATCTTAGGCAGCCCGTGGGCCGACCCGTGGTACAAATATTTTCAACAATTTTACGAATCGCCTTATTTTTCCCAGATTATTACCAATACGCTGCTCATTAGCGTTTATAAACTGATATTCGGCATGGTGCCGCAGATTGTGTTGGCCATCTTGCTGAATGAGTGCCGGGTTCGCTGGTTTAAGTCGCTTGTGCAGACGCTAAGCTACATGCCGCACTTCTTGTCCTGGGTTATCATTTACGGCATATTGCTCATGTTTTTTTCCCAAGATTCCGGCATCGTCAACCGCTGGCTCGTGGACGCGGGCGGCAAGGCCGTTCCGTTCCTGACCTCGACCGACTGGTTCCGAAGCGTGCTGGTCGGCTCGGAAATATGGCAGAACCTCGGGTGGGGCGCCATCATTTATTTGGCCGCCATTGCCGGAATTGACCCGACGCTATATGAGGCCGGGCGGGTGGACGGCGCTAGCCGACTGCGTATGGTATGGCACATTACGCTGCCCGGTATCCGGCATGTCATCGTCCTGCTGCTCATTTTGCGGCTCGGCCATATGCTCGACGCGGGCTTCGAGCAAATTTACATTTTGTACAACATTCACGTTTATCCGGTAGCGGACATTTTGGACACCTGGGTGTTCAGGACGGGGCTGGAGCAATGGAATTACAGTCTGGCATCGGCCGTCGGTTTATTTAAATCGGCAATCGGTCTCATCCTGGTCTATATTTCAAATTCCTTGTCCAAACGTTGGGGGGAAAACATATGGTAAGCCGTGCGGAAGATAAGCTGTTCCAGGTCGTCAGCTATTTCATATTGGCCGTGGTCGGACTTGCCGCGGTCATCCCGCTCCTATATGTATTTTCCGTCTCGCTCACTCCCTTCGCAGAGGTGCTCCGGCACGGCGGGTACGTGCTGTTTCCGAAGGAAATCACCTTCAATGCGTACGAGAAGCTGATCGGCACCTCGACGATCCCGCGGTCGCTCGGAGTCACCGTATACATCACCGTCGTCGGCACAACGATCAACCTGCTCCTGACGACGCTTGTCGCTTATCCGCTCAGCCGCAAATATTTGCCGGGACGCAGCTTGTTCCTGATTATGGTCGTGTTCACGCTGCTGTTCAGCGGAGGCATTATTCCCACGTATTTGGTGGTGAAGGCGACGGGGTTGATCGACAGTTTATGGGCGCTTATTTTGCCGACGGCTGTGTCCAGCTTCAACGTACTGATCATGAAAAGCTTTTTTGAACAGCTGCCGGAAGAACTGTTCGAATCGGCTCGGATGGACGGTGCCAAAGAGTTCCGCATCTTGCTTCAGCTTACGGTGCCGCTGTCGCTTCCCGTGATGGTCACGGTAGGGCTGTTTTACGCGGTAGGGCATTGGAATTCTTTTTTCAACGCGATTATGTACGTGACCGACCGGTCGCTCTTTCCGCTGCAGGTCGTCGTCCGCGAGATCTTGATGCTTTCGCAGCAGCCGCTCGAAAATGCCGAAGATCAGGTTCCGACCGTCACGATGCAGATGGCCGCCGTCATCTTCGCCAGCTTGCCGGTTCTTGCGGTGTATCCGTTTCTGCAAAAGCATTTCACCAAAGGCATGCTGCTCGGTTCGATCAAAGGTTGAACGTCCGGCATACAGCCGGCATCAATAACAGATCCGATAAGAAGGAAGGGGAAGCGCATGAACAGGAGAGTATGGGGGACGTTCGGTTTATCGACCGCTTTGCTCGCAGTGAACGTACTGGCAGGATGCACGACGGGGGGTAATGCCGGATCCGATCCATCGGCAAAAGGAACAGGCAACCAGCCTTCTTCCGGCCCGATCAAATTGCAGATGGCGATGTCCGCTACGGGGCTGCCTGCACCGGATGCCGACGACATCAAGAAAACAATCGATCAAAAGCTCAATGTCGATCTGCAACTGACGGCGATTGCTTCGGGCGACGACTACAAGAACCAGATTCGCGTCCGGCTGTCGGGCGGTAATTTCCCGGACATCTTTTCGGTTGAGTTCTCGGATGTCAAAGAGTTTTCCGATAAAGGCTTGCTGCTGGACTTGATGCCTTATATGGACAAAGAACTGAAACCGGCGAAAGACTTCATCGTCGGACTAACGCCGAATATTTTGAAGAAAGTGACGGTGAACAATAAAATATATGCCGTTCCCCGGACGGCGGACGTACCTTTCTCATCGATGTGGGTACGGAAAGACTGGATTGAGAAGCTGAACCTGAAAACGCCCACGAATCTCGAGGAGTTTTTGGCGGTAGCCAAAGCGTTCACCGAGCAAGACCCGGACGGCAACGGCAAGAAGGATACGTACGGAATGACCGGAGCCAAATTCGACGGCTTCGCTACGATATTCGGAGCGTATGGCGTAGGCAGCCCCGGCTCGTTCTACGAGAAAGGCGGCAAAGTCATGAACTCGTACTATGACCCCGCCATGCCGGAAGCGCTCAAATATATCAAATCGCTGTTCGATGCGGGTGTGGTCGATCCCGAGATTATGACGAACAAGGGCAACGTTGAGGTGCAAAAGGCGTTCCAAGGGAAGGCCGGCTTTATCTTCAAAGGCTGGACGGACATTGCCAAAGACGAATTCGTTGAGCAGTACAAGGCGATTAACCCGAAAGCGGATTGGGTCCAGATGACGCCTTTGAAAGGGCCAGGAGGCCAATTCGACGGTTCCTACGATTATGACCGTCCGTCGCGCTATTGGGTCATTCCGAAAGCGCTGGAAAAAGACAAGGCGAAGCTGCAAAAGGTGTTCGATCTCATAAACTATGTTTCCGGGCAAGAGGGCAACCGTCTTGTGATGTACGGCCTTCCGGGCAAGCATTACAACCTGAAGGACGGCAAGATCGAACCCACTCCGCTTATGGCCAAAGAAGGCAATTATTTTAACGTCTACCAAATTACGGGGCGTCCGAACAAAGACTACTTGGCGATCAAATTCCCGAACCAGGCGGCAGCTACCGATTTTGCCATCAAAACGCCGCGTATCCATGCTTTCGACAGCTCCGTCATCCCGCCGACCGGCTTCAATAAAGCGGATGCGGATCGGTTTGCGGAGGAAGAAATGATCAAGTTCGTTACGGGAAAACGGCCGATCGCCGAATACGGAGATTTCCTGAAGACGTTCGACACTACGTTCAAGTACAAGACGTATGTGGACGCTGGGGAGAAACAGATCAAGGAGCAAGGCTTCGTAAAGTAAGCGCAAGTGCAAGCCGAATCAGGTTACGTATTATAAATGTTTTTACCGCAGGGGCTTGATACAAAAAGTAATGGTGCATCCTGCAGCATAATTAAAAATGTTCACCCCATATGTCCTGCTGGTGCATCCAAACGTGTTTGGGCCCCTGTTCACTTTCGTAATAGAGGAGGAGTTAGAGATGAACAAACAGTCATATGACGTCATTGTAGCCGGAGGCGGGCCCAGCGGAATCGCTGCGGCCGTGGCGGCAGCCCGGATGGGGGCAAGGACGCTTCTGGTCGAGCGCTACGGATTTCTCGGCGGCGCCGGCACGGCAATGATGGTCAACCCGTGGATGTCGTACTGGGCCTCGGGCGGCGCAAACGTTCAGCTTATATTTGGCGTGCTTCAGGAGCTCATTGACCGGATGACGTCGATGGGGATGTACGGGCATCCGAAGCAGAAGACCGCGTTCGATCCTGAAGCCTTGAAGGTTGCCGCAGAGCAGCTGTGCCAGGAAGCCGGCGTCAACCTGCTGTACCATTCCTTCCTCGGCGAAGCGAAGATGGACGAAAGCGGTATGCGGATCGAGGCGGTCCGATTCGCCAATAAGGCCGGCCTTGTCGACTTCAAGGCGAACATGTACGTCGATACGACCGGAGATGCGGATTTGGCTGCGCTGGCCGGAGCGATCGTGGAAAAAGGCAGAGCCGTGGACAGCTTGAGTCAGCCGATGACGCTCAATTTCCGGATGGCTAATGTCGATATGGACCGGCTGCAGACCAGGCAGGAAATTACGGCGCTGTATAAAGAAGCGAAAAGAAGGGGCGAAATCGACTGTCCGCGCGAAGATGTGCTGTGGTTCTACGCGAACCAGCCCGGCGTCATTCACTTCAATACGACAAGGGTCATTCGCAAGGACGCGACCAATCCGTGGGATTTGACGGAGGCGGAGATCGAGGGCCGGCGTCAAGTGCAGCAGCTTGTCCGCTTCTTGAAGGCGGAGGTACCGGGATTTGAAGATGCTTATCTGCAAACGACCGCCCCGCAGATCGGCGTACGGGAATCCCGCAGAGTCGTTGGCGAATACATGCTCACAGCGGATGAGCTGCTGGCCTCGTGCCGATTCGACGATGTGATCGCCCGGGGTGCCTACCCGGTCGATATTCATAACCCCGACGGCGAAGGTACGATTCTAAAGCATCTGCCGCCGGGGGAATGGTACGATATCCCGTTCCGCACGCTCGTGCCGAAAAAAGTTCAAAACCTGCTGATCGGCGGGCGCCCGATTTCCACTACGCATGAAGCGCACTCAGCCATTCGCGTTCAACCGATCGCCATGGCTATCGGCCAAGCGGCAGGTACGGCAGCGGCGCTGTGCGCGAAAGACGGGGTACTGCCGCGCGAGCTCGATGTCAGTAAAGTCCAGAAGGCGCTGACCGAGCAAGGGGCAGTGCTGGGCGCATCGAAGGAAACTCCGAGCGCAGCGGGGGAATAGCCGATGAAAGAGATGAGAGCGGATGTCATCGTCATCGGCGGCAGCTTGGGCGGCTGCGCCGCTGCGCAGGCGGCGGCGGAAGCCGGGCGCACTGTCATCTTAACGGAGGAAACCGACTGGATCGGCGGCCAGCTGACGAGCCAGGCCGTGCCGCCGGATGAGCACCGCTGGATCGAGCAGCACGGCGGCAATCGATCGTACCGCCGGTTCCGGGAAGGCGTTCGCCTCTACTACAAGCGGCACTTTCCGCTGACGGATACGGCGGCGGCGAACCCGCTGCTCAATCCCGGCACCGCGCTGGTCAGCCGCTTAAGCCATGAACCGCGCGCCGCGCTCGCGGTGCTGGAGACGATGCTGGCGCCGTATGTGCACAGCGGCAGGCTGACCATCCTGCGCGGCGCGCGGCCCGTTGCAGCGGAAACGGACGGCGACATCGTGCGCTCCGTCACGCTGGAGCGAGCGGGCGACGGCTTGCGCATCGTCCTCGCAGGCCCCTATGTGCTCGACGCCACCGATTGCGGCGATTTGCTGCCGCTGGCGCAGGCGGAATACGTTACGGGCGCCGAATCCGCCGCCGATACGGGAGAGCCCCATGCGGTGGACGGTCCGGCGATGCCCCATGACATGCAGGCGATTACGTACTGCTTTGCTATGGATTATTTGGAAGGGGAGGACCATACGATCCCCCGCCCGGCTCAGTATGCATTCTGGAAGTCGTACCGCGCCGATTTTTGGCCGGGGCATCAGCTCGGCTGGACTTACCCGAATCCGCGCACGCTGAGACCGGTAGACTTGTCGCTATTTCCCCAAGAGGGAAAGCTGTCGCTCTGGCACTACCGGCGCATTCTCGACCGGTCGCATTTTCAGCCCGGCTTGTTCGCAAGCGACATAACGCTCGTCAACTGCCCGCAGAACGATTACTGGCTCGGCCCGGTCATCGACGTTCCCGAGGAAGAACGGCGCAAGCATCTCGAAGGCGCCAAGCAGCTCAGCTTGTCGCTGTTATACTGGCTGCAGACCGAGGCACCCCGGCCGGACGGCGGAGCTGGATACCCAGGGCTCCGGCTGCGCCCGGATGTCGTCGGTACCGAGGACGGCTTGGCCAAGGCGCCGTATATCCGCGAATCGCGCCGAATCCGGGCGGAGTTTACGGTGCTGGAGCAGCATCTTAGCCCGGCAGCCCGAGCGGATGGGAAAGCGCAGCCGTTCGAGGACACCGTCGGCGTCGGCTATTACGCGATCGATTTGCATCCGAGCACGGGGAACCGGACGTATATCGATATCGAGTCGCTGCCGTTCCAAATCCCGCTCGGCGCGCTGATCCCCGTACGTATGGACAATTTGCTGCCGGCTTGCAAAAACATCGGCACGACGCATATCACTAACGGCTGCTATCGGCTTCATCCGGTGGAATGGAACATCGGCGAAGCAGCTGGGGCGCTTGCGGCCTTTTGCCTGGAGCACGGCGTAAGCCCGAGAGAAGTTCGGAACCGCAAGGACCGTTTGCAAGCGTTCCAACAAACGATGGCGGCTCGCGGCGCTGAGCTGTACTGGCCTTGATTCATACGACATGGCGTATATTGCACCCCTTAGCAATAGTTGGGATCCCCCCGACTAAAATCTAAGGGGTGTTTTGTGCATTCGTGCCATCAACTGCATCCATTGGCTCGAGGACTCCGGCCGGAGTTTTATTCCCGAGCATGATCGTTATAAAATTGAGCAATTTCCTCTCTTCTTCCTAGACAAAAGCCTATGTTATGATACCGAAAGGAAGCAAGTTTCTTTTATTAGAGCTTATGTTTTCCTGTGGAGACTACAGAACATTACCGAAAGTGGAGGTTTGGATGTGCACAACAGGCTGCGGCAGTCCGATGAATTGAAACGAAACATGGGCAAAGCGACGTTCAACGAAGCCGAGAAGGCGGCTCATTACGTGCTGAAAAAGCTTGACGACAACTTGAATCAATTTAGCCGCACATTTCCCGGGATTCATAGCGACAGACTAAGGTATCCGCACGGGGAGAACCATATGTGGGCGCACGGATTTTGGACGGGAATGTCATGGCTTGCTTACGATTTGACCGGAGACGATAAATACCGCCATGCGGCCGAAGCTCAATTGGAATCGTACGGCAATCGGTTTCAAATCAAAGTGAACGGGACCGGCGTGAATGACGGCCATGAAATGGGTATGGTTTACGTTCCTTCATGTGTATCCGCTTACAAACTGACCGGCAATCGGGATGCCCGTCAATGGGCTTTACAGGCCGCAGAGCTTCTAAGGAACAGAACGACGAAGAACGGGATGATCTATCAGTATAAAGTCGCCAGACGGTATCGAACCGTCATCGATACGGTTATGAACCTTCCATTGCTGCATTGGGCATATGCGGAAACCGGGGATGAACCGTATTTGAACGTATGCCTTAGTCACATTCAAAACGTTCTTCGGTTGAACCTTCGCGAAAACGGCATGATTTATCATGCGGTAGATGTGCATCAGGATACCGGTGAACCGGTCAACCGGATTGTCGGTTTCTCGCCAAGCTCTTGCTGGTCGCGCGGTATGGCATGGGGCATTTACGGCTTGGCGCTGCATTATAGCTACACATCGTGCAGGGAAAGCTTGCAAGCGGCAATCGCCATGACCGAGTACTACATCAGTCGGCTGCCGTCCGATCAAGTCTGCTGCTGGGATCTGTATTATACGGGCGAGCAGGATCAAAGGGACTCGTCCGCATCGGCAATAGCGGTTTGCGGAATGTTGGAGCTATTAAAACATATGGACGATCATGCGGAGCAAAAGCTGCTCATCGAACAGGCTGCTATACAGACGCTGCAATCTTTAACCCGTGACTATTTATCCGTAAACGAAATGGGGTGTAGCGGAGTTCTTTTACATGGCGTTTATAACCTTCCGATTTGGGCCGGCGTAGATGAGTGCTGTTTGTGGGGGGATTACTTTTATTTCGAAGCGTTAGTGAGATGTCTAAAAGACTGGAACAGCTACTGGTAATACAGGCCTTTCGGGAAGGTGGTCAACATGAAAATAGGTAAAAATATCCAGTTTAATCATGCACCTAGCGAAACCGCCAAAAAATTTCTATTATATCCGCTTTCCGTCGGAAACATGATTTGCGGCCCGTCTCTGGCGGTGGAACGCAATGACCATAATCTTTACGGCTACCAATTGAGCCTGGTGCTGAACGGTACGGGTCGTCTTGAGGCGAATAACCGTGTATGGACGATCCAACCCGGCCACTTCATTTATTTGGATATGAACAAGGGCTACAAATTATGCTCGGCGTCGGATCATAGCTTGGAGCTTTTATGGATTCATTTTGACGGAATACCGGCCCCCCATTACTTTGAGCTAGTGGAAGCTAGTGAGATAGCGGTATTTGAGGTTTCTATAGATCGTTTGCAAAAAATTCGCCAATCTTTACAGGAGATGTTGAATTTGCTGAACTATCGGCCTCCGTCCATGGAAGTACGTTCTTCCTTATTGATTACGCAGACGCTCTCCGAAATTGTGCTGGACAAAATGGAAGGGGCGGGTACTTGGGGTATGGAACGCAGCGCCTCGGTCTGCGATGAAATTTTTGTTTCTCTCCGCTATATGGAAGAAAGATATAACCAACCGCTTCGTTTGGATGAGGTGGCGGAAATAGCGGGGATGAGCACATTTCATTTTGCAAGACTTTTTAAGAAAAGCACTGGTTTTACCGTTATGGAGTATTTGATAAAATTCAGGGTTACCCAAGCCAAGAAGCTGTTATCTACGACCCAACTGCCTATTAGCGAAATCGCGGAAAGCACAGGGTTTCAGGATCAGAGTTATTTTGCGAAACTATACAAACGATATGAGAAAATAACGCCGAAGAGATACCGTGACGCACATGCGGATACAACGACTCCGACATAAGGAATTCGGTTTCGGCCTAACCGAGCAATAAAGTTATAATGCCGATAAGACCCTTTATACGTTCTGGCGTCAAGGGTCGTTAGCTTCAAAATTCATGCAAATAGAAACGACCGTTCCAACGGATGTCACGAAGCGTAATGAAGCAGAATAATTACAAAAGTAAGCAAGAATCTCTCTACAGGATCGAAGCAATTCTTGATAAGCTAACGATGAGCGCAATACTTGAATCCGGACTCGTATTCAGCGATCGATTTTTACTTGAACCATATGATGGCAAGGGGGAAAAAGCATGGTAAAAAAGCCAATTTTGATAGCGCTTTCCGTATCGTGTTCGCTTATGTTCCTATCCGCATGCGGCGGGACGGCGCCAACGTCCTCAGGCACGGACTCCAAAGATAAATCCACAGGCAAGCCGGAGGAGGCAAAGCCGATCACGCTCCAAGCCTACGCTTATTCGGGAGCTTTGGTCAAGGAGGATTTCGATAAGTATATCGCCGCGCCTCTGAAGCAAAAGTATCCGCACATAACGCTGGAATACGTTGCAAGCGGCAAAGGGACTTCGCCGAACGAGCTGGCCACGGCGGGAACGATGCCGGACATTATTATGACCGGCATGAGGCAGCTTTTGGTATTCCAGGAGCTGGACGTTCCTGCCGACCTGACGGGCCTCATGAAAACGAACCGGCTGGACCGATCCTTATACCGCAAGGAAGCGATCGACGCCATTGCCGACTATGGCTCGAAAGGCGAATTGTATGCTTTGCCGTTGTACGTGAATTTTTACGCGATGCTGTACAACAAAGATATATTTGACCGTTTTTCCGTCGAATACCCGAAGGACCAGATGACCTGGGATGAAGTGAAGTCGCTGGCCGCCAAGGTGTCGAAGGTGCAGGACGGGATTACATACAAAGGATTGCAGCCGGCGGATATCATCGATGTGTTTGCCGGAGGCTTATCGCTGTCCTATATGGATGAGCAGAATAAAAAAGCGAAAGTAACGACGGACGGCTGGAAAAAAGTTTTCGAAATCGCGAAAGAAATCAACTCCATCCCCGGCAATGAGCCGAAAGATCCGAAAAACATATGGAAAGGCTCCGACGATTTCTTCAAAGACAAAAATATTGCCATGATGCCGTATTTCGGAACCCGCGTACAAAAAGCGGCGCAATTGAACGATGAACTTGGATTCAACTGGGACGTCGTCTCTTTCCCCAGCTTCAAAGATTCTCCAGGGAAGTCCTCGGAGGTGGATGCGCAAGTATTGGCTTTGTCCAAAACAAGCAAACATCCTGACGAAGCCTTTAAGGTGATACAATATTTAACCTCGTCCGAAGAGGTTCAAGGCAATTTGGCGAAGATGGGGCGGGCGCTGCCGGCTCTGAATAACGAGAATCTGATGAAATCGTTCGGCGCGGACTACCCACTATTAAAGACAAAAAATATAAACGGCATTTTTAAAACGACACCGAGACAGCCGCATAAAGCGAGCCAATATGACGACATCGTAAGAAAATGGCTGAAAAACTCGTTCCTTGACCATCTAAGCGGAAAATACGATGTAAATACGGCTTTAAAGACGGCGGAAGAAGGAGCAGCGAAAGAAATTGAAAGCATGAAGAAATGATTGACATTGCCCGTTATTCGCTATGAGAGCTTTGTCGACTCGAATCTTGAATGTGCTGTTGATCCTATCCTTCACGATGGCCCGCGTTAATTGATTTTCTCCAACTGGTGCCGTCAAAGCAGAAGGGGAGGATGAATACGCATGCTGCGGCACAAATGGGCTGCCATGCTGAACTGCAGGATGAATAGGATCCGAACGATCCGGATATTGCCAAATAATTGGCGGATATCCGAAAGGCGGGGACGAATTCCGGAAGAACCGGCTACTGGGACACGTTCAACAAAGAGGCGGCCGGACGTACATATGGAGCGATCTGGCCAGTACAACCATATCCGCCCACATTCAAAGCGCCATAAGCGTCATTTCCAAAGCCATAACCTGCATCAAGCAGGCTATGGCTTTTTTGAAATATAAGAAAATAATCATTTGCAGACTGAGGAGCGTGGCTTCAGATTGAGTTCCGGATCGAAGATTGAGCAGCCATATCTAGAATTAAGCAGAAAGTAGATAGGAGAAGCAATGGGTATGGGGTGGATGAGCGTAGCGGCTGAATCCCAAATCCACACCTCCCATGTGCTAACGGATGGATAAGCACGCGAAAGAACCATCCGGACGGGTTTTTCCTATTTTAAAAATTTCAATCGTTCGTTGAAGGCTTGGGGGTTAAAATGATGCTTCCCTATGTTCGCTGTGTCCAAAAATAACCGGGTTTCCTTCGATCCAATATTCGTTTACACTGATGTGATACAAAATCGGGCTTGCGCCCGTCTTATATATAGCTGCAGCTGAAAGGAGGCTAACCAATGGAAATTCCGGAATCCGATTATTTTCGAACTGTTTTCTATACGCATTATCCCGCCGTCCGGCGAAAATTGATTGCCTTGGTGCGAGACGAAGCGGCTGCGGAGGATTTGGCGCAAGAAGTATTCTTACGCTTGTACCGCAATCCTCCCGACGATCTTGCCGTCATCGGCGCATGGCTGCACCGGGTGCTAACCCGGATCGCCTACGATCACCTGGCCAAACAATCGCGACAGCGGGCGCTTCAGGCCAAGCAGGAACAGTTGATGGCCTCTGAAACGCATCCGCCGTCAAACGAAGATCTGCTGCTGCGCAAGCTGGATCAGGAAGAAATTCGGGAACTGCTCGAGGAGCTGCCCGAGCGCGATAGACAAGTGCTGCTCCTGCGTTATTCAGGATACAGCTACGCCGAAATCGCCGAGCAGCTCCAGGTTCGTCCGCCGCTTGTCGGTACGCTGCTTCACCGGGCAACGACCCGTTTGAAACGGTTTGCGAAAGCACAACCTGAGCAATATTTGAATTAAAGGAGGAAAAAGCGATGTCTTCCGATATGAATGATAATCGAGATAAACAACGGACGGACGCAGCGTGGACAAGATTGCAATCCAGGCTGGCGACGGAACCTGTGCAGCCGAAGTGGACCAATGAGCTTGCCGTTCCGCAATCCGCAGAGGCGCAAACCGGTGAGGAACTTCGAATACAGCCTGTTGCAGCGAAACCGGCCGGTCCTTTGGAAGCCGTTCCTGCAGAGGCGTTATCCCGGAATACCGCGGATAAGAGCAGTATAGCTCCTTCGGAGCGGAAGCGGTTCGCCTGGTTCCGCAACCGCAGGAAGCAATGGATTGCAGCAACGGCTTGCTGCGTACTGGCCGCCCTTATCGCGTCCCCGTTCGAGAACGAGGCGCTCGCCGCCATTTTGAACAAATTCCGCATGCAGGAAGTGACGGTTGTTCAAGAAAACGATTTGCGCGATCTGTTCAACCAAATCTCGGCGGATGGGAAAACGCGGGAGCAAATCAACCAATTCGGCACGTTCACACAGACGGGCGGCAAATTGCAAGGACAATTTACGCCGGAGGAAGCGGCCAAAGCGCTCGGATTTAAGCTTGCGGTCCCCAAAGAGTTGAAGGACTCGAAGGAGACTTCGGTGTACGTATCTCCGTCCAACAAGCTGACGTTCGCGTTGCATGTGGATGAAGTGAACAAGGCGCTGAAGCGGCTCGGAGCGAAAAAGCTGCTCCCCGCATCGGTCAACGGAAAGCCGATCACTTTGGAGATTGGAGAAGGGGTTAACTACAACTTTTCGAATGGGGACAAGAAAAAGTACGCCTCCTTCTCGCAGCAGAACGTTCCGGTCGTCACGGTTGATCCGTCCATTCCGGTATCCGAGGCGCTCAGCGCGGTGCTCGATCTTCCGGTTTTGCCGGAGCATCTGAAGCAGGCGCTCAAGCAGAGCAATATGCTGAGCGGCGGCAGTGCGCCGTTTCCGGTGATCGCGAGCGGTCAGACGGAAACGATCCGTGTGAATGATGTAAATGTCACATTAGCTTTCGACGAGTCCAAGGATCGATCCTGGTCGCGATACAGTGCAACTTGGGTGAAGGACGGACAGCTGTTTAATTTCAACGGAGGCAACATGTATATGGACAAAGATGCCGTGCTGAAGAAGATCAAGGAGCTGATGGAGTCGTGAGCTCTCTCGCGATCGAAGCTTCGGAATTGACCAAAGATTACGGCAACGGCCGCGGCTGCCGCGGCGTAACCATTCAAGTGAAGGAAGGGGAAGCCTTTGGCTTCCTCGGCCCTAACGGGGCAGGCAAAAGCACGTTCGTCAAAATGCTCGTCGGCCTGATTCGGCCGACCGGCGGCTCCGCTGCCTTATTCGGTGAGCGGGTTGGTACGATCGAAGCGAAGCGGCTCATCGGGTATTTGCCGGAATTATACCGGTACCAGGAGTGGCTTACCGGCGAAGAGGTCGTCCGTCTGCATGCCAGGTTATGCGGGGTGAAGCCTCCGGAAGCGCAGCGGATCATCCCGCGATTGCTGGAGGAAGTCGGGATCGGCGCCCGCGGCCGCGACCGGGTGAAGCATTATTCCAAAGGAATGCAGCAGCGGCTCGGGCTGGCTTGCGCGCTGGTGAACGATCCGAAGATCGTATTTTTGGACGAGCCGTCGTCGGCGCTTGACCCGCTCGGACGCAGTGACGTCCGGCAAATTTTGCAGCGTCTCAAGGCGCAGGGCAAGACGCTGTTCCTCAATTCGCATTTATTGGAGGACGTAGAGATTTTATGCGATCGCGTGGCGCTGCTCAACAACGGGCATGTGCTGCATACCGGAACGGTCAGCGATGTGCTTCAGGAGAAGACGCGTTGGCATTTTCGTGTCGGCGGGTTTACGCCGCTTCTGCTCCAATGGCTCAGGGAGGCAAGCGCGCTTCCCGTATCGCAAGCGGATCTTCCCGTACCGGACGGCAGCGATACTGTATGGCTGGCCGCAGAGCTGGACAACGAGGAGCAGGCGGGATGGCTGAATACGCTCATGATTGAGCAGGGAATAACGCTATATGAAGTTTCGAAAGCGAGAACGAGGCTGGAGGAATGGTTCGTCAGCGCCGTATCCGGACTAAGCCACAGGGGGGAGCGGCCATGATCACGATTATCGGCATGACCTGGAAAGAGATGCTGCGCAAAAAAGTAATGCTGCTAACCCTACTGATGACCGTTGTCTTTTTGATCGCCTTCTGGTTTGTGGCATCGACGCTTGGCAATCGTTTCCTTGGAATCAGCACGCGCATAGATCCGGAAAGCGCTGAATTCCTGATTGAACGTTACGTTACAGGCGGGGTTATCCTGACGCTCGGCTTTTTTTTCGGTTCGTTCGTTGTCGCGTTTTTATCGATCTTCAGCTCCTTCTCCGTCATCGCGGGAGAGGCGGAGCAGGGAGTGCTTCAGGCGCTGCTGCCTCGCCCGATCCCGCGCTGGCAATGGTATGCGGGACGTTGGATCGGATTCGTAAGCCTAGGCATCGGCTACGCCTTGCTGCTGTTCTGTTCCATTCTCGCCGTCACGCGAATGCATGCGACGATTCCGTCCGATCTTGGTTCCTTGACGTTGTCGTTCCTGCTCTTTGCGTCCGTTGTCCCTATACTCATATCCATTTCGATGCTTGGATCGTGCTACTTCTCCGCGCTGGGCAACGGCGTATTCATGACGATGCTGTTCGGCGTCGGATGGCTTGGGGGAATGATCGAGAAGCTGGCCGGCAGCTTTCCGCTGGACCAAGTCGTCATCAAACCGCTCATGACGATTGCGGGCGTCATGTCGCTGCTCATGCCGGCGGACGCCATTCAGAGACGGATGCTTGCCGAGATGTTCAACTTGTCCGAGCTGCAAGGGATCGTGAACCTGAACCGCTCTCTGGGGCCGTTTGCGTTCAATCAAGTTCCTTCGAACGCCTTCTTGCTGTATGCAGCCGCGTATACGCTGCTCGCGCTTCTCGCAGGTTTTTGGCTGTTCAAGCGCAAAGATTTGTAACAAAAAAACATTTGAGGCAGCCGCAAGCTTCCGTCAAATGTTTTTTTGTTGCTATTTTTCGGGAACGGTCCTTATCATATTCAGCCATCCCAATTGCGCTATTGGTGAATTCTATCATTGTTGAAATTTACTATACATATATGAGACAATTGTAAGGGTGAACATATCGGACAATGAGAGTGCAGAACCCCGAAGGAGGATGGACAATTATATGAGAACGATTAAGCTTGGAAGCAGCGCATTAGAAGTTCCGGTTATTGCGGTCGGCTGCATGCGAATTAAATCGCTGGGCAAAAACGAGGCCGAGCGTTTCGTCCGGACGGCGTTGGAAGAAGGTGCGAATTTCTTCGATCATGCCGATATTTACGGCGGCGGTACCTGTGAAGAAATATTCGCGGAGGCCATCGGCATGAACGATGATATCCGCGAGAAGATCATCCTGCAATCGAAGTGCGGCATTCGGAAGGGCATGTTCGACTTCTCCAAAGAACATATATTGGAGTCGGTGGACGGCATCTTGAAGCGGCTGAAAACCGATTATCTGGACGTACTGCTCCTTCACCGTCCGGATGCGCTGGTAGAGCCGGAAGAGGTCGCCGAGGCTTTTGATCTTCTGGAGAGCTCGGGAAAAGTGCGCCATTTCGGCGTTTCCAATCAAAATCCGATGCAAATTCAGTTGTTGAAAAAGGCGGTGAAGCAGCCGCTTGTGGCCAACCAGCTGCAACTCAGCATCACCAACGCCACCATGATCTCCAGCGGCATGAATGTGAACATGGCGAACGACTCCGCCGTGAACCGGGACGGAAGCGTACTTGACTTCTGCAGGCTGAACGACATTACCATTCAGCCTTGGTCGCCTTTCCAATTCGGATTTTTTGAAGGCGTATTCCTTGGAAACGAGAAGTTCCCGGAACTGAACCGGAAGATCGATGAAATCGCGGCAAAATACGAAGTAAGCAATACGACCATCGCTATCGCATGGCTGTTGCGCCATCCTGCACACATGCAGCCGGTCACCGGTACGATGACTGTAGACCGGTTAAAAGATTGCTGCAAAGCAAGCGACGTTTATTTGACACGCCAAGAATGGTATGAAATTTATCGCGCGGCAGGCAACGTGCTTCCTTAACCGCTTGAGCTCCCCTTATGATGGGGAGTTTTTGTTTTCCCATTCGGCCTCGAGCTCAGGTAGAAGGAGGACGCTTTCCTGTTCATTCGGATCCGTACGGGCGATCAGGGCGGAGCAGGGCTCGGTCTGGCTTGGATTGTAAGGCAAATGAGGAGTCCCGGCCGGAATGTACAGAAAGTCTCCCTCTTCCAATTCCATATGCAGCTCGAGCTTCTCCCCATACCACATGGCGGATTTTCCCTTGAGCATATAAATCGCTGTCTCATGATCTTCATGAAGATGAGCTTTCGCCCGCTTGCCCGGAGGAATCGTTAATAGATGCATGCAAATGCCCTGAGAGCCGACGCTTTCTTTTGAAATGGCTTCGGCGTAGTCCA
This sequence comes from Paenibacillus allorhizosphaerae, assembly GCF_042659105.1. Taxonomy (NCBI): domain Bacteria; kingdom Bacillati; phylum Bacillota; class Bacilli; order Caryophanales; family Paenibacillaceae; genus Paenibacillus; species Paenibacillus allorhizosphaerae. Next base: position 474,177 of record NZ_JBHSRV010000001.1, on the reverse strand, counting down.
ATCCTTGCTTGCCATGATAAGTCCCGGACGTACGAATAAGACGACAAGTACGTGTTTCGGCCATTTTCCGGTACACCTCCATAAGAATCGGAAATATATGAAAGATTTCGACACCAGTTGCGGATAAGGTCATGAAAGTTCGTCGGTATATGATTATGTTAAAGCGTGCAGGAAACATGTGCGACCATGGGGAATCATTTGTATAAAAGATATTTTACAAAAAATCACATCAAGCTCACGTTGCATTGATTATGACCGGAGGTATGTCAAGTTGCATAGTTCAATATACAGTCCCGAATTTTTTAAACAGATTCAGGAGAAGTGCGGCAAAGCGGAGTGGGCTCGGCAAGCGCTGCAGAAGCTGAGGAAGCAAGCCGAGGAACGCTGGGACCGTCCGTTCGATATTCCGCTGCTTGGCGGCGGCTGGAGCCATGACTATAATTGCCCGAACGAGGGAGACCGGCTCGTGCTTATCGATCGTCACCACCACCGTTGTCCGAGCTGCGGTCAAGTCTGGAGCGGAAGTCCATGGGATGAAGTGGCCGTCAGTCACGAGCACGGATATTACAGCTCGGGGACCAGGCTCATGGCGCTGTTGTTCGGCATAACGGGTGAGGAGCGTGCGGCGGAATGGGCGAAGCGGGTGCTGTTGTTTTATGCGGCGCATTACAATGAATTTGCCCTGCACGACCGATTTGGCGGTGCATCCAAAGTAGGCGGCAAAGTCATGTGCCAGACGCTGTCGGAGTCCAGCTGGCTGCTGCCGATGGCGCAGGCTTACTGCATTTTGAAGCTGCATGGGGTTTTGTCTGCGGAAGAGCGTCAGATGATTGAACAAGGCTTGCTGCTGCAAGTCGTGCCGCTGCTCGACGGCAATCCGATGGGTGTCTCCAACTGGCAGTCGTATCACAATGCCGCCAAAGCTTGGATTGCCGCGGCTACCGGACGACAGGACTTATTGGAACAGGCGGTCAACGATCCGGACAACGGCTTCTTGTTCCAGATGGAGAGCAGCTTATCGGACGACGGTTTCTGGTATGAAGGCGCTTGGGGGTATCATTTTTACACGTTAGGTGCTCAAGTCCAATTGGTTATGGCCGCACAGTTCATGGGTTTGCCTTTGTATGGAAACAACCGATTTCAATCGATGTTCCGCGCGCCGCTGCAATGTATGTTCCCGGACGGTACGCTGCCGCCGGTACATGACTCAGGCACTGTCAATGTGAATCAGTATGCTCCTTTGTATGAATTTTCAAGCGGCTTCTTTGACGTGGGACATGAGGTGATTGCCGCTTCTTCCCGCGATTCTGTCGAAGCGATATTGTTTGGAACGAGCGATACGACCGGCGGCAAGCAAGAGGAAAGCCGTTCAGCTGCGCTCGTCGAGTTGAAAAAAGCAGGCATGATGTTCATGAAGCAGCATTCGTCCTTGCAAACGGCAATGATCGATTATGGAATGCACGGAGGTTATCACGGGCATCGAGATAAGCTGAGCTTGCTTTATTATGCAGGCGGCCATCCATGGCTGAGCGATGCAGGGATGCTGCCGTATGGGAATGCGATGCATGAAGCCTTTTTTAAGCAAACGGTTGCCCATAACACGGTAACGCTCGGCGGACGCTCGCAATCGGAGGCGGAAGGCCGCGTTGTAAAGGCGGAGCAGGCGGATAACGGCTGGATCTATTTGGAGACCATGACGGAAGAGGCTTATTCCGGTGCAATCCTTCGCAGGTCCAATATATTGACTGACAAGCTGCTGGTGGATGTATTTGAAGTCAGCTCTGATCGCGAGCAGGATGTGGATTGGATCATGCATACGAAGGGATTGCCCCTCACGCAGCCAGATCGAGAAACGGCGATCGATACGGATTCGGGATTTCGGATCGGGACAAAGGATGGATATGAATTTCTCGAGCATTCCATGAGATGGAATCCAGAGAATGCCATGTCATGGTGTCGAACGTGGAAATGGGATAATGCCGGGTTCAGCGGGGATCGATTTGAAGTATACGGGCTGGTACAGCCGGAGGGTGAGACCGAAGAAATCATGCTGGCGGAATCCCCGGCGATGCCGTCAATCGGCAAGCACAGTACGCTGATCCGGAGACGCCGAGGCGTGAAAAGTACCCGGTTCATTACGATTCTTCGCGCTTGCCGCGAAGGGGAAGGCAGTCTGAAGGTGGAATTGGTCGGTGAAAAGACAAACTCGGGATCGATGATTCGGATTACGTTCCCGGATGGATCGATCCAGAACCTATAGGGTGAAAACATGGTAGCCGCTAAGCCCCATGGTCAAGTTTCCGGTTTGGTCCTATGAGCCAATGAACTTGATTATGCGGGTTTGGCGGCTCCATTCATTTCATGATTGTTGACCGTTCTGATGGATCAAGGAAAGCTTCAATGGATGCAAGAATGTATCATCATCGAATGACTTCGATCAGAAGTTTTTGTTAAACCTCTGCAGCAAACCAGTGTGCCGGTGCCGAGAGGGACGGCGGCAGCTTCGTGGCGGCATTTCCTTTCGCTGCATTGATCTGGGCTTGGGTAAGGAATATCGTGTCGGTCAGATCGGCTCCTCGCAGGTCCGCGTCGCGGAAGTCAGCCCCGATCAGATCAGCCGCCCGCAAATCCGCATCTCTCAAATCGGCGGCTATCAGGTAGGCTCCTCGCAAGTTAGCGCCCCTCAAGTCTGCGCCTTTCAGCTTGGCTCCGATCAGATCGGCGCCATGGCCGTACGTTTTTCGCCGGCCGGCCGGAACGTTCAGTGAGCGAGCGGCTTCAGCCCGTACAAGTTCGCTGACACGCAAGAGCAGTGCATTTACCTCCGCCCGGTGTGACGCCACATCCAGACTCATAATGGCGTCGGGATCAAGGAGAGTGAGGCGTTCCGTCTCGACGAGCGCAGAGCGGAGCGCATCCTGCAGCGAATGGGCCGGTTTAAGGGTGACTGCTTCGCTAAGGTACCAGAGCAGCTCATGGAGCTGCCGCATGACCGGGAATACGTCGAACATTACTTTCGCCGACTCCGGTGATTGCCGCCAATCACGTTTGCCGAAAGTCACTTGCGAAACTTGCTGCCCGGCGCCGAAACAGTCAAACACGGTACAGCCGCGAAACCCTTGCTGCCTGAGGCTGCTGTGTATGCCGCAGCGAAAGTCCGATTGCAAGTTGCGGCAGGGCTGCCCGGCGTCCTTGTCCACTGCGAAATCGGCCGAAGCGGCGAACGGCAGGGCTACGCAGCATAAACCGAAACAACGCTCGCAGTCGGCTTGCAGATCAAGACGGCTCTCGTAGGATCTTGCTTTATGATTCTCTGGCATCATATGTTCTCCTTAATCTTCTTCGTATATCAATAACGAATAGTCTAGCACTAGAGTGCGGCGAAGACATAACGATCTCGTTCGTGTACGCAATCAATTTTGCAATTCTTATATGGTAGTACGGATTGTGCTCTTCGTCAATCCTGGCTGAAAGCCGTATATGTGTAATTCTATTGTACCGGAGCGAGTCATGACAGTTCTGCCAAGATGGAAAAATATTACTTTATTTATTTAAAAAAGAGGATTTGCCCTCAAGGAAATCGAATATGTGAATTCAACTATAACGAAATTACCGGCATGAGTCGAGCGCTGCACAAGGATATGACAAGCGTTGTCGAGGAGAAATGACGATGAAGGTAATCAAGCTCGGGATGATAGGCTGCGGCCATGTAAGCGACCGGTATTTTGCGCAGGTCGCCAAACTCGACGGCGTCCGTTTCGCGGCCACTTGTGCGAAGCGGCTTGAGAATGCGGAACGCAAAGCGATGGCTTACGGCGTGCCTCGCTGGTATGACGATTACAATCAAATGATGGATAAGGAAGAGCTGGATGCCGTCGTCGTCACGACGCCGCACTCCCTACATACGGAGCCGGTGCTGGCCGCCCTTGAGCGAGGGCTTCACGTGTTAAACGAGAAGCCGATGGCTACTTCCTTCGAGGACTGCACCCGCATGGTTACGCTGGCGGAGGAAAAAAAGGCTATTTTCATGAGTTTGCCCTTCAATTTGTCTCCGACGTTCCTGGCCGCTTCCGAGTATGTCCACGAACGGTATATCGGTAAAATAACCGGTGCCGAAGCGCAGCTTTCTTTGCCCGGGCCGTGGAGGGATAACTGGTACTATAATAAATCGATCGCCCACGGCGGGGCGGTGCTCGATTGTCTGGTATATCCGGTCAGCCGCCTCGTTTCGCTGTTGGGACCGGCGATAGGGATCATGGCCGAAGTCAATACGCTCATTCCAAACCGGATCGTCGGGGAAGGGAAGAGAGTGAAAAGCGATGTTGACGACAATGCAACGCTGATCCTAGAATTTGCCGGAGGACAGCATGCCGTCATTCGTACTTTGTGGGGAACATCGTTCAAGCAGAATAATACGTTGATTTACGGGCGAAGCGGAACGATTGCGATGCACGACTGCGGATACCCGCTCGTTATTCATTCCCCTACGCAAGCACTGCCTGATGCCGAACAAGTGACTTGGCGCGGCCTGACCGATTGCTACGTCCCTCAAGGGAAGATCGCATCGTTTCCGAACGAGGACTTCATGAGCCACTTCGTCCGCTGCCTCCGCGCCGGAACACAGCCTGTGCAGACGGGAAGACAGCAGCTGCATGTCCATGAGATCATGTTCGGTGCTTACCACTCGGCGGAAACGGGTAATCGCTACACGCTAAAGACGACGTTTACACCTTGGGACAAGTTGGATCAAGGCATCTTTGATACCCGCAGTGACTTTATTTAATCGCGCGAGGCGCGGAATCGGAGCTTCGACACAGCAGAAATAAGCTTCGCGATCGTGTCTTAGACGCCGTAATTTCATAAATTTCATTAGGCTGCCGGGGTGTACCGGCTGCCAATTTGGCGTGACCAAAACAGTTTGCCGAAATAGGGGGCATGCATCCGCTGAAAAATAGCCAGTCTAAATAACATATGGTATGATGAAATAATAAAACTTTTATGAAGGTAAAGCCTAGCTTACTAATGGAGGGGTCACTCATCATTAACAACATCTTGAATACTGCCATGACCATGCTAAAAAGTACGAGCCGAACTTTTTATATTCCTATTAGTCGGTTGGAACCGGGACTGAAAGAAGCGGTGTCATCCGCCTATTTATGTATGCGCGCTATAGACGAAATCGAGGATCATAGTGAGCTTGCCCGGCAGACGAAAGCGGAATTGCTGGACGGCATCAGCCAGGCTCTCCAATCGCAACGCCTTCAGGATATTTCCAAGCTATTGTCACCTTATGAAACGACCTTGCCGCCGGTTACGTTACAGCTGGAAGACTGGCTGCTATTTTGCCCGGAGTCGATCGCACCGAACGTATATCGCTACATTGCGATGATGTCCGAACAAATGGCCGGATGGGTACGCAGCAATTGGACGATTCATACGGAAGAAGATCTGGACCGGTACACATACAGCGTGGCTGGGATGGTGGGCGAAATGCTGTCGGAGCTATGGGAATGGCATGACGGCACAAAGTCGGATTTAACTAAGGCGGTAGCGTTCGGCAGAGGTTTGCAAGCGGTTAATATCATTCGCAATCGGACGGAAGATTTGGAACGCGGAGTAGATTATTACCCGGACGGCTGGGGGCTGGAGGAAATGCTCCGGTACACGCGGCGCAATTTGCAGACGGCCGATGCTTACATTGCCGATCTGAAGAAAGGTCCGGCTCTGGAGTTTTGCAAAATACCGCTGGCATTGGCTCATGCGACGGTTAAAATCATTGCCGTCGGCGGAAGCAAATTAACGAGGGCGAATGTGCTCGATATCGTAAGCCGGGTAACGAAATAATTCAGAGAGCCGGGGGAAGTCTCGCTGCCGGCGGCTGCCGATACGTTCGGCAGCTTTTTTTGCATCAAGGGGGCTGGACAACGGCACTGATGAAGTTTGCCTATACCATGCTTCGACCAAGCAAAAAGCCGGTTTTCCATATTGCGGAAACCGGCTTTTATCATTAGAGGTTCGCTCCAATTGTTACTAACGAACCGACTTATTTTACATAATTGCGGCTGAGCAGCAGGTCAGCGATGACTTCCGTCGGAATGATGAACTCTTGGACGCCCATATAACCGGGTGCTACTTCATACTTATTAAAAGAAATAACAAGATGGCCGTCGGCGTTAATGAAAAAGTTTTGATCGGCGCGAATGTTCTTGAACGTTTCTACCGGGACTTTGCCATCATATGTTTTGACGGGATCGGCTTTCATTTGATCTTTCATCTTTTTCTTAATGTTGTCGCTGATCACTTCGATGTATCGATCATCCTTGAACAGCAGGGGCAGCGTCAGCAGGATCTGATTTTTCTTATCGATCGTATCATACTTGCGTTCCTCTGAGGATGAGCCGGCGCTCGTTACGACGTATCGGGCAATGGCGAATATATCGTCGGTATCGGTCTTTACAATATACCCCGCATCTACGCCGAAATGACCATTTACGGCAGACCCCATGTCCTTTTGAAATTGATCGTACAGCGCCTTGCCTTCCGCCAAATATTTCTCATTCAAGCCCAGCTCTAACGCCTTGTCATTCAGGTTGCTGATGCCCGGAACTTTAATATCGGCATGGTGATGATCGTCTTTCACGATATATTGTCTGATGGTGAGCACTTTAATGAACGGACCGACGCCGGGGATTGCGGAGAAAGCTTGCGCCGCGGAAGTGCTGACGTTAATGCCGATCAAAAATAGAAGGACAGCCGCGCCGGCTGCTGAGATCCATCTGGTTGACCGTATTCACGTTAACATGCAATACTTCAGCCACTTCTTCGATCTTCAAATCTTCGAAAAAGCGGAGCACCACCGCGCTTCTATATATTTCGGGCAATTCCGCAAGCGTTTTTTCGATATCGACGTCTGAATATACATCCTCGGAACTGTTCATAAACGCGTGAAGCTTCTCATCCTCCATAGGCTGGACTTTTTTTCGTTTTCTCGTAAAGTCGAGCGCTGTATGAACGACGATGCGGTAAAACCAGCTTTTCACTGCAGCCGGATCTTTGAGGGAAGCCTTCGTTTTCATCGCTCTGTAGATCGCATCCTGCACGATATCCAGCGCGTCGTCTTTATTTCTCACATAACTGTAACCAGTCGATAAATGTTTTCTTTATGATTCGTAATAAATTGTACCAGTACGGATTTGTCGTCGAACATCTTCATCGTGTTTCGCTCCTATTGTAGTACGGCTTCGCTGACGAGAGCAGCATAAAATTTGGAACCTTCCAACGTTAAATGAACCCCGTCAGCGGCAAAAAATGAGTCTTTCCCCATGCTAGCGGCATACCAATCCCCGATCTTCGCATTCGGGAATTCCGCAGCGACCTCCTCTAACGTCGCGTTGACCGTGCCTTGCCACTTTCTGGGGACGCGTGTGTTCACCAGCACGATCTGTTTCACCTCCTTTAGCGAGGTGAGCAGCTGACGTAATTGCTTCTTGCTGAAGGCCCCGTTCGTCCCAAGCTCGATAATTACTCGATCACCAAGTGTCCCGTTCGTCTTGAGTCGGTTCACCACTTCTTGCGCTTGGGACATTTGCCTGCCGACCTTGCCGTCAATGATAATACCGGGCATTAACTTTTCCAAATGCGGTGCAGCATCCAGGATGACGGAATCGCCGATCGCCGTTATTCCTTTACTTGTTTCGGCTACCTCTTCCGATCTGCCAAGGTTCGCCGCCGGCTTCTTATCTTCGGAAGCTTGGGAAGCGGATAGGTTGGCGGACGGCTCTTCGGCAGCGACTGTACCTGAAGGGGATTCTGCTTTTGCCTTCTTTGGTGCTTCATCGGCGATGGACCATTGCTCGGCAGACGGTTGTTCGGCGATCAAGCTGCCGGAACAAGAGATGAGAAACAGGCTCAAACCAAATGCGCTAGATAAAAGCACATATCGAGGCTTGAACTCCGGCCGGCTGCGTAAATTCCGCCCATGAGATGCCCACGAGCCGCGTCGAACCGGTTCCTCAATGAGTTGCCACGATGCGGCAGCCAGCAGAAAGGTCAACGCCAGTTGGAAAATGGCTCTGTTTCCGTTCAATCCATCCGTATTCACTGCCGGACTCGTAAGGATCAGTACGGGAAAATGCCAAAGGTACAGACTGTAAGAGCGTTTGCCGATCCAACGCAGCGGCTTGCTTCCCATCGCCTTGGCAAAAAAGCTTGCCGGGTGTGCAAGGACTGCCGTAACGACTGCCGACAACAAGGCGAACAGCGCCAATCCGCCGCGATAAAGAAAGTCGTTGTATTCACTTACCGTCCATATCATCCATAGGAGTCCGATTAGACCGGCACCGCCGATGAAGTCGAGCACGGAGCGGGATCGGGGGGAAAGCGTCTCGGACAACCTGCGGCTAGGCCATACAACCGCTGCAACCGCTCCGACGATCAGAGCGGACGCTCGCGTGTCCGTGCCATAGTACACGCGGCTTGGATCGTTCCCGGGGACGTAGATAACCGCCATGGCTACAGCCGAGACCGCCGCTCCGATCAGCATGCACAAAATCAGTTTGCCGCGTTGCGGCACAAAGCGTAAGAAGAGCGCAAGGACAAGCGGCCATGCGATATAAAATTGCTCCTCAATGGCGAGCGACCAAAGATGACCGATCGGGGAAGGCGGACCGAAACTTTCAAAGTAGGATACATGATGAAAAATAAGCCACCAATTGTTGAAGTACAACGTCGCGGAAATGAAGTCGCCTTGCAGTGCAGCGAGACGTGTACGATCAACCCATAGCAGCCAAACGCCTACGACGGCAAGCATGAACAGCATCGCCGGCATCAACCTCCGCATGCGCCGAACCCAAAAATCTATCAGATCGATCCGTCTATTGCTTCGCCATTGTCCGATCAATTGATCGGTAATAAGGTAACCGGACAATGTGAAAAAAATACCAACGCCAAGAAACCCGCCGGGAGCCCAAGAAGGATGTAGATGGTAGGCGATGACCACGAGGACCGATAGGGCCCGCAGCCCGTCCAAGCCCGGCATATAGCGGCTATTTGCCGCACCGGCATGGACATCCTGTGCTTTTGACATAATATGTAACCTCCTGCTGCTAGACGCAATGATGTTTTGTATTGAAACGTGATATGTGCAAGACGAACGAGGGTATATAAAAAGTTTGGGAACAGGCGAAAAAAATGAACGGAAGAGAGCAGAACCCGGGGGAGAACGACAACGGACTGAAGAGAAGAGCGGTAAGGGGCGGGCATGGGGCTATAGGCGATGATGCAGGTGTCAGGTCCGGAACCGCCGGTACGAACAAAAAAACGCCAAGCGGCTCGAGATCGAGTGCTTAGCGTTTTTGATTAAAATATAAAGAAACGCCACAATTCGTTGTGGAGTTCAGGGTTTAGGCACAATTTAAGCAAGGGGGTCGTTTCCAATCCCTTACAATAGTATTATAACGCACGGGAAAACATAAGTCTACAATTTTTTGGAAAAATCCTTTATTTTAATAACAAGGCGCGAATTGCCTTGGGCCACAATATAGCTAAGGAGCGTGTGCATTGGATACGTACTATTGGGATACCCGAATCGATTATTTACGCAGCTCGAGAGACTTGTATTACAATGACGATTACATCGAATTTTTAGTGAAGATGGTTTGGAAGATTGAAGCTCCCGTTCATTTGATTGATTTTGGCTGCGGATATGGTTACCTGGGATTGAAGCTTTTGCCTTTGCTGCCTGACGGTTCGACTTATACGGGCGTTGATCTGGGGGAGAAGCTGCTCGATGAAGCAAGATCGGTTTTTCAGTCGCTTCCGTACGAGAGCGAGTTCATAAGAGCTGATATTCAAGAGGTGAAGCTGGAGCGGAAGTACGATATTGCTCTTTGTCACGCAGTACTGCTGCATATGCCGAATCCGGTTGATGTGCTCAAAAAAATGATCGACTGCGTAGTCAATCAAGGGAGAATCATTACGTTCGAGCCGCATTGGATCGGGAATATGGCGAATTATTATTTGCACGGGCACGATCATTCGCGACTGGTCCATCTGGGAATTCTTCAAAAGCTGTATGAGCAGGACACGAAACGCAGCGGCAAAGACGGCAACATAGGCGCGAAGGTGCCGATTTACTTAAGCGAATTGGGATTGACGGACATCGAAAGCAGAGTAAGCGATAAGGTAATCTTCCTGCATCCGAATATGGATCCGAGCCGCAAAATGAACCTGTATCAACGTTTGCAGGAGAGCGGCCACGCCGAAGCTCCAAGCCAAGAACGGGAAGCCTTTATAAGCCAATTGATGGAGCGGGGGGCCAGATTTCAGGAAGCGCAGGAACAGTATGAAAATGAGCTGTATTTATCCAAACAATTCCACTCAGAGTCTTTTTTCACGTATGCGTGCAATATGAAAATTACTTTCGGAACGGTATCGAGAGATTCGTAGCAGGTGACTGGGATTCTCTATGATTCGTATGAACGTTGGGAAACGCTAAATGTTAATGATGGGTTCGCTCTAAAAGTTAATGTAATTAATTATTAATGTGAATAAATATATATTTTGGGCAGCGTAACAACTGCAAAGGTTATCTTCATCCAATGTATTTAAAACTCGATCGGAAGCTTTTCTTTTATTTAAACTCTACCTGTCACGAGATTGAAATTTGTGTATTATGGTAATCATGATGCGATCGGTATTGTCCTTGTTGCCCTTCAGGCTGCTTGCCTGGAGGTTTGTTTTTCTCCGGCCGGCGGTGAAAGGATGCGTCACCGGTGGATCGGATCCGATTCGTATGCAAAGGAGTATAAAATATGCAGCAGAACAAGCAATTATCGATTTTTTGGCTGTTTCGTTACCTTCAGCCGGTCAAAGGGAGACTCGCGATTTTGCTAAGCATGCTGCTCTCTTCCACGGCGCTTCAGCTGATCAATCCGCAAATCGTGAAGCAATTTATCGACACCGCCGACGCCAAAGGGGTCGTCTCCGGACTGCTCAGTCTTGCCGGTCTGTACCTCGTCGTCGCCGTTTGCAATCAGCTGTTGACGGTAGCCGTCAGTTACTTGGGCAACGACGTGGCTTGGCGAGCGACGAATCGGCTACGGGCCGATTTGCTGCAGCATTGCCTTCGGCTCGATATGCGTTTTCATAACCTGAAAACGCCTGGGGAAATGATCGAGCGCGTCGACGGCGACGTAACGAACATGTCGAATTTTTTCTCCATGTTTATTGTCCAGATCATTGGCAGTTTCGTGCTGCTGGCGGGCATTCTGGGTTACATGTTCGTAACGAATTGGCCGATTGCCGTTGTGATGACCTTGTTCACAGGTATTTCCATAGGGGTTATGGTGTACGTTCGAGATTTGGGCGTCAACGCGACGCAGGCCGAGCGCCAAGCGAAAGCCGCCTTGCTCGGACTGATCGAAGAGCGTATCGCCGGCATTGAAGACGTGCAGGCCAACGGAGGCGTTCCGTACGTAATGAACCGGTTTCATCGCGCGATGCGCTCCTTGTTCCTGACCGGGCGAAAAGCATGGATGCTCCGCGTCGTTCCGTGGAACGCGACGGTTGTTCTATTTACAATTGCAGTAACGGTGGTGCTCATGCTGGGTGTCTATTTGTACTTGAAAGGCCAAGTCACGCTGGGCACGCTGTTTCTGTTCTATCAATACACGCAAATGTTGAACGATCCGATCGAACAGCTCGGCAATCAGGTGCAGGAGTTTCAAAAGGCGAAGTCGGGCATGCGCCGCTCTCGTGAAATACTATCCATGCAAAGCGAAATTATGGAAGGAGAGGGTGACACGATTCCAGCAGGGGCTCTCAGCGTGGAGTTTGAGCAGGTGAGCTTCAGCTATAACAAGGACAGCCGCGTTCTGCATAACATCAGCTTTTCCTTGAAACCTGGCGAACGCCTCGGCCTTATCGGTCGCACCGGCAGCGGAAAGACCAGCATCAGCCGTTTGCTGCTGCGCATGTACAACACCGATAGCGGCGTCATACGTGTGGGCGGTGTAGACATCCGCACCTTAAAGCTGGAGGCATTGTACCGCCGGGTCGGTATGGTCACACAAGACGTACAGCTGTTTGACGGGACGCTCCGGGACAATCTGACGCTGTTCTATAGCGGCGTATCGGATCAAGACATTCTCGCGACGACAGAGAAGCTTGGATTGCGATCCTGGATCGACGAATTGCCGAACGGGCTGGACACGCATTTGTCCGCGGGCGGAGGTTCCTTATCTGCCGGAGAAGCGCAGCTGTTTGCGCTGACGCGCGTGTTTTTGACCAAGCCGAGCCTTGTTATATTGGATGAACCGTCTTCGAGGCTTGATGCAGCGACGGAAGCTGCCCTGCAAGGCGCCGTGGATCAACTGATGGAACAATGCACCGCCATCGTGATTGCGCATCGATTGTCTACGCTGGAGAGAGTAGACAAGATCATGGTGCTCGGCCAAGGACGCATTCTGGAATTCGGCGAACGGGGAGCGCTCGCGCAGGAACCGTCCTCTCATTTTGCACAACTATTACGAACGGATCGTCAGGAGGAATTGGCATGACCGTAGGTCGGTTTGTTGGACATCTGCTGCGTTACCGGCTGTCGTTGTTTGTGATCAACGGGGTGCTGTGGTGTGTGTTTCACTCAATTCCGGTGCTGTTCGGTATTGGGATGCAGTGGTTTTTCGACCGCGCTACCGGGGAGTCCCATCACTTTTTGTGGCTGGCGGCCCCGCTGCTCATTGTAGCGCTCATGCGTGTAGGACGGGTCGGCATGTTTTTCATTGCATTTTACGAATGGATTACTTACACCTATCATCTGCAAGCGATATTGCGTACCAATATGTTAATCGGCATTATGCAGTGGCCCGGCCGCAATTTGCCCGCTTCTCCGGGCGAAGCGATGACCCGCTTCCGGGAAGATGTCGACGAAGTGGTGGAGTATGTGGAATCGTGGGTTGATTTTTGGGGGAAGCTGGCGTATGCGGTCATTGCGATCATCATTATGGCCAAGATTAACTGGTTGATCACGTTCGTCGCCATTTCGCCTCTTGTGATCGTGACGCTGCTCAACAATTTGTCAGGCAACCGGGCAAGGCGTTACAGCCGCCTTAACCGTGAAGCGACCGGCCGGATCACCGGGTTTATCGCCGAGACGTTCGGCGCCGTGCAAGCCGTGAAACTGGGGCAGGCCGAGCGGCATGTCCTGAACCGGTTTCTGACGCTTAACGAAGCGCGAAGACAGGCGGCGCTCAAAGACAATTTGTTCAAGCAGTGGATGCGCTCGCTGAATCAACACGTGCTGAGCATCAGCACCGGCATCATTTTGTTGATGTGTGCCGCTGAGATGCAGGCCGGCCGGTTCACCGTAGGCGACTTTGCACTTTTTACGATGTATGTAGGCTCGTTCGCTTCCAGCATTTCGTTGTTCGGCTACATGGTGTTCCAGCATAAACGACTGAAAGTGGCCATAGACCGGATGCGGGTACTGTTCCGCCCAGGCCAGGAAGACCGTATTGTGGAACATAATGCTATTTACCTGGACGATTCGCCGCCGGATGTGCCGGCAATCGACAAAAGTGCGGCGGAACAGCTGCAAAGTCTGGAAGTGAAAGGGCTCTCGTATCAATATCCGAACTCTGGGAACGGCATTGCCGATATCAGCTTCCGTCTGGAGCGCGGCAAATTTTTGGTCGTTACGGGTCGAATCGGTTCGGGCAAATCGACTTTGGTGCGGACGCTTCTGGGCCTTTTGCCGAAAACGAACGGAACGGTCGCATGGAACGGGAAAACGGTGGAACATCCGGCGACGTTCCTTATCCCGCCGAGAGCGGCTTACACGCCGCAGGTGCCGCGGCTGTTCAGCGACCCGCTGCGCGAAAACATTACGCAAGGCAGCGCCGCATCAACGGATTCGCTCGAACATGCCGTCCGTCTGGCTGTGATGGAACAAGACATCAAGCAGCTCAAGCATGGGCTTGATACGATGGTCGGCCCGCGGGGCGTGATGCTCTCCGGCGGACAAATTCAGCGCGCCGCCACCGCGCGGATGATGCTGACGCAATCGGACCTGTTTCTTTTTGACGATTTATCGAGCGCGCTCGATGTTGAAACGGAAAAGCTGCTGTGGGAGCGATTGTTTCATGAGCGGGACGTTACTTGTATCGCCGTATCTCACCGCAGGGCGGCACTGGCTCGGGCGGATCATATCATCGTGATGAAGAACGGACGAATCGAAGCCGAAGGAACGTTATCCGAGCTGCTGGCGACGAGTGCAGAGATGCAATTGCTATGGCAGGGAGAAGAATCGCAAAAGGAAGAGGCGGAGCAAACCGCATAAATAGCGGTACAGATTCTGAAGCACATGATTATACCGATGGAAGAAAGGCTCCTTTACGCAGCGCAGTGCGAAAGGAGCCTTTTTCGTGTGCTACTAATACGACTGCAACAGGCGAGCTGGGGTAAGTATGAATTTTGAAATTAACTGTGATCCTCAATTCGTATGATTCGCCCATGTTCCATTTGAAATAACGATGTGCCTTTCAGTTCAATCTTGTCTCCAGCCTTTAATCCGTTCGGCAAGTCGATTGCCACTATTGCTTCATAATCGACGTGTACCGCGATCTTGTCATCCGCATTCTCAAAATGCGTAATCTTCTGTCTGCGGCTGGAGAACATCGCTGTGGATTGCTGTGCCAGCTCTCGAAACGGTTGGATGCCTTTTGTTTCCACGTTCATTTCGCCACCGGAGAAATTTTGGAAAACAATGTCCTCATGCAGAAGGTTGACCATGCCTTCGATATCAAACGAGTTGTAGGCTTCAACATATTGCTCGATTATTTTTCGGCTTTCTTCACGAATCATAGTCATACTCCTCTCAAGGCACGATTTTACGGAAAATCAATAAATTCTTTATGGTTCTCGAAAACACCTTTATTTGGAATCGGATATTTTGTCGATAAAAAAGGGTTGAATATAAAAGCGTTTTCATTTAGGATGTATATGAAACGTTTCGGAAACGTTGCTAAATGGAATAGACTGACGGGGTTTCAAGGAGCGAAGATGTAAGCGTTTTACCAAATGGGTGGGATCAAGTGAGCAATAAGTAGTCTGTATCTCTACTAGGGAGGAACGGAACATGATGAAAATGTTCAGGGGACGAAGGAAGCTGGCTGTGGTGGTTGTATCTATTCCGGTAATACTCGCTTTAGCGTCAGGTTGTTCCAAAGAAACAGGCTCCG
Source organism: Paenibacillus allorhizosphaerae (assembly GCF_042659105.1). Taxonomy (NCBI): domain Bacteria; kingdom Bacillati; phylum Bacillota; class Bacilli; order Caryophanales; family Paenibacillaceae; genus Paenibacillus; species Paenibacillus allorhizosphaerae. The sequence continues at coordinate 458,941 of NZ_JBHSRV010000001.1, read as the reverse complement.
GGAAGGCACCAGCGCCGAGCGGGGCCGAGTCGTTCGACATGTCCAAACCCGTTAAGCTCAGTTTATACATGGGACTCCTGCAGCCCGATGAATGGATTCAGAAATATATCATCGGACCGGTTCAAAAGAAGTACCCGAATATCAGCATCGACATCGTAAGGAAAGCGAAAGGGACCAATCCGGACGAACTTGTCGTCGCAGGAACATTCCCGGATCTCATCTACGAGAGCATTCCGAGATATACGGTGTACAAAGACCTGGGGCTGCTATACGATATGAACGATATGATCAAAAAGTACAAATTCGATGTGAGCAAGCTGAACCCAGTCGTCGTTGATGCTTTGAAAGTGTGGGGCAGCAACGGAGAGCTGTACCATATGCCGCTCTGGATGAATTTCACGGCGTTGTACTATAACAAAGACATTTTCGACAAGTTCGGCGTTGCGTATCCGAAGGACGGCATGATCTGGGATGAGGCGATCGAGCTTTCCAAGAAATTGACGAAAACGCAGGATAACGTTGCTTTCAAAGGATTGGATCCTACCAGCATTACGGGAATGGCGCATCAGCTCGGATTAAACTTCGTCGATCCCAAAACGAATCAGGCGCTGCTGGATAACGACGGGTTCAAAAGAATATTCCAAACGTTCCTAACCGCCTATAAAATACCGGGGAACGAAACCCGGGGCGTCTCCAGAGATACGTTCCTGAAAGACCGGACCTTGGCGATGTATCCATTTTATGCGGATATGGTAACACTGCTTGCCGATTCGGCGGCAAAAGGGGCGCCGATCAATTGGGATATGGCGTCGCTGCCCGGTTTTCCCGAACGGCCGGGAATCGGATATGAGGTCGACTCCCATAACTTGTCGATTTCAAGCAGCAGCCAAAACAAAGACGCGGCGTTTATGGTTGTATCGCATTTGACTTCGCTTGAGCCGCAGCTGGAATTGAGCAAGGCCGGTTATTTGCCCGTGACCACCGATCCCGAACCGCTCAAGAGCTTTGGGACGAACCAGCCGGAATTAAAAGGGAAGCATCTCGACGCCATATTCAAAACGAAACCGGCCGCGTTCCATAAATTCACTCCATACGATTCGCTTGCTACAGGCAAGCTGAGCCCGGCGCTGGCCGAAGCCGAGAAAGGCAAAGACATCAATACCGCATTACGGGAAGCAAATGAAGCGGCCAATAAAGCGATTCAGGAAAAATTGGCAGGCACCTCGACCAAATAGCGGATTCATGCTTCGTTTTCATGGACCATTGCACTTGTTCAAAGACAAGGGCGTTGGTCCATTTTTGTAATGAAAAGTCGAAATCGTGATGTTTTTTATCGATTCCGGCATAGGAACGATAGAGGCGAATTGATATAATATATGGTGAAATTGAAGTACAACGCCAGAAATCGCGACAAATTTGGATTAAACTTTTTTTTGCGGGAATAGGGGGAAGTCAAATGAAATTGGCGTTCATTTCGGATATTCATGGGAATGCCGTTGCACTTGAGGCGGTATTGGAGGATGTTCGGAACAAATCGGTTGACCGGATCTATGTTCTTGGCGATATATGTTATCGCGGGCCGGATCCGAAGCGATCGCTGGAGCGGGTACGTTCGTTACAAACCGAAGTGATCAAAGGAAATGCGGATGAATGGGTCGTGCGCGGCATTCGTCCCGGAGAAGTGCCGGAGCAGGCGATCGATATGATGAACCGGGAACGCGATTGGACATTGTCGCGATTGGATCCGCAGGACGTCGATTATTTGAATCAGCTTCCGACGGAGCTCAAGTTACAAATCGAAGGCGTATCGATCAGCGCATTTCATGCGACGCCGGATAGCTTATTTGAGGTGATTCCACCGTATGCGGACGATGAGGAGATCAAAGCCAAGCTTATGTCGGCATCGGTCACGGATGTATACGTCTATGCCCATATTCATAAACCGTATATCCGGTATTTGGACGGCAAAGTCGTCATCAACACGGGAAGCGTCGGATTGCCCTTTGACGGGATGACCAAGGCGTCGTATGCGATCGTCGAGGTGGAGAAGGGGCGCATCCGTACGTCGGTGGAGCGGGTTTGCTTCCCGATCGACGAAGTGATTCGCCAGTACGAGGAAGCGCAGTACCCCAACTCGGTTATGATGGCCAAAATCATAAGGAATGCAAGTGTTAAGTGATGAGAACGGATTCATCTACATATTTCGTTAGATTACACTCGTAACGGCCGGGGAGGCACTATGAAACGCAAATCGCATTTATCCGGAACAACCATCGGCTTATCCTTGGCCTCCATCCTGTGTTTGACCTCCCTAATCGGCTGTGAATCAAGCTCAGGCGTGAAGAACGATCAGGCGGCAGCGAGCCAGCCGACGGCACAGCCTGCTTCGGCAACAAACACCAACGGAACCGAGACGCCGCTCAAGCTGCTAACGGGCGACGTGCTGTCGCTTGCCGTTGAACATCCGAAAATAAAAGCGAAGATCGGGGAACCCGCCATTCTGTCGCCGGATGACGGTTACCCGAAGCTCAAACTTAAACCGAAGGTTGATGGAACGGTCTCTGCGATCGTCCTGTTCGAGGACGGCAGTACGGCGGCTCAATTTGCTGCGAAAAATGCGACGTCCGGCCAGGAAGTCACCTTGGAAACGTCAGGCAAACCGCAAAAGCCGGGCCGGTACGATATACAGATCAAACTGTCGGCACAAGGTTATGAGGAAGCAACGGATCATATCGCTTTCACCGTTATGACGCCGGAGCAGCAGAGCAAAAATCAGGCTCAGGCCGTCTATCTTGATGACAAAGGTAAGCTGAAGTATGCGCCGGATTACAAAGGGAACACGATCCCCGATTTTTCCAACGCGGGTTATATGGGAGGCGGCGTGAAGCTGCCGGACGTGCAGGTGAAAGCGACGGTCGAACCCGGCGACGGTGACGACGGGGCGCGTATTCAAGCCGCGATCGATCAGGTGTCCAAGCTGGAACGCGATAAAGACGGCTTTCGAGGAGCCGTGCTCTTGAAGAAAGGCAGTTACCAAATCGCAGGCTCGATCAAGATCAGCAGCAGCGGCGTTGTACTGCGCGGGGAAGGGCAGGGAGAGGACGGTACGGTGCTGCTTGCCGCCGGAACGGCTAAACGGGCGCTAGTTCAGGTAGCCGGAAGTTCGGGTGCGAAGCTTGTGACCGAACCTCCGCGCGTTATCACCGATCTGTACGTGCCGGTCGGTTCGCGCAGCTTTCATGTGCAATCCGTAAAAGGATTGAAGGTAGGCGACACGGTGTTCGTGCGGAAAATCGGAAATAAAGATTTTATATCGTTTTTAAAAATGGACCGCATTACGCTGAGGCCGGGCAAACCGAGCGAGACGAAAATGTGGGATCCGTTCAACCTTGATTTTGACCGGGTCGTCACGGCGATTGACGGCAATCGAATTACGGTGGACGCCCCGCTGACGGATGCGATTGACAGCAGATGGGGTGGCGGGACGGTCATTCGTTCGCAAGACGGGGGACGAATCGAAAAGGTCGGCATCGAGAATCTTCGCGGCGATACCGAATACAACAAGGAAGTCAAAAAAACGGACAAAGGCAAATCGTATTTGGCTGACGAGAACCATGCGAACGATTTTATATCGATGAATAATCTGAAGAACGGCTGGGTAAGAGATTTTACCGCCACTCACTTTTCAATTTCCGCCGTCAACATCGGGAAAGGAGCCAAGTGGATTACGGTCCAGGATGCCAAAAATCTCGATATGATCAGCGTGCTGACGGGCGGCTTGCGCTACCCGTTTAACGTGAACGGGGAGCTTATCCTTGTGCAGCGCGCCTATTCCGAATCGGCCCGTCATGCTTTTGTACTCGGATCGCAGGTGAAGGGACCGAATGTGTTCCTGCAAGGGGTCTCGCATGAAAACTACGCCACCAGCGAACCGCATCACCGGTGGTCCGTCGGCGGTCTCTTCGACAACGTCAGTGCGCCGATCGCCATCCAGGACCGTCAATATTACGGTTCGGGACACGGTTGGGCCGGTGCGAACTATGTGCTGTGGAACACAAGCGGACCGGTTGTTGCGCAGAACCCGCCGACGGCTGCGACGTGGGTGATCGGCCATGTCGGCGCCAAGAGCAAAGGCGCTTTCGAACCGCGGGATCCGGCATTCATGGCTTCGTACGGCAATCATGTCGAGCCCAGAAGCTTATACTTGAAACAGTTGGAAGACCGGCTTGGCGCCAAGGCGCTGGAAGCCATCGGAACGTATTCGTTCCCGGACACATTCGATGAGAATGCGCAGGACGTAATGAGCGGGGACGATAATAGCTAACCTGTGGTGACGAGGGAAATGCCCCAAATTTAATTTAACTGAAAAAAACCGGTTCAAACCGCTTCAGGAAAGGAGTACAATAGCCTTATTTCTTTACAGGCGGTGAGTGGGGGATGCTGGAACATCAATTTTTCGAGCTGTATCTAGCCTACGGGCAGCCCCAGGGAATGACGGTCGAGATTACGATTACCGAGCTGACCGGGCTGTGGCAGTGTTCGGAGCGGAATGTGAAGATGGGTATGATGAATCACGAACATGTCATTTTATTTTTGCTGTTTAAGGAGCTTCAAACGTTATATAACCCTTCGGTCCGCGGTGTTTCCGTCAATTCTCTCGGTTGGATCGATTTTAAAGACATTTGGCTGCAAAGCGTATAACTCGGGACATGTGAGCAAGGAGCGGTTCAATTCGATCAAGTGGCATCATATCAAAGGGAAGGTGACCGGACTTCGATGAGGCGCCTTCCCTTTGTGCGTGCTGGAACCGATAAAATTCTGCGTCTCTTCCATACACTACGCTACATCAAAGCTACATGGCAGCGGATGCCGACTTCGACTCAGCCTTCACCAGCACCTTGCTCTCCCATGCGCGGCTTCTCCAGCGATACAGTAAAATTAATCCCCGTACCCATTCGTCAATAATAAACACGATCCAAATCCCGATCAGTCCGTAACCGAAATGAAGGCCCAGCAAGTAAGTGAGAGGAATGCAAAGACCCCATATCGCGAGAACGCCGGTGATCACGATAAACCGGGCATCGCCGCTTGCTCTAAGCGCTTCGCCGATCACGATATTCAGACAGCGGCCAGGCTCCAGTATGAACCCCAGGCAGAGCAGAGCGGCACCCAGCGAGATGATGTCCGCTTCCTGCGTGAACAGGCCGAGCAGCCGCTCCCGGAAGGTGACAATGACCGTAACGGCGCACAAGCACAGCAGCATACTTAATCGCAGGCTGCGATACAACTGACGATACGCCGCTTCCTTTTCTCCGGCGCCTACAAGGCGGCCGATAATGATCATCGTACCGCGGCCTAGCGAAATGGCGAGCACCATGATGAAATACATAATATTTTGTGTATAAATGCGTGTGGACAGCAATTCGGCGCCTAGCGATGTGATGAAATAAGTCGTTACGAGCTGGCTGGCCGAGTAGGATAGCTGATTGCTGCCAGTAGGGATGCCGATGGCAAGGATCTTTTTCAAATCTTCCTTCCTGCATTTCAAAAATTGTTTCCAGCCGATGTGCAGCCGCACGACCTTGCGCAATATAACGCAATACGCGGCTAGCGCCACACATTGACTGATGGCGGCGGAGATGGCGACGCCGGGGACGCCGAGCTTCGGGAATCCGCCCGGCCCGAAGATGAACAAGTAATTCCCTGTCAAATTCAGCAGATTCATGCCGATGCTGACCATCATCGTATAACGCGTAAAGCCATGAACCTGGGTAATGGCCGAGATTGTCAAATTCACGGCTTGCATGAACAGCGCTCCGCCGACGATGACCAGATATACGCGGGCTTGCTCCAGCAAGTCCGGCTGCAGTCCGAACAGACCGAGCAGCGGTCTGCTGAAGCTGACCATGCCGATACTGACGACAAGCCCGAACACAAAGTTAAGCGCAATGGCGCCGGCGGCAAAACGTTTGACATCTTCCGTCTTTCCCGCACCCAAATATTGCGAGATGACGATCGCGGTGCCGGCGGAGACGACCTGCAGCAGCAAAAAGGTAAACAAGATCAATTGATTGGAAACGCCGACGGAAGCGACGGCGGCATCGGATACTTTGCTGACCATGAACGTATCCGCCGTTCTCATGAACATTTGCAGAGACGATTCTATAAACAACGGCCAAGTGATCGCGAATAAGGCCATCTTTTTCGGAGGAGACATGGTGTTTACCTTCTTCCCGATAGTTCTGTTTCTCTCGGTCTCATTATAAGCCAGATCGCCGATCTTTGCCGTAAAAAGTTGGCGAAGACTCGCGATTATATAATAATGATGGTGCATGGTCCTTCCAAACGGTAGAAACGGATGGGGATTGTCGTAGCCAACGTTGTTCTATCGACTGCCTGCTGTTCAAAATTGAACTAATCATTGACAAATATATTGGAATGTTATAACTTTGGGACATTGACATATTGTTATAACAATATAATAAAATAGCAGGAGCGCTGGATGAATAAACACAACAAAAAATTGGATTCCAAGAGTCCTCTTCCTCTGCACTATCAATTGCAGGAAATTATTAGGTTTGAAGCGTTAAACGGCGATTTAGCGGATAAAAACGGAAAAATGCCTACGGAAATCGAGCTGATGGCCCGATTCGAAGTCAGCCGCATTACGGTACGCCAAGCGCTTTCCAAATTGGTCGATCAAGGGTTGCTTCACCGGGAAAGAGGAAAGGGAACTTTCCTGAAAACGAATCATGCCGAACATTGGACCGGACAACTGCTCGGATTTTCCGAGACCATTACCGCCTCGGGCTTTACACCTGGGGGAAAGACGCTGAAATACGGGGTAGCCAAAACGCTTGCAGACGAAATCAAAAGCAAGCTTATGGTCCAAACGGCTTGGGAATTGAAGCGGCTCCGTTACGCCGATGATTTGCCTATTGCGATTGAACATTCCTATTTTCCGGAAGCGATCGGCATGCGGCTGGAGCAGCAGGAGTTGGGCTCCGTGCTGACTTACGCCTATATGGAGAAAGAGCTCGGAGTGACGCTGCGCAACGGTACGCAGAACATCAGCGCAAAGAATGCCGGCAAGCAGGAGGCCAAAATGCTCGGAATCGTCGAAGGAACGGCTTTGCTTTCTATTACACGAATCATATATGCCGCTGATCAAACCCCTGTAGAATATTTGGAAGCCGTGTATCGGCCGGATTATTTCCAGTACACCGTTCAGTTGCAGCGTTAAGCTCGAATGCGAAAGGCCATGGGATGAAATGCGTGTGTTGACATGAAGGCGGTTTAGAGCCGGAGTTTACATCTTGATCGGAGGGATAGCATATTAAAATCAATAAAGTAGAGCCCATTGTTCTGCATATACCACTGGAAAAGCCGGTAGTCACATCTTTCGGCAAAATGGATGCGAGGACGACGGTTCTTGTTAAAGTCGAAACGGATACGGGCGAATATGGAATTGGGGAAATATGGAATAACTTTCCCTCCTGGGGTGTTTACGAGAAAGTAACGACGTTGAAGCATGGCATTACACCTTTACTCATCGGTGAAGACCCGCTCGATATCGGGGAGATAAACGCCAAGTTATTTCGTGCACTTACCGTGCTCGGTCTGCAGTGGGGTGCGCTGGGGCCTATTTACCAGAGCATCAGCGGGATCGATATGGCTTTGTGGGACTTGAAAGGGAAGCATATGGGCAAACCGGTTGCCCAGCTTCTCGGCGGGCATGATCGCCAGCCCGTTCAGGTTTATGCCAGCGGCATCGGGCCCGGCGAGATCGAGAATTTGATCGAAAGCCATCAGGAAATGGGCGTCTCCGCCTTTAAACTGAAGGTAGGGAAAAACGACGAGCAGGATTTCCGTAATTTGCAGAAAATGCGCGGCATGCTGCAGCCCGATGACAAGATCATGATCGATGCCAATCAAGCGTGGGATAGAGAAAACGCCATTCGCAATTTGCAGCGATTCAAAGCTTTTAATCTTACTTGGATTGAGGAACCGCTGCGCTGCGATGACTTCAACGGATACCGCTTCGTTCGCGAAAGCACGGGAATTCCCGTGGCGGCAGGCGAGAATCTGTACGGCGAGCGGCATGCAAGAATGGCTCTGGAAAACCGGGCCCTCGATATCATTCAGCCCGACCTGAGCAAAAACGGCGGCATTTCGGAGTGCAGGGCCATGGCGGATATCGCCCGCAGTGCAGACGTTCCGTTTGCACCGCATTTTTTAGGCGGGGCCGTTTGTCTTGCCGCCAGTCTGCATTTTTTTTCCGCCGTTCCCGGCGGGGTCCTATTGGAGCTCGATGCGAATCCGAATCCTTTTCGCGAAAAGCTTTTTACGACTCCCTTTGTCGTGAAAGACGGGAAGCTAGCCGTTCCGCAAGGGCCGGGCCTCGGCATGGAACTGGATCCGGAGTTTGTCGAGCATTACCGAATTGACGTTTCTTCGCTAGGATGATTTGAATTCGTTCACAATGACTTAAGATGAGGAAAGGAGCCGTCGACATGGCCGAATATTACGGTAATTTTATTGGCGGAAACTATGTTACCCCGAGGCGAGCTTCGTGGTTCGATTCTGTAAATCCGGCAAACAGGGAAGAGTGTCTTGGAATGTTCGTCGACTCCGGCAGACAGGAAGTGGCGGAGGCGGTGGATTCCATCGTAAGCGCCGCACCGCAGTGGGCAGGCACGTCGGGAACGGAACGTGCCGCCATTTTGCAAATGGCGCTAGTCGCTTTGGCCGAGAGAAAGGAAGAGCTTGCCCGAGTGATGACGAGGGAGCAAGGGAAACCGCTCCAGGAGTCGTTGAATGAAATCGGCAAATCGATCAGCGAGGCCCAGTTCATGCTCGGAGAAGGGTACCGCTTGAATGGCTATACGACGATGAGTGAAAAGCCGGGGACGTGGGCACAAACGGTAAGGGTGCCAGTTGGCCCCGTTGCGGCAATCACCCCGTGGAATTTCCCCGTGCTCACGCCGATGCGCAAGCTGATGCCCGCGCTGATCACAGGCAATACGGCCGTGCTGAAGCCGTCGGAGTACACGCCTCTAACCGGGCTGAAGCTTGTGGAGATATTAAACTCCCGGGGCCTGCCCAAAGGCGTGTTGAATGCGGTTACAGGAGGCCGATCCACGGGAGAAGCTTTGGTGAAGCACCACGCGATCAAAGCGATTACATTCACCGGATCGACGGCGGCCGGCCGATCCATCTATAAGCTTGCGGCGGAGCGTTTGGTCCGGGTGCAGGCGGAGATGGGGGGCAAAAACCCGGCCGTCGTATGGGATCCTCCAAGCATGCAAGAGGCGGTGAAGCATATTGTTAGTGCGGCGTTTCTGTGCTCGGGGCAGCGCTGTACGGCAATCAGCCGCGTCATCGTGCGCAAGGCGGATACGGCGGAGATCGAGCAGGCGTTCGCCGCCGCTTTATCCGAGCTGCGCCCCGGCAATGGCCTGGAGAATGGAGTGACGCTCGGTCCTTTGACGAACGAAGCTCAGTTGTCCAAGGTGAGCGGTTTCGTGCAGCGCGCGGTTCAAGAAGGTGCCCGCTTGGTATTGGGAGGCGAACCTTTGAAAGAAGGCGAATTTGCCAAAGGCTTCTTTTTCCCGGCAACCTTGCTGGCGGATGTAACGGGCGAGATGGAAATCGCCAGAGAGGAAGTTTTCGGGCCGGTTCTCATCGTACAGGCTGTAGAAACGTTTGAAGAAGCTTTGGCGATGGCCAATAACGTGGAATACGGGTTGACCGCAGCGATATTTACGAAGGATCTGTCGGTGGCGGGACGTTTCGTAGACGGCATTCAAGCCGGCATGGTTCACGTCAATCACGGTACGGCTCCGGAAAGTCATATGCCGTTTGGCGGCGTCAAAGCTTCGGGCGTAGGTCCCGGCTCGGTGGGCCCGACAACGAAGGATTTCTTTACCGATATCAAGTCCGTATATCTCAAACATTCGTAAAATATCCGTATTGCATAGAGGGAGGAAGTCTGTATGCCGAAGAAAGTCGGCTTTATCGGACTCGGAGCGATGGGCAGACCGATGTCCAAAAATGTTATCGCAAAAGGAAAGTACGAACTAACGGTTTACGATTTGTTCGATAAGGCGGTCGAGGAATTAGTCTCGCACGGAGCGCGAGCAGCAACTTCCGCTGCAGAGGTGGCGGAGAACAGCGACATCGTGATTACGATGCTTCCGAATTCGCCCGACGTGGAAGCCGCCGTGCTCGGACCTAGCGGGGTGCTCAGCGGACTGCGTCCGGGATCGGTCCTGATCGATATGAGCACGATCGATCCGGCGACGACGCGAAAAATCGCGGATGCGGTTCACACGAAAGGGTGCAGGATGCTTGACGCGCCGGTAGGCCGTTCCACAGCTAACGCGGAGGATGGGACGCTGCTCATTATGGCGGGCGGCGACGAGGATTTGTTCGAGGAATGCAAGCCGATCCTGTCGTGCATGGGCAGCGACTTGGTGCATTGCGGTCCGATCGGGTCAGGGGAAATCGTTAAGATCGTTAATAATATGCTTACCGGAATTATTGTCACAGCCAATGCGGAAGCGTTGACGCTCGGGGTAAAAGCGGGAGTGAAGCTGGAAACGCTGCTTCAGGTGCTGCGCAGCACGGCTGCCAATAACGGGCATCTGCACGCTACTTATCCCGTTAAGGCGCTTAAGGGAGATTTCAGTCCCGGCTTTGCCGTTCGACTCGCTTACAAGGATATGAACCTAGCGCTGAGTCTCGGGGGACAGCTGAATGTCCCGCTTTCCGTGGCTGCCTCAAGCACACAACTGTTTAATATGGCACGGGGACTAGGACACGATAATCACGACTATACTTCCGTCATCTCTGTAGTAGAGGAATGTGCCGGAATAAAGGTTAGAACAGAATAGCCCGAGTAGGGATAGCGGAAAGGAAGGATTTCCATGGCTAGGATTAGAGGCATTGCGCATCGCGGGTTTCCGGCCCGATATCCGGAAAATACGATTTCGTCGTTCCAAGCGGCGCTTGACGCATCCTTCAGTCATATGGAGCTGGACGTGCATTTAAGCAAGGACGGCGTTCCGGTCGTGATGCATGACCATACCCTTCAGCGAATGAGCAACGGCAAAGGACCAATCAAGAACTTTACGTTCGAGCAATTGCAGCAGCTCAAGGTAGGCGAAGCGGAAACGATTCCAACCTTGGAACAGGTGTTCCGGCTGGCTCAAGGTCGCATCACCGTATTGGTAGAGTTAAAGCAAACCGGCAAGTTGTATGAAGGCTTGGAAGAAAAAGTGCTGGAAGTCATTACCGGACTCGATATGGTCGATCAAGTCATTATTACTTCGTTCGACCATTACGCCTTGGTCAAGATGCGTCGTCTGAACGGCGACGTACCGATCGGTTTGCTCATGAGCGGATCGTCTCCCGCCGTGTTTCCCTTTATGAAGGAAATTTCCTCCCGGTACATGTCGATTCCTCACGCCTATTTGACGGAAGAATATGCTGATATTTGCCATGAGAACGGCGTACAGCTCATCACGAGGCCGATCGACACGGAAGAGACGATGAACAAAATGCTGCGTTTCCCCGCAGTGCTGGCCTCAACGAATCAATTGGAACGTTGGGAGCGGTTTTACATTGAACATCGGGACCGGCTTCAGTAAAAATGCGGCACGAAGCGCTTGGTGAACGGAGCGCAAAGGATCAGCTTCAGCTTGCGGCTTTGTAAGTCACAATGGTGTAAGCGTAATTTATTTGACCATAGGCGAGGGGATAGCGGTATGGTTAACAAATTCAATTCGCTTGTAATGTTGACGACAATCGTGACGCTGGTTTTATCGGGCTGCCAAGCGGCCAAACCCGGAGTAGAGCAAGATTCGCCGGTCTCGTCGAATCCTGTTACTCTGAAAATTTTCGTTCATGCCGTTCGATTGACCGATACGGAATATCAGAAATTCATCCTTGAGCCATTAAAAAAGACGCATCCGAACATCACGATGGAGCGGCTCGAAGGAAAGCTGGAGGATCTTATCGTAGCTGGCAATATACCTGACTTGATCTTGACTGACAACGATTGGTATTCGGCGCTGACAACCCTCGATCTGCAGCAGGATTTAACGGATCTGATCAAGGAATTCAGGCTGGACGTGAATACATTTGTTCCGGAGTCCATACAAGCGGTGAAGCAGCTGAGCGACAGCGGCAAGATGTACGCCATTCCTTTCAGCTTAAATGTCGGGGCATTATTTTATAACAAGGATTTGTTTGACAGGTTTGGAATCCCGTACCCGAAGGACGACATGACTTGGAAGGAAGTGCTTGACCTGTCCAAAAAACTGACGCGCAATGTGGACGGGGTTCAATACATCGGATGGGAGCCCGGCTTTCCGGATGCGATTGCAAGTCCGTATTCCCAGCCTTTTGTCGATCCGAAAACAAACAAAGCAGTGGTGGATACCGATGTATACCGGAAAGTGTTCGAACTGATGAAGCAAGTGTACGAACAGCCCGGCTTTATCGGAGCTAACAATAAATTTACATATGCGCCCAAGGAATTTATCGTGGACAAAAAAGTAGGCATGATGACCGAATGGTCGATCAAGATGATCGGGGATCTAGTCGAAGCCATCGAGCAAGGCGCAAGTTTCAATTGGGATATGGTGACGATTCCGAACTTTGAGGATAAAGCCGGTAAAGGACGCCATATGTTGGCAAGCATGATGATCATTACAAAAAACAGCCCTTACAAAAAGCAAGCGATGCATGTAATCCAGACCGTAACGTCGCCGGAAGCGCAACGGATCCAGGCAAGAAACGCGCGCGTACCCGTACTGAATGACGAAGCGATCAAGAAAGAATACGGTAAGGATATCCCCTGGATGGCGGCGAAGAACGTAGCCAGTCTCTTCAAGTTCAAAGCGTCGCCAACGCCTAAGCCTAATTTGTACGACAAAGAAGTTCAACCGTTTATAAGGCAAACACGCAAAGCGATTGCCATCGACAACAAGGATATTAACACCGCGCTTCGCGAAGCGCAGGAGGCAGCCGACAAGCGGCTTCAGGAGCTAAGAGCTAAATAATGGGCATCGTATGGTTGTTCAAGCAAAGTCCAGGATGAGGAGGAATCGGAGATGAGCTCGGATCGATTGACGTTTTTTAACGGGACCGTCGGGACGGGGGTTCAAGTTTTATACGGGAATGGCGGCACCGGACTGCTGTTTGATTTTGGCATACCGCATCGGGGGTTGATCGACGCTTTTAATGTGGCGACATTTGACCCGATAAGGTTGTTTCCACGCAGGGGGGCCCGGCAGTTATTGCTCGGCGGGATGGCCCCCCCCATTATGGAGCTGTACGACGAAGCTCAGATCGACCAACCCTTGAAGAGATCGGTCCAACAGCTGTGGGGGAACAAAAGCTTTCCGGAGTATGACAGCCTCAGCGTCTATATCAGCCACGTCCATCAGGATCATATAGCCATCTTGCCGTATGCCCGTGAAGGATTGAAGGTATATATGAGCAGGGATACGCACTCCCTGTATCGAGGCATCGTAGCCTCGGGAGAATACGGGGATACGAAAGCGGCTATTGTACCGTTAGATCATTTAACCAAAGTCGATTTCGGCGGTTTTATCATGCATATGATTGAAATGGATCATGACGCGACGGGAGCGGCCGGTATATTGATCGAGAGCTCTGAATTCAAAATTGCTTTTACGGGCGATTGGACCCGCAACGGATATCATCCGGAACGGATTGACCGGTTCATCGAGCTTTGCCGCACCAAAGAGGTGGATGTATTGATTACCGAATCGACCCACCCGAAGCCGGGGCCCGAGCGCGCGACCGAGCCGGACGTTGTGAAAAAATATATCAATATAGTAAAAGAAGCCGAAGGCATGGTGTATTTCCAATCGCTTCCGAGAAATGTGGAACGGATGACGAATTGTATCCACGAAGCCGTTACAGCCGGACGTCATGTAGCTTTGGATTACGGTTTGGCCGTGCTTTGGAGCGAAACGCTGCGATCCGGGATCAAGGCGCTCGAGGGTCATCCGGTATTCGATGTCATGGACACCGTTCGTATCGTCGAAGCAACGGTACCTGACGGTATGCCGCTGCCTTTTGGGGCGATCACTGTGGAGGAAATGATCAGGCGCAAAAGCGAACTTGTTTATTTCCTGACCTATCCGAGCTTACCGATGTTAATCGAGCTGGAAACGATGGGGGATCGCAGCGCACGCTCGCATTATATCGTAGGAAATAGCCCCATGAACCCGGATCAACAAGTATACCTGGAGAAATACGTTGCCCAATTCGGTATGGCTTTGCATAAGATCGGTACTTCAGGCCATGCCTCGGCAGCAGCGTTAAGCGATCTGATCAAACGGATTTCTCCAAAAGCGGTGATCCCTATGCATAGCGGTAATCCACGGGCGTTGGATACGGCCGGAGTGCCGGTCTACTATCCTGAAAGAGGCGAAACGATTGCGGTTCGCGAACTTATTGCATCGGCCGCAAAGCAGTCGTAGTGTCCCCGGTTCGTTTCAATATTTCCCCGATTTCCGGCTTCATTTCCCGGGCAACCGCAAAAAGCGATATTTTCTGCCATCCAAGTCAGTTTGTCCCGAACGATGCATGAAATTGACATTCTTGTCGAAGGGACGATGAACGAAGCAGAGCCGCATCCGTCAAAGGATGCGGCTCTTTCTCGCTTGTACCGTGGAGCCATCGTAAAAGTGGCCCTGCAATAAAATATGCTCGTAAGGCAGATGCGGGTTCGCCATGCGCCACAGCATCCGTGCGGCTGCTCGATTTCCCGCTTCCTTTATCAAAAGCAACGGCCGGGACAGTTCGGGCACGAAGGCGTTCTCAGCGTTCTCCAGACTGATCAGCGACATATCCTGCGGTATTTGTTTGCCGATTTGGCTGCATGCATTATAAACCCAGACAAGATCTTGGCTCAATGCGACTAGAATCGCCGACGGTTGAAATTGCAGCAGCTTGCCGTTGAGCTGTGCCATCCAATTTTCTTGCCCTCCCAACCCTTCGGTCATATGGTGTTTGGGGTCCACATGGATCCCCGCCGCCGTCATCGCCGTCACGAACGACTGCCAACGCAGGATAAAACCTCGATGGATGCTTATATTGCCAACATACATGATTTGGGTATGGCCCTTGGCCAGCAAATGCCGCACCGATTGGTGAATGGCGGTACCGACATCCCAGACGACGCTGTCCACTGTTGCCGCAGGCCCCGGGAAATTAATCAGAATACGCGGAATCGGATGCCGAAGCAGATGCTCTTCCTGTTTCTTCCCAACCATCGGGGTAATAAATACGCCGTCGCAATACTCTAATTGATGAAGTTTCGACCAATTTTGCAGCGTGTCGGATTCGAGGTGATACGGAATCGTGACGGTCTCAATCGAATGGCCGTATTCCGCCAGCTTTTCCTGCACTCCGCTCAAAATCAACAGAATCATGTCGGACGTTTGGGCTTTGTCGGAAATGACCATTTTAAATCGAAACGGCTTGCGGGGATGTAGCGGGATCCGTTCGACCGCATGAACGCGTTCCTGATCTTTGGTTCGGTATCCGATCTCCTGGGCGACTTTATGGACATGATTTCGGGTTTCCTCCGACATGCCGGGCAATCCGCGCAGCGCTTTGGATACGGTGTGGACCGACAGCCCCGACTGACGTGACAATTCTTGCAGCGTTACTGATTTTTTCTTGCGCATGAGGGTCTCCTTCAACTTGTTGTCATTGAATTTGATTGTAATTAAAATGAAAGTTTTCTTCAACTAGTTATGAAAGTTGAATTTGAATAAAATCAAATTAAAGCGGATACAAAAAATACTTTAAAACAAAGTACAAGGAGAAAAGCCATGCACAGCATCGACTTCGGTAAGATTAAGTATGACGCCGGTTCGGACCCCGAATCCAGCCCGCAGCTGATTCAAGCGGATTTATGCATCTACGGGGGAACTTCGGCCGGGATTGCGGCAGCCGTTCAAGCGAGCCGGATGGGGCTCAAGGTGGTCATAGCCGAGTTCGGCCGTCATTTGGGCGGACTCACGACAGGCGGACTGGGTGCGACGGATATCGGCAATAAAGCAGCGATTGGAGGGATTTCCCGCGAATTTTACAGTGCGGTCGGCAAGCATTACGGGAGTGCGGAGCCGGATGGGACGAAGTGGACCTTCGAACCGAGTGTGGCCAAGCGGATTTATGAGGAGTGGCTGCAATCGGCGGGGGTACCCGTTTATTACGATCAACATCTAGACCGGGTGGAAATGAAGGATGGGAACATATCGCTTCTGGTCATGACAAGCGGCAACCGGTTCAGCGCGCCGGTGTTTATCGATGCCACGTACGAAGGCGATTTGCTGGCACGCGCCGGTGTGGCTTATCATGTCGGACGAGAAGCGAATTCTGTGTATCGGGAGACGCTCAACGGCGTTCATTACGGACATCCGAACCATAATTTTAAAGCATGGGTCGATCCATACGTCATTCCGGGCAAACCGGACAGCGGATTGCTGCCGGGCGTGACGGATGCGCCCGTACTGCGGCAAGGGGATGGCGATTCGAGCGTGCAGGCGTACAACTTCCGCATATGCCTCACGAACGTGCTTGAGAACCGGATCCCGTTTCCGCAGCCGCCCGGCTACGATCCGCAAACGTATACTTTGCTTGCGAGGTATATTGAAGCCGGCGTGTGGGACGCGTTGCGCCTGCTCAAAATGATGCCGAACGGCAAAACCGACCTGAATAATTTCGGTGCGGTTTCCACCGATCATATCGGGGGCGGCGACAAGTGGCCGGAAGGCGACGCGCGGACGCGGGAGCGTCTATTCCAGGAGCATCTCCGGCACAATATGGGGATGCTGTACTTCCTGTGCAATGACGAACGGGTACCCGAGCCGATACGTCGGGAAGTCAGCCAATGGGGGCTGCCTGCAGACGAGTATCCGGATAGCAGCCACTGGACGCCGCAGCTGTATGTGCGTGAAGCACGGCGCATGGTATCGGAAGTCGTCATGACCGAGCACCATTGCCGAGGATACGCGGTTGTCGAAGATCCGGTCGGACTCGCGGCTTATACGATGGATTCGCATAACTGCCGCAGGCTCGTTATCGACGGAAGATGCATAAACGAAGGGAATGTGGAGGTGGCGCCGAGCGCGCCTTATCCGATTTCGTATCGCGCCATCGTACCGAAAGGAAAGCAATGCACCAACCTGCTCGTGCCCGTATGCTTGTCCGCCTCCCATATTGCTTTCGGCTCGATCCGGATGGAGCCGGTATTCATGATCCTCGGCCAATCGGCGGCAACCGCAGCCGCACTTGCTTTGGAAGCGGGGTGCGCCGTGCAGGAAGTGGACTATGCGAAGCTGCGAAAGAGGCTGCTGGAAGACAAACAGGTTATTGCGTGGAACAATTGATAAAATAGGGGATAGTCATATGACTGGAATGACGAGATTGTGTCAGACAGGTTGTATATTGGCGTTAAGTACGTTTCTTGCCGCATGCACGCAAAACGGCGTCGTCAAGCAGGGCGGCGATGCGGAATCCGCATCTGGCGCATCCTTGTCCGATCCGATCACGCTGCACTACTACACGAACGATAATACAAAGTGGCTGGAGCTTGAGCAGCAGCTGATCGCCAAAAAATATCCGAACGTAACCTTGAAAGTAACGCTTGCGAAAGATAGCACTGTGGATCAACTGATTGCGGCCGGAGAAATCCCGGATTTCCTCTCGTTTAGCCTCGGCTCGTTTTGGGATATGAAAAACGCCGGGCTGATTTCCGACTTGGCTCCGCTGATGAAAAAATACCGGTTCGATGAGAGCCGGTTCATTCCCGGCGTGATGGAAAGCGTGCGATCTTATTCCGACAGCGGGGAAATGCTGTTTTTGCCGTTTGAACTCAACAGCAACGTATTATTTTACAACAAAACGATCTTCGACAAATTCGGCGTCTCTTACCCTCTGGACGGGATGACCTGGGAGCAAATGTATGATCTCGCGCGCAAGGTATCCCGCATTGACAACGGTACGGAGTATCAGGGATTTATTTTTCAGCATCAAAATTTGGTGTGGAAAAACCAGCTGGGCCTGCCTTTCGTCGATCCGAAGACGAATAAAGCGGCCGTCAATACGCCGGAATGGAAACGGTGGTTGGAGGTCATGGGCGGATTTTACTTCATCCCAAACAACGATTACAAAAATTTGACTTTTTACAAGGAACAGACGGTAGCGATGTGGACCGGACCGAACATCGTGTCATCCGTGATCGAAGCGGCGAATGCCGGTCTGAATTGGGATGTGACCGCACTGCCGCAGTTTGCCGGCAGCCCGGCCGGAGGTACGCAAATGATTGCGCCGTTTTATGCGCTTCCTCCCGGCAGCAAGCACAAAGAGGAAGCGTTCCAGCTGATTTCTTATTTGCTGTCGGATGAAGTGCAAGTCGCCAAGGCGAGACAAGGCAAAGTTCCGATTATGAACAGCCCGGCTGCGGTTCAAGGATTTGCCGCCGATCTGCCCGGAGTTGCCGGGAAAAATATGGGCGCCTTCCTGAAGGATAAAATCGGCAAGCCGGCGGTCGTGACGAAGTACGACGGCATCGCCAAAGACGTATTCTATAAAACGGCGCTCGGCAAAGATTTTTATACGCGGGCGAAAGACGTGAACACGATTCTCCGCGAGGTGGAAGAAGAAATTAACCGGAAAATAGCGGAAACGCAAAAATAACGGCGGGACATAAGATCATTGTCTTTACGAAAAACGGGGTATCAGCGAAGCGAAGGACGAAGATGAAGCGTAACCTTTTCAGAGAAGATTAACGATATTAAATATTCAGGACATCAAGTAGCAAACGGGGAAAGATATGCCTTTTTTTTGCAAGGCAAAGATATCAACACCACGCTGCGTGATTTGGAAGAAACGATTAATAAAAAACATTGCCAAAATGAAATAATTTCACGTGCTTCGGCTCGGAACATGCGGCCTGGGAGTCAGAATACGGATCGGAGGATGAGATCGTTGACGGAGTCGATTTTATTCGCAACAAGCCGGTATATGCAAAACTTGCGGGAGACTGTACCGCGGGAGTTTGATTATACGCGGGTGCCGGATCATGGAGACTGGAAGCAATGGCAGCGAACGTTCCGCGATCGTCTGACGGAAGTAACGGGACTCGCGCACATAAGAGCGCATCACCGCGGTCTTCCGCTGTCTCCAAGAACGGAAGAGGTGACCCGATTTGCCGGTTACCGCCGAGAAAAAATGTATATCGCTTCAGAGCCCGGAGTGGAAATCCCGTTCTATCTGCTGATCCCGGAGCAAGGCAATGGGCCGTTCCCGCTGGTGTTGACCCCACACGGGCATGGCAGACGCGGCAAAGAAGTGTATGTCGGCAACTTCTCCAGCGATAAGGAGCAGGAGAGCGCGCTGGCCGGGGAGCGGGACATCGCCCTGCAGGCCGTGGCGGAAGGGTATGCCGTGATCGCGATGGATGTACGGGGATTTTGGGAAATGTCGCGAGAGGAAGAGTTTGTCAAAGGCAAGACCAGCTCTTGCGATGAACTGCAAAAGCGCGCATTCCTGTTTGGGAGAACGCTGATCGGGGAACGGGTGCACGACATGGGGCGGCTGATCGACTATGCCTCCATGCGCACCGACATCGATACGAACCGGATTGCGATTACCGGCAATTCGGGGGGCGGAACCGTATCGTTTTTTACTGCGGCACTGGATGAACGCATCTCGGTTTGCGTGCCGGGTTCGTGCTTTTGTACGTTTGTCGGCTCCGTTATGAACGTACCCCATTGTTTGTGCAACGTGATCCCGGGCATGATGCAATTGGGGGAAATGTACGATATTGTGGGCTTGATCGCGCCGCGACCAGCGCTATTCGTCCATGGAATTCATGATCACGACTTTCCAATCGAGTATACGCGGGAAGCTTTCGCACATGCGAAGATCATTTACGAAGCAATGGAACCTCATCTTTCCGAACACTGCGAGCTGTTTGAAGGAAACGGCGGACACCGTTATTACAAGGAACGCGTCTGGCCCTTTATCCGGCACCATTTCGGACTATGAAAAGGAAATCTTCCTAAAAGCGATATGGCCTGTTCGATTGGATCGCTTCCGATATTTCCGGTTGTCAGTATTGTAAGCACTTACAAGCCTACCGGATTCGGCTTCTGAATGCGAGATCCGGTACGGATCGGCCAATGCGATCCTCAATTCATCGCCCACGGAAAAATACAATAACATTCAAGGCAATCAAATGTTGTTCGCCACTACCATACTGGAATCAAACGGGATCAACGATTCCGGTGCCGGGACATTCATCCAGAACATGTCGCCTTTACGGTAGGGTAAGCGAGAAGGACTCGGATGAGCTCAATGGCGATACCACCCGGCAGGTCGCGCCAAGTCGAATCGAATGTCTGTAAAAAGGCTTGATGTAGGTACTGCGTATGTTGCAGAACGTGAATAAAGAGAGGGGGCAGCCGCTTTAGCGGCCGCTCCCTCTCTTTCGAACTGTGGTTGCAATCTTGGCCAAGTCTATCCGTTCTTCTCTTAAAACAAGTATACCATATATCGGAAGAAATGTTCAGTCTGTAATTTATTGGAGGTTTGCAGGTATAATTCAAGTACGGATTGGAAGAGGACATCGATGCGGATGTGAAAATGCAAAAGAATAGGGAGGAAGCGCATGCTACAAACAGATACGCCTGGCCAAATCGTAATACTGAACGGTACTCCGCGATCCGGTAAGTCCAGCATTGCCGCCGTGATCCAGAATACGTTCGAAGGAGTATGGATGAATATGGGTGTCGATCGGTTCATGCAGATGACCCCTGAACGTTATCAACCCGGGATCGGGCTGCGGCCCGGGGGAGAGCGTCCCGATCTTGAGCCTCTCATTGCAACCTTGTACCGCGCCATGTATGAGTCGATTGCCGCGCACAGCCGCTTGGGGCTCAACGTCGTAGTGGATGTCGGTCATCACGATGTCTATTCGATACCGCGAGGAATTCTCCCAAACTGCGCTCTGCAATTGAAAGGACTACCGGTATTGTTCGTCGGCGTACGCTGCCCGCTCGAGGTAGTCATGGAAAGACGGCGGGCTACGTGGGGGGCAAGCACTCCAGACGATGGTTCGGTGCCTAAGCCGGTTCGTTTGTGGCAGCAAGCCGTACATGAGCCAGGGATATACGACATTGAGGTCGATACCTCGGCGATGAGCTCAGAGGAATGTGCCGCCGTCATCCGAAACCGGCTCAACGATGATGCGCCATCAACCGCTTTCCGGCGACTTGAGGCGTTGGCTACCGGTTAGAGGAACGGGCAAGCGACGAAGGTTGCTGTTTAGTTGTCCCCGTTCTCAAGACATGCATCGGGCGAACGTCACCTATGATGAAGAATGTACCGGGAATGAACGCTCAAGTATCTGGAGAGCAGGCTGTTTCCGTTCTCGGTCAAAACAGGAGAAAGGATGGAATATACTTCCGACCTTTCTCCTGTTCGTATTTTTTGCGCCTTTTTCACTCTGCGGCACCATCTATTTATGCAGCAGCATGAGCGCATACGCAACGCAAGGCGGCTGCTTTCCCGCTGAACGAGAGCGGAGCGAATCTCTCCCCATCATATGCACACGCGAATGTTGCGAAGGTGAACAAAACAAAGGGGCGTCCCGAGCTAAGATGAATCTTAGCGTCAGGATGCTCCTTTGTTTTGAGTGATCACCGTCAAATTCGTGTACACAAATCAAGGAAGCGGGATAATTTTCACGCCCTGGGCAGCAAGGATGATATTTCAAGTTTGTGGGAAAAGTATTAGAAACAAATGGTATTTACCGAGAGGAGAATTGCTGTGGAAACCAAAAAGTCGGAGCGATACGCCAACATTATTCCAGTCGCCGAATTGAATACGAAGGAAAAAAGACTTCTTCCGTTTCCCGTATACAACTTGCTGCGCCGATTGACGCCGGTTCGATTCGACGAAAGCCGCAGTACATGGGATGTGTTCCGGTATGAGGACGTTCACCGGATTTTGAAGGACCCCGCCGCATTTTCTTCCGTCCGCATGCTGTCCGATAAAGAAAGGGAAACCATCTTAACGATGGACCCCCCGCGGCACAGTCAGATGAGGGCGCTAGTCAACAAAGCGTTTACGCCGAAAATCATCTCCGAACTGGAGCCGCACATTCGTTCCATTACGAACGATTTGCTGAACGCCGTACTGGATAAAGGCGCGATGGATATGGTGCATGATTTGGCCGTACCGCTGCCGGTCATCGTTATTGCCGAGCTGCTTGGCGTCCCGTCGAAGGACCGCGACCTGTTCAAGGAATGGTCCGATATTTTGGTGAAAGGACCGGAGGAAAATACGGATGAAGCGTTTTATCAAGTGATGGCGGAAAAAGGCCAAGCCACGGAACAGTTGAATGCCTACTTCGCCCAAATTGTCGAGCAGCGCCGACTTGAGCCGCAAGAAGATCTTATTTCACTGTTGTTATCGGCGGAAATCGAAGGGCAGAAGCTGACCGATAAAGAAATCCTCGGCTTCTCCATCCTGCTGCTGGCAGCCGGAAACGAAACGACAACCAATCTCATCACGAACGCCGTTCGCATCCTGACGGAAAAAACGGATGTGCAGCAGCAATTGAGGCACAATCCCGAGCTGGTGGCGTCCTTCATTGAGGAAGTGCTGCGCTTTTATCCACCCATTCAGGCCATTGGCAGGGTCGCCGCCGCAGATATCGAGATTGGCGGGAAATCAATTAAAAAAGGCGATCAAGTCGTTTCCTGGGTGGCATCCGCCAATCGCGACGAAACGAAATTCGCCGATCCCGAGACGTTTATCATCGACCGCAAACCGAACGCTCACCTTTCCTTCGGCTTCGGCATTCATTTTTGTCTCGGCGCGCCGCTGGCCAGGTTGGAAGGTCAGATCGCTCTGCGCACGATCATCGAGCGGATGGGGGACATTCGTTTGGCAGCGGACGCGGACCTTACACCCATTCAAAGTCCGTTTGTTTATGGCGTTAAGCATTATCCGGTTGTATTCCAACCGCTCTAATCGTAACCGGGAACCAGCGGCACTGCGAGGTTGCGCGGAATAGTCACAGCCTAACGCTAAGCAAGCGTATGATATGCATTTTTTTTCATTGTACGAAATTTGTGGCGGAGGAAAGTTTCCATCTCACGGAAACTTTCCAAAGTACCATGAAGGAAGGAGTGGTACAATGAAAAGCATCTAATGCATCTGCAGGCTGGGGGGAATCGGCTATGAAAATAAACCGCGATACGGTTCTTCGCGAAATGGCGACCGCGCTTGAATCGGAAGAGTTCATCCTTGCTTTATGGCTTGAAGGTTCGGACGGCACCGGCAGCCTGGACGAATATTCCGACATCGATGTGGTTTGTTACACGAAAGAAGGATTTACAGTCGAGGCTATACAGCGACTGGACGATTGCATGCGCCGAATGGGACAAGTGGATATCGAGTATGAGCAGCCCGGGCGTCCGGACAATAACCGCTATAAAGTATATCATCTGCAAGAGACGTCGGCGCATCTTCTCATTGACGTGACGATTCAAAGCGAAAGCTTTCCCGTATCGTTCCAGCGCGAGGATCAAACGGTCGTACCGGTCGTATTATTCGATAAAACGTCGATCGTCCAATATCATAACATCGATCCTGTGTCTCACCGGACATCGCTTCGTTCTCAGCTGACGGAAGCGCTGGGAGTTTACAGTCAGCGAAGCCGGGCGATTAAATATACGCATCGCGGTCTTTTTTTGGAGTCGTTGATTTATTATCAAAAATACGTCTTGAAGCCGCTGGTCGATGTGCTGCGGATGATCCATACGCCGTTCCAGGCCGATTGCTTCCTCGTACACGCAACGCGGGATTTTCCGGCGGAAGTGACAGTAACGCTGGAGCATTTGTACGGCGTACAATCCGTACAAGACATTGCAGAGCGAATCGACGCGGCAGATGAGCTGTTTCGTAAGGCGGTGGCTCAGGCCGAGCGTCTGCTTGCACAAATGGACGAGAGCGGCCATGCAGGAAACTGATGCGGACGATGCCGACGAAATGCAAATCCAAGCAAGAAGTGTGCGCAACCTTCACGGTCCGCACACTTTTTTATAGCCGGTATGGAACAATCAGTGCCTTGCTACATGGTAAGCAGGCCGGTTATTGCTTTGATTCGTTTCGCGCCAGCTCCTTGCGTACGATAGGTGCCACTCTCGTGCCGAGCAGCTCGATGGCGCGCATAACATCGCGGTGCGGCATGGTGCCGACGTTGATATGCAGGAAAAAGCGATTGACCCCCAAATTTTTACGCAGCAAAATGATTTTCTCCGCCACATATTCAGGATCGCCTACATAGAGCGCACCCCGAGGGCTGCGTGCGGCATCGAATGTCGCGCGGCTGTAACTGCCCCAACCCCGCTCGCGTCCGATGACGTTCATTTGGGCTTGCGTCGAAGGGAAGAACAAGTCTGCCGCCTGTTCGGTCGTTTCCCCGACAAATCCGTGCGAATGCGTTGCGATCGACAGCTTGTCCGGATCATGTCCGGCTTTCGCGGCTGCTTCCTTGTAGAGGGCGACAAGAGGCCGGAAGCTTTCCGGCATGCCGCCGATGATGGCGAATGCGATCGGAAGGCCCAGCGTGCCTGCGCGAATCGCGGACTCCGGATTGCCGCCGCTTGCGATCCAGACCGGCAGCGGATTTTGGACGGAGCGCGGATAGACGCCAAGGTTGCGGATTACGGGACGATGACCACCGCGCCACGTTACTTTCTCCGAAGCCCGGATCGCAAGCAGCAGCTCCAGTTTTTCCTCGAACAATTCGTCGTAATCATCAAGGCTGTATCCGAACAGCGGGAAAGATTCAATGAACGAACCCCGGCCGGCCATAATTTCAGCGCGCCCGTTCGAGATGCCGTCTAAGGTGGAGAACTGTTGATACACGCGTACCGGGTCGTCGGAGGACAGCACGGTCACCGCGCTTGTAAGCCGGATCCGTTTGGTCATGGCCGCCGCGGCTGCCAAGACGACGGCAGGTGCGGTCCCCGCGTAATCGGAACGATGATGCTCCCCGATGCCGTACACATCCAGTCCGACCTGATCGGCCAGCACGATTTCCTCGACCGCGTCGCGCAACCGTTCGGCATGGCTGATCACTTCCCCGGTAACCGGGTCCGGCGTAGCCTCCAAAAACGTACTAATTCCTATTTCCATACGGCTATTTTGATCCGACATGTTGATTCTCCTCCTTCAATACCTACAGTTTACTCATTTTTTTATCGTTTCTCAACTTTAGTAAGCGAATAGCAGGCTGAAGTCGGAGGGAGGGTACCACGGCGTACGATTTCAAACGCAAATAAGCCCAGAGAAAACAATGGTTATGAGATTTGTTGAATAATCAACGAAATTTCCTTTTCCATCAGCGAGTCGTCCACGGTGTCCAATTGATCCGCTGCAATCAGTTGATATTTTTTCAACGCGTAAAAATCGAGCAGCGATTTTTTCAACGTCAGATCGAACTGGATCGTGAACGAAGGCTCCAATATGCGCCGAAGCACGACATCGTCCTGCACCATAAACAGAGTGGCGTTGATCGGATTGAATATGCCTTCGGCAGCGCCGGCTTCGAAAAATTTGGCCAAACTTTTAATCCGCTCCTGCTGCGCAAGCATGAGGCTGTCATGTAAATGCGGATAAATTTCTTTGAGATCATGCAATAAAAAATCGGGCGTATAGATAACGGCTTTCAAGGAATGCTCGTACGTTCTCTGGAAACGCTCGCCATACGAAACGTTTGGATTCATCAACAGGCCGTCGGCGCGTTTGAAATAGTCCACGCAATGTTCCACGAACATGGCAATGATTTCGTCCTTGGACGAGAAATACTTATACAGCGTTGCTTTGCTGATATCCATATGTCTGGCCATGTCATCCATGTTGAGTTGACTGAAGCGGTTTTTCCGAAGCACCGGTTTGATTTTATCGAAATATTTGTTTTTGCTCTTGGCTTTATCCATTTCGTGTTTCCTCCTGCTAATGTCCGGTATTCAATTAGTATAGCATACAGCACGCAATATGAAACGAACTGAACGTATTATAACAAATTAAACTAATATTATACAAATCAGTTTACATCGTTCAATTAATGTTGTATATTTTGGTTGATCTTGTAATCGATAAGCAGATGAAAGCGAGAGTGATTGAATGATGGAGCAAAGTTTGTTTGCCGCCCTGGGTCGAACGGCAGCAAAGCGAAGATGGGGTGTTCTGCTTGTTACCGTCCTGTTCGTCGCGTTTGCGGGGATATGGGGGAGCGGCGCATTGGGCAGACTTGCCGGGGGAGCGGGGTTCGACGATCCGCAAAGCGATTCGGCCAAAGCGGACGTCATCCTGGCCGGACCTCTCGGCCGTTACGTTTCGGATGTTGTCGTGCTGTATGAGCATCCGGATATGACCGTAGACGATCCCGGCTTTGCCGGGCCGGTCCGTAAGGCGTTAACCGCCATTCCGGCGGATGCGGCCGTGAGGATGAGCTCGTATTGGACCAGTGGAGACGAAGCCTTCGTCTCCGGAGACCGGCATGCAGGCTATGTCACGCTTCAGCTTCCCTCGGACGATGAGCAGGAGCGCGTCCGGCAATTCAAGGCACTCAAAAATTTGTTTCAGGTCGAAGGCTTGACGGTGAAGTTCGGCGGGTTGACGCCTATGACCGAGCAAGTGAACGCACAGACCGGCAGAGATATTGCACTTGCCGAGATGCTGTCGATTCCGCTGCTTCTTATCCTGCTGGTGCTCATCTTCCGAAGCGCCGTCGCTGCGTCTATGCCGCTTGTCATCGGGGTGATCGTTGCCGTAGGTTCGTTCGCGGTTCTGCGATCGTTGACCGCAATCGTGGATATTTCGACCTTTTCCATTAACGTCATTACGATGCTCGGATTGGGACTTGCGATCGATTACGCGCTGTTTATGGTAAGCCGTTACCGGGAGGAGCTGGCCCATGGACTTACCGTCGACGATGCGATTGTGAGGACGATGGCGACGGCGGGGCGCACCGTTGCGTTCTCTGGCGTAACCGTAGCCGTATCCGTCGCTTGCCTTGTCGTGTTTCCGTCGAGATTTCTCAGCTCGATGGGCATCAGCGGCATGGCCGCGGTCTTGTTCGCCGTTCTAAGCACATTGATCGTGCTCCCTGCGCTGCTGCGGTTTGCCGGCCACCGGATCAACGCGCTGCGCATTCCGCTGCCATCGATGGCAAGAGCAAAGGCTGCGAACGCTTCGTTCGATGAAACCAGGGGCAGATGGTATCGCACAGCACACGCCGTCATGCGCAGGCCGCTGCTTAGCACGATGGGGATCGTCATCCTGCTCGTTGCGCTCGGCTCGCCGTTTCTCGGCGTGAACTGGGCGAGACCGGGAGATTGGGTACTGCCTGTTGATGCGGACGCCCGGGCGGTGACGGAGAAATTGCGAACCGACTTTCAGAGCGATCCGGCCCGAATCATAACGGTTGTCCTGGAGACGAAAGAGTCGCCGACTTCGCCGGCGATGCAAGGCGCGTTGCAGCAATATATGAACCGGCTTCTAATCGTGGAAGGCATCGAAAGCGCAAAACTGACAGGCGTTCACGGCAATAGCGCTCGGCTCACGCTCGGCTATTCGCCGGATCCGCAGTCACGCGAGGCCGCTCGAATGGTGGAGCAGCTTCGCGCCGAAACGGCGCCGCAAGGCAGCGAATCGTTGTTCACGGGCATGCCCGTCTCCCGGGTGGATATTGTGGAGATGATCGCTTCCCGACTGCCGTGGATGATGCTGTTCGTAGCCGTCGTTTCCTTCATCATTTTGTTCCTTGCCTTCGGATCGCTGCTGCTGCCGCTCAAATCGATCGTAATGAACTTGCTGTCGCTTTCGGCGGCATTCGGTGCGATCAAGCTCATTTTTCAAGACGGGTATTTCGCGGAGGCGCTTCAGTTCGTACCGGTCGGTGCCGTGGACGTCAATTTTCCCGTCCTCATCGTCGCGATTGCCTTCGGGCTTTCGATGGACTACGAATTGTTCCTGCTTTCCAGGATACGCGAGCAATGGGTGAACTCGGGCGATCCCGTCGAGTCGGTTGCCCTGGGCGTTCAGCGAACGGCCGGCATCATTACTAACGCGGCGCTGCTGCTGCTTGTGGTCGTAGGCGGCTTCATCGTATCGAGCATCACCTTCATGAAGATGATCGGCGTCGGGCTCGTGATCGCCATTATCGTCGACGTCACCATCGTTCGCGGTCTGCTCGTTCCGGCTACGATGCGTTTGCTCGGCAAGTGGGCCTGGTGGTCGCCGGGCTCGATGATGCGATGGTGGGATCGTTACGGCTTCAGGGAAGGGAGCGGCGCTTTGCAGGAAAGGAGAAGTCCGTGAACTGCTGATGCTCGCAATAGCGCAGCTCGAAGAAAAAAACATGGAGAGAGAGGGTGTTCGTCATACGTGCTTTTGTGACTGGGAGTACAGGATTGCTTGGTAATAATCTCGTACGGTTGTTACTTCAGGAGGGGTTTGAGGTTCGGGCGCTTGCCCGGAGCCGGAATAAAGCGGAAGCCATTCTCGGCGGTACCGGCGCAGACATTGTCGTCGGCGACATGAACGACATCGACGCGTTTGCTCCGGCGATGAAAGGCTGTGACGTGCTGTTTCATACGGCCGCCTATTTTCGCGAAGCTTTCGCCGGCAGAAGCAATCATTGGCCGATGCTGCAGCGGATCAACGTTGACAATACCGTGAGGCTATTCGAACAGGCTCAGCGGCATGGCGTCGGAAAAGTAATTCACACGAGCAGCAACGCCGCGATCCGCAAACGTTCGGACGGCAAAGCGAGCGAGGAAAGCGATGTGCTGCTGTCGAGCGAAGCGCCAACCCCGTACGCCCGCAGCAAAATACTCGGGGACAAAGCGATTGCCGAATACGCCCACAAATCGCAATTGCCCGTTACCACCGTGCTGCCGGCTTGGATGTTCGGCCCCGGCGACGCCGCTCCGACGAGCAGCGGGAAGTTCGTGCTTGATTATATGAACCGGCGGCTGCAAGGCGTGTTCGATTCCGGTTTCGACGTCGTCGATGCGAGGGATGTCGCAGCGGCCATGCTCGCTGCCGCAAGCAGGGGGAAGGCGGGCGAGCGTTACATTATCGCTGCGCATCATGCCAGTTTGGCCGAACTGGGCCAAACCCTCAAGCTTGTTACGGGCGTGGAGGAACCGAAGCGCAGCGTTTCGAGGCCAATGATCTATGCGGTGGCATGGCTGTCGGAAACGATGGCGGCCTTGTCGGGAAAGGAAACGAACCTGACCGTTGACTCCGTCCGCGTGCTTACCGGGAAGCTTCGCACGAGCTCGGATAAAGCGAAGCGTGAACTGGGCATTCAATTACGCCCGCTGGAAGAGACACTGCGCGACACGGCCGAATGGCTCCGCTTGAACCCGTTAGGCGTGTAATGACAGCGCAGCAAATGCAAAAACCTCCAATTTCACTTCAACAAGTGAGAGCGGAGGTTTTGCTTGCGGGATATGTTTATTGATCAGGCTGATCGAAGTTGCTCAATAAACAGGTTTACCTATGGGGTAAGCAGCGCTTTATACTGCTTGATTGCATTGAAGTGCATCCCTTCGTGATACAAAGAAAAATTCACAAACTCGCCAATCGTCTCAAGCGTCAATCCGCTGGAAGTGGTGTAAGGCGAAGGAGACGATTCCCCGAGTCGTCCTTTCAAGTTTTGCCTGATACGCTGCGGTTGATTTCGCAGCAAGTCCGTTACTTCCGCTAAAGACGGTGCAGTCCCGGTCCAGGAGGCCGGTGCGCTACCCGGAGCAAACAGCGATTTATACGATTCCGGAAGCTCTGCGTCGAATCCGTGGATCAAAAATGCAAATCGTTCTTGCACCAAGTAAATGTGTCCGGCCTGCCATAAGATATGGTTGCGGAACTTGTCCGGTATGGATGCCGCTATATGATCCTTAACACCGTCAAGCACCTTGAGTGTTTGCTTCCGTACAAATTCCAACTGCTTGAATACGATAGCTTCCATTTGATCCACTCCTTTGATTTTGAAAAAAAATCCAAAAGTAAATGTTAGTATAACATAATTGCGGAAAGGAGCACAGCCAAGCGAAGCGAAAAAAAGAACTCGCAGCTTGTTCATTCCAAATGATACAATATAGTTGGAACGATCTGCAGACGCCATTAGCTGTAAATCGCATTCTATCTATCACCTGAGAATGAAGTTCATATTTGTTTAGTCTATTGAATATAGTAGCTAACATATTGTCCATTCCGGGAGGCTGGGAAAATGACGTTAAAGATCGGATTTATCGGCACAGGCGGAATCGCCAAAAACCATCTGAGCAATTTGGCTAAAATGGAAGGCGTTACGGTAAGCTCGTTTTGCGATATTGCGTTGGAAAGAGCGGAGCAAGCCGCTCGGCAATGGCCTCATGCGAAAGCGTTTACGCGAATCGCGGACATGCTGGACGACCAGAAGCTGGACGGCGTGTACATCTGCATCCCGCCTATGGCGCACGGGGAAGCGGAAGAGAGCCTGACCGAGCGGGGGATTCCGTTTCTGGTGGAAAAACCGCTCGGTATCGATCAAGAGCTGCCTGACCGCATCGTTGAACTAATCAAGGCCAAATCGTTGACGACATCCGTCGGTTTTCATTGGCGTTATCACGATTCGACGCGGAAAGCGCGGCAATTGCTGGCGGAAAGCGAAGCGGGGATGGCGCTCGGTTACTGGATGGGCGGGATGCCGATGGTTACGTGG
This sequence comes from Paenibacillus allorhizosphaerae, assembly GCF_042659105.1. NCBI lineage: Bacteria > Bacillati > Bacillota > Bacilli > Caryophanales > Paenibacillaceae > Paenibacillus > Paenibacillus allorhizosphaerae. The sequence continues at coordinate 428,097 of NZ_JBHSRV010000001.1, read as the reverse complement.
TGGAGAGTGCAGCAAGGCTCGGGCGGCCAGTTTGTCGAGCAAACGACGCATATTACCGATCTGCTGCGTTACTTGTGCGGCGATGTCGTTGAAGTGTATGCGGCCTACGGTCATCGCGTCATGCAGCGGAAGGTGGAAGGAACCGATGTGGCGGATGTCGGCACCGTTACGATGAAACTGCATAACGGCATGGTCGCAACCGTCTCCAACACCTGTCTGCTTCCAGTAGGGCACCATGTTGGGCTCGATGTGTATACGGATCAAGGGATATTGGAAATTCGAGGCGGGAACCTGAAGGAAATTCGCAAAGACCGCGTCACGGAATACAAAGGCTCGACCAACGCTTATTTTGCGGAAGATGTGGCGTTTCTGGACGCGATTCGCACCGGAGACGCGTCCGGCATCCTGTCGACCTATGAAGATGCAATCAAGACGCATAAAGTGACGGTGGCCGCCAACGAATCGGCCGTAACCGGCCATCCGGTGAAGCTGTGACATGTGGGAAGGAAGGGGCGACGATAGATGAAGTATTCGCTTTGTATAGGAGCTTATAAAGGCAAGGACGCGGTGTATCATCTTGAAAAAATCAAGGAGCACGGTCTGCACGGCCTGGAGTATTACGGTTGGTGGAATCTCGAAGACTTGAAGCAGACGGCGAAAGAACAGGAGCGAATCGGCGTCGGTATTATCGCCACGTGCACGAAATTTTTCAATCTGGTGGATGCGTCCAAGCGGGAGCAGTATATCGATGCGTTGAAAGAAACGATCGAAGCTTGCCGTATTCTCGGCGTGAAATCGATCATTACCCAGACCGGCAACGAGATCGAGGGAGTGGCGCGCGAGCTTCAGCACGAGGCGATGGTCGAAACGCTGAAAAGATGCGCACCGCTTTGCGAGAGCGCGGACATTGTGCTGGAGATTGAGCCCTTGAACGGGCTTGTGAACCATAAGGGCCATTATTTGCAGCGTTCAGACGAAGCGGTCGACGTAATCGACAAAGTGGCGAGCAGTCATGTTAAGCTCGTTTTTGACGTATATCATCAGCAAATAACCGAAGGCAACGTCATTCGCAACGCTACCGGATATATCGAGCGGATCAACCATTACCATATTGCCGATAACCCGGGAAGAAAGCAGCCCGGAACCGGGGAGCTGAACTATATCAATATATTGAAAGCGATTAAAGAAACCGGATTCAGCGGTTTTGTCGGTCTGGAATGCGGCTATACGATCGATACGGACGAAGCGATCGAGCAGTTCAAGAGCGACATCCTGTCAAACCTCGGTTGATCGCATGAGGGAGACGGACCGTGTCACAACAGGTTAGCCGAGATCGTGGGCTAACCTTTTTTATGCGCACATCTAAAGGATGAAAAAATAGGGTTACAGCACAGCCGCCCATCCGCTATAATGACCTGTGTATGGAACGGGTATACATCGCGGGGGGACAGACGATGAGGATTGAAATGGGACGTGTGATGCAGCAGATCAGGGGCGCCGTGCCCAGCGAAAAGAGGTTGTCCAAAGAAGCGGTAACATCTATCGTGCTGCACGGTTTCTTTCAATTCGGCGCTTCGATGTCCAGCGTTTTCCTGACATTGTACTTGTGGCGCTTGACGCACAGCCTGCTTGTGAGCGGGATGTTCAACATCGTTGTTTTTCTGTTCACGCCTGTCGGCTTTGCGCTCGCGGGATGGTTTGCGAAGCGGAAAGACCGCATGGTAGCTTACCGGATCGGAATCGTCGGGTTCGTGTTCTTCTACTTGCTCGTCATTTTATCCGGAGCAGCGGTGGCGAAATATTATGTTCTGTTCGCCGTCATCAATGCGTTGGCGTCCTCTTTCTATTGGACGGCCTATTTGACGCTGATGTACGAAGTGTCGAACGAACAAAACCGGATGAGGTATTTGTCTCTCAATATGATCGCCTTTACGTTGGCCGGTTTGGCGGGTCCGGCTCTGGCCGGATTGATCATCAGCCGGATGGACGGATTGAAAGGCTACATGATCGTCTTTGCGTTTGCTTTTGTCATGTTTTTGCTGACAACGATCGGGAGCTTGCGCATCAAGACGCTTCAGTCGCATCACCGCGCTTACTATTTGCATCTGATGTTTCTGCCGTTTCGCAAAAATCGGAATTGGCGATGGTCGTTGATTGCGTATTACATCTATGCCATGCTTCAAGGCCTGATGATGTTTTTGCCTAACTTGCTGCTTTACCAGGCGACGCCGCGTGAAGACCTGGTCGGTTACTTGGGGGTTCTGTTTTCCGGCTTGGCTGTGTTGACCGGGTACGGATTCGGCAAATGGGGGAAGCTCCGATTTTCCAAACGTTACTTGGCGCTCGCGGCAACCGGGTATATAGTGGGAGCGTCGCTGCTGTTATGGAAACTGGATATCGTCACGATTGTCATTTATATGGTGTTGTATTCAAGCTTCAACGTAATTCAGGGAAACATCCTGACGAACCATTATTACAGAATCATAGGTGAGCTGCCGTTAAAAGGAGCGCTGCGTATCGAATCGATCGTGATGCGAGAGTTGTTTGTCAATGTCGGCCGGATCACGGCCATATTGGTGCTGCTGGCGACCGCAAGTAATTTAACCGGACCTATGCTTCCGCTGGTGCTGCTCGCTGCGGCGATGTTTCAGTTCGTTGTAGTCTTTTTAGTCGGAGAGCGCGGGAAAGGCGGAGAGAAATAATCCGTACGTTCGTTTGCGTATCGAGAGTTTATGGTTCCCATGCAATTATATTCCCGCATCCAAAAAGCCGCAGATTTTGATTTGCGGCTTTTATTGCATTATGCTGGTGGCTATAACACCGGAGTAACCGCGATACCGGTTGCTCCTTTCACCACTGATGCTCCCTAGAAGTCCGATTTTCCAATCGTTTTGAGATTGCCTTCGTTTTGAATAATCGTATGGATCCAAACGTTCAATTTCATATACGGATAATAGTCCGTCCTCCAATCCTCCAGACGATCCCTATTTTGTAGCGGAAAAATTGACCGATTCCTAAAATGTCCGCTTGTTTTGACAGGATTTTTTTGGAACATTTGATGAAACCGATTCGTAAGCACCGACTCAAGCTCTCGTTTGATATTGTCCAGAGTGGTCTCGCCTCTTATTTCTCGAATGGTTACTTTCAAGTTGATGCGGCTGTTAAAAGTAGCGATTTTCCCGTTAACGAGCTGTTGTGGGACATCCTGTTGCTGACGATCACCACCGCGTGTTAGCGGCGAGCCTTGACGAACCGTATGATCTCATCCAGCGAATTAATATTACGGGCTTTATCGGTAGTGATCGGGCTGAACAGATCGCCGAGCGTTTGCAGCCGCGCAACTACCGATTGCATGGTGAAATCAACCGGTCGTATTCCGCGCTCAATTTCTTCCCACAGTAGAGGCGTCGAGACGGTTGCTTCTTTCCTGGCTCTGACGGAATAAGGAGCCGGCATCGTCCGTCCGCGCCAGAGCTGCATATAATCGAGGTACAGCTTGCCTCCGCGGCGGCGGACGACACGGTCCAAAGTAACGAGGCCGGGAAGCTGCTGCTGAATGAACTCGGCTACAAAACGGTTCACTAACCGAGTGTCTTCAAACGGATATTTCGGCACGATCGGTACATAAATTTGCAGACCGGTGGCACCCGAAGTCTTGGGAACGCTGGTGAGCGTCAAGGAGTCAAGAACCGCCTTAATCCGAAGCGCGACTTCGCTCGCCATGACAAAGCTATGCTCATCAGGGGGATCCAAATCCAGCACAAGCTCCGTGGGAAAATCTTTTCGCTGGTATGTATCGAATGGGACATGAAGCTCCAGGGCAGCCATGTTTGCAACCCACACCAATGTGGCGGCATTATTCAATAAAATTCGTTCTTTTTCCTGATAAACGATCCGCGGCACCCAATTGTGAGCATGTCCATGGATGGAACGCTCTTCCAACCGTTTTCCCTCGATCCCCTCCGGGTAACGCCAGATCATGAGCATGCGGTCTTTCGCATAAGACAGAAGATAGGGCGCGACTGCACTTAAGTAGGCGATATATTGTTTTTTGCTTATACGCGCAGCGGGCCATAGAAGTTTATCGGGGTTCGTAATCGTTAGCTCTTTGCCTTCCACGTTTACCGTGAGGTCATTCATCCCGTAAGCTCCAATCCGGATCGTCTTTTATCATATTTTGCACAAATATGGTAAAGGCTATGTGTACGATGAACGCGAGCGGAGGTCGGACAGCCTTGAAGCCAATCATTCCTTTTGAACCGGTTAGACAAGAAATAATTCCTACGGGAGACCAATGGATATATCAAATCAAGTGGGATGGAGTTCGTATTCTCGCTTATGCTGACGGCAATGGCATCGCGTTATATAACCGCAAGCTGCATGAACGGACTGAGCACTATCCGGAGCTTCATGACATTTCTTCGTACTCGCGAACGAATTGTTTTATATTGGATGGAGAAATCATTGCGCTGGCCGAAGACGGAAAGCCGTCCTTCCATGAGGTGATGCGAAGAGACGGGCTCCGGCGAATGGAAAGAGTGGATCAAGTAAAGAAGCACGTGCCCGTATATTACATGGTGTTTGATATTTTATACCATAACGGGAGCTGGGTACATCAGCGGCCGCTGCATGAGCGGTTAAAGCTGCTGGGCGATATGCTCCTTCCGAACCCGGTTGTTCAGCAGGTGACGCCGCAAACCGATGGTCATGCCCTGTTCGAGCTGATGAAACAACAACGGATGGAAGGAATCGTATGCAAACGCCTCGACAGCGGCTACGAAATCGCGGGGAAAAACGCAAATTGGGTAAAAGTCAAAAACTACGGCGATATCATCGCAGCGATCGGCGGGTTCACGCTTAGCGGAAATATCGTCAATGCGGTGCTGCTTGGACTGTATGATAAGGAAGGTCGGTTCTGGTATATCGGACATACCGGAACCGGGAGACTGTCGAAGCCGGAGTGGCGCGAATTGACGGAGAAACTTAAGCCTCATGTCATTCGCGAGTCACCCTTCGCGAATAAACCGGAAAGGCATCATAACGTTTATTGGGTGCTGCCGACACTCTGCGCCAAGATTATGTACACCGAGTGGAGGCTGCAAGAGGGACGGTCGTTAAGGCAGCCGAGCATTCAGGCTTTTGTGGAGAAGCCTGCAAGGGAGTGCGTTTTCCCGATGGATATGTAAACACTGTAGAGCAGCGAATACGGTTACGGAAGGTTACAGCATCGTGATATAATAATGGCGCCTACAATCGATTGCGTACGATGTAAAAAAATTGCAAGGTGTGGAGTGGTGCCATGGATCGGATCAAAGTCATTATAGTCGACGACGAGGTGCTGGCGATTCGTCATATCAAGCAAATGATCGATTGGGAAGCTCTTGGATTTGAGGTGGTAGCGGAATCGACGTTTCCCGAAAAAGCGCTGGAGTTGGTGCTCCGGCATCAACCGCATATTGCCTTCGTGGACATCCGGATGCCCGTTCTGGACGGGCTGGCTTTCAGCCGGCAAGCGCTGGAGATCGCAAGAGAGCTGAAAATCGTTCTGCTGACCGCCTATAAGGAATTTGAATATGCCAAGGAAGCGGTCAAAATCGGAGTGTATGATTACTTGGTCAAACATGAATTGAAAGCCGATCAATTGGAAAAAGAGATGCTCAAAATCAAAAGCGATCTGGAGCGTGAGCAAAAACGCGATTTATGGGTTAGGCGTCAGTTATTTGTTGACTTATTGTCCGGACGCGATTTGCCTAGCGATCAAATTGCACTGCTAAAGAGCGCCGAACGGCCTTACCGGTACGAATTTATAATGGTACAGCGGGACCAGCCGTTCCCGGTGCTGACGCTTCCTTCGGAACAGTCACCGCCTGCTTCGCCGCTGCCATCCCCTGTGCCGCCGAATATGGAAAGCGATTCCTATTATGTTTTGGAAACGCTTCCTATTCGCGATGGACGTTGGGGCGTCGTCCTTGGGGCCGCCGTACGTCTGCAAAGCGAAAGGCAGCGGATGGATCGGCTGCTCGCCGTCGCAGGGGCCATGCGACGTTATTGTAAGGAGCAGCACGGCACGAACGTCACGCTGGCGGCGTCCCGCTCCTTCGAGGAGCTGAACAAGCTGGCTTCGGCGTACCGCGAGACGGAACGGGCGATCCAAGCATCCGTTTTTTTGCGGAGCAGCACGCTCCTTATGCCGGAAGATGTTGACTCCGATGCGAAAGAGCCGCCTCTGCAGATGGTCCCGGCCGCAGAGGTTGCGGCGGTCGCGGAGACGCTCGCGACGGGCGATGCGGACGGGCTGCGTACGGCGATCATAGCCGCTTTCGAATCCGCGACGAAGCGGCGGCGGCCGGAACGGCTGCGCGCCGTGTGCGATGAACTGACGGAGACGCTGGAGCGATACCGGAAGTCCCGCAGCCTGCAGCGGTTTGACCTTTGGGTGGCCGAAGAAGGGAGAAGCGACCCGTCGCGCTGGCATCACGTCGATTCGATCCGGGATTGGTTCATCGGCGTGTTTATGGAAACGCTCCGCGAGGCGGAGAACGCTGCGAATGCCGGGTATTCGCGCAAAATCCGGCATACGCTGGAATACATGCATGCCCATTATGCCGAGGAGCTGACCGCCGAATATTTGGCCGAACGCGTCGGAGTGAGCGGCGACCGCCTGCGGCATCTGTTCAAGGAAGAGACCGGCTTCACGATTCTTGAATATATGACGCGAATCCGGATCGGGCACGCCAAACAATTGCTGGAGACGGGCAACTACAAAATATACGAGATTGCGCTGAAAACCGGCTATAAAAGCAGCCAATATTTCAGCCAAGTGTTCCGCAAGATGACGGGCGTCAATCCGCTGGAATATGCCGAAGGGAAAGGAGCTGGCAGCGTTGATCAAGATTAGAACGAAAATTATCGCCAGCACGGCGCTCGTCGTGATCATTTCACTGTCGTTGAGCGGCTTTTTTACCTATCTTTACGTGACGCGGATCATTCGGGAGCAGTCGGTGGGCGACACGAAGACGAAGCTGTCGCAAACGGCGTCGCAAATCCGGAGGTTTCAGGAGCAGGCGATCAAGACGGCCGAATACATTATTTCCGACGAAGAAATCAATACGCTGCTCATTCCGAGAGAGAGCCTGTCGCTGGAGGAAGCGCACTTCATTAAGGAAGGCGTCAAAGAAAAGCTCAAGCGGTTTACGTCCTTGAACACGACGATTTACAATATTATGATCGTCCGCAGCGACGGGCAAGTGTTCTCGAACAACAGCGGCTTCGAATCGTACTTTGCCGATTACTTAAAGGAACGTTGGTTCACGGATATGAAGCAGCGCGGTACGAGCACCGGATTTTCCGTTCCGCACGAATTGAACCGGGCGAACATGGGCGGCGGCAATCAGATGGTGATCAGCTATACTGCCCATTACAAAAATTTGCTCGATCGTTCGTCAGCCGAGTACGATCTGGTGCTCGATATCGCGTATTCGGAGATCAGTCAAGCGTTTGGCCAGGGCATGGCCGCTTTCGAACAGGTCATGCTGCTGAACGGGGAGGGCCAGCCGCTCTACGGCAGCAAGCCGCCAGAGGACAAGAGGTTCACCGATATGATTGCCAAGACGTTCACGAACGGCAAGTCCTATGCGGAAAATCGCGACCATATCGTGCTGACCGACGATTCGATGAAAGACTGGGTGCAGGTTGCCGTCATCTCCAAAAGCAGGTTGTTCGATAAAATCAACAACATCCTGTACATGTATTTGATCATTATCGTCTCTAGTCTTGTCGTGACGCTCGCTATCATGCTGCCCATCATCTGGAGCATCACGAATCCGATATCTCGCCTGACCCAGGCGATGAAGCGTGTTTCCGTCGGCGATTTGAACACGAGCATCATGATCCGAAGCGGCGATGAAATGGAAATTCTCGGCGCCGGTTTTAACAAGATGGTGATCGAGCTGAAGGAGCGGATCGCATCTTCGGTTCGGGACGAAGAGACGAAACGTCGGATGCAGATCGATTTGCTTATGTCGCAAATAAATCCTCATTTTGTATATAACACTCTCAACACCGTCATTTATTTGTCGCATGACGAACGCAACCGCGATGTAGCCAAAATTACGGAAAATTTGATCGCCATTTTGCAAGATACGATCAAAACCGGCAAAGGTGCGGAATTTGCGACGGTAGCCGAAGAGGTGGAGATTATCCGGAACTACATCGGCATCCAGCAGTACCGGTATCCGGAGCGGTTTACGGTCGAATGGCAGATCGGCGAAGAAACGGCGCAAGCCGTCCTGCCGCGCATGATGATTCAGCCGCTGGTGGAAAACGCCTTGTTTCATGGTATACAGCCGTCCGAGGAGCCGGGCCTGATTCGCATCCGCACGTATTGCGAAGAGGGACAACTGGTCGTCGGCATTGAGGATAACGGGGTCGGCATGGATGCGTCCGCGCTGCAGCGTCTCATCGACGGCTCCAAATCCGGACATCCGACGAATCACACGAGAGGCATCGGCCTGTCCAACATAAAGGAACGGCTGCAGCATCATTACGGCTCGTCTTTTCATGTCGATATCCGCAGCAAGCCGATGGATGGCACGTCCGTTTTGATCCGGCTGCCGTTTGAGCTTCCGATTACAGAAGAAACTGCCGGATATTGAACAAAATAACCGGATTGTTGCATTGGCTGACCGAACCGAATTCGGTAATATGATTGGTGTAAGCGCTTACTGCGAGTGGAGGATATCGAATGGAGGAAAACGAATGGCGAAACGAAAAACAAAGCTGTATTTGTTTTTGTTGTTGACCTTCATGCTGGTTGCGTCCGTGGCGGCGGGATGCAGCGGAGGCGATTCGAAACCGGCGGGGGGCGAGGCGGCCTCTTCCGGCGACGGCAAGGGGAACGCAGCCAATCCGAATGAGTTGAAAGCGACGATCAAAGTATGGGATTGGGACGAAACGTTCCAAAAAACGATGATCCCGGAGTTCAACAAAAAGTATCCGAATATTAAAGTGGAATATACGGTCGTCAATCCGAACGATTATTTGCAAAAGCTGCAAAGCGGCATTGCGTCCGGCTCGGATGTGCCCGATGTCATCTTAAGCGAGATGGCTTATCGAGGCAAACTGTTCGACCTGGATGTGCTCGATAACATCGAGAAAGCGCCGTACAATTTCAAAAGGGCGGAGCTGCTCGACTATTTGATTCCGCTGCTGACGAATTCGAAGGGGGAGCTGGTCGGCGTCGATCAGCAAATTACGCCGGCCGGTCTTGCGTATCGCCGGGACTTGGCAAAGCAGTATTTGGGCACCGATGACCCGGCGCAGCTGGAGAAATTGCTGCCGGACTGGAACGCCTTTATCGCCAAAGGCATCGAGGTCAAAGAAAAGAGCGGCGGCAAGGTGACGATGTTTGCCGGGCTGAGCGATGCGTTCGGCGTGCTGCGCGGGCAAAACGCGATGGAATACATCAAAGGCAAAGAAATCGACTTGACCAAACGGATGAAAGGCCCGCTGGATACATTATTCAAAATGCGCAATGCCGGCATATTAGGCAAATACGAGATGAGTTCTCCGGCCTGGTCGAGCTCGCTGTCCAAGGGCGAGAACATTTTTTACGGCATGGCCCCTTGGGGACCGAAATGGAACATTTCGGCTAACGACAAGGACGGCAAAGGACGCTGGGGCTTGGTCAAAGCGCCTGGCGGAGGCTACACGCTCGGTGGCACGGCTGTCAGCATATATAAGGATAGCAAACAAAAACAGGCGGCGTGGGCGTTTATTAACTTCTGTTATGTTTCCGACGAAGGGACCAAAATCGCGCTGGAGAAATTCGGTTTTACGCCGGGCATCAAATCGTTTTATACGAAAAATGCTGATCTCGTCAACAAAGGCTCCGAATTTGACGCTTTTTTCGGCGGGCAAAATTTGACGAAATATTTTATCGACAAAATCGTTCCGGACTTGAAGGGGCAGGCGCAAACGAAATATGAATCGATCGTAGACGGCGCGTTCAAGACGCTGTACCCGCTATGGACCCAGGATACGAGCATCGATGCGGACAAGGCGCTGGAGAAATTCAAGGCCGAAGTGAAGAGCAAAGCTCCCGATGCCGTATTGAAGTAACGCCATTTATCGCAAAAAGGGAAACGGTGCCCGAGCCTAGGCCATCCCGCTCTATCGCAAGCGGATGGAACAAGGGGCCGTTTCCCAACTATATTCGGGAACCGGTGGGGGTGTGGACTTGAAGACAGAAACCGTTGCTAAGCGTTGGGGGCTGGCGATCCGCAATCCCGGCATACGCGTATGGCCCTATTTGTTCGTACTGCCGTTTGTAGCGCTCTATATCCTGTTTCATTTATACCCTGTCGCCTACTCGCTTTATTTAAGCTTGAACGAGTGGAACGGCGTCGGCCCGAAGACGTTTATCGGACTGGACAATTACGTGCAGCTGCTGACAAACGATCCGCTGTTTTACAAGTCGCTGTACAACACGTTCGTCATTATGCTGATGTCTCTGCCAGCAACGCTCGTGCTCGGAATGCTGCTCGCATTCTGGACGTTTCATCTGACGCGGGGCCGCCGTTTTTTTCAAACGGTCAACATGCTGCCGTACATTACGACGCCCGTCGCGATCGGCTTTATTTTCTCGTTTCTGTTCGATTGGCAGACCGGTACGGTCAATCAGGTGCTCCTTCGTCTCGGGTTGATGGAGGAAGGCTATTATTGGCTGCAAAATCCGTGGTCGTCGCGAATCATCATTGCGATCATGATCATATGGCGGTATCTCGGCTATTTCATGGCCATTTATTTGGCCGGGATGACGGCTGTGCCGCAAGAAATATTCGAAGCGGCGAAAGTGGACGGTTCGACCGGGTTTCATACGTTTACGCGAATTACGCTTCCGCTGCTCCGAAACATTACGGTGTTTCTCGTCGTAACGTCTGTCATCGGCGGCCTTCAGTTGTTCGACGAACCGAAGTTGCTGTACGGCGGCTGGTCGGGAGCAAGCTCGATCGGCGGACCGGATAACGCTGCATTGACCGTCATCTGGAAATTCGTGGACGATTCGTTTATTTCCAATACGAGGTTCGGGTATGGCGCATCCATCGCCTATACGCTGTTCGTCATTATCGTCATTTTGTCGATTCTGAGCTACAAATTGACATCCGGTAAGGAGGAAACGTCATGAAGGTGCTGAAATGGACGTTCCTGCTGCTCGTCACCGCGATCTCGCTCGTGCCGTTTTACGTAATGCTGACGATGTCGACCTATTATAATGAAGATATTTTCAAAGGGCTGCCGCTGTGGCCGAGCGATTATTTGCCGGAAAATTTGAAGACGGTGTTTGCGACCAATTTTTTTCGAGTGTATGCAAATAGCCTTATCGTCTCCGTATGCTCGGTTGTGCTCTCGGTACTCATCAGTGCGCTGGCCGGTTATGCGGTCGCCAAATATGAATTTCGCATGAAGCGGTTCATGAATTATTTTATTATCATTACATTGATGGTACCGTCTCAAGTCGGATTGATCGGCTATATTATCCAAATGAAGCATATGGGGCTTGGCAATACGTTATTTCCGATTATCTTGATTTGGACGGCGTTCCCGTTCGGGGCGTTTTTCATGACGCAGTACATCAAGGACTCGGTGCCTAGCGAAATGATCGAATGCGCGCGGATCGACGGCTGCTCGGAGCCGGGCATTTTATTCCGCATCGTCTTTCCGTTGATCGTGCCGGGCTTGTCCACCCTCGCCACGCTCGTCTTCTTGTGGTCGTGGAATAATTACTTGCTGCCGCTCGTCACCATTAACAATTCGAAATGGTATACGATCCCGGTGTTCGTGTCGAATCTCGGCATCGTGCATCGTACCGATTATGCCGCGCGGATGGCGGCACTGGCCATGTCGACGATTCCCGTATTGATCGTCTTCCTGCTCGGCTCGAAAACGTTCATTAAAGGCATCACGGCCGGAGCCATAAAAGGATAAAGGTGCTTCTCCGGGATATGCATTACGCTGCATCGTGCATCAGTCGCTTTCAATCCAAAGTTTCATGCACGTCGAAGTTGTTTCGAACCTTCATGGAATCAAGAACCAGCACTACGAGGCTGCCGAATGCTATCGGCGGCCTATTGCTGCGTAATCGGGCAAAGCGGTTTACAAAAGCTGGATTTGTTGTTAATGTGACTAAATGAGGAATGATTATCGAACGAAAGGCTAGGGCATGAGTATGAGAGAGCTTTGGACGCTTAAAGAGTTTATATGGCGGTTCCGCTACCGGTACGCGATCGGCATTCTTTCCATCATCATTACCGATGTATGCCAACTGTGCATCCCGTGGGTTCTCGGGCGGTTTACCGACGACGTGAAAGACGGGAGCATCGCCTCGTCCCAATTGTGGACGTATATCGGTTATTTGCTCATTGCAAGCGCCGGTATTTTCATCTTCAGGTACATGTGGCGGGTCATGATCTTCGGGGCGGCACGGACGCTGGAGTATGAGATGAGAAATCGGCTGTTCGCGCATTATCAGAAGCTGTCGGCATCCTGGTACAACCGACGCAAGACCGGCGATCTGATGGCTCTGGCGACGAACGATTTGCAAGCGCTTCGATTTACGTTCGGCGGCGGCGTTGTAACGGCTTTCGACTCGCTGATCTTGCTCAGCACCGCCATCGTCATGATGACGATTACGGTCGATTGGCGGCTAACCATCGTCGGGCTGTTGCCGTTGCCGGTGATGGCCTTCATTGCCCTGCGGTTCGGGTCGCAAATCCATGAGCGATTCCGCGACGCGCAGCAAGCGTTCTCCGGTTTGACGGATCGGGTACAGGAGAACATTTCCGGCATGCGGGTGGTGAAAGCTTTTGCCCAGGAGGAAACGGAGGTTCACAAGTTCGCGTCGATGAACGAGCATAACTTCGAACGCAATATGAGCGTGGCTCGTCTCCAGGCGCTGTTCAATCCGCTGGTGCAATGGATTACCGGCGTCAGTCTGCTGCTTGTGCTCGGTTATGGCGGCATTCTCGTCGTACAAGAGCGGATCACGCTCGGCGAATTTGTCACGTTCAATGCTTATATGGGTTTGCTCGCGGGACCGATCATGGCGATTGGATGGATGATCAACATATTTCAACGCGGAGCCGCTTCGATGAGCCGAATTAATGAAATATTGAACACCCGAGGCGAGATTGCCGACGATGCGGATCAAGTGAAGCCGATTCACCAATTGACGGGATCGATTCACATTTCCGATCTGTCGTTCCGTTACCCGGGCGCCGATTCGAATGCGCTGCATCGTATCAACCTCGATATCAAGCAGGGGCAGACGGTCGCGATTATCGGACGAACCGGAAGCGGCAAATCGACCTTGGTCAACCTGCTCGTCCGGCTCTACGATTACAAAGAGGGCGGCATTCTTATCGACGGCCACGTGCTGCGGGAAATTCCCCTGTCCGTGCTGCGGCGCGATATCGGTTTTGTACCGCAGGAAAACTTCCTGTTCTCCGAAACGATTCGCGACAACATCGCGTTCGGTACGGATGAGGCCCCGTTCGAGAACGTTAGGAAAGCGGCCGACGACGCGCAGGTGCTGGACAACATCGTCGATTTCCCGGATCGATTCGATACGATGCTCGGCGAGCGGGGCGTAACGCTGTCCGGTGGGCAAAAGCAGCGCATCTCCATTGCCAGGGCGATGATCAAAGATCCGGCGATCCTCATTTTGGATGACAGCTTGTCGGCTGTCGATACAAAAACGGAAGAAGCGATCCTAAGCCGGCTGAAAAGCAACCGCCGCAACAAGACGACGATCATGATCGCGCACCGGGTGTCTACGGTTCAGCATGCCGATCAGATCATCGTGATGGAGGACGGAGCGATCGTAGAGCGGGGCAGCCACGAGGAGCTGCTGGCGCTGCATGGACATTACCGGAATTTGTACGAAAAGCAGCTGTTGGAAGAACAGGTCGCCGGGGAATCGTGAGGAAGGTGAGAAGACATGAGTATTCATGAGGAGAAACAACTGACGCAAGCTTACGATCTCGGTTTGATGGGCCGCTTGCTTCGTTATGCGAAACCGCATGCCAAACGGCTCATGCTGTCGGTATGTCTGGTCGTCTTGATCACGATTGCCGATCTTTGCGGACCGTATTTGATCAAAATCGCCATTGACGACCATATCAACGGCTTGTCGCTGCCGATGGTCGATGTGGGTGGGACGGAGGCGGCGACCGTGGCGCCCGCCGTTTCATATGGCAATCTGGTGCTCGTAAGAGAGCGGGAGCTGGATGGCAAATTTCCGGCGGAACAGCTTCAGAACAAGCAGCGGTATCGGATCGTCAAGACCGGTTCAACGTCCGAGCTGGTGCAGCTAACCGCAAACGGAGGGACAACGCCCGTCGCGCAGCTCAGCAAAGCGGACGTAGATCGATTCCGCAATCAGGACATTCAAGCGTTGTATCGATTGTCCGGCTTTTATTTGCTGCTCGTATCCGTGACGTTTATTTTGAACTATACGCAAACATACACGTTAAATCTGATTGCGCAAAAAATTATTTACACATTAAGAGCAAACTTGTTCGCCCATCTGCAGCGGCTTTCGTTCAGCTTCTTCGACCGAAACCCGGTGGGCCGTCTCGTGACCCGGATTACGAACGACACGCAGACGCTCAACGACATGTACAGCAACGTCATGATTAACTTGATCAAAGACATATTTATGCTCATCGGCATTATGGTTGTCATGCTAAATCTGAATGTACGCCTGGCACTCGTATCGTTCCTGACGCTGCCGCTCATTATCGCCGCTACGATCGTTTACCGCAAATATGCGCGCGAAGCGATGCGCGAGGTCCGGATCAAGCTGGCGCAAATCAATGCGACATTGAACGAAAATATTACCGGGATGCGCGTGGTGCAAATTTTCCACCGGGAAAAGCAGCAAAACCGGAAGGTGGAAGCGATCAACCGCAGCCATTTTGACGCGAATACGAAGGAGCTCCATGTGTCTTCGCTGTATCGCCCGGTCATGGACTTTGTCTACGCTATCGGTTTGGCGCTCCTGATCTGGTTCGGCGGCGGGCAGATGGTGCAAGGCGCGGTGGAGTTCGGCGTTCTCTACGCTTTTGTGGACTACATCAACCGCTTTTTCAAGCCGATTCAGGATTTGGCCGAGAAGTTTACGATTTTGCAGCAGTCGATGGTGTCGTCCGAGCGAATTTTCGAGCTGTTGGACGAGAAGGACGATTTGCCGGAGCCGGCTCATCCTCGCCATCTGGATAACGTCGCGGGAAGCATCGTCTTCGAGCAAGTGTCGTTTGCATATAATCCCGGGGAGTGGGTGCTCAAAGACATCGATTTGACCATCAAACCGGGAGAGACCGTCGCCTTTGTCGGCGCGACGGGCGCAGGCAAAAGCTCGATTATTAGTTTATTATGCCGGTTTTACGATGTGCAGAAAGGCTC
Source organism: Paenibacillus allorhizosphaerae (assembly GCF_042659105.1). Lineage (NCBI taxonomy): Bacteria > Bacillati > Bacillota > Bacilli > Caryophanales > Paenibacillaceae > Paenibacillus > Paenibacillus allorhizosphaerae. The sequence goes on along the minus strand of NZ_JBHSRV010000001.1, from coordinate 412,635 downwards.
GATCCGTCTCGACGGCGTAGATATCCGCGAATTGCCCAAGCAGGAGCTGCGCAATTATATCGGGCTCGTACAGCAGGATGTGTTTCTGTTCTCCGAGGACATTAAGACGAATATCCGGCTTGGCAACGACACGCTAAAGGACGAGGACATCCGGAACATTTGCGAATACGTCAATGCGGACGTGTTTATCGAGAAGCTGCCGCGCGGCTACGACGAGCCCGTGATGGAACGGGGCGCCAATTTATCCGCTGGACAACGCCAACTGATTGCGATCGCGAGAACGCTCGCTTTTAACCCGTCGATCTTGATCTTGGATGAGGCTACGGCGAATATCGATACGGAAACCGAGCTGCTCATTCAGGATGCATTCCAAAAAATTTCCTCCGGCCGAACGACCATTATCGTAGCGCACCGGCTGTCGACCATTCAGCATGCCGACAAGATCGTCGTCCTGCATAAGGGTACCATCCGCGAAATGGGGACGCATCAGGAGCTGCTGCTGAAAAACGGGCTATACCGGAAGCTTTACGAGCTTCAGTATCGGGAGTCTTATACTGAAAAAGCCGAGCAAGCCGAAAAAGCCGCTACTTGACGGCTTATGGCCTACCCGACTCTTTATATCCTGACGCTTGCCGACAAAGTACACGAGGTATGGAAGTCGCCCATCATGGTCGATGCAGAAGGGGGGGATCCGGAGGCGCAAAGAAAGTGGGGGGTAGGCGTTGCCGAGGCCAGTACGAAGGCGTTTCGCCAGTGGATTGTCAACGTGGCGTGCGATAACCTGGTTGCGCTGTTTTGCGGTCACGTGCATTTCCCGCATCGGGACGCATTCGCAGCCGGCCGTTATCAGTATGTGACCGGTCCCGGCTTCACTGGCGGGTATCGTAAAATTATGATCGTACCATAAGCGCGGCCGCATGTTTGATTTCCGCCGGCGATCGCTTCCACCACAATTTAGGATGTAAGACGCTGGCTGCCCGCATGTTCTCCGGGTGGCCTTTTCTAATGTGCAGGACAGGAATGCTCCATTGACGGGACCGTTCGGGGAAGTGGCGACATACCATTGACGTGTGCAGGATATATTAAATGCGATCAGGTCGTCCGGACTTTAATTAAATTGAAGCACATCGAAGAAATGTTTGCGGCGGACGGAACATGCTGGGTGGATGAATCTATGGACGGAACGGGAATGCTCTCCAATCAGAAGCTGGACGAATGATGCGACTGGAAGTCCAATCTTTTGCCGCTTTTCTCCGGCAATGATTGGGAAAGGTTGACGAACCATCAAAAAACTTTTATCATATTAATTACTTACCCTAAGTAATTATTTTTTGAAAGGAGGCCGAACATGGAACAGAACGTTTCGCTGTTTTTTCATATGAATCAAATGTACCGCCAATACATCGATCAGTTAAATCAGCTATTGAGCAAGTACAATTTATATAGTTCCCAGTGGGCGATTTTGTATTTGCTGCATTATCGCGGATCTAACACCTTGAACGAAGTAGCGCAAATGCGAAACGTGGAAGGTCCGACCATTACGCGTCTGACGAATAAATTGAAAGATCTGGGCTATGTTATAACGGTTCATGGCGAAGATCGGCGTACCAAGAAAATTACGGTCACGGATCACGGCGTTGAAATCATAAAAAAAATCGAGTCCGAAATCGCGGAGTTTCAAAACAAGATCACGCAAGGCATTCCGACCGAAGGGATGGAAATGATGAACGCTTATATTGCGACGATTCATGACAATTTAAAAAAACAAAAAGGGTGTCATGATTGGGTGCAATCGTAAGTCGTCATTCGCAGGATTCACCGCTTTTCATCTGGATATTCTGTATTAGATAAAGAGAAGCTAATTGTAAAAGGTGGAGAAGGAGAGATGAACTTGTTATGAGCAACGATACGGAACTGCAGTCCAAACCGGATGGAGCGCTGAAAAGAGGTCCCATACTGTTTGCCATGCTGCTCGGCGCATTCGTTGCGTTTTTGAACCAAACGCTGCTGAATGTTGCCTTGCCAAGCATTATGAAAGATCTGAACACGAATGAGACAACCGTTCAGTGGCTAAGTACAGGGTTTATGCTCGTCAACGGTGTTTTAATGCCGATCACAGCCTACTTGATGGCTAAATTTTCAACAAGACAAATATTCATTACTGGCATGTCTCTATTTACTTTAGGAACATTGCTTTGTGCGATTAGCCCTACTTTTTCGGTTCTGCTGGGAGGAAGGCTGATCCAGGCGGCTGGTGCAGGGATTATGATGCCGCTGCTGTCCGTCGTTATTTTGAATATTTATCCCCTTGAGCAGCGCGGGCGGGCGATGGGGACCATCGGTCTTGCTATGATCCTAGCTCCGGCAATCGGTCCGACGCTATCCGGCTTTATTGTTGAACATTATAACTGGAGAGTATTGTTTTATATCATTTTGCCAATCTCCTTTATTTCTATACTGGTTGGGGTTAAATTCATCAAGAACGTAACGGCGCAAAGCAATCCGAGCCTTGATATGCCGTCGGTCTTGCTTTCGACCATTGGATTTGGCGGTCTGCTGTACGGATTCAGCGATGCGGGCGCCAAAGGCTGGAGCGATCCCGTCGTCGTCATCTGTCTGGTGGCGGGTGCGATCGCGCTGCTGCTTTTTGTATTAAGACAATTCAAGCTGGAAACGCCATTGCTGGAGTTCCGTGTATTCAAATACAACATGTACTCGCTGAACTCGATTATTCTCATCGTAGTCAATATGGCCTTGTTCTCGGGTATGATTTTACTCCCGATTTATCTTCAAAATACGCGGGGCATCAGCGCACTCGATTCCGGATTATTGATGCTCCCGGGCGCAATTATTATGGGGATCATGTCACCGGTAACGGGCGCGTTATTCGATAAATTCGGGGCCAAATGGCTTAGCATCATAGGTCTGGCGATTACTATCGTAACGACGTGGGAGTTTAGCACATTGTCGATGGAAACGTCGTACGTACATCTGCTCGTTATGTATTCTTTCCGGATGTTCGGGATGTCGCTGCTCATGATGCCGATTCAAACGGCCGCGCTGAACGATATACCTCAAAAGCTGAACGCACACGGAACCGTTATGCTTAACACGCTGCGTACGGTGTTCGGAGCGATCGGCACCGCCATTTTCATAACGCTGTACAGCACCGAAATGAAAAATTATTTGTTTAACGAGACGGGAATCAGCATGGACGACAAAGCGGCCTTGGGCAGACTTGCAATGGAATCGCCAGAAGTATTGGCTCAAGCGAGCATCTACGGTACGAATTACTCGTTCATCGTGGCAACCGCCCTGACCGTCGTAGCGTTGGTGTTTGCACTGTTCATAAAACGATCTGTGCCTAAAGACGCGAAAGGCGTTCCGATGAAAACAGCTAAATTAAGCGGAGAAAGAGGCTGAAGAAAACACCAAACGGTTCATCATCGTATCATGAAAGGATGGATTAACGGGACGGTCGTTACGGCAGACGGTGGATGGACGGCATATTAAAACAAGTTGCTATCCTCGGATAAGCAATCCATAAGAAATCATATCAATGGATGCATGGTATGATGAAGAGGATATTGTACCATGAAAGGAGCCGTTCAATGCAAACCTTGAATTATATTCCCGTTGTCAAAACGGAAATGCTCATTCGCAGACCGGCTGCAGCCGTGTTTGAAGCTTTTGTCGACCCTGCCATTACTATAAAATTTTGGTTCACCAAAAGCAGCGGGAAACTGGAAGCGGGTAAGCGTGTCCGTTGGGATTGGGAGATGTACGGCGTAGGAGATGACATCTACGTAAAAGAAATCGAGCAAAACCGGCGCATTGTGATCGAATCGTCGGACGGCACCACGGTCGAGTGGATCTTTACCCCTCGCAGCGATAACGAAACGATCGTAACGATTACGAACTCCGGATTTACGGGAACCGGGGACGAAGTGGTCATTCGGGCATTGGATTCAACGGAAGGGTACACGATGGTGCTGTGCGGATTAAAGGCGCTGCTTGAGCATAACGTTGTCCTCAATCTTGTAGCGGATAAGGCCCCGGATGCCCATGTTCAACGTTAAAATTATTGTTCATTAGTATTAGCTTTGGAAAAACGGCAGGCGAACCGATTGGTTCGCTTGCCGTTTTTTTAAGATCAGAGATTGCGCGGCTTCATCCAGCGTGATCCGCCTGCCGCTTCAGAAACTCGCGCACGGACGGGTCGGCGCAAAGACCGATGGCACGGCTGTAAGCGGTGCGGGCTTCTTCGTGCCGTTCCATTCGCATGAGCAAATGAGCGGCAAGCGCCCAATACGGTTGGTAGCTCACGACTTGTGCGGACGGGATCGCTTCCAGCAGCGCCCATCCGTGCTGAGGCCCTTGCGCTTCGGCCATAGCGGCGGCTCGGCCAACCGCTGCCCCAATGGTAGGGGCCAAGCGAACGAGCCCTTCATACAACAGGGCGATTTCGTCCCATGCGGTGCGACCAGACCATGCGCGCTGGGCATGCACCGATTGGATCGCCGCCAGAAGCTGGAAGCGGCCGACGCGACCTACTTGTGCGGCACGGTGGAGGCAGCGCTCCGCCTCCGCGATCATCGTTTCCGACCAAAGCGTCATATCTTGCTCGGAGAGGGGAACGTAGTTTCCCCCTACATCGCGGCGGGCGTCGCGGCGTGCTTCGCAGTGCAGCATAAGCGCCAGCAATGCTTGTGCCTCGGGCTCTTCAGGCATAAAGCGCACGAGCAGCCTTCCCAAGTAAATCGCCTCTTCAGCCAATCCTTTGCGGCGCTCGTCAACTCCCGTCACGTCGTCCCAACCGCTGCCGTAAGCGGCATATATCGCTTCAAGTACCGAGTCGAGGCGTTCCGGCCATTGTTCGGGGTGAGGCATTTCGAACTTAACGTCTTTGGCGCGTAAGTTCGCTTTCACTCGGGTGAGCCGTTGGCCCATCGTGGACGGCTTCACGATGAAGGAGGACGCGATGCGTGCCGCATCGATTCCCAATACCGTTTGAAGCATCAGCGGAGTACGCACGCTCGGATCGATGGATGGGTGGGTGCACATCAACAGCATCTTGAGACGTTCGTCAGGAAAGTCCATGCCGGAAGAAGACCGCTGCTGCACTTCCTCCGACATAGCTTGCAGCGCAGGCATAACCCTCTCGTGTATGCGCCCGCGACGAGCGCGATCGATAAGCCGCCGCCGCGCCGTTGTAAGAAGCCAAGCCTCCGGCTTGTCCGGAACGCCAATGCGAGGCCATGTTTCTAAAGCTATAAGGAAGGCGTCGGCCAGCGCATCTTCGGCCGCTTCCACGTCACGCCATCGTACGGACAAGTAGGCTACCAACCTGCCGTACGATTCGCGAGCTGTCAACTCAATAATGTGTTGTGTGTTCATGGTATGTTGTTATTTGATCTGCGGAATGTTTTGCCTTACTTCGACGGCATTGACCGGACTGCGTGCCGCCCACTCCAACGCTTTGTCAAGATCCGGCACGTCGATAATGAATAAACCGCCGATTTGCTCTTTCGTCTCGGTAACCGGCCCATCCTGCACCAACAGCTCACCGTCTCGGCGCCGTAAGGTTGTGGCCGTTTCCGGAGGGTAGAGGCCGGAACTGCTCACAACAATTCCTGCTTCGCGCAAAGCTTTTACATAATGGGTCCAGCCGGCCAAATACGCCTGCTGACGCGACGGATCGGTGCGTGCTGAGAAATCCTCCGGGTTTTCATAAAATAGCAATGTGTAGTGCATCGTTTTATTTCTCCTCTCGAATGGGTTTGAGCGCGTTATGTTGTCCACTCAATCTAATGACGAACGAGCGCCAACGACTTCTACATGTTTCGGAAAATTTTGTGGAAGCATAAAGTAAAGATACCATGTTTAGATGTGACGTGTGGAATATTTCCTTTGAAACTCACGGCAGCTGCGTCCTTCGAAACGGGTCTACGGAGAACACCGGAATAATCAAATGTTAAACATTTTTTACTTTCAAATATACGGCTCGGTACTGTATGATGAGGTGCGGAGAGGAGTCAACATCATTGGAACCATTTCAACAAAATCAAACTTCATGGAATACCGGAGCCTACCAGGCTTGGGTTAACCGTTTCGGTTTCCCGAGCGAAGCGGCTGTCAAACTGAGAGAAAACCCTGCGAAGCGAATCGGCAAAGCGCTCGATTACATGGGGGACATAAGAGACAAGAAAATCGCCAACTTGCTGGGCTCGAACGGGAATAAAGCCGTTGCATTCGCTTTACTCGGCGCGAACGTCACGGTGGTCGATTTTTCTGCGGAAAACGAAAAATATGCCATGGAGCTGGCAAAAGAGTCGGATGTTCATCTTACATACATTCAGTCCGATGTACTAAACTTACCGGCGCATGTATTGACGGGCGATTTCGATTTTGTATATATGGAACACGGCATCCTTCATTACTTTCTGGATTTGAACCCGCTGCTCCATGTGGTCCAGGCGCTTCTTCGCAAAGGCGGTACGCTGGTCCTTCAAGATTTCCATCCCGTATCGACCAAATTGATCAGTTCCAAAGGAACCACGGCAAACATTCGAAAACATAAAGTGACCGGAGATTACTTCGATTCGTCGCTTGTGGAAAAGGAAGTTGCTTTCTCCAAATTTCTGGCGGCCGAGGGCAGTGAACGCGGTGAAGGCAGCGTACAAACCGTGCGTCTGCGCAACTGGACTCTTGGAGAAATCGTTACATCGATTGCAAATGCGGGCTTGTACGTGAAAGTGCTGGAAGAGCTTCCTAATCTTTCTTCAGACGTATTTGATAAGGGCATCCCCAAAACATTCACGATCGTCGCGGAGAAATTGTAGGGGAGGCGCCATATGAAGTGTATGTGAATAACAGTTTACACAAATGGCCATCATTTGTTATTATAATAAGCAAATTCAAAACGCGATGACGAGAAGAGTAGGGAACAACGTTCTTGCACAGAGAGCTCCGGCAGCTGAAAAGGAGCGAAGAACTTCTCCCGAACCAAGCCTCTGAGCAGCATGTCGGAACCACCAGAGGGGATGGCATGACGGGAGCTCCCGTTACTGAGCTAGAGTATAACATGGATACGCCATGCGTACTTGAAGAGGTTAATATGGCGACATATTAATGAAACTGGGTGGTACCGCGATAACTTCGTCCCTGAGACATGAAATTAGTCTTGGAGATGAGGTTTTTTTGTTTTTTCATCGCTTCATACATTCGTTAGGAGGAGCCGACCATGGGTAACGAGAAGGAACATGCTGCGGAAAATTTTATGGTTAAGCTGATTGCCGAGGAGCTTGAGGCCGTACCTTTCGAAAGGGACATGTGCACGAGATTTCCTCCCGAGCCTAACGGCTATCTTCATATCGGGAGCGCATACGCCATTCACACGAATTATTCGATCGCCCGGCGGTTTAACGGCACGTTCCATTTGCGTTTTGACGATACGAACCCGCTAAAAGAAAATATCGAATACGTGAATGCGATCATTGAAGACATCAAATGGCTCGGCTACGATCCGGGAGAGCATATTTATTACGGTTCGGATTACTCGGACAAAATCTATAACGCTGCGGTCACCTTGATCAAGCAAGGGAAAGCTTATGTGTGTGATTTGTCGCCGGAGGAAGTAACCGAGTATCGGGGGACGCTGACGGAGCCGGGCAAAAACAGTCCTTATCGGGACCGGCCGGCCGAGGAAAATCTGGAGCTGTTCGCCAAAATGAAAAACGGTGACTATCCCGCCTCCTCCAAAGTGCTTCGCGCCAAGATTGACATGGCTTCGCCCAACATCAATCTGCGTGATCCTGTCATCTACCGGATTATCCATGCCGAGCATTACAGAACGGGAAATGGCTGGTGCATTTATCCGATGTACGATTTTGCCCATCCGATTCAAGACATGATCGAGGGGATTACGTATTCTTTATGCTCCATCGAATTCAAGGACCACCGTCCATTGTACGATTGGGTCCTTAGAGAGCTTGAGATCAAGGAGCCTCCACGGCAAAGAGAGTTCGGCCGGCTCAGCTTAACGGGCGTCGTCACGAGCAAACGGTTTTTGCGGCAGCTGGTGGAAGAAGGATTGGTAGACGGCTGGGACGATCCACGGCTTCCGACGATTCGCGGCTTGAGAAGAAGAGGGTTCACGCCGGAGAGCATACGCAGTTTTATTGAAGAAATCGGCAGCATCCGAACGCAAAGCACGGTGCACATCTCCTTGCTGGATCATTGTCTGCGGCAGGATCTGAAGGAAAAGACGATCAGCGTGATGGCCGTTTTGCAGCCTTTGAAGGTCGTCATAACGAACTATCCTGAGAATGAGACGGAGCTGCTGCTCATCGAGAACAATAGCGAGAACGAGTCGCTTGGCAAACGAGAGGTACCGTTTTCCAGAACGATCTATATCGAGCGGGACGATTTCACGGAGCAGCCGCCGAAAGGATTTCACCGCTTGAGTCCGGGTGCGGAGGTGAGGCTGAAAGGGGCTTACTTCATCAAGTGCGAAGAAGTGATGAAGGACCCGAATACCGGCGAAATTACGGAGCTTCATTGTACGTATGACCCGATTACCAAAAGCGGCACCGGCTTTACCGGACGCAAAGTGAAAGGGACGATTCACTGGGTTTCAGCTACGCATGCAACCAAAGCAGACATTCATTTGTACGAGAAATTGCTGCTCGAACAGGATATTCCGGATGAGGACGGTGCGGATTGGACGGATGTGGTCAATCCCGATTCGCTCGTTACCGTAACGGACGGTTTATTGGAGCCGTTCGCCCGGCATGCCCGTCCGGAACAAAAGTTTCAATTTTTCCGTCACGGTTATTTCAGCGTAGATCACAAGTTCACTACGAGCGAGCGGCTCGTGTTCAACAGGATCGTGCCTCTAAAGGATAGCTGGAATAAATCGTTGAAATAAAGTATATGTCATAAGTTTCATTACTGTATGTTCGATCTTTGGTCTCCTTTGTATGATGAAAATGGAAAAGCTTCTCTCTTTCGGAAACATACCATTTCAACTCATATTGGAGGAGATCGATTTGCGCGAAGGGCAATTGACTTTTTTTGGCGGGGCAGGCAAGTCGGGAGGCGTGCAGGTTTTATACGGCAAAGGTAAGCAGGCGGTTTTATTCGATTTCGGCGTAGAGCACAGCTCTCTGCTGTTCCCAAAGCAAACGACGCTTTACGAACCTGTTGGCGCAACATCCGGGCGTGAAATTCGTCAATTTTTGCTTGGCGGCATGACTGCGCCGCTGCTCAAGTTGTACGATCCTGAACAAATCAAAGGGATTGACCCGGCGATTGTGCGCCGTGTCTGGAATAATCGCGAGTTCCCGCAATATGAGCGAATCAACCTGTTTATCGGACATATGCATACCGATCATATCGGTGTGCTTCCTTATGCGCATCCGGATCTTCCGGTGTACATGAACCATGATTCCTATGCGTTATACCGCGGCATCGTGGCTGGCGGACATTATCCGGATACAGCGGCGCGCATTGAAGCATGCGAAGATCTAAGCGTCATCGATTTCGGCGAATTTACGATCCAGATTGTTGAGATGGACCATAACGCTACGGGAGCGGCGGGTCTTATTATCGAAAGCGGCGATCACAAAATCGCCTATACGGGAGACTGGCGGCGCCAGGGCAAGCATCCGGAGAAGATCGACCGGTTCATCGAGCTTTGCCGAAGCAAGCAGATCGACGTGCTCATTACGGAAGGGACGCGCCTACCGGCAGATCCCGCTGCCGTTCCTGCCTATCAGCAGCCGGAAGACGCATTGCTGAATGATTTTTCACAATTAGTAGGCGAAGCGGAAGGGTTTGTATATTTGCAAATGTCGCCGAGGGACCTCGAGCGCATGGCCAACATGATCGCCATCGCCATGGAGAAGGGGCGTAAGATCGTCATGGAATCGTCCCACGCGTTGATCTGGCATGCTGCCAATCGCGAAGGATTGCGCATTCTGGAAGGTCATCCGGCGCTGAACGCGACGATAAAAGTAATGGATGCTACGGTGACGGACGGCATGACGGTGCCTTACGAAACAGTCGCGCTGGAGGAAGTGGCTGAGCATAAAGACCAGTATTTGTACTTCTTCAAATTCCCGGATCTGGCCCAAATGATTGAGCTGGAGACGCTCGGCGGGCTGCAAGGCTGCTCGCATTTCATTCAATCCGACTACAGTGTGAAAGTAGATCACAAGGATGTCGCCAAATTTTTGAAATCGTTCGGCATTACCGGACATACCTTGAACAACGGGGGTCATGCTCATCCCGACGCGATCTCTGATTTAGTCGAGCGGATCGCGCCGAAAGCGGTTATTACGCTGCATAGTCCTCATCCGAGATCGCTTAATACGAGAGGAATCAAGGCCTATTTCCCGGAAAAAGGAGAGACGGTCTCCGTAGCCTCCATCATTGAAGCCGCATCCGTCGGTGCTGCGCAATAAGATCACGGCAGACAAGAAGTTCTTCTATAAGTAAGATTGCTGCTTATGCAATACATCGTTACTTTCATGCCCCTCAGAGGTTTCCTCTGAGGGTAATTGCTGTTGGACAATGCGGCATGGAGCCGGATCGTTCATTGGCGCCGAAATCGAAAAAACGGTTGACCTTAAAGTAACTTGAAGGTGTATGATATTTCCATCTTGATACATCATGGAGGCGAATATCATTGGACACACCTTATTTTAAATTTGACGGCGGATTTATTATGGTACCTTGGGACCGGTTTGACGAAGCAGTCGAGTGGTATCGCGACACCATGGGATGGCGATTGAACGGCACCGCTACGGGTCCGGTAGGGAGGAAAGCATTTTTTAAGCTGCCAGGCATGGGACAAGCGAACTTAAAGTCGTTTGAAAGCGGCATGGATCATTTTACAATGGAAGATTACGCCGAAGGCCATTGCCGTTTCTGTTTTCGAACAGCGAATTTGGAGCAAACGCTGCTTTATTTTACACAGCAAGGGGTCGAGATTTCAGAACCGGTTAATATGCCCGACGGAACCTGGGCTGCCGATATACAAGCATTTGGCGGGTCACGACTTACTTTATGTGAAGATCGCAAGCTAGAGGGCAAATATCCTGACTCACGCATCATCCAATATGCTGCGAAACCGCTATGGTTGGGAGTTCGTAATCTGGAGGCGGCGACGGTGTGGTACGAGCGCGTGTTAGGTTTTGCCCAATCCGATCACAATTTCAAAGACCGAGGGTTTGTATTGATGCGGGATGTAAAAGACGAATGGGACTTTGCATGGCTGGAACAAATTCCTTCAACATCAAAGTTTGTAAAAGCGAATCCCGGGGCCAGACTATACTTTCAAATTGAAGAACGAGCGGACTTTGAACAGACCCATTCGTGGTTGAAGGAACAAGCATTAGAAGTTTCCGAGATCGTCGGGGAACGTTGGCAAGGGTTTCATTTTTACGATCCGGACGGTAATCGGTTGAACGTTTGGAATTATTATTAATTTTGAAGGGGAGCGCCTATGCCAAAAAAATGACGATTCAAGTCTTCGCTGACCGGACCGGTCTCCCCTCCAGTACATTGCGTTATTATGAGAAGGAACGATTGCTGCTGGCGGACGTTCGTTCGCCCAACGGATATCGTCTGTACCGTGAAGACCAGATCCCCACTGCAGTAAAAATACATTCTTTGCGTCAAGCGGGCATTCAGCTGGCCGAGATTCGGGAGTTTCTTCATGCGGATACCGCACAGCAATGGGTGTGGATGAACAAATGGCGCAGTGATATTGACGCTAAACTATCGTTGCTCCACGCTGCCAAACAGTTTTTGTATGGTGTCGGCCCAAGGGATGAACATGTACGATTGGTGAAATGGGACGCTCCGGTCCAAATGGTATGGTTTCGTCATCAAGTGCAGCGGCAGTTGAATCCTTTTGCGCAAGTGATGGAACAGAGAGCGGCACAGATGAGAAATATAGGACTGCACGTGCAGGAGGCATTTGTTAAGCAAGAGCAGGTGACTGGCGACAATATGATCGGGAAAGTCGGTTTTCGACTTCGCGGAAAGGTTTCTTTTCCAGATGAAGAATTCAAATCTGCAGAGATTGAAACCATTGAGCCTACCCTGTTTGTTGTGTTGGATTGCTTGTCTAACGATCCGTACGCATGCTTTAGTACTATGCTTGTGTTGCAATCATTTGGCTATAAGCAGGTCGGCCCTAACATGGAACGCTATCAATTGCACGATAAATCGCATTATGAATGGATGATTCCAGTAGTTCATGGTTCAGCCGTACCGCCAAAAGAATCCGGTCGCAGGAGTGATGATGGAAATGGATGCAGGTAAGACGGTTTGTATAACGGGAACGGACAGAGGCATTGGATTGGCCTTGTCCAAAGGATTGCTGCTTGAGGGATATACGGTGTTTGCCGGCGGCATTCAGCAGGAGAACAAGGAACTCGACGACTTCGCGGTAGCGTTCCCGGGACGACTGCGGCGGTTCGTATTGGACGTGGGGAGCGATACGAGCGTTGGCGAAGCGGCGGAATTTATCCAAAGCGATACCGAGAAGCTCGACTTTCTCATCAACAACGCAGCGATTCTCGGTGATACGAAGAAAACGATCGCGGACGAACTCGATTTTGACGAAATACAACGTGTGTACAACGTATCGGCTCTTGGCGCAATCCGAATGTCGAGTGCATTGATTGGGCCAGTGATGAACGGCGGAAAGCTGATCGTGAATATTTCTTCGGAAGCGGGAAGCATCGGGAACAGCTTCCGTGAAAGCTGGTTCGGTTATTGCATGGCCAAATCCGCGCTGAACATGGGGTCCACCATCATCCATAACAGCATTTGCAAGGATGGCGGACGGGTATTGCTGATCCATCCGGGGTGGGTAAAAACGTCGATGAGCGGTACATGGAACGATGCCGGCACTTATACGCCGGAGGAAGCGGGAGCGAACATTTTGAAACGCATCGATGAATATAAGGATGAGATCGGGCCGCAGCCGATGTACATCGAAGCGGATACCGGAAAGTCATTGCCTTGGTAGCATGCATCCCGTTCGTTTAAGCAGGCACTCGCATCGGATCTCGAAATAGCAATTCAAAAGAAATGATGTATTCTAATGCATGATATACTAGAGAAGCAATCTATGGCTACTAATAATGACATCATAAGGTAAAAGAAAGGAGCAATACAGCAATGAACCAAGAGGTCGTCTCATTTATCGAAAGCCTTAATCAGCCATGGCAGGTTGAAGTTTCCAAACAACTTCGACAAATGGTCCATGAATCCATCCCGGGGGTGGAAGAACGGATTCAATACAAGAAACCGCATTTCCTGAAAAACGGGCATTACGCTGCAGTGATATCCCCATCGAAGGACGCTATTGCGTTTATGATTATGAATGCTACCGGTTTGGAAGTCCCGAAAAATTTCGAAGGTCCTGCCGAGCGAAAATGGCTCAAAATCCGTGAAGGGGACTCGCCTGACTACGGCTTGCTGACCCAACTTCTTGTACAAGCTTCCAATTCTCTTTAAACATAATAATGAGGTGCGGCAAGGCAATCGAAAGCATCCGGAGATGGCGGTAGTCATTCTCAGCGGTGCTTTTTTTGTTGTCAAAATGCGACATTAAAGCTCGGTGAAGGGTTGACTTTCGGCGCATATGTGATTAAAATCACAAAGGTAGACAGAAATTACAGAATGAAGGGATACTTGTGCCTTATTTGCGTTTCAAAGGATTTCAAAGTGAAGTATTGGAGAAACTGGCGCCGCTGGTTGTAGACGAATTTGCTTACATCGTCAAAATTCCGAAAGAAAAAGTCAAGATTGAGCTGCTTCCGATCAGGCAGATCACTAACTCGCCATTATCCGTGGAGATTCAAATGTTTCAAAGGGAGCAGGAGACCCATGATGCCCTCGCTTCGAGCATGAATCGCATTTTCCATGAGTTTGACTGCCAGCATGTTCATATTTATTTCGTTATTCTTTCTCCCACCCTTTATTATAAAGAAGGAAAACCTCTTAAAGTCATTCCGGATCATAACGATGAATGAAATTCCCCACTGCATCTGAACCCATATTGAACCCGACAATGGCGCCGCGGCCAAGTCGGGTTTTACGATCCCGGCACATGAACTGGCTGTAACACAGCCAGTTTGTTGCATTTAACTGCACAGTCACTAAGTTATCGTTTACAAATAAATATTCCTGATCCTTTGCTGATGTGGATCTTGCCATCGGATAGCTCCATTTTCCTATCGAGAAAATCTTTAAACTTTTCAGCACAACCCGGGTCCAGTATCATCTGACCGGAATCCATTCCATTCAAAGATAATACGTAATCGACAATGGCCTGAGCGTCCGTAACCAACAAAGCATCCTCGTACAGTGCAAGTTGAACATCCCCGAAAGCTTCCAGCAACTGTTCTTTGCCATTCTCCAAGGAAAAATGAGATTCAAGCGTACCAAGCACTTTATCGTATTTTGAATGAGGATCAAATTCGTTGACCATTTCCTTCAGCTCGAGCATATTGCGCTTACCTACCGTACTTGCGTAAAATGTCCCGTCAGGTTTGAGAATACGCTTGATCTCGAATAAAGCTTTCCCCCTGTTCTCAACATGATAAAGCATGTGGTTTGCGATTACGATATCGAATGTAGAGTCTGAATAGAGGATCTGTTCGGCATCTATTACCTCGTAATGAAAGTTCCTGTTTAGATTGGCAAGATTCATTTCAGCATCCTTTAGCATGCCCGATGATATATCTGTAATGGTAATGTTCCAATGCTCCGGAATTCGGTGGGCATTCGCCATCCACAGCAACCCATTGCCTCCGCCCAGTTCCAACACCTTGGCATGACCTGCTTGGTTTAGCTGGTCAAAAACCCAAAAAGGCCAAGGGTATTTGTTTGTACCAAAAGATTTGTGCAGGTGGATTCGAGCGTTGAAATTACCCGAGTTCGCATATTGATTTTGTTTAAGCTTTTCTTTATTCTCTGACATCATTAGGAGACACTCCTTCCGTTTTATCTGCTGCAATCCGCCAATCACTCATTGAGTCCGCCAAACGCAATATTTTGTCAGCAAGAACCTTGATTTCATCATCATTCCAATCCTTTAAAATGTGTTCTAATCCGTCGATACTTTTTTCGAGAAAATGCAACAGCGCTCCCTCACCAATCTCAGTTAAACGAATCAAACTGGATCGAAGATCTTTAGGGTCCGAGATAACGGCAATATATCCCGATTGTTTTAAAGATTGGATTCGCCGGGTGATGGAGGAAGGATTGAAGTCAAGCTCATTAGCTATGTCTGTTAGTCGAACTTGCTCCTTTTGCCTTATTAGCATAAGAATTTCAAACGTTACTCGATCCAAATCGGATCTTCGATTCTGTGCATGTTTAAATTCCTTTACTAGCCTTAACGTTCCATACGCTAACTTTTGAAGTTCATTGCGGTCTTTCGTCAAAGGGTTCACTTCCTAACAAAATTTTCAAATTATGATCTCATTTTATTATATTTGCTTGCACAAAGCAAATAAAAAAGTAGGGCTAATCGTTCAGGTAAACACGCAAGCCACGATTTCCCTTAGTCATCGCAAAATCTTATTCTTGCAAGCGGTTAACGCCACAAAATTGGATAATTTACCAATAATTTTTATTCTGTTATTATGTACGGTATACCGTACATTCCGGAATTCGCGCTGACGGCATTGTGAAATCATAATGGAAAGGTGGGATTCAAATGACAACAACCAAGAAATTACCAAGGACAACTGCCACGGAATCTATCAAACAGTCGGGTCATGAACAGGTGGTTGAATATTTGAGCAATCTCGACCATCCGCTGAAAATGGAAATAGAGGAAGTACGTCAAATCATTTTAAGCGCAAATACACAGCTTAGCGAGCATATTAAATGGAATGCACCGAGTTTCTGCTATAAAAATGAAGACAGAATCACATTTAATTTGCATGGCAAAGGATTTTTTCGGATCATTTTTCACTGCGGAGCCAAGGTAAAGGAAAACAGACGAGAAGGACCGTTATTTGACGATCACACCGGGCTACTTGCGTGGGTTGCCGTTGACAGGGCCGTTGTCAAGATTGTTGATATGAACGATGTACAAGCAAAAAAAGATAGGCTCACCGAACTTGTAACGAAGTGGATCGAAGCGACGGGGTTGTAGAAGGAGATCGATGAATTGCAATTGTTAGCGAAAGAAATCAGCAGTTATAACGAGATTTCAGTGTATGAAACGACAGAGTTGTATGGGGAGATGGGAAAGTTTCGCTTCTTGCAGTTTGCAGACGGTGCCGTACAAGGCGCCTTGGACATAAAACATCCGGATCGTATCGTGCTCGAATACCCGAGGGCTATCATTCATTTACTGGAGAAAAACAATCCGTCCCTTGAGAATGTATTTGTCATCGGGCATGGGACGGGAACGATCGCCGGACATTTCCCGGACAAGCGATTTACCGTTGCCGAGATTGATGCACAAGTGGTGGAGTTGAGCAGGCGATTTTTTAACTACAGCCAAAATAACGTCGTTACTGGAGACGGCCGCCAGCTTTTGGAGAAGGAAGCGCCGAATACGTTTGATTTCATCATATTGGATGCTTTCTCCGCGAAAGGGACGCCGATGCATCTGGTAACAATAGATTTTTTTACTATGGCGAAGGAAAAGCTCAACGCCCGCGGAGCCGTCGTCATGAATCTAATGGGCAAGAGCAGAAACGATAAGCTAATTAACGCGATCCATACGACGCTTAAAGCCGTATTTGCGGAAACGAAAGCGTTTTCTCCTGAGAGCGCAGGTGCGTCCGACTTGCGAAACATTATTCTCATCGGCAGCGATCGTGCGATTGATTTAGAAATTAAACAGATGGCCGGGTTCATAGAGATCGGATTGGAACAGGGTCATACGATCGTAGACCGGGACAACGGACTACATGGATAGGCCAGTGGTTACACGGATTTTGCCTGTGCCGCATTTCCAAAGAGGATTGAAGTCGACTTATGTCGAAGTCATTGAATCATACCTATTATTTCCAAGATGGAGAGTGAAGTTCATGAACGTTCGAGGCATAGCCCATCGCGGCTACCCGACATTATTTCCGGAAAATACGTTATCCTCATTCCAGGCCGCATTGGATGCGAATTATACGCATCTGGAATTGGATGTGCATCTGAGCAAGGACGGCATTCCTGTCGTTATCCATGACCCAACCGTTAACCGGATGTGCAATGACAAAGGCAGGGTTAAAGAATATACTTTGGAGGAGCTGAAGCGTTTCACCGTTGGAGAACGGGAGACGATTCCGACGCTTGATGAGGCGCTTGCGCTGTGCAAGGGCCGTATTTCGGTTTTTCTGGAGCTGAAGCAAATCGGGAAAGCTTATGAGGGCATAGAAGAAAAAGTGCTGGATGTGATCCGCCGCCACGATATAACGGATCAGATCATCGTCACCTCCTTCGACCATTATTCGTTGATGAAAATGCGAGAGCTTGATTCCGGTATCGACATCGGTCTAATCATGGGCTGCTTGTCCCCAAGCGTATTCCCTTTCATGAAGCAGCTTCGTTCGCGATACCTCTGGATGTCACACAAGCATTTGACAAAAGAGTATGTGCAAGAGTGCCTGGTAAATAACATTCAAGTGATCGCGAACCCCATCGACACGGAAGAAGTAATGGATAAATTGCTGCGGCAATTTCCATCTGCTTTAGCTTCGACGAACATGCTGGAGCAATGGCAGCAATTTTATATGCAGAACCGGGACACGCTTGGGTAGTTTTGTATCCTTACGGAACGGATTTAGTAATAATCGTTCTTTGCATGCAAAGTGAAAGCTTTAAGAGATTGTACTGCTACGATGACCAAGGGGGCCGTATGCCCCTTGACATCAAAATCTAACAATGTTATATTTCTGAATGTGAGTAAAATATGGAAAGGAGGTTGATCCGATTTGAATCGCCGCGAGCGGCACAAGCAGGAGCTTCGGCAGCGAATCATTGCAGCGACGAAGGAGATTGCCGACAGGGACGGATGGAAGGGCATAACGATCCGGAAAGTCGCAGAACAGATCGAGTACAGCCCGCCGACGATTTACGAGTATTTCGAGAACAAGGATGCGCTGCTATTCCAACTGCTGAAGGACGGCTTTCACCTGCTCTATCTCGATTTGGCAAAGGCGAAGGCGGAAAACAACGAGACGCCGCAGCAAACGCTGTACGCGATGGCCAAAGCGTATTGGGCTTTCGCTTTCCGGGAACGTGAGTTGTACGAAATCATGCACGGACTTGCGGGCATTTCGTTTGGGACGCAAAATACACCTGAAGAGCCGGTGAGGGTATTTTTCATTCTGCGAGATGCCATTGAAGCGTGCATGAACGTGGAAACGAAGGATCTGGATGGCGAAGTCGATTTATTTTGGAGCAACTTGCACGGTATGATTTCGCTGACGATTCAGGGGCGGATGAAAGGCGGACAGGAACGCGCCGAAATGCTCATCGACCGGATGGTGGAACTGTATGTAAAGGCGTGGGGGTAAACCCCCGTTTTTTTAGAAGTTAAATCTAACAACGTTATATAATTGAACAAAATAGAAATTCCACAAACAATAACTTAAAAGGTGGTTATGAACATGAATGTTTTCATCGTTAACGCACACCCAAATCCATATAGTTTCAACGCTGCTGTCCGCAGCGTACTGGTCGACAGCCATACGAAAGCTGGACATCTAGTGCAGCATTCCGATCTGTACGAATCCGCCTTCGATCCGACGCTTACGGGGCAAGAGCTGCTTGGCTCATTCCAAGGAGGAGAGGCGCCTCGTCATCCAAACGGCGGGACGGAGTGAGCGCAACCTGGCTTCCCGAAGGTTGGAGCAGGCGATGAAGCTGATCGTCAAAGAAGGCATTCTGGATGTCGGCATCGATGTCGTAGACCATGTATTCCTTTATTTGGTGAATACGGCAGATGAAGTTGCACGGGAATCGATGCTTCGGCAGGTCGCCGGACTTGCCGAAAAGCTGGACTTCCCTAAGAGCGGATCTATTCATAATTAAAGGTCAGGCATTCTCAAAATCAGAAGGGGGCGTAACCATGAATTTGTATATTACTTTGTAATTCATCCACATCATCTCCGCCGTAATTGCGATTAGCTCCATCGTCGGTTCTCCATTGATCATGAGTGGCGTGCGTACCGCAGAGCAGGCCAAGTTTGGGTTAGCAATGCAGAACAAATTGGCCATTTTGCCGAAGATCGGCGGCTCGCTACTGCTGTTGAGCGGGCTGGCGCTCGGCTTGATGAATACGAGCCTGTTTCGGGAGCTGTGGTATGTGGCCTCGATTGCGATATTCTTCCTCATTCTGATCATCCTCGCCGTCTTCCTTCCTGCAGGCATCAAGCACCAGCTAGCGCTGCTGCAGCAGCAGACGTATGGCGATGCGCTGCCCGACTCGTACCGGCAGAGCCGCAAGCGGTCCGCGAGGTTGGAAGGCATTGCGAATTTTGCCGTTTTCCTCTCGCTTATACTAATGGTGTTCAAGCCGTTCTAACCTGACACGGGTACTCGGGCTAAATATCTGGATCACATGAAAGGGTTATGAAAGAGGAAACTTTTTTGATATATTAAAAAAATTATAGAATTACGGTGTATTGAAACATCAGGTTTAGTTGAACTTGATGTTTTTAATTTTTGGCTATGTTAAACTAAACTGTCAGCTGATCGGAAAATTGAAGAGGAGTGCTCTAAACAATCCAAAACTTGAGAGTCTAGGTGGGGATTGCCCGGCGGCGGAATGCATGCAGGCGAGTCGATCGAGGAGACTATGATTCGGGAAGTGTACGAGGAAACCGGGTTGGAAGTGAAGCAAAAAGAGCTATATACGGTGTACAGCGGCTCACGAATGAAGTACAAGTACCCGGATGGAAACGAAGTCGTATTTGTTATGTTCATTTTTCATGCTGAGGCAGACTTAACGGGAAAGCTTGCGGCGGACAATAAAACGCTTATTTATGTTGATGAAAGCCGGGAATCGTTAAAGCTGGAATTTAAATTTATTGAGGAAATCAATATCGAGGAGATCAGTACGGTACAAAGACCGGTGTTCGAAGACTTGAAAAAGGGAGTCACGACACTATTAAGAACTTGATTTTTTTCACCAATTTTAATCCAAGAAGGGGACGGAAACATGACGATTTCGATTAAGCTGCCAAAAGAAGAGAAGGAACAAATAATTAACAGCGTAAAGAATTATTTTGAAGAAGAACGATCCGAAACGATCGGTGATTTAGGGGCGGAACAGATCATTGATTTTATGATGAAGGAGCTTGGACCGTACATCTACAACAAGGCAATAAGTGACGCTCGGGCGTTAGTAAATGAAAAAATGAATCAGATGGATGACGAGCTATATATGTTTGAAAAGCCGATTCAAAATCGCAGAAGATAGCGCTGCCTTCCAACATGATGCATTGTGCAAGCTATATCGCGACGGACGATTGCAAGCAAAATAATGATCGGTTATAATTAATAAACCGACCGGTCAGTATATTTAAATTATCATTTCGAACAACGGAGCAGATCAAATGGCAAGACCTGTGGGTCAAGGTGAAAAAACGAAAAAGCTCATTGCGGAAAGAGCGAAAGTTCTTTTCGAACAAAAAGGGTACGCGGCCACTTCAATGGAAGAAATTCGAGAATGTACCCAGACCAGCAAAGGCAGCATCTACTACCATTTTAAGAGCAAGGAAGAGTTGTTCTTGTATGCGGTTGAGGAATCCTCCAAAGCATGGCGGAGCTTATGGGAGGAACAAGCGAATAAGGTAGCGACAGTGCGAGAAAAGCTGTATTTGCTTGCGCGCTACTATGCTACGGATATGCAAAATCCGCTGTCGAAAATCGTTCCCGAATATATAGCCTCGGAGAAGATTGAACATATGATGAAGGAGAAAATCATTCGTCTCATTCAGCCTGAGTACGACGTCTTTCATCAACTCATCGAAGAGGGCATACGTAAGCAAGAGTTTGAAAGCAGTAAAAATGTAGAGGACTTATCCTACATTCTGTATGGTACACTTACGGGATTGAGTATTACGCAATTTTTCGGATATAGCGAAGAAAGGTTTTATTTCCTCTACGAGCAAGCGATCGATGTGTTCCTTCACGGGATTTCCAGACAGTAACCCCTGAATTGCGGTAGGGGTTATATTTTCAAACATTAATAGACCGAACAGTCGGTTTACTAATTCAATTGAACCGTTCCTGCCGGATAATAATTGACAGTGGAGAGGAAGATATTCGATGTACTTGTTGCCCAAGCATCAATACGAAAATGTAAGGCCGCTCTTTGAACCGTTCACGCATCAGCTCATTTCGAAATCAATAATGGCCGGCAATACGATCGGAACGATTTACGTCGATCATGTTGAGGAACCGAAGTCTGCGGTCATGAACGGAATCGACTTTGAAATGCTGTTTGCAGGCGATCCGGGGAACGAAGATTTCAATAGAACGTTCGGGGATATGCTGGAGCGGGAAACGATTTCCGCAATGAAGGGAAGACGAGTACCATACATGAATATGTATTATGAATCCAAACAATGGAAGCAAGCTATCCAGCTCGTGATTGCGAGCAAGCAAAAATTAAGCACGGTGAAGAAGCGCTTCTATACGATGGATTCGACAAGCAATGTGTCGCCAAAACAATCGCTGAACGAGAATGCTTCATTGAGGCTCATTGACGGTTCGCTGTTAAACGATCCATCGATAAACAATGTAGACCAAGTTATGCAATGGATCCATGTGGCTTGGCCATCGAAGGAACGATTTTTGGAGAAAGGAATCGGTTACTGCATCGTAGAGGGGAATACAATTGCCAGTTGGTGCTTGTCGTTATTTGTAGACTCAAAGCATCATGAACTTGGATTGATGACCGATGAAGCGTATCGAAGAAAGGGCTATGCCAAAGCTGCAGCTTCAGCATGTGCCCGTCGCTGTCTCGATGACGGTAAGATTCCGCACTGGAATTGCGATGATCATAATAAGGGCTCCATCCATGTAGCCGAGTCGATTGGATTTAAAAAGGAGCGAGAATATGACGTCTTTCAAATCAACGTTGATTCAGAAGACGAGTAAATCGAAGTAACTCATATCGCTGCGGTTAAACAACGGTGTCATCGAACGGATCAATGCAGCATTCGAATCATAATTACCATAAACCGTTCGGGAGGGCTGGACGGTTTTTTTTCATGGGTATAATTTGTTTGAGCTTCCGGATCAAGGTATTTCAACCGAAAGACCCAAAATATTCCTGTCGGTCGAAGAATATGGTAAGGTAAATTATCACTTATGTTCACGATAACGAACATGATCTGGGGAGATCGGAGCAGCTAAAACCATCTGTCGCGTTGACTATCAAGAGAACGTCGCTTCTGCACGGGGCCAGATTCATAGGAGGTGACGTATCTGAATACGATTTGGACCATTCGTACCAAGCAGTGGGCCTCTAGCCAATCCGGAGGTGATCGAATGGAAAAATTGGCGAGCCGCATTGATATTCTGCAGTCGGAGTTGCCCAAGATGCTGCAGCGGGACGGAGCCGTTGTATATATTGGGTGAGGAGTAAAGTATAGCAAGGTCCATACTTGCGATTTGCTGCTGAACGAATATTACCATTACCAATATTTGTAGGTAATGGTATATTTATTTTACGAGCTGGGACGTATCCTCAGCTTGTCCGCTGGTCAGAATGTCGTATCAGTTGGACAACATCAAGCACCACCAGCTAATTTGTATACACATGAAGGAAGAATTCTAGATGCTGATTAAAAGAGGTCAGGGTCTAGGATCGCAATTAATAAATTATTTGATTAGACATGTAACCGAAATAGGATTTAAACGGGTGTCATTATTAACAGTCCCGCCTGAAGTAAAGCCGCTATATGAACATACCGTCAAGTTTTATGAGAAACACGGATTTATCGTTAGTAAACGATACAGCGAAATATGGGGTAGTGGAGCGATTGAGATGTCCAAGAATCTATAGCATACAATTCAAGCTACTAGAAAAAGGATGGACGACATATGATCTTGGATAAACCATGATAAAGGGAGGATCTTATGGGACTCCACCAAAAACCATTTGTAATAACCATTGCCGCCGTCTCAGGTGGCGGAAAGACAACGGTAACGAAACGCTTAGCAGAGACATTAAGCCATTCGAAAGCTCTATATTTTGATGCGTATGAATTTGAGGGTGAGCCCGATGATATATGTGAGTGGGTTGAGCAAGGGTCAGATACCAGTGTGTGGAATTTGTCGCCGTTAATTAACGATTTACAGTTTTTGCTTTCACGCCATGAACCGTCACTGGACTACATCATCGTTGACTATCCATTTGGCTATTTGCATGAAGGAATGAAAAAATTTATCGACTTCACAATCTTTATCGATACTCCGTTAGATATGGCTATGGCAAGGCGGATCCTGAGAGATTATACCGACAGTTCTAGTGAGAATATTAGAAACCATATGAAGCATTACTTAGCTCGAGGAAGGTTTGCATACTTAGATATGTTAAGAACGACTAAGCCTAATTCAGACTTCGTTATTGATGGTTCTTTACCGCTTGATGCCATTGTAAATACGATATCAGAGGAAATAAAAAGCAAGTGTAAACCATAATAAGAGGGAAGTGCCCAAATGGAAAATAATTTAGCTGAGCAGAACATTCAAGAACGCCCGCTAGGCGTTGTAGGACTTGGCGGATGGATGGTATTAGTTCAAATAGGTATATATGGTAGTTTATTGTTGTTGCTTGTTCAAATTTATAATTATTCCATCCCGTCCGTAAGTCCCGAGATATGGAAAAATGTAACTTCGAAAACCTCCGAATTGTATCATCCGTTGTGGGGAGCATTGATTATATTTGAATTAGCGTTTAATGTATTATTTTTTCTATATACTATCATTATCCTTATAAATCTTTATCAAAAGAAATTGATACTACCCAAGTTAATGATCATTTATTATAGTACTTCTCTTGTTGTTGGAATCATTGACTATTTGCTTGTACTTCAAATTCCTATGGCTAGTGAAATGCAAGATGCAGGCCAATTAAAAGATATCTTTAGATCAATCGTTACTTGTTTAATCTGGATACCGTATTTCGTTAAGTCTGAGCGAGTGAAAAATACTTTTGTAAGATAATAGCTGCCGTTTGGATGGTCGTTATTATGGTTGAAATCAATAGGTGTACGCCGAACCCCTAATGAGTAGAACTCATAGGGGTTTTTGCATGGCGAAACGGATGGCCTGACTGATCAATACAGGCAGTACGGAAATATGGTTTTCATGCTCATACTCTCGATACTCAACAGACAGATGCTCATTTCCTATCTCAGACAGCCGGCCTGCAAGAGCCTTGGCCTTCATATTGACCTAACTTTCATGCGATTTCTCGAGCTCTCCTGCCGTGAGCAATAGCCGTATGGTCTTATTGTCCTTCAGCAATTTTCTCAAATGATTGCCTTGGAACAGCATGATTCTTTTTTGCGTACGGGGGATGACGACGGATTGGAATGCAGAACGATCCATGAATAAACTCCCAACCAATAACTAGTAATATCTATTATTATACTTAGTAGATCTTGAGATTTACAACGAACTGTTCTCGAAATTAGAACGATTATGCTCGAACATTGAAAAATGAGTATTAAGCATTTGAAAACAATTTAACTCAATGCCGCGTTAAAATGGTATAATGTACCTTGCTTTTGTGCCGGCTAGCCCGAATTATGTGCATATGTTGCTAATCTACACCAAAGGACGTGAGCTGTATTTTGCTGCTATCATCGGATTCTATGCTCAGGCAGCCGTCTTTCGCGAAATTTTGGACCTCGCGAATATTGTCTTCCACCTCATTCCAGATGCTCTCCGTTGCGATCGGCTGGCAAATGTACGATTTGACCCGCGATGCGTTCAGTCTGGGTCTCGTGGGTCTCGCCCAGTTTGCGCCGATGGTGCTGCTTACGTTAGTTGTCGGCCATGTTGCGGATCGCTTCGACCGCCGGAAGATTGTTTTTTTGTGTCAACTCATTGAGGGCTTGGTCGCTGCTATTTTGCTGTTAGGCAATTTGGCCGGCTGGCTTGGTCGTGAACAAATACTGCTGGCTGCGGCGATTATCGGGGCTTGCCGTGCATTCGAAGGCCCTTCTTCCTCTGCGCTATTACCGCAATTGGTGCCAAAGGCGATCCTTCAGCAAGCCATTTCATGGAGTACTTCGGCTGGACAAACCGCCCAAATATTAGGTCCTGCCCTGGGCGGGCTGCTTTTTTCGTTAGGCGCCGGGTTCGTATACGTTACAGCAACGGTTGCGCTGCTGGTCGCGGCCACGCTCAGTATCTTCATTCGCATGGAGCAGAGCGTACGAAAGCTGGAACCGGTATCCCTGCGTTCCCTGTTTTCAGGTCTCGTCTTTGTTTACCGCAATCCGGTCATTTTAGGGACGATTTCGCTAGATCTTTTCGCTGTTCTGCTTGGCGGAGCGACGGCGCTATTGCCCATTTTTGCGCAAGATATTTTGCATACCGGTCCATGGGGGCTAGGGTTCATGCGGACGGCGCCGGCCGTCGGTGCATTGATGATGACGATTATTTTTGCGTATTATCCGTTAAAAAGAGCTTTTGGACCTACGCTCTTCGGGGCGCTCGGCGTATTTGGCATAGCGACGATGATCTTCGCCGTGTCCACGAACCTGATCGTATCGCTTATTGCATTGCTGCTCGTCGGGGCGTCGGATGTAGTCAGTGTTGTGATCCGGTCAACCCTTGTGCAAATGCAAACACCGGATGAAATGCGCGGACGCGTGAACGCTGTGAATTCACTGTTTATCGGGACTTCCAATCAATTGGGCGAGTTCGAATCGGGTACGCTGGCCGGATTTGTTGGAGCGTCTCGGGCTGCTTTCATTGGCGGTGTCGGTACGATCGTCGTGGCCGGATTATGGATGTATTTATTTCCATCGCTCAGGCGATTACGGTCTTTATCCGAGAAGCAGTAAGCCCGGGGTTGTACATAATTATATAACTTGACGGAAATATAACTGAAGGGTAATATAATTGCATGAACGAAGATAAACTGTTTGAAATATTGGCTGAACCGAATCGTAGGAAGATCCTTGATTATTTGCGTGCTCGTGAACGCTCTGTCGGGGAGCTTGTTGCTTTGTTGTCGCTTAGTCAGCCGGGGATATCGAAGCATTTGCGCATTTTGCGGCAAGCGGAGCTTGTAACAGTAAGGAAAGATGCACAGCAGCATTTGTATCGCTTAAACGCAGAGCCTTTGCAAGGAATTCACGATTGGTTTGAACCGTATCGGCAATATTGGACGAATAAACTGGATGATTTGGAAAAGCAGCTTGACGAAGAGGAGCAGTAGTACAATCCAGACCACTTGAACGGAGGAGAATCATATGTTAGCTGTAATACAACCAACCCCAGACGGATATTCGGCCCGTTTCGAGCGCCATCTGAAGCACCCCGTCGAGAAAGTTTGGTCTTATTTGACAGAGAACGATAAGTTGGCCAAATGGTTCTCTGAGTTAAAGGTCGATGATCTCCGGGAAGGAGGCGTAATTAAGTTCGATATGCAGGATGGTACATTCGAGGAACTTGCGATCATCGAGCTCAAGCCGCACTCCGTATTGGAGTATACATGGGGAGAAGGCCGCGTCCGGTTCGAGCTTTATCCGGAATCCGACGGGTGCCGGCTCATCCTTATCGAGAAGATCAACAAAATTACCGATCATACTTCCAAAGATCTTGCCGGCTGGCATGTATGCTTGGAGGTCGTCAGCGCATTGATGGATGGAAAAACAATCGAATGGCGGAAAAGCGAATGGAGTAAATGGCACGAAAAGTATATACAAGCTACCGGGGAACTTGCGAAAAGCTAATGATACCACTGTAACATGAATCCGCAATGCTTACTTCCAAATGTCCTAAAGCTACTAGGCACCGATCATTATAATACTTATCAGACGCAGAAGGGCTACCGACCGAAGTCGGCAGCCCTTCTGTGCGTTTCGCGAACTTACGGGTTCGGAAAGCGTTTCTTTTACAGACATGGTCGATACGAAGGCTTTGAGACTTATAGAATCGGTTGATCATTCAAAATGATGATAAAACGTATCTTTCATAGGATAATAAACAATGGTTCAGGCCGTATGAAAAGTTCAACATGAGCCGGCTTATGCATTTGTAACATCCTGAACATCCTCAATCGACCAAATGGGTTTGCGCTATGGATAATAATTTTCTTTGCATATATTTTATTGGTAACCATGAATTTAACGATTTCATATCCACTTGGTTTCCCAAAACCCAAATCATGATCAAGCGAGAGTGTATCGACTTTTGCCGAACTTATTAATTTAATACATGATTCAACAGATCTTGCTATTTTAAAGCCCTTCGGACATGGACGTACATCGTCTAAGTAAACATTAATCATTATTTTATCGCCTCTTCTCGGTTTACTTTATGAAGAGACAGTAAATAATTCTTGGACACAATTGATTGTCTGTATGTATGTCCAGTTCGGCAGATCGGCTTCGAGTGCTTAAAGATTTCGCAAATGCATTGACATAATCACCGTTTTAATGAATACTATTCCCATAGGAATTAAAAAGAAGGGCTGGGATACGATGCTTTTGCTGAAAGAGATTGTATGCAGCGTACTTATTTGCATCTCGATATATTGCTTCTGGAAGCAATTTGAACAGGACAAAGATGCTTTATTCGGCGACGGAATGCATTGAAACAAAGAAAAGAGCCGAACTCGTCGTTTCGAACGATTTCAGCTCCTGCCTTGGTCCGCACATCGATGCAGGACTAGTATAGTAAGAAAATAAGCAATTGACCTAATCCCGCCAATGCAATAAATCCAACGACGGCTACAATAACCGTATTTTTGCCGATTTTTTTGAAATCGCCGAGACTGATCGTTAATCCGAGCCCGGCCATCGCCACGGATAGCAAAAATACACTGAGATCGGTAAAAAGCTTCACGGCGAAAGAAGGCAGCACCCCGGTAGTGTTGACTAAACTCATGGCAAGAAAACCAAAAATAAACCAAGGCACCGGAAATT
The DNA here is from genome assembly GCF_042659105.1 of Paenibacillus allorhizosphaerae. Classification (NCBI taxonomy): domain Bacteria; kingdom Bacillati; phylum Bacillota; class Bacilli; order Caryophanales; family Paenibacillaceae; genus Paenibacillus; species Paenibacillus allorhizosphaerae. The sequence goes on along the minus strand of NZ_JBHSRV010000001.1, from coordinate 384,472 downwards.
TATTCCATCGCTTGATACCGTCCCCATCGGCATTTGCGCTTCGATACAAATAACCGAGGATCAGGGAGACTGGGATCAGAAGGGCGACTCGTCCGAGCTTAACCAGTATGGCGGTTGAGCTGCCGACATCGCCGGCGGGGGAGCCTGCCGCTATGACATGTGCCAGTTCATGCAGCGTAGCCCCGGCCAATACGCCGTACGTATAAGGATCCAGAAGCATGTATGGATACAGGAAAATGTAAGCGATCGCCCCGATCGTTCCCAGGATGGCAATGCAAGCGACCGAGAGGGCGGTCTGCTCTTTTTTGGCTCCGATCAACGGTGCTACGGCAACGATGGCGGCTGCTCCGCATATTGCACTTCCAACGGCGACCAGTGCGGCTAGTGTTCGGTCCACCGACAAGCGCTTCCCCAGAAAAATCATAAAAGCCAATGTAAAGACAATAACGATGACATCCACCAGAACAACCTTCAGCCCGGCATCCGCAATTTGCGTCAGATTCAGCCGTATCCCCATCAGTATGATTCCGGCCCGAAGCAGAAATTTGCTGCTGAATGTAATGCCGGGCGCCGCATCCTTGGGCAAATCCATGACGGATTTCCAAACGACGCCGAGCATGATGGAAATGATCATAATCCCCATAATGGAGAACAACGGTAATTGAGCAATTCGGCCGGCCAAAACGGCGAGCGTGACGGTCAAGATGATTCCCTTGGGGAGCAGCTTCCATCCTTGAGGAGCATCGTTCATCTTCGGCACCGTAATCGATCCTGACGGAATATTGTGCAACTCAAACATCTCCCGGCTAGCGTTTATTTTGTTCCTTCTTTCCGAAGCCTCACTTGTCAGCCGCTTCAAAATTTCCGGAACGTTGAATATCAAGTAATAAAGCTTTCTCGACGCTCGTAAGATGGTCGAACATCCGCGTACGGGCAAGCTCGGCGTTCCTGTCCTTTAATGCCTCTGCGATAAGCATGTGTTCCTTCAGCGATTGCTCGACCCGGCCGGGAATTTTCATCGATTGCATCCGGCTCTGACGGAGTAGATCGATCAGATGGTTCATGATCCGAATGACCACTTCGTTGCCGGCCGCTTCCGCAATCATCAGATGAAACTGTTGATCCGAGTCGGACAGGAACGATTCGCGCTCCTCCGCAGTTGCAAATGACTGACGGACAACGGCTTTGTCGTAACCGTCTTGCGTCATGAAGCAGATCTGTTCCAGATAGGCGGAAGTCCCCTTAACGGCCGCTTTTGCGGCGCTTTCCGTTTCGATCATTTTACGGACGTCAAACAGCTCGTAAATCGTATCGGTTTGCAAAAATAACAATGCCGCCAAATTGTCCAAACGGTCGCTTTGCTCGGCGACAAAGACGCCGTTGCCTTGCCGAATATGGATAAAGCCCGTTGCGGATAAGATTTTGAGAGCTTCCCGGATCGTCGGCCGGCTGACATTCATCAGATCTGCGAGCTCGCGCTCGGACGGAAGCTTGTCGCCCGGTTTAAGCTGCTCGGAGACAATAAGTTCCCGAATCCGATCGACCACTTTGCGGGAAAATGTTTTGCGTTCTTCGTTGACGGACTTAAACATGGTTACGATTCCTACCTTCCGACATTGCCCGACATTCCCCGCGCTTGCCATCGCATTCGGCTGGCAGAAGAGGGGACCGGCTTCCATCCAATAGTCGGATGCGCAATAACGGCATCCAACTACTGATGATAGCATAGGACCGCCCGAAGAACATTAACATTATGCGCTGCGATACAATTTCGTCATGACAAACTCTTTGTGACCCAGCGCTTCAGCGGACGTCAGTCGTCCGTTTACGACACGGCACAGGTAGTCCATCAGCATGTCTCCGGCTTGCGCAAGATTGATTTCGCGCGAGAGCAGTCCGCTGCAGTCGACGTCGATATGCTCGCTCATGGCACTTACCGTCTTCGGATTCGCGCTGATTTTAATGACCGGCTCGATCGGATTGCCAATAATATTACCTTGTCCGGTAGGGAAGAAGTGGAGCACGGCTCCTCCGGCAGCCATGAGCGTAATGCATTCCGCAGCTGCGGACGAGGTGTCCATAAAATAGAGACCCGGCCCGTTTTGCGGCGCCTCGGCAGGCTCTAACGCACCGATCACCGGCTTGGTACCCGTCTTTTCGATGTTTCCGAGCGCTTTCTCCTCGATAGTCGACAAACCGCCGGCGATGTTGCCTTGCGTCGGCTGGGAACCAAGCAGATCGACGCCTTGCGATTTGATTTCGCTGATGTAGTCATCGTACATGCCCATAAATTTCTGCCGCACATCCGGGTTGATGCAGCGGTCGGCGATCAGATGTTCGCCGCCGGTAAGCTCGGACGTTTCGCCGAAAAAGACGGTAGCGCCCGCATCGACGAGCCGGTCGACCGCTTGCGCTACGGTCGGGCAGGAGCCGAGGCCGGTCGTCGTGTCGGATTCCCCGCATTTGATGCTGACCGTAAGCTCCTTAAATTCAATCGGCTCGCGCTGCAGCTCGGACGCCCATTGCACGAATTCCTTCGCTTTCCAGGAAGCTTGACGAATAATTTCGAGATCGCCCGTGCCTTCGATGGAAAAAGACGCCACCGGCTTGCCGGTCTGAGCAATACCGTCGGCAATGATTTTCGTCCAGTTGGGCTCAATTCCGATAATGATGCACGCTGCAACGTTCGGGTTGGAGCCGGTGCCGATCATGGTGCGAAAGTGCAGCTCGAGATCTTTGCCGTATTGAAGGCGGCCGTATGCGTGGGGGAGTGCCATAACCCCATGTATATTGCGGGCAACCGCCTCGCATGCCGCATTGGAAATATCGTCCACCGAAAGAATGATCACATGATTGCGGATGCCGACTTTACCGTTTTCCCGGCGATACCCGTAAAGTTGTTTCATCGTTACCACCTCAATGTTTTAATATTGTGCGTGTGAACATAGTCTCCGATTTGAATCCCGTCCGGCGCATAGCCGATCGGCAGGCCGTACTCCAGAACGGAACCGTTCGGTTCCAGACCGGCAATTGCAATTTTGTGGCCGAGCGGGATGGCGCGATTGGCCGTCACTTCAATGATCGAGTCGTCATCCATGTAGACGCCGATCACTTTTTCACCGATTTCGATATCTCTGGTAGCGACCCCGACATGGTCTCCCTTCTTGTGAATCAAAAACTTGTGCATCGCAAGAGCCTCCTTTTGTGCAGTTTATTGGTAAGTGGTATTACCAATTTGACCTGATTATAAAACATCATGATGAATTTTGACAACAATAATTTTCCAAATAAAATATTTAAAAAAATGTGAGCCAAAGCTATTGTCGATAATAGATCATGATGTTATTATATTTGTGATTTTCCTTTCCGAGAGGAGCTGAGCCCATTGAACTACTAGCATTCCAAATCATAATTCCATGGAGATGAAATGGTTCAAGGCGCGTTAAGTTCGTAAAGCAAGGTTTAATGATCGTTAAGGCTCGTAAAACAAAAGGGGGTTGAACGATGAACAAAAGGTTCAATGTTGGCGTGCTTTCGCTCCTGGCGGTTCTTGCATTAAACGGATGTTCGGGCGGAACGAAGGGAGCGGACGCGGGAGAACAAGTGGAGAAGCATGACCCGGTCACCGTAACCGTCGGCATACCGAATTCTTTCTTGAAGGTCGAAGAAATTAACCGCTACATCACGGAGCCGGTAAAAAAGAAATACCCGTGGATCACGGTTCAACAAGTGACGTTTGAGAAGGGAAGCAGCTTGACCGAGCTGGTCTCGGCCGGAAAAACGCCCGACATCGTCATTCACCACAACCTCGGCGGAATGCAGGAATATTTTGACATGGAACTCACGTACTCTTTAAGCGAGCTGATCCAAAAACATAAAATGGATTTAAGCAAGTTTGAACCGGAGGCGCTTGACGCGATCAAGGCGGCCGCACAGCGGGACGATCTTGTCGGAATCCCTTATACCCGACATTTTCCCGCCTTGTATTACAACAAAGACATATTCGATAAGTTGGGCGTTTCTTACCCCAAGGATGGCATGACGTGGGATCAAGTGTATGAGTTGGCCAAAAAGGTAACGCGCAAAGAGGACAATGTTCAGTTTCGCGGACTGGAGCCCAACGTGACGGAAAGACCGGCATCTCAGCTTTCCCTGCCTTATGTGGACCCTAAGACACACAAAGCGCTGATCAATACGGATCCATGGAAAAGAGTATTGGAATTTATGGTAAAGATCCATCAAATTCCGGGCAACCAGCAGATTACGTTCCACAAAGATGCCAACAGTTTATTCGTAAAAGATCGGACGCTAGCGATGCTGACGACGAACAATATTTTGTTTGACGGAAATTTACACCTCAATCCGGATTTGAACTGGGATATGGTTTCGTATCCGACTTGGCCGGAAGCGCCGGGTATCGGTTTTCGGAATGATGAGCACTTGATGATGATTACAAACACGAGCAAAAATAAGGACGCCGCCTTCATGGTCATTTCCACGGTCGTTTCCGACGAAGTACAGACGGATCTGATCAAGCAAGGACGGCTCAGCATTTTGAAAGACAAGAAAATCAGGGATGCCTTCGGGGCCAATCTGGACTTCATTAAAGGGAAAAATATGCAAGCCATTTACAAAACGATACCGGCCAAATCGTTCACTCCTACGAAGTACGATGTCACTGGCATGAACGCCATCAACGACGCGTTGAAAGATGTGGTAACGAACGGAAAAGACGTGAATACCGCATTGAGACAGGCGGAAGAGAAATTGAATCAGAAAATCGAACAGCAAGAAAAGAACAAATGAATGGAACGCTCGGAGGGGTTCTGCGCTGTACCTTCGAACAACAATGGCAGGTGCCGAATGGTTCCCGAAAAATTGGTGCTTGCGATAAAACAATGATCGAGTTGCTCAACAAGGAGGCTAACACACATGGCATCATATAACAAGGAACCTTTTGTAGAGATTGAAGGCTGGGAACATGCGGCATGGGACGGGTACGATTGCATTGCTCATGAGCTGCTGCGCAAACTGAACTCCCTTCAGGGGAAGTCGGATCGCGTGCTTGCGGTCGAGTGCTACCCTGGCGTAAGAATAGATGAAATCGTGAATGCGCTGAGTCCCGTTTTGCAGCCGGCGAGAATCATCTATGCCGAGCATGCGGCGAAAGAGAGGCTGCGGATCGATCGCATGTTGAGCCGGTACTTGACGGAGGATCGCGTATTCGGTTATATGGCCCCGTTTACGGTTCAAGACTTTTATGACGCTGACCGGTTAAGGCACATGCAGCAGCAGCTTCTATCCGATCGGGCAGGGCTGACGATGATCATAGGTACGGGAGCGGCACTTGTCGCCGAAGCGGATGTGACGGTCTACGCTGACTTGACCCGCTGGGAAATTCAGCAGAGGTACCGGTCGCAAGAGATCGGCAATTGGCTGGCGTCCAATCATGGCGAGGACATTCTTCGGAAATATAAAAGAGGATTTTTTGTCGAGTGGAGAGCTGCCGACCGGTTTAAGCGATCCATTATGCATCAATGTGATTATTATTTGGATACGAATACCAAAAACGACCCCAAGATGATCACCGTTGAGGCGCTAATGGACGGCTTAAAACAAACCAGTCGCAGACCGTTCCGGCTGGTGCCGTACTTTGATCCCGGCGTTTGGGGCGGACGATGGCTTGAGGAGCATATCGGGCTGAGTCCGCAAGAACATCCGTACGCTTGGGGATTCGACGGCGTGCCGGAAGAAAATAGTGTTTATTTCCGTTACGGTTCGATTCGCGTAGAGATACCCTCCATGAATATCGTGTTTTTCGAGCCGGCAGCGCTGCTGGGGGAATCGGTCTACTCGCGGTTCGGCGCCGAATTTCCGATCCGCTTCGATTTCCTGGATACGATCGGCGGTCAGCACCTGAGCTTGCAAGTTCATCCGTCTACGGATTATATAAGGAACAATTTCGGAATGAGCTATACCCAGGATGAGAGCTATTATATTTTGGCTGCCGAGGAGGGGGCCTCCGTTTATTTGGGGCTGAAGGAATCGGTCGATCGGGAACAAATGCTGGAGGAACTGGAGAAGGCGCAGCAAGGCGGACATTCTTTTCCTGCGGATGCGTATGTGAATCGTTTGCCGGCCCATAAGCATGATCATTTTCTGATCCCGGCCGGAACGGTTCATTGCTCATGCAGCGGAACGATGGTGCTTGAAATTAGTTCGACGCCATATATCTTTACCTTTAAACTATGGGACTGGGACCGCTTGGGACTTGACGGCAAGCCGCGACCGGTGCATCTGAAGCACGGGATGTCCAATATTCGTTGGGACCGGACGACGAAATGGGTGGAGGAGCAATTGGTCAACCCGGTTACAACCGTAGACGAACAATCCGGCTGGAAAGAAGAGCGAACGGGACTTCATCCGCTGCAATTTATCGAAACACGGCGCCATTGGTTCACGGAGCCGGTTCGGCATCCGGGTTTAGACTCCGTGCAAATGCTCAATCTGGTGGAGGGGGAGCAAGTGGTAGTCGAAAGCCCCACTAACGCATTCCCGCCGTTCAAGGTCGGTTATGCGGAAACGTTCATTATCCCGGCGGCAGCTGGAGCGTATACGATCCGGCCTTCAACGTCTGGGGACGGCAAGCCGTATGCTACGATCAAAGCTTATGTAAGAACGTGATCGGGCTGATAAGGGAGAGCTTATCATGGAGATAGCCATTGATTTTGGAGGAACGAATATTAAGCTGGGGCTTATAGATGGAGGTCAAGCCAGAGACCTGGCGACCCTGCCGGCTTATTCCGGCCAAGGGCTGCTGAAGCGGTTGCCCGCGGTGGAACAGGCGGTTCTCGATATGCTGAAGCGTCATGAAATTTCCTTGGATCAGTGCAGGGGCATAGGCCTTGCGATCCCGGGTATCGTCGATTTCGCAGCCGGTCAGCTCCTTTCCGTCAATAAAAAGTATGCGGATGCGATAGGGTTTCACTTCGCCGGGTGGGCGGCGGATACGTTCTGTCTGCGATCGGTTCTTGAGAATGACGCGCGGGCCGCTTTGATCGGGGAGGTCGCCCATGGGGCCGCTCAGGGGGAGCGGGATGTCGTCCTCGTCAGCTTCGGTACGGGAATCGGGACTTCCGCCATGATCGACGGGAAGGTGCTGCGGGGGAAGCATCATTTGGCGGGTATTCTTGGCGGGCATTTCGTCACCGGCGATATGGGCGTCTTGTGCAATTGCGGCAATGCTGGCTGTCTGGAGGCGCAAGCGAGCCATTGGGCCTTGCCCCGCCTGTTCCGCAGTCATCTGCATCACAGCTCAAGCGTGCTGAAAGAGCATGAAGACTTATCTTATTTGACTCTGCTTCAAGCCGCTGACGCAGGAGATCGGGTTGCTTCAGAGTTGGCAGAGCAGCTCATATTGCAGTGGGGGGCGGGTCTGGTCAATATGGTGCATGCATATGATCCCGAACTCGTCGTACTGAGCGGCGGATTAATGAAGTCGGCGAGCCGCGTCCTTCCGCAACTTGCCGCGTATGTTCACAAGCACGCTTGGGCGCCTTGGGGCAAGGTTCGTATTACGGCAGCGGCTCGTCCCGAGCTTTCGGTTCTGCTGGGGGTTTCGCATTTGTTGGGATAACAAAATATCCCATAAAAGATGCTCAACTGTATTGTCAGTATAACATCATGATGATACTATATTTATAAATCGCGGAAGAAAAGGAGATGGTTTCCATCCGTACTGCTTCAACACAACGCGTTGTACAACTATGCGAGGCAACGAACTTGCAGGGGTGGCATGAGGAGCAATAAAAAATGCCCGTCTGTCTATTGGATTATGCATACGAGTATACATGTAGTAATGAAAAAATCAGGAATGATGATCATTGGGAGGGTTACATATGGAACGAACAATTGCGGTGCAAACCCAGCTGTGGGGAAATTCCAATTTGGATAACGACTTTACTCCGATTTACGACGATGTCATTCGTGCAGGCTACGATGGCGTGGAGAGCCGGTTTACTGTGCTTCAGCAAAAGGAGAAGCTGCGCCGCTATTTGTCGGAAAACCCGTTGCAAATCTTCGCGCTGCACACTTCACCGAAAGCGTTTTACGATGGGGATATTAAGCCGGAGTTTGCCGAGCTGCTGAAGGACATGAATGGCTTCAGCATTCCGAATCTGCTGTTCAGTCCGGCGAAATACGAGACGATGGAGGAAGAGCGGGAATTGCTGCATATTATCGACCAGATGGGAGAACGGTGCGCCGACCGTGGGATCCGTTTATCGTATCATAACCACGCCTGGGAATTCGAGAAGTTCGGTTACGATTTGTTCGATGCGGTCATGGAATTCAAGCATATCGGCATTGCGCTGGATACGGGCTGGCTGTTCCGCGCCGGGTATCCGCTGGAGGCAACGGTCAACCGATACCGGGAGCGTATCGGATATGTGCACTTGAAGGATACGACGAAGGAACAGTGGAAGGAGCTCGGAACAGGCGACGCGAATGTAGCGGAAACGACCCGGATTTTAGATACGCTCGGGCTGGACGTATGGACCATCGAGCAGGACAACAGCAAGCTTCACCCGCTGGAAAGCGCAACGATCAGTCTGAATTATTTCAAACGGCAGTTCCAATCCTGAAACGTGCCGCATCCATGATCCAGGGGGAAACCATGAAACAAATTGAAACGGTACATGTCGTATTCAAAACGCATCTCGATATCGGATTTACCGATTTGGCACGCAATGTCGTCGATAAATATATGCGCTACTACATCCCCGGAGCGATTCTACTATCGGAACAGCTCGCTAAGGAAAACGGTCCGGCCCGTTTTGTATGGACAACCGGATCTTGGCTCATCCAAGAATATTTGCGGCAAGCGGACAATGAAGGACGATCCGCGATGGAGCGGGCCATTGCGAATGGGCATGTGACTTGGCACGGGCTGCCTTTCACTACGCATACAGAATTGCTTGACGCAAGCTTGTTCGAGTACGGCTTGTCGCTGGCGCAAAAGCTGGATGCGCGTTTCGGCAAACGTACGATAGCGGCAAAAATGACGGATGTACCCGGGCATACGCAAGCGATCGTCCCTCATCTGGCCCGCAGCGGCATTCAATTTTTGCAGCTCGGCGTCAATCCGGCGTCCAAAGTTCCCGGCGTTCCGCCGCTGTTCGTTTGGAGAGCGGCGGATGGCGCCGAAGTGATTGTGAATTACGGCAGCGGCTACGGCCGAGTGCTGGAAGTCGAAGACTTTGGCGACGCATTGGTGTTTGCCCACACAGGCGACAATATGGGGCCGCCGTCGGCGGACAAAGTAATCAGCTTATTCGCCGAACTTGGCGAGCGATATCCTCACGCAGAGATCCAAGCGTCCACACTGGACGCCTTTGCGGAGAAACTGGCAGCAATCAAACACCGGCTACCGGTAGTGACGGAAGAAATCGGGGATTCCTGGATTCACGGCGCTACTAGCGATCCGTGGAAGATGAGCCGTTACCGCGAGCTGCTGCGCCTGCGTAACCGATGGTTGAAGGAAGGAAGGTTCGACCTGTACGGGCAGGAGTACGCCCGTTTATCCGAAAGCTTGCTGCTAGTTGCCGAGCATACGTGGGGCATGGATTTGAAAAAATTTTTGCCCGATTACCGCAATTATTCTAAACCGTCATTCCAGGCTGCAAGGCAGGCAGATGTCGTGTCGGAAGACGCGGTCCCGGCCAAATACGGATATTTGAAAAACAAATCGGGCGTAACGCGGACTTATCGATATTTCGAAAGCTCGTGGCAGGAGCAGCGCGATTATGTGGAGCAAGCGATTCAAGCGCTTGATGACGAGAAGAAGTTTGAAGTAGCGCGCGCGTTCGCGGAACTGAAGCCCGTTATCGCAGAGATTCCGGAAACCCGGCTGCTGCAAGCAGGGAAGACATACAAGCTCGGCACGTTCGAAGCCGCTTTTGCAAGCGACGGCTCCATCGCGCAATTAAGAGACGGCAGCGGCAAATGTTGGGCAGACGACAGTCATCGGCTTGGCTTGTTCCAATACGAAACGTTCGGCGTGGCGCAGTATCATACGTGGTTCGAGCAATATGTTTCGAATCAACAGCGGACGCATAGCTGGGCGGATCCCGACTTCGGCAATCCGGGCATGGAATTGTGCGAACCGACGCCGACGGGAACCGTATACTCCCCGGTGCTCGTCTCATTGCAGCGTCAAGAGGAAAAGACGCAGGATATCGTCATTGCCGATCTGCGGTTACCCGATGAGGCGGTGGAGCTGCACGGGGGGCCAGTACAGCTGCGAATTCGTTATGCATTTAACAAGTACGACAGCCGCATCGAAACTGAGCTCGTCTGGAACGGCAAATCCGCTTACCGTCTGCCGGAAGCAAGCTGGTTTTCTTTTGCGCCGAAGGTAGACAATCCGAATCTGTGGAAGATGGATAAAATGGGAGAGGCCATATCGCCGCTTGAGGTGGTCCGCGATGGTGGGCGCAATTTGCATGCCGTTCTTACCGGCATAACCTATCGCGGCAGCGACGGCATGGTTCAGATCGAAACGCTGGATGCGCCTCTGCTCGCCCCCGGCAAACGAAGATTGCTTCAATTCGACAATTCATTCGCCTCCCTTGATGAAGGCATGCATTTCAATTTGCATAACAACATTTGGGGGACGAATTTCACGATGTGGTGCGAGGATGATCTAAAGTTCCGGTTCGCCATTATGCTGGAAAGCGCCAAAAATTTGAAGATTAACCTTTGAGCCGAAGCAAATTCGTGATTTGTCAGGCCATCCGCCTTCTTGGCGAAGTCGCACTGCGTAATTCGACCGTTCAGATCAGCCGGATAAAGCTGTGCAACTGCGAGGTGCCACTGTCCGCCTCACAGCGCTGAAATGTGCGTCAAGGGTTCGTGCGCGTTGGAAACAGCTGTACTGAATGGTCGGCTATTTGTGGCGAAATACAGAAATACGGTTTATGGGAGGTTCGGTAAAATTATGCCGATAAAATTCAAGAAACGGCTTCTTGATCGTGTGCCTTATGAAGCTTGCTCCGTATTTGACGTCAATAATGACGGAGCCCTTGATATTGTGTGCGGAGCATATTGGTATGAAGGCCCGCAATTCGACCGGAAGCATAAAATATGCGACATCGTCCCGTCCGGTAAAAATTATCACGATGATTTTTCCGATTTTCCGATGGATGTGGATGGGGACGGTTTTACGGATATGATTACGGGATCTTGGTGGAGCGGTGCGCTCCGCTGGCGGAAAAATCCGGGGACATCAGATTCAGAGTGGCAAACGCTGGACATCGATAAAAGCCGAAGCATCGAAACGATCCGGTATTATGATATTGACGGCTGCGGCGTTCCGGAAATATTTCCGAATACTCCCGGCGGACCCCAGTTGATGTATAAACTCGTCTGCAACGATCAAGGTAAAGGGACCGGAGCGTTTCGAAAAACAGTCATTCATGAAACGCAAAGCGGTCACGGTCTGGGATTCGCAGATATTAACGGCGACGGCCGCATGGATATCGTGCTTGCCGGCGGCTGGCTGGAGCAGCCGGCCGCTCCGTTCGGCGTTCCATGGACATTTCATCCCGAGTTTTCCTTGGGTACGGCCAGCGTGCCGATTCTTGGTTACGACGTAACCGATAACGGTCTGTGCGATCTTATCGTCGGCCAGGCGCATGATTACGGGCTCCACTGGTACGAACAAATGATAGAGTCGGATGGAACGAGACGCTGGATCAAGCATGATATCGACATGAGCGTATCGCAGTATCACGATATGATGCTGGTTGATCTGGATCTGGACGGCGAGCTGGAGCTCGTTACGGGAAAGCGGTATATGGCGCATGATATTGATCCCGGAGCGGAAGATCCGGTAGGCATCTATTATTTCAAGATCAAGAAGGGTGCATTCGAAAAGCACGTGATCGACTATGGACCGGCAGGAGAGGCGTCCGGCAACGGAATCTATATGTGGATTGAGGACATCACCGGTAATGGATATCCCGATATTGTCGCTCCGGGCAAAGAGGGCTTGTTTTTATTCGAAAACTTGGGGAGACAGGAGTGAGCGGTTATGGCTAAGCTAAAAATCGGATTTGTCGGCGTCGGCGGCATGGGACAAATGGCACATCTTTCGAATTATGCCGTACTCAGAGATGAATGCGAGGTCGTCGCGCTGGCCGAGCCGCGTCCGCAATTGGCGGAACAGGTTGCACGGCGTTACGGAGTACCCCAAGTTTTTGCCAATCATTTGGAATTAATCGAGCGCGCAGACGTAGATGCGATCGTCGCTGCGCAGCAATACCGCAATCATCATGCCATTATTCCGGATATATTGCGGGCGGGTATCCCTGTATTTACCGAAAAGCCTTTATCGCTCACGGTGGAAACGGGAGAGCATATAGTGAAACTAGGCGAAGAAAACCATACTTTGCATATGGTCGGATACCATAAAAGATCCGATCCCGCCATGGAATACGCCGGGAAGCTGGCGGAGGAATGGAGAAGCAGCGGAGAATTCGGCAAGCTCCGTTACATCCGGGTCACGATGCCGCCAGGCGGCTGGAAAGGGGGCGCCGATGAACCGCTTACTTCGAACGAACCTTTTCCTTCCATTCCAATGGAACCGGGGCCGGCGGATTTTACGGAAAACCAAGTGAAACAGCTGGACGCTTTTGTCAACTACTATATTCATCAGGTGAATGCGATCCGTTTCTTTTTGCAGGAATCGTATCAGCTTACGTTTGGTGACCGCAGCGGCGTGCTTATGGCCGGAGAAAGCGACAGCGGGGTGACTGTGGTGCTGGAAATGGCGCCGTACCGCACTTCCTTCGAATGGCATGAAACGATACAGGTTTGTTTCGAGAGAGGCTTTATTCGCATTGATCTGCCCGCCCCTCTGGCGCGTCAGGTTGCCGGCAAGGTAACGGTCATGCGGGATAACGGCAAAGGCCAGCCTTCCTATGTTCATCCCGTAATGCCGAACATGTCGGCCATGAAGAAGCAGGCCATGAACTTTATTGCTGCCGTTCAGGGGACTCGTCCTGCGCCATGCGCGGCGAAAGAAGCGCTGGAGGATCTGAAACTGGCGGAAAATTATATCCGGTACATGTCGCATCATTATGATTAAATAAGGGGGAGTGCTCTGCCATATCCAGACCTTCTTCATTTAATCAAGTACGAAAGTAGGCGTGGTCATTCGTGAGAACAATTGCGATCATTGGAGCCGGCCGTCAGACGGAGATGAGGAGTGGTTGGATGAGTAACAGTCCGTCGAAAGAGGAAGGGATGCAAGAGAGGAAGCCAAAAGCGATTTCTCGTCGAGACGCACTGAAGTACGTCGGTTCCGGGATCGCAGCCGGCGCCATACTCTTAAGCGGTGCCGGCTTTCTGAGTCGTAGCGGGAAAGCGTCCGATGAAACGAAACAACCGACTCCTAACCAAGTTGCAGGGGAGCCGATCCTTTTGACTGTGGATACGAGTTCTCGGGGCCATCGCATCCCGTCCGATTTCTCGGGATTGAGCTTCGAAGTAGGGCCGCTGGTCTCAGGAAACGCCGGCGTTGAAGGTTACCTGTTCAGCCCCGAGAATTCACAGCTAATCACGCTCTTTCAAAATATCGGCATTAAAAACCTGCGAGTTGGCGGAGGCTCCGTCGACCAACGAATTCCTGCCGGAACCGGGTCCGACGGCTATGCCGGGATCGATAACCTGTTTGCATTCGCGAAGGCGGCCGGTGTGAAAGTAATCTACACCTTTCGGATGCTGAACCCGGCTGCGAAGCCCGTCCCCAACCTGATTGCCGGTCAAGCTGCGATCGCACAATATATTTGGCAGCGTTACCAGCCATATTTGAGTTCTTTCGCCGTCGGGAATGAGCCCGACTGGAAATCGTATCATCATTACCCGGGCCACCCGAACGATCCGCTGATTTACGAAACCGTTCCCGGTGTGCCGGGGTCGGCGTATCCGTCTTATCTCGAGACATGGCGAGCCTTTGCGGACGCAATCCGCGAGCTTGCGCCGGGGGCGAAGTTCTCCGGACCGGATACGGGCGACTATGGAACGGGAACGTTTACGCCGGATCGGACAACCGGAGTCTCCTGGACGCAGCGATTTGCAGAAAACGAAGCGAATTCGGGACGGATCGCGGAAATTACCCAGCACTACTACGTCGGGGCAAGTCCCGGAGTATCAACGATTAAGCAGGCCATCGACAATATGTTGTCGCCCGATTGGGTCAACAAAACCGAGGTCGGGACCCAATCCGCCGGAACGGGGACGGCGGTCACTACTTACACGCCTTACCCATGGCTTTATTCGCAAATCATTGCCCCGATGCTCAAAGCTGGGATTCCGTATCGAATGACCGAGTCGAACGACTATTTGACCGGCGTTCCAGGAGCGAGCAACGCGTTTGCCTCGGCATTGTGGGCGCTGGATTACATGCACTGGTGGGCAGCGCATCAGGCGTCGGGGGTAAATTTTCACAATAAGCAGTGGATCTATACCTGTACCATCGTGATGGATCCGTCTGGAAATTTCCAGACCACGCCCAAAGGATACGGCATTAAAGCATTTAATCTGGGTTCGAACGGTTTCGTGATGCCTGTTACCATATCGAACCCGAATGCCCTCAATCTGACAGCGTATGCCGTTGGGGAGGGACATAATCTCTATGTAACAATCATCAACAAGACTCAGGGTGAAGAGGCGAAAGATGCAAGCGTGACGATAGTCCCGTCCGGCTTTCAGGCAAAGGAAGCTTCATCGACGGTGCTGGCGAGCGGAATACCGGGCGGCCATGCCTCGGTAAAGAACGCGATGCTTGGAGAGGCGACGATAAACAACAGCGGACAATGGAGCGGCACGTGGACGAAGCTGGATGTTGGGAAGCGCGGGAAGGTTACTTTGACCGTGCAGGCCATGACAGCCGCTATCGTCCGAATTCATGGTTGACAGTCATCGTGATTCGCATGGGTTGTGTTTGCGGAAGTTCGGCAGGTAATGGAACGGCACTCGATGGAAAGGAGAAGCGAAAGTGGATGCAGTCCGAATGAGTGAATGGCTGTTGATATTGCCGGTGATTTTTATAGGAAGTCTATGTCAGGGGTATTCGGGCATCGGCTTTGGTCTTCTTTCCGTAGGACTCATCACGCTGTACCTGCCTGTCAAGGATAGCACGCTGCTTATATTGGCACTGACTTGCATATTGTCCGTCTCCATCATGGTGCAGCTTCGAAACCATATTCGGTTAAAGGCGATGCTCTGGTTTTTAATCAGCGCTTTTATGGGAAGAGGGGTCTGCTTCGTTATTCTTGAACATTACGGGAACGCCGCCTGATGAAGAAAATACTCGGTGTTATTCTGCTGGTGCTGCGGATGATCTTCTCCCGCGCCGAATCAAGCTCTTGGATCGCTGAAAGCTATGCAGGCACATGGGGAGTGGCATTCCTCGGATCACTGATCGGTGGATTGTTTGCAGTAGGCGGACCTTTTTTCGTCATTTATTTTTTGGCCCGGTTTGCGGATAAGAAGGAATATCAGGCTAACTTGCAGCTTGCTTTTTTGAGCGCCAATTTGTTGACTTTAACGATGCACGGCTTTAAGGGGGATATTCCCGAATCGGTGCTCCGCTTTTTCCTGCCTTGCGCCGTTGCGGCTTTTCTTGGCGTTCTGATCGGTCAACGGCTGTTTCACCGTTTGTCGCAAGCATGGATTCAACGCATTGCCTACGGAGTCGTCTTTGTTTCGGGAGTGCAATTGTTGGTTT
This sequence comes from Paenibacillus allorhizosphaerae, assembly GCF_042659105.1. Taxonomy (NCBI): domain Bacteria; kingdom Bacillati; phylum Bacillota; class Bacilli; order Caryophanales; family Paenibacillaceae; genus Paenibacillus; species Paenibacillus allorhizosphaerae. The sequence goes on along the minus strand of NZ_JBHSRV010000001.1, from coordinate 368,682 downwards.
TGAATCCGGCGGCATGACATCGTTACGGTCTTTGAGGGCGGAATGCATGACCAATGCTTGTGTGGTAGTACGAGTGAAACAATAGTCGGCAAAGAGGAAGATTTTGTATTGACAGCGAATACACATCATTATAAGATAAACATAACATCATGATGTTATTATATATTATTCACAACCCGTTGAAAGAAAGAAGATGATTCCATTGACATTACACGTTGGTTTTATTGCCGTAGGCAGATCCACATTCGATGTCGAGTCGGCCAATCTTTATTTCGAGCAATCCAAGAAACTGCTGGAATCGCTGACGGATACGTGCACTTCTCCCGAATCGCTGCTTATGTCTCCCGAAGATACCGCACAGTTTGTCCAGAAAATGCTTCAGGAACACCAGCCGGACGTGCTTGTCGTACAGACGACCACATTCGTCGACGCCAGATTCATACAGGAAATTATGCATTTATCCGATCTGCCGATTCTGTTATGGGGCGTCCGGGAACCGCGGGTGGGCAACGGAACCAGGTTGTCGCTGAATTCCATGACGGGCGTCAATAATTTAAGCAACACGATTGTCGCCAGCGGACGCAAATTTGCGCTGCTGTTCGGAAATCCGACAGAGGAAGCGCTTGTTCGCGAGATGAGCGTTCAACTGCGCGTCGCGAAGCTGGTCGGACAGCTGAAGACGCTTAAGATCGGTGTACTGGGCAAGCATCCGGACGGCTTTTTCTTTTCGGCGGCCGAACCGAATCAGCTCGCTTCCATCGGGCCGCAGCTCATCGAACTCGATTTGCAGGAAGCGTTTCGCCGCGCAAACGAGATCCGGAAGGAAGAAGCGGAGCAGGCGATTGCTTCTCTTGCCGGGAAGGTGAATGCTCTGCAGCAAATACCTCAAGAAGGCGTAAAGAAGTTCGCCCGCTTCCAGACGGCGCTGCTTGAGGATCTTAAGCGGCAAGGTATCGGCATGGTTGCCGTGCGCTGCTGGCCTGAATTTTTTACCGATTTCGGCGCTGCTGCCTGTTCGACGGTGTCCTCTTTTATTGACTCGGGCATTATGGCGTCCTGCGAAGCGGATATCCATGGCGTAATGACGATGTACATTCAGCATCAACTGGCACAAAGCGCTCCTTATCTGGGAGATCTCGTCCATATTGATGAAAGTAAAGATTCCGGCGTGTTCTGGCATTGCGGCGCCGGCGCTTTTTCCTTGGCGCGACAGGATACCGGAGCCGTAGCCGGGCTTCACCCGAACCGGAAAATCGGATTCACGATGGAATTCGGGTTGAAAGCAGGGCGGGTATCCATCAATCGGTTAGGGCCGAACCCGTTCCGTCCGGGGACGTACCGCATGCTGATGCTGGACGGAGAAGCGCTCGACGAGCCGCAGAAGTTTTTGGGAACGAGCGTCGAGGTCGGCTTTAACCGCCCGGTGCTGCCGCTGTTCAAAAGCTTGATGAAGCATGGCTTCGAGCCGCATTATTCGTTGGTTTATGCGGACATCAACGAGGAAATGAAAGCGTTATGCGAATGGTTGGACTTTGAGCCGACCGTTTTATGAGAAAGGGTGTGGATGGTATGGCAGTTGCCGGCTTGCGCATGCGATACGACAAAAAAATTGCTGTCATCCAATCCGGTGGACCCACTGCAGTATTGAACAGCAGTTTATTCGGATTGCTGCAGGAGATCGGAAGAACGGACGAGAGGGCGAACGTGATTGGCATTCGTCAAGGGTTGACAGGACTTGTTAACGGCGATTTTTTCAATCTGGATTTGCGCCAATCGTTGGATTGGCTGCAATTTCAGCCGGGAGCGGTACTCGGCGCAGGTCGAATGGCTTTCACGAATGACGACCTGACCGCAGGAGTCGAGCATTTAAAACGTGCCGATATACGCGCTCTAGTGCTGCTTGGCGGCAACGGAACGATGGCCGCCGGCGACAAACTGGCTGTCAAAGCCAAGGAGATGGGGTATGAGCTGCAGGTGATCGGAATTCCGAAAACGGTGGACAACGACATTGTCGGAACCGATCACACGCCCGGATTTCCAAGCGCTGCCAAATTTGTAGCCCGCGCCGTACGGGATTTATCGACGGATTTGGAGGCAATGAAAAATTTCGAGCATGTGCGGATCATCGAGACGATGGGCCGCAACGTCGGATGGCTGACGGCCGCTTCGATTTATTATAAGGAAAGGATGGAAGACGGGCCTCATCTGGTATACGTTCCGGAGATTCCGTTCGATTCGGAAGCGATGCTGCGAGCCGTGTCCGATATTCATTCGCGTCTAGGCTATTGCGTTGTTGTCGTCAGCGAAGGCTTGAAAGGCAAGGACGGGCAGCCGATCATGATGAACGGCATGAAACAGAATACGCAGAGCAAAGCGCTCGGTGGCGTAGGAAGCGTACTCGCCGAATCCGTAAGTACCCGTCTGGGACTCGCTTGCCGGTATGAAAATTTGGGTATTTTGCAGCGCTGCGCAACCTTTGCCGTTTCGGAGCTGGACCGGATGGAGGCGGCCGCGCTGGGAAGGAAGGCGGCCCAGCTCATCTTGCGGGGAGAAAGCGGGATGATGGTGCGGATTGAACGTTTGGCGCATCAGCCCTATAAATGGGAGATCGGGAAAATTGCGTTCGCCGCAGTCGCCGGCAAGGAGAGGGAATTGGACAGCAAATATATATCGGCCGATGGAACGATCCATAGCGGTTACCGGCGATGGTTAGCCCCGTTTATGGATGCGACCAATCGCTATCGAACGATCATTCCGATATCATATGCCCAGAAGGAGGAAAACTCGTGAGGCGATTTTTCGCGAGAGAGCTGCTGGATGATGCTATGAAACGAAAATATGCCGTCGGCGCTTTCAGCGCCCACACGGCGGAAATGGTTCAGGGGATCATCGAGGCTGCCGATGAACAGCGGTCGCCTGTCATCATTCAAATCGGGCAGCGCGCCATACGCAACAGCGGTTTTGGAGCTTTGGTCAACAGTATTCGTTGGCACGGCTCTCATACGGATGTACCTGTCGTTGTTCATCTGGATCACGGCAAATCTTATGAGCAAGCCATTGAAGCCATCCAGGCCGGATGTACGTCCGTGATGTATGACGGATCGCATCATGATCTCGATGAGAACATAACCGTTACTCGCGAAGTCGTACGCGCCGGGCATGCCGCAGGAGTCCCCGTGGAAGGCGAGCTCGGCAAAATTCCCGGCGTCGAAGACGATTTGGCGGTAGACGACCGGGACGCTTTCTATACGAATCCCGAGCAGGCCTTGCATTTTTGGCAGGAAACGCAGGTAGATTCGTTAGCAGTGGCGATCGGTTCTGCGCACGGTCTGTACAAATCGAAGCCCGAGCTGGACATGGAGCGGCTGAAGAAAATCAGCGCGCTCACGAACATACCGATCGTGCTGCATGGCGGCTCCGGCATTCCGGACGATCAGATTCGTCAGGCCGTTGCGAACGGCATTGCCAAAATCAATGTGGACACCGAGCTGCGCAGCGCTTACACGCAAGGCGTACGCGAAGCGCTCGAGCAGTTCGGCGATGCATACGATGTGTTCCCTTTTGCGAGGACGGGAGCCGAACGAATGAAGCGGATCGTCGTTGACAAGATGCGCCTGTTCGGAAGCGCCGGAAAAGCTTGACAAGCAATCACAATAAGGTAAAGCAGGTGAGAATATGGAGCATTATCCGATTCTGATCGACGGCCGATGGATCAGCACGGAGGAAAAGCTGGAAGTTAAGGAGAAGTATTCCGGCAAGACGATCGCGACCGTTTCCATAGCATCCGAAGTGCTTGTAGAACAGGCGGTTGCAGCCGCACAGACCGCTTATCGGACGAATGCGCTGCCGCCGTACCGCCGGTATGAAATATTGAAGAGAACAAGTGAGCTTGTGCTGGCGAATAAGCAGCAACTGGGTCGGCTGATCGCGCAAGAAGTAGGCAAAACGTTGAAAGAAGCGGTTGTCGAGGTGGAACGAACGGCGCAAACGCTGGAGATTTCCGCCGAGGAAGCCAAACGCATCCATGGCGAAGGCATTCCGGTCGAAAGTTCGCCCGGCGCCGAGAACCGGCTTGCTTTTACGATTCGCGTGCCGGTCGGGGTCGTTTGTGCGATCACGCCGTTCAACGTTCCGCTGAACTTGGTGGCGCATAAAGTCGGACCCGCGCTTGCGGCGGGCAATGCGGTTGTGTTGAAACCGGCCAGCGTTACGCCGCTCATTGCCGTGAAATTGGCGCAGTTATTCGAGCAAGCCGGCTTGCCGCCGGGGTACTTGAACCTCGTGATCGGTTCCGGCTCTTCGGTAGGCGAGCAGCTTGCGCAGGATGAGCGGATCAATCTATATACTTTTACGGGCAGTCCCGCCGTAGGCAAGCAGCTGAAGCAAAGAACCGGGCTTCGCAAAGTGCTGCTTGAGCTCGGCAGCAACTCCGCCGTCATCGTTCACAAGGACGCCGATGTGGAGCTAGCGGCTGGGTTGACTGTCGGCAAAAGCTTCGGCAATGCCGGTCAAGTGTGCATCTCGGTACAGCGCATTTATGTCCACCAAGACATTAAGGAACGGTTCGTAAAAGCGTTTGTCCAGCGGACGCTCGCTCTCCGAACGGGCGATCCGTTCGACCCCGCAACCGATGTCGGCCCGATGATCAGCGAGAAGGAAGCGGTGCGTGCGGAACAATGGGTGCATGAGGCGCTGGAGGCCGGAGCCACGCTGGAATGCGGCGGAAAGCGGGATGGAGCTCTGTTCCAGCCAACGGTGCTGAGTCATGTCAAGGAAGAAATGAAGGTCACCTGTGAAGAGCTGTTCGCTCCGGTAGTCGGCATTAGCGAGTACACGGAATTGGACGAATGCATAGAGCGAATCAATCTGTCGCGCTACGGCTTGCAGGCCGGTATTTTTACTGCTAATCTGTCCACCGCGTTTCATGCTGCCAGGCGGATTCATGTCGGCGGGCTGATCGTGAACGATGCATCGCAATTCCGGGCCGATCTGATGCCGTATGGAGGCGTGAAAGAAAGCGGCTGGGGCAAAGAAGGTCCGAAGTATGCGATTGAGGAAATGACGGAGGAACGGATTGTCGTATTTAACTTGTAAACCGAATCCACAAGGAGATTGCGATATATGGGCGAGCAACCGGATAAACGATATCGATCCGATGCGCTGGAGCAGTTTTGCAGGAATGTATTCATCCGGTCGGGTTTTTCCGCCAAGGATGCGGCTGTCGCAGCCGACTCGCTGGTACGTGCCGATCTTGAGGAGAACGGCAGCCACGGCATAAGCCGGTTGCCGATCTATGTGAGACGAATTCAGGAAGGGCGAATTGCCGCTAAGCCGGATATTCGCATGCAGCATCACGGCAATATCGTCCATGTCGACGGCGGCAACGGTCTCGGGCAGGTCGTTTGCGTAAGAGCGCTGGAGGAAGCTGTTCCTTTGGCACGCGATGCTGGAATCAGCATGGTCTTGATCCGCGGCAGCAATCATTTCGGGACGGCGGCCTATTACTGCCAGCTAGCCTGCGAGCAGAAGCTTGCGCTTGTCGCCGTTACGAATTCCCCCCCGGGCATTGCCCCGTGGGGCGGGAAGAAAGCGTATCTGGGCACGAATCCGATCGCTTTCGGATTTCCGATTCGTTCCGGCCCTCCGCTCATCGTCGACATGTCATCGAGCGTGGTAGCCCGCGGCAACATTATTTTGGCGAATAAGCAAAACAAACCGATTCCTGAAGGATGGGCGATCGATGAAGAGGGCAGGCCTACGACGGATGCCGCTGCCGCGCTTCGAGGCGCCGTGCTGCCGCTTGGCGGGCCCAAAGGATACGCGCTTGCGATGGCGGTCGAAATGATGTCGGCGGTGCTGACGGGAGCGGCTTTCGGTCCGAGAGTCGGCAACTTGTATCAGGAACACGATCCACCGGCCGATGTCGGCCATGCATTCATCTTGATGAATATCGGCAAGTGGATGGAGCTGGAACCCTATTATGACCGAATGGATCTGTTCACAAGCGAAATCAAAAGTGCCCCGCTGTCAGCACAAGCCAATGAAATATTGATTCCAGGGGAACGCAGGCATCGGACCCGACTGCTGAATCAAAGCCGGGGCATCGCCCTTTCGGCAGAGGTCGCAAGCGAATTGCAGGCGCTTGGAGCTGCCTGCGGCACGGCATTTCCGGATGCGATCTAGAGGTTTCAAATGGGGGGATGAGCATGAAAATCGTCATTAGCGAATTGGATTGGCCGGACGGCGCGGAGCTGCTGAGACGCAAAGGATGGGAAGTTCGGTATGACCCGGAGGTGTGGAGGGATCGAACGCGGCTGCTCGCGGAGGTGGAAGATGCCGCGGCGTTGATCGTAAGAAATCAGACGAGCGTCGACGAAGAACTGCTTGAACGCGGCCATGGGTTGAAGGTGGTCGGACGGCTCGGGGTCGGACTGGATAATATCGACTTGAAGGCGGCATCAAGCCGGCAAATTCCGGTCGTATATGGCAAATATGCCAATGCGAATTCAGTTGCCGAATATGTTGTAACCGCCATTCTCAGTTACTGCCGTCCGCTGTTTAGAGCTTCTGCGGAAGTGAGAGAGGGGCGCTGGGACCGCAAACGTAATACAGGCACCGAGCTTTACGGCTCATCGCTAGGTTTGATCGGCTTGGGGGATATCGGACATCGGGTGGCGGTCCGGGCTAAAGCGCTCGGCATGAAGGCGATTGGCTATGACCCTTATGTAGGTGCTTACGATTTTGCCGTGACTGAGTCGGGGATTCGTCTTGCCGGTTTGGAACAAGTGTTGGAGGAAGCGGATTTCATCAGTCTGCATATTCCACTGACCAAACAAACCGCCGATTTGATTAACGAAGCGGCTCTGGAACGGATGAAACCCGGTGCGATATTGATCAATTCTTCGCGCGGAGGCATTGTCAACGAGCACGATCTGTACCGGGCGCTCAAGCGGAGCCGGATTGCCGGCGCTTTCCTTGACGTATTGGCGCAAGAACCGCCGGATAAGGAGCATCCGCTGCTGACGCTGGACAATTGCTGGATTACGCCGCACATTGCGGGACTGACGGAGCAATCGCAGGTCCGGACATCGGAGATGGTCGCCTCCGAAGTCATTCGCGAGCTGGAAGGAACCGCTTCACTATGCAGAGTGGCGTTAAAGTAAGAACGAAATGAGGTGGGGGGAATCCCATGGAAAGAGATGCAAGCAACGTGCGGTTGCAAAAGCTGAAAGAACTGGCGGCTGCGGAAAAGGCAGCGATCCTGATCACGCAGCAAAAAAATTTGAGCTGGCTGCTCGGCGGCCGATGTCATGTCAATATCGCATCGGAGCCGGGATGCTGCCAATACTTGGTGACGAACGATAAAAACGTCCTCTTCGTGAATAATATCGAAGCCAAACGGCTTGAAGAAGAGGAAGTCCGCAGCGATCTGTGGGAACAAACCGATGCAGTGGAAGTATGGGACTGGTTTAATCCCGGGAGCAGGGAGCAAAAGCTGCGTACGCATATTGCCGGGCGCGCTCCGCTCAAGACCGACGTCGAGTTGGAAGCTGTCTTCATGGAACTGCGAAGCGTGCTCGACGATGACCGCATCGAGGATTTCAAACAGCTCGGACGATTGACGGCCGAAGCAACCGAAAAGGCTGCCTTCGATGTGAAGCCGGGCGATACCGAATTTGCGATCGCCGGACGGCTTGCATATCGGTGCTATGAGAGAGGGCTGGACCCGATTGTCAATCTGATTGCGGCAGATGAGCGTATCTTCCAGCGGCGTCATCCGCTGCCGACGGGGAAGACGCTCCAATCGTATGCAATGCTGGTGGTTTGCGCCAGACGCAACGGGCTGATCGCATCCGCCACCCGATTGGTTCATTTTGGTGCCGTTCCCGAGCCGATTTCCGATAAAATGCGGGCAGTGGCGGAGATCGATGCGCGAATGATCGACGCGACAACGGAAGGGAAGCCGCTTGGAGCGGTTTATTCCGAAGCAATGCGTTTCTATAGCGAAGCCGGATACCCGGACGAATATCGTTATCATCACCAAGGCGGACTCACAGGCTACGCCACAAGAGAGAAACTGGCTACACCGCATGAAAAGATGACGATCCGGCGCGGTCAAATCTTTGCTTGGAATCCTTCGATTGCCGGGGTCAAGTCGGAGGATACGATCTATGTTGGCGCGAACGGCAGCGAAATCGTAACGCCGACTTTGGAATACCCGGGGATCGAAATCCATGTGAACGGAAAGACCTATGTTCGGCCGGGAATTTTGCAGCGATAATGAATCATGAATCCTACAACGAACGAAAAGAGGTTGATGTAGATGAAACGATTTAACATAGCGGTGATTGGCGCGGGAGATATGGGCAGAAACCATGTAAGAAGCTGGATTGCGGCGGGGCATCATGTCGTAACGATTTGTGACGTCGATCCGGAGCGACTGAACAAGCTGGGGCTTGAATTCAATGTGCCGAACTTGGTCGCCGATTATAAAGAAGCAATCGACGACTCGCAGATCGACATCGTTTCCGTCTGCCTTCCACTCGTTTTCCATGCACCTGTCACCGTCTATGCTGCACAGATGGGAAAACATATATTTTGCGAGAAGCCATTGGCGTCTTCTCCAGCAGCCGCCGATGAAATGCAGAAAGCGGTCGAGGCGGCGGGCGTCCAGTTCGGCGTCGGTTTTCAAAGAAACTTCTCCAAAGGCGTGGAGCAGGTCAAGCGTTGGATTGACGAAGGCAAGTTCGGCCGGCCAATGGTCATGTATTCCGATCTGCTTCAGGAAGTAAGACCGAAAGTGGCGATGCACGACCGCAACGGCAACCAAGGTCCGGTAGTCGATGCTTGCTGCCATACATTCATGATGTGGCAAACGTTCTTCCATTCGAAGCCGAAGAAAGTGTATGCAAGCGGCGGCATAATGGCCCAAGGAAGAGCGGAGATCGCTCATTTCGAGCAGCTCGCGATCGATACCGCCGTCATTACAGTGGAATACGAGTCAGGCGATATCGGTACGATCACCGTTTCATGGGGGCTCGCCAAAAAGTTCAAAATGAGAGGAAGGCCCGATCGTATATTCGGACCGAAAGGCGGGGCGGAAGGAAGCTTCAATAACTTCGGCATACCTGCGGTAAAAATCGAGCTGTTCGAAGGGGAACATACGGAAACCGTCGAGGTCAAGCAGCCCGATTTGTTCAAAGAGGAATTCCAAGCTTTCGTAGATGCCATCGTATCCGGCCAGCCGGCACCGGTCAGCTTCAAGCAGGGACGCGAAATGCTGAAGCTGTCGCATGCCGTACTGGAATCGATCGAAACCGGCAAAATCGTGTATTTATAATACAACCACTACATAGGAAACGGAGAATCGCATACATGAAGATCGGCTTTTATCATTCTTGTTACTTGCACTGGGATCTTCCGCGAACGTTTGAATGGGCCGCGAAGAACGGTTTCCATGGCATTGAACTGCACGGCGGTCCCCGATACGAGCATATCAATTGGACGGCGCTAGCGAACGGGCAGGGCTGCGGCGAGATCATCAAACTGCAGGAGAAATACGATGTCTCACTGTCGGGCATTATGTTCGGGGCGCTTCCTTTTTTGTCATCCGATTCGAACGAACGGAAGCGTGCGGTCGAAACGATCAAAACTTTGCTGAAAGCGGCGGCGAACATCGGCGTTCCGGTCGTATCCACATTTACGGGAAGAGATCCGCTATTGCCGGTGGAGGACAATTTGCCGCTCATCGCGCCCGTTTTTACGGAGCTTGCCGAGTTCGCCGAACGCCAAAACGTAAAGCTTGCGTTCGAAAATTGCCCGATGTACGAGTTTTGGCCGCCGGTGCACAATATTGCCGTCTCCCCGGCATTGTGGCACGAAATATTCGACCGGGTGCCTTCTTCCGCGCTTGGACTGAATATCGACCCCTCCCATCTGGTCTGGCAAGGAATCGATTACGTGCAGGCCGTGCATGACTTTAAGGACAAGATTGTGCTTGCTCAGGCGAAGGACACGGAGCTGCTACCGCACATTCAGCGGGTAGAAGGGATGATGACCTGCAAATGGTGGAGACACCGTATACCGGGGCAAGGCGCTGTGGACTGGAATCGATTCGTGACTGCGCTGCACGATATCGGCTATAACGGGATGCTCAGCATCGAGCACGAAGATCCAATCTGGACCGGTTCGGACGACAAAGTCGAAAAAGGCTTGCTGCTGGCCAAAAGACACTTGGAAATGTACGCCTAAATGGTTGGTCGTTGACCATGTAAATATAATGATGATATTATATTTGCGTAAGCACTTTAACCATTTTCTTGTCGGAGGCTCTTTATGACACGCAACGAACCGAAACCGGACCCGAACTTGCCGGTACCGCTTTACTATCAGCTCAAACAAATATTCGACGATAAAATCAAGAGCGGCGAATGGCAGCCGGGGCAGCTCATTCCGACGGAGAATGAACTTATATCGAAATACGAAGTGAGCCGGACAACGGTACGTGAAGGGATCACCGCCTTGGTGCACGAAGGCAAATTGCAAAAAAAACAAGGCAAAGGCACGATTGTATGCGCGCCCAAAATGGAAGAGCGCCTTGGGAGGCTGACCGGATTTGCCGAAGAAATGATTTCCAAGGGGCTCACGCCGGGAGCAAAATTGCTTGAGGTTAAAGAAATGATTCCTCCAAAGGCGGTTTTGGAAAACCTTACCGGCGGGAACGAGGAACATGTCCTGTATATTAAAAGAATTCGTCTGGCTAACGATGAGCCGATTGCCATCGAAAACAGCTATTGGCCGAAGGAAATCGGGGCTTTTTTTAAGGATAGCAATCTCGAGACGAGCGCCTTCTACTCGATTCTGGAGAAAAACGGCATTTATCTGAGAGATGCGGATGAAATCATCACCGCCAAAACGGCGACGAAACAAGAAGCTTCGCTTCTGGGCATTCATGAACGAGATCCGATGCTTCGAATGATCCGGACCACGTACTCGACGCTAGGTCACGCCATCGAATTCACGCGTACCGATTACCGTTCGGACTTGTACTTATATAGGGTACATTTGAAACGTTAATCTTTCATAAGACGGACTGCCTTTATGAGGCAGTACATTTATAAAGATAGTGATGATATGATATTGAATTTCATAATATACACGAAGGGGTGATACAAATGTTCAAATTTGCTGCACACCTGGAAATGAATTTTAGTAAAGGCGTCACCTTTAAGGATCGTTGGTTAACGGCGAACCGGCTTGGCTTTCAAGGCTGCGAGTTTGTGTGGAGGCTGCATGATTTGGCCGAGGCGACCGGCCTGAAAGCGCAAGCCCCTCTTGCCGTCAGCGTATTGGGCGGCACGACCGGCGGCACCGTCGGGGGCGGACGTCCCGTGCTCGTATGGCCTGAGGACCGGGAGCGTCTGGCCGCAGATGTCCAAACCGCCGTAAGTTACGCCGGAAGTCTGGAGTGCCCTAACTTGATCATGGTTGTCGGCAACCTGATTAACGGCTGGAGCATCGAGCAGCACAGGCAGGAAGCGGTGGCTTCCTTGAAGTCGGTAGCGCCGATTCTGGAGCAAGCGGGCGTGACGGCCGTCATCGAGCCTTTGAACAGCAAGGTGGATCATAAAGGCGTCTACTGCGACAACACGACCGAAGCTTTTAAAATTGTGGAAGAAGTCGGCAGCCCGAACGTGAAAATTCTTTATGATGCGTATCATATGCAGATCATGGAAGGCAACGTCATCAGCACGATTCGCAATCATAACGAATTCATCGGTTATTATCATATTGCCAAAGTGCCGGGCCGAGTCGAGCCGATCGGAGGCGAATTGAACTTCTACGCCATTCTGGAGGCGGTAGCGGGGACGGGGTACGAGGGCTTTGTCGGCCTGGAATATAAGCCTTCGGTGAGCGATGTTCAGTCGCTGGAAGAAGTGAAACGCCATTATCCCGAGTTTTTTTAATAGGAAGTTATAATATGCTGCAGGGAAGCGGTCTTCACACGGGCACTTTGCCAGAAGCCGGTGGAAAATACCGCTTTCGCAGCAGCTTATAAAAAGTGAATTGCAAGCGTTTACATAAACGAATAGGAGGAAGCACAATGAGTAAAATGTGGAAAGTTGCCGTTATCGGCGCCGGAGATATGGGCAGGCAGCATGTAAGAGGATGGACATTGGCGGGACATGAAGTCGTCTCCGTAACCGATATCGATGCGGAGCGCGTCAAACCGCTGGCGGCAGAATTCGGTATCGAACGAACCTATGCAGATTACAAAGAAGCGGTCGCGCAGCCAGAAGTGGAAATCGTCTCCATTTGTTTGCCGTTAAGCTTGCATGCACCTGTCACGATCTATGCCGCAGAGCAAGGGAAGCACGTGTTCTGCGAAAAACCGCTCGCCCGTAATTTTCGTGAAGCGGCAGCCATGGAAGAAGCCGTGAATAAAGCGAGTGTGCAATTCGGACTCGGCTTTCAGCGTAACTTGTCAAGATCGATCGGCGTGGTGAAGGATTGGATTGAAGAGGGCAAATTGGGCAGGCCGGTCGTCTGTCAATGCGACTCTGTGGCACAAATCAGGCCGAAACGGATTATGCATGACGCGAACGGAAATGCCGGTCCGCTGATGGATCTCGGCTGCCACTATTATGTCATGTGGCAAACGATCTTCCAATCGCTGCCGAAGACGGTTTATGCGCACGGCAACGTGATGGCCAAGGATCGCAAGGAGCTATCGCATATTGAGAAGCTCGCGATCGATACAGCTGCGGTCACCATTGAATACGAATCCGGAGATACCGGCATATTTACCGTAACCTGGGGCATGGCGCCCAATTTTAAAATGAAATCGTACCAAGATCGTATTTACGGCCCGAATGGGGGCATTGAAGGCGGTCTTAACAATAACCCGAAAAAAATAATGCTGTATGAGGAAGATCAAGTTACAGAGGTGCCTTTAGAATCGTATGCTTCACTGCATAAGGCGCAATTTGACTTGTTTGTCGATGCTTTGAATAACGGGAAGCCTGCGCCGGTCAGTTTTCAGGCAGGCCGTGAAGTGCTTGCGACGACGCTGGCTATTTTCAAATCGATTGAAACCGGCGAAGTCATCGATTTCGCATCCTTTTACAAGCAGCTTGTTTGAACCGAAGCAGCTCGGTTAGCCCGGTAAAACAGGCGCGACCCTTTCGATCCGCAAGGAGAGATGACGGCCGCGCCATTCCGGGAAACGAGTCGCACGCAGCATACCGCATCTCCACCTCGAGAACTCCATCGATGCAATAGTCCCCACGTATTAAACTGGTACAGACCGCCATTCCAACGCAGTCCCAAATCATATGAACCATCGGTTAAACGTAGATATTACCCGCACAGACGCTACCGCCAATCGCTTGCTAAGCGAGTACTGTTGTCACTATGAATCTGACAAACATGCCTCAATACCTGAAGTAGTTTGAATCAAAAGGATTGATTCGATACGAGCTGACATTAATCCCAAGCAGTGTTGTGATTGTTCAAACGACTGCAATTGTATGGGGGGTCATTTTGGGTGAGAAAACGGATCGCGGAACATATCGCTTCGGTGTCACTGATCGCCGTATTCGCTACAGGCTGCTTACATTCCTCCAACCCCAGCATGGGGAAATCGAATGTAATTGAAGGCAAGGAACAAGCGGTCGATGTCTCTAAACCGACCACGGTCAAAATCATGGCCGGCAATATGAACGATCAGCTTTTTAATTTCATGATCGCTGAACCGATGACCAAGAAATATCCCCAGATCACGGTGCAAAAGCTGCAAGGCAAGTTAAGCGAACTCATTGTTGCCGGGGAAACTCCCGATCTGATCACCGATTGGAATGGAGGCGTGCCGAGCTATCAGCAGTATGATCTGCTGACGGATATGACCGACCTGGTGAAAAAGCATAATTTGGACCTGGGCCGCTTTCAGAATGTGTATATCGACGCTATCAAAAGGTTTTCCGAGAAGGGGGAACTGTACGCTATCCCGTATTACGCCCAGTTGAACGCCTTATATTACAACAAGGATCTGTTTGACAAGTTCGGCGTGCCCTATCCGAAGGACGGCATGACTTGGGAGGAGGTCATTGATCTGGGAGCCAGAATGACTCGCATGGAAGGCGACGTGCAGATTCAGGGACTCAACTATGGCGGCGTTCAGCGATTGGCATTCCCATTCTCTCCCGACATCGTCAACGCCAAAACGGGCAAAGCGACCGTGAATAACGACGTGTGGAAAAATGCGCTGCAATATGCGTTGCGCATCGATTCGATCCCCGGAAATCGGGTGAACAAAGATTTCATGAAAGGGCAAGTGGCGATGTTCCCCAATGTGGGAGACTCGTTGCCGAATATCAAAAAAGCTGTGGAAGAAGGAACGATTTCTCTCGGTATCGCCCAATATCCTCAGTTCAAGGAAGCGCCCAATACGTACGGTATGGTCGATGCGCACTATATTTTTCTGACGAAGACGAGCAGGAATCAAGATGCGGCGATGAAGGTCATCGAGGTGCTAACTTCCGACGAGGTGCAAATGGCTGCAGCCAAAACCTATGCCCGGTTGTCTCCGCTCAAGGATCCGGAACTCCAGAAGCAGTTCGCCACCAAATTTTTGCCTGGAGTCGACTTGCAGCCGATATTTAAGAGCAAGCCTGCAGCCGGCCAAATCTTCTCCAAATATTACCCGCAATCGCGTGACATCGTCTTCGATGAATACAAGCAAGTCGCTGACGGGAAGAAAGACATTAACACCGCATTGCGCAGCGCGGAGGATAGAATCAACAAACTCGTCGCGGATGATATGGCGGTAACAAAATAAATGGGCGAACGATGACATCATCCGGCAAACGACTAGAGCGTGGATGATTCAAACGGCAATGTAATAAATTTCATCATGATGTAATGATGGGGGGGGGTTGATTGAATGAAAAAGGCAAAGTTGCATTTGACGGCAATCGTCGCGATTGTTTTGACTTTGTCCGGCTGTTCGCAAAAAACAGTGGAGACGGGTAGCGGCGATATCGTCAAATCGGCAGAGAAGCAGGAGCCGGTCACGGTTAAAGCGGATTTAAGCGGCGCTTATGTCGAAGTGTCTCATACGTTTATCGATCCGATCATCAAGGAGAAGTACCCGCATATTACGCTCGAGTACATGCAGTCACCTCCATCTTTAGCCGATAAGGTGGCGACGGGCGATACGCCCGATATCGTTTTTCAAAACGGCAGCTTACGGCCGGCAATGGACTTGAATCTTCAGTACGGCTTGAACGGACTGATCAAAAAATACAATTTTGATATTAAAAAGCTCGATACCGATCTGTTAAAAAGCGTGCAAGCTTTTGGCCGTAACGGCGAAATCTATGCTCTGCCATCGGACCGCAGCGTGCGTGTGCTGTTGTATAATAAGGATATTTTCGACAAGTTCGGTGTCCCGTATCCCAAGGAAGCCATGTCATGGGAGGAGATCATTGCTTTAGCGCGGAAGCTGACCCTTTCCGAAGGGGGTGTCAATTATCACGGGTTGGTCTTGGGAGATTTCGGTGTGATGAAATCGATGCTGGAGCTGCCATTCTTCGGAAAAGACGGCAAGGCCCAATTGAAGACGCCGGGTTGGGAGAAGATCGCTCAAGCCTGGAAGTCGCTCTACAGCATTCCCGGAAATTACGCGACGACGGGAGACCGTGATTTGTTCACGAAAGACCGCAACACCGCCATGATTATTACGAACTCCTCTTTCCTGTTGCGAAATCCGATCCCGGATTTGAATTGGGATTATGTCGTTTCGCCGACGTTCGATAATCATTTGATCATGGATAAACTGGGCGCCATGCTGACGATCGCTTCGTCCAGCAAAAATAAGGATGCCGCCTTTCAGGTCATTTCGCTTTACTTTTCCGACCCGGTGCAAATCGCAATCGCCCGTACGGCCTCACTGGTCCCCGGTTCCAATGTACCGGAAATCATAAAACAATACGGCGCCGATGTGCCGAGCTCAGCCGGTAAAAATTTGAAAGCGGATTTTAGCGGCAATGCCGCGACGAAAGTCGTCGAGCAGTACGATTATTTGGCCGGGCCTATTGTAAGAGCGGCATTCGCGAATATCGCGACCGACAAACAGGATATTAATACGGCGCTTCGCGAAGCGGAAGAAAAGGTGAATCAAAGGGTAGCCGAAGAAAAAGCAAAATAACCGGTCGAGGCAAAATAAGTTTGGAGGTAGGAACGATGGCGATTCCGAAAATAGCGATTCAGGCAAGATTATGGGGATTGGACCGGGTCGAGAGAGAACCGGAATCGGTTTTTGACGAAGTGCACCGCGCCGGATACGATGGAATCGAATGCAGATCCAAGATGTTGATCGAGCAGGAAGAACGATTGCTCCATTGCGCATCGGCGAATTCGATTTCGATTATTGCGTTGCATGCGAATCTCAAATCATTCGATACCGAAGACCGCAGGCAGGTCTTGGGCGATTTGCTGGAGCGTATGAACCGTGCGGGCAGCAAGTATTTATTGGTCAGCATGGGACGTATGCCCGAATATCGCAAATGGTTCGAATTGGCTTCGGAATTATCGGAGTATTGCTCCCAAGCACAGGTTCGGTTATGCTATCACAATCATGCTGGGGAATTCGAGAACGGTTATCGTTTTTTTGACGAACTGACGCGCACCTACAACGTCGATTTGGCCGCCGATCTGGCATGGGTTTATCGGGCTGGAACCAATGTGGAGGAGTTCATCGAACGGTATGCGGCACATATCAAGTATGTACATCTCAAAGACACGGCGGGAGAACAGTGGAAAGAGCTGGGCGAAGGGGAAGTCCCGCTGAGCCCGATTTTACAACGGGTACTGGCACTGAAACTGCCTTGGTGGACGGTGGAGCAGGACAGCACCGACCGGGCGCCTGCCGTAAGCGCGATCATGAGCCGGAAATACGTAAGTGACCAATTCGGATTTTAGTTATCGTATTAGCAGCTTATGTGGACATTCGTTTTCATCGAATGTCCATTTTTGTTTTTCTCACGATTCAAACAAAATCTCTCCCGTACGGGACAAGTCGTAACCTGAAATCGATTGAAACTCCTGCTTGAATACATCGGACTGTAAAATTTGCAATAGCGATTGAATCCAGTAATGGTTATTCGCGTTTTTAAGCATGACCAGATCATAACGTTCCCGAATCAAAGGGATAAACTCGATCTGTTTGACAAGGGAGGCGGTTTTTTCAATGCCTACACCGACATCGGCTTCATCTGAGGCCACTTTAGATGCCACTGCGAGGTGATTGATTTGTTCATTGTCATATCCGACCAACCGTTCGGGTTTGATCCCGTGAAGACGGAGCTGCTCATCTAACAGCACCCGGGCGCCCGAACCTTTCTCGCGATTCACGAATCGCAAGCCCGGCTGACTTAAGTCGGACCATTGTTTGAGCCCGAACGGATTTCCTTGCTTGACATATAACCCTGCATTTCTGAAAAGCAGATTGACGACCAAATAAGAAGAACCGACAAGCAGCGTCCGAATATAGGGGAGATTGTATTCGCCGGTATCTCCGTCCAAAAGATGGGTACTGACGATGTCGGACTCCCCCCGGTACATCGATATCAAACTGTCCAAGCTGCCGACAAAGGAACGGAGAGGCCGGATGCCAGGTATATTTTTCTCCATATGTTTGGCCAAAATATCCAGGCCGATGTCATGTCCGGTAATAACGATCGGGCGGTTTCCGTTCATGGGAGCGGATGAGAGGGAACGTAGGGGCTCATTGATCACGGCAGGGCGATCCGTAGTCGATGCCGCTCGGGTCCGCTGCTTATAAGCTTCCAGATCAGCGGCGTCGACTCGCATTTGCTTGCCGACCCGATAGGAGACCAGCTCGCCTTTTTTGATCAGATCATAAACGGTCAGTTTGGATATTTTCAACAGTTTGGCGATTTCTTCCGTTGTATAGGACATGTCACTGGACATATCGGAATCCTCCTAGTGGTTGCATGCGTCACATATAATTTATGCTTCATTATATCACAAATGGTTATTCCAAGTGGTATTCACGAATCGAGTTTACAATATATAGCAGGGTATGTATAATAATTATGTTTAATTATAACTAAATCATACAAAGGAGGGGAATTTATGTTTAAATACATTAAATGTAATGTGATTTTGTTATTTTTGTCTGTATTGCTCCTGATGGCAGGCTGTGGTTCCACGCAAAAACCGATTGCGGATGGCAATGCGAATGCACAAACCTCCGGCGCGGGCGCATCAAGTCCAAAACCAGCTGAAGCCGTACAGTTGACGGTGTCCGCTGCAGCAAGCATGACCGACGCGCTTAAAGATATTCAGAAGGCTTACGAATCGAAAAACCCTGCGGTTAAGTTGAATTTTAACTTCGGCGCATCCGGTGCACTACAGCAGCAAATCGAGCAGGGGGCGCCTGCCGACTTATTTCTTTCCGCCGCAGCGAAGAACATGAAAGCTCTCGTGGATAACCAATTGATTGATGCCAATCAACAAAAAAAATTACTGACGAACGAGCTGGTGGCTGTCGTTTCCGCTGATGGAAAAGCTTCGATCGGTAAGGTCGCGGACTTGTCCAAATCGGAAGTGAAAAAGGTTGCGATCGGTATACCCGAAAGCGTGCCTGCAGGAAGTTATGCGAAAGAAGCGCTCACGAACGAGAAAGTGTGGGACAGCTTGCAATCCAAGATGGTTCAGGCAAAAGACGTTAGGCAAGTGCTTCAATATGTGGAAACGGGAAATGCTGAAGTTGGATTCGTCTATAAGACGGATGCATTAACATCCCCTAAACTCAAAGTCGCTTTTACTGTCGATCCCAAAACGTACACCGTTGTTGAATATCCGGTCGGAATCGTGAAAGCAACGAAACATCGTAAAGAAGCCGAAGATTTTTACACGTTCCTGCAGTCCAAGCAAGCGATTGACGTTTTCGTAAAATTCGGTTTCTCGATTCTTAACTGATCGTGGCTGTCATGAATTGGCATGAATTTGTGACTCCGATCTGGCTATCGCTGCAAGTCGCGTTTGTATCGAGTCTTGTCGTTGTTGTACTCGGTGTGGGAACGGCGTGGCGGATGTCGAGAAGGTCGTTTGCGGGCAAGACGCTTGTTGAAACCGCGTTTATGCTGCCGCTGGTTCTACCGCCGACGGTGGTAGGTTTTGTGCTCTTAGTCATTTTGGGTCGAAAAAGTTGGTTGGGTCAATTCATTGAATGGCTTTTTGCTGCACCCGTCATCTTTTCGTGGTGGGCCGCCGTAATCGCTTCAATCGTCGTATCATTTCCGCTCGTGTATCAAACGATGAAGGTCGGGTTCCTGGCAGTGGATCGCGATTTGGAGGGGGCTGCGCGTTCGGCCGGGGCAAACGAATGGCAGGTGTTCCGTTATATCACGCTTCCGTTAACCGCCCCTTCATTCGTTTCGGCGTATATTCTCGGTTTTGCCCGCGGCCTTGGCGAATTTGGAGCAACGCTTATGATCGCTGGAAATATCCCGGGTAAAACGCAAACCATACCGACCGCAATTTACGTCGCGGTTGATTCGGGCAATACGACGATGGCATGGGCCTGGTCGTGCTCCATCATTATCATTTCGTTCGTCATACTGCTGTTTACGAGACAAAGAAATAGTCGATGATAAAGCAAACACAGTGGTTTTGAAATATAATCTAAAGGTAAACAACGAAATACGGGATCACAGACTGCACTATCATCTGTGAATCCCGTTTTATAATTTTTATGTATATGTGCTTATAGCATATTATCATTACCCAAATGCCAAATGATCCCTTATGATGACTAGAGGGCTTATTCGATATGCATCTCGAGTAGGAACAAGTAACGAGGGGGGAGAACGATGAGGAAAATTTTATTGACTTCTGCCGGATTTGCGACATCCAACATAACGGAAGCGTTTCTCGATCTGGTAGACCGAAGCCCCAATGAATTGACGGCTGTTATCATGACGACCGCGGCCGTCCAGCTTAAATCACATGCTCGGCCCTCCCTAAAGGCAAAGCAAGCGTTGGACTCGATGGGATTCCGTAAAGTGGAATTTATAGACATTGAATTTGAAGATGCTGATAAATTAAACAAATACGACGTCATTTGTTTGAGCGGGGGGAACCCATTCCACCTCTTGCATCATTTAAGACGGAGCGGAGCGGATCAGATCATAGAGAGTTTAAGTAAAAACGGCGTAGTACTCGTAGGGATCAGTGCAGGTACGGTGGTTTTAGGACCGGACATTCGAATTGTCGATTACTTTACTCCCCATCTTAATCACGTCGGTATGCATGATCTAACCGCGCTTCGATTGCATGAACCCATTACGTTTCCCCATTACGGCAGACACGATAAATTTCCGCATGATGAAACGATCGAAGCGAGAATTCAACAATTTGAATCGACGCATCAATGCGAGATTCTAAGAATTACCGATCACGAAGCACTTTACATCAACGGGGAGACTATGACGAAAATCTCTCATGATTGAAAGATGACCAGTTGATCTCCTAGCGACATATGCAGTAAAGTTCGTAATTTGTTGGGGGCGGTTTTGGTTCCAATGCTTACACATATCATAGGCATACGACGAACATTACATTTGCTTTGGAAAAGTTATCTCCCGGGCTGGATCATGTTAAGGTCATTGTCGCCCATGAATTCGGCCATGCAGCACATAACCTAATTTCAAATAACGCCGGGATCGACTGGACGCAAATTCATTGGGAAAGCCCGCTCGTTTGGCTTTTTCAAGAAGGTGCAGCTATACACTTCTCCCGAAAAACAGCAGGCGGTTTACATCCTTCCATATATTTCTCATACGATGAACAAGGCCAGGATTGGCTAGCATTTGCCGAATCCAACAGAGCAGAAATAAAAAAGGCGTTTGCCAAAAATTATTGTACCGTTCCGTCTAATTCTTTATATCGCGAGTGGTTTTCAATTAATGGCGGCAAAACGTTTGGCTACAGCAGATTAGCCTATTTTTTAGGCGATTGGTTTATGCAAGTCCAAATGCAGCAGCTCGGTGAAATGAACGCCGTTACTTTGTGGAAAGATTCTGATTTTGAAGCACAAGTGAAGCAATGGTTATTTCAATAGCTGAAGCTCCGATCTGTTTGTTCCGATGAGCTTCTTTTTTTAAATAGAGTGTACGTACTCAGACATGGATGGCTTACCTTTCCTCATATACTTCAACTGTTCAAGTTAAGCGTGAATGTGGAGGAGAGGGAGGGAAGAGACATCGAAGGCCATGAAAAATTTCTAAGTCGCTTGACCTCGTTTGAGGCGGATCTGACCCTGCTGTTGGCAGCCGTTCATTGCCGTCCGGACGGAGTGGAACTTCTCACTGACGAGCTGGATCGCCTTTGTGAATTTATCCTTTGTAAGGAGAATGAAGAGCGCTGGAAACAGTGGGGAAGCCGTGAAGATATAAAGCAATGTTCGGAAAAAATAAGGGAAATCTCGGCACATTCGTTATGCCTGGTCGAGAAAATGAAAGCTCTTCGTACATACACGGAGCAACGGGATGCAAACCTGTATTTTTCGCTTCTTTCCGCTGCCGTAAAGGAAGAGAAGGAATACGTTTGCATGGGCCCTAACGCCAAAGTCCTATTTATCGGTGCCGGCGCGTTCCCTGTCTCCGCATTGACCATGGCAAGAGAAACGTCGGCCGAAGTGCTGTGCACGGATATTGATGGTGAAGCGATTCGTCACGGGAACAAATTGGCGCAATTTCTCGGTTTGCAGGACTCCTTTCATTATTCGGACAGTCACTTGCGGAATCCTGAATTTCTAGCGGCGGCCACACACGTATTTATTGCTTCGCTGGTTCCGCAGAAACTGGAAATTGTGGAGGAGTTAACAGCATATGTTTCTTCCGATTGTAAAATCGTTGTCCGGTACGGGAACGGATTAAGATCTTTATTCAACTATCCATTGGATGTCGGCTTGTTAAGCGACTGGGAGGTAAAATCTCTACGCCGAGACAGGTGCATTTATGATACGATCATTCTGGAACACCAAAAGAACGTTGCAGGATCAGCCGTATAGCTGATCCTTATTTGTTGTTTTAGGCCAAACGAATCCGACCTTGACGCCACATACCTGCCGTGATCATACCTTATCAAGCGAATTGCACCACAAATCCAATCGTTGGAAATTTCTTCTATTCACATGTTACAAAATGTACTAAAATGCTTTTAGGAACATCTCATCATCCGAGCATGTACGGGCGAGATATCGATGATCATAGGCAGGGTGGTTCTCCCTTTGGAAAGACAGACTCATCCAAGGATTATAGGATATGGATTTATACATTGAAGCGTTAACATTATTGAGCTGATGCTGAGGTAAGCGAATTGATACAAAATGAAGCGCATATGCAAATGATGTGGATTTGCCGATGAACAGAGCCGCTTGCTCATACCTTGCAGGGGAGAAGCGCGGCCATAGGAGGACTTAATCGATGAAGCGGTGGTTTGTATCGATATGGTTAGTGTTACTTGTCGGAACGCTCAGTGCATGTTTGGATACACGGAAGGAGATCGAATCGCCTCTTCCGGTTGAAAAACCGCTTGGAACGGCGATCGACTTTTCGAATCAGAGCATCATCGAGAATACGATTGCCAAAGCGGACGGTCAACCGGTATGGCTCCTGCAGCGTTCATCCGGTACCGACATTGCCTTGTCGGGTACGCAAGGTTTCGTGGTTCGCAACCAAACGGGTCCTGCAAACGCCGCCTTGAAAACGGATGCTTTCATCCGGGAAGACAACTACATATTTGAGACATCGTTCCAGGTCGACAAACTGGGCGCTGCGTCGAGACCGGCAGTTGTGCTCATTCCGCGTACAAAAGATTTCGCGAAGAAACAATATTATGCGTTTCAATACAGTATGGAAAACGGGAGATTGCTGTGGAAGCTTATGAATACGGCTGCGCCGGCCGAATTCAACAATGCTTCCGATCCCAAGCGGGAAGCGCCTTATATTATGAAGTGGGGAAAAACGTATACGGCGCGCATCGTCATCAATAACGTAAGCGAGAACATCGTAACGCTTAATTTGTATGTATTCGACCCGGACGATCCCGAATCGGGCAAGAAACCGCTGATCAGCTATTTGGACAATTCCAATTACCGCATCATGAAAAACGCGGATGTCGGGCCGCAGGTCGGAACGTCGGGTTCAGCCGACGTACAGCCCGCAGTCACGTTCGGCGGGATGAAAGTGTATCCCTTCAGCGAATGGGATAGCTTGAAAGATAAACGTCCTGCAGCTTCAGCAGCTTTCGCAGCAGCAGCCCCGAGCGGCAATGTGCCCGCCGCGGGAAAGGATGCCTTGGCTCTGCCGGCCGTTTTCTCCGATCGGATGGTGCTGCAGCGCAATAAAACGATTCCGATCTGGGGTAAAGGAACGGACGGTGAACACGTGACGGTCCAGTTCGCGGGCCAGAAGGCGGAAACGACCGTAAAAGACGGCAAATGGAAGGTTGAACTTGCGCCATTACAAGCCGGCGGGCCATATGAACTGGTTGTGCACAATAATCAAAAACAGATTGTGTATAAGGATGTTCTCGTCGGAGAGGTCTGGGTTTTAAGCGGCCAATCCAATATGCAGTTTGTAATGAAAAGCATTGCCGATCCTGAGGATATACGTCAGGCCAATCATGATAAGATCAGGCTGTTCTCCTCAAGGCTTACTATGACGGAGCAGCCGCAATGGGATGTTCCCGGCGGAAGCTGGAAAGCCGCTACCCCGGAAAGCGTCGCCGATTTTTCCGCGACCGGTTACTATTTCGGGCTTGAGCTGCAGAAGAAATTGGGCGTACCGATCGGCCTTATCTCAACCGCGGTGGGAGGAACCGACATTTATATGTGGATGCGGCCAGACATCGTAAAAGAGTTCAGCTTTAAGGCCGAACCGAAGAGGCAGCTGCCTTCCTTGCTGTACAATGCTAGAATAGCCCCTTTGCAGCCTTATGGCATAGCAGGGGTAGCCTGGTGGCAGGGGGAGCAGAACGCATCGACCGGAGACAAAAATTACAGCGGGCTGTTTGCCGCCCTTGTGAACGATTGGAGAAAGCAATGGAATCAAGGCGATTTTCCGTTCATCTATGTGCAGTTATCCAGCTACAACAACACGAGATTTCCAGCGCTCCGGGATGAGCAACTGCTCACGTTATCCAAGACGGAGAATACCGGCATGGCAGTAACGATCGATAACGGCCAATCCGATAACATTCATCCGCGCAACAAGAAAGAAACCGGCTACCGGTTGTCGTTGATTGCCCGGGCGCTAGCTTACGGCGAAAAGATCGAGTACATGGGGCCGATTTATAAAGCAATGACCGTGAAGAACGGAAAGGCGGAAATTGAATTTACGCACATTGGTGGCGGCCTGATGGCGAAAGGCGAGCGGTTGAAAGGATTTAAAATGAGCGGCCCCGATTACCGCTTCGTCGACGCCGAAGCGGTCATACAAGGGGATCGGATAGTCGTATCCAGCGATAAGGTTCCTGCTCCCGTCGCTGTGCGCTATGCTTATGAAGGCTTTCCGGAAGTGAATTTATACAATAAGGAAGGACTGCCTGCAAGTCCATTCCGTACAGACCGTTCCGAGTAAATTCTAAGGTTGTTGAAGCTGTCGGAAACGATGGCCGGACGGGCGTCACAAATATCCAATACTTATCAAAGGTCCGCTATGGGATAGCGGATCTTTTTCGTGCAGCCGAATCACACGGGACAACAATCGACAATACAGTATATTAGCCCATTTTGATTAAGGAGATTTTTGGATGACAAAAAAATTAATTTTCGATTATATCGTCGTAGGAACGGGTCCTGCCGGATCCGTGATCGCGAAAACGTTAACCGATGATAAAAAAACGTCGGTTCTAGTTCTCGAATCCGGTGACAACAACGATAAGGATGAGCCGATCCGTAACTCTGAATTTGCGATGGAGCTGGAGGAACAATTTTTCGCGAAATACTTTTGGCAAGGAGAAGGAATTCCGCAAGAGAACGTTGATGACCGTTCATTCGAATGGACGACCGGACGACTGCTGGGCGGAGGGTCTTCGATTAACGGTGAACAATATGTACGACCTACTTCAGCTGTTCTTAAACAATGGGAAGCGCTATTAGGTCCGATTTGGTCACCTGAAAGGGCTACGAGCCGATTCAAAACATTAGAGAAGTACAACGGAAAAACCAATAATGCCAGGGTGCGCGGATTCAGAGGGCCAATAGATATAAGGCAAACTCCGGATCGACCGACATCGATGGCCGTTAAACTGACGACAGCAATCGAGAAAGCGACCGGGTTTCCGAAGATTCTGGATTATAACGATCCTAAAACGCCTCTTGGCCCCTTTACCAGATGGCAATTGTATCAGAACCCGAACGGTCGGAGGGAGAGTGCATCAACGGCTTTTCTTTCTGCGAACATCATGACTCCTGCAGGCCGCGGCGTTAACGGCCGGAAATTAAAAGTTTTCACTAAATGTACGGTTTTACGCGTGCTTTTTTCCGACATGCGTGCCGTCGGCGTGGAATTTCTTATTGAAGGCAAACAGACCCGGGCTTACGTACGAAAGAAAGTCATCATTTCAGCAGGCATTAACAGCGCTCAACTGTTGATGCTGTCTGGAATCGGACCGTCCAAAATGCTAAAAGACGCGGGGATTCCGGTCAAATTTCATAATCCGAACGTAGGGAAAAGTTTAAGAAATCATACGCTTAACTTTGCTGTTTTTTCCGCGAATCCCGACGATCGCGCTCATCCCACTGATGATCCCAATGCGCTTTATGCAGGAGGTGCTTTTTTGCCTAATCCCACCGGAACGAATCCTATGCGCCGGGCAGTTCAACTATTCGGAGTTGGTTCCGATCATACTTTAATGCTAGGCATCATTTACTTACGTCCCGCGAGCCGCGGTTCCATAAAAATTCAGAACAACGATCCTTTAAAAATTGTGTTGGCTGACGAAGGATTTCTCAAAAATTCGGAGGATATGGAACAAGTCAAAAATATTTTTAAAATTTACGTTAAAAATATTGCAGCGCAATTAGCATCCATCGATCCAACCTATCGGCTTATTTCGCCGTCTCCCGACGTAATCGACAACGACGCAAGGCTTGAACAATTTATTAAGGATAATTTCGAACATAATCATCATCAGCAAAGCTCGCTGCGCATGGCTCCTTTAAGCAAAGGCGGGGTTGTTGATCGCCGGGGAAACGTTCATGGGGTAAAGAGACTCGTCGTTGCGGATGCTTCCATCATTCCGTTCACGGTGGACGGCAATACTTCGGCAGCGGCATACTTGATCGGTTATACGATTGCTCGGCAGCTGTTGTTAGTAGATAAGAAGCTGCAAAAACGTAAGGAAAAGACGCGGCTGTACGAGTCCGACGAAGAATGAAATTCCATAAATATCTGGAATTCGCCTACCATAACGCGCTGAAGTACAATCCGTGGGATTGTACTTTTTTTATACCCCGAACCTTTCGCCAAACAGTCGACTACAAAATTCATGCGTGGGAAAATTGACTTATTCCCGAGCCGAAACGCAGCGGCAATACGATTTCCACCGGTTTCAACCTAATGTCTTGAACAAGTCGCGTTCGCTGCATAACAATGATTTCCTTGGGTATAGTAACCATATTGTACCGAGTCATGGGTCACAGTCTGCTTACACGTCATAGCCTTAGGAGGATAAGCAATGGGGACGGTAGATTGGAGCCGCGGCTTAACGGAAATGACGCTCGCTTTTCATATTTTGTTTGCGACGGTCGGCGTTGGCGTGCCTGTGTTCATTTCCATCGCCGAATGGTTGGGGATTGCAAAGAAGGACGTGCACTATTCATTAATGGCGCGAAGATGGGCGCGGGGGTTCGTCATTACGGTAGCTGTAGGCGTAGTTACAGGGACGTGCATCGGTCTGCAGCTCAGTTTGCTTTGGCCCGAATTCATGAGGCTGGCAGGCAATGTGGTCGGTTTGCCTTTGTTTATGGAGACGTTTGCGTTTTTCTTCGAGGCCATATTTCTCGGCATCTATCTGTATACATGGAACCGATTTTCAAATCCTTACCTGCACTGGCTGTTAACGCTGCCGATTATTATCGGTTCTACGGGATCGGCGCTTTTTATTACAACCGTCAACGCATTTATGAATACTCCGCAAGGGTTCACCTATGAGAGCGGGAACCTGACGCACATTGACCCGCTCGCGGCCATGTTCAACCCGGCTACACCTTCCAAAGTGGCGCACGTATTATTTTCCGCTTACTTGACGTCCGCTTTTCTGCTCGCCATGATCGCCGCTTTCGCCATGCTCAAAGGGCGAAAGGACGATTACTACCGGAAGTCGATTCGCTTGAACATGACCGTAGGGCTCGTTCTCGCGGTCGCTACGATCATTGGCGGCGATGCGTCGGCGAAGTTTTTGGCCAAAGAACAGCCGGAGAAGCTCGCGGCTGCGGAGTGGCATTTCGAGACTGGCGACAGAGCATCGCTCGTTGTCGGCGGTCGATTGAATCCGGAAACCGGCGAAATTTCCGGAGCCATTGAAATTCCTTGGGCGCTCAGTATTCTCGCAACCAATCATCCTGACGGAACGGTCGTTGGACTGAATGATTTTCCAAAAGACGAGTGGCCTCCGCTTTACGTGCATTATTTGTTTGATGCCATGGTCGGGATCGGTTTTTATTTGTTAGCCGTGCCGTGCCTTTTTCTGGCGATGCTGCTGATCAAGCGTTGGAACGCATACAACCGTTGGATACTAGGAGGCATTTTGGCGGGAGGACCGCTGTCCTTTCTCGCCATCGAGCTCGGATGGTTTTACGCAGAGGTCGGCAGACAGCCATGGATTATCCGGGGATATTTGCGCGTGTCCGATGCGGCTACCACGAACGCTCACGTTGACGTTACATTCTGGATGTTTGCCGTCTTGTACGCCGTGCTTGGTATCGTATGCCTGTTCGTATTGGCTCGTCTGTTTCACAATAAGCCGGCGGAGCTGGAACTGGAATTGCACCGCATCATCTTGTGAGGAGGTTACGGCATGTCCATCGAACAACTCGGAATTACCGTTCTTTGGAGCTTTTTATACGGCTATTTGATTGTCGGATCCATCGATTTTGGTGCGGGATTTTACGCTTATTACGGGCGGATGATCGGAAAGGAATCGATTATCGGGCCGGTCATTTCCAGGTATTTGTCCCCGGTGTGGGAAGTGACCAACGTGTTCCTTGTATTTTTTTTCGTCGGTATCGTCGGCTTCTTCCCGGAAACGGCTTACTATTACGGAACGGCACTGCTGATTCCCGGCAGCATTGCTCTCATATTGCTTTCCATTCGGGGGTCGTTCTACGCATTTGCGAATTACGGCGTGAAAAAAAATTCGTTCTACCTGCTTGCTTACGGAGCGACCGGCTTGTTAATACCGGCTTCCTTGTCCACGGTATTCACAATTTCGGAAGGAGGCTTTCTGGCCGTCAGGGGAAATGAAGTCGTCTTGCTGATGGAAGAATTGTTTTACAGCGCTTATTCCTGGGCGGTTGTGCTGCTTGCGATGTCCAGTGTGTTATTCATCAGCTCGACGTTTCTGACGTTTTATGCCGCTAGAGCGAAAGATGAGAATGCGCTGGAATTGATGCGCCGGTTCGCACTATGGGGAGGCATTCCTACGATCATCTCCAGCTTGTTTGTGTTTATCGCGCTGCGCAATCATAACCTGGAGCATTTTCAGCGTGCGCTGGACGTATGGTGGATGTTCGGGCTCTCGCTGGTCAGCTTTGCGATGGCGGTATGGCTGATTTGGAAGCAGCGATCGTACGGCATCGCCTTTGTAATGGTCATGCTGCAGTTCGCTTTTGCGTTTTACGGATACGGCATTTCGCATCTTCCTTACTTGCTGTACCCTTATTTGACACTGTATGGCGGCGTAACGAACCCGACCATGGGGCGAGCATTGGTCATCGTATTTATTGCGGGTTTCGCACTGCTCGTTCCGTCGCTCATTTTGTTGCTGAGATTGTTTTTGTTCAATGCCCGCTATGTGAAAGGGGAACTGGCATGAATGTATTCGATCGTCAGGACAAATGGCTGATGCGTCTTTGTTTCGGTATCGCCCTTGTGCTGCTGCTGTCGATAGTAAGACATTTCGTGTAATGCATATTGCTCCCACTCATGGCCGTCCGCTCATGAAACTTCGAATACGATAAAGCTATAGCCCTCATTCCCATCTGAAGGGCTCTTTTGTATGTATTCAAATGTTTCATTTATTTGAACATGGTCGGCTTATGCGCTTGGCTAGTGGATGGTGCCCCTCATATCATTCTCCTTTAAAGTAAAGCGTGAGGTTAACCTCATACGCAATGCTTGTTACTAATCATTCACTTATACCTAAGGAGGGTATTGTCATGATGAAAAAAAGTTTGCCGTTCATAGCACTTGTTACATTTTTACTTGCTGCCGCCTGCTCTAATTCCACTACCGAAACCGCCGTCCATTCCGGAGCGGTTCAGGTTGAAATTAAGCCGGTACAGGAAACACTGCACTCAGGCAAAGCCATTCTCATCGATGCGCTTGTTACAAAGGGCAGCGAGAAGGTGACGGATGCGGGGCAAGTGAAGTTTGAAATATGGAAGAAGGATCAAGAGAAGCGCAAGACGATCACCGCGGGACATTCGCATGATGGCAAATATCGAATCCAGACGATGTTCCCGGAAGCGGGAGTCTACTATGTAACGGCAGAAGTTTCGGACAAAGAAACATATGTTACGCCAATAAAGGAACTGGTCGTGAAAAACGTAACCGACAAGTAGGCTCAAGAGATACCCGCTTCATACAAAAAAAAGGTGAATGGAAAGGCTTGTATCGCAAAATACAAAGCTTTCATTCACCTTTTTCGTTTGTTTACCCGAGTACGGCCCGAAGCGAAGCTGCAAATTTGGCGATACCCGGGACGATTTGCTCCGCTTTGGGTCTAGCGAAAGTGATTCGCACATAACCCGAGTTCGAGCCGTAGACGCTGCCGGGTACAAAGATGACACCTCGTCGGATCGCTTCTTCCAACAACTTGCTGTCGTTCACCTCAGGGATCACTTTACACCATAAGTGCAAGCCTCCTTGTGGAACCGTGAAGCGGATCAGGTCCGGCAGCTCTTTCTGAAGCGCTTCTATCAATAGATCCCGTTTGTAGAGCAGCTGCATTCGCAAATTGCTCAAGTGAGGCTGAAAATAGGAGGAGTTTAAAAACTGTGCCGCAACCTGTTGAGGCACGACGCTAAGTCCGAAATCCATCTGTTGTCTCGCATCGGCTAGCCGTTCAACAACGGTATGAGGGGCGACCATCCACCCGACCCGCAGCCCGGATGCCGCGATTTTGGAGAAAGAGCCGATATAGAGGACCGAGCCGATCGAATCCATCGATTTGAGCGGCCGCGGCGGCGATCCATCATAAGCGGTCAAGCTGAATGGATCATCCTCTACAATCGGAAGTCCTAACTCGCTCGCAACATCGAGCAGCTGCTTTCGGCGCTCTTCATCAAGGAAGGTGCCTGTCGGATTCTGAAAATTTGGATTAATGAACACCATCTTGATGCGGTGTTTTTTATAGAGCGAATACACATCTTCCGAACGAACTCCTTTATGGTCGACGGGTAGCCGAAACAGCCGAAGACCGGCGGATTGAAACATGGGCAACGAATAGCAATACGAAGGATCCTCGATGGCCACCGCATCCCCGGGCGTTAGCAAACATTGTGTAATTAAATATAACGATTGTTGAGAGCCCGAAGTGATCAAGATCGATGATTCTGTCGTATGAATGCCCCGATATTGGCTTAAATACGCGACGAGTGCCTCCCGGAGCGGGGCAAATCCTTGCGGATTATCATAACCGAGATATTCGGTGTAATTTTTATCGATAATGGTATTGATCTCTTTCACGGGAGACAGGTCCGCGCCCAGCTCACCGCTGGCAAAGTCAATCAGCGTTTTGTCTTGCTGCAGCGCTTCCCGGATCCGGCGCAAAAAAAGCGGGTTTGGCAAAAAACTGCCGCCTTCTACATACCGATGCCAATTCGGAGTATGCTTCGGTGTGGCGCCCCATTTGTGCCGGCTTACCCGGGTTCCGCTTCCCGAACGGCTTTCGATAATCCCGAGCGCGCGAAGCTCCGAATAAGCAAGTACGACAGTACTCCGGTTAACCCTCAATTGTTCGGCTAACTTTCGTTCCGAAGGCAGCTGGCTTCCAGGCGGAAACTCGCCGTATGAAATTCTTCGTTCGATGTCATCGGCAATTTGCTGGTATAGCGGTTGGCTGCTGTCCCGATCGGGCTTCCACATGAAGATCACCTCCTAGCCGTGTGAAATAATAGATTCAAGTACAGGATGATTTCATCATAACATTCGGTTTATGAATGAAACGCCTTTTTCAACGTCATTTGATTGAAGAATGTATATCAATCTATTGAACATGGATGGTACTTTTGTTAACAAAGCGGATGGTTCCATTTCAGTAAAATTATGCTTTCTTTACCAGACAGACGATTGTTAGCAGTATATCCGTGTCAACCCTTGTTCAATCCATTTCGAATAATACGGACAAAAAGTGCTGTATATATATAGGCTATAGCACAATGAAACATTATACCTCGAAAAAGGAGGGGAATCCAATCGGTGAATCACTTGGAAAAAGCGTTCCCAGAAAGGAGACTTGGGAAAAGGTCACCGGAACCGCCAAATATACGAATGACATCGTCAGACCGGGAATGCTGCATGCCACTCTAGCCGTCAGCCCGCATGCTCATGCGAAAATAATATCGATCGATACGTCCGAAGCATGGAAAGTGCCAGGGGTGCGGGCGATCGTTACCGGACAAGATTATCCGGTTTTTACCGGTTCACCGCTGTCAGACCGGCCTCCCATCGCAATAGACAAAGTAAGATATTTCGGTGAACCCGTCGCTCTTGTTGTCGCAGATCAAGGGTATACAGCTGAGAAGGCGGCTCGCCTTATTAAAATGGACTTTGAGCTTCTGCCCGTCGTTCACTCTCCGGGAGAGGCTTACAGGCCGGATGCTCCGCTGATTCACGAACATCTTGCCTCTTACAAGCGGGATGAAGACGTCTATCCCGAACCGGGCACGAACGTCGCCAATCGCACCAAAATGCGCAAAGGGGATATGGAGGAAGGATGGCGGCAGAGCGATCATATCATTGATGTGCGCGTATCGCTGCCGCAATCGGATCATGCGGCCATGGAAGTGCGATGCAGCATCGGGGAAATTTTACCGGACGGTAAAGTAATCATTTATTCCGCATCGCAGTCGCCCTTTTTCATTCGAAAGTCGATCAGTGAATCGTTTCACGTTCCGCTTCAGCAAATTACCGTTCATACGCCGCTGGTCGGAGGGAGCTACGGCGGGAAAGCGGCGATCCAACTGGAATTTCTCGTATACATGGCTACCAAAGCGGTCGGCGGCAAAGCGGTGAAGCTGGTTAATTCCAGGGAGCAGGATATGATCACCTCTCCGGTACATATAGGTTTGGAGGCCACGATCAAGCTGGGCTGCAACCGAGAAGGGAAAATTATGGCTGCGGAAATATGGCATCTGTTTGACGGGGGGGCCTATTCCGATCGAGGAGCCGTCATGAACCGGGCTGGCGCCGTCGATTGTACGGGGCCTTATCGGATCGATAATTTGCACTGCGATTCCTTATGTATGTATACGAATCATCCTTACTCGACTTCGTTTCGAGGATTCGCTCATCCGGAACTGACGTTTGCCATTGAAAGAGCCATGGATACGATGGCAAATCGATTGGATATGGATCCTTTGGAGTTTCGATTGCTTAATGCGATTAAACCGGGGGATACCACGCCGACACAAAATTTGTTAGACCGAAGCAAGGTGGGTGATTTGCCGCAGTGCATCGAGAAGCTGAAGAATTTAATCGGTTGGGACGATCGCCCCCCAATCGAAATCGACGGTCACCTCATTAAAGCGAGAGGAGTATCCTGCTTCTGGAAAAATTCAAGCACGCCAACGGATGCCGGGGCGGGAGCCGTTGTATTGTTTCATCCCGACGGCAGCGTGAATCTTCTCTGCGGGGCGGTGGAAATCGGTCAAGGAACAAGGACGGCTCTTACGCAATTATTGGCCGAACGTTTGCGTATGGATGAGCGGATGATCCATATTTCTTGGGATGTCAATACAGAAGCCGATCCTTATTATTGGAAAACGGTGGCGAGCCGCAGCACGTTTTTAGTCGGGAATGCGGTGATGAAGGCTGCTGAGGATGCGATCGGACAGCTGAAGCATATCGCTTCCACTGTGCTGCAAGTGTCCCCCGAACAATTGGAAGTCGGAGAAGGGATGGTTTTCGTCAAAGATCGTCCCGATACCAGGATCGAAATTAAAAAAATCGCCAACGGGTATAAATTTCCGAATGGGAACACGATCGGCGGGCAAGTGATCGGACGCGGGAGCTATGCTATGCGCAATTTGACTTTGCTGGACCCGGAAACGGGAAAAGGCAATCCCGGGCCGGAATGGACAGTCGGGGCACAAGCGGTTGAAGTGGAAGTGAATACGAAAGATTACACCTACAAGATCGTAAAAGCGGCGACAGTCATCGACGCCGGCAAAGTAATCAATCCGGTATTCGCCCGAGGCCAAGTGACGGGCGCCATGAGCATGGGCCTCAGTTTTGCGAGCCGCGAAGCGTACCGCCTCGATCGAAGCGGGGCGATTCTCAACTGGCAGCTGCGTACCTACAAGTTGATCAGGTACGGAGAACAACCGGAATATGCGGTCGACTTCGTCGAGACGCCTCATGCGGAAGCGCCGTACGGACTGCGCGGCATCGGGGAGCATGGTCTGATCGGCATGCCTGCGGCACTGGCCAACAGCTTGTCGACCGCTGTCGGCGTAGACTTGAATCATTTGCCTTTAACGCCGGAATCGATCTGGAGGGCCGTCCATGATTCCGTTTGACTTTGAGTATTACAAGCCTGCATCCATAGAGCAGGCCGTAGAATGGTTTCAGCGTCTGCAAGCGCAGGGGAAGCATCCGATGTATTTCTCCGGCGGCACGGAAATCATTACGTTGGGAAGGCTCAGCTACGTTAGGCCCGGGGCGGTCGTCGATATCAAATCGATACCCGAGTGCGGCGTACTCGAATTCCGGCAGGATCGACTCATTATAGGGGCCAGTGTCACGTTATCGGCGCTATCCGCGGCAAACCCGTTCCCGCTGCTCAGCGGCACGGCGCAGGGCATCGCCGATCAGACGGCCCGTAATTCCATTACGCTGGGAGGAAACGTTTGCAGCGCATTTTATTACCGTGAGGCTGTACTGCCTTTGCTCTTGGCCGACAGCCGCCTGGTTGTGGCCGGACCGGGAGGGACGAGAGAAGTGTCCATTCATGACGTGTTCTTAGAGCAAATACGGCTTGCAGACGGTGAATTCGTTGTGCAGACGATGACGGATCGCGAATATGCGTCGCTGCCTTTCGTACATTACAAAAAACGGCAAATCGGTAACGTAGGCTATCCGCTCGTAACGATGGCCGCGCTCAAGAAAGACAATCGGATTCGCACCGCTTACAGCGGCGTTTGTTCTTTTCCGTTTCGTTCCGCCGCCATCGAACAGGCGCTCAATCATGCGTCTCTTCCCTTATCGGACCGGATTGCTCAAGCGATCGACAGGCTGCCGGCACCGATCCTGAGCGATGTCGAAGGAAGCGCCGCTTATCGCGGATTTGTTCTTAAGCAAACGATGGCTGATGCCGTAAGCGAATTGGAAGGAAGGTGAAGCATGCCAGCTTACGATGCCGCGCATTACTCTATACATTGTGAGGTTAACGGAGAGCGCCGGACGATTCGGGTCAGGGCAGCGGAAGTGCTTCTGCACGTTCTTCGGGCACAGCTCGGACTGACAGGCGCCAAACCTGGCTGCAACAACGGCGATTGCGGCGCGTGTACGATTTTGGTTAACGGGCTGCCCGTAAAATCATGCCTGATGCTCGCCGTGGAAGCCAATGGACAGCGGGTCACGACGATCGAAGGTTTGGACCGTACGCCGGTACAGCAAGCTTTTGCACAAAAACAGGCGTTCCAATGCGGATACTGCACATCCGGCTTTATCATGAATTGTCACGGCTTGTTGAACGCCCATCCGAATGCCGATGAACGATCGATTCAGCTATGGCTCGAATCCAACATTTGCAGGTGTACGTCGTATGAAGAAATCCATGAAGTGGTAAAAACGATCTTTACTCTGCATAACAATGCGAATATGTCATCGCCCGGGCGTTGAGGAGGGGGAAGCGTGGAGGATATTCATCGACTACTAGAAACGATTCAACGTGCCGATGGGCCAAGCGTGCTGGCAACGATTACGCATGTGGAAGGGAGTGCATACCGCAAAGAAGGGGCCTCGATGCTGTTTCTCGAAGACGGGTCGCAAATAGGGGTGCTAAGCGCCGGCTGTTTGGAAGCGGATCTCGCGGCCCGCGTGCCGGAAATATTGGAGAGGGGCGCTTCCTGCGAAGTTGTTTTCGATATGCAAGCATCAACGGCTCCGCTCTCCTGGGGGGAGGACTCCGGGTGCGGGGGCGTCGTTCATGTCATGATGGAACCGGTTGATGACGCGTTAAAGTCGCATTTACGAACATTGAAGGCTTGTTTGGACCAGCGAACCGAAGTCGTGCATTTCAAAAAAATAGGCTTGGATCGGTCCGTTTCCGAATACGGCTTCTT
The DNA here is from genome assembly GCF_042659105.1 of Paenibacillus allorhizosphaerae. Lineage (NCBI taxonomy): Bacteria > Bacillati > Bacillota > Bacilli > Caryophanales > Paenibacillaceae > Paenibacillus > Paenibacillus allorhizosphaerae. Next base: position 332,858 of record NZ_JBHSRV010000001.1, on the reverse strand, counting down.
AACTGAAAAGCAGTATCGCTTCGGCGAATGGGGCGGAGACCTTCCTCAATCGCTGCTCGATTGGATGCATTGCGGCGAGGCGCGAAGAAGCGGCATGAACTATGTCTCTTCGATGCAATCCGAAGTGTACGTTCATACCTTCTATCCAAAGCCTCGTTTGTTTATTTTTGGCGCGGGACCGGATGCCCGTCCGTTAGCTGCGTTTGCGGCCGCTACTGGATTTTCCGTCATCGTGGCCGATTGGCGGGCGGCCTTATGCGACCGGCACTATTTTCCCGATGCAGAAGCGATCATCGCCGGATTTCCGGAGGAAGTCATGGAGCAGCTGCCCTGTACGCCTTACGACTGCGCCATCGTAATGACGCATCATTTTGGCCGGGACCGGCAGCTCGTTCGCCTGCTTTCGGACCGGGGGCTTTGGTACCTTGGCATACTGGGATCGAGAAAACGCGCCGAACGGCTGCTGCAGGGGGACATGGTGCCCGCCGAAGTTCATTCCCCTGTAGGCATGGCGATCGGCGCACAAGGGCCGGCAGAAATCGCGGTGAGCATTCTCGCCGATTTAATACGCACGTACCGGCAATTAAGAATGCGGGAGAATGTTGCTCATGAAGCCAAATAAGATAACGGGTATTTATTTGGCGGCGGGACGAAGTACGCGAATGGGTTCAAATAAGCTGAGGCTTCCTCTCGGGTCCATGAATGTGGGAAGCTATGGGCTTGCCGCCGCTGTACGCTCCATCCTGGATCATGTGCTCGTTGTTTCGGGTAATGAAACCGCGGATTGGATTCACAGCGATTTATACCGCGATCCGGTCCAGCGAAAATGGTCCGTAATCAACTGCCCCGACGCTGATATGGGGCAAGCGCACTCGCTGCGGTGCGGTGTACAGGCTGCAATATCGTTGGAATCCAGCGCCGTGATGATCTTGCTGGCGGATCAGCCGCTCATTTCTGCAGCAATGATCGATGAGCTGCTCATTCATTATCAAAAGGAACGGTCGGCGAACAGCGGCACGGCTTACGCCGCTTCGCGCTATAACGGACTTGCGAGGCCGCCGGTTATATTCGATAGGCGCATATTTCCGGATCTGTTGCACTTGCAAGGCGATCAAGGAGCCCGATCGATGATCCGAAATGAAACGGCGGGCACCTACGTCGACTTCGCCGACACTGATTTATTCACGGATGTGGATACGGAGGATGACTACGCATTGTTGCTGGAAAAAACGGGATTTTTGAAATCTTGAATGATTTGTTCGGCATTCATATACAAAGCAAGCGGGTATTGTTCTTTATCCATTGGATGAGGCGCTTTGATTTGCAAACCAACGGCATGCGGATCGTAGGCGGACGTTTTCGGAGCCTCCAGCAGCCCTCTCCACTCTTTTACATAGGCTGCCAGGTTGTTCAAATGACCGGTCCAAACGCGTTGATCCTCATGCGTAAACAAGCTGCTCTCGGACCATTTCGTAAATACGCGTATCATGTCCGATAAGTTGGCAAACCCTTGCCGAAGCAGCTCTAATTTGTGATTCAGATCATGCAGTGTATGACGTTTCTTGTGGGCGAGCGGATTGTAATTCAAGCTTTGACCCGCTTTCTCCAGCTCCGTCGTCGTCTTGTGCAGCTCCTGGAATAACGTTTGCAGCTGCGTCGTCATCAATCGGGCTTCGTTCGAGGAGCATCCGCCTTTTACCCATTGTGCAGTGCGATAGAAATGATCCGTTAAATGATCCGCGAACTGGCTCATCTTTTTTTTCGCTTGCTGGACGGAATCGGGTGGGAAAATGAACAATTGGAATAGGACGGCAACGAACGCTCCGGTGATCGTATCGCGAATGCGATCAAACGGGTAGCTTGGCATTTTGCTTTGAAAATACATGACGAGCAAAATGCTTAGCGCAACCTGGATCATGACCGCATGATCCCATTTCATCCATGCGACGATCACGGCGCTGGCAAAAAGCAGCAGTCCGATGCTCCAGCCGCTTAAGCCGACATAGGGAGCGATCGAAGCCGTGAACAGGACGCCTGCTATGGTGCCCAGGATGCGCTGCCATGCGAATTGCACGGATTTTCCGACCGTTGCTTGAATGGACAGGATGACCGTAAGCGGAGATAAATAAGGATGTTTCGATCCGGCAAATTCGGCAATTTCCCAAGCGAATGCGGAAGCGACCGGGATTTTCCAAACAACGGCGTGCGTAGCGATGAAATCTACGATTTTGCTTTTCAATACGCTGTAACTCCTTCTGTCCGCGACTCTCGCATGAGCCATCATTTTCTTGCATTGTTTTCCAGATATTATGTTAAAGATCAATATGAACTATTATTCCCACACTTTTCAATAAAAATTTTCAAGAGCTGTCTTTTAACCAATATGGGCATTCGCACATATGGTATGAAGAAAAGATACTTTGGGAAGGAGCTTCGGTATGTCCAACGCGTTTGTTGCACGTTCATTAGATGAAACGAGATTTTGGTCGCGCATTATGAAGGAGCATTCGCTCTTCCTTAGACTTGGTTTTCGCTGTGAGGATACCCGACTGATCAATGAAGCCAATCAATTTTATGCCATATTCGAATCGATCGAGAATAAGGCAAATTCATTTTCGATTGGTACGGACCCCCAGACGATCACAAGGTTTAACGAAGAAGTCCATAATGCGGTTTCACACATCTGGGTGTTTAAGAGAAAGGTGCTTGATTTGATACTGCGCTGCCAGCTTCCGGGGGCGAATAATTTTCCGTTGCTGGTCGATCATGTAAGCAGGGAAGCCAATTATTTCAGAAACCGGTTGGCGGAATTAAATACGGGGAGATTGGAGCCGCTGCCAGACGCCATCATCGACGAAAACATATTTTTTCTAAGAATCATGGCTGATCACGCCAAGTTTATTAGTCATCTGCTTGATCCTTCCGAACGAAAGCTGGTTGATCAAGCGAATCATTTCAGTAACGAGTTCGACCAATTGATATTTCAAGCAAGAGATTTAGATTCCATGCGTCCGCAATCGCAAACTGCACCACTTCTGGACCAGTTTCTTGACCAGAACCGTGTTTCTGTCAAATCATTGCGAGATTTCAAAAAAACAGCGCGAGAATTAATCGAAGCTTGCCGCGTGAAAAGCATTATTCATCCTTTGCTAGCTGACCATGTTTTTCGTGAAGCTGAAAGATTTTTACACATTATCGATATGTTTGAAAACAGTTTGTCAGGGAAGCCTCTGCCTCCTCCTCAAAGCATGGTTATCAGCGATCATTCATAGCGGCTGATACCCCGTCTCGAGCCGGCAAAGATATTGCAATAAATCAGCAGCAGACTGAGGTTATCACGCCTCGGGCTGCTGCTTCATTTTTAGGTTTATCCGCCTTCTTTTCGAGCAGAAGCAGACAAGACTGCCGCTGTAATGGTCATGGGATAAGACAGAATATTTTTAACATTATGTCATTTTCGTACAGGAATTTTATGGTTCTTGTAGAATCTTATCGTACGTGGAATCAACGGCCGATTATATTTGGTGCAGCAGACTCGGCCCACTTGCATTCCCGGATTTGCAAACAAACCATTTTTGGGAGGTGTCGCATGAAGGTAAGAGTAGCCGTTTTATTCGTATTGCTCCTGTCATTGACAGGTACGGGGTCGCTGTTCGCAGCTGACCAACCGGCAACGGGCGGCAAGGTGACGGTTCAAGTGGACGGGAGGGAAATCGTATTTCCGGACGCCCAGCCTTACTCGGTCACCGCCAGCGTATACGTCCCCGTCCGGATCGCCGCCGAAAACATGGGGATTCCCGTCTTTTGGGATGCGAAATCGACAGCGGTTCGTATCGGGGAAGGAGATGCCGCGTTCACGTTTAAGCCGGAAGCATCTGCGAGCGGCGGCAAGCCGTTTCTGAAGGATGGCCGGGTCTATGTCGATCTTGCCTTTATCCAGGACAAGCTGGGGGCCGGCGCGGTATGGAATAAGGAGAAGATGAATGTTACCGTTACGACCAAGACGAATGTGCTGAAGGGCGTTCAGCTGTTCAAGCAATCGATGGTCAAGCTTACCGGAAAACAGATCATTTATGTCGATCCTTACAAGGTGGACGGCGAGCCGAAGGATGGCGACATTATTTTTATCACACATACGCACGGTGATCATTTTAGCTTAAATGAAATCCGCAAAGTTGCCAAAGCCGATGCAACCATCGTATTCCCGGCCAATGAGCTGGACAAAGTGGCTGATGCCGGATTCGGCAAAGTCGTCGGCGCTGTTCCAAACGAAGAGGGAACCGTAAATGATATTTCTTATAAAACGGTACCGGCGTACAATACGAAAACGAGCAATCATCCGAAAGATCGCCAGTGGGTAGGTTACATTATTACAGTGAACGGAGCGTCGTACTATATGGCCGGCGATACGGATCTGATTCCGGAGATGGAAGACATCGACGCAGACGTTGCCTTCCTTCCGATGGGCGGTACGTTTACGATGGCTTATGAAGAAGCGGCCAAAGCAGCCAATCTGATTCGTCCGCGCATCGTCATTCCGTATCATTATGCAGATGTCGTCGGCACGCGCGACGATGCACTGAAGTTCATCGATTTGATTGAACCCGGCATTACCGCCATATTGATGAAAGAGTAGCGCGGCCGATCACGCTCATTGCAACTAATCGAGCGAACAGGAGGAAGCTGAAATGCGATATAGGAGTTTGGGCACTAGCGGTTTGCAGGTTTCGGTTCTTGGATTAGGTACGAATGCGTTCGGCGGGCGCGCGGACAAAGAGACGTCGATCCGCGTTCTGCATCATGCCGCGGCGAGTGGAATTAACTTCATTGATACCGCGAATATATACACCGGAACGAAGTCCGAAGAAATTATTGGCGAAGCGTTCGAAGGGCGTCGCCAAGATATCATTCTGGCAACGAAGGTGGGGATGAAACGGGGGCAAGGACCGAACGAAAGCGGCTCCTCGCGTTACCATATCATCAAGGAGCTGGAAGGAAGTCTGCGCCGTCTGCGTACCGACTACATCGATTTGTACCAGATTCACGCTTTCGATGCAAAGACACCGCTGGAAGAGACGCTTCGCGCGCTGGACGATTTGGTCAGTTCCGGTAAGGTACGATATATCGGCGCATCCAACTATTCGGCATGGCAAATGATGAAGGCACTTGCGATCAGCAAGAGCGAAGGATTGAATCCGTATGTCACCGTGCAACCGGGCTATTCGCTTGTCGATCGCGGAGTCGAAAGGGAGCTGGTGCCTTTCTGCGTGGATCAGGGAATCGGCATTATCCCATATTTTCCACTCGCGGGAGGCATCCTGACGGGCAAATATTCCGGGGGCTCCGTACCGAGCGGTTCGCAGCTCGAGAAAAATCCGAACTTTGCCCAGCGGATGGATGCCGAACGGATGGAGCTTGGCGACCGCGTTGTCCGGATTGCGGCGGAGATCGGTACGACGGCTACGGCGCTTTCGCTCGCATGGCTGATGCACAAGCCGGCCGTCTGCACGGTTATTGCCGGTGCGACCCGCGAATCGCAAATAGACGATAACCTGAAGGCGGTCGAGCTCGAACTGCCTGAGCATGTGTTGCAGGAACTAAACGACGCAAGCGAACAGTTTGTATACGCAAGACCGTTTGGCAGCGGCGGACGCCGATAAACGGTTGCAATGGAAGCCTGAGCGATCAGGCTTTTTTCTTTGCCGAAAATCCGTAAAGCTTGCTTGATCGCATGATCAAAAAATGAGCGCTATACGCTTAACGAACGAGCTATTGTTAACATCCCGATTGACAAAAAAACCGTCCGGACGGTATAGTGATTGAGGGTGATCTTTATGAATATCAATTCAAAGTATGATCGTGTCTTAACGGCCGCTTCCGACATCGTAAAAGAGCGCGGCGTCGAGAAGCTTACGCTTGAAGCGGTCGCCAAAGAAGCCGGCGTCAGCAAAGGCGGCTTGCTCTACCATTTTCCGAATAAGGAAGCTTTGCTTGAAGGGTTGGTCCAATATTTAACGAGTGATTTTGCATCCGACGTTCAACAACGTGTAGATAACGCAACTGCGGACAACGGGAAGTGGAGCCGCGCTTACATTGAACAAACGATCGAAGATATTAAGGAAGAGAGAGGGATCAGCGCGGCGCTTATTGTTGCGCTTTTCGCCAACCCGGATCTATTGAGTAATCTACAAGAGCAATATGCAGTCTGGCAAAAAAACTTCGAAAACGACGGCATGGATCCTGTGAACTCGACGATTGTCCGGCTGGTAGCCGACGGCATCTGGTTCTCGGAAGTGTTCGGTTTAGGGAAGCTGGACGTGGAATTACGTGAAAAAGTCGTTCGGAAATTGATCAATATGACCAAGTAGGGAGGCTGCGGCCTTTGAATTCATTTGTATTACTCGCGACCGCGATCGTTTGTGAGGTATTTGGCAGTTCGATGCTTAAGGTTTCGAACGGATTTAAGAAGTTGCTCCCATCTGTCGGTGTAATCGCAGGAATGGGTCTGGCTTTCTACTGCCTTTCCTTAGCGCTCACAACGATTCCTCTGGGTACCGCATACGCGATTTGGTCAGGTGCGGGAACGGCTTTAACGGCACTGGTCGGCGCGGTCGTTTATAAAGAAAAATTGAATGTAACAAAAATAACGGGTTTGACCCTCATCATTGGCGGCGTTTTTGTGATGAAGCTTACAGGCGCCTCACATTAATCCAAGACGGATCGGAGGTCGTATGTTGAAAGGTTATATTGCACTAGGCTTGGCCGTGATTTTCGAAATATTTGGTACGACCATGCTTAAAATGTCGGAAGGTTTTACAGATCCGTTTCCTTCCGTCGGCGCCATTGCAGGGTTTGGTTTGGCATTTTATTCCTTATCCGTTAGCCTCCGGACGGTGCCATTAAGTTTAGCTTATGCCATATGGTCAGGCGTAGGCACCGTCGTTACGGCGCTGATCGGCGTGGCGATTTGGGGAGAAGCATTCGGTGTCTTTACGCTGGCTGGCATCGTTGCCATTGTTGGAGGCGTAGTACTATTAAACGCCCCGGATCGTTCGGAAAAAGCATTCAAACGAAGGTTGAACGGGAAGTGATAATGAAACGAAGACGATGGAAAGGGGCGGCCGAGATGCTGCTCTTTTTTTGTATGCGTAGAAAGGGTACAGGGCATGGCTTGAAGAATTTTTATAAAAATATTCCTTACGATGTCCAAAAATGAAGACAACGCGCATCAAGCTGTATAGATGGGAAAGGAGGGTGCAATGCAGGAGCCGTTCTATGACAATAACGATGCAATTCGGCAGAAGACACTGGCGGATCGTGCGCGTTCAGGGGATTCGGGAGCGTTCAGCGAGCTGGTCTGCCTGCATCGGGCAAGAATTCTCGGAGTGGCGAAAAGGATCATTCACGATGCATCCGCCGCCGAAGATGTCGTGCAGGAAGCGTTGGTTCAAGCATTCCTGCATATGAACCGATTGGCCGATCCGGATCGCTTCACCCCGTGGTTGAACCGGATTGTGCGAAACCAGGCTTTGATGAAGCGCAGAAAAGACGTACGTTTGGCGCGGGAGTCGACGTTTACCAGCATGTCCGGCAAGCATGGCACAGAGGCCGATGCCGAAATGAATTGGGATGGACTCGACGATTTGTTGTACCGAATGACCCGTACCCGCAATCGGGATGAAATAGCCGCGCCAGAAGCCGAACTGATGCGGAAAGAGTTTTACGAAGCGTTGCGAAATATGCTCCATAGTCTCTCGCAACGGGAGAAAGAAATGTTCGAGGCGCATTTCTTCAGTCAGCTGAATCAGAAAGAAATCGCGGACTTGCTCGGGATGACGGAGGGCAGCGTCTACAAATCTTTATCCCGTCTGAAAAAGAAGGTAAGGGAAGAACGGGTTCGCCATGATTTGCGCCATCGGATTATCGATTCGGACGACGCGCGCGAACGCCTGGCGAAGATGATGCTGCCTTTCCGTGCCGGAGCCGATTCATGGCAGTCAGGCGGATGTTCGATAGCGGAGTGTATGCATCGGATTGTTCGCTTCGCTGGAAATACCGAAAGCGGCATTACCGATGTGATGGGGTGGACCGGGCTTGCGTTCCGACTCAATTTGGAGAGGGAACGAATCGACGTGTCCGGACCTTCCATGTATTTTTGGGAGCCGGTGTTCGAAGCGGGATTGAACCGTCTAGGCTGTAAAATGGAGCATATCGGCGACGGTGGCACCGAGCCTTCCGCCTACCTGCTAGGAGAGGCTGTCGCGATCGCCAGAAGGTCCATCGCAAGCGGCGTGCCGGCCATTGCATGGGATTTGAACGGGCCGGAATTCGGTCTGCTCCACGGCTATGATGACGACCAGATGCTATTTTCCGCAGCTGCGCCGGGCTCGGCAGCGATGACGCTGCCCTACGACAAGCTTGGGCGCGGCAAGGACGGCGGGCTGTTCGTTATGGCTTTGAGCAAGCGTGCCGATGTCCAAGAAGACGAGTTCCCAAGGCTTGTGGCGGATATGATCGCTCATGCCTACGGAGAGCGGACGTTTCCCGGTTACGTGACGGGACTGAACGGATACAACGCCTGGATGGATGCATTTCGGAACGGTACGGTGGATCCAATCGGCAATGCGTATTGCCTCAGACTGGCTTTGCATGCCCGGGAACATGCGGTTCGGTTTTTGCGAGGCCGCTGCCTCGCCTGGAAAGGCGACCTTTCGCGGCTCGCTTTCGATGCGGAAGGTCACTACTACGCAGCGGTACATGCACTAGCACAGCTTGTGGAAAAGTTTCCTTTTCCGGGCGGAGGAGATCCATTCGAGCGCACAACGAGGAATGAAACGGAGCGCTTGCTGCAGCAAGTCAAATATTGCGAGGAAGCGGGCATCGAGGCGCTTGACCGTCTGGCACGCTGCTACTCAACATGAGGAGGGGATTATTGGCTATGAGTCACTCAGAGCTAATGAAAGAACGGGAACAAGAAATTTCCATTCCGGTTTACAGCCGAGGAAAGCAGGTCGATACGCTGGTCGCCGTATCCGGCAGTCAGCCTGTACGAATAAAGGAAGGCATGCAGTTTACCGATTCGTTCGGCATTCACCCGGCACAGACGACAAGAGAGTATGGAACGCCGTTGACCGTTGAAGCAACGCTAATGACGGATAGCACGAACATAGTGCTGCAGTTTGCGAAAGGCGAAGTGATTTTGAACTGGGACCGCAGGGAGGATATGCTCCGCGTCCGTCATCCGGTTACCAAGCAGCCCTTTGACTTGCCGGGCAAAGGCGCTGTTCCTGCAGGACGTTGGCACCACCTCGAATGGATTATTGCGGAAGACGTTATGCGCGTATTAGTGAACGGCGAGGAACGGTTTGCGCTGCTTGGGAATTATCGGGGTTTGCAAGGTAAAATAGGCGTTCGGACCGGTTGGCGCGCCAATCTGTCGGTCGGCTCGTTGCATATCGAGCAGCATATTGGGGCGGAGGAACCGACGACAGGAACAGATTATCGCGCTGTCCCTCATCTCAGCTCATTCATAGGATGTATACTTGGCGCCATGAGTTATTGCAACCGATATGCGGAGGAGATCGAGCTGCTCGGAGGGATTGGCTATTGGTTTCGGCCGATCTTGCCGCAGGAGCCGCTCGATAACCGGTTTTCTGCCGAGGTCCAGGAGCTTCTCAAGCCGTTCGGTTTGGAAGTACGATACTTGGCTGCCTATGAAGAGACCGAACTTGATGTATTCCAATTCATTGAACAATCGTTGGAGGAACGGCAGGCGCTATTCGGTTATTTTGGCGAACAACGGGGTTACGCGGCAGTTATCGGAACGGAGAGCAACAGGCTGCGAAAGGCTTCTCCGGTTGGTGATATTGAGATGACGGATATGAAAGATGTCGTCGAATTGTTTGCCGTACGGCCAGATATAGAAGCGTTACCGCGTGAGAAAGTGATGACTGCGTTCCGATGGGCAGCGGAGCATGGGAAGAAGAGCATGAGCCACCTCGAATCGGCCTGGCTAGCAGCCCTTGAAACTACGGAAGCGGCCTCGTCGCAGCTTCAGGCCGCGGCCCTCGCCGATCGAAGGAGGCAGGCTGCATTGTATTTGCGCAACTGCCTGGAAGCCGTCGGTGGAACGACGCTTGCGGAGCAGCTGGAATCGGCGGCGCGATCCTACGAGCTGGCCGGCTCAACCTGGAGCACGGCTGCTGAGCTTCTGGCAGCCGATACGCCATCCGAAGCCGGCGGGTTTGTTTCCAAAGCCGTAGCGGCGGAGACGGAAGGCGCACGTGTTCTGGGTGGAACGGCAGCCGCCTTGGCCGGTAAAAAGCGGTTGGAGGGGCTGCGGTATTGGGGCTACAGCTGCATCTCGCAGCACAACACCTTTAAAGGGCTGGCTGACTATTACCGCATACCAGGTTCTGACGCATGGATTTTGGGAGCAAGCGGCCGGCCGTTCGCGTTCGCGGTGCATGAGCGGGTAAACGTTCACGATATTTGCTTGCCTATCCCGGAGCATCATTTCATTCGCTTGTTCGCTAACCTTGGACTCGCAATCCATGGGGTAGAAGGGGCAGGCAAGGATGAGGCTTACCGGCGAATGCTGGAATCCGCTTGGGATCAAGCACGCGCTGCAATCGACGATGGCTCGGCCTGCTTCGGCCGTTCGGTTGACTTTGACCGCGGCGAATACTCCATGATCGTCGGATACGATCAGGACGGGTATTATACGCACGGCTGGCACGGACCTTCCCGCAAATCCATCCCATGGAACATGTACGGACTCGGACAATGCCCGTGTCTGCAATGCACGACGCGGCGTACGGATTGGCGGACGGAAGGTCCCGTGAAGTCGGTATGCCTGTGCGATACATGTCAGAGAACCATTAAATACGGTCCCGCACTACAACCCCAGTCCGAGGGGGAAGTCCGGCTGTACTGGGCGAAGCTTTCAGACCCGGCAGATGACTGGACAATTGTCCGTGACGCATTGCAATTTGCGATAGCATACGTTGAGCCGGACGGTCCATGGGCGAGTCCCGAAATGCACACCGGGATACAAGCTTATGACCGGCTTATCCGTGCGCTTGAGAAAGGAACGATGGACGGCTGGTATATGGGGCTGCATGCGAACGGCTGGCAGGAATGCCGGAAGCTTGTTCTGGAATTTTTACGCGAGGCGAAACGCAGAGTTGGCGGCGGACCGCAGCTTATGGTTGCGTTCGATGCGGCGATCCGTGAAGCGGAACGGCTGCAGCGTTGCTTTGCGAAGCTATACGAGATGTTTCCTTGGATGCAGCCCTTTGGCCCGATTCCCGATACGGAAAGACGTTATGCCGGAGCAGAGCTGATGAGAGAAGCGCGCAAGCATGAAGCCGCTGCGATCCGGACATATCGCGAACTGCTGCAATGTCTGGATCAAGAGCACGTTGCCCGCACCATTTGAAAGGCGCAGGTGGCGGTCGGCAGTTCTCACCAGTGACAGCCGGTTCGGCAATTAATAAATGAATTGACAGCATAATTACAGGTTTATATAATCTTCGGCAAAGGGTGAAACCATGACGTACCTTGTTCCATTCCGGGATCAGGTACGTCATTTCATATGAATGCCGAATTTCAGCCAATGCGAGGGGAAATAATCGAGATCGGCATCGTAAAGCTGGAGTACATGGAAGGGAAATGTGTTAGCAGCAAAACGATTTTCTCCAATATGCTTCGTTAACGGAACCCGAAAATAGTCTAACGGTGAAAGGGAGAGTACTATGAATAACGCAAAGCTGATTGCCCAGTTCCGATACCTAACGCGAAATACGAAATGGGAACAAAAAGAGCGCATCGACCTGCAATTCAACAATCATCACCCGCAAGGTATGATTCGAATCGGTGATTTGTTTTATTTGTCTTCAGTTGAACTGATTGAACGCCCGGTGAGGTTCAATCGGTCTGAAGACCGATATGACCGTACGCCCGGACGCGGAATCGGCCACCTGTTCATTTTTGACAAACACGGACAGCTGGCTGGGGATATGGTTTTGGGGGAAGGGGACATGTACCATCCCGGAGGAATTGATTTCGATGGCCGGCATCTTTGGGTGTCTGTTGCGGAATACCGGCCGCATAGTCAGTCCATCGTTTATAAAGTCGATCCTGCCACCAGGAAAGCAGAACCATCGTTTCGAGTCGCCGATCATATCGGTGGAGTCGTACGCAACGGTCAAGAGGGAGAATTGATCGGGTATAGCTGGGGCTCGCGCAAGTTTTATAAGTGGAGCCCGGACGGACAACTGCTGCAAGAAAAAGAAAACCCGAGCCATTTCATCGATTATCAAGACGGTCGATACGTAGGCGAAGGGAAGATGATTGTGAGCGGCATCTCCGAACTGCCGGAATTTGGGGGCCGCGGATCCAAGCGGTTCGAGCTGGGGGGCCTAGCCTTAATTGACATCAATACGCTGGAGACGGTACACGAAGTCCCTGTCCTGGCGCAATCTCCTCAAGGCCATGTGATTACCCGCAATCCGGTATTTTTGGAAAGCGCCGGTCAAGGAATACGTCTTTATGCCGTACCGGATGATGATCACGGATCATTGCTTGTATATGAAACGAGCCTATAGAAATGAGATCCGCGCGAGTCTAACGAATGGACAATATTTTACTGTTCTTTCGTTATATTTTACGGTTGAACTTCACTTTTTCTGCGAATATGCTTGGTTTATCCTTACATATCGAATGCATGGGGTGAGCAGGTTGGAGCGTTACAAGGACTGCTATTATTCAATCGCAGAAAGCCGGCTGACGATCGGCAACGATGGCATCGAGAGAAGCTGGGAGCTGGCAGGCGGCATTTTGTACACGAAGTCGATATTACATAAACGCTCTAGCGACGAATGGATACGTCCGGATGCCAACTTACCGATGTTCCGGCTGCCCATTGAGCTCTCCGGTGAACAACCGCAAGTCGAAGTGACTAGTCGATTGGACGATGATGCGGGCATCGGGAAAGAACATATGATCGTATCGTTGGTGCTGACGTATGTGTCGCACAAAATCAGGATGGATACGAGAATTTATCCGGGAACGGCCATAATGCGGCATACGATTGGTGTGAAAACGGTTCGGGTGAACGTTCATGCAGCCGATCAAGGTAACGATACGGGAATGAACGGGGATCGTATCGAGGAACAATATCGCAAGACGGTGCATGATGGAAACCAAGCCGCTCCCGTTCAGTTGGATGCGAACAGCAAACCGAAGAATGCCCCGCCGGGAGATCACATCGACGCTTTGGCCATCGACGAAATGCATTGTTCATGGGTAGCGGTAGCGCTGCGCGATCGGACGGATACGAATAATAATGTCGTCAGCGAAGATAGCGGGCTGCTGTATCCGAACGAACGCAAATGGTTGGAGGGAAATTTGCTCCGCTTAAAGAAAACGATGAGTGACAGCGGACTTTTATGGTTAAAGGAGTCGCCGACCCGCTTCGGCCAATTGCATTACGGCGAAGGCGATTACCGCATGATGGGAAAGCAGCTGTATATGGCAGGGACCGGCTTACGCCCGGAAGAGCTGCGATCGGACGAATATGTTTACACTTACGGTTCCGTCGTCGGTCTCTTTCAAGGCGGCGACTATGACGCCTTCTCCTTGCTGCATCAATACCATCAGTGCTTGCGCGAGTGGAAATCAGATCGGGATTGCTTCATCATGAGCAATACTTGGGGAGACCGTTCCCGGGACGGTCGGGTCGGCGAAGCATTCGTACGGTCCGAGCTGCCGGTTGCAGCCGCTCTGGGCATTACGCATTACCAGATCGATGACGGCTGGCAGCAGGGGATCACGAGTAATTCCGTCGAGCCCGGCGGAACGTGGGGAGATTATTATTCCCGGGACGGGAACTTCTGGAGCGTACATCCGCAGCGGTTCCCGAACGGACTGGAGCCGGTCGTTGCCATGGCGGACGAATACGGCATACAGCTCGGTCTATGGTTCTCGCCGGACTCCAGTCAAGATGGTGCCCATTGGGAGCGGGATGCGGACCAATTGCTGGACCTCTATCGTCGCTACGGCATATGCTATTTCAAATTGGACGGGATCGAGATTCGAAGCAAGCGGGGAGAGCGGAACCTGCTGAACATGATGAGAAAAGTCGTTCGCGAAACGTCTGGCGCCGTTTATTTTAACCAAGATACGACATCAGGTATGAGGCTCGGTTACTACGGACAAACGCAATATGGCGGGCTGTTTCTCGAGAACCGGTATACCGATTGGACGAATTACTACCCTCATTGGACTCTGCGAAACTTTTGGATGCTGAGCAAATACGTGCCCGCCCAAAAGCTGCAGATCGAATTTCTTAACGTCGAGCGGAATACCGAACGTTACAAGGATGATCCGTTAGCTCCGTCCCGGTGCGGGATCGCATATGCGTTTGCGGTCACGATGTTCGCCAACCCGCTGGCGTGGATGGAAGTTACCGGACTGAACGAAGCGAATCGGCAACTGCTAAGCGCTCACATCCGAGCGTACAGGAACGTGCAGGCACATTTACATTCAGGCCACATCGTTCCGATCGGAGAAGAGCCTTCCGGTACAAGCTGGACGGGGTTCCAATCGATTGTGAACGATAAGGAAGGATACGTACTCGTTTTAAGGGAATGGAACGGGAGGGAAGAGGGGAGATTCAAGCTGCGGAACGTCTCGGCGACGCGATTGGAGATGCAATGTATCATCAGCTCGCAGCACATGGAAGCTTCTTTCGCTGCGGAAGGCGAAGTCCTCGAACACGAGAAGGACCGCATCATGTCCATCGACGGAAGCCACGGTGATATCGCCTGTAAGTTGAACCAACCGTTCGCTTTCGCTCTTTATCATTATTCGATTGCCGACGCTTAATTGGCCTTGGCTATACGACGACGAAAAGTTAGGGACTTTTCCGCAATGAGCGGAGAGTCCCTTTTAGCTCATAATGTGCAAATAATCGGCGGACAAATCGGACTTCCTCTCGCGAAATTCCGTCGGAGTAATGCCTACCAGTTGATGGAACACCTTTCCGAAATAACTCGCATTGTCAAAGCCCGTCTTCATCGCAATTTGCGATATCGGAATGTCGGTATGCTGCAAAAGCCGAACGGCCTCCTCGACCCTTAATTTACGCAAATAATCGATAGGCGTGGTGCCCGTGAACTTGCGAAACGTTTTGCATAAATAATGCTTGGACAGCTTAGCTGCATTTGCAATTTGATCCAGCGACATCGGTTCCCCATAGTGACCCTCGATGAATTTTTTCGCCAGACGCACAGGCTCCGGCAAATCGCTGGATTGATGCTTCTCGCCTTCGGACAGCCGCAGCAGCGTAAGGAGCCATTCATGTACGCGGATCGACATATCGTATTTGGAATCGGCGAATTTCTTGGCTGCGACATCGTTCAGCAGCTTTTGCAATAGCAGGATCGAATCCGAATCCGGTTTGATGGCTGCCACCGGGCCGAACGTTTGCACGAAATGCTGCCAATAATGGGAGCTTCCCTGGATGTTTAATTTAATCCATATGAATTCCCACGGCGCGTTAACCGAAGGATCGTAGTAATAGCGATGCGCGCTTGGAATCGTGACAAAAAAGCCGTGATAACGAGGCACCTTGTACG
Organism: Paenibacillus allorhizosphaerae; assembly: GCF_042659105.1. Lineage (NCBI taxonomy): Bacteria > Bacillati > Bacillota > Bacilli > Caryophanales > Paenibacillaceae > Paenibacillus > Paenibacillus allorhizosphaerae. Next base: position 317,217 of record NZ_JBHSRV010000001.1, on the reverse strand, counting down.
TCGTATTCCCCAGCTCCAGTCTGCCCTCGCCGGACAATGTATATTGGAACAGCAGTCCGTGACCGTCCCGATCGAGCCCGTCAAAGCTGTACCCCGCATTTTGCGTCGATTCCCGGCCAATCGTCTCAATGAGATGCAAATACCGGCGCGCCCCTTCGGAATAGCGAAATCCGTAGCTATGATGCACAATATTTTACCATCCTTTTGCTATATATTACTGTTGAAATGAGCGAAATGTGGAAGTATGATTTGCCTATCCAATATATGCCACAACAATATTATAACAGTGGAAGGGGCGCGAGAACAGATGATCCGTAAAAACGAGTATATTGATAACGCTTACAAAGGAATGCCGAAACCGAAGATGCAGCCGAGAAATAGGCTTCCCGTTTCCTTATTTCTGATAGGCGCGATCGCGTTATTGAGCTCCTGCAGCAGCGCCAATCCCACAGACGCGAGCCGGACTACCGTCAGCGATGAACCGGTTCATCTTACGTTTTATGCCAGACAGACCATTTCTGAAGAGGATTTCAAACTCATTTTTACGGAACCATTGAAGAAGCGTTACCCGCATTTGACGTTGGAAAAAATCGACGCGGCCAAAAGCAAAATCGAGGATCTGATTGCTGCCGGACAAACCCCGGACATTATATTTACTTATGGAGCCGATTTGAAAAGCCTGGAGCCGCTTCATTTTTTATCCGATCAGACGCCGTTCATCAAGCAGCAAAATATCGATATCAATCGGTTCGATCCGGTCGTGGTGAGCGCAGCAAAGGACGAAAAGGGACTCTATGCCCTGCCGCTCGCCGTACAATTCAATGCATTGTATTACAATAAAGACATCTTCGATAAGTTCGGGGTTCCTTACCCGAAGGACGGCATGACCTGGGACGATACGATCGAGCTGGCCAAAAAAGTGACAAAGATGCAGGACGGCGTCCAATACCGCGGGTTGGACCCCGAAAGCTTGAACCGGATGTCGTTCTCCAAGTCGCTTACGTATTTGGATGCCAAAACGGAAAAGGCGGCGATTGGCAGTGCGGAATGGAGAAAAATGTTCGAAATGATGTATGCGATCTACAATATCCCGGGCAACAAACCGCAGGATTTGAAAAAGTCCACCAGTGTGTCGGCGTCGCTTGACGCTTTCGCCAAAGAAAAAGTGGTAGCGATGTGGCCATCCGTCAATGTGCTTACGAATCTGATCGAAGCTGAGAAGCAGGGGGTGAACTGGGATATGGTTCAGTACCCGAGTTATAAAGAATCGCCAAACGTATATGGAACCGTCGATGCGCATTTCATGCTTGTGACGTCGACCAGCAAACATCAAGCGGAAGCGATGAAGGTGATCGCCCTCGCGACGTCCGACGAAGTCCAGACGATCAGCGCCAAACAAACGGGGCGATTTACGCCGCTTGCCAGCGATCAAGTAAAAAAACAATTTATGGCCGGCAATCCGGGCTTGAACGGAAAACATATGGATGCCATCTTCAAGAGCAAGACCGCGCCGCCGCAGCAATTTACGAAATACGAGGGCGGAGCGAGAAATTTTGCGTACAATGCGCTGGTCGATTACGTGGAAGGCAAAGTCGATTTGAATACGATGATCCGAAACACGGAGGAAGCGATCAATCAATATGTCGTTACGCAAAAAGCAGGCGAGAAGAAATGAGCGGCCTTCAAGCATAATGTGGTACAATGCAGTAAAACGCGTACAGCATTCCAGGAAGGAGAGGCCGGATGACTGCAGTCACCAATGAATCTGCTCATACTAGACTCATACTGCTTGATATATTGCGAGGCTTCGCCGTTTTGGGCATCTTTTTCGTGAATATTCCGGATATGGTGGGCAACGGACTTGCTTTCCGCTCGTCCTTTACCGGTGCCGACGCTTTGCTGCGGCTGTTCTATGATATGTTTTTCCAAACGAAGCTGTACACGATCTTTTCTTTCCTGTTCGGCGCAGGCTTTACGATCTTTATGCAAAACGCCGAGCGCAAGGGGCTCCCGGCGAGGAGGCTGTTTCTGCGGCGCCTGTTGGTGCTGCTCGTCATAGGGCTGCTTCACGGCGTACTGCTTTGGTTCGGGGACATTTTGACCTCCTATGCATTATTGGGTCTGCTGCTGTTTCCCTTTTACCGAAGATCGATCGCTACGCTCATCGTTTGGAGCTTGATTCTTCTAGGTCTGTTTACTTTGCTCATCTTATTTCTTTATGCATGGTCGCCCTTTGGCGCGGCCAGCCCGCGCACCTTCACCCAAATTCCAGCCTTGCAGCAAAGGCTGGACTACCTGCTGAACATCGGACTGCTGAACAACCTTATTTTCAGCTTTGAGGTGGTTGGCCTGTATTTGGTCGGCATCGTTGCCGCCAAGAAGCAATGGTTTTCGGGTTCCTTTCATGTAACCGCGGTAAGAAGTTTGCAGTTCGCAGCGCTGGTCGTTTCGGTATTATTGTTTATCCCGATGGTGCAGTACTATATTTCAAGTCCGGTCTATAACACATTTGCGGTATACCACTTTACTTATTTATCCGGTAAAAGCATGGCGATCTTCTACATCTGTACGCTGGTGCTGGCGGCAAGACGATGGGGAAGCGAGCGGTTTCGAGGTTTGGCGGCTGTCGGCCGGCTATCGCTCACCGTATATTTGCTGCAGTCGATCATAACGGCCGGATTCGTTGCCGGATTCGGACAGCGGATAAGCCAGGCGCCGCTCTGGTTGGAGATGATTTACGCAGTGATCATGACGGTGCTGTTCATTGTTGGCAGCAAGGCATGGCTGAAGCGTTACAGGATGGGTCCTGCCGAATGGCTGTGGAGAGCAGGCACCTACGGCTTTGTTCCGGCACTGCGACGGTCCGAAGAACGGTCAATGTCGAAGCCGATGTCCCTGTAGCCCGGCACATATATGAATACGCAAGAGCTCCTGCTCCCCATTATGGCAGGAGCTTTTTCTATGGAACCGCGGCTTCGTCTGACATCCCTTCAACAGGCTTGCCTCTGGCAAGTAGAAGTACAGCTTTGGCACGCATGATACATTTTTCATCGACATTGCGATGAACCCGATAGAGGAGGATATACAATGACCATTTTAGTTACAGGTGCTACAGGGAACGTAGGCCGTCATATCGTCGATCAGCTTGTCCATTCAGGGCAGCGCGGTCGCGCGCGCTCGCGCAACCCGGCAAACGCAAATTTCCCGGAAGGGGTGGGGTCTTACCGAAGAACAAGCGCGGGTGCGCATGCGGAGAAAGGGAGCTCAGGAAGATGTCATCGATTTCGTCCTCGGCTGGCATGCAAATGAATATATTCATATATCCATTAGAAACCGCGCCATGCGCGGTTTTTTCCGTTCTGCAGAAATCATCAGCGACGCTCACGCATTAAGGCGAACCACCAAGTGCTGAAACGCCAAGATAAAGCCCCCCGCTTCCAAATCTTGCTTACAGCCGGCCATACTTAGAGGGAGCGTGAAACCTTCAAGCGTACATTTTTCGGGACAAATGCCTATAAAATGGGCGCATGCATCAGTAACAAATGCGGAGTTACACCATAAATTGGAATCATGTGCAAAACAATTCGAGTCTTTTACCTCAAGAGTCAGTTGCCCACTAGAAAATAATGGAGGAGATTTTATCATGAATGAATTCCAGAATGATCTTCAACAATTAAACGTTTCCCAGTTTCAGGCCAGCGAAATGACTCCCTGGCACCAACAAAGCCAGTACCCTGCAGGTCAGTTCCCCGTTGGCGTGAATCCGGTGGATCCATCACGGCTATGCGTTGGTTTCGGCGGTTTTTGCGTCGGAGTTTGCGGTGGCTTCTGTAGCGGTTTCGGCGTTGGTTTCTGCGCAGGCTCCTGCGTCGGTTTTTGCAGCAACTGCGTCGGTTTCTGCGGCGCTTTCAGTTGTGCCGGCATTCGCTGCGCCGCTTTTCGCTGCGGAGGCATACGTTGCGGTGGCTTTTGCTCCCATCGTTGCCGTTAATTGCTGCTTCAAGATTTACGCAAGAAACGTGCCCCCGTACAGCAATTGCTGTCGGGGGCATTTACTTGTTTACGGGATAGCATGTGGGACGAATTAACGTACATATAATAACGAATAGAAGGTCCATACATTGGTAATCCGCGTCAAATTGGAGGTGTAAGATGACAGGCTTAACTCCTGCTGCACGTCTGAAAGTAAAGGAGGATACGTTCTTTCTCCCGGTTCCGAACAACGGTGTGTACTTCCGAAATAATGTAGGGACGTTTCAGTTGGAAGGCGAGATGATCGACCGGTGGATTGAAAAGCTGTTTCCCATGTTCAACGGGGAGTATACGTTGGCGGAGTTGACGGAAGGATTAACGCAACCGTATCGGCAACGGGTTTATGAGATCGCAGATGTTTTATACCAAAAAGGCTTTGTCAGGGATGTAAGTAAAGACCGTCCGCATCAATTAACGAGCGGGATTATCCAGAAGTACGCTGCGCAAATCGCCTTTCTGGAAAGCTTCGGCGATTCCGGCGCGTACAGGTTTCAATGTTATCGGCAGACGAGCGTATTGGCGGTCGGGTCGGGCCCGTTGTTTGTTTCGCTGGTTTCCGCATTGCTGGAGTCCGGACTGGCTTCACCACACCTATTGATCACGGATGAGGTGCCGACAAACCGGGAGCGGCTCGCGGAATTGGCGGAGCATGCCCGCCGTACCGACCCGGATGCGGCTGTTCACGAGATTAAGATGCGGCAAGAAGGAGCAGACGGCTGGAGAGAAGCCGTACGGCCCTACCAAGCGATTCTTTACGTTTCTCAAGAGGGCAATCTGGAACCATTTCGGCTTCTTCAGGCTGCTTGTATAGCGGAGGAAAAGATTTTGTTGCCGGCCATGTGCCTGTATCAGACGGGAATGGCAGGTCCGGTTATTCATCCGCAGTCCAAGGGGGGCTGGGAATCGGCATGGCGTCGGGTCCACCAACCCGCTGTTTATAAGGACCCGGAGCTGCATTGGTACTCTTCCACAGCAGGAGCCATGCTTTCGAACGTGATTACGTTTGAGCTGTTCAAGACGGTTACCGGACAATCCGAGTCTAGAAACTTGTTTTTTCTGCTGGATTTGGAAACGTTGGAAGGAAGCTGGCATTCGTTCATTCCGCATCCATTCGTTCATGGAAGCGAAGCACTGCAGGCGGTACATTTATCCAGGCTTCAACTTGATGCGCTTGACAGGGACGAACAAAGCTCGAGCATTCATGCATCCAACCGATTGCTTGCTTATTGGAGCGGTCTGACATCGCCGCAATCCGGCATATTTCATATTTGGGAAGAGGGAGATTTGAGGCAGCTTCCGCTGTCCCTGTGCCGCGTCCAGGCGGTCGATCCGTTATCGGAAGGTCCTGCCGAACTGCTGCCGGCGCTGATTGGTTCCGGCTTGACGCACGAGGAGGCGCGGCGGGAAGCTGGATTGATCGGGATTGAAGCATATGTATCGCGTTTGGCCGAAAGGCTCGTTCGCACGAATGAAATCGTCGGCATCGGCGCAGGGGAAACGGCTGCGGAAGGAATTATTCGCGGCTTGCAAGCCCATCTGGCCAAGCGGCTGGCAATACAACTTACAGTAAGGCAGCATGCTGTTACTCGAGTACGATTAAACAAGGTAGAAGATGAACGGTGCCGGTATTATTTGCATGCTTTGACCACCATGAGGGGAGCACCGGTCATTGGTTTGGGCGAGGCTGTATCAGGATTCCCGGTCGTATGGGTCGGCACCGGCGATGGTTGGTTCGGCAGTATCGGCTTAAATCCAAAGCTTGCACTTGAGAATGCGTTGAAGGCAGCCCTGCTGAGGATACAGAGCGGTTCCGGTCACAATGCGGTTCACGTGCTGGAAACTTCGGCTGTAAGGCTTGCGGGAGAAACCACGGTCGACCTAGCGGTTCCTTCGAGCGAAAAAGACGCGCAAGCCGCTTTACAGGAAGCTTTACAAATCTTGAACAATAACAATACGAAGCTTTATGTAGCGAATTTGGCCGTAGAGCCGTTTTTGAAAGAAGAGCTCAAAGGTGTGTATGGCGTCTTGCTGCGAGAGGGGGAATCCCGGTGAACAAAGTAGTGGCCGTCATCGGAGAGGGTGGGTTAGCGGATCTTGTCAGTTATGAGTTGACCGCCCAATGCCGGATTGTACGACTGAGGGATTTCAAGGAAGGCGTGCCGGAAACGGTCGACTTTGCCTTGGTATTGCACGATGCGTGGCATCCTTCCGTTCATAGGGAAGCGGAAAAGTTGCTTCGGCAAGCAGGCATTCCATGGCTTCGCGGCTATGTTGCGTTCGGTGAAGGTGTGGTCGGACCGATGGTTCGACCCGGTTTGTCCGGCTGCTCGCTTTGCGCCGACACCCGGCGTCTGTTGGCAGGGCGTGACCGCAAGGAGATGTGGATACTGGAGCAGCGTCTCACGGAGTCAGGGGGCATTTCGCACGACGCATGGGCATCGCGTGCCGGTTTAAGCCAGTTAGCGCACCTGCTCGTGGCGGATACGCTGAGGGTGCTTCAGGACAAACGATCCCGCTTGGAACAACGGATCGTATTTCTGGACATGAGAACATTGGGCTGCACCAACCACTTTTTTTTGCCGGACCCGTTATGTCCGGTTTGTGGTGATTTGCCCGACGACTCGCCGGAGAGAGCCTGCATCACGCTTCGACCGAGTCCCAAGAGCGGAAAAAGCTTCCGTTCCCGTTCGTTACAAGACCTTGCAAGCTTTCTTGTGCAAGACTACTTGGACTATAAATGCGGTTTCTTGAATGGCAAAATGGTTGATCTGCTATCGCCTTTTGCCGATGTGAGCGTAAACCTGCCGCTGTTTGATCAGGACGAGGCAACGGCGGGACGAACGCATTCGTACGCGGATAGCGAACTTACGGCGATCATGGAAGGATTGGAGAGATATTGCGGCATGGCGCCTCGCGGAAAAAGGACGACGGTTCATGATAGTTACCGAAACGTGGCGGATCATGCGCTTCATCCTGTTACGGTCGGCTTGTATGCGAAAGAGCAGTATAATCTGCCGAATTTCGCTTTCCAGCCGTTTCATCCCGACGAGCCGATGGACTGGGTATGGGGATACTCGTTTGAGCGGCAAAGTCCCATATTGGTTCCGCAGCAGCTTGCCTACTACAGTTCGAGCTGCGGACATGGATTTCTGTATGAAACGTCCAACGGCTGCGCTTTGGGTGGAAGTTTGGAGGAGGCTATTTTTTACGGCATCATGGAAGTGGTCGAGCGCGATTCGTTCCTGCTGACTTGGTATGCGCAGCTTCCGCTCCCCCAGCTTGATCCTTATTCTGCAGGCGATTCGGAATTGGAGCTCATGTTGAGCCGCATGCAATCGGTAGCGGGTTTTGACGTTCACTTGTATAACGCGACGATGGAAAATGGAATTCCAAGCGTGTGGGCGATCGCTAAAAATCGAAAGTCTACGGGAGTAAACCTCATTTGTGCTGCAGGGGCTCATCCGGACCCGGTTCGTGCCGCGAAAGGCGCGGTTCATGAACTATCGGGGATGACGCTCAACCTTGACGGGAAATTCGAAGCGAATCGGGCGCGGTATATGCAGATGCTTCATGACCCGACATTGGTACGCGGAATGGAAGATCATTCCATGCTATACAGCTTGCCGGAAGCCGAGGAGCGATTGCATTTTCTACTGAAACAAAACAGACCGCCGCGGGCATTTCAGGAGGAATTCGGCCAGCACCCGATGCATCCGGACTTGACTGATGATCTGAAGGATGTGCTTCAAGCATTTCAGAGGCTGAATCTCGATGTGATCGTAGTGGATCAGACCACGCCCGAGTTGCAACGAAACGATTTGCATTGTGTAAAAGTGCTGATTCCGGGAATGCTTCCGATGACGTTCGGCTATCATCTGACTCGTGTGACCGGGCTGGACAGAGTGTTAACGGTACCGGCGCTGCTTGGATATGCCAAGGAGCCGTTGGCATTCGAGCAGCTCAATCCATATCCGCATCCGTTCCCTTAATAGGGCTGAGGGGGAAAAAGGAGATGACTCCGGAACAGTTTCTTCGCAGTCTCCATGCGGATACGTACGAATCCAAACCGCCGGATTGGGAAATCGACTGGGCTGACGCGCCGCTTACCTATAAGCTCTATCGCCGCCTGCCGGTCATTCCGCTATGCCCGGAAGTGCCGTTAACGCTGCGCCGCGATGGACCGCCGCCTTCGGGTCCCGATCTAGAGACCGTCGGATACATGCTCTGGCATGCATATGGTGTAGCCCGATTAAGTCAATACCCTCTGGATCGTTCCGCTAATCCGTCGATTGGACCGCTGCAGATGTACCGGCGGTTTGTCCCTTCCGGCGGCGGACTGTACCCGAACGAATTGTATATTTACTTGAAGACGACGGAGGCTCCTAACGGCGTTTACCATTATGACGCGGCGCATCATCGTCTGGTACTGCTTCGAGAGGGAGTTTTTGATTCATTTTTGTCACGGGCACTCGGTAACCGATGTGATATATCCGGCTGTTTTGGAGCGGTTTTTGTATCGGTTATGTTTTGGAAAAATTTTTATAAGTACCATAACTTCGCTTATCGTTTGCAAGGATTGGACACGGGGGTGCTGATCGGCCACCTTCTTGAATCAGCAAAGCGTTTCGGCTTTGAATCGGGCGCATATTACCAGTTTCTGGATCGAGCGGTCAACCATCTGCTAGGCGTTTCCGATCAGGAAGAGAGCGTGTATGCGGTCATTCCGTTATCGACAAAGCCCACGGCCGCATGGTTTCGACAAGCGACGGTTGGAATGGAAGCCGATTCTGCGATACAGCTTTGCCGCGAGCTGCCTATGGTTCGGCATGAACACTACGTACGGTCGCAAAATATAAAAGAGTATCCGATGCTCATCCGGATGAATGAAGCGTCCATGCAGGATGCAGCAGCATCGTTTCGACAAGCGGGTAGGGCGACCCATGCGGATACCGGTATTCAAGCGGCATATATGCCTTTCGTAAAGCGATTGTCCTGTGACCTGGCCTCATATTGCCGAAGCCGGTATTCGCCGGAATCGGATTTCGTACTCCGCCGGGTGTCACAGCAGGACCTGGCGGCTTTGTTACAAGAAACGACCGCTTCTTTCTCTTCGGTATACAGCGATTTGAATAGTCCAGGAGAACATCCTGCTTCGCGTTTGTCTTTGTACTGCAGTGTGTATAACGTTGAGGGCGTACCGGACGGCGCCTATCGTTATGACGGCACAGCCCATATGCTGCGCCGCGTGCTTCCGGGAGATCACCGGCTGCGGCTGCAAAAGGGAATGTCGTTGGATAACGTCAATTTATTTCAAGTGCCGCTCTGTTTTCATGTGGCAGGAGATCGGAATTACAACCAACCCGAATTAGGCTATCGCGGATACCGTATTCAACAGATGGAGGCAGGGATGCTTGTACAAAGACTGCTATTCGCGGCGTCGGCCGTCGGCATGGGAGGACGGCCGCTGCTCGGGTATGATCCTGCGGTTTGCGACGAACTGTACAATCTGGCGGACCAGAAAAAAACGACGCTGATCCAGATTCCGATCGGTCACTATCGCGGGCGTCCTCGTTTGGAAGGGAGCCTGCATACTTAGATGATTTAAAGTATGCTTCATTGGTTAACGAAACAAAATAGGTTTGCATAGCCATGTGAAAAGCTTGAGAAATCAAGCTTTTTCATATTTGCGGACGTTTCTGTTCGCTAAAAACAATCCATCGCCAGGTGCTGGCTGGCAGCAGATGATGTTGATCATACGATATTTGTTGTTGCCGGAAAAGTTTTTTGTGCTTGCACCTTACGTAACGTCATGATTTATAGTAAAGTTACCGGTAAACAAGCTAGCGTTGAAGAAGGAGTTGATTATGAAACGTAAATGGAAAGTAGGCGACCTCGCCAAGCTGACGGGGCTCACCGTGCGAACATTGCGATTTTACGATCAAATCGGCTTGTTTTCGCCATCCGACCAGACCGAATCCGGCCACAGGCTGTACAATGAATCCGACATTTCGCGTCTGCAGCAGATTTTATCGCTCAAGGAGCTCGGCTTATCGCTTGAGGAAGTCAAGTCCGTCTTGGCCGGGGAGCAGTATAGTCCGCTTGAGATTGTTACCTTGCAGATGGAGCGGATCAAGGAACAAATGAAGCTTCAGCACAAGCTATTGGAGCAGCTTGAACATGTGTCCGAGCTGATGCAGGGGAGGGCGCCGCTCACGGTTGAAGATTTCACTAGGCTCCTTCAAGCGATGAAGACCGGTCAAGAGAAGCTGGTCGTCGAGCGGCGGATGAGCTGGGAGCACCGGCTGGACATGCTCGGCACTTTTCTTGCCGAAGAAAATGAGTAATGAACCCAAGGAGGATTATCCATGATTGAACGATTCGTCAAACACGCTACCTTCGTCATCGAACGAACGTATCCAGCTTCGCCTGAAAAGGTTTATAACGCTTGGTCTGACCCATCCGCCAAAGGGAAGTGGTTTTCCAAGCCCGAAATCTTCGAATTTCGGGTAGGGGGGCGCGAATACAGCGCCGGTGGGCCTCCGGAAGGACCGGTCTTTACCTTCGACGCTTGTTATCAGGAGATCATCCCGGAACAGCGGATCGTATATACCTACACCTTGGATTCGAACGATACACGCATGTCCGTGTCGATCACAACGGTCGAGCTTATACCGACGGAGGGCGGCACGAAGTTGGTCTTCACCGAGCAAGGCACATTCTTCGACGGGCACGATACGCCGGAAATACGTGAGCACGGCACGAACGTAATGCTTGACGCGCTGGGCAAATCGCTTTAAGGAGGTTTGAGCGCATGTTACCAATGATAAAAGATAATGAAATTATATCTGCGCGAGAATATGATGTGCCGCGGGAGCTTGTTTTTCGAGCTTGGACTGAGCCGGAGCAATTGGCCTACTGGTGGGGGCCGAAAGGCTTCACCAATACGTTTCACGAGTTCGATTTGAGGCCCGGAGGCTCGTGGCGCTTCGACATGCACGGACCGGATGGCGCAAACTATCCGAACCATAGCGTCTTTGTCGAGATCGTACCTATGGAGCGGATCGTGCTCGATCATTTGTCCGGACACCAATTTCGGGTGACAGCGACCTTCGAAGAACTTGGCAGTCGCACGAGAGTCACATTCAGCCAGCTTTTTAAGGACACGAAGGAGTTCGAACAGGCCAAGCCTTACTGCGCCAAAGGCAACGAGCAAAACCTCGACCGATTGGGTGCGTTGCTTGCTGGAATACCCCCCCGGTCTTTGAATCAATAGTGCCACAAGCTGCCCTAGGTGAACTGCGCCTCTTTTGTTAGTTGTGTCTAACAAATGGGGTGCAGTTCAATACCGGCTGCTTTTTCTATTCCGTGGCTTCGGCATAATATCGTCCATTTAGAATTATCAGCGAAGCCGAACCATTCTGATGCTTCAAGAAAAGCTTTCTTCATGGCAGCTTCTCCAGCTTTCGTGCCGTTCGGAGATCGCATATAGAATTACGCTAATGGAAATGGTATTATTTTCTATATTACTCCGAAGCTTATAAAAGGGAGAGGGGCGTAACGCTATTATGAAATTCGTAGTCATATTTGGACCGCAGGCAGTGGGCAAAATGACCGTCGGCCAGGAGCTCGAAAAAATTACGGGTTTGAAGCTTTTTCATAATCACATGAGTATTGAAGCGGTTGCTCCGATTTTTAGTTACGGCACGGAACCCGGGAGACGATTAGTCAAGCTTTTTCGCCAAGCGATCTTTGAAGAAGTAGCGAATAGCGACATGGATGGCTTAATATTTACATACCTTTGGTCATTCGACCAACAGGCTGACTGGGACTATATAGAAAGCATTTGCCGCATCTTCGAATCGAAGGGCGGTATCGTTTGTTTTGTTGAACTGGAAGCAGAACTGGAAATAAGACTGGAGCGAAATAAAACGCCGAACCGGCTAAATCATAAACCTACAAAAAGAGATATTGCATTTTCCGAACGGGATCTGTTAAACAGGATGGCGAAAAGTCGGCTCAACTCTTTTGATGGGGAAATCCAGAGAGACCATTATATAAGAATCAACAATGCAAATTTGAGCCCGGAAGAAGTTGCAAGCATGATTAAGCAAAGATTTTCATTATAGACGACTTGTAATCGTAAGACATGAGCTGCACTTGAATATGATTCCTGACATAAGGTCAATTTAATGGTAGCGAATTGAATAAGGGAGATGTGTTCTATTGGACTTGGAAGAACTGTTAAAAGAACTGTTTAGCTCGCAGCAGGATTGGCATGTAAAAACCAGTGAAAATACGTATGTTGTCGTGCCTGATCATAACGAAGAAATTGATGATGAAGAATAATGGAAAGAGAGGGCCGACTAGCCCTCTCTTTTTTCACTTTTCGCATAAATGATATGGAACGGTAGCCACGACTACGTCCTTTTCCTTTAACAGTCTGGATCGGATTCGGTATGCCGACTGATTGTGCAGCAATCTTTGCCACCATTTCCTCGGTACGAATTGGGGTAGAAGGACCATAATCGTCTGCTTCTCCTTGACATGTGTATCAATCCGTTCAATAAATTCCACCAAAGGCTTGACGATGGTTCTGTATCTGGAGTGAAATACTACCAATCGCACCCCTGGATTCCACTGCTCCCATTTTTTCTCCATTTTGTCCTCGTCTTCTTCGGTAAAGGAAATATAAAAAGCGATGACATTTGGCGAAAGCGTCTTTGCATACGAGATCGTAGAGGCAACCACGCGATGAATCCCGGCGATCGGAATGATGATAATCGATTCTTTATGCGGCAAAGGCTCCTCTATATTGATTCGAAGCTGGTCAGCGACATCTTCGTAATGATCGTAGATTTTGGTTATAAGCCATAACAGTATCGGTGTTAATACAATCACGATCCAGGCGCCTTGCACAAACTTTGTAATGCAAAAAATAACGAGAACCGCAAACGATACAAGGGCGCCTATTCCGTTTATAATCAACCGTCCCTGCCATCCCTTTTGTTTTTCCTTCAGCCATTTGCGAACGAGGCCGCTTTGAGCGAGCGTAAACGATAAAAATACCCCGATGGCATAGAGCGGGATTAACGCATCGGTCTTTCCTCGAAACGCAATCAGCAGGATGGAAGCCAAAATACCTAATGTTACGATCCCGAAGTGAAAGGATAGACGGTCTCCCCGGTTAGCGAACATGCGCGGAAAGTTTTTATCTTGAGCCATGATCGATGCCAAGATCGGAAACCCGTTAAAACTGGTGTTGGCGGCAAGCGTCAAAATCATCATAGTTGCAATCTGGGTTGCATAATAAATGATTCCGCGTCCGTAAGCACTTTCCGTAACCATGGAGAGAACGGATGTATGTCCTTTTGGGTCCGGCGTGATGCCGTAGGCCATCGTTAAAACCGTGACGCCTCCGAATATGATCGCCAGCAAAATCCCTAGACAAACCAAGGTTCGCTTGGCATTGTCCTTGGAAGGCGATTTAAAATGAGGCACCGCGTCTGAAATCGCCTCGATGCCGGTGACGGCGGAACATCCGGATGAGAAGGCTTTTAACAAAACAAACAAGGTGAGCCCTGTAGGCACGGAAGAAGGGATCACATGAACGGCTGACGCATGACTGGCTCCCGTAAACAAATCGAAAATGCCTTTGCCTATTAACATGAGTAAACAAAGAATAAAAAAATAGGTGGGGAAGGCAAATACGGTTCCGGATTCCGAAGTACCTCTCAAATTGATCCAAACCATGAACCACACAAGAAATACGGCAATCGGTACAATATAAGGAATGGCCGCCGGAAACGCGGACGTAATAGCCTGCACCCCGGCCGAAATGGACACCGCCACCGTCAAAGTGTAATCGATTAATAAGGACACGCCCGTCAACCTTCCGAAAGACATGCCCAAGTTTTCTTTGGAGACCATATAGGCTCCGCCGCCTTGAGGATAAGTTTCGATAACTTGTCTGTAGCTGATGACCAGAATGGTAATCAAAAGGATGATGGCTATCGCAATAGGGAGCGAGAAACCATAAGCCGCCGCGGCTCCAACAGCTGCAAGAGCGATCAAAATCTGCTCCGTACCGTACGCTACAGATGACAAAGCATCCGAGGATAAAATCGGCAAAGCTTTCCACACGGGCATCTTTTCTTGTTCCAACTCATTGGACTTGAGCGGCCTGCCGAATATCATTCTTTTTAAAGAATCTGCTGCCATTCCGTGCACCTCGATTAAGAATGATTTTCGTTAACCTAATTCCAAATTCCTGTTTAATATATCCAAAAAAAAGCACAAAAAAACACAAGGTTAGAGTCTTGTGTTCATCATCTCACCTTCTCACGAAACGCTTACGAGGTTAGCTGTCGGATTAGGGTTGTGAGAAGCGTACCCTTCCCATGCTTATGGCATAGGATTCACCCCGGTAGTCGGGTCCCCCGTTTTTCTTAAAGAAAATTCAGCGTTATTCAATTTGTAAGTACGAATTGAATATTACTTTCTTATTCAACAAAAGTAAACCGAGTTAAACATGGCTGACCGTCAATTATTTTATCCAAATCCGTAAAATAGCGTTTACATCCATACACAGGTTTATTATCCTTTGTATTTTAGCGATTTGCTTTAATTATTGAAAATATTTGTGCTGATGCGCATGAAGCGAGTCGAATCCGGACAGCGTGGATTGCCTGCCCGATTTGCTACAAACGTGAGGCGATATTCATGCATCGAAATTAACATGCATGCTGCGGGATACAACGAATTTCACTGTAAATCTTGGATTGACGATGTTCGCTAGCTATGCCATAATCGAATTGGAACCGGTTCCATAAATGTGCAAGGAGAGTTGATTCGGATTGGGTAACATAGCTGTAGTTGGCAGCATTAATCTGGACATTGTCAACCGCGTTCAGCAGTATCCTATTCCCGGCCAAACGATCAAGAGCGGGGGGACGGAGTACAATTACGGCGGCAAAGGTGCGAATCAGGCTGTCGCTGCTGCCCGTTCGGGAGGCCATGTAATGATGGCGGGCGCCGTCGGTTCCGATTCTTTCGGCGGTGAGCTGCTGGCTGCTTTACGACAAGAAGGCATTGATGCGGATCTGGTCGTCCGAAAGAGCGGCAACTCCGGCATGGCGTTTATTACCGTGGACGCTTCGGGTCAAAATCAGATCATTTTGTCCGAAGGAGCCAACGGAGACGTGGTCACGGAAGATGTTCAGCCGCTATGGGCCGCGTAAGATGTGACAACCATACTTCTGCAAAATGAAATTCCATGGGCTTCGAATCTCAGCGTGATCCGGCAGGCGAAAGCCGAAGGGATTCGCGTAACGTTCAACCCGGCCCCGGCGCTCCCGATTCCCGGTGATGTGCTCAAGCTAATCGACATGCTAATTGTCAACGAATCCGAAGCGGAGTTCATTACGGGGCGGGAGGTTGGCAGCAGAGCCGAGGCGGAATCTGCAGCAAGTGCATTGCTAGCCGGCGGCGCAGGCGAAGTGATCGTTACGTTGGGATCGCAAGGCGCGCTGTACATGGGGCAAAAAGGGGATCGCTTCTATACGCCGGCTTGCCCGGTAAAGGCGGTCGATACGACAGCAGCCGGGGATACATTCATCGGAGCCTATACGGCACGAATAAGCGCCGGGAGTCCGATCCCGGAGGCGCTGCGGTTCGCTTCCGCTGCAGCCGCCCTAAGTGTGATGCGCAGGGGAGCCCAATCCTCTATCCCGACGCTTGAGGAGATAACAAGCTTTTTAAACGCAGAATCATGAGTTTTGTGCGAGTGAAATGTACGGATTCGTTTTTTGAGTGATGGTTAGGAGATAGATATGGATCAGAAAAAAACGAAAATTACGATCGATGACGTGGCAAAGGAAGCCGGAGTGGCCAAGTCTACCGTATCGAGGATTATCAATAACGCGCCCGGGGTAAAACCGATCACGAGGCAGAAGGTAAACCGGGTTATTGAACAGCTGGGATTTACGCCTAATATAATGGCTCGAAGCTTGAAAACGAATTTACGCAGACAAATCGCACTCGCGATAGACGACATACGCAATCCGTATTATCCAGAACTGGCGTGGGCGGCGGAGCAGGTGGCCAAACAAAATGATTATCGGCTTGTGTTGATCAATCATTACGGAAATCCGTCCGAAGAGCTCGCGGTCATAAGGGAAGTCAACGATATGCATGTAGACGGTATCGTTCTGCTTTCCATCAGCCACCCGAAAACGTTGAATTCGCTCATTAAGAAAGCGACCGTTCCGGTCAGTTTAATCGGCAATTACGGCGAAGAGATGCCGGCGGATACAGTAGGGCTGAGCCGATCGGAAGGGTACTTGGCAATGGATCACCTGATTCGGATCGGCAGAAGGCGAATTGCGTATGCGGGTGGCCCGATCACGATGCATCGGGGATCGCGTTACAATGCTTACGAGAAGTCGCTTGCCGCGAGTTTTATGAAACTTGATCGTTCCCTTGTGTTTACCGGCGAAAGATTATCTCTCGAAACCGGAATGGAAGCCGCGCAATATTTTTACCGATTGAAGGAACGGCCGGATGCCGTGTTCGCGGCCAATGACCTGATCGCCATCGGCGTCATTCAAGGTCTTATGGAGCTGGGATTGCGGGTTCCGGAAGATGTCGCCGTCGTAGGAATCGACGATATCCCTTGGTGTATGCTGACGAATCCGAAGGTAAGCTCGGTTTCGAATTTAGTGGCGGAAATGGGCCGCATCGCGGTCGAGCTGCTACTGAAACGGATCGATCAATCCGACGAACCGTTTAAGAAAGTAAAACTGGAACCAAGGTTGATTGTTCGGGAGTCGACGGTGAAATCAATCTGAGCACGCGAATAAACAATGTTTGCCTTGTCTGCTGAACCGGACAGGGTAAACAACACGCTATATGTTGAAACAGAGCTCTCATTGCTATAATGAATACAGAAAAGAGTTCTGAACGAACACAAATGGAATCGGTTCCAGCGAGAAGGGACTGTATGCTTTGAATATGAAACGATATGTTGATCGTATCAACGAAAACATCGTTGTTGCAACAAAATAAAACCGGTTCCAAAAATGCTATTTTGGTTCCAAACATTCAATCGGTCAGTCATCGAAAGGTAAGAAGAAAGGTGGAGTAAGCAATGGTTATGCAGCAGGATTACGTCGAACGAGTATATGCCGGATGGCTTGGGAAAGTCATCGGCGTCCGGCATGGGGGCAATATTGAAAATTGGACGTACGAACGAATTGAACGCACGTTTGGCGAAGTAACCGGCTATTTGCACGAATTTAAAAACTTTGCGGCTGACGATGACACGAACGGGCCGATGTTTTTCCTGCGAGCGCTGGACGATTACACTTGCGGCCCGGAAATCACGGCTGAACAGATGGGATTGACTTGGCTTAATTACGCTCCGGACGGCCATGGCTTTTACTGGTGGGGCGGCTACGGCAAGTCCACCGAGCATACCGCCTACGTCAACTTAAAGAACGGCGTTATGGCGCCGCGTTCAGGTTCCATCGCACAAAATGGGCATGCGGTTGCCGAACAGATCGGCGGACAAATTTTTATTGACGTCTGGGGGCTGATTGCGCCCGGAAACCCGAAGCTTGCCGCGGAATTTGCGGAGAAAATCGCAAGTGTGTCTCACGACGGAAACGGAAAGTACGGCGGGATGTTTATCGCCGCATGCATCGCCGCAGCCTTTGTCGAGAAAGATATTCGACGCATCATCGAAACCGGCCTTGAAACGATTCCTACCGATTGCGAATATGTCCGGATGACCCGTGCGGTCATGGACTTTCATCAAGCGAACCCCGATAACTGGCGGGATGCGTTCCATTATGTCAAAGCTCATTTCGGTTACGATAAATATCCGGGTCACTGCCATATTATCCCGAATTCGGCGGTTATTATTTTATCGCTGCTGTATGGCGAAGGCGATTTTTCCAAGTCGATCAACATTTGCAATATGTGCGGCTGGGATACGGATTGCAATGTGGCGAACGTCGGAACGATTATGGGCGTCCGCAACGGCTTGGAAGGCATCGATGCAAGTTGGCGGAAGCCGATCAACGATTTCTTGTGCTGTTCGAGCGTGATTGGGTCGTTAAACATCCTGGATAACGTATGGTGCGCGACCTATATCGCGAGACTCGGCTATAAAATTGCAGGTGAACCGGTCCCGGAAAGATGGGCAGCAATTATAGAAGAGAAGGGAACCCGCTTTCACTTTGAATTGCCCAATTCCACCCATGCGTTTCGCACATCGACGGACGATTCCCTGCATGTGACGGCCTTGATCGAAAATACGGAAGAAGCGGCTGCTTCAGGGAGTCGATCGCTCAAAGTGCTGTTCGATAAAACGCAAGGAGGCGTCGGCTACCGGGTGTACCATCAAACGTACTACCGTCCGCATGATTTTAACGACAGTCGGTACGACCCGAGCTTCTCGCCGATTTTATATCCGGGGCAATCGATGGAAGCGATGGTGATGGTTCCGGCGGCCGGGCAGCAAGTGAAAGCGCGGCTGTACGTGAAGGACGGCCATTCGGGCAACGATTATTACGGTGAAGCGGCGGTTCTTACTCCCGGCGAATGGACACGGCTTGAATTTGCCATCCCTTCTTTAAGCGACTGCTGTCTGGAGCAGGCGGGGATCGAGTTCATCCCTATGGCGGGAAAAGGCCCGAAGGGACCTAGTCTCGTAGCCTACGTGGACGATTTCGTGTTCGGCGGGAAACCGAACTACGCCATCGATTTTGCCAAGGAGCGGCTCGAGAAATGGAACGGGCTGCATATCGAGGTAAGCCAGATGACCTATTTGCGGGGAATTTGGACGTTAGAGGACGGCGAACTGAGCGGTAGCTTTTCCGGCGAAACGGCGGAATGCTATACAGGTAAACTGGATTGGGACGATTATACGTTCGAAGCCGTTGTCGTTCCGAAGCTTGGTGAGCATCACCGCATCAATTTCCGCGTGCAGGGAGGGATTCGTTCCTATGCGGTAGGACTCGCGCCTGACGGGAAGCTGGCCCTTTACAAAAATGAGAACGGGTACCGCACATTACGCGAGGCAGATTTGGATTGGCAGAACGAGAAGGCGGTAACAATCGTTGTAAAAGCGCAAGGCAACCGGTTTGAAGTTTCGGCAGACGGCGTGCCGCTTATGGATTATGCCGATGAAGATCGTCCGTACTTGACCGGGATGATCGGATTTTCCAATGCCGAAGCAAGCCATACGCATTATCGCGGTTTTTCGCTAGCGAGCATGTAAAGGACGGATCGTTTCGCATTGGTACGTTCATGTCTTGTTTCAAACAGATTTGGAAGGGAGTTATCCGCCATGAGCCAACCGAATATTGTTGTCATTTGCAGCGACCAGCACCACCCTTTAATTACCGGGTACCGCGGACATCCGTTTATCAAGACGCCTCATCTGGATCAGCTCGCTGCGGAAGGTACTCATTTTACTAGCGCTTACAGCAATTGTCCCGTATGTACGCCGAGCCGCATGAGCTTTATTACAGGCAAATATCCGCATCAGATCGACAGCTGGTTTCTCGGCTGCCCGCTGGACCGGAATGAAATGACGTGGTCGCGCAAGCTGCACGAAGCAGGCATGCCGTCGGCGATGTTCGGAAAGATGGATTTTTTGCGGGAAATATCAGGACGGCGGGTTTACGGAGCATAAAATCATCAAGAAGCGGCCGGCGTTCAAGCCATACCCACGGACGACACCGCTGTATTCGCGGCTGGAAGGGCATGTGCGCAAAGACAAGCGGGCGCATATCGTGAATGCCGGCGTACGGGAAGACGTGGTGACGGATGGCGATACCGGGTACAACAAAGATCTCGGTTTCTACGATCATGACCGGGTGGTGACCGAATGGGCCATCGATTATTTGAAGCGCAAGGGCGGGGAGAAGGAAGACCAGCCTTGGGCCATGTACGTCGGACTGATGTTTCCGCATTGGCCCTATAAGGTTCCGCAGCAATATTACGACATGTATTACCCGGACAACATCGTCATGCCGCATGACGCCCATTTTCCGAACGACGGGCTTCACCCGCAGGTTCGCAATATGCAAAATGCGCTTGGTCTCGGCACCATTACGGAGCCGATGCTGCGTAACGTCATCGCCGCGTATTACGGGATGATCACAGCGCTGGATGACCATGTGGGTAAAATTATCGCCGAGCTGAAGGCGCAAAATTTGTATGATATCACCTACATCGTCTACATGTCGGACCACGGGGAAAATCTCGGGGAGCACGGATTATTTTACAAGCAGTGCAGCTATGAAGCCTCCGTGGGCGTGCCGCTGATCGTAAAAGGTCCCGGATTGCCGAGCGGACAGCGCATCGACCAGCCCGTGACGCTTGTCGATCTGTACCCGACGCTTATGGACATTGCGGGACTTGAGACGGAGCCGGATCGGCCGGGTACCAGCTGGCTGCCCTTAATCAAGAACGGAAGCCGAAATCGCGAGGAATTTGCCTTCTCGGAGTATCACGGCAATTTCTTCAAGCAGGACTGGTATATGCTCGTCAAGGACGGCTTTAAGTATACGTGCTATGTGAACGATCGACCGTCTTTGTTCAACTTGATAGAAGATCCGCAGGAGATGCATGATCTGGCGACTGATGGGCGTTACGGCGACAAGCTGAAGCAGTTTGAAGCGCTGCTGCGCACCATCGTCGATCCGGAGGAAGCATCGCTGCGTGCGAAATCGGATCTCGGGTTGATCGGGAAGGACGGTCAAGATTATACGTTGACGATGACGGATCCCGAGTGCAAGGAGTTGATCCGGCAAGGCGTATTCCAGGATGAGCTTGAATTTCCGAAGTGGGAAGACGATTGAAGCGTTGTTCTAACGGATCATAGGTGCATGTATCGCCATAAAAGGGGAGGAGTCCGAAAAAATGACGACGGAAATGAGAGTCGCATTGTTTTTGGCTGGTTTGTCGATAGTGCTTGTCGCAGGATGCTCCACGGATGAGAAAACGGGAAAAACCGATACTCCAAAGGCGGAAACCGTAAGCAGCGAACCGCTGACGCTATCTTTTCTGCAAACTTCCGCAAAAATGACCGATGACGAATTCAAGATGTGGGTCGCCGATCCGGTGAAGAAAAAATACCCGAACATTACGTTGAACTTGGTTCGCGAGGACAACCCGGATAAGCTCGCGGAGCTCATCTCCATCGGTAATTTGCCGGATATTATATATGCCGGGCCGGTAACCGCCGCCAAAATCGTGGAGCTGGAAGCCGCGCAAGATTTGAATGATGCGGTGAAGAAAAATAACGTCGATTTGGGGAAATTCGACCCGGCGGGGATCGATATCGCCAAGCAGCTTGCGGACGGCGGCAAACTGTTCGCTCTTCCGCTCGGCTTCAACTTCTCCGTGCTGTATTACAATAAAGAAATATTCGACCGGTTCGCCGTTCCTTACCCAAAGGACGGCATGATGTGGGATGAAGCCATTGAGCTGGCCAAAAAACTGACCCGGATGGACGGCGGCATACAATACAAAGGTATTGCGATCGACGGCAACATCAACCGGCTCGGGGAACAGTTGGGACTGCCGATGGTCGATGCAAAAACGAACAAATCGGCGCTGCAAACGGAGGCATGGAAAACGGTATTCGACACGTACCGGAAAATCGGGCAAATCCCCGACAATTGGCTGGAAAATCCGCAAAGAATTCCCGCATTCCAAAAAGACAGAAACTTGGCGATGCTCGCCGGTTTAAGCGCAAGGCTTGGCGAATTTGAACAAATGGTGGGCCAAGGGCAGGCGATGAACTGGGATATGGCGACGCTGCCGACGTTCCCGCAAGCGCCGAAGAACGCTTTCGGAGGAGGCATCTTTTATTTGATGATGTCCTCCAAAAGCAAGCATCAGACGGAAGCGTTCCAGGTGCTCAAACTGCTCACTGACGACGAATCGCAAACGATGTTGAGCAAGCAAGGCCGCCGGAGCAGCTTGAAAGATCCGAAATACAGCCAAGTGTTCGGGGAAGACCTGAAATCATTGAAAGGAAAAAACAAAGAGGCGATCTTTAAAACGGCGCTGGCGCCGCAGCCGCCGACTACGAAATTCGATGACGCCGCGTTCAAAGAGCTGGTCGCCGGCGGAAATCAGGTCGCCAAAGAACCCGGAGCCGATGTGAATACCGTCATCCGTCAAACCGATGAGAAAATTAACAAAGCGATTGAATCGTTATTAAAGAAATAAATATCATTTGTTCGGGGAAGGGGAGTCGGCGCACGGAATGCCAAAAATGATACTCGCCTGGATGATGCTGTTTGCGATTCTCCTGCCGGCTTGCGATGCGGGGAGCCCTGCTGCGGCAACCGATCCTCCAGCCGCTCCCCTAACGGAACAGAAAGCAGGGGATTCCAAGGTGATAACTTATCCTGGTCCTGAACAAGCGCCCGATTCCCCTTTTTATTCGGTTGCCGTTCGGCAGGGGCAGGAGCTTAAGGACAGCTTCACCTATATTAGCAAAAACCAGTTTCCCAGGGTGAATATTTATAGCGAAGATACGTCATGGACGACGTTTTCCTTTTCCGGCAAAGTGACTGTGGTCGTT
This sequence comes from Paenibacillus allorhizosphaerae, assembly GCF_042659105.1. Taxonomy (NCBI): domain Bacteria; kingdom Bacillati; phylum Bacillota; class Bacilli; order Caryophanales; family Paenibacillaceae; genus Paenibacillus; species Paenibacillus allorhizosphaerae. The sequence continues at coordinate 294,581 of NZ_JBHSRV010000001.1, read as the reverse complement.
ACAAGCAAAGATAACAAGCCGATCCAATCGTGCAGCATTTTACCGTCGCACCTCGGGATTAAACCGAGAATCAACGGCCATCAGGTTGAGTTCGATCTAGACGCTCCGGCGAAGCTTTCCGTTGAACTCAACGGTCAAATCAAGCATCCGCTGCTCGTGTTTGCCGATCCTCCCGAAACCGAGCCTGTGCCTAAGCCCGGACCGAATGTGCTTTACTTTCCGCCGGGCGTTCATGACGTCGGAAGAGTGGAGCTGAAGTCGGGTCAAACCGTTTATATCGCCGGCGGCGCTTACGTGAAAGGTTATTTTGACGGCGGCACGAACAAGACGGATATTACGATCCGCGGCAGAGGCATTTTGTCGGGCGAGGCTTACGAACACAAGGCGCACCATATGATTGAAATTATGGGCAATCAGACGCGCAACATTCGCATCGAGGGCATCACGATCATCAATTCTCCGTGGACGCATATCCGCATGTGGGGGCAAAACAATACCGTTCGCAACGTGAAAATGATCAGCTGGTATTACAACACCGACGGGATTTTGCTGGGCAGCGATTCGTTAATCGAGGACTGCTTTTTTAAGCTGAACGACGATGCCGTCAAGCTGTACCATTCCGGAATCGTCGTTCGCAATTGTGTATTGTGGCAATTAATGAACGGCGCTCCTTTTCAACTGACCTGGAATGTGTCCGTACCGACAAGCAATGTGCTTGTCACGAATTGCGATGTCATCCGCGTCGAGCATTATAAGGATTGGGACAACAGAGCCGTCTTTAATTCGATCCATGGGGGCACCGGGCATCTCAGCAACTATGTGTTTCAAAATATGACGATCGAGAACGCGAATTTTCGGTTCGTCAAACTCATTTTCTTGAAAACAAAATTTAATGAGGAGCAAATCGGTTACGGTAACATCTCCGATATAACGTTCAGAAATATTAACATCATTAATGAAATGAAGGAAAAAAGCATCCTGCAAGGTTATGACGCCGAACACGGTATTCGCAATGTTACTTTTGAAAACGTCACGATCAACAACAAGCCGTTAACGATCGACCGGTTCGAAGTGGATAGTGCTTCCGTCAAAGATGTGAAAGTGATTCCAGGTTATGGAGGTTGAAATGGAATGAGCAAAAAACCGAACATACTGCTGATCATGTGTGATCAATTGCGGTTCGACGTGCTCGGATGCTACGGCAATAAGCAGGTGCAAACCCCGAATATCGACCGACTGGCCCAAAGGGGGATATGCTTCGACCGGGCGTATAGCCAGACGCCGGTATGCGTTCCTGCCCGCCACGGACTTATCGCCGGGCAGCATCCGTTCGAGCTCGGACTGCTCAAAAACGAACGGCTGGCCAAAGAAATAGCCCACCCGCTGCCCGAGCTCATTCGGAAGCAAGGGTATTATACGTGCGCGGTAGGCAAAATGCATTTTCAACCGGTACGGAAACACTACGGATTTGATCGCATGTATTTGTCCGAAGAGATTCCGACCCATATCGAGAACGACGATTATTTGCAATTTTTACGGGAGCAAGGATACGGACATGTGATCGAGCCTCACGGTAAACGAAGCGAGCTGTATTACGTGCCGCAAATCTCGGAGCTACCCGAGCATCTGCATACGACGGCCTGGACAGCCGATACGACGTGCCGGGTCATCGGCAATAACCGGAATCGACCGTTCTTCCTGTTCACGTCTTTCATCAAACCGCATCCGCCGTTCGACCCATGCATGCCTTACGACGAAATGTACAATCCCGAGCAAGTTCCGAAGCCGGCACGCAAGGAGCATGAGCGAACCCCGGACGATTACGCAATCGACGTCATGAACGATTACAAAGTGAACGGGATCGACAGCCTCAGTATGGAGGAAGAACTGAAAATGCGAGCCTATTACTACGGCTGCGTCTCGCAGGTCGATAAACAAGTCGGCCGCATTCTCGATAAGTTGGAATCGTGCGGACTGCTGGACGACACTTTGATCATATTTACATCGGACCACGGCGAGATGCTCGGGGATCATTACTCCTATGGCAAACGTACCTTCTATGAAGCTTCCGCCAGAATTCCCCTCATTGTCAGCTGGCCTGCGGTACTGCCTCAAGGAGAGCGGCGGGATCATCTGGCGCTGCTGCAGGATATTTACGCCACATTGATTGCGGTGTCGGGCGGAACGGTGCCGGAATCATCTTCGGGTCGCAATCTCATACCGGCCGCCACGAAGGAGCAGGAGCCGTCGCGAGCTAAAATATTCGCGGAGGTCGGCAGAGGCAGGGTCATGAAGATGATGCTGCGCTGGGGCGATTATAAATATATTTACCACACCAACGGCGGCAAACAAAATTTGTACGATCTACGCGCCGATCCGGACGAATGGACGGATATTGCAGCACATCATCCCGAACTTTGCCTCCATTGCCAGAAGGAGATGGTCGAACATTACCGCTCATACGGTTTCGCAGAAGCATTGGACGGAGACCGGCTGGTCCGATACGAACCGAAGAGGCACGAACCGCAGGGATTTCTCGATCAATCTCCCCGCTGGCCGCAAACGGTCGTGGACGAAGATTAAGACGCGGGTGACCGGTTAGTAGTATTACTATTGCTCGGCGGCCTGTGGTATTGAAATAAACAAAACCAGTCTAACACTTAATGGTGTTATGACTGGTTTTGTTTCATCTCATACAACGCGACATGTCAGCCTCACATAATACGCAAAGCAATCTTTATGTATTAAAAACGGATAATATTCCCAGATGCGACTGCTGATCTAACCTCGTTTTGCCTATGCTTCCTATGCAGACGATTCGCCATACACACTTTTCTTAATGATTTCCTCAAGTTCCGCTTTTTGAGCCCGGTATTGATGCGGCAGCAAACTTCCATCCGCAAGACGCGAATCCAGCTGAGCTGTTAATTCGGCAACTTGGAGGTTGATAATGTTGTCTACATCCGCTTGATTGCCCGCTGCAATGTCGGCGAGCGATTTTCCTTCGAGCAAAGAATCGTACAACTCTTCATCCGAAGAAGCGCCGAGTACACGCAGGAAATCATCTTTGGCTGCAATCTGTTTGTTGTGGCTGTCAATTCTCTCGAGAAGGCTTTGAAAAGGGCTTGCAGCGGCTTCCTTGTTCCATAACCCCATGCCGGCGGTAATGGTAAGTACCATCGTGCCGACGATCAGAATTCGTTTCGGACTTATGATCACATACATGGTATCATCCTCTTTTCCATTCTTCCTGGTATATTCATGTTCTACGAATAGAAGGTAGTATGTATATTTTTTAACCGTTAACAGTGTACCATGAACCACAGGTTTCCGCTTTGGACCCGTGTAGTGTTTTATCCCCGACTTAGGTCTAGGATTGTTGCGACTGCCACTGACGCAGGCAAGTTAACTTGGTTACAAATAAAGGAAATTGAAACGCAAATAGAGAAAAGTATCAAAGATGCAACGACAGTCAGCCATAGGAGGGGAACATGCAGGAGATTTGATTCTAAATCAATGGCCGATTTTTCTGTATACACGGGAAAGGTGATTAGCGGCTCGGGGAGGTTCTTTGTGGGAGAAGTCATTTTATTAAGAGGACGGCCGGGCGTCGGGAAAACGACAATATCCGATAGACTGGGTCCAATGCTAAATGTCCCTATCATTCGTAAAGATGATTTTTACGATGTCATCTCTGATTATAACGATAATCATGAACAAAGAAACAAAGTATCGTACGGGATCTTGTTTCGCTTGTTACAAACGAATGCCAGTACGAATATGCGGTACATACTTGATTTCCCTTTCAATAAAGAAGAGGAAATGAACCATTTTAAGTTATGGTTGGAAAGCCGCGACTATGGTCTGAAATCGATTCTTTGCACTTGCAGCGATGAGAAGATTTGGGCTGAACGTTTTAATAAACGGAAATCGAATCCGCTCCCAAACCAATTGATTACTGATTTTGACGAGCTTAAAAGTTATTATAAAGTCTTAAGCATTCAACCGATGGATGGAGAGCTTGTAATCGATACGGTGGAATCTATGGATTCGATTATGGATCAGATTAAAGTTTACTTGCAACAGAGAAAGTGTAATTCTATACGAGAGGATGAAGCCAGTGAATACGATGAATAACGTGTTATCCGACCAAGCGCTCGAGTGGGTCATCCATGCTGTACATCCTGAAGCGAACGTGCTCTCGATACGGCGGCTTCATGGAGGGATTTCCTCGCTTGTTCACGGAATTCTTCTTAAAGTGAATGGAGAAGAGAGAAGCGTCGTGCTGCGGCAGTTCGACAATGCGGAGTGGGTACGGGAGCAGCCTGATTTGGCTCTTCACGAAGCTGAAAGCTTACGTCGGGCCTCTCAATGCGTTGGCGTGCAGACGCCGAAGCTCATTGCATTCGATGAAACCGGAAGCGCGTGCGGCGTGCCGGCGCTGCTTATGACCCGATTGGAAGGCAGCGTTGTATTGGAACCGCCGGACACAGTACGATGGGTGGACGGCATGGCCGAAGCGCTCGCGCGGATTCATAAGGTTGAAGCTGCCGATTATTCTCGGACGTTTGCACCGTACTGTGATGCCGCATCACTGGATACGTCATCTTGGTCCGAATATCCCGCCCAATGGCGCGCTGCTGCCGACATCGTGACGGGACCCCGTCCGTTTGTCATTAATCGTTTCATACACCGGGACTATCACCCGGCGAACGTGCTATGGAAAGGCGGAGAGGTGAGCGGTGTCGTCGATTGGGTCAACGGTTGTGTCGGCCCGGCCGGCATCGATGTCGGCCATTGCCGTGTAAACTTGGCGCAACTTTACGATGTACAAACAGCCGACCAATTTCTTTCTTCGTATCAAAAGTATGCAGGAGATTCCTTTGTCTATGATCCTTACTGGGATCTTGTCACTTTGATCGACTTCGCTTATTGGCCTCCTGAGGTATATAAAGGATGGACAGACTTGGGCAAAATCGGATTAACGACAGAGATCGTAGCTGAGTGCCTGGATCAATATTTGTTGAGTATATTAAAACGTATCTCGTAGCGTTAGTTGGACTTATGTAATAGAAACACGATAGAATCAGCTAGCGAGGTTGCCGTGGAGACCGGCAGCCTCTTTGCGTTAACTTCGTATTTTTCACATATTTACATGGGAACAAATGTGCGATATGATATTTGGGTAAATATTCCAGTTGCTGTTTCGCATCTACTTTGATAAGGGAGCAAGCAAAGAAAACGGCAATAACTTTGCAAGTCTTGTAATATGCCAAAAGATGGAGGAATTCAAAATGAAGCTTCGCTATGGGAACGCAGCGGAAGCGGGTATGTGTGAATCCCGTATTTCCAAGCTGGAAAACTTGCAGGAACAATGGGTGGAACGAGGAGTCGCGCCGATCATGATCTCGCTTATCGCCCGAAAAGGAATTATTGTAAGCCACAAGCTTTTTGTTGATCCGGATTATGACAAGAGCTATGGACCGATGAAATTGGATACGATATTCCAATTGGCTTCGATCTCCAAGCCGGTTACCGCCTCGGCTGTAATGCTGCTAGTTGAAGAAGGAAAAGTGGCGCTCGAGCTGCCAGTTCAGGACTATATACCGGAGTTTACCGGTGAAAATAAGGAAAAGGTTCTTGTTCACCATCTAATGACCCACACGTCCGGCATCGCCGAAGACTGGATCTGGGAAATGGCGAATAGCGGCAGCGCTCACGTGGATATGGAACAATGCCCGAACAATTTGCATCCGGACGTATACAAGTATTTAACGACAGGTCATAAGGCTCCGCTTAACTTTTATCCCGGCTCTGAGATGAATTATTGCGGTTATGGCTTTTTGCTGTTAACGGAAATTATTCGTCGTGTGACCGGTCAAAACATACACGAATTCGCTACCGAGCGCATGTTCCAGCCGTTAGGAATGAACGATACCTACTATATCGTTCCGCCGGAGCAGTACGCCAGAGTCGCGAAGCATCCCCCGAATGCGCCGTTTCCCCGTTACGCAGACTATGAAAATGTAATTAAACCAATGGGGGGCAGCGGGCTTTGCTCCACCGTCCATGATATGGCGATTTTCGGACAAACTTTTTTGAACAAAGGCAGTTATGACGGCTTCCGACTGCTGAGCAAGCTCGGCGTCCAAAAGATGACAATGAATCAAATTCCAGGCGTATCCTCCAGATTGGATGGCGAATTCTTTAAGGAAGCCTGTTGGGGATTAGGCTGGGGCATTAGCGGATCGAAGCAGGATTATACCGGAACGCTTCGTTCGGCAGCAACTTTCTCGCATACCGGCAGGGGAAATACGCTTTTCATGGTTGACCCAGAGAATGAACTGATTACGCTAAACTTTCAGGTGACGATGAAAAGAGTGAACAATCGGCCGTATCATTATTTTGAGTACTTTAACAACGCAGCATTGGCCAGCATACTGGATTAACGGGCCATGCGGACGTATTCTCGATGAACATGGATGAAAACTATTAAAACATTATTTTGAACTGAAAAGTCCAGAAGCCTGGGAATGGAACACGTCACCGCGAAATAGGTTAAACTTTAAAATTTACATAACATATATTATGTAAACAAAATAGTGGATTGAAACTGATTTTCAAAAAAATGTTCATGGGTGAACTCCATGTCGCACAGCATTTGAAGATGCCAACCTGTTGATATTTTTTGCGCAATAATTATGCGCTTTTCGATAAATACGAGCTTCCGCAGATTTGATAGTCTGGACTTGTTCGGTACAAGGATAGCCAAATGGAGTGGAGGAACTTGCGATGAAGGTGCAAATCGGAAGCCGGGAATATGATACGGGGAGTGCCGGTCTAGCGGAGCTTAGAAGCTCCAACGATATGATCAACGATACGGAAGCGTTAAGGGCGCGTTTAGAACAGGACGGTTATTTGCTGCTTCGCGGATTTCACGACCGCGAGCAGGTGCTGGAGGCAAGAATGGAATTTGTTCGCAATCTTCATTCCATGGGGAGACTCGATTCCGGCGCGCCGCTCGAAGAAGGCAGAATCGGTCCGGATAACAAAGGCGGGATTTGGGGCTCCGGAGCGGAACAATTGAAGGAACGATTTCCGACGTTTGTGCAGCTGGTCAGCGGTCCTTCCGTTATGGCTTTTTTTGATCGGCTGCTGGACGGTCCATCGATGACCTATGATTATAAATGGCCGCGTGCGGTAGGACGGGGAGGGAACACGGGAGCTCACTACGATATTGTGTATATGGGCCGTGGAACCCCGAATGTATACACGATGTGGACACCACTCGGCGATACGCCGATCGAGATGGGAACCCTCACGTTATTGCTCGGATCGCAGCACTTCGACAAAATCAAAGAAACATACGGAAGGCTGGATGTAGACCGTGATAATGTAGCCAAAGGTTGGTTCTCCGAAGATCCGGTCGAAATCGTCGAAAAATACGGCGGTCAGTGGGCGACGACGTCGTTTGAAGCGGGAGACGCAATTATATTCGGCATGTTTATGATGCATGCGTCTACGAATAACATGACGGATCGGTACCGGCTCAGCGCGGATACGCGTTATCAGCTGGCATCGGAGCCCGTAGACGAACGATGGATCGGGGCCAAACCGAAAGGACACTACGCATGGCAGAAAACACCGACGAAGTCTATGGAGGATGCCCGTAAAGAATGGGGCGTGTAAATTTTGGGGGGCCTAGTTGCACGGAGCTTCTTACACGCAAAAGGATCACAGCGTGCATTGCAGGTCTTGGCTGGAAGCAGCAGTTATCGTACGGATTGTCGGCGATGGCTGCTTTTTCGTCGTTGTATTGCCCCAACATCCAGCGGCTTCACATTTAGGAAAGAGAATAAATCCAAATTGTTGTGATAGCGCTTACCTGTTAAAATTATATATAAGGTATACATGGTAATGCGAAACGGGAAGCGAGGTGGTTTTGTGGGAAACACAAAGCATAGCGGTCGAATCCGTCTGCCAAGAAAACCGGACCCGAAGCTGTGGGTGAGCATGATGCCTTTTGGTTTCAGTAAACTGAAACCGCGGCATCTTCGCGAAACGCTGAAGGTGGCTTGGGAAAATCGGGATGCGCTCCCATATGCGTATCGTATTTTGACGCAGGGTGTGTGTGACGGATGCGCCCTGGGTGTAGCTGGTTTGCAAGATCAGACGTTGGAAGGGCCTCATTTGTGCACAACCCGGTTGAACTTGTTGAAGCTCAATACGATGCCCGCCATGTCCGAAGCCGTGTTCGAAACGGATATTACGCGGTTGCGGCAAATGAACGGGACGGAATTAAGGAACTTAGGCCGTATTCCGTACCCGCTAATCCGCGAAAAGGGAGATCCCAGGTTCAGACGCTTGACGTGGGATGAAGCGCTCGACCGCATTTCCACGAAAATTAAAAACATCGACCCGAAGCAGCTTGCTTTCTATATGACTGCCCGGGGCATTACGAACGAATCGTATTATGTAGGAGCTAAAGTCGCCCGATTTCTTGGCACCAACCATATCGATAATGCTTCGAGGATTTGTCACGCCCCATCCAAAACCGCACTGAAGCGGTCGGTAGGCATTGCCGCATCCAGCTGCAGCTACAAGGACTGGATCGGAACCGATGTGCTCGTGTTCTGGGGCAGCGTAGCGGCGGCCAATCAGCCGGTATCGACCAAATACATGTATGCCGCCAAGCGTCAAGGTACCAAAATTATCGTGATCAATCCGTATTACGAACCGGCTATGGATGAATATTGGATTCCATCCATTCCGGAATCCGCTTTGTTCGGAACTAGGCTGGCCGATGCGTTTTATCCGGTGCAAATCGGCGGCGACATCGCATTCATGCATGGCGTCATGAAGATTTGGTTTGAAATGGAGGAACAGGAGCCGGGTTCAGCGATTGATCGTCATTTTGTCAATGAGCATACGCAAGGGATGGAGGAACTGAAGGCTCATGTGATGAACCAGGAATGGAGTTTGCTCGAGCAATCGTCGGGACTTTCCAAGCAAAACATGCGTGAATTCGCTCACACGTTGGCGAAGGCGAAATCCGGCGTGTTCGTATGGAGCATGGGACTGACGCAGCATCGTTTCGGCACCGACAACATATCGCAGGTGGCGAATCTGGCGCTGCTCCGCGGTTTTTTGGGGAGAGCGCATTGCGGACTGATGCCAATACGCGGACACAGCGGTGTGCAGGCCGCCGGGGAGATGGGGGCGGACCCGTACAGTTTGCCCGGAGGCGATTTCAATGCAGAGCATGCCCGGCGGCTCGAGCGGCTATGGGGCTTTTCGATCCCGGAATGGCAAGGCGATCCCGTAGGGCAATCGCTTCAGAACGCCTTGCTGCCTGAAGGACATGAGCGGAAACTAAGGCTCTTCTATATGTCCGGCGGCAATTTTCTGGAGACGATGCCCGATCCCGTTTATTCCAAGCAATGCTTGGAAAGTGTGGAATTAAGGGTACATCAGGACATTATATTCAACACCTCGACGCTTGCCGATGCCAGTGAAGCTGTCATTGTACTGCCGGCAATGACCCGGTATGAGCAGCCGGGAGGAGGAACTTCCACTTCGACGGAGCGAATGGTATATTTTTCGCCGGAGATCGAAGGTCCGAGAATCGATCAGGCCCGTCCGGAGTGGGCCATTTATATCGATTTGGCGGCAAGGGTCAAGCCGGAGAGCAAAGAACTTGTTTGGTTCGAGGATGCGCAAGTCATACGTCAAGAAATTGCGGCGGCAGCGCCGAATTATGACGGCATCCAGCATTTGGAAAAGGCCGGGGATGTGTTTCAATGGGGCGGAGCTTGGTTGTGCGAAGGCGGGATTTGCCCCACTTCCGACGGACGAGGCCGCTTGATTCCGGTCGAAGTTCCCGATCTAAACAGGCCGGAAGGGCACTTCCATGTGACGACCCGCCGTGGAAAGCAGTTTAATTCGATGATTTACGGGGAAAAAGATTCTTTCAACGGTGCGGGACGCCGTGACGTGCTGATGAATGCGGAAGACGGGAGGACGCTTGGGCTCTCGGAAGGCGATTCCGTCGTAGTACGCAACGACCATGGCGAGTTTCATGGGACAACGAAATTCGGGCGCATGCAGGCAGGCAACATCGCGCTATTTTGGCCGGAAGGCAATTGCTTGATGCCCAAAGGCGTTTATGAGCCATACTCGAACATCCCGGAATATAACACAACTGCGGTGGTGGAGAAGTCGCGGGACGATCAAAATCATCTAGGAACCTTAAAGCTATGAAACGATCTGTCACGGGTATATGGGATATCGTCAAATACGATGGAGATACCTTTTTCCGGCAGGAAGATGAGATCGTCACGGAAGCCCCTTTGACGATCGAAATCGACGGGGAGGAGTTTGCAACGATCGTCTGCTCGCCTGACGACTTGACGGATATGGTAGTCGGGTTTCTTGCGGCGGAAGGTTTTATTCGTTCTATGGAAGATGTTAATGACATTAATATTATGGAAGATCAAGGCTTTGCCTACATAGAGTTAAAGCGTACATCGTCCATTTTTAAAAACAGTTATGGAAAAAGGTTTATCGGCTCTTGCTGCGGTAAAAGCAGACCGTTTTATTTTTACAATGATTTGAGAACGGCGCAAGCTTCAAAAAGCGACACTGCTCTTACTGCAGAACAGTGTCTGTACCTTATAAGACAGCTACAGGAGCAATCCGCCGAGTTTCAGCGTACGGGGGGATTGCATAATGCCGGTTTATGCAGCACGCAAGAGCTGCTGTTCACGCGTTCGGATATCGGAAGACATAACGCATTGGACAAAATTTATGGTCATTGCATTCGGAACGGCGTTTCTACGGCGGATAAGGTGATCGCCTTCAGCGGGCGGATTTCTTCGGAGGTGATCCTGAAAGTCGCCAAAATAGGGGCAGGCATTCTTCTTTCCAAATCCGCGCCGACGGACTTGGCTTTACAGCTCGCGACGGAATTGAACATCACGGCTATCGGTTTTGCGAGGAACGGTAAGCTTAACGTGTATACGCATCCGCAGCGGATCTTCGGTATTGATCGGACAGACGATGCAGAAGAAAGTTAGGTTCGCAGGCGTGGAACCGAAAGCGGTGTGAACGGAAGGAGGCGAGGCCGGAATCGGTTAGCTTCCGGTTGAAAAAAGAGCAGCGAAGCATCTTGGTCATCGACCCTTGCGGCTTGATCGATTAGTCATAAAACAAGCCCGGCGACCGATGCGGTCTTGGCCGGGCTGAATGTTGATCAAAGCAATTACTCCAATAAATAAGGCAGTTTGAACGTCCACAATTCCGTGCCGTTTTCCGTTGAGTTGCTGCCTATGCCGAAATCGTTGTCGTTGACGATGACGATCGTATCGCCGTTTACGAGCGATAACCCTTCCACCTTCTCGTACGGATACTCGAAAGCGACCAGATCCAGAACGGTGCGCTTGGACGGAGGCATGATGCCGTTTGCTTTCAATTCATCGATACTCATTTGCTCCAGCGTCTTCCGGGCAGCCATTTGATCATCGTACTTGCCGAGTATATTGGTCGCGTTCGACAAATCAATGGAGAAGATGCGTTTCAGTTGGGCGTCGCTTCCTGCGTTTTTGTCACGCTCGTCGATGAGCAGCACATTCTCGTTTACGGCGACCAAGTCGGAGATCACAATATCGGCTTGCTTCAGCCCTTTGAATTGCTTCGCGTCTTCCGCAATATAAGCGAACTCGGCTACCGGCGCCAAAGCGGCCAAATCGAACTTGATGATGCGCAATTGCCGCGATTGGTCGGTATCCTTGTTCGGATTACGCAGCGGGCTTTGCATCGCCATGAACATGTATTTACCGTCCGGTGTAATGCCTACAGCCTCGGCGCCGCGGTTTTGCCGCAGCTTATTGTATACGGCGGGCAGCATTTCACGGGCGGGCACTAAGGGGGTGTCTACCTGAGCCGCCCAGCCCTTCGGTACGATGCGCTCGATCAGCGTACCGTCACGCTTCACGTGAACAATGGACGGACCGTATTCGTCGGAGATCCAGAACGAATCGTCGTTCGGGTTATACGCGATCCCTTCCACATCAAGACCGTAGGGATCATACGCTAGTTCTTTTTCCCCCTTTGCGTCATAAGGCGCTTCGTCCCGGCCTTTACTATTCGGCAGACCGGTAATGTTGGCATTGCCGGTAGCAGGGTTAATTCCGTTTACTTTCAAAGGAAACTGATCGATTATTTTTATTTTACCTTCCGCAAGCTCGATTTTATAAATGGTCGGATTGTAATTAACGAGTGGAAACGTACGGATGGTCGTTCCGTTCACGTCGAGCTCCCCGTTAGGGCCGCGGTCAGCCGTCGAATAAAAGACATTGTCCGGATCGCCAGGCAAGTGAATGAGTGAGGAACCGACGCCCATCTTAATCCCTTCCGCCAAGTCCGGAGCGTCGAGTTTATACTTGCCTGTAAGCTTCGGGATGTCGGTCAACGCTGCGCTGCTTCGGAATTCGTCCCAATTCACATATTTGCCGGTTGCTTCGCCCAATGCGCGAATGGGCAAATACAGACTGCCGTCAATATTGACGGCAGGAGAGGAGGGGGAGACGGCTTGTCCGTTATTCGTGTACTTGATCGTTTCCGCCGTATTGCCTGTCACCACTGCTGCATTTACGCTTGCAGTCGCGGCCGTAAGCGTGAGTGCCGCCAAAGCGGCGATCAGCCATGTTTTCTTCATTTGCCGTATTTCCCCTTTCGATGGTATTCTTGTCACAGACTGATCATATCAGCATATTGTTAACGTCGTTTTAATGCACTTTAAATGTTTTGTAAATCGATTGCAGGGATGGAGGATATCCTTTGACGAACACATTGCTGCGCACCGCTGTCATCTTGCTGATGCTGCTGACAGCCATCGCTTGCAGCAAAGGACAGACGAATCCTCCGAACAGCGGCGCCGCCTCTACCGCCGAGAACCCTCAGCGTGTGCAGGCTGCTTACCGGCCGGATTTGTTTCCGGAACAGGCGGTCATTCCTTTCGCTGAAAGTGTAGAGCAACCGCTCGAGCCGGGCACGCCTTCCGGCGATGCGAAGCTTGTTCGCAGCTTTACCCTCCCGAACTGTGAGGCGGAGATTGTGGTGTATTCAGGCGATGGCGATACCCCGTTCACGAACCTCACCGGGTATCTTAAAGGTGCGAAATCGGAATGGAAGCGTTTGGGGCGGTTGTCCGCCAGCAACGGGGATGAGGAGGATTGGATCACTCCTTTACATTTCATTAACGGAGAAATGTCCGGTGCCGTTATAAACATCCCATTCGGCAACATCGGTGCAAAGAAGGGGTTAGTGGTTTACCACCACGATACGGACTCGTGGAACATCATCGATTTTCAGGGGCACAACGCCATTTCGACAGATCTTGACGACGACGGGTTCCCCGAGTGGGTCGGCAATCAGAAGGACTGGGTGCCGCCGGCACTCGAGATCCACCGTTGGGTTCCGGAACAAGGTCGCTTCGAATCCGCAGTCCTTCAATGGGAATCGAGCCTATTCCCCGACACCGTCAACGAAACACCTTCTTACTCATCCCTTTTTATGGAGGATGGAATACGCTTCATTGAAATCGGCAACGATGATGCATATGCCTTTTTTATATTCGATCAAGGGCTCCTGAAACAGTACAAGCCATCCGATACTCGAAGCCGCGTCTTGGAAATGCAATGGGCTCGACGGCATTGATTTTGAATGGATACGCTTGATGCGCTACAAGAGATACAGGATGTGTTCTCAAGCGCGTGCGATTGAGAAGCTGCTCATCGCACGGCGGATGACATATTTAATGGAATTAATTATTAATAATATTTAATATTTGCAATCATGTTGTCATCGCAGTATTATGTCCGTCTATCTGCACTGCCGACATCATGGCGATTCGTTCAGCAAGCCTAAATACAACGGTTATCCATTGCGAGTTATTTAGGAGGGTTCCCATGTACAGCATCCTGATTGTTGACGATGAGAAGATTGAACGCGAAGGCGTAAAATTTTTGATCGCGCAGTACGGGCTTCCCTTGCGGGTAACGGAGGCGGAGAACGGCGCGAAGGCTCTGGAGTACGTGCAAGAGAACGCAATCGATATTTTGTTGACCGATATCAAAATGCCTTTCATGGACGGCATGCAGCTGGCTGCGGAAGCAAGGAAGCTGGACGATGACCTGCAAATCATTTTCTTCAGCGCTTTCAGCGAGTTCGAATACGCCAAGCAAGCGATGCACCTGAAAGCGGCCAATTATTTGCTCAAGCCGATCGAAGTCGATGAATTCTCCAAAGTGATGAACGAAGTGATCGGCTGGTGCGAGAAGAATAGGAAAGAGAAGGAATGGAATCGGGTCGTTCTGGAAGGATATTCTGCCGGAATGAAGCACGCGAAGGAAAAGCGGCTGCTGGATCTGATTCACGGATCGCCTCCCGGTCAGAGCTTGCCGGTCGACAGCGGCACTAACGAGGGGTGGAGCGCAGGTCATTATTCCCGAATGCTGCTCCTGGATTGCAAAAGGAAATTTTTTGATCGATGCGCATTGGAACTTACAACTGTGAGCCAAGCCGTGCCGGATCAACCGTTCGACTACATGAATTTGAACGAATATCAGAGTTTGCTATTTTTTAAAATAAAACCCGGTCGGGACGGCACTAAAGAGGAACTGAAACAGCTCGGAGCCCGTCTTCAGAACCGCTTGAAACAGCAATATGGGGAAGATTTTCACCTCATCTTCAGCAATGTTTTAACATCCGAGGGGAGCTTTCATACCGAATTCAATGAGATGGAAAAAAAAGCGGAGTATAAATTTTTCATGGATACTCCATTCATTATGTTTACAGAAGACACGGGGAGCGGCACTCACGAGGAAACGGATACGATCGAGCAGCGGATGGAACGGGTAGCCGGGCAGATTGAGAATAAGCAATATACATACGCCAGAGAAGGGATCGGGCGTCTATTCGAAGCTTTGGAGGGAAGCACTTCGTTTTCCACCGTATATGTCAAATATTTGTGCACGCAGCTGGTAAAGCAGATGGTAGACCATTTTGGCGCGTACGGACGGAAGACCATCCAGCAGGCGGCGATGGACATTTATCAATGCAGGAATCTTCGTGAGTTGAAGGACGTTTTGTTTGTTTTTTTGGAGGAAGGGGTCCAAATCCATAACGGCGCTTACGGTAAACCGGGCAGGAGGGACATGAAGCAGATCCTCGATATGATCCATCAAGAATACGGTAGGGACATCAGTCTTGAGGAAATCGCCGACCGGGTGTTTCTTTCTCCAAGCTATTTGAGCTATTTGTTCAAAAAAGAAACCGGAGTCAGCCTCATCAAATATTTGACGCAATACCGCCTCGAGAAAGCAAAACAATACTTGCGCGACACGAATATGAAAATCGTCGATGTAGGCTCTCTGGTGGGGTACGGTAACCTTTCGTATTTCGGTGCACTGTTCAAAAACTACGTCGGTGTGACGCCGGCCCAATACAGGGAGGAGCTCGAATGATCAACCGGCTCCTCAGTCTTTTTATCAATCTGCGTTTTAAGCAGAAGCTGATTTTGTCGTACATCGTTATCACGATCATCCCGATTATCGTCCTCGGCGGCTATTCTTACGAGCAGTCCAAGCGGTTCATCCAGAAGCAGGTAATGTCGGGGATGAAAGATACGGTGAACACGATGGCCGACAGCATGAACGACAAAATCGGGAAATACAACAATATGACCGATCTCATCGTATTTAATTCTTCCATACAGCGAATTTTCACTAACCTTTACTCGGATTTGGCCAACTTATCGTATGATTTGCGGGATCATTTGGAGCCTTTGTTTCAAACCATATTGTATTTGAATAAAGAGATCACCAACCTGACCGTTTACACGCAAACGATGCCGGAATACGGATCGATGATTCAATCCTACGAAAGGGTCAAAGATACCTCGTGGTATAAAGCTTCGCATGACAGCTTGATTCCGGTGTGGGCTTACGATCAAGGGGAATTGTTTTTGACTCGGAGATTCTCCGATTACTATGTAAACCATAATTTCGTACTGCTGACCATGAAGTTCAATTATGTCGGCTTGTTCGGTCATTTGGATTCGGATATGCCGGAATACGGGATCGTCGTAGCGGACGAACAGGGCGATATATTGTTTAGCCAAAAAACAAGCCATGCTGATGAACCGGAGCTTCGGGCTATCGATGCGCAGGTCGCCAAAGAAGGAGTCGCGAAATGGAACGGGGCTGAATCGTTCGTCGTGAAACGCGAAGTTCCACAGTCGGGATGGACGATCTATTACTATGCGCCGGTGCCGTACGTCTCTCCCGGGGCCGGAACGATTGTCGGCGCAACGGTGGTCATCGTCTTGCTGTGTATCGCCGTTCTTATGCTTTTGATATGGCTGTTTTCGCGCACGTTTCTGAAGCAGATTGTAGCGCTCAACCGGAATATGCGGCTCGTCGCGCAAGGTAATTTTACGATCGATATCCGCAGCAGCTCCAGAGACGAAATCGGCGAGTTGACCAACCGGTTCGGCATCATGGTGAAGCAAATTAACGAGTTGATCCAGGAGGCATACCATAATAAGCTGCTCCAGAAAGAAGCGGAGCTGAGCATATTGCAATCGCAGATTAACCCACACTTTTTGTATAATACGCTCTCGGTTATTAACTGGAAGGCGCTGCATCTCGGCGCTGCGGATATAAGCCATGTCGTAACGACGTTATCCCGGTTTTACCGCACCGCCCTGAATAAAGGGGAGCGGATGACCCCGATCCGAAGCGAGCTTGAAAATACGAAATGTTATGTGGAAATTCAGCTGGTCATGCACGACCGTAATTTTGATGTGGACTATGCGATCGACGAACGGCTGTACGATTATTGGACGTTGAATTTTATTTTGCAGCCGATTGTGGAGAACGCGATACTGCATGGAATCGATCATAAAGCGGAGGGGAGGGGGAGTTTGACGATCAAAGGACTTCTTATGGAGAAGCACGTTGAATTTGCAGTAGAGGATAATGGCCCCGGCATCGGCGAGGAAATAAGCAGCCGGCTGCTTACCGCCGCCTCCAATGGGTACGGGCTTAAAAACGTCAATGACCGAATCAAGCTTGCGTTCGGCGACGCATACGGCATTGATATCGACAGTGAGGAAGGCCGAGGAACGATTATTACACTCCGGCTGCCTGTCGAGAAGCGCAATTCGTAGAGCGAACATGCCCCCGATCGCCCGAATCCGCACATATCGTAAAATCGCGAGATGTTTCCAAAAAATCTGATAATTTAATTTAGCCCCGAATCCAATATGATGAAGTAAATAATGAAAGCGCAAACATTGAAGAAATGATGCCGACAACGGGGAGGCGGTATTTTGAAAAACGCAGCGGTGCTAAGCAGGCAAATGAGCGTGTCGGCCAGATCGAGTCTGATGAAGCGTTTGAGATCGCATAAAGTGCTGCTGTTGATGATGGTGCCGGGCATCGCCTATTTCATTATATTTCACTACATCCCGATGGCCGGCGTCGTCATCGCTTTTAAAGACTTCCGAATATTGCAGGGCATTGCCGCCAGCCCGTGGGTCGGCATGAAGCATTTCGACAAAGCGTTCTCCGATCCGTACTTTTACACCGTGCTCAAAAATTCCATCATCATCAGCATGCTTAAGCTGCTCTTCGGATTTCCCGCACCGGTGCTGTTCGCGCTCCTCATGAATGAAATACGCCATATGATCTTTAAAAAAGTGGCGCAAACCGTCTCCTATCTTCCTCACTTCATCTCATGGGTCGTCCTGTCCGGTATATTCATCAGTCTTTTTTCCCTGGAAGGCGCCGTGAACGGTTTTATGAGAATGTTTCATCTTACTCCCGTTATGTATATGGCGGAGCAGAGCTACTTTCGGTGGATTCTGGTCATCACGGACATTTACCAAAGTTTCGGATGGGATTCGATCATTTATTTTGCCGCCATTGCCGGCATCTCCCAGGAATTATACGATTCCGCGCTCATCGACGGGGCCGGCCGGTTCAAACGCATCCTGTACATTACGTTCCCCATGCTTCTGCCGACGATCTGCATCCTGCTCATTTTGCGGATGGCCTATATATTGGACGCCGGTTTTAACCAAATTTTCAATATGTATAATCCGACCGTGTACGAAGTATCGGATATTATCGACACTTACGTATACCGCAAAGGTCTCATCGAAGCGAATTACAGCTATTCTACGGCTGTGGGCCTCTTCAAATCCGTCATAGCTTTAATTTTGATCGTGACCGTCAATAAGGCGGTGAAAGCGATGGGGGGGAAGGATCACTCGTTATGGTGAGAACTGCCTATTTCCGAAGAACGCCGCTGGGGGAAATGCTGGTCGACGCCGTTCTTTATTTGATCGTACTGCTCATCATGTTCATCACCTTGTTTCCGTTCTGGAACCAGGTTGTGATCTCGTTAAGCTCAGGAAGTGCACTTTATTCAACGGAGGTGTTGCTGTTTCCGAAACAATGGACATTCGGCAGTTATTTGGTCGCGCTGAAGTACAAATCGTTATGGTGGGGGTTTTACAATTCGGTCGTTCGCGCAGCCGTCGGCGTGGTGCTAAGCCTGGTTTTTACGTCCATGTTCGCCTATGCGCTGTCCAAGAAGGAGCTGCCTTTCAACAGCTTGTTTACCGCGATGATTCTGTTCACCATGCTGTTCAGCGGCGGGCTCATTCCGCACTACTTGCTGATCAAAAACTTGGGGCTGTACAACTCGGTTTGGGCGCTCATATTGCCGTCGCTTATCAGCGCGTTCAATGTGCTGATCATGCGGAACTTTTTCAGGTCGATTCCGGAAGGCCTCGAAGAATCCGCGAAGGTGGACGGCGCGGGATACTTTCTCATCTACTGGAAAATCGTTATCCCGTTATCGAAACCGGTGCTCGCGACGGTCGCTTTATGGGTGGCCGTCACCCACTGGAACGCGTGGTTCGACAGCCTGATTTACATCTCCGATCCGCATAAGCAGGTGCTTCAGGTTGTGCTGCGCAAAATCATCGTCGACAACAACATGGATGAATTCAATGCGATGCTGAACCAGGTGGATCAGCGAAACATGTTTTCGGGCAGGCAGCTGCAGGCGACGGTCATTATGTTATCCATGATTCCGATGCTGGTCGTTTATCCTTTTGTGCAAAAATATTTTGTCAAAGGCATCATGTTAGGCTCCGTGAAAGGATAGTTTCCATTGAAGGAGGCTTTCTTATGAAAAAAAGAGTCGTAACGGCATTCACGAGCGCTGCGCTGCTTGCGGGCCTGATTGCCGGCTGCACCGCACCCGGTGACGGCGGCAAAGGTTCGTCTCCCGGCGGAACCGCGCCGAGCCCGGACGAAGGCTCGCTTGCCAAGAAGCTGAGAATGGTCAATTACAGCTCGAACTTCGACAAAATGAACGTTAACGGGTTCGCATACAACCTGATCAAGCAAAAATTCAATGTAGACATCGAGCTACTGCCGATTCCAAACGATGTTAACGCAAGAAAAGACGCGATTTTTCTCAAAATCGCTTCAGGCGAAATTCCGAATACATGGAGCGATTTGCGCTTTCCCGATTATAACAAGCTGGTCAGAGAAGGCGCGGTTGCGGAAATACCCGAAGAACTGCTGCAAAAATATGCGCCGAAGTATATGGCATGGCTAAAGAAGCACCTGGGCGACGATCCGTTCAAGTATACCCGGCGCGACGGCAAAAACTACTCTATGCCGATTATTTGGACGCTGGGACCGACGCAGCGCGTTCTCGGAATACGTCAGGATTGGCTGGACAAAGTCGGCATCACGAAGAAACCGGAAACGCTCGATGAGCTGGAGAACGCGCTGCGCAAATTCCGCAACGACGATCCGGACGGCAACGGCAAGAAGGATACGTATGGGCTAACGGGCAGAAGCGACTCCCTGGAGCAAATCTTCACTTCCGTATTTGGAGCTTTCGGCGTCTATCCGGGCGCATTCTATGAGGAAAACGGCAAAATCGTCAGGGGTGACGTTCAGCCGGGAGCGAAACAGGCGCTTACCGTCTTGAATAAGTGGTACACCGAGGATCTGCTCGACCCCGAGTTTGTGCTCAACAAGTCAACGAACGTCGAAGATAAAGTCGTTTCCGGGAAAGTGGGCATGGTGCAGGATTCGTGGTGGAGGTTTTTGCCGAGGGAAGCTTTCTTCTCGGGACTGCTCCATGACAAAACGAAAGAGAACAATCCGAATGCCAAATGGACTTTACTTGCAGGTCCGAAAGGACCGGACGGAAAACAGGGCATGACGCAGGGCAATCCGATTATAAGCTCGGGCGTACAGTTCGGCAAGCCGCTGGAGAAAAACCGCGAGCTGATGATCCGGTATATCCAGATTGCCGAGGAAAGGTCGTTTAACCCGCAATTTTATGAATCGCTTGTCTACGGAGAAAAGGGAAAAACATATCGTGTAACGGAAAGCGGCGATTTCGAATATATTCCGCCTTACGATAAAGAAGAGGAACGAATTAAATTCGGCATCGGCGAAGCATACGGCACCTCCTTCAACGATTACGACATGCAGGCGCCTTACGCGACGAAGAGCAATTTGAGACAGATGCGCAAAGATGCGGAAGCCGTCGCCAAGGGGAAATACGACATTCTCGCTGCGGTCGATATGCCGGAGTACTTCGAGGTGAAGGACAGACTGGATCAGATGACGCTCAAAAACTACGTCGATTTCATTATCGGCAAGCGTCCGGTCGGCCAGTTCGACCAGTTTGTGGATGAATGGAAAAAAGCAGGCGGCGCAAAAACGATGGAAGTGGCGCAGCGGGAATATGACAAGACGATGAAAAAATAAATAAAGGAAAGGCAGGTAACGACATGGGCGAAAGAACGAATACCGATTGGTTCAAGGAAGCCGGGTGGGGCGTATTCTGCCACTACTTGCCTACTCCCCCGAGCACGAACGAAGGCAGGCATCTGACGGCAGAGGAATGGAACCGTCGTGTCGACAGCTTCGATGTGGGACGACTCGCGTCACAATTGGAGAGCGTGGGAGCCCCATACTTCTTCATCACGATCGGCCAAAATACGGGACATTACTGCGCGCCGAACGCAACGTACGACTCGATCGTCGGTATCGATCCGAGCAAATGCTCCAGACGGGATCTGATCGGCGAGCTGTCCGACGCTTTGGCCGGCCGGGGCATCAGGCTGCTTGTTTATCTTCCGAGCGGCGCGCCGGCTGCGGACCGTACCGCCATGGAGAGACTGGGCTGGGAGTGGGGTTTCGAAGGCGGATGGGGAAAGCCCCGGAGCCCGGAAGCAAAGCAGCTCGTTGTCGTCACTACCGAGAAAGGCACCCGGAATGCCGTGCCTCAGAGCAAGCTTGAGCGCGTAAGGACGGGCAAAAGGCTGGCGGAATTCCAGAATAACTGGGAAGCCGTCATCACGGAATGGTCCTTGCGATGGGGGAACAAGGTGAGCGGCTGGTGGATCGACGGCTGTTATTTTGCCGACGAGATGTACCGCCACCCGGATGCGCCGAACTTCCAAAGCTTCACGGCTGCGCTGAAAGCCGGCAATCCCGACAGCATTGTAGCCTTCAATCCCGGTGTCCTTACGCCGGTCATCTCCCATACGGAGCATGAAGATTACACGGCTGGAGAAATCTCGAAGGTGCTGCCGGTTCCATTCGGCCAAGACCAGGGACGTTATGTGGACGGCGCGCAGTACCACGTCTTAAGCTATCTCGGATTGTCGTGGGGGGAAGGAAATCCCCGGTTTGGAAACGAGCTTGTGATCGGTTATACGAAGCTGGTCCGGCAGCGTGAAGGCGTCATAACGTGGGATGTACCGATTACATACGACGGATGTATACCGGAATCGTTCATCCAACAGCTGCAGGCATTGAATCAAGGTTTGTCGGTGTCTGGCAGTTAATAGAGTTTTCTCGACGCATGCAGTATTCTAAGATCCGCCGGAAAGGAAGGGTGGCATGGAAACGAGGAGAAGTGTCGACTGGTTTAAAGAAGCGAAATGGGGGGTGTTTTGCCACTACTTGCCCAAACCCCCGAAGGATGCCGCGGCAGGAAGCACGTTGTCTGCCGGGCAGTGGAACGAACGGGTGGATCGCTTCGATGTGGAAGGGCTCGCTTCCCAGCTGGACAGCGTTGGGGCCAAGTACTTTTATCTCACTCTCGGCCAAAATACAGGCCACTACTGCGCTCCTAACGAAACGTATGATTCCATCGTCGGCATAGAGCCAAGCAAATGCTCCAAAAGGGATTTGGTCAACGATTTGGCGGACGCATTAGCCGTTAAGGGCATCAGGCTGCTTGTCTATTTGCCGAGCGGTGCGCCGGACCGGGACCCGATTGCGATGGAAAAGCTGGAGTGGGAGAACGGCTACATTCCCGGTACGGGAAACCGTCACAATCGGCAGCGTACGGGCAAAAGGCTTGCGGAATTTCAGCGGAGATGGGAGGCCGTCATTGCCGAATGGTCGTTGCGCTGGGGAAACAAGGTGAACGGGTGGTGGATCGACGGCTGCTACTTCGCCGACGAGATGTACCGGTTCCCGGACGCACCGAATTTCGAAAGCTTCGCGGCAGCCATGAGAGCCGGCAATCCGGACAGCATCGTCGCTTTCAATCCGGGGGTCATCGTGCCGGTCATCTCGCACCGCACGGAGCATGAAGATTATATCGGAGGGGAAGTCATCCGGTCATTCCCCGTCGGGCAGCAGGAGCGGTGGCTCGAGGGCAGGCAGTATCACATATTAAGCTTCCTCGGATCCGATTGGGGGCAGGGCGAACCGAGCCTTCCGGACGAGTTCGTCATCGGCTACACGAAACATGTCAACGACAGCGAGGGTGTCGTCACCTGGGATGTGCCCATATCGCATGACGGGCTGATCGAGCAGCCGTTTATGGAGCAATTAAAGGCTTTACATGCAGGGCTGTCGTCGGCAGCCGTACGATAACAACGAATGGAGGGTTTCAAATGAATAGCAAAGAAAAATATTTGTTCGACATTCAAGGTTATCTTCTCGTGGAGAACGTCTTAAGCAAGGAAGAACTCGCTGCAATGAACCGGGCGATCGACGAAAAACAGGCGGCCGGCGAGCCGATCCGGAACTTCCTGATGTGGGAGGAACCCGGATTCCGGAGTTTGATAAATCATCCGAATACCAAACCGTATCTGAAGGCCATGTTCGGACGACACTACCGGCTCGATCACGAGTACGCGATTATCCATAATAAGGGCGACAAGCCGCTGCAGCTTCATGGCGGGAACAACCCGTTCGATCCCGGACAATTTTATTATGTTCAGAATGACCGCGTATACAGCGGGCTGACGGTGTATTCGTTCGCTCTATCGGATATCGGGCCGGAAGACGGTGGTTTCTGCTGCGTACCCGGAAGCCATAAAGCGAGCTTTAAGCTGCCGGAGGAATACAGGCATTATGATGAAATCGGACCGACGATTCATGTGCCGCAGAAGGCAGGGGATCTGCTGATCTTCACGGAGGCGCTGACGCACGGCACCTTCCCGTGGCAGGGGCAACAGCAAAGACGATCGTTCCTGTATAAGTACGCTCCGCTCATGATCGCATGGAGGAAATATGACCGTACGCCGGAATTGCTTGAGATGCTCACGCAGGAGCAAAAGGAAATTCTGGATCCTACGTATCATCCTTATTTGCGCGATCAGTACGTTTACGTAGAATAGATTTTTAATAAAGCAGGCATCTCCCTGAATGGGCTGGGCGATTTGGGGAGGTGTTTGCGATTTGAATACGAATGAGGAAGCGACCGATGACGACGAAGAAACACACCAAGTTGTCCCTCTGGGTGCTTGCCTGGCCCATCATGATTGAGATGCTGCTGCAATTCATGATCGGAACCGCCGATACGCTTATGGTGAGCCGAATTTCCGACCATGCCGTAGCGGTTGTTGGGATCAGCAATCAATTTTTCATGTCGGCTATCATTTTGTTTATGATGATCACGAGCGGTGCAGGGGTACTCATTGCACAGAAAATAGGGGCCGGACAGGAACAAGACGCCAGGACCGTAGCGGTCATGACGCTGCAGATCACTTTCGGGCTCGGCATTATCGTGAGCGCGTTTCTTTATTTCGGTGCGCACCTGGTTTCGGCATGGCTGCAAATCCCGATGGAGCTTCAACCCTTGGCCGTTACTTATATATCGGTTGTCGGAAGCGGCACGATGTTTACGAGCCTGATGCTAGCTTTAAGCACGATCATCCGCAATACCGGCAATACCAAAAGCCCTATGTATATTTCAATCGGAATGAATATCGTCCATGTCTTTTTTAATTACTTGTTTATTTTCGGTGCGCTCGGATTTCCGCAATGGGGACTGTATGGGGTTGCGCTGTCTACAGTCATGAGCCGCGGACTTGCCGTGATCGTCTTGCTGTATGTACTGCGCAGCGCCTTCTCGGAGCCCATCAAGCGGCGCGATTACAATTTGTTCCGGTGGCCGCTGCTCAAGGAAGTGCTGCGCATCGGCTGGCCGATGTCGATTAACGGAGCTTCGTGGACGTTCTCGCAAATTACGATATTCGCGCTCATCGCCTCGATTGGTGCAACGGAATTAGCTGCCAGAACTTATTTGAATACATTGGAATCGTTTTGTTTTTTGCTGGGGATGTCATTATCGATGGCCGGACAAATTCAAATCGCCCAGCTTTACGGTGCTGCACGGCTATCCGAGACATATGAAACGGCTTGGCGGGTGCTGAGAACGGGGCTCGCCGTCGTCATGGTCAACACCGTATTGCTGGTCGCTTTCGGAAGGGTGATTTTGCAATGGTTCACATCGGACAACGACATCCTCGTATTAGGGGTTTCCGTCTTACTCATGAACTTGATCCTGCAGCCCGCCAAAATGGTGTGCAACACGTTCATCAGCTCGCTTAGCGCGATCGGCGATACCCGTTTTATCGCGGTGGTCGGCGTTTCGTCCATGTGGGCCGTTTCGGTCGGACTGACGTACGTATTCGGCATCTCGCTGCATTGGGGGCTGCTTGGTATTTACGCGGCCATGACGCTGGACGAATATGTCCGGGGAGCGCTTTATATTATGCGTTGGCGGCAAAAGAGGGCGATGTGGGGATTCGGACCATGGAACGGGCAGAACAATGCGACAACAAGCGTACGCTCGGAGATCGAAACGTAAGGAAAGGGGTATGCGGCGATGTCTAAGAAAATACAAGTGACGGTTTGGAACGAGTTTTGGCACGAGCAGCACCAGGATAACATTAAGGCAGTGTATCCGGAAGGCATTCACCAGGTCATCGCGAACCATTTGCAAAAGCAGCCGGACATGGAGGTTCGGACAGCGACGCTGTATGATCCGGAGCACGGACTACCGGACGAGGTCATCGAACGGACGGACGTGCTGATTTGGTGGTCGCACTTGAAGCATGGCGAGGTGCCCGACGATCTGGTCGACAAGATGTATAGGCGCGTGATCGCCGGAATGGGGACGATTTTTCTGCACTCCTCCGCTGGCTCGAAATTGTTCAAAAGACTCATGGGTACGGCCGGCGGCCACAAATGGCGGGAAGCGCATGAGAAGGAACGGCTGTGGGTACTTAAGACGGGGCATCCCATTGTCGACGGCGTTCCTGAGTATTTCGAGCTGCCAGAGGAGGAAATGTACGGCGAATATTGGGATATTCCGGAGCCCGACGAGCTTATTCTAGCAAGCTGGTTTGAAGGCGGCGAAATTTTCCGTAGCGGGATTACGTATACGCGGGGCAGGGGGAGGCTGTTCTATTTCCGGCCCGGCCACGAGGAATACCCTTCGTACTATAACGGCAACGTGCTCAAAATTATCGAGAACGCGACGCGCTGGACAGCGCCTCTGGCGTCTCCGCCGGATGTGACGAGCGGAAATGTACGTTCGATCGAGCCGATTGACGGATTTGTCCGCGACGGCCGCGGCAACCGGGTCGAGTAAATGGGTTATGACATGAAATCCGTAAGGAGAACCGGGCTTTATGCCGACTGAACGTAACCCGAACCCGACGGTTTATCCGATTCTGCTCGTCATTAGCATCGCTCATTTGATCAACGATTCCTTGCAAGCCGTTATCCCGGCTTCTTACCCGATCCTGCGGGATTCGCTGCATTTGTCCTACACGCAGCTCGGCTTGATCACGTTCATTCTTTATTTCTCTTCCTCCGTGATGCAGCCCTTTGTCGGCGCATTCGCGGATACGCGGCCGACGCCGTACATTTTGCCATCCGGCATGCTGCTTTCCTTGTTCGGCATGCTGGGGCTCGCTTATGCACCAGGTTATGTTGCGGTACTCTGTTCCGTTATACTCGTAGGCACGGCTTCGGCTATGTTTCATCCGGAAGGTGCAAGGATCGCTTACCTCGCCGCCGGTTCGAAGAGAGGCTTCGCGCAATCGCTATTTCAAGTCGGCGGCAATGCGGGCAGCGCGATGGCTCCGCTGATGACGGCGCTTATCTTTTATCCGTTCGGGCAAAAGGGAGCGGTTTGGTTCACCTTGGTCGCTGCGGCCGGGGCGGCACTCCAAATGTGGGTAGCCCGCTGGTATAAGGACCGCTTGCTGCTTTCTTCGAGAGGAACGAAAAGCAAGTCCGACGCCGAGGGAGTGAATGTTCAGCAGCAGCGAGTTGTCGGAGCGATCGTTGTCATCATCTTGATCGCGTTTGCCAGATCGCTCTTCGGGTCCAGTGTAGGGACGTATTTCGTCTTTTATTTGATGGAGCAATTCCGGATGTCCGTCCCGGAGGCGCAGATGTATATTTTCCTCTACGCGGGAGCGGGCATTGTGGGGACGTTTCTTGGCGGTCCGCTGTCGGACCGCATCGGGCGGAAAGCCGTTATGCTGTTATCCGTGCTGGGAGCTGCGCCGTTCGGCATTCTGCTTCCATACGCCGGCGAGCTGTGGCTGTATCCGCTGCTTATGATGCTAGGACTTATTAATCATAGCAGCTTCTCGGTTACGGTAGTATACGTTCAAGAGCTGGTGCCTGGAAAGATTGGCATGGTATCCGGTCTCATTACCGGTCTTGCCTTCGGAATGGGTGCCATCGGCACGGTTGTTGTCGGCGCGATGATCGATTTGACGAGTCTTTCCGCCGTCATCGTCGCTTGTACATTTATGCCGCTGTTCGGCGTCATCGGCTTCCTGCTCCCATCCGATCGCAAATTTCGCAACCGGCCGGAAGGAATGGAGAGTAAGGCGTAGATAGCGGGCAAGTACCGAATGCTTTGTACGCCGAAATTCACAACTTATTTTCATGTGACAAGTCCGTTCAAGGAGGAATGCAAATGGAACGAATGAGAGTGATTCAGGTTGGCGTGGGCGGATTCGGGACCTATTGGCTCAAGCACATCCAGGCCGTCCAATCGATAGAGCTCGTTGCCATCGCAGAGGTACAGCAAGAAAAGCTCGCGGAAGGGGTGAGGCTGCTCGCGGACCGGAGCGTACCGGCTTTCACGTCGCATGAAGAAGCATTCCGTGCGGTCAAAGCCGATCTCGCACTTCTGATTACGCCGCCGCCGACCCGCCACCGGTTAACCCGGGACGCCCTGGAGGCCGGTATGCACGTAATCGTGGAAAAGCCGATGGCGTCGAATTTCCGGGAAGCCCTTGCGCTGCTTGACATTGCAAGGAAATATGACAAGGTCGTATCCGTCAACCAAAACTACCGCTGGACGCCGGAAATGAAAGCAATTCGAACGGCTTTGGCATTGGGGCTGATCGGCAAGCCCGAGGTCGTGGAATGGCAGTTTGCGCGGGACGGCTCCCGGAACCGAGGCCCGCAGGCCGAATGGAGAAGAAATCGTGAAGAGCCGCTGCTGACGGAGCTGAGCATCCACCACTTCGATTTGATGCGGTATTTGCTGAATGCGGAGCCGGTGTACCTGTTTGCAAGCAGCTTCTCACCGACCTGGAACGATCGGGGCGGGAACAGCTCGGCATCCGTGATCCTCAAGTTCGCAGGCGGGATTCACGTCAATTATTTTGCCAGCAGCGCCAATAAAGGCAAGGACTCGACCTGGACGGGCAACTTCCGGATTGTAGGGAACGCAGGAGCGCTGGAGTTTGCGGACGGCATGGCGTACCACGTAACGGAAGCAGAGGAGCGCCGTCCTCTGGAACTGCAGGAGCTGGAATACCACAACGTAGCGTACACGGTGAACGATTTCGTGGAAGCGGTGCGTGCAGGCCGCAGACCGGCCACTTCAATCGAAGACAATCTCATCAGCTTCTCCATGGTGGGCGCGGCGGTGGAATCATCGAAAACGGGCAAGGTTGTGCGGCTGGATACGGGGTTTTACCAAGCATATTAAGCGGAGGAAGCGATAGACGGCGAGCTGCGGCCATCCGCGGGATCCGCCGTGTGCCCGAAGCCGAAATGAATACGGCTCCCGATTCAGACCGGTCAACGCATGACGCGGCAGACGCGCTTCAATGTACTAAGCCTTGTAGCCGAGAAAGGGGTACATGTATAATGGCGGGAAAAATTCGGATTACGATATGGAACGAGTTTTACCATGAGCAGCGTCTGGCTGTTGTCAAAGAAATTTACCCGGAAGGAATTCACAGAGCGCTGGCGGACTATCTGGAAAATGCGCCTGACCTTGAGATCGCTACCGCCACGCTGTACGATCCGCATCAAGGGCTGCCGGACGACGTGATAGAGAAGACGGACGTTCTCATCTGGTGGTCGCACCTCAAACACGAAGAGGTGTCCGACGCTATCGTCGACAAGTTGCACCGCCGTATCATCGAAGGGGCGATGGGGGCGATTTTTCTCCATTCGGCTTCGGGCTCCAAGCTGTTCAAACGACTGATGGGCACGACCGGCGGCGGCAAGTGGAGGGAAGCGCATGAGAAGGAACGGCTCTGGGTGCTTAAGCCTGGCCATCCGATCGTGGACGGCATAGGCGAGTACATTGAGCTGCCTCACGAAGAAATGTACGGCGAGCCCTCGAACATTCCGGAGCCGGACGAACTGATCTTTATGAGCTGGTTCGAAGGCGGCGAAGTGATGCGGAGCGGCAATGCTTATACGAGAGGGAAAGGCAAAGTGTTCTATTTCCGGCCCGGCCACGAGGAATATCCGACGTATTATAACAAGGATGTGCTGAAGGTGATTGAGAATGCGGCGCGATGGGTCGCTCCGCTGAACGCTCCGCCTTCGATTACGACGGGCAACGTGCCGTCGCTAGAGAAGATTAAAGGATTCCACCGCGACGGCCACGGGAATCGGATCGAATCGGTTTGACCGGCATAACACGAAAAAACGGCTCCTTTTGCAGTTGCGGGGAGCCGTTTTTTGATATACACAGGACGAACGAACTTGCAATGATTCATCGCCGTTTATGAATACCCGACGCTTTTAGGATAAGCTTCGGTTGACCGCAGCCTGCAAATAACGGTGCAGCAGAGCGAAGTCCAGCTCATTGCTGCGCACCGATTTGCGGAATTTGGCCGGCGTAATGTTCATCAAGTCGGCGAACACTTTGCTGAAATAATGCACCGTCTCGAAGCCGACTTCGGACGATATGTCCTCGATGTTAATGTCGGTATACACAAGAAGATAGGCGGCTCGCTTTATGCGTTCATTGCGAACCCAGGAAGGAAAAGTCAGCCCGAGCTGCTCTGAGAGCAGGCGGGAGAGCTGTCTCTCCGACAAGTGAATCTCCTGAGCCAGCTCCTTGAGCGTCAATTTGTTCGACAGATGGTTCATGATATAGTCTTTGGCTTCTTTCAGCGCTCCCGAGTACACGGGCTCAGTTGCGTGCTCCGCAGTGAAGGATTCGCTATACCGGGAAAACATCGAGAGCGACGTCAGCAGCAGCGAATGGGCAAGCTTCTCCGCAGCCATAGGATAATCGATCGCCTCTCCCGAACAATAGGCAATGAGCGCTTTCCAAGTGAGCACTGCCGCGGATTGTTCCGCATCGGCGATAAACATATGATGAAACCGTTTTAATCTTTCGAACGTTTGTACGACTTGTGGGTCAGCAGCTTCCTGGATAAGGTCAAAGGCGACAAACAGCAGAAGCATACCGTCCTCGCTCTCGATATGGTGGGAGCTGTTAGGCTTGGAGCAATAAAGCGTGCCTTGGCGAAGCGGATACGTTATGCCGTTATGAACATAAGTTCCTACCCCTTCAGCCACATAACATATCTCAAAAAAAGAATGCGCATGAGGCATGTTGCCGCGATGCCGCGGCTTGCCTCCCCAATAATGAATGAAGAAGGAGGCCGGAGGCCCCTGAAGGCTCGTTACATGCTCATTTAGGTACAAGCTGCTTTTTTGGCATGCCGCTATAGTGGGGACCACGTACTTTCCTCCTTTGATCTTCTGAATTAGATCGGGATGGTTTCAAGACGAGGCTGATTGAGGGAAGCGGCAGCTCCTTGTTAGAGTATCGGTGCTGCCATTTTCTCTTAACGGCCCCATTATAGCATGAAAATTGCAAAAATAAGGCGTGAATTTGAAAAGACAGCCCAGGCTGCACACTCTATACTGAAAAAGAAGCAGAAGAAATCAACATATGCGGCGGTTTTCTCTATACGCCTGCGCGGTGCAGCGTCACACAATACGCAGTCCCCAAAAAGCCGATCACTTGCCGCTGCAATACGCACTCGATCAACAGCCTGCGCAGAACAACGGTCAAACGGATCATTTGGAAAACGCTTACCAACGTCATGCTGAAGGACTTATTATGAAAACGAATGCGAAAGGCGGTCAAACGGATGACTACGATAACCGGCGCAAGAACTGCGCCTGCCGGCATACTGGGGTTTCCGGTAGCGCCGATGGATCGAAACGGCCAGCTGGATGTGCAGGCTTTTGAACGAAATGTAGGGTTTCTTATTGATGAAGGATTGTCGGCCATCTTCGTCGCTTGCGGTTCCGGCGAATTTCATGCGCTGTCGCATCAAGATTATCGGCTCATGGTCGAAACGGCGATGTCGGTAGCCCAGGACAAGGTTCCCGTCTATACCGGCGTTGGAGGCAACATTACCCATGCGCTGGAACTTGCCAAGCTATCGGAGGTACTGGGTGCGGACGGCTATTTGATCCTCCCGCCTTATCTGATCGAAGCGGAGCAGGAAGGGCTGTACCGGTATTTGAACGCCATAGTCTCAAGTACGGATTTGAATGCCATTGTGTATCAGCGGGATAATTGCGTTCTAACGCTAAATACGCTGCAGCGGCTGCTCGTGCATCCTCAGCTTGTCGGATTGAAGGATGGACTAGGGAATATGGACTTGAATATCGAACTGACGCAAACGATCGGCAGCAGGCTCCGCTGGCTGAACGGCATGCCAATGGCCGAAGTGACGATGCCGGCTTATGTCCAGTTAGGTTTCAGCGCGTATTCATCGGCCATTTCCAATTATATTCCACACATCTCGCGGTTGTTTTATGACGCGCTGCTCGGCGGCGATCAAGCGCTGCTAAGCGAGCTGTACCGGCATGTCATTTTACCGATCAATGCGATCCGCCGCCAACGAAAAGGCTATGCCGTAGCGTTGATCAAGGCAGGCATGCAAATCGTCGGCCAGCCGGTTGGCACGGATGTGCGTCCGCCGATCGTTCCGGTGGAAGAGGAGCATTACCGGAAGCTCGAGCAGATTATTAAGGTTGCGTTCGACCGGTTTCCCAAGCCGGGCGTTTCAACGAAGGAGGAGAACGTTCCATCATGACGGCAATGAACGGTAGTTCGACATATTTGAATTATATCGGGGGAACCTGGGTTCCGTCTCGCACAGGGGAAAGGGAAGCAAGCATCAATCCGGCGAATAAGCAGGAAGTCGTAGGTTATGTGCAGCAATCGGCGCTGCCGGATTTGGATGACGCCGTGCAGGCAGCTGCCGAAGCCCAAAAAGGATGGAAGCGTCTGGCTGGAAGCGCGAGAGGCGACTACCTGTACAAAGCTGCGGCCATCCTGGAGCGAAGGCTGGATGAGGTCGCGACGGCGATGACGAAAGAAATGGGTAAAACGCTCCAGGAAGCCAAAGGCGAGACGGCTCGCGGCGTTGCGATCCTGCGCTACTATGCCGGGGAAGGGATGCGCTCCGTTGGTGAAGTGATCCCTTCGACGGACAGCGAGGCGCTTATGTTCACGACCCGAGTCCCTCTAGGCGTCGTCGGCGTCATTACGCCGTGGAATTTCCCGGTGGCGATTCCGCTATGGAAGATCGCGCCGGCGCTTGTGTACGGCAACTCTGTCGTGATCAAGCCGGCATCGGAGACGGGCGTCACCTGCGCCAAGCTGATGGAATGCTTCGAAGAAGCGGGATTGCCTCCGGGCGTTATTAATATGGTCTTTGGTTCGGGCAGCGTCATAGGCCGCGGGATTGCGGAGCATCCCGGCATTCATGCCTTGTCGTTCACCGGCTCCAACGCGGTCGGCAAAACGATCGGTCAGGCGGCGCTTGCGCGCGGCGCCAAATATCAGCTGGAGATGGGCGGCAAAAACCCCGTCGTCGTCGCACCAGATGCCGATCTGGATTTGGCGGTGGAGGCGACCGTCAGCGGGGGGCTGCGTTCGACAGGGCAAAAATGCACGGCAACCAGCCGCGTCATCATTCATCAAGACATCTATGAACCGTTCAAGGAACGGCTGCTGCAGCGGATCGCGCAAATCAAGATCGGCAACGGTATGCAGGACGGCGTATGGATGGGCCCTTGCGCAAGCGAACGGCAGTTCAACACGGTGCAGGCCTATATCCGCAAGGGAGTCGAGGAAGGCGCCCGACTTCTGTACGGAGGCAGCATCCCCGAGGGAATCGGTTACACGGAAGGATATTTTATCGAGCCGACGGTGTTCGAGAATGTGACCTCGGACATGACCATTGCCCGGGAGGAAATTTTCGGTCCCGTGCTTGTATTGATGAAGGCCGAATCCGTAGAAGAAGCGCTGCGTTTGGCTAATGACACGGAATTCGGACTGAGCGCCTCTATTTTCACCTCGAATATCGGGGCGATGCTCGGTTTCATACAAGGGATGGACGCAGGGCTTGTGCGCATCAATGCGGAGAGTGCCGGGGTGGAGCTTCAGGCACCGTTCGGCGGCATGAAACAATCCAGCTCCCATTCCCGTGAGCA
Source organism: Paenibacillus allorhizosphaerae (assembly GCF_042659105.1). Lineage (NCBI taxonomy): Bacteria > Bacillati > Bacillota > Bacilli > Caryophanales > Paenibacillaceae > Paenibacillus > Paenibacillus allorhizosphaerae. The sequence continues at coordinate 261,420 of NZ_JBHSRV010000001.1, read as the reverse complement.
GGGACGCGCAGCGATCGAGTTTTTTACCGCTATCAAAACCGTGTTCGTCAAATCGTAACGGGGAGGACTTGGTTATGACGTTTGAATCATCGAGTTCAAAAGGTTATGCTTCGCCGGTCGTTACCGAAATGCTGGTCATTCCGGTGGCCGGGCGGGACAGCATGCTGCTTAATCTGAGCGGGGCCCACGGCCCGTTTTTTACCCGCAACGTAGTGATTCTCAAGGATAACGCCGGTCATACGGGCGTGGGCGAGGTGCCCGGTGGAGAACGCATTCGCCAAACGCTGGAGGACGCCAAGCCGCTCGTGATCGGGCACTCCATCGGGAGCTACAACAATTTGCTCCGAGAGGTAAAACGGCAGTTTGCCGACCGCGATGCCGGGGGGAGAGGGCTGCAAACGTACGATTTGCGCATCGCCATTCACGCCGTAACGGCGCTCGAAGCTGCGCTGCTGGATTTGCTCGGCCAGTTTCTCGGCGTCCCGGTGGCCGCATTGCTCGGGGACGGACAGCAGCGGGAAGCGGTGGAGATGCTGGGCTATTTGTTCTACATCGGGGATCGCCGCAAGACCGATTTGCCTTATCCGAGCGAGCCTGACGCCAAGGACGATTGGTTTCGGCTGCGCCATGAGGAAGCGCTTACGGGCGAAGCGGTGGTTCGGCTCGCGGAGGCGGCCCATGACCGTTACGGCTTCAACGATTTCAAGCTCAAGGGAGGCGTTCTACGCGGCGAGGAAGAGATGGATGCCGTATCGCTTCTGGCCCAGCGGTTCCCGCAGGCTCGGATTACGCTGGACCCGAACGGCGCGTGGTCGCTGGATGAAGCGATCCGGCTGTGCCGTGGCAAGCGGGACGTTCTCGCCTACGCCGAAGATCCTTGCGGAGCGGAGAAGGGCTACAGCGGGCGCGAGGTGCTCGCCGAGTTCCGGCGCGCGACCGGGCTGCCGACCGCGACGAACATGATCGCTTGCGACTGGCGCGAGATGGGGCATGCCGTACAGCTGCGCTCCGTCGATATACCGCTGGCCGACCCGCACTTCTGGACGATGCAGGGCTCGGTTCGCGTCGCGCAAATGTGCAGCGATTGGGGGCTGACCTGGGGCTCGCATTCGAACAACCACTTCGACATCTCCCTTGCGATGTTTACGCATGTGGCCGCGGCCGCGCCGGGAGAGATCACGGCGATCGATACGCATTGGATATGGCAGGACGGCCAGCATTTGACGAAAGAGCCGCTGCAAATCGCCGGCGGACGGGTGCAGGTCCCGGATAAGCCGGGGCTTGGCATAGAGCCGGATATGGGGCAACTTGAACAGGCCCACAAGCTGTACGGGCAAATGGGGCTCGGGGCGCGTGACGATGCCGTAGCGATGCAGTACATGATCCCCGGCTGGACCTTCGACCCGAAGCGTCCCTGCCTCGTGCGCTGAGCCGCTCCATGCAGCGGACGATCCGGCTGCATTCATTGCGCAGCCCGTAGAGCTGGACTCGAACAATAAACAAATTGCCGGAGCCCCTACCTTGAGGCTTCGGCAGTTGTTATTTGAACGATGCTGCTTGGCGGAGGCTCATTCATCCGACGGCAGATTGAGCCGATACGCATTCGGGGACATGCCGTAATGTTTCTTGAACGACTTGGAGAAGGAGAACAAGTCCGGATAACCGACCGAAAGCGCAATTTCCGTAAGCTTATAGTCGGTTCGCTCCAGCATGTATTTCGCTTTATCCAGCTTCAGCTTTTGCAAGTACTTGATAGGGGGAACGCCATACGCTTCCTGAAATTTTTTGCTGAAATAACCCCTGTCTACACCGACGAACGAGGCTACTTTCTCGATGCCGATGCCTTCGGTATAGTGCATTTCCAAATAATCCAACCCTTTTTGCAGCCATGAGCTTGTCGGCTCGTGAACCGCTCCGGCCCGCCGATCGAATGCAGGCGTCAGCGAGTCAAATAGGCTGTAAAGAAAGCCGAGTCGGGCAAGATCGCTCTGCGTACGCTCCGTGTCGTTCACGAGGTCGAAGAAGGCGTCGAGCAAATCGGTAACCTCGGGCCGAAGTACGGCTGTACGATAAGGCGAAGCGGAGGTAAGGCCGATGCGTTCCAGTACGTGCGCGGCTCTTTTGCCGTCAAACGCAATCCACGCCATATGCAGCGGATTCACTTTGGAGGTGTAGTACTCGTGCGCGATGTTCGGAAACAAGCAGAAGGCGTCGCCCTGACGCAGCGGATAAGACTGGTTTGCCTGCACAAATTCGCCTTCGCCCTGCAAAATAAAATGCAAGCTGTAGTAAGCCGTAACTTTCGGGCCGGCGTGATAACTCGGCTTGGCCATATTCCGACCCAGTCGTACGGGCCAGATCGGGCCTGACTTTTCGATAGAAGTAGGGGTAAAAAAATGACGCTCCGTATATTCCAGCGGTTCCTCCTGCATTTTGTGCGTCAAACCTCCTTTTTTCTCAGTGTAAGAAAAAAGATACCCAATGGCAAGAAGGCTTTACAGAATGGACAGTACACAAAATGACAAATAAACGAACACACATAATGACATTGACGATGCCGCGGATAGGCTGATATGATCCTAGTAACAGTTGGTATAGTGAACTATTCCCATTATTTATGTCGGAATATGGTTTCATAATGCGACTGAGGGAAGTCATTGAAGCGGGGGTTGGCACTTTCAAGGGGTGAGAAAGTGAATGAAGTTTTTATTTTCGCTCGGATTGTCGACCGGCAAGGAAGCGGAAACCGTACTACCCTTGATCAAGGCAGCGGGTTTTGACGGCGTAGAGCCCACGCTGCTGCCTGAAGGGTTTCCGTCGGTAGAGCGCTGTCTCGCGGACGCGGAGCAACTGAAACGGATCGCGGACAGGTACCAGCTCCGGATTCCGAGCATGCGAGGCGGACCGTTATTTTGGTCGTGCTTTAGCTCTTCCGATCCGGAGCTGCAGAAACAAGCTGTCGCATTGCTCGAAATCGCCGCTCAAACGCTGGTTCATATGGGTGGGAGCGTGCTGCTCGTCGTACCGGGGAGATATGAGTCCCACCGTAAGTACGATGAAGTATATGCACACGCAGTGGCGATGGCCAGGCGTGCAGCGGATATTGCGCAGCGATACCGGATCACGATCGGACTTGAAAATGTGCATAATCAATTTCTGCTCGGTGCTTCCGAATGGCGACAATTTATGGAAGAGGTCGGCCGGCCTGAAATTCGATGCTATTATGACATCGGCAATACGGTATACTCCGGACTGGGTAATCCTGCCGACTGGATTCGGGAGCTGGGAAGCGAATGGATTTGCCGCATTCATGTCAAAGACGTGAACGGCGAAGGGGAGATCGTCCCCCTGCTTGCCGGGAATATCGATTGGCCGGCAACGACGGGCTGCCTCGCTCGTATCGGCTATGACGATTGGGTCGGGGTGGAGCTCCCGCTTCCGAATGAGGATCCGCTTTCTTTTCTGCAATCGGCTGTAACGTCTTTGCATGAAATATGGCCTCCTTCGTCTAACAATTAAATCACGCTCATGAGTCGACCAAACGAATTGGAGACGTAGGACCGAAGATGCCTATGTCTTTTTGCTTTTTGTAACCAACCGAACTTCAGGAGGTTATCCGATGAGTCATTCCACGGCACGGCGCGTGATGCATCTGGGCGTTTTTCTCGACGTCTCCGGTCATTATGCGAGCGCATGGCGCCATCCCTCTACGCAAGCCGACCGTTTTTTCGATCTCGGCTATTACAAGCAATTGGCAGGCAAAGCGGAGCAGGGGAAGCTGGATATGGTGTTTTTGTCGGATCGTTACGGCATACCGGACCGGTACGGCAACCGATTCGACACGACCGTTCGCTCGATCTCGTCCGCGCGGCTGGACCCCGTTACTTTAATTACGGCGATCGCCGCCATTACGGAGAGAATCGGCGTCGCGGCGACTTCCTCCACCAGCTTCACCGAACCGTTCCTTACGGCAAGGCAATTCGCATCCATCGACCATCTGAGCGGAGGACGCGTCGGTTGGAATGTAGTTACTTCTACGAGCGACAACGAAGCCCGCAATTTCAGCAAGGAGGGCATTTTGGAGCATCAGGCCCGTTACGAACGCGCCCGAGAATTTTTGGAGGCGGCGAACGGACTATGGGATAGCTGGGAAGACGGAGCGCTCCGGTTCGATAAAGCAGGCGGTGTGTTTGCCGATGCGGGTAAAATTCACTATTTGCATTACCAGGGGGAGCATTTTCAGGTACGCGGACCGCTCGACGTGCCGCGTTCGCCGCAAGGACGTCCCGTCATTATTCAAGCCGGCTCCTCGGAAGCCGGGAGAGACTTTGCCGCCCGGTTTGCGGAAGTGATCTTCACGGCGCAGCCGACGATCGATGCGGCACAATCGTTTTATGCCGATATGAAACGGCGGGCAGCCGTCACGGGTCGTTCGCCGGAACATTTGAAGATCATGCCGGGCGTCATGCCGATCGTCGCCGAATCGGAAGTTGAAGCCCGCCGGATCGAAGCATCGCTGTCGGACCTTGTGGATCCGCTGGCAGGCCTGGCGCTGTTGTCGGATCAAATTAACTACGATCTATCGGTTCATCCGCTCGACGAGCCGCTGCCCGAACTGCAGGAAGTGTCGGGCATGCAAAGCCGCCTGCAACTGGTGGCCAAGATGCTGCAGTCGGAGCGCTTGACGCTGCGCGAGCTCGGACGTTTTTACGCCGGCAGCCGGATGCACCGGAAAGTTGTCGGTTCGCCGGAACAGGTCGCCGATTTCATGGAGGAATGGTTCACCGGAGGGGCTTGCGACGGATTCAATCTGATGTTTCCGTTCGTACCCGACAGTATGGAGCAATTTATCGATTTGGTCGTGCCCGAGCTGCAGCGAAGAGGTTTGTTTCGAACCGAATATACGGGACGGACGCTCCGCGATCATCTCGGCTTGCCGCGTCCTTGACTCCGGTGCGGGGACAGGTGGACGACCCACTATATCGTAATGGAGGAGACGGCTGTGAAAAAAATGACAACGGCATTCAGTGCGTCTTTAGTCATCCTTTCCTTGATATCCGGATGCGGCGGTAATACTCCTGCATCCGGTGTCCCTGGCAAATCGGAAACTTCGGCGCCCACACCCGAATCGAAGCCGGAACCGGTTACGATTCGAGTGCTGCAATACAGCGCGGATATTACGGACAACGATTTTACCAACTTGGTTGCAGGCCCGGTTCACGCGAAATATCCCCATATCACCTTAGAACTCGTACGAATGCCCAAAGGGTTGACGCTGCAAGATTTGGTCACGTCAGGCGACATTCCGGATCTCATTTATACGGGATCTCGGCAGATTGAAAACTTTAAAGCTTTGGCCATTCCGGCCGATATGAACGAGCTGGTTAAAAAGCACAAAATGGACCTCGGCGTCTTTGACGCAAACGTCATGGACATTATTAAGCAGCGCGGCGACAAAGGCGAGTTGTATGCGCTCCCATGGTCGATGAACTTTTCGGCATTGTATTACAACAAAGACATCTTCGACAAATTCGGAGTGCCATATCCGAAAGACGGCATGTCGTGGGAGGAAGTGATCGCGCTCGGAAGAAACGTGGCGCGTACGGACGGACCGGTGACTTACAAGCCGCTGAACGCCGGTTTCTTCAATAATTTCGCTGCGCCGTACCAAGTCAACTACGTCAAGGCTGGAACCGAAACGCCCCAGATTAACAACGATAACGTGAAAAAGGCGTTAGCACTCTACAAGCAGATTACCGATTTGCCGGGCAACAAGGAGTCCGTCAACAACGGCAGGCCTGTGTTTGAGAAAGACCGGACGATGGCAATGCTGCCGGATTTCGGAGAAGTGCTGGGCGAGCTCGCCGATCTGGAGAAGGCCGGCAATCCGATGAACTGGGACGTCGCCTCGTATCCGAACATGCCGGATGCACCCGGGCGCGGCTACGAAACGGTAGGCTTTCTGCTCATGCTTTCTTCGAAAAGCAAGGTTCCGGATGAGGCGTTTCGCGTCATTAGCGCGTTGACATCGGAAGAAATCCAGATGAAGCTGGCACGCGGGGGCAAGGTATCCCCGCTCAAAGATCTGAAATACCGCGAGGCTTTCGGCGATGACGTAGCGGCTTTCAAAGGAAAAAATGTGAAGGGGATCTTCAAAAGCAGCTCCTCACCGAGCCCCACACGGGCCAAGTACGAGGATATCGGCAGGTCTGTCCTGGGCACGTACGTCACCAAAGCGGTCAAAGATGAACTGGATATCAACACCGCCCTTCGGATGGCCGAAGAGGAAGCCGCCAATAAAATCAACACCGAAAAAAATAAATAGACGCCGCCATCCGCGGACAAATGTAAACGGGAGGTTGTTCCATGAAACAATCGTTTAAGATTACGGTTATCGGCACGGGCTCAATGGGAAAACAGCATGTGGAGGGCTGGCAGCTGGCGGGGCACAATGTCGTCTCCGTCGTAGATCTCAATCTCGATGCGGCAAGGGAGGTGGCTTCGAAGTTCGGCGTCGGCACTGTACTTGCAGACTACAAGGAGGCGATTAACGATCCCGATATCGATATCGCATCGATCTGTCTGCCGCTGAAATTCCATGCCCCTGTGACGATCTACGCCGCGCAGCAGGGCAAGCACGTCTTCTGCGAGAAGCCGCTGACGAGTTCGACGGAGCATGCCCGCGCGATGGAGGAAGCGGTACGTGAAGCAGGCGTCCAGTTCGGTGTCGGTTTTCAGCGGACGTACGCCCAGGACACCGCTTTATTCAGACGGCTTGCAAATGACGGCGAACTTGGCCGGCCGTTGTTTTTCAATTCGGAGAACCTCGCCGAGGTGAGGCCGAAAATCGCCATGCACGATGCATTCGGCAATATGGGTCCGGTCATGGACGTATGCTGCCACTCGTTCTTCTTATGGCGGACGGTGTTTGGTTCGAGGGCCAAAACCGCTTACGCGAGCGGACGCGTCTTTGCCAAGGATCGTCCCGAACTGGATTCGCTGCAACAAAGAGCGGTCGATACGGCTTCCATTGTCGTCGAATACGAGTCCGGCGATACCGGCGCGATGACCGTTTCGTGGGGGCTGCCAAAGAAAACAAAAATCCGTACACGCTGCGCTGATCGCATCATCGGACCGAAGGGAGCCGTCGAAGCGATCGGCGGCGGCAAATGGAACGTATATATCGGCGATCAGATCGAATCGCTGGAGCTGCAGCACGGACATCTGCACGAGAAGCAGTTCCGCGCCTTTGCCCAATGTCTGCAGGAAGGCACGCCATACCCTGTCGGTCTTCGGGAGGGGAAAGAAATATTGGCGTTAACGGAGGCGGTTTTCCGGTCGATCGATTCAGGCCGGACTGAACCGGTTATTTACGATGCGGACTAACATGCGCTGCGGAAAGCGAGGGGTTCTTTCATGAAAACGGCACTATTCACCGGCGTCCTGCGGGACGCCGCTTTCGGAGATGTAGTCAGGCTGGCTGCGGAAATCGGATACGACGGTCTGGAAATTAGAGCGCTGTCTCATTTGAAGCCGGACAGTACCGTCGAAGAGGTCAAAGAAATGAGGCGAATTGCCGATCATTACGGCCTTGCGATTCCGGTCATTTATTCCAACATTAGCGGCCAGTATGCGAAGGCTACGGAAGCGGAAGCCATGCAGAAGCTTGAGCTGCTGAAGCGGTATACCGAATGGGCGGCCGAGCTTGGGGCAACCATGGTATGCCACGGTCCCGGCGGACCGGCACCCGGTAAAGCGACCGGGGAGGACTTTGACCGGGCTGCCTACTGGCTGCGGCAGGCGGCGGATATTTTATGGCAGGGCGATATTCGGCTCATCATGGAGATTCACCATAACGGTTTGGTCGAAACGATTGATTCTACGTTAAAGCTGCTGAACGCGATCGACCTGTCTCACGTAGGCGCCATACTAGATCCTGGCAATATGGCGATCGCTGGGGAGGAATACGGTGCGGGCGCCGTAGCAAGGCTCGGTACCCATTTGCTTCATGTCCACGCCAAGGATGTCCGGTTTTACGAGGAGCCGCCTGTGACCCGAAAAGCCGGGACATACGGCGACAAGATCTTTACGGTCGAGCTCATGGGCACCGGGCATGTGGATCATCAGCCTGCATATCGCGCGCTGCTCGCTTCCGGCTATGAAGGCTATGTCAGCTTGGAAGCGCAGGTGGCGGATGTCCGGCCGGAAGACATTGCCCGGCACGAATTCAGGGAATTGGAACTTGCGATGTTGAAAAGTAAATCCGAAATCGACAGCAGCAAGTAAACGGGGGTGAACGAATGAGCGTTAGATACGGCTTGATCGGATATGGAGCGTGGGGAGGCTTTCATGCGAAAGCGATCGAAGCGTCTCCATCCGCTCAGCTCGTCGCGATTGCCGCATCATCGCATTCGACTGCACAGAGGGCGAAGAATGAGCATCAAGCGGACGTATATACGGACTATACGGAGCTGCTGATGCGGGACGATATCGATGTCGTGGACATCGTCGTACCCAATCATCTTCACCATGAGGTAGCGCTTCGGGCTTTGCAAGCGGGAAAGCATATTTTGCTGGAAAAGCCGATGGCTTTGACGGTGGAAGCGTGTGAAGAGCTGAACGAAGAAGCGCTCCGTAAAGGGCTGACGATCCAGATCGGGTTCGAGCTTCATTATTCGCCGCTTTGGGGTACCGTGAAGCGAATGATAGACGAAGGCAAGCTCGGCACGTTAAAGACGGCTTCGATCCATTTGTCCCGCTTTCCGTACCGGAGCGGAGCGGCCGGCTGGCGGAAGGATGCAAATCGCGTGGGCAACTGGATTCTGGAGGAGCCCATCCACTTCTACGATTTGGTCAGATGGTACTTCGGCGGGCAGGAACAACCGGTAAGCGTATATGCGCTCGGCAACTCGCGTGAAGCAGCAGATGAAGCAAACGGTTTGTTCGAAAATATCAGCACAAGCATCTTGTTCTCGAAAGGCGGGTTCGCCACAGTGAATCAGACATTGGCCGCGTACGGACATTACTTGTCCGGTGAATTCGTTGGCACAAACGGCGTGCTCAAAGCGAGGTGGTCCGGCGCTTCCGACCGGATTCGCGACCCGGAATATCGCCTGGACTATTTTGACGGGCAAGCACATCACGAAGTCGAGATCGGCCGAACGCCGGGCGAATTATTTGAGTTGGAGCACCAGCTTGCGCAATTTACGCAGCGAATTGCAGACGGTAATCAACCTGACGTAAGCGGCGAAGACGGACAATGGGCTGTGAAGCTGAGCCTCGCCGCACAAGACTCTATCGTTCGCAGACAGATCGTTGCCTTAAGCGCAACATAGATCATTAGCTATAAACTAATACCCCCAAATCAAAGCCATGGCGGACGGTAGCCATGGCTTTTTTTATTAATACGATAAGTGAGCGGCCATACTTATTTCCGCGTTACGGAACGGATCGTTGCAATGGATGATCCCGCGCTTCTATGATCGCTATTTTTTGACGAGCGCAAACATAAAATGAACTAGATTGGAATAAAGTAGAAAAAATATTTCATATTGGCGTAGGCTCAATGATATTTTATATCAGAACACTCCCAAGGGGGCGGGCAAGGTGGCAAGCATCTTCCGAAATCAGCCGACTACACTGTTTTGGCGTTTGTTTGTCAGCTATTTCGCGCTCATTCTCATTCCGGTCATCGTCGCGAGCTTACTCACGAACCTGTTTGTCGTGCGGTTAATCGAGCGGGATGCGGAGAAAGCGGGCAGCATCGTCATGAAACATTTCTCGGAGGAGACGGACTCCACGTTCAGGAGCCTTGAGACCGATATGGTGAATATGCTGAGCGTCTCGCAGATCAAAAGCTTTCTCAAGACGAGCAGCGATATGCTTGATCCGACCCAGCGGCTCGAGCTCATTCATTCGTTAATGCAGCAGCTCGGCAGCCTGCAATCGCATCCTCTGGTTTACAACGCCTTCCTATATTTTGCTAACGATAATCTTGTGGTATCCAGCAGCACTTATACCGGTAAGGAACAATTTTTCGCCGAGCAATATCCGATTCAGCCTCAAGATTTGCAAATGTTCCTTTCGCATTTTTCCGATAAGAAGACGATGGTTTTCACGGCACCCTACACTGTCGACGAGAGGCCGCCGTTTACGGAAAATATCATCGCATCCCATTCCAATTTAACCGCCTTGATGAGCTATCCGTTCAACAGCAGCTCGCCCGACGTATATTTAGCGGTCAACGTGGACCGGGATCAAATCCGCGAGCAGCTCGGCATGCAGGAACAATGGGTGACGGATACGGTTTTGGCCGATTCGTCCGGCTCGATTCTGATTCGGAACGGTACAAGCGACATAGCCTCGGGCAAGATTGCGTCCATGCTCAGCTCCATCCCCGAGCAAGCTTTGTACAAATATGATGGAAACAAAGTATTATCCTACCAAAAATCACGATTCCACGATTCCTGGTATTACGTCAGCATGATTGATTTGGAAACGCTGCTTAAGCCGGCTCGGTTGATCCGTGTGTGTACCATCGTCTTTGTCGGTTTGTTTGTTTTGATCGGAAGCTTTGTCTCCTATTATTTGAGCGGGAGGCTGTACAACCCGATTCGGGACATTCGAAGCGGCTTGGAATCACATCCGATCGCAGGCGATGCGCCGAATCTGCGAGAAGGCAGCGAGTTCGACGTGATCAAGCGTTTTTCCGGCATGCTCATCTCACGGAACAAGGAGCTTTCACAGATGGTCAGCGGCATGTATCCGATCGTTCATGAGTACTTTATGGTCAAAACGTTGTTCGGCGAATATCGGGACGGCTTGTCCATCGCCTATTACGCCAAGGAGATTGATTTCCCGTACGATTCGAAGGCGGCGGCGACGGTAATTTGCATTGAAATTCAATATTATTCGCAAGTCGCGGCCCCGTTATCGGAAACAACCAAATCTTTCATTGTTGCCGAGCTAAAGGAAAAAATTCGAAGACTGGCGCCGGACTCGATTCGGGTATGCCAAACCCGTTCCGACCGGTTGGCGGCCGTGCTTTTTCACGATCCGGGCATGCAGCCGGACCCAATGCAAATGGCGAAAGCCATCAAACAGCTCCTGCAGCAGCCGCATTACAAAGCTTCCGTCGGCATCGGCGGCACCGTTCCTTCCATCGATCGGCTTCATGCCTCGTATGATCACGCGGTCGCCATGCTCAAGTATAAAAGCCTGGATGCCGGAGCGGAAATTTGCGTCGAAGACGGCGCGTGGCAAGAGCGGGAGCGGGCGTCCGGCGACAGCTTTCTGACCGTTCAGGAAGTCGGTCGTATTTTCAACCGGTTCAAGGCCGGCGAGTACGACGGCCTGCTACAATCCGTGTACGACATGCTGGACGAAGGGATCCGAACAAATGCAACCGCGGGCCAAATGAAAAATGTTTGCCTCGACGTATTGAACGCCTGGATTCGCGCCGCCGAGAGCGAGCGGAACGATTTTAACATTTCGTTCTATTCGGACCTGTTCGCCTCGATCAACCGCTGCGTGACATGGGAAGAACTGAGGCTGGCGTTCACGGATATTCGCGCCGCCTTGTTCCGTACGATCGAGCCGTCCGACCGGCAGCTGCAGTTTGCGGAAATATTGTCGTATATTCACGACCACTACCACGAAGAGCTCTCTATCGAGCATTTCGCCCAGCAAATGAATATGTCGGTCGGCCATTTCAGCCGTACGTTCAAGGAGGAAGTAGGGGAGAAGTATGTAGAGTACATCGCCAAATACCGCATGTGCAGGGCGAAGCAGTTTCTGCTGGAAACGAATATGAAGATCGACGACATCGCCGAGCAAGTCGGATATTGGGGCCGAAATTCATTTATCCGCAATTTCCGAAAGTATGAAGGGACGACGCCTGCCAAGTTCCGAAGCGTTCATCAAAGCTGAGACTTCTTTTTTGCGGAGTCTCGATTTTTTCGCAAACGACCTTGATTCGAAGCGGGAGTAGGCTGCATGCAAAATAGGCGACACGGTAAAAAGATGATGCTTTACCAACCGGCAAAGAACCCCGTATAGTGGGTCGTACAAAATGCTTGCGGAAGGGGTGGAACGATTGACGAGCAGGAGCAGAAGCAGACTTTCCAGCCTTTGGTTCATGATGAAAAAACACAAAGCGTTATATTTGTTAATGCTGCCCGGCATTTTGTATTATGTCATCTTCAAATATGTGCCGATGTATGGAGTCATCATCGCTTTTCAAAACTTCTCGATCGGGAGGGGCATTACGGGCAGCAAATTCGTGGGCCTCAAGCATTTCGTCGAGTTTTTTGTCAATACCCCCGATGCCTGGAAGCTGATCCGCAACACCGTGCTGCTGAATGTGTACGATTTGCTGTTTCGTTTTCCGGCTCCCATTCTACTTGCCCTGCTGTTTCATGAGATTCGCGGCCGAAGGTTCAAGCGCTTCGTGCAAAGCGTCAGCTACATGCCGCACTTCTTGTCTACGGTCGTCATAGCCGGCATAATGGTGACCTTTTTGTCGCAGCAGACCGGAATCGTCAATCACTTGCTCGGCTGGTTCGGAATCGAACCGATCCTGTTTCTCGGACTGCCCGAGTGGTTTCGTACCATTTATATCAGCTCGGAAATATGGCAAACCGTCGGTTGGGGCACCATCCTGTACTTGGCGGCCATTGCCGGTGTGGACCCGACTTTGTATGAGGCGGCAAAAATCGACGGCGCGAACCGGTTTCAACAAACGCGCCACGTCACATTGGTCGGGATGTACCCGGTCATGATCGTGCTGTTCGTGCTGACGCTCGGCCATTTTATGGAGACCGGCTTCCAAAAAATCATTCTCCTCTACAACCCGATGACCTACGAGACCGCAGACGTCCTGAATACGTTTGTCTACCGTCGAGGCATCCTGTCCGCGGACTTCAGCTTTGCCACGGCCGTAGGACTGTTCCAGGCGGCGATCGGCTTCATTCTTGTCGTGTCCGCTAACCGGGTCGTCAAAAAGTTTTCGGACACCAGTTTATGGTAAAGGAGGGCGACGAAACATGAAGATCAGGGAAAGCTTCGGCTCGAAGCTGTTCGATGCGATCAACATGGTGCTAATGATCGTACTGATCATCGTCATGGTGTACCCGCTCGTGTACGTATTCTCCGCATCCGTCAGCGACAACGCGATGGTCATCAGCGGTCAGGTCATCCTGTGGCCGAAGTCGGTGACCTTGGTCGCTTACGAAAGGCTCGTCACCAATCCCGACTTATGGATCAGCTATTGGAATACGATCCGTTATACCGTCATCCATACGTTCTTAACCTTGGTGGTGACGTCGGCCATGGCGTATCCACTGGCGAAGAAATGGCTGCCCGGACGCAGGACAGTTCTGTTAATGGCTGCTTTCACCCTTCTGTTCAGCGGAGGGATTATTCCGACCTTTCTCGTCGTACAAAAATTGGGACTGCTCAATACGATGTGGGCGATCGTCCTGCCGTCGCTCGTCAGCACCTGGTATTTATTCATCATGCGAACTTTCTTCGAGGCGCTGCCGGAAGAGCTGGAGGACGCCGCCACTATCGACGGCTGCGGTTCGCTGCAGGTGCTCATACGGATCGTGCTGCCGCTCTCCATCCCGGTGCTCGTATCGATCGGGTTGTTCACCGCGGTGGGGCAATGGAACGCTTTCTTCGACGCGCTGCTTTATTTGAACGAGCGCGGCATGTACCCGCTGCAGATCATGCTCCGCAACATTATCATTTCAAGCTCCAACGTGCAGGGAGAAGGCAATACGGCTTATATCGAGACGTTGAAATACGCGATGATCATGATCGCGACGCTGCCGATTTTGTGCGTATATCCGTTCGTTCAAAAATATTTCGTGCAAGGCAGCATGATCGGCGGCATTAAGGGTTAGCGTCGGATTCCACTGGAATCTGTCTCTATAGGGAATATTGATCATTTCCACATTCGTATTGAAGGGGGAGGGCATACCTATGAACAGAAGAACGATAGCCGCATCGCTGGCGGCTGTCATGCTGGGCGGGCTCGTGGCAGGCTGCAACGACAATGCGTCGCCGGGCGGGGAGGCAAAGGGGACAGGAGGGGATGCGAAGAAGCCGATCACGTTCACATGGCTTGTATACGACCGACCGGAGGGCAAGGTAAAGAACGATTGGGAAATATTCAAGGAAATCGAAGCGAAAACGGGCGTTAAGGTGGACTGGCAGATCGTAAGTCAGGAAGGACTTCTGGAAAAACGGCAAATTATGATCGCCACCAATTCGGTCACCGATTTTATTCAGCCGACGAATCAGGAGGCGCGGGAGAACGGGCCGGAGAAAGTGTTCCTGAACTTGAAGGATTATTTGAATATCGCGCCCAATCTTAAAAAATTTTACGACTCATATCCTGAAGCGAAAGCGGTGGCGACGGGCGCGGACGGCGGACTATACGACGTCCCCGTGCTGGAAGGCGATGCGCAGGGCAAAGGCTTTAATTACATATGGATGGCCCGCAAAGATGTGATGAACAAATACAATCTGAAGACTCCGGCCAACCTCGACGAGTTTTACCAGTTCTTGAAGACACTCAAGGACAAGGAGCCCGACAGCTATCCGCTTAGCTTGAACGCTCCGACGACGGGAGAATCCGGGTTGTACACGGTGTTCGGCAAGATTTTCACGGGGATCTCCGGCTTTTACAATCAGAGCCCGGCATCCGACAAATACGAATTCGCGCCGTACCAGAAAGGCTACAAAGACGCCCTTGTCTATATGAATAAACTGTACAGCGAGAAGCTGCTGGATCCCGAATTTTATTTGCTGACCGGAGCGCAGTGGGAGGAGCGGTTCCTGAAAGGGAAGTCTTCGGTCACGTACTGGTGGAAGGCGGAAGTCAATCCGCTGATCGAGAAAGCGAAAAAAGCCGGCGCACCGGCCGAATTCGATCTCGATTCCATTCCCGAGCTTGGCGCAACCGGTGTCAAGCCGTACCAATTCTCGCGCCCGGTCGTCGGCTCCGTGGGCCGCGCCATCTCAGCTAAGGTGAAAGACAAGGAAAGAGCCGTCAAATTCCTCGACTACCTGGTCAGCGAAGAAGGCACCAATTATTTGTCGCTCGGCATTCAAGGGAAATCGTATACGCTTGAGAACGGCAAGCCCGTTTATATGAAAGAGTTCGGTGCCAGTCCCTACGTGCCGCTTCGCCGCGATTTCGGCGTATGGTACGACAACGTGACCCTGAACAACGCGTTATCCCGGGAAACGTGGGAGAGAGGCTTGGATGAGAAAAGCAAAGCGATCAACAAGAGCTACGAATCGTTCATTATCCCTGCGCCCAAGGCGATCGTAAAGACGACGGAAGAGCTCGATTTGGAAAAATCGAAGCTCACGCCGCTCACCAAATTTTTGGAGCAGCGCATTACGGAATTCGTCACCGGCAAAGCGCCGATCAACGACACGACGTACCAGCAGTTCCTCGATCAGGCGAAAAAGCTGGGCGCGGATGAGCTTCTGAACATGTATAACACGGCATATAAGCGCACATACGGTTCGAAGTAAAACAAATCTGTACAGATGCGGAAGGGGGGCATACCCATGCCATCCGAGACGTTTATCGTCGATACGGACATCCACAATTCGCTTGGCAAGATGCAAGATTTGCTGCCGTACTTGCCGAAAGTATGGCATCAGCAGTGGCTCGAATCCGGGGTCGGCGTGCACGGGCAGTATTATTCGCCGGTCGGCGTGCTGCGCCGGGACGCCGCTCCCGAGAACGGAGGCGCGCCGGGCAGCGATCCGCATTTTACGCTGCGGCACTACATCGAGCCTTGCGGTATCGATTACGCGGTGTTGACCGGCGGCGCCGAGCAGGGCCTATCGCTCCATGCCGACCCGGATTACGCCACGGCCGTTGCCGCCGCTTACAACGATTGGCTTGCAGAGCATTGGCTCACCGTCAGTCCGAAATTCAAAGGCTCGATCCAGATCAGCCATTCGGATCCGGCGGAAGCCGCCAAAGAGATCGACCGGATGGCGGCGCATCCGGACATGGTGCAGGTCGTGATGGGAAGCGGAGCGAGAATGCCGTACGGCAACCGCTTCTTCCATCCGATCTACGAAGCGGCCGAGCGCAACGGATTGCCGGTTGCCATCCATCCGGGCACCGAAGGCAAAGGCATTGCCGGCGCGCCCACGCCGTCCGGCTATCCGACGCGCTACATGGAATGGCATAACATTTTGCCGGCGAACTTTATGACCCATGTGAACAGCCTTGTGTGCGAAGGCGTCTTCGAGAAATATCCGAAGCTGCGGTTCGTCGCGATCGAAGGCGGGATCGGCTGGCTGCCGCATCTGATGTGGCGGATGGACAAAAACTATAAAGCGCTCCGAGACACGGCGCCTTGGCTGAAGAGACTGCCGTCGGAGTATATATTGGAGCACGTTCGCGTCACGACTCAGCCGATCGAAGAGCCGGAAAAACCGGAGCAGCTCGATCAAATATTCCAGATGATGCACGCGGACCGCATCGCCATGTTCTCGTCCGACTATCCGCATTGGGACTTTGACAATCCGAACGTCGTCCTAAACAGTCTTCCCCGGGAGATGAAGCGGCGCATTCTGGGAGTTAACGCGGCGGAGCTATACGGATTACCGCTGCCTGAGGAGCGGAAGGGAGCGAATCCCGCATGAGATACAAGGTGCTGGAAGCTGGTGAACTAGCCGACGGAGGCAAGCGGATCGTTAAGGTGAAGGAGATGGAAATCGGCATCTTCCGGATCGACGGCCGCTATTACGCCTGGCGCAACCTGTGTCCTCACGCCGCTGCGCCGATATGCGCCGGGACTTTAAGAGGAACGCGGCTTCCGTCTGGCGTGTACGATTATCAGTTCGGCCTGGAAAATCAGGTGCTGCGCTGCCCGTGGCACGGCTGGGAATTCGACCTCACAAGCGGCCGGCATTTGGCGCAGGGCAGCAAGGCGAAATTGCGCGGGTATCCGGTAGAGGCGGATGAAACGGGTATCTATGTCGTGATAGGGGATTAACTATAATACGTCCAAAGAAATCGGATTGGAACCTATTCTTGGATGCTCAAAAAGCTTGAGAAATCAAGCTTTTTTGTTTTTTTGCAAGCTTTCATCGTGATGCATAGGCGGTTGAATAGGATTATTCAATTATGATTAATTATTCCAAGGTTATTTTTCGATGGTTTTGATACGCTTGATTGGAGGACAAACAACGAATACAGCTACTGGATAGGGGATGGGATCAAAGCATGAGCCATTGGAAAGAAAGTGTGTTATCCGCCAGAGAGCTGATGGGGCTGCATGTAGAGGCCATGTTTACGCATGACGAGAACATGCGGCTTCGTACGGTAAACGAGCCATGGCCGGGAGAGGCACTGGCTCCTCGTTTTTTCCTGGGACGGACGACGGAAGGCAAAGCTATTTGTCGGTTTCGTTATGACGTCCCGGCAACGCTTGTCGAGCCATTGGAACAATTATGCGCCGACGAACCGAGCGTTAAGGATTTCCAAACGAAACCGAAACATTTTGATGCATATATGAAGCTTCTTCAGAGCGAACGGTTCACGATGGGGCCTTGTTTTGTTATTCCAGTCGTCGAAACCGTGTCGACAATGCAGGTGGTCAGCATCACTCGGGACAATATAGCGGAATATTTGCTGGACGGCTTCGAATGGCTAGCTTCCGAAATCGACTACGGGCAGCCTTGTATAGCGCGAGTAGACGAAAGCCGGGTTGTCTCGAACTGCCGCAGCGTACGCATCACATCCAATGCGCACGAAGCGGGACTGGAGACATTGGAACCGTTTCGCGGCAGGGGATATGCCGCTGCTGTAGTTGCCGAATGGGCAAAAGCGGTGCGGAAGGCAGGAAGCGTCCCGTTATACAGTACTTCGTGGGACAATTTTGCCTCTCAAAGGGTGGCAACAAAATTAGATTTATCATTTTATGGCGTCAATTTTACAGTCACTTGAATAGTTCACAATGTAACCTGGATGAAGGCTGCCGACTTGGATCGGCAGCCTTCGTTACGTAAGGGGGAAAAATATACATACATGACTGGTAAAATCATATTAATGTTCCTAGTGGGAAGGGGTAGCCAGGAGAACCGGATTATCAATATGGAACGAAATGGAAGGATTGGAATGGACGCTGTCGAATAGATATGGATGATTACATTTATAATCCGAGGTGATACATCGTGCTTACATCGCTGGAACATGTGCAAATTCCGGTGCGTCAAATGGACCGGGCTATCTCCTGGTATACCGAACAGTTAGGGTATCGATTAAGCAGCCGGGATGGAGACCGCATCGCTTTTCTCCACTTGCAGGAAGGTCCGCTCCTGATGTTATGGCATACGAATGACGATGCCTCACATGCCCATTACACGGTGAACGGTACGGATTTTCCGGTATTGTTATACCGAACGACTCGCATTCACGAACTGCATGAACGCCTGAGGGGCTTGGGAACGCAAATCCAACTATACGAGGACGGCGGGTTCGCTTGGGTTCTCAAATTTTATGATCCGGAAGGTAATTTATGGGGCGTCCTGCAGTTTAATGATAAAGTGGATCGCGGGGATGTTCGCCAGCTAAAATGATTTTCATATGACGAATCGGGGGGAGCAAAAAGGTTGACTTCGTTAAATGCCGATTTTCCAGAGCAACATGGCCTTTCTTCAAATGCGTTGTCGCGATTCTTTGATCGGATCGAGCAGCTTCAATTGCAGGTGAACAGCTTCATGCTGCTTCAGGATGGATTTATAACCGCTCAGATGTGGCGCTCGCCTTATCGGCCGGATCGTCCGCAATTGCTGTATTCGCTGAGTAAAAGCTTTACCTCGATTGCAATCGGCATGGCAGTAGATAGCGGATATTTTCGTCTCGACGATCCGGTGGTTCGGTTTTTCCCTGATCGTTGTCCCGAGCGGATATCGAATAACCTTTCGAAGATGAAGGTTCATCATCTTTTGTCGATGAATACGGGGCATCGTGCCAATATTTATAGCGACGTCATAGGAGCAAATGATTGGGTGCAGGCCTTTTTGTCATTGGAGGTGGAATGCGAACCCGGGAGTCATTATTCGTATAATACGCCTGCCACTTACATGCTGTCCGCGATTATTCGGCAAGCAACCGGTCAACATTTGGTCGATTTTCTGATGCCACGTCTGTTCGAACCTTTGGGAATCGAACGACCGGTGTGGGAAACTTGCCCGATGGGCACTGCCGCAGGAGGCATGGGCTTAAGTCTGACTACGGAGGACGTGGCCAAGTTTGGTCAGATGCTGCTGGACAGGGGTGAATACAACGGCAGAACCATTGTATCCGAAGCTTACATCGCGCTGGCAACTCGGGAACAAAACGATAACCGCCAAGGCGCAAAGGATATCGATTCGGCACAAGGCTACGGATACCAATTTCATTTAGGACGCAGAGGCTGCTTTCGAGGCGCCGGCGCATTCGGCCAGCTTTGCTTTGTGGCGCCTGAGCAGCGCATCGTAATAGCGGCAACGGCCGCTTTTACCAAAGGGGAAACCCAGACATTGCTCGATTTGATCTACGAGCATATCATTGATGAACTTGATATAATCAATACCGTTCAGCCGTTTATGGAAGATTGTGTAGTGCTTCAAAAGCGTCTAGCTAGCATGGCGTATCCGGCACCGACAGTGCGTCCGATCCCGGAAGACATTGCGGAATTCGACGGTCGGTGGTACAGGATGGAGGAAAATCCGGAGAAGCTCCGTAAGCTCGGTTTCGTCCGTAAAGGGGGGCGGCTGGAAGTTCAACTTTGTCACGAGGACCGTGAACAGCGGATACTTGAATTTGACTTTCATGCCCCAGTCCATCTACATGACGAGTTTGTCAAAGATTTGTCATTACACCGGCAAGAAGCTGTCACCTATGCGGTCTGGCAAGATAGCGCGACGTTGAAGTTGACATTGCTATATATTGAAACCCCCTATTGTGCAGCGTATACGATACGATTCCAAGAAACAGGCGTTGAAGTTCGTTTTGAGATGAATGTATCGATGACGTCAATGAATTACAAGGCTTCGGGACATCTTGTAGAGGCAGCTCAAGAATCGGCCCAAGACTCATTAGCTCATTGATAGGTTGGGGCTATTGCCTTTATTGATCACGATTGCGGGGTGAGCGAATTGAAGGAATCGGTTGCAGATTTTTATGATGACCTTGCTAAAGCTTACCATTTAATTTTCGCTGACTGGAATCATGCTATTACATGGCAAGGAGAAGTGTTGAGCAGATGCATACAGTCAAAACTCGCGATGCGGCGTAAGCACGATATCTCACTACTGGATTGTTCTTGCGGGATCGGCACGCAAACCATTGGACTGGCTAAACATGGATACAAAGTAACAGCTACGGATTTAAGTCCGGCATCCATAGAAAGAGCCGCCAATGAGGCTATATCTTACGGGGTGGAAGTGAATTTCGGAGTCGCGGATTTTCGCTCGCTGGAAAAAGATGTATCCGGAGTTTTTGACGTCGTTCTTTCGGCGGACAATGCCATCCCGCACCTGCTAACGGATGAAGATTTATATGTTGCAGCGACCAACATGTATTCGAAGGTTCAAAATGACGGCATTGTTCTCATTACCATGAGGGATTACGATGACATTGTTAAAGAAAAGCCGAGAGCTTCGGAGCCGCGCGTTTTCGATAACGGCAAGCGCATTGTCTTTCAAGTTTGGGATTGGGACGATGACGGGAAAACCTATGTCACCCATCATTTTATAGTGCAGGAAATCGCAGGGGAATGGGTAACAAAGCATAATAAGACGAGATACAGAGCTTTATTGCGAGAGGAACTTAGTGAAATTTTGATATCTGTCGGGTTTTCGGACATCGAGTGGCACATGCCGGCACAATCAGGTTATTACCAGCCCCTTGTAGTCGCGCGTAAGAAAATCAATGGCTAAAAATATAGGCAAAGCCAAAATGCTGCGGCACTTTGACTTTGCCTATTTTCATTGCGATGCTGCGCCTACCGGTGCTTCCGTCCGCCACAAGTGGGGCGGCTCTTATCGGTAGTTAGCCCTGTACTTCGCTAATGTTGACGACGCCGGTTTCATCGATTTGCGTCTTCAGCTTCAATATATCGCTAAAAAAGGTAAGCGGCACATACGTAACCTCATCCTTCAACTCCGGTGCGGCTCCCAATTGGACCGGAGCCATTTTTCCGAACGAATAGTTATCTTTGCCAATAAATACTCCGCTCCAAACGGCTCCCTTGGTTACATCAACGCTATATGTATCCGCGTTCCAAGTGACTTTATAACCGAGGGCTTCGCTAATTTCCCGCAGCGGAACGAGCAACCGCTCATTTTTCAAGTAGGCGGATCTGCTACCGGCCTCAAGCGCCTTGCCGCCGACCACGATGACATAATGGAGTCCGCCGAAAGAATCTTGAGGTTTAGCGTCGCGCGTTTGGCCAATCACATTGCCGTTTGCGTCATGAACGTCTTGTATAGGCAGCGGGGGGACGTCCCCGATCGGCGCGCTTAAGGTTTGAATGATGATATTTCCGTCGGCGTCTTTTACCTGATTCGGTGATGGCGTACCGTCTAATCTGTACTCAGCAAATGCCCCCGTTGCGGACATCGACAAGCTAAGAATGACTGTTGCGGCGATGAATGATTTTTTCAAGATGGTCATATCTCCTCTATGGTTAGATTGTCTGGTTGTTTCCTTCGAAGGAAATGTTGTCAACATCGTCATAGACGGGACTGGATTGAAAATTGTTGCAATCGCGAAAATGCGTACATATGTTTGCAATTCTGCATATATTATATTATAATTAACAAATATAACCTTAAAATTACAAAACATGTATAATGATGCATGTTTATTCCTCTCACATTCTACAACTACTACCATGGTGAAGAAATACGCAATCACGCATCTGATCTTCCTAAAAAAGAAACTGTTAGTTTTTTTCACGCTCCGGCATCTTCATTTAAGGAGGTGAGCAGAATCATCATATTGCCTAAAGGGACCACAATTAGAAATGATGTAATACTTAAAAAATCGTAGATTATAGGGAGGCTTTATCTCATGCATGAATTTAAAAGCAATCTTGAAATGCTTGAAGCGCGCGGCAATATCCAAATGACAGAAGCAAATGAAGGCATCTCCATCACCTGTCCTCGTGACGATGGGTTTGTAGCTGTACCTGGAAAGTACGCCATCCCTGTAAAAATTGATCTGGTCGCTAAAACGGATTCAACGAATATTCGTCTAAAATACGGCAAAGGCGTAGCGATTTTAAATTGGGAATGCAACGATAATGAACTTCGCGTTCATGATCCGGTGAATGAAAAATATAATAACGGGGTTGTCGGCAAGGGGAAAATCCCGGTTAACGAATTCGTTCATATCCGTTGGATTCTGGACCACGACTATATGCTTCTATTAGTGGATGGAGAAGTGCGGTTATTCC
Source organism: Paenibacillus allorhizosphaerae (assembly GCF_042659105.1). Classification (NCBI taxonomy): domain Bacteria; kingdom Bacillati; phylum Bacillota; class Bacilli; order Caryophanales; family Paenibacillaceae; genus Paenibacillus; species Paenibacillus allorhizosphaerae. Next base: position 238,936 of record NZ_JBHSRV010000001.1, on the reverse strand, counting down.
GGGAAAATGAACCTTATATGAAGTTAAAGGCCGAAGGCATCCCTTTTCCGGAGCTAGAAGTGGGCGTTGCTTCAGCGATGGGGTCTGTCGTGACGATCAAAGCGCTGAACGTTACGCAATGGAACCACGCGGATCATAGCAGTGAACCGTTAGCGTTAATCATCCCCAATAAGGTTTACGTAAAAGAAAACGAAAGCATCACACTTGAAAGTCATATATTTCCCGATACCGCAGAGAACAAAAATGTAACATGGGTTTCGGATAATAAACATCTTGCTATCACTGAACAGGGCGGCGGGAAAATAACGATTAAAGGCGTAGAAAAAGGATTGGTCCAATTAAAAGGGATAACGGAAACGGGGAATGTATCGGCCGTTTGCCAAGTCATGATTCTGGATCCTGCGATTACGTATGTCATTGACAAAAGGGAACCAAAACAAAAAATCGTCGTATTAAACTCGAATATATCCGGTTCGGAGTTTAATGATTGTTTTGCTAGCGATTTGGTATTAAAGGATATTTCATTACCAAATATCAAGATTGTATATGCGGACTTAAAAAATTGTTTCTTTAACGATATGAATATGAGAAACGGATTGATTTCCGATGCTAACCTGAAAGGCCTGGAGATCAATGGAGCGAATATTAGCGATCTGAAAATCCGCAATGCCAGTGCGAAGGAAGCTCCCGTAACTTTTGAAAATATAAAAATTCAGAACAGCAAAATCATTGACTCCGATTTATCGAATGTAGATATATCCAACTGTAAAATTGAAGGTCTCAGAATCAATGGAATTCTGATTGAGGAGTTAATGAAGAGCGTCCAAAAGTAACGGTTACGATTACGAAGGTGGAGGTGCTTCCTATGCGGAAGCACCTCTTTCGTGGGAGTAATGAAGTGATGGGGTTTTTGTAATAATCGAGGGGATTTTGCTCTACTACAAAGTGCCTGACTCCACGGCATTGCGTAATGCGGGATAAATAGGTTTGAAACCTAGCTGTTCCCGAATTTTTTTCGTAGCTACGATTTGCAGCCAAGAAGAATCGACTGGACGATTTCTCGAATCTCCCGCTATCGGTTCATTGTAAATACTCATAATGTCCCCGACCGGGACAGGTTCATCATCGGCAACATTAAAAATATGTCCAACGCTGCGCTCGTTCTCTGCTGCAAGGATGATTGCTTGAGCCACATCCGCATGATGTACCATATGGATTGGCTGCGCTGGATTCCAGTTGCGGAACCATCGCAGCCCTTCTTCCAGATGCGGATCTCCCTCACCGTATACAAAAGCCAAACGAAGAATCGTTAACCCTAATCCATCGGTGCGTTGCAGCTCTAGCAGCTTCTGTTCAGCCGCCGCTTTCGATTTCGGATAGGGAGCAGCAGGATAGGGGAGATCGTCTTCTACAAATGGCTGCAACCGGCCAGGGCCGTAAACAAGATTGGTGCTTGCAAAAATAAACCGGGAAACGCCTGCTTGCAAAGCGGCGCGAGCTAGTGCAACCGTTCCTTCCAAGTTAACGGAATGCGTTTCTTCCGCCGTTGCGCCGCGAAAAAAAGCGGCCAAATGAATAATAACATCCTGATTAGCTGCGGCGTGTATGAGCGACTCCGGCTGAAGCAAGTCCCCTTGAATAATCTCGGCACCCAGATTTTTTAACGCTTGCACGCGTTCGGGCTGCCGGACCAGCATGCTGACGGAATATCCTTTTTGTAACAAACGCTGTACAAGCCGACTTCCTATGCGACCCGTGGCTCCTGTAATCAAGACTTTCATAAGATTTTTCCTCCATTGCGTTTTTTACTTTTCCCCTAGGGTGGTACAATGCCATTATTGTAGATTTTTTATCGTAGTACCAGATTTAGTTTATCGTAGGATTGAAAGTATCAGGATACGGAGGCGGCGCAATGGATGATCGGGAAAGGCGGCAAGCATTGGCCGAATTTTTAAGAACAAGAAGAGCCCGTCTGTCCCCGTCGGATGTGAACCTTCCCGTGGGAACCCGTCGGCGGACACCGGGGCTCAGACGCGAGGAAATAGCGCAGTTAGCCAATATCGGCACATCATGGTATATCGCATTGGAACAAGGAAGAGACGTTCAACCTTCTGAGCAAGTATTGGATAGTTTGGCTCAGGCGCTGCGTCTGACTTTCGCCGAACGGCGGCATCTGTATTTGTTGGCACAGCCGCAGTCATCGACAGATCGGTACACACCACCGGAGGAGACCGTCAGCCAATCGTTAGCGCAAGCCGTAAAAGCGCTGAATCCACATCCTACCTATGTCATCGGCAGACGATGGGATTTATTGATGTGGAACAAAGCGGCGGAGCTTGTGTTTTCCTTTTCAGATATTGCACCTCCGCACTCGCAAAATATGATATGGCGAAGCTTCACGAATCCCGTGCTGCGTTCACATCGGAATTGGGAGAAGTATGCGCAAATGCAGATCGCCCAGTTTCGTGCAAGTTATGCGCGTTACCCGGGCGATCCATGGTTCGGGGAATTGATCGAGGACCTGCATCAGAGCAGCGAACAATTTCGCTTCTGGTGGCCGCAGCATGATGTGAATGGAATTTCGGATGGACATAAAATGATGGATCACCACATCCTGGGGATCCTCGAATTCGATCACGTTACTTTGGAAGTTCCTACGGATGCCGACCAGAAGGTGATCATTTATACTTGTTCGCCGGACACGTCCGCCAAGCTGACCAAGCTTTTGTCCGCGAATTAGCATTGGATACCACAAGTATTCGCATACTGGCAGGCTGCTCGGAGAGCGCTATGAAGGGGAGCGAGCCGTCGCCATCTCTAATATATGGTTTGAGATTGAAGGCTGGGGATCGAGTAGATCCGCCAGCCAATTTCATTTGCGCATGTGAGCCCGCACCATACCTTTATTTCGAAAGCAAAAATTCAGTTACAACGCTTAAAAAGTCGGCGGGACGCTCGATATTGGACAAATGGACTACGGGTAACTTGACCAGCTTGGCGTTAGGGACCGTTGCCGCGATTAATTCGCTATGACTTGGGAGCGTCACCGCATCGTACTGACCCGCGATCACCAATGTCGGGCTGCTGATTAGTAACGCCGTCCGGCGCATATCCAAGTCGCGGATCGCAGCGAAGACTCCGGCAAACCCTTGCGGGCGAGTGGAGAGAACCATGGAGCGGAACGACGTTACGACGGCACTCTCCGTTTCCAACATATGTGGAGGGAACCAATTGCCGATGAACATGTCGGCAAGTTCCGATAGATTATCGGCTTGCAGCACGGAAGCGATCATGCGATCCCATTGGTCGGCCGGTCCCAAATAGGATGAAGTATTGCTTAGAACCAGACGGTCGATTCTCTCCGGAGCATGGATGCCGAGCCATTGTCCAACGGCACCGCCGAACGATAATCCGATGAAATGCACCCGGTTAATATGCAACGCGTCGAGCAATTCGATCACATCCCGTCCCAGCCTGTCAATCGAATACGCTCCAGCAGGGGTGTCCGAGGCGCCATGCCCCCGAAAGTCGTAGCGGAGAACACGGAAATGCTTCGTCAGCTCCGGAATTTGTCCATCCCACATGTTGAGCGTGGTGCCGATGGAGTTCGCGAGAACCAGCACCGGCCTATGGTCCGCTCCATCGATTCGATAGGCGATACGGTTGCCGTCACCCGCCGTATAAAATCTTAACGCTTCCGCCGATACAGTCTCGTTTAGTGTCATTGTCATTTTTCTCATTCCCCTTTATAGTTCGTTAGTGACATTTTATTAAAGTTAACGTACAATTTGAATAAGAATGTTAAGGAGTATCGTTCGTAAAAACTTATTTTATTATTTATTACAGGACACTAACTTTTAAAAATGAGGTGTTGCAATGATGGATCAAATCGATTATAAAATTTTGTCGGTGCTGCACGATAACGCACGGATTCCCATTTCCGAGATGAGCCGTATGATCGCGATGTCGCAGCCGGCCGTAACGGAACGAGTTCGGAAGCTGGAGGAGCAAGGGGTCATCAAGGGCTATCGGGCGGAGCTCTCTCCGCAAAAATTGGGGAAGCATACAACCGCATTCGTTTTGTTTAAAACCAACAACTGCAAGGACTTCCTTGCTTTCAGCGAAACGGCTCCCGAGGTTATCGATCTTTATAGAATTAGCGGCGAGTATAATTATTTGATGAAAGTGACGACAGAAACGAGCGAAACGCTAGCCAAGTTCCTCGATTCCTGCAATCCATTCGGGTTTACAACACCTTTAATTGTTCTCTCGACGGCATTTGAAGATAAGAGTCTTGTTGCTAATAATGCAGCATCGAACGGAATTTCACTGGTTCAACCATAACAACAGCAATAAACTCGCGATGATGCATAAAATCGGTTGACCGCAAATGGCGTGAGTGGTATGATGAACAACGTTAATTCATACCATTCCAATTGGAATTGAAATTTCGACCGGACCGCCGGAGACACCTTTATTTTGAGCGAACAGCTCACGGTAAAGGTGTCTCTTTTTTTTGCGTTCGGCAATATCAAAGGAAAAGCACTTTGCAAACCGTAAGGGGAGGAACTGTAAAATGAAGACACCTTGGAGATTCGGAATCATGTTGACGAGCTTATCGATATTCATTGTGGGAGGCTGTACTGGGGTCAAAGACGAAGCGAAGCCTGAAGTTCTTAAAGCAAAGACGGCGGCAGCGGAACCGCTCACGTTGTCTTTTCTGCAAACTTCGGCCAAGATGACGGATGACGAATTCAATCAATGGGTGGTCGATTCGGTCAAGAAAAAATATCCAAATATAACGTTGACGCTTGTTCGTGAGGATAATCCGGAAAAGTTAGCCCAGCTCATAGCGATTGATAAACTGCCGGACATTATTTATGCAGGCCCGGTAACCGTAGCAAAAGTGGTGGAATTACAGGCGGCACAAGATTTGACCTCACTGATCAAGCAAAATAATGTTAATCTTGGAGCTCCCGAGACTGCTGGAATCGATATCGTAAAACAGCTTTCGGATAGCGGCAAGCTGTTTGCGCTTCCGCTCGCGTTCAACTTTTCCGGCAATCAGGTCGCTAAGGATAGCGGCGCAGATGTAAACACGGTTGTTCGACAAACCGACGAAAAAATCAACAAAGCGATCGAGGCGCTAAAGAAACAATAACCATAGCGTCCAGCGCCTGATTCATTCCTCGTGAATTGACGCAGCCGTATTGGTGGGGCGCTTGTCATCCGGGGAAGATCGGCCGTGAATATCGATAATACCGAAGGGGCCTCCAGGTGGGGGCTCTTTCTTCATTTGCCTTTTCTAAGAAAACATTAAGAAAGAACCTGCATTTTCCGTAAGATCAGCCCGTTAGGGGTGCTCAAAGGCACCACACCGTTATCGATCGTGGCTGTGATCGGTCTTTGTATCGCTCTTATCCCGTTAGGAATCAAAGTGTTGCGGGACGGCCCGAAACCCGGCTTGCGCATTGCCATGAGCTGGTTTTTAGGCGTAGCGGCGGTAGTGGGTGTTTTCTTCTTTATCGGTCAGCAAGGGTAGATGCGATTGAATATGTTTTGAATTCTGTAAGGCGAGGCATTATTATGATATATGGGAAAATAATAGGTGTAGGAAGAGAATGGGAAGCGGGCACGGTGCTTAAGCTTTTCGTTCGAGTTTTTTTATACAAATTAACGAGATTTTAAGTGCTGTGTGTCACTGGCATAATAATATTATCTTAAAACAGGGAGTGATATCATAGTGCCAACGACAGAACCGATTATACGACAAATTACGCCTCATGAAGATTTTGAACAGATACGCACGTTGTTAACGGAAAAGGAAAATGACAAGATCCCGTATCGAACCGCTGCTCATATACAGGAATGGTTTTTTCCAAGCACGGAGTCACAGCCGCAGGCGAGGATTGGATTTATTGCAGAAGCAGGCCCCAAAATTATTGCTTTCATGGGTCTTGATCTAAGGGGAAAAGACGGTGTAATGATCTACGCGATACAACCGTCCGATTCCGACAACATGCGTATCCTTTCTGATCTATTGGAAAAATGCGAAGATGTCATCACCGAAAGGGGGGGAACACACATAGGTTACTTTGCTTTTACGGAATTTGGACAGCTTCGTAATCGTGAAATATTCACTTTAGAACGTCTAGGCTTTCGCACGACCGATGAATACATGCGGATTTCCACCCGTCTTTCTTTAACGGACTGGGATATTCCCGAAGGCTTGAACACCGACAATATTACCGTCGAATCCATAGAGTTAGACCGCGTCTGTCAAATATTGATTGATGACGGCAACAAGCAGAACGCGGCGATTTTCAGGCATCAGTTTAAGGCGAAAGACCCCAGCCTTGTTTTTTTATCGCTGCGCAGCGATCAGGAACCATTCATCGCACTTGCTTATTACAAAGTAAAAAGAGTGAATCCGACCAGCGACGTTCTTTCGGCAACAGCATTCAATCTTCATTTCCGCCCGCAATTCGCTCTGTCTCGACAAGAAAAAAAACAGTTTTTGCAAGGCGTGCTATACTCCATGAAGCAGCTTGATTTGCACGTCGTTCATTCGTTAATGTCGTTAAAGCATGCGGACATCTTTACGCTTATGGTAAGGGAAGGCTTCGATGACATCCGCAGCAATTTCTTCGCATTAACCAAAACTATTGGGGAGCGAAAATGAAAAGGTACAAAAATGCGCGCGACGTGCTGCCTGAAAGCTTGATTCAAGAAATTCAGAAATACGTAAGAGGCGAGCACTTGTATATTCCTCAGACCGAACGCAAAGCATGGGGAGAGAAGAGCGGGACGCGCGATGAAATGGAGCGAAGAAACAAAGAAATTTATCAGAGATACATGGATGGGATCGGAATAACGGAGTTAGCTGAAATGTATCATTTGAGCGAAGAACGAATCAGAGGCATTTTGTATGAGACCCATACGGATTAAGCGGACAGGTACGGTAACGAGGAGCTTCCTTCACGGAGGCTCCTTCGTCTTTTAAAGCTGACTATTTCAAAACTGAACTTGAAAGGAACGGACAAAATGCAAATTACTTTATGACGGCATAATAAATTAACATAATAAATATTATGTAAACATATTTTTTTTAAAAAAAATCATCTTCAGGCGGCCGATCGGGCGCTTCGGCGAGTTTTGAGCAATCGCAGCTCGTGCAGATTCGTAACAATAATGCCAGACAGTATCAGAGCCGTGCCGACAACGGAGTAGGCGGATACGGATTCGCCATACACGATCGCGCCTAATCCCATCGCGATGACGGGAGAAATGTAAAGCCAAGTGGAGGGGAATACCGCATTCGTTGCTTTCAGCAGCCATGCATACAAGCTGTGTCCAAGCATGGAGCCTACGATAATCAAGTACATTAACGAGCCCAGCGCGGGGAAAGATTGCAGCGGGAATTCGTTCATATGCTCAGTAAAAAGCGACAGTACAACTAGAGCCATTCCGCCGTATAACATCTGCACAGAATTAATCGCCACCGACGAGGTGTCCTTGATGCGAAGCATCACTTTGCGCGTGTACAGGCTGCCTGCGGCATAACCGAGTTCTCCGAGCAATACAACGATGCAGCTCCACACCCAGATGGCATTGCTGCCAAGAACTAGTTTCGGCAAAATGAGAAGTAGGACCCCAGCAAAACCGATACCGCACCCGATAAAATCACTGCAATTGGCGGGTTTACGCATCACAACGGTTTGCAGCATCAAAATCATCATTGGGCCGGTAGCGGACAGGATTGCCGCGATACCGGAATCGATGTGCTGTTCCGCCCAGTACAGCGCAGCGAATGTCATAAAAGTGCTCGCTAGTCCAATCAGCATGAACTCTTTGTGCAGCAATAGCGATAGCTTGACCTTCTTTTTCCACAGCATCCATAAGAAAATAAGCAATCCGGCAAGCAAAAACCGGATTCCGGCGGAAAAAAACGGCGGCAGCCCCGCTTCTACGCCGATTTTGATCGACAGAAACGTCGTACCAAATATGGCACACATGAGCAAATAATTAAAAATAATCATAGTACATCCTCCTTTTTGTATACTATAATGGTTACGAGATAGAACAGATGCTCTAAAATAGAACAGATATACGGATCAGCTGCAAAAAGGAGTAAAACATGATGACCTCAGGGAAGACGGAAACGGCGGAAATTGGAAAACGAGTGAAAACCGTGTATGACGTTGTGCTGGAAGGAATACAGCGGGGAGAATGGACAACTCGCGACAAGCTGCCGTCCGTACGGGCGATGGCCGAACGGCTGAAGGTGCATCGCTTGACGGTTATGAAGGCGTATCAGAAGCTCGTGGACGACGGGATTGTCGAAGTAAAATACAAATCCGGGTGTTTCGTTCGCGGAGCGGCGGCCGGCGTGACACAGGTTGATTCTGGTGTTGACCAACCTTGGGATTATCAGGCCAGGAAAGTATATACGAACCGCAGCAGATTGGCGGATATTCATCGCCTGCCGGTTGATTACCAAATGTCGGAAGCGCTCATTGATCCCAACTTGCTTCCGAATATGTATATGTCGAATTACGTCAAACAAATATTTGACCTATATCCGAAGCTGCTCAGCACGTATTCTACCGTCATGGGCGATCTGGAATTAAGGGAGTCGATGGCCGTTTTTTTTATGCAAAAGCAGGGGATTACAGCTCACGCTGATGAGTTAATGATTACAACCGGCTCCCAGCAAGCGATCGACCTGGTGTCCAGGTCACTCGTCAAGCCAGGCGATAAAGTATTGATAGAGCGGCCGACCTACAGCCCGGCGATCGATGTGTTCGTGCAGCAAAACATTCGTCTTATCCCTATTTCGATTACGCCGGAAGGGTACGATCTTGAGCACTTGGAACAAGTGATGAAGCGCGAGAAGCCGCGGCTGTTTTATATGAATCCGACGTTTCACAACCCCACCGGCTTTACCGTACCGGCCGGTCAACGCAAGATGCTGGTTGAACTCGCGGAAAGGTATCAATGTATTTTGGTGGAGGATGACGTGTATCATGACATCTATTTCGGTGACCCGCCGCCACCCCCGCTATTTTATTATGATACCGAGGGATACGTCATTTATATCCGCAGCTTCAGCAAATACGTCGCTCCAGGACTGCGGATTTCGGTGCTGGCGGCACGGCCGTCGCTGATGAACGGCATCGCGCCGGTAAAAGCGCTCGCAGACAACGGAACGCCCTTGCTTAATCAAAAAATTTTCCAGCATTATTTCTTTTCCAGCCGGCTTCAAGAGCATGTAGCGAAGCTGAGAATCGCGCTTCAGCTCCGTAAAGAGAAGATGGAACAGCTTCTGGCTGGAACCGGCTGGCGGTGGACGAGTCCGAGCGGAGGGCTCAATTTATGGGTACAACTGCCGGACGGCTTTCCCGTAGAGAAATTGCTGGCCCGCTGCTTGGAGCTGTCGGTTGCTTTCGTTCCCGGCAGCATTTGCGATCCGCTCGGACAAATCGAACCATGGATCAGGCTCAGTTATTCCTATATCAACGAATTGCAAATGGAAGAAGGGATACGGAGGTTAATTGCTGCTGCAGGTGAATTGAGAAGTTGTTAACGTTAAAGATATTGAGAAAGCCGAAGCCGTGCGGGAAAACTTAGGTTGCAGATTCCGCTCGCGAGTCGGCTTTTTCCCTTTGTGTCGACAGAACGCCGCTCGAGATAAATACAAGCAGCGAGCATGCCAGGCAGATCCCCGTAAACAGGCCTACAGCGGAATAGCCGTGAAACAACGAGTAAAGCATGCCGGCCATCCAAGCTCCGAACGTCGTCGCTGCATTCATGGTCGATGTCGCCAGACTGGAAATCGTACCGCGGATGGTCGGATTCAAACTGTTCAGCAGACCAACCATGAGCGGGAACAATATTCCTAGAATAGCAAAAATGAGAAAGAACAACGCTTTGACTACATGAACCGACGACACATAAGGCAGTGCAATATAAGCTGCGATAACGACAAACATCCCAACCGTCATCGTCTGCAATTGACTTAACGCTTTGAACACATAAGGACCGCATAAGCTGCCGAGGAAGTTGCCGAGCCCTAAGAAGATGATGACATACCCGGTTTCGTCAACTGAAAGATGGAAGCTGTCAGTCATCCATTTCCCGAGAAAAGCAAAAGCAGCGCTGCTTCCCAGATGTACGAAGAAGTAGGCGAGGAAGGTGCCTCTTGCTGTGCCGCTTGTCAGCAGGGGAACGTATCTTTTGAAGATCGACGGCTTCGCTCCTTGCAGCCCTTGCGGTTTCATGCCAGGCACGGCATAATAGGCTGCAGCCGCAAGCAGCAGTGAGAAGATGCCGATGGTCCAGAAAGGTAGTGACCAATTACCGGACGCCAATAGGCTTCCGATGGGTACGCCGAGTGCTTGAGATACGGCAAGCCCTGCGTAGGCGACGCCCAGCACTTTGCTGATCTTGGCCGGAGGAAACAGCGTCGGGATCGATGCCCATACTTGCGGCGCTGTAAACGCTGCACTGACTCCTGCCAAAAAACGGAATAAGCACATCGTCCAAAAATCCGTGGCAAAACCGCACAAGAATGTTGAAACGGCGAAGCAGCTAAGGCCGGTCAGCAGCACTTTTTTCCGGTCCCATCCATCGGATAACGGACCGGCGATCAGGGCGAACGCCGCCGAACCGAGCGTATAAGCTCCCATCATCCAACCCGCTACCTCGGTTCGAACGCCAAACATCGTTTGCAGCGTCGGAATTAGGGGAGATATCAGAAACGTATCCGTACCGATCACGAACATGATAAGAAAAAACAACACGACAATTTTATTCATTCTGTTCACCATTTCCTTTTCGATTTGACCTCGAATCTTATTGTAGGGCATAATAGTGACAATAATTGTCACGAAATCAAAAATAATTGGAGCCGGGTTCATGCCAAAATCGAAACGTTTGCTGGAACTGATGATGACGGTTAACCGAAAACGAAAATTTACGGTGAAAGAGCTGGCCCAGGAGTTCGGCGTCTCGACAAGAACGATGCTAAGGGACTTGCAGGAATTGAGCGAGCTCGGTGTGCCGCTTTATTCGGAGGTCGGGCCGCACGGCGGTTACCAGGTGTTGAAGGAACGGATTTTGCCTCCCATCGCCTTTTCCGAAGAAGAGGCTGTCGCCATGTTTTTTGCTGTGTATGCGCTTCGTCATTATTCTTCGCTGCCCTTTGAGACGGAATCTGCTTCCGCATTGGACAAGTTTTACTTGCACATGTCCGGGGACGTTCGCGACCGCATCGATCAAATGAAAAATAGGGTGGACTTCGTGACACCGACGAGACAGCAGGAATCTCCTTTTTTATCGATCCTGCTCGAAGCGGCCGTTCAGCAAAAGGTGCTGCTCATCGAATACGAGTCGCGGGGCGACGAAGCATGCCGTCACATACAGCCAATCGGCATTTATGCCAATAACGGCTTGTGGTTTTGTCCAGCGTATTGCTTTCTTCGCAAAGATTTTCGAATCTTTCGCTGCGATCGGATTCATTCGGCGTCATTCGATACGGAAGGTACGGAACCAATGGATCTGCGGCATGTCCACCTTGGAAACAGAGAATCGTTTTTCCGTACGGAGAAGGCGATAACCGGGTTATATGCGGATTTGAGCCAAAAAGGCGTTCAAATGTGCGAGGCTGTGTTATGGCTCGGATCGCATCTGCATGTACGGGAAGACGGCACGGGATGGTTGGAAGGACCGATTCCTCAGAACGACCTCGCTTTTTATGCGAGATTTTTCATCGGACTTGGCAATGAGGCTACCGTAAAGCAGCCTGCGGAGCTGATCAGTTACATGAAGCGGCTGTTCGCCGAGATTATGTCCAAATATGATTAGCGCGAAAGGGATTCACCGGTTGAATAAGTGAATCCCTTTTGGTATTGGTGCTTATAATTTGCATGCGCTCTGGATGGCGTTCATGAGCATTAATGTTGCTTTGCCCAGACTGCTCTTATCTTTGTAGATCATCCCTATGGCTACGGTTGGATCAATATCGGAGAAGGGCTTGATCACGAGGGAGCTTCGCCATTCCAAACCGCTATACGTCGGAACGATCCCGACGCCAAGTCCGGATTGAACCATTTGCCCGATGGCTTGAAAACTCCCCACCTCGATCCCCGAATGAAAATGCATTCCTTTTTGAAATATCGTTTTCTCGGATAGCTCCCGATAGATGCAGGACTGTTCTTTTAGCAGGATGGTAAGTCCGGCAAGATCATGCGTTGCAATGCTGCTCCGACTGGCTAGAACATGGTCAGCCTTGAGCAGTACCCCGAGCGTTTCCTCGAATAGCGGCTCAAACGTCAGCATGAAGTTTGCCGGTGGCGCCGCGCATATGCCGAAATCCACATGCCCGGACCGAACCCGCTCCGCGATGGATCTGCTGCCGCTCACCTCCATCGTAAACTGCACTTGCGGCCGATCCTTACAAAAATTCGCTACGATCGACGCCAGCCTTTGACTGGCAGCCGGTTCAATAGCAGCCATGCGGATGGTTCCTGCATCCCCGACGCCAATGTCCGACACGGTTTGCCGCAAAGATGAGATTGATTGAAGCAGCACGGAAGCTTCCTGCGAAAGCCATCGGCCTGCTTCAGTAAGAATGACGCGCTTGCCTTCGCGTACGAACAAGGATACCCCAAGATCCGCCTCAAGACGCTGAATTTGAAGTGTAACCGTGGACGGAGCGAATTGCAGTTCTTCCGCAGCTTTTTGAAAATTACCAAGTCGGGCAATCGTTTCAAACGTTTTTAATATTCTTAGATCCATTCTCATCACCTGATTTAAGAAATTTGAATCAAACCTTCAAATAATTCAATTTTACAAACATTATATGGTGTCTTACACTGATGTCAATACTTATTTCCGGAAGGTGGCGAGATCTTGAGCGTCGTCGTACACAGTAATTATAAATCCGCGTTCAGTTGGATTACCCTATGGGCATCGCTTTTGTTTGCCGTCATCCTTGGTTTCTCGCGGCTTTCCTATGGCATGTTTTTACCGGGGATTCAAAGGGAAATGGGAGGGAGCTACGGTGAATTGGGTGTTTTGGGCACCGTGAATTTCATCGGTTATTTGGCAGGAACTTTATGTTTGCCGCTCATGCTCGCCCGGGCTCCATACGGAAAGCATTTCCTTAATAAACTCTCGTGCATCCTTTTGGGAATGACTATGATCGGTTCGGCTTTCAGTCATGACTTCCTCCAACTGGGGCTGTGGCGCTTCGTCATCGGTTTGTTATCGGCTTTCTCCACGGTGCTGGTATTATCTATTGCCTTGGATGCCGTTCATCCGATTCAGCGCGGCATTGCATCGGGAATCATATGGTTAGGCGGGTCGGCCGGAATCATGGTAACCGGTTTGCTGGCTCCTTATACGATTGATCCCTCGCATTTAAGCGGATGGCGGTTTGCTTGGGTAGCTATGGGGATTTTTGGCATCCTTTCATCGATCGGCTTTGAGGCGGTGATTCGAAGGAAGTTAGCCGCATCAGCAGAGTGGCACAAGGAATCTGGTCCGCAATTCAAGAAACGTGCGAATGTATACCAACTTTTATTTAACCCGAAGACATTATTGTTTTTAATTGTTTCCTATTTTTTCTTTGGCTGGGGATACATTATTTATTTCACCTATTTCATTCCTTATCTCGTCGCTCTAGGGATTCCGTCGCTATATGCCGGGTTGATCTGGTCCGGAATCGGATTCGCCGGTTTATTCAACGGCTGGCTAGGCGGCCGGGCGATTGACCGATGGCCGAGCGGCTATACGCTTGCAGCGGGATTAACGCTAGGGAGCATAGGAGTACTTGGCGTCATTACAGATAGTGTAGTGTTTACTGCACTAGGCGGCGTGCTCATTGGGCTCGTATCGTTTATTACTCCGCCGCTTATGACGACTGCGCTGCTTCGCCGTAACGTGCCTAATGACGCATACGCCGCTTGTCTAAGTATTGCTACCGCATTTTTTGCTTCCGGGCAAATTATCGGCCCCTTGTTCGGAGGCTGGATTGTTGATGGGTACGGTTTGCAAATCGGCGTGACGTCAAGCGCCGCTTTTATTGGAATCTCCGCCGCGTTGGCATGTATATACGGAGGCATCCAACAAAAGCTTGCTAAACGCCAACGGCTCGCTAATGAGAAAGTGTAAAGATTATTGTTACTTTGCATCATTTTTATTACACTAAGGAATAGATGACTGAAGATAGGGCTGCCACACGGCAGTCCTTTGGCTTTTAACGCGCAGTATCTCTCAGATTTCGGTCCTGAACTTGTAAAAATATGATTCCTGAATAGAGGTGAGATCAATGATAGAAGAGTCGCTAGCACAGATGAAGCACAAACATTCCAGAATGATCGACGGTAAAAGACATGTATGGGACGTAGAAAAACTATGGAAGATGTCCGAAAACTTGCCTGTTACAAAGGTCAACATCGATTCAATAAAAGAACTCGATCAGGATTGTTGGTTCGGTTTTGGGAGTACATCCGTTCCAACCATTCGAAATGTCGCGAGCCATTGCAAGCGAATTATTGAGGCGAAAATGGAGTATCCGATTTTATTCACGGCGGACGGGTGTTTAATCGACGGGGGACATCGAATCGCAAAAGCATTAATGAACGGACAACAAGAAATAGACGCCGTCTTCATCGAAACTTTGCCGCCTGCGGATCTCGTTTTATAACATCTTGACATTTCATGCTTGAATACCGAGAAGTGATTTGATGGTCGGAAGAACGATTCCAATGCAGCAATATGCGCTAGAATATTTTCATCCGTTTTGTCAGAAATCTCTTTTCTATTGCGTCAGTATATCGGTCGATAAATGGCGAGGTGTTTTTTATCCGGGACGAAGTAATGGGGACAAATTATACGGAGGTAACAATGGAGGATCCGGAGTTAGCATTAGTCGAGCAGGAAGACAGCGTGCTGGTGCAGCGATCGCAGGCTGGCGACAGGGAAGCGTTCGGGGAGTTGATTCGGCGGCACCGGCGGCAAGTTTATGGATATGCGCAGGCGATCACGCAGGAGTCTTTCTTGGCGGAAGATATCGTACAGGACGCGTTGTGCCGCGCTTTTTTGCATCTGGGAACGCTTGTTGACGTTGGCCGTTTCCTCCCTTGGCTTTACCGGATTGTCCGCAATCAAGCGTATTCTCAGCTGAGAAGCAAACAGGCGGTGAGAGAGCAGCCGTTCTCCGCTCTGCAGCGTTTCGAGAACGACAACGACAAGGCAGGTGGCGATTGGTCGAACTTGGACCGGATTCTTCACCGCCTTTCAAGATCGTTCGCCGAAAGCGGAAGATGCACCGCCAATCCGGAAGAGCATCTTATGCGCACGCAGCTGCATGAAATGCTCTCAAGCATGCTCAGCTGCTTAAACAAGCGAGAACGGCAAATATTCGAGTGGCATTTCTTCGATTATTTGTCACCGCAGGAAATCGCCAAGTTGTTCAGCTTATCTGCAGCCAACGTGTATCAAATCTTGTCCCGCTCCCGGAAAAAAGTCGCACAACAACGAATCCGCGTCGTCATCGACCAATACATGATGGATCGAAAGGATTTGGGATCATTGAAAACGAAATTGTTACCGAAATTAGCAGCTTCCCACGCCTCCGGCACTTGGACGTCGGTTGGCTGGGCGCTTCACCGCGTGCTGAGCTATACCGATCATAATTTGTCGTTACCCATGGTGATGGGACTTACCGGTCATGCATTTCGCATCACAATTTGCCACGACGATGTCCATATCGCGGGCCCCACAATGTACCCGTTCCGGGACATTTTGCCACGTGGCTTGCAAAACCTCGGATGGAGCTGCCGCATGGTGGAAACGCAAAACAAGCGTGACGTGTCCGGTGAGAATGCCAACTTGATCGACCCGACGATGCTTACAGCAGCTGCAAAAGATAAGAGAATGCTCCAGGAAGAATTGCCCGCCGCTCTGGATCTGATTCACCGTTCCATCGACAAAGGGTTTCCGGTCATGGCATGGGATTTGTTTATTCCCGAATTCGGAGTCATCTATGGATACGATGATGAGCAGCAGCAATTGACTGCAGCGGAGTGTATGAAGGAGGGCAAGCTCCCCTATGATCATCTCGGACGAGGAACGCTGGAGGATCTGTTCATACTGGCACTGGAGGAGCGGACGGAGAAAGACCTGCGATCGATGCTTCGAGATGCGCTCGCAACGATACTTG
This sequence comes from Paenibacillus allorhizosphaerae, assembly GCF_042659105.1. Classification (NCBI taxonomy): domain Bacteria; kingdom Bacillati; phylum Bacillota; class Bacilli; order Caryophanales; family Paenibacillaceae; genus Paenibacillus; species Paenibacillus allorhizosphaerae. Next base: position 222,708 of record NZ_JBHSRV010000001.1, on the reverse strand, counting down.
ATCATTACAATGGCACTGAGGCTCCGACGGATCGCGGCGTACGAGGTTTGCGCGCCTATGACGTGTGGATCGAAGCTTTCCATGGTGGCGGCATCGAGCCTAACGGAAATGCTTACAACGTCGCCGTCGTACAGGATGCGCGCCGACTTGCAGCAGATTTCCTTCACGAGATCGGCACGGAATGGCAAGGTAACGATGAAACGACTGGACGAATCCGTGCGCTCAGTTCAGAAGCAGCACTGCTGTATCGCCACATAGCGGAACAATTGCACGAGCTGGCCGCGTTGTTTCCTTTCCCGTCAGGCGGGAATCCAAACACTAATGAAAACCGCGAACGTGCAATCAAAGTGCTGCGATCAATTAAGTCACTGGAAGAACAAGCCGTATCATTGCTTGAGCGGATGCACGCCGCAGTAATATAACGGAGAACGAAGGGAAGACAACAAAAAAACATCGCGCCAATGCGATGGTTTTTTTTATGCGGTCGGTAGCAAACCGGCTGTGATGCCGTGCGATGTACAGAAAAAATTTTGCTCCATTTATTGGATAACTACAGTTTTCTTTAAAGTTTAATGATACTATTAAACGGAGACAACTCGCTAATATATCATAGTCAGCGCTAATGAGGAGAATAGGCATGCAAGAGATACAACCTATCACGAAAATAACGAATCACACCAAACAAGATACCGGTGCTCATATTCTCTACATTTTTAATGAAATCAATAAATATATAGGCAATGCCGTTAGCTTTATCATGGAAGGGCTTGTAAAGAATGAAGTCGTCTTATTCGTCGATTCGGAACGATCGATCGCTAAAGTTAAGGATGAATTGAACTCCAAAGGCTTTCAGACGCATCATTTCCAACATCTGATCTTTGCAGATAGCTCGCAAACTTATCTTGTGGAAGATCAATTCGATGTCAATCGAGCCGGGATGTTAATTGAGATGCTTCAACCTTACTTTGATGAAAATTATAAAATACGTACGTGGGGACAAGTTCTAGTGCCGCAGCATGAATATATTTTAGAAAGGCTTCGAACGTTTGAATGTCATAGTGATCATTTCATTGGCCAAACCGGCTTGATTTCCGTCTGCGCTTATAATGGCTTGACCACACCTGCCTATATTCAGAACGAGCTAATGAAGACTCACAATTACTTCATGACGGATAGCGAATATAGTTTATCGCCTCTGTATAATAGGGACCATATCAAATTTCCATCCGGTGAGGAGTTGGAAAGATTACGGAGGCTGGAAAAGCAAAATAAAGAGCTGCAGGATCAAAACGATCATTTAACCTTAGAAAATAAGCTGATTGCGCAAAACGAGCAAAAGGTACGAACCATTATTGATCATATGCCTATTCCGGTCATCATCAGGAGGGATGCGGATATTCTTTTCCTGAATGGCGTAGCACAAAAAAAATTTTCCATTGGTAATCGGAATATCGCAGAAGAGAACCATTTGCATCAATTTTTTGAAAAGTATGATAGTGAATCTGCCGTCTCCGATGACAAGAAGGTGCATCAACATCAATTAAGCTTTAAGAATGGAAAGAAAACATACTACTTGGTAAAATCGATTGATATGATCTATGAAGGGGAGGCAGCCATTCTCCATTCCTTTGTAGATATTACGCATGAGAAAGAAACGGAAAAACGGTTCATCCGATCGGAGAAGTTGAATATTGCCGGCGAACTTGCCGCAGGCATTGCCCACGAATTACGAAATCCGCTTACTGCGATTAAAGGTTTCTTCAGTATGCTAAAGACAACGAATGAAAGAAAAGAAATGTATTATACCATTATTGAAGATGAGCTTTCCCGAATCGAGCAAATTTCAAGCGAGCTATTGACACTAGCCAAGCCTCATTCCGATAACCGTAAAATTCATAATATCGTTCAGCTCATCCATGAAGTTGTAATATTACTTACACCTCAAGCAAACATGGACAATATTGAAATCATATTACAATCGAATAGCAAGGAACTGTACATAAACTGTGAAGACACGAAAATAAAACAAGTTTTTATCAATTTGATTAAAAACGCAATGGACGCGATGAACGATGGTGGAAACATCACCCTTAAAATTAATGAAATGAAAGAACACATTCAGGTTCTGGTCATAGATCAAGGAAGTGGAATTCCGCAGGAGATATTGAACAAGATTGGCGAACCTTTTTATACGACGAAAGAAAAAGGGACAGGTATCGGCCTCATGGTTTGCTTTCAAATTATTGAAAGTCACGACGGTACGATCCAAGTGGATAGCACAGTCGACGTTGGCACTACGTTCACCATTACATTGCCTGCATTAAGGGAGGCGTGACTTGTGAGAAGTCGCGTATTGAGTGTAATTGCCCTTCCAAATGACATAGCCCATACTCACATAGGCTAATCCCCAGAAGAAAGCAAAATATTTGTTGTCTTCCACCGGCAGCACCATGGACACAAGCATCACAACCAGCAGTACGGTGATCCAGCGAGGAAAAACGTTCGCCCGGTACGTTAAAATCGCAAAAACGAGCGTACCGCCCGTGAATCCGATAAGCGTAAATGTGCGCATAATGAGGAATGGCAGACTGTCCGGATTCACGGCCGGCTTGATTGGCTCAAAAGATGACCACAGCATGCAGGTCGTCGCGATATTGCCAAGAATGATCGCAAGCACCGTAATAAATCCGATCACTCCCGTTTGCCTCGATTGCACCATATACGTGGACAGGGTCCCAATGGTCATCAAAATACTTGCGATGAATCCGAAGGTAAGCTCCGGTGCGCTATCTGTTCCCCAGATCAGCGAGCTTGGCGTCATCCCCATGCGGGCAATGCCTGCCAGTAAACAAATCATGCCCAACCATCGAATCACTTGCTTTTCGTTCATTGTTGTTGCCGCCTCCTGTTTACATGGATCAAATCGTTGATGAGCTCCATTATAGGTAGCGGAACATCACGCGGTACAGAGTATGCCGGTCACAATGTTTGGGGAAGCGGGGCTGGGACATTTTCGGGAAAACAGGAAGACGGCCGGGAAATTGCGGACTCTCCATATTCAAACATCGGGTGGATCGTTATAATAAATGTAGATTTTACTAGTAAAGCGAGGGGGATACATGCCGCAAATGCAAGATCGGATCGCGGATCAAACCGCAGCACCTGCAAACCGGTTACACAGGAAGGGGATCCAACGCGGCTTGCAGCTTCTAGCGGCCGCATTCTGCCTGTTTACCGTAGTGTTATACACGACAGGGATTCCTGAGTACTATCACGAGCTGGTCTCCACGTGCATTATTAACGGCTGCGGTACCTGGGTGCCGGCCATGCCCCTTGACAACGGAGGAGCGGTCCGTCTGTCACTGGAGACGTATGCCGTTATCTTCGTGTGCATCGACGTCGTTTTTACGTTTGTTTATTATGTTGCGGCACTGCTCATTTTCTGGAAAGGGTTTCGCGAACCGATGGCCATACTGGCCGCTTTGGCAATGGTTTCGTTCGGTACTTCGTTCCCATCGCTGACCTCGGTCGCTTTTCAAGGGACCGTCCTGCAGGAGTGGTGGTTTACGCTGGTCGCTACTCTCGGCTGGATCGGATTATCGTTGTTGTTTTTCCTCTTTCCGAACGGCTCGTTTGTGCCGAGATGGACTTTTGCTGCCTTTCTCTTTATAACCGCAGTCGATGTCAGCAGCTTTTTCAACCATGGAAGTATATGGAACGAATTTAACATTTCGGCATACCTTCAGCTTATGTGGTACACTTCCTCGACACTGATTCTTATTTATTCGCAAATATACCGGTTTCGGAAGGTGTCTTCGCCGGCGCAGCGCCAGCAAACCAAATGGGTTGTATATGGGCTTGCCATCGGCATGACAGGGTTCGTCGGAATGAGCATTTTGTTCGATCCGCATATGAATGACGGAAGTGCCTTAACCTATGTGTACCTCAATGCGCTTCTTCATTTAAGTTTACTCGCGATTCCGTTCACGCTGACGATGGCTGTACTGCGGCATCGGTTGTGGGACATCGACCCGATCGTCAACAGAACGCTCGTATACGGCGCTTTGTCCCTTAGTGTAGCTGCGATATATATTTTCTCGGTCTATTACTTAAGCCGATTGTTCATGACGAAGGATAATCTTGTGATTTCACTGGTGGCTACAGCCGTCGTGGCGGTGGCTTTCGCTCCTCTCAAAGAAAAGCAGCAGATGCTTGTTAACCGGATGATGAAAGGCCGTCATGACGATCCGTATGCGGTTTTGCTGAAGCTCGGGAGCCGGCTCGTTCAGCCGTTGGCGCCGGAAGCGATGCTCGAGGCTCTGGCATCTACCGTGAAGGAATCGCTTCGCTTACCTTATGCCGGCATTACGATTGGGGTGGGGGGACAGGATACGCTCATCGCTTCTGCAGGAGAGCCGCTCCATGAGCTGCTGCCTTTTCCTATCATTCACCGCGGAGAACAGTTCGGCATACTCATCCTCTCCTGCCGATCGCCGGGCGAAGCGTTCTCGTCCGATGACAAGAAGTTTCTGGATGTACTGCTGCACCAAGCAGGGCCGATCGTCGAAAATGTGAACATGACGCTTGGCATGAAGCTGCTTGCGAAGGATTTGCAGGAATCGCGGGAAAAGCTGGTGCTCGCTCGTGAGGAAGAACGCCGGCAAATTCGCAAAAACTTGCACGACGACTTGGCTCCCCGGCTTGCGGCTCTGGCGCTCAACGCGGCTACGGCCGAGAAATATGTCGTCAAGCAGCCCGAAATCGCAATCGAGATGCTGGCAAGCCTGCGGCAGGTTATTCGCGCGACGGTCGATGAAATTCGCACGCTGGTCCATGATTTACGGCCGCCAACCCTGGATGAGCTCGGATTGATCAGTGCGATCCGGGAGAGAATCAGCGAGCTCAATAAGCCGGCCCGGCTGCTCGCGGACGAGCAAGGAACCGTGCCGATCCACATCCGCCTGCTCGAACCGCCGCTGCTTCCGGATTTACCTGCAGCGGTGGAGGTGGCTGCTTACCGCATTGTCACCGAGTCGCTGGTTAATGTGATCAAACACAGCCAGGCGACGGTTTGTACCGTCAAGCTTCACGTATCATCATCGAAGCAGTTGGTGGTTGAAGTGACGGATAACGGTACGGGTCTGCATCCTTCCTACGCGCGAAGGCTTTCCGGCACGGGCGGCATCGGACTCGTCTCTATACGGGAGAGGGCTGCGGAATTGGGAGGGCAATGTTCGATCGAACGGCTGGAGCATGGGGGCACCATGGTGCTGGCTGTACTGCCGATTTGAAAAAAGGAGGAGAAAACCGATGAGAATCGTTATTGCAGAGGACCATCCGCTATTTCGCAGCGGTGTACGCAATTTGCTGCGGACCACGGATGATCTTGAAGTCGTAGGCGAGGCGGCTTCCGGGGAAGAGGCGTTGGAACTTGTGAAGCAGCTGCAGCCCGATCTCGTGCTTATGGACATCCGAATGCCCGGCATTAACGGCATTGAGGCTACACGTTTGATCAAGGAGAAGCATCCGGCGATCGAAGTTTTGATTTTGACGATGTTCAGAGACGATCAGTCGGTATTTACCGCTATGCGTGTCGGCGCGAAAGGGTACGTGCTGAAAGATTCGGACGAGGACGAGCTGCTTCAATCCATACGGGTGGTGGGCAGCGGCGGAGCGGTGTTCAGCTCCGATATCGCGGGGCGGATGATGCATTACTTTTCCCAGGGACCAACGGTTCCGGCGGAGGATCCCGCGTTCGCGGAGCTGACCAAGCGCGAGCTGGAAATTTTGGAGAGGATCGCGGAAGGAGACAGCAACGCCCAGATCGCCGCACACCTGCATATCAGCAATAAAACGGTGGCGAACTATGTGTCGAACATTTTAAACAAACTGCAGGTTACGGACCGGAACGCGGCCAAACGGCTGGTTCAGAAGTCACGCGAGGATTAGCTGATCCAATCGGCCGCTTTACATTAAACACCTACCAGATCGTTTCTAACGAATCGGGAGGTGTTTTTTTGTTCGAGCAACAGCGGCCTTTCCCGGATTGTTCCCGATCGCATCCTGCAATCTTCCCTCCTTAATTCCCGGTGATGTCTCATGAAACCGGAACGCTCCCGCTGTAAGATCAATAAAGTAAGCAAATTCATTTTATGGAGGTTTGAACGATGAATAAAACGAACAAAGGTTTGAAATGGCTGTTGGCGGCTGCATTGATTGCAGCAATCGCGGTTCCAACAACAGTGAGCGCAAAGCCGGAAGCGAAGCCGGAGGTGGCTTTCACGGGGAAAGCGATGTTTGCTGGCAAGCCGGAGGCAAAACCGGAAGCGGCTTAATCGGCACGAAGCATTATACAGAAGAGGAGAACGGAGAGAATCATGTTACCATTCAGCAAACGAAAGCAATCTTCGGTACTGTCCATTCTGCTGGCGGGCTGCCTGACGTTTGGCAGTATCGCGAGCGCCTTTGGGGAAACGCCGCCCGCAGGCGTACAGATCAAAGAGTTCAGTCTGCTTGATACGGCGTCCGACGTCGTAGGTTCGGCGGAATTCACGCCGGAAGGCAAGAAGGACGGCCACTTCAAGCTGCTGCTTAGCCTTGCGCAGAAGACGGTCATCCAATCCGTCGTACTGCGTTCGACGGATGAATACGGCAAAGATAATTATCAGGGGGTGTGGCGAACAAACCGCGTGACTACCGGGTGGCTGCTCGGCATAGTGCAGGACAAAACCGTGACAACGGCAGACGGCGCAAACAAGCATGAAAGTATCATTATTAATCCGGGTTTTCGAAAGGATGTCAAAGAACCGGTTGGTGAATTCGAAGGGGAGCTTACGTTCGACTTGTATGCAAGCGATAACGGAACGATCAAGGAAACGCAGCATTATGTGCTCGAAATGGGGACGCCGCAAGGTACGGTTGTGTCCAAACCGATTAAATATAAGAAGCCGATGACATCGGGCGGGACTTCAACCACGCCGGCACCGACACCAACGCCTTCGCCAACACCGAATCCGACACCGACACCAACGCCAGCGCCAACACCGACACCGACACCAACACCAACGCCGTCGGATGGCCCTGCGATCCATGTGTTATTCAAAGGGAAAGAGCTTCAGTTTGAAGGCGCCAGGCCGATTTTGAAGGATGGTTCGACGCTCGTCCCGTTCCGTAAACTATTTGAAACCCTCGGGTTTACGGTAAAATGGGTCGAGACCGGAGCGGTACAACAGGCACTTGGAACGAAGGACGGCCTCACCATAGAATTAACGATCAATAGTACCACCGCCAAAGCAAACGGCAAACAAGTGAGCCTCGATATACCTGCTCAGATTATTAATGGAAATACGTTAGTTCCGCTGCGCTTTGTGGCGGAGAACAGCGGTTACCAAGTGTCGTTCGTCAGTGAAGGCGGTGTCGCGACGGTTCGGATCGAAGAGGGCGGTTCGACTACGGAGCCTGAACCTGCTCCGACGCCAACCCCCGAACCTTCCAAGGAGGAGGCGGAGCCGTATGTTGTAAAAGGATACGTGCGCGACGCAAAAGGTCATCCGCTGCCTGGAGTTACCGTTTTTGCGGATAATACGTTGCTCTACGACAGCAACATTCTTGGAGTTACCGACGATTCCGGTCATTACCGGATCGAATTGCCCCAAATTACCACATCGTGGCGGATGGGTGCAGACCTAAGCAAGTCGTTTAACGGCAAAAAATTCACTTTCCATTTAAGCGCTGACGCAGATCTTCCGCTAGCGGGAAGCGCAGGGGCGGTTCGTGACTTCACATGGACCAAATTCGATGGACAAATTTATATATATCCGAACTTTTCATCATTTGACAGCAACCTGCCGGAGTTTCAAATGAGCGATCTGGAAGTAACTCTGACGCCGATCGGCCCGCTGCTTGACGGCAATGCAGGCCAAACGCTTACGAAACGCGCAGGCCCCATCCAGGGCGGCGCCGGTGTTGATGAAATACCAATCGGCAGGTACAAGGCTACGGCCAGATGGGTGCCGGAAGGGCACGCGCCTATGCCCATGCAGGTCAGGGTCAGCTATATAGGCCAATATGCTGAGTCTACCGAATTCGATTTTGCACCGCCGCGAGGAGTATCTACCAGCAACTACCTCAGTGAGCTGGAAGTCAAGCTGCCTTAGCGCATGATATGAACCCGATCCCGTTGCTCCAGAAGGACCTATGCCGGTTGAATCAGCCGGTGTAGGTCCTTTTTGAGGTGGTAGGATGACCGGGAAATTTATATAATGAGCTTCAGAATCAAATTATTATAGCCATTGTTATTGCGCGTCGAAAAAGGCAGGCAGTACTAGGCTACCAAAGGATGAAGAGACAAATGACCATGTTGAAGACGTTAGCGAAAGTATTCATCGCTTCATTCATTGTTTTCGCGATCAACGGTTCGATCAATTTTGCTTTGATGAAGCCGCTCAACGACGGTGCGCACGCATTCAACCTATTCCGCCGCCATTTGGATGATGGTCTGTTCATATTGCTATTTGCTTTTGTAGCGGTCGTCTTCTGGGCGATGTTTGCCGTTCTCCCCCAGGAGCGCGGGTATTTTTATCTTGGCGTAATTTCGTTGTTGACGTCGCTCCAACTGTTGTGGGACTGGGACGACAAAGTGCTGCTGTTCGGACCTTTTCCGGACAATCCATACGGGTCGTTGGCTATCAAATATGGAATCGTTGTCCTCATCTTCTCGTTTATCGCTTACCTGCTGAAAACCGGCAAAAGAACGGTAACCCGCGTGTCCCTTTGGGCAGGCATCGCACTTTGGGCTGCGACTGCGGTAGCATTGCTGCTGTCGGCTGGCGAATCATCGTTTATTGTCCTCAACAGGCTGTTCCTGGTTTTCGTTTTCTTCAATATGGCACTGTGCATATTGCAATTTTTAACGCTGCTGCGTCATAAAGAACATCATGCCGAACTGCGATGGATTGCAGCCGGATTCGTCTTGTTTGCTCTCATTCTATTGCCCGATCCCGCGAAAGATATGTTGGAAGAAATCCGGGGGCGCAGACTCGGCTACCGTATGGTGTACTGGGAGCAATGTCTGGAAGATACGTTCCCTTGGGCGTTGCTCACGCTGCTGACAATGTTCGGCGTGCTGTTCTTCCGCCGGTTCGTCCAGACGCTTAAGGAGAACAGGGACGCGGCCGAAGAGATCCGGACGAAGAACGCTGCACTCGAACAGGAAGTAAATACCCGGCAGCGGCTGGATCAATTGCTGTCCGCGATGCTGCGGACTTATCGGGTCGCCGATTGGGAGCAATGCGTCGTCCGGGAAGGGCGGCGACTTTTCCATCCGCACCCGTTTGTTCTGGTGAAGCATCATGAAGCAGACGGTTCAGTCGCTTATGAAGGTACCGATGGCCCTTCGGCTCTTGAGCGAGGCATTGGCGAGACGCTGCGGTCCAGCCGGAATCCGCTGGCACCAGGGGTAATAACGATTACCCCTTCTGCGGTACTGGGATCGGCAGGGGGGACAGGGGAGTTAAGGCTTTTTTTGGCGGTATATTCCGAAGATGGCAGTCCGATGAAAGTGGAAGAACGGGATAAGTTCGCATTATCGCTCATGTCCAAATATGTATCCATCTTTTATGAATATTTTCAACTGCTTGAGAGCCGATTAAAGGAATTGGAGCAAAGGCAAATTGACCGGGCGCCCTGGTTGTCCAAGCTGTTCATGCAGATGGCGGAAAAAGAGCGGAAACGGTTGGCCTCCGATCTTCACGACGAGGTGCTGCAAGAATTGCTCCATATTCGCCGCGTGTTGGATCGAACGCCACCCGGCCAATGGGAGCGTGAAGACAAGGAACAGGTACGGCTTGGGCTCGATAACGCCGAGTTTATGATCCGGGAGACATGCCGGGAACTGATGCCGTCTTTTTTATCCGATCAAGGCGTATTGAATGCGGTTTCCAAGCTGGTGGAGAAAACTCGACTGCGCGCGGACTTTCAGTTGGATTTTCTCGCCATGCCCCTCACTGCTTCTCTCAGCGATGAGCAAACAACGACAATCTACAGGGTCGCACAAGAGCTTATCAACAACGCGATGAAGCATTCGGAAGCAAGTACCGTGACACTTGAGATCGGGCAGCAGCAAAGAATATTGCATATCCGGTATGAGGATGACGGTAAAGGGATGGAAACCGGTATCGATTTTTCAACTACAAACCGCTTCGGTTTAAGCGGCATTACGGAACGGATTCGCATGGTCGGAGGAGAAATATCGCTGCAATCTTCGCCCGGTCATGGGGTCAAGATTTACTGCTCACTGCCGGTGTAACGTGACGCATCACAGGCTACGCGTCTACATTGAGCCACTTCAACTCGATCCCCTTCATGACCGCTTGCTGCCGGGAGGACACACCCAATTTCTCGAACAAATGAGAGATCAAATATTCGACATTGCGCTGGCTCATGAAAAGCCGGTCGGCAATGTCTTTATTTTTGTGCCCTTGAGCGATCAGCTTCAAGACGGCCACTTCTTTGTCGGTTAGCATCCGGTTTATGCTGCCGCCGCTATCTGCATTCGGGGCATAGGGTAGGTTTTCTTTCGTTCTGAGCCGCTTCGCAAGATGAAGAGGGAGAACCGTTAATTGCTGCAAAGCTAAGCGAAGGCAGTAAATCAATTCCAGTTCGCCGAGAGATTTCTCCATAATGCCGGTTACCCCCATATCGATCAGGCGGTCGTAATGCTCCGATATGTCCTCCCCGGTCAAAATGACGATCGTTGCCTCCGGACGGCGCTGCAAAGTTGCTTCCGTCAATTCGAAGCCGTTCATCCGGGGCAGCTTCAGATCAAATACGAACAAATCGAAATCCGATTGTTCCATCCGTTCCAGCGCTTCCGCTCCGCTTGACGCGGTCGTCACGCGGAAGCCGTGTTTTTCAAGGATGATGGCGCTTCCGGCCAAAAACGTCCGGTGATCGTCAACCAATAGAATATGTTTCATAACGGATTCCTCCACTCACGATGCTGCGTTGAGAATGATTTTAGTATATCATGCTGATTGCTCCAAGACACCGCAATGGTTGCCAAAGACACCGAAAGGAACACCCTTCGGTACCGAAATGCAATTTGCGCGGTTTGTCTTCTTTTTTTCGGTGAGTCCCCTGCGAACGCGTGTTACCGTAGAGGTATGAAAAGCGAAAAGGGGATGCGAATATGGAAAAAAGGTTAATGTATCTGGATCGGTTGAAAGTATTCATGACAGTGCTGGTGGTTCTTCACCATACGGCGATCGTTTATGGAGGCTCGGGAAGCTGGCCTTATTACGAGCATCAGGACAGCACCTTGGCGAACGTGCTGCTCACGATGTTTACGGCTGTCAACCAATCGTTTTTTATGGGCTTGTTTTTTTTCATTTCCGGTTATGTGACGCCTGCTTCTTATGATCGCCAAGGAGGAGGCAATTTCCTGAAAGCGCGGTTGTTTCGGTATGGAATTCCGCTGTTGTTCTACATGCTGGCCATCGTCCCGCTCCTGCGGTATGCCGTCTCCGGATATATTGGATCTTTGGGAGCCTTTCTGCGAGAAGAGTTATTTCTTCATCCGCTTCGCGGCGTGATTGAATTTGAAGTCGGGCCGTTGTGGTATTTGGAGGCGCTGCTGCTGTTCTTCGCTTGGTATGCTGTCTTTCGTCAGGTGACTGCAGGCAAACCGTGCAGCAAGCCTATTGCCTTAACTGGGCGCTTGATCGCCGGTTATGTCATCGTCGTCGCGGCAGCGAACGTATTGGTACGGTTGGTTTACCCCGTCGGAACTGAAGTGTTGAATTTGCAGTTGGCCTATTTTCCTGCCTATATCGGCCTGTTTATGGGGGGCGTCGCAGCGTATCGCGGGCAATGGCTGCAAATGCTCACCAAAGAAGCGGGAAGGAGGTGGGCGGGGGCGGCCATATTGCTGATCGTCTGCATGGCAGCGGGAATGGCGCTCGGAGGAGCAGTGGAAGGCGATGTCTCCGCGTTCATAGGAGGTTTAAACTGGCAAGCGGCTTTCTATGCAACGATCGATCCGCTGATGGGCTTAGGAATTTCCTACGTACTGTTAGTATGGTTCCGCGAGCGCTGGAATGGCACGGCAACCAAATGTACCGGATGGCTGACGGCCAACGCATTTTTTGTTTATATTGTTCATGCGCTGTCCGTTACCTACGTTGCCATAGCATTTCGTTCTCTGTCTTGGCATCCGATCCTGAAATTCGTTGTTGTCGGTTGTATCGCGGTTATTCTCTCTTATACGGCCGCAACGATCATCCGGCGGATCCCCGGGGTCAAAAAGGTGATTTGATGGATTTGTATTGCCGTACCGCATTCTTTAAGTTTATAACTTGTATATTCATGCGATATAATGCATAATTATGCCAATAAACAGGTATGGATTTCACATGCGTCGCGAGTATGCAAATTAGATGTTTGGAGGAAGAGACCTATGCACTTACAATGTGAATCACATTCATTAGAAGATTATTTGACAGAAACCGAAGAAGTGGACTTTAGTCATCTTTCCATTATCGAAAAAGCAAACGAACTATTCGCAGCATCGTCAACCGAAGTGGAATTCGTAAAGAAAGCGTACGAGTTTGTTCGCGATGAAATATCGCACTCGTGGGATCTTCAAAGCTCCAGAATCACATGCAGAGCTTCGGAAGTTCTCTACTTTAAAGAAGGCATCTGCTACGCCAAATCTAATTTATTGTGCGCATTATTAAGGAGCAAAGCAATTCCTGCCGGCTTTTGTTATCAGCGGCTGACAATAGGCGATACGCCGGATACCGGATACTGCCTCCATGCGCTTAACGCCGTCTTTTTATCCGATTTTAAGCGGTGGATTCGTTTGGACGCTCGGGGAAATAACGCCAACGTCAAAGCCGAATTTTCTTTGGACCATGAAAAACTCGCTTTTCCGATAAGGGAAGCGTACGACGAAGTGGATTTTGATACCATATTCAAGGCGCCTAACGCAAAGACCATTCATGCCTTAAAGCATAATGATAATTGTATAAATATGTATCTTCAAGGTTTGCCGAGCGAATTGTAGTTTAGCCGACTGATTGAATCGATGCACGGAATATGATCATGTTACCCGTATCTACTGTGAAAGGGTGACCCAGAGCCAATGATCTACTAAGCCTATCCACCAAACAAAATCTAATATTAGGTTTTCGGATAGGATTAGTGCGGGCTTTTTATATATGCATGAAGTGCGGCTGCTTCTCTGTATGCAGTACGTCTTTTTGTTCGTATGCACGCCTCCTGTCCGTTTCCGGATATGGAGGTTTTTTTGCGTGGATCAGTCGGGAAATTGAAACGGAAACGGTATACGGAAATGAATAGCAGCCGGATCGGCATAATTTCAAGAACAGGGGAAATCACGGAGTTTGCGCTGCCGGATCGTAAAGCATTTCCTTCCTTTATCACTTTGGGATCGGATGGAGCGTTATGGTTTAGCGAGAATCAGAGCAATAAGATCGGACGAATGACGAAGAGTGGAGAAGTTACGGAGTATTCGATTCCCACTCCCAATGCGAGCCCTGTCGGTATTACGAGTGGTCCCGATGACGCACTGTGGTACTTTCAGATCAACGCTAATAAAATCGGGAAAGTGACGACATCGGGCGAAATGAGCGAATTCGCAATACCGACCCCGAACGCTCGTCCTCATGCAATAGCATCCGGGAACAATGGAGATCTCTGGTTCACGGAATGGGGAGCCAATCAAATCGGCCGAATTACAACGCAAGGTGCGATCACGGAGTACGAGATTCCTATAAAGCAGGCAGAGCCTCATGACATTGCGGTTTGTCCTGAGGGTCATGTGTGGTTCGCGGAAGAATGCAACCAAATCGCTCGTTTGATGATCGTTTCGAAATCATTGAAATTTCAGCTCAAAAAGTTGTTGATTTATACCAAAAAACGAGTATAAAATGTATTTAAATAATACTAGTATGATCAGTATTATCAAATTAACAATTCGCCTATTCGCATTCATCGAGATTGACCAGCGGATTCTAGCGGCAACAGGTTTCCACCATTCAAGTAAATCTTGCAGAGGTGAAGCTATTATGAAAATTACCGATATTCGAGCGACAACCGTCAGCGTTCCGCTAGAAGCGCCGTTGCGCCACAGCAACGGGACGCATTGGGGACGTTTTGTCCGCACCATCGTCGAGGTGGAAACGGACGAGGGCATCGTCGGTTTCGGAGAAATGGGCGGCGGTGGCGAGAGCGCGGAGATGGCTATCCGTGGTTTGAAACCGTATTTGGTCGGCCACGATCCCACGGAGTTCGAGGCGATGCGTTACAAAATTTGCAATCCTACCGCAAGTTTGTACAACAACCGAACACAACTGCACGCCAGCATCGAATTCGCCTGTCTCGATATCGTTGGCCAGAAGCTCGGTGTCCCCGTTTACAAGCTGCTTGGCGGAAAGCTGCGGGACGAGGTCCAATTTGCCAGCTACTTGTTCTTCCGTTATCCGAATGAAGCAACGGGAGAAGGGGAAGTGAGGACGCCCGAGCAGCTCGTCGAGCATACTCGCGACCTCAAGGAACGCTTCGGCTTTACGACGCACAAGCTGAAGGGAGGCGTGTTCGATCCGCAATATGAGCTGGACTGTTACTTGGCGTTGGCAGAAGCATTCCCGCTTGACCGTTACCGCTTTGACCCGAACAGCGTCTACAGCGTCGAGCAAAGCATTGAGTTTGCCAAGGCGATCCGGCATATCAACAACGACTACTTCGAAGATCCGACCTGGGGTTTGAACGGGATGCGGAAAGTTCGCGAGAAAATCGACATCCCGTTATCGACGAATACGGTCGTCGTAAATTTCGAGCAGCTTGCACAAAATATTTTGAATCCGGCCGTCGACGTCATATTGCTCGATACTACGTTCTGGGGCGGGGTTCGCGCCTGCCATAAAGCCGCGGTCGTTTGCGAGACGTTCCAGTACAGCGTAGCGGTCCATTCGTCAGGCGAGCTCGGCATTCAGCTAGCAACCATGCTGCATCTCGGCTCAACGATCGCCAATATGCCGTTTGCCATCGACGCCCACTACCATCAACTGACCGATGATATATTGGTCGGCGGCAAGATGGCTTACAAGAACGGAGCGATTGCGGTTCCGGATAAGCCTGGACTCGGCATCGAGGTCGACCGCGAGAAGGTGCGGTACTACGCCGAGGAATTCCGAAGATTGGGCGGGTATGCCTACGACCGCGATCCGATGAGGCCGGATTGGTATCCGATTGTGCCGAATGACCGTTGGGCGAATCCGTAAAGCGCAGCGTCCTTGTACATCCGTATTCCTGCTGCTATGCTAGATGAACAGGTATACTCAGGGAGGAATCGGCATGTCTTTGCAAATCGATGGAGTACGGGATTCGAAAGGTTCGGTCCGGGACTACGTGCACGATACATTGAAGAAAAACATAATGGAATTAAGGCTCGAGCCCGGGCGGTTCATCTCGGAGAAAGAAGCGGTGGAGCTGCTTCAAGTGAGCCGTACGCCGATCCGCGAAGCGTTCGTGAAGCTGTCGCAGGAAGAGTTGATCGAGACGTTCCCGCAGAAAGGATCGTTCATCTCACTGATCGACATGAGACATGTGGAAGAGTCGAAGTTTGTCAGAACCGAGCTTGAGACGGCCATCGTACGCCAAGCTTGCGAGCTGCTCAGCAACGAGCAGATCCTGCATCTGAACAATCTCGTCTCGCTGCAGCGCCTGTGCATCGAAGAAAACAACAATCACCGTCTGTTCGAGCTCGACGAAGAGTTCCACGGAATGATCATGGCGGGCTGCGGCAAAATGCGTACGTGGGCGATGCTGCAGCAAATGAATACGCATTACAACCGAATGCGTTACTTGCATCTGCTTACGGACAAATTCGATTGGGAACATCTCATCTCGCAGCACAGCGATATCGTTTCGGCCATTCGGGAGCGGAATGCGGACGAAGCCGAACGGGTCATGCTGGAACATATGAATAGGATCGAGCTGGAAAAAGCGGAGCTGAGAATGAAGTATCCGTCCTATTTCAAATAAGATGCGCCCGGCCCCAGCGATTCCCGGCCGAGCGGACAGAGGAGTGGGAAGCATGCTGCTAAAAGGGAAAGTGGCAATTGTGACGGGCAGCGGTCGAGGCATCGGCGGCGCCATTGCTCGAGGATTTGCATCTGAAGGAGCATCCGTCGTGTTGGTCAGCCGCACGTTGGAACAGCTGGCGGAACAGGAAAGGCAAATACGCAGCTTGTATGGCGCGCCGGTACTAAAAGTCGTTTGCGACGTCAGCAGCGAGGAGCAGGTGGAGTCGCTTGCAGCGGCAGCCATTGCAGAGTTTGGACGCATCGATATATTAGCCAACTGCGCCGGCATTACGATGGTAGCCCCATCCGAAGAGCTGCCGCTTGAGAACTGGCATAAATGCTTGTCCATCAACCTGGACGGCACGTTCCTCTGCTGCCAGAAGGTAGGCAAACATATGATCGAACGAGGCGGAGGCGGCAAAATCATCAATATTACCTCGATCGTCGCCCATGCCGCCATTCCTAAGCGTGCGGCTTATGCAGCCAGCAAAGGCGGCGTGATGCAGCTGACGCAAAATTTGGCCGTGGAATGGGCGAAGCACGACATTCAAGTGAACGCGATCAGTCCGGGCTTCATCCGTACCGAAATCGTGCAGGATTTGATCGACAAAGGGATCCACAAGCCGCAGCTGATGGAAGCGAGAATCCCTGCGGGACGCTTGGGGGAAGTGGACGACATGGTGGGTCCGGCCGTCTTCCTGGCCTCCTCGATGTCGGCATACGTGACCGGCGTGATTTTGAAGGCGGATGGCGGTTGGCTCGCCAATGGTTATGTATAGCAATGGTTGAAATCAATAAATGGGCATGATATGATACATATAACTTAGTGACGGGAGTTGAAAAGGATAATGTAATTTTTCTTGCTGATAATAAAACAGAAAAGCGATTATTTTTCGCATGTTTTATTGTTCGTATGCAAGAAAGTTACGTTCTTCTTTTCACTCAAACGATATATCTTGATCCAGCTCCGTTCATGGTGCGGGTTCGTTATATTTATTTGAGCTACAAGAAAAGTAACTTTCTTGTAGCTTTTATATTTTTTAGCGGGAGGAACAAGATATGTCAGTAATCCAGGTTTCAAACTTGACGTTTGCCTACGAGGGCAGTTACGATAACATTTTTGAAGATGTAAGCTTCCAAATCGATACCGATTGGAAATTGGGATTTACGGGAAGAAACGGGAGAGGGAAGACGACCTTTCTTAACTTGCTGCTCGGCAAATATGAATACAGCGGAAAAATTTCCGCTAATGTCCAATTTGAATATTTCCCATTCCAGGTCGAAAATAAGGATAATAATACGCTTGATATTATCAGCGACATTTTTCCGGACTATGTTCATTGGGAGCTCATGCGCGAACTATCGCTGCTGAAGGTTTCCGAGGATGTGCTGTATCGCCCCTTTGAGTCGCTGTCCAACGGAGAACAAACGAAAGTGATGCTGGCGGCCTTATTTCTGAAGGAGAATCGGTTTCTGTTAATCGATGAACCGACGAACCATCTTGACATGAATGCCAGGGAAATCGTCAGCGAGTATCTCAATACGAAGAGCGGATTCATACTGGTATCTCACGACAGATCGTTTCTGGATCATTGTGTAGATCACATTTTATCCATCAATAAAACAAACATCGAAATTCAACAAGGCAATTTCTCCGATTGGTGGGAAAATAAACAGCGGCAAGACGAGTATGAGCTTGCTGAGAACGAAAAATTGAAAAAAGACATTCATCGCTTGTCGGACGCCGCGAAACGAACGAGCAGCTGGTCGCA
Source organism: Paenibacillus allorhizosphaerae (assembly GCF_042659105.1). Lineage (NCBI taxonomy): Bacteria > Bacillati > Bacillota > Bacilli > Caryophanales > Paenibacillaceae > Paenibacillus > Paenibacillus allorhizosphaerae. Next base: position 204,830 of record NZ_JBHSRV010000001.1, on the reverse strand, counting down.
CGAGGTGGAAAAGACGAAAAACGGTACAAGAAATTCCGGATCCAAGGTCGATAAAGGGTATGTCGGCCACAAGGCCGCTAAAATGATGAAACGGTCGAAGTCCATCGAGCAAAGACAGCAATCCGCGATCGATGAAAAATCGAGGCTCCTCCAAAATGTCGAAAGCTCGGAAAACTTAAAGCTTACACAGCTTGCGTATCATAAAAGCCGGCTTGCCGAACTCGATCATGTTTCCATTTATTACGGTGATAAGATGGTTTGCCAGGACGTCAGTTTTCCGATTGACCAGGGGGAGCGGATCGCCCTTTCAGGTAAAAACGGCTCGGGAAAATCCAGCATCATCAGACTCATTTGCGGCGAGGATTTGAGCTATACCGGTACGTTCAGAATCGGAAGTCAGCTTAAAATATCGTACGTATCGCAGGATACGTCGCATTTGCAGGGCAATTTGACGGACTTCGCCAGAAGCAGCGGAATCGATGAAAGCCTGTTTAAATCGATCTTAAGAAAGCTGGATTTTGCGAGAGTTCAATTTGAAAAGGACATTTCCACGTTCAGCGGCGGTCAAAAGAAGAAAGTGCTCATTGCGAAAAGCCTTTGCGAGCAAGCTCATTTGTACATTTGGGATGAACCGCTCAATTTTATCGACGTGATTTCCCGCATGCAAATCGAAGAACTGCTGCTTGAATATTCGCCAACCATTCTGTTTGTCGAGCATGACAAGGAGTTTTGCCACCATGTTGCTACAAAAACCGTCGAACTTTAACGCGCGCACAGCGCGTTTTTTTTATTCAATTCATTACCCGCGATTCGACCGAACTCACTTGCTTAACGGAATACGATATTTCACGCGATACTCCCGCGGCGTAAGTCCAAGATAATGCTTAAACAGTTTGTTGTAATAGCTCAAGTCTTGTATTCCTACGCGTTCCGCCACATGAATGATTTTATCGTCGGTTTCGCGAAGCCATTTAAGCGAGGCATGGATTCTGATTTCGTTGCGGTATTCGATAAATGTTTTGCCTACCGTCTGTTTAAACTTGGCCGTAAAGCTCGTCTGACTCATCCCGCACATACGGCATACTTGCTCCAGATTGATTTGCTGGTCATAGTGCTGATCCAAATATTCGCACAGCTGCCAGATCGCTTTCGATTCGCTGGCATGGAACATTGGTTCAACGGATCTTTCCTCGTAGCAGCGGCTCAGCCATACAAGCAATTCGATTAACAAAGCTTTAATAGAAATGCGGTAACCTAGCGCTTTTTGGTTGAACTCGGTGGCAATCCGGTCCAAGCGGCGCTTCACCTCTTGTCCTTCCAGCGGAGTTAATTTCATGTGCGATTGAAAATCCGCGTTTTGCCGCAAGAACGGTTCTACATAAAAAAAGTTGACAAACGGCGTCACGCTTGACAGCGTTTGCAATTCGGAAGTTAGTAGAGAGGGGAGAAACAAGACATTGTAAATATCAAGAGGTTTGGACCCTGTTACACGATAATCGTGCTCCAGAAAAGGCGGAATGACAAAAATATCCCCGGCAGAAATCGGATAAGCACGCCCTTTGTATACATGTTCCCCGCAACCGTTAACGACGTATACCAGCTCGATAAAGTCATGGGTATGCGGCTTGGAAGGTCGATCGGGCATATTGGAGAACGGCAAGACGGAGAAGGGAAATTCTTCGCTTTCCAGATAATAGCTTTTCGTATACAATTCCATATTTGCATTCCACCTCTTTCCGCACATTCCAGATGAAAGCCAAAGATCTATTCCTCATTGTAGTGGAGTGAAATGGGATTGGCAATGAGTGGAAAAGGCAAATCGTCCAAATCGTCCGGCAATCCCGCCAAGAAAATCGGTCGCATCGATGGTAGGGTGAATAGGAGAAGGGAAAATCGATTCGTCAGCAGGTGAGGAGAGCAGATATGGATAAACAGTGGGAAGCGAAATGGATCATGGATGCAACGTTTGGCGAGCTGCGTCCTGTCGACGTGTTCCAAAAAGAATTGGAGTCGGTCAAGCATGCGGAGCCGAAGCGGGAGCTGCAAAATCGTCACATGCTGGCGAGAAAGGAATTTACTTTGGAAGGCGGTATTCGCTCGGCCATTTTGGACATTACGGCGGACGACTATTACAAATTGTATGTGAACGGCAGGTTCGTCGGGCAAGGCCCCGCGCAAGCGAACTATTTTCATTACTATTACAATCAGTTCGATCTCGCTTCTTACTTGGTGGAGGGGAGCAATGTCATCGCCGTCCATGTGTATTATCACGGGCTTATTAGCCGGTCCTATAACAGCGGCGATAACCGTCAGGGACTTATAGCCGAATTGACGGTGAACGGCAAAGTGGCCGAACGGACGGACCGCACTTGGAAATACCGGTTGTCCGAGGAATATCGCAGTGGCGGGACGACCGGTTACAATACGCAGTTTCTGGAAAATATCGATCAACGGCTGAAGATCAACGGATGGCGGGATCGCGAATTTGACGATACGGATTGGAATCCGGCTTGGGAACATTGGGCCGACGATCACAGGTTATTTTTGCAGCCGACACCGCCTTTGTCCGTCTATGAAGTGAAACCCGAACGGATTCATGCGCTGACGGATGAAGGCTATTTGATCGATTTCGGTCACGAAATTACCGGTCAGTTTCGCATGAAGGCCAAGGGGAAACCCGGGCAAGTCATTGAAATCCGATGCGGCGAAGAATTGTGGGAGAACGGCCGCGTTCGGGAAGAGATGCGATGCAATTGCGTGTACCGCGAGCATTGGACATTATCGGGACTAGACGACGAGTTCGAGCTGTTTGATTATAAGGCGTTCCGGTATGTCGAGGTGCTTGCCGTACAAGAAATCTTTATCGATACCGGCAGCTTCTCCGCGACCGTCCGCCATTATCCGCTGGATGAACAAGCGTGTCTGTTCGACTCATCCGACCCGATGCTTAATGCGATTTGGTCGATTTGCAAGAACGGGGTGAAATACGGCTCGCAAGAAAATTATGTGGATTGCCCCTCCAGGGAAAAGGGCCAATATTTGGGCGACAATACGATCATTACGCACGCACATGCTTACTTGTCGGGAGATTTGAGACTATTCCGCAAATCGCTGCTGGATTTTGCATTGCTTTCTTCCCGGGTTTGTCCGGGGATGGTGGCGGTCGCTCCGGGGCATCACATGCAGGAAATCGCCGATTTTTCTTTCCAGTGGCCGATGCAGCTTCTGCAGTATTATATGCAAAGCGGAGACAAAGCTTTTTTGGAAGAGATGTATCCGGTCGCCGAGCGAATGATGCGTTACTTCGATAAGTACCGGCGCGAAGACGGTCTTCTTGCAAACGTAGCCGATAAATGGAACCTCGTCGATTGGCCGGAAGGGATGAGGGACGGCTACGATTTTCCGCTGAAGCGCGTTCCGGGAGAAGGCTGCCATAATGTGATCAACGCGTTTTACTATGGAGCTATGCTTGCCGTCGCGGAAATCCGCAGGCACCTGCACCTTCCGGAATCCGGCGATTTGGCAAGTTTCCGGGAAGCCTTCTGTCGGACGTTCTATCGTAGCGATACGAAGCTCTTTGCCGATGCGGAGCACTCTTCGCACGCGTCGCTTCATGCCAACGCGCTGCCGCTGCTGTTCGGTTTGGTGCCGGACGAAGCAAGGAAATCGGTGGTCGAGTTGATTCGCGCCAAGCGTCTTTCCTGCGGGGTGTATATGGCGTACTTCGTCTTAAACGCGCTCGCCGCGGCGGACGAACATGATCTCGCGTACGAGCTGCTAAGCTCGGAAGATTTGCACTCCTGGGGGAATATGGTTAAGGAAGGGGCGACGACATGCTTTGAAGCGTGGTCCAAATCGTTGAAATGGAATACGAGCTTGTGTCACCCTTGGGCGAGCGCACCGATCCCGTATATGATCGAACATGTGATCGGATTAAAGCCTGCGGCTCCCGGGTGGACGAAAGTGAACTTTTCACCTCGTCTGCCTGCATCGCTTCAAAGCGTCAAGCTTTCGTTTCGGGTCGCTGCAGGGAACATTACATTTTCATATCAGGATGGACGAATGCAGTTGACCTTGCCGGAAGGCGTTCATGTTGTCGAAGATGGTGCGGAGCACGGATCGCTGTAATATTACCCTAATTGTGTGAAGAATCTTCCAAGAAATTCGGAAGAGGCTGTCTTAAGATGGTCGTAGAAAAATGAAAACGGATACACAAGCCTTCAAATCACATAAAAAGGGGATAGAACGATGAGGAAACATTGGACTATCGTTACCGGATTGCTTGTCATTGGATCGGTATGGCTTACGGCTTGCAGCGATGGGAAAAGCGGTCAATCGTCCGTCGACAGCGACAAACCGGCCGAGCAAGCCAAATCGTATGCGAACGAACCGGCGGAGCTCGTTATATACGGCGCTCCCGGCGATCCTCCAGAAGTGTGGAACGAACGGTTCGGTGATCAGCTGCAGAAGAAGTTTCCCAACTATAAATTTACCTATATTCAAAGAAGCGGTACAAACACGATCGAGAATATGATCGCGTCGGGTGCCCAGGTGGATCTCATCTACGATTCCGTCGGAAATGCAGTGAATTCCGTCGTGGCCACAGGATCGCAGCTCGACCTCAGCGAGCTCGTCAAAAAACATAATGTCGACATGAGCCGCTTTGAACCGGCAACGGTCGAAGCGGTCAAGCAATTCGGCGGGTTGTACGGCTTTCCGGTGCACAGCGGCGGTCTAGTGCTATACTACAACAAAGCGATATTCGATAAATTCGGCGTCGGTTATCCGAAGGACGGCATGACATGGGATGAAGCTATCGAGCTGGGCAACAAGTTGACCCGAAACGACAACGGCACGCAATACATCGGACTCGGCCAATCCTATATACACGTTCTCAGCATGAATGCCTACTCTCTGCCGTTTGTGGATAAAGCAACGGAGAAAGCCGCTATCAACAGCGATAAATATAAAAAGATCGTCGATACGCTCATCATGGCTCCGGCGAAAGCGATCGGTTACAAGGAGCAGATCGCGACGTTAAAAAGATTGTTCAATAACAACGATTTTATGAAAGAGCGGAACATCGCCATGTATGTCATGAACTTCGGACTGCAGGGGCAAAAAGATTTTGAGAGCCTTGACTGGGATATGGCCGCCTTGCCAGTGTTTAAAGACAATCCGGGCATGGGGACGCAGCCTTATCCGAATTTCCTGTTCATTTCGAACGCAAGCAAGTACAAGGATCAGGCGATGGAGGTTTTGAAATATGTAACCTCGGACGAGACTCAGCTGGCATTGTCCAAAAAAGGATACATTCCCGTCTTAAAAAACGAAAGCATCAAGAACGCTTTCGCGCAGGATTCGAATGTGAAAAATAAAAACGTGGTGAAAGCGGTGTTCACCAACAAATTTGCTTCGCCCATCGCTAGAACCAAGTATGACGGGAAATTAAACAGTCCGCTGCAAACCAATCTCATTAAAGCGATTCTTGGCGAAATCGACCTCAACACGGCGCTGCGGCAGACCGAGGAAGAAGTGAATAAGGCAATTGAGGCTGAGAAGAAAAAATGACAAGCGTCATTGAGATTGCAAAATAAAATTAAATATATTAAATATTAATAAAGCTAAATATTAGTCGCATGGCGAAAATCGCCCCGACAGCTCTTTTGTAGTGGGGCGATTTTGTGATTTTGCAGCTTACTTCGTACTTACCGTATCCGGTCGATTGATAATGTTCAGCTTCTCCAAACAATCTCTCGTTATATTCCTCGCAGTCGTTCCGCTGCTGTCCACATTGGTGGCAAAAACCCAAGTATTCCGTTTGGTCTCTACGTAACCTACATACCAGCCGAGTCCCATATCGGACAGTCGCGTCCCCGTTTTCCCGTGGATCGTGTAGTTGTCCTGCTCATCGTCAATCATAATCCGCTTGACGGTTTTCATATTTTGTTTTCCATAGGGTAAGGTTTCATTTACGAGCTTTTCCATGAAATCAACCTGCTCTTGGGCCGTGATGCGGAGGCTGCTGTCCAGCCAAAACGTATCGATGCCGCCGGAAATATCGCGATTTCCGTACCCTATCCGGTCCAGATTGCGCTGCATCTTGTCGCGGCCGATATCGCGCGCCATCGCCTGATAGTACCAGATAGCCGAGGTTCGCATGGCGGAAGCCAGCGAATGATCCCGGTTCCATACGTCGAATTGGCGGATGACGCCGTCCCAGCGCTTGACATCGTACTCATCGGCAACTGCTTTTTCCTCAAGTCCGATCAGGGCATTGGCCACTTTAAAAGAAGACTCCGGCGTATACTTCTGAACGCTTCTTTGTTCGTTATACACCAATTGTTGACCGGTTTTCAGGTTTTTAATGATCATCGTACCCGGCGTTCCCTGGAATAACGAGTCGATCTTCAGTTCATGCGTGTGTGTCGTTTCCGCCTGAACCTGAGGCGAGGTCATCCCGGTAACGAGCAGAACGATGGTGAATAACAGCAGTGCGATCCTTCCCAATTTCCATACGGCTGCAGAAGTTAGTTTCTTCATTGCTTTAATCTCCTTTCGGTTGAACACTCGGATTTGCAGTGAATCCCAATTTTGTCCTCCTTTCGCCTTTATTTTGGCGGGGCTTTCCCAGTATAATCTAGCTTGTCTGCAACTTGCTGGAACTTATTCGCGTCCTGTAACCATACAGCGAGAGGAGTGACGCTAAATGAAAAAATATATGGAAGTGATTGCACGCATCAAACAAGACATGGAAGGCGGTGTGCTGCAAAGAGGGGACCAACTGCCGTCTATACGGTCATTGTCGCTCGAGTTAAACTGCAGTCTAAATACCGTTATTAAGGCTTATCAGCAGTTGGAACTTGAGCATCTCGTTTATACGGTCCCTCGGAGCGGTTATTTCGTTGTCGATCATGAGCGCTCTAACAAAGTAGAACCGGGCGAAGGAAATGTTATTGACTTCGCTTCTGCCGGTCCGGACCCCGAGGCAATGCCGTACCGGGATTTCCAGCATTCGATGAATCAGGCGATCGAGCGATACCGGCAAGATCTATTTACGTATTCGGAAATTCAGGGGCTGTATTCTTTAAGAGTGCAACTGGCGCGGCAACTGAGGGATGTTCAAGTGTTTACGGTGCCGGAGCATATCTTTGTCGTTACCGGCTCGCAACAAGCGCTTCATCTGCTCATTTCCCTTCCTTTTCCAAACGGAAAAAGCAACATTGCGGTAGAGCAACCTACTCACAGTTCCATGCTTGCATCCATTAGGCAGCAGGGGGTACATGCTTATGGTGTAGATATTACACTAGACGGGGTGAATTTAGAGCAACTGGAACGTTTATTTCAAACCGGAGACATCAAGCTGTTCTATACCGTATCGAGATTCCATAATCCAACCGGTTATAGTTACACCAACGAACAGAAGAAAAAGATCGTTGAGCTGGCGCAGAAATACGATGTCTATATCATCGAGGATGACTACCTGGGGGATCTTGATCACAATAACAAGCAAGATCCGATGTTTGCCTACGATCCTTCGGGAAGAGTTATTTATACGAAAAGTTTCTCGAAAGTCATGCTTCCCGGATTGCGTCTGGGGCTCGCCGTGATTCCTCCGGAGCTGCACGAGTCTTTTCTTCACGCCAAATATGCCGCCGATGTACACACCCCGGTGTTAATGCAGGGAGCACTGGAAATTTATTTGGAAAATGGGATGTTTGAAACCCATTTGTACAAAATGCGGACGATCTACCGCAGCAAAGCCGAGAAGCTGAAAGAAGCTTGCAAACGGTATTTGCCGGCAGGCACCGTCTATTCCGAGCCGAGATCCGGTTTTTACGCGATCCTTGAGCTGCCATCGCCGCTAACGGGAGAACAGCTGAGAAATCATTTGGGGAGGAGAGGGGTCTTACTGACCGAGGCGTCCAACATGTATTTACCGCAATTTCAGAAGGACAACGTGATCCGTCTCAGCGTCTCACAAGCTGCGGAAGAGAAAATCGACAGGGGGATCATGCTCATTGCTGAAGGGATTAAGGAACTGTTAGTCTCGAGCAGGAAATGCATTCAATTCATCTGACAAGAGCCGCTGAATTGCAGTCGAAAATGAGGGAGTTTATGGTGCTTTCTCAGCTTACTCGAATTTATCTCCAGTGATGTATTTGGACAGAGAGAACTGAATAAATATTGAAACATTTAAATTCCATTCAACGTCTTCATTGTGAAAAGGAGGCGAGAAACTAATTTCAAGTTTTGATAAAAAAAGGGTGAGCAGATGGGAAGAAGAAAAAAAATTTTGTTTTCTATAATTGTACTGTTCTTTGTATCGGGTGTTTATTTCACAAGATATTACAGTGAGGAACAGACATTAAACAAAATTATTAAAGAACAAGGATATCATTTATACGTTCAAGATAAAGGGATATCATTTGAATTTTCTGTAGAAGAAGAATGGATTCCGGAGCATGAAAGTGAAAATGTAGTGAATCTATTAGTTAAGGAACAATATCAAACGAAAATCATCCTAAGAAAAGTAATTTTAAGCGGTAGTTCCATAATTTTCGATTTCGAAGCAAGAACGAGTACTGCAGCGAATAGGAGAACCGGTGAGTTTCTGTATCTTGATGAAATAGTAAATAGCGGTTCGTTTAAATCCTATGATTCAATAGAAAAATGGAAATTTACAGATATTAATGGGGTGGACCTTATATACGACAACCATGTAATAGATGGCTATGGTTCAGGCCAAGGACCGGGAAATCAATTTAGCGTCAGCCTTGACCAGAAGTATAGAAATCAAATCAAAGAAGGATTAATCGTAAAGTTCTCCGGTTTTATATTATACAAATACTCAAAAAGCAGCAGCTCTTGGCCGCTGCTTTTTTCCGTTGTGTAACATATTCTGATGATATCTCTGTTGGAATTGATGCGCTAGCTCTTCGTTTTGTTTTGTGGGAATAATTTCAAATCGGTATTGACATGTCGATCAAATTGATTGTAAGATAAACGTGCATTAACAAACATAATAGAACATATATGATCATGGTTAAAACAGCAATGCGAAAGGCAGGTGTGTTGTCGCACAAATTTCAGCCATTAATAATTCGATAAGAGTTGCCTATTGCGGCTTTTACTTTCCAACCAGATTCGTTTCGTGATCGAATTATACAAATTCAATCATTTGCGAACAATTGAGCGTTATTCATTGGGAGGGGCATTCCGAAATGCTAGCAGCAGAAAGAAAAATTCGCATCGTAGAATTCGTGAAAGAGAAACGAGCTGCCAGTGTTGCTCTGCTATCCAAGCATTTTGGAGTTCATGAGGTAACCATTCGGAGAGATCTGGCAGAAATCGAGCAGGAAGGTCTCCTGCGCAGAACGCATGGAGGCGTGATCGTGGAGCATGGCGCGAGCATCGAGCCCCCGTTTGTAGAACGATCCAACAACGAGGTAGACCAGAAAAGGCGCATTGCCAAAAGAGCGGCTGAAATGATCGAGGACGGGGACTGCATCATTCTCGACTCCGGAACGACGACGGTCCATATCATCCCGCATATATTGAACCGCTCCAACTTGACGGTGGTCACGAACGATATTAATATTGCCGCCGACCTGCGCAGCCCCGATATCAAAGTGATCGTTACGGGCGGCGAGCTTTACCATGAAGGCTTCGTGCTCAATGGGATTTACGCGGAAAAAATGCTCGGTACGATGCGTCTGCAAAAAGCTTTTATCGGGACGTGGGCGATTCATCCGTCATACGGACTAACCTATCAAGATTCACTCGTCGTGCCGACCAAGCAGGCGATGATCCGGGCCGCACAGCAAATCGTCGTATTGGCTGACGATACGAAGATCGGCAAGGTTGCGCTTCACGCGCTTGCTTCGATACATGAAATACATACGTTTATCACCGGAGTTGAAGCCGCAGAAGCCGAATCGTACCTCGAACAATTCAGGGACAACGGCATCCATGTAATTACGGCGTAATTTTTTCGTGTGACAAACTTTTTTACCGTAAAATGAAAGCGCTATTACAGACGAGTAGGGGGAATTTTGGATGGTTAAAATGGCGAAGGTTACTTTAATGATGCTGCTCGCTGTTGCAGTGACGGGGTGCAGTACGTCAAAAAGCGAAGCTCCGGGAGGAGCTGCGGCAGGAGACGCCGGTACGGCGGCGGTAAACCAGGAGCCGGTTACGTTAAAATTTTTCTTAAAGTCATCGTTAAGCGACGTTGATTTGTACGTAAATAACTATGTGAAGAAAAAATTTCCGAACGTTACGCTTGAGGTCATGAAAACGGGGAAAGGGCAAACGATTCAAGATTTGATCGCAACAGGGAACATGCCCGATATTATTTGGGAAGGGTTATCGAATATCCAGCAAATTACGCAGTATGATGTGCCGATGGATTTGACGGAGCTTATCAAAAAGCACAAGCTGGATCTCAATATATTCTCCCCGAACGTGGTGAATGCGATAAAAGCGTATGCACCGAAAGACGAAATTTACTTCGTGCCATATAATGAATTTATACTCGCTCTGCATTACAACCCGGACATTTTCGATAAGTTTGGAGTGCCTTATCCGAAGAACAATCCCACCTGGGAGGAAGTTATAGAGATCGGCAGGAAGCTGACCCGCACAGAAGGAACGACCCACTATCGGGGGTTGAAGCTGCCGATCATCAACCGGTTTACGTCCCAGATGAATTTGTCTTATATCAATCCGGCGACGGGCAAGTCCAACTTCCAGAGCGATTCGTGGCGAAAGTTTTTCGAGTTTTATAAAGCAGCCCAGGACGTACCGAATCAGGAGCCGATCAAATCGGCGAGCGGTGCAAAAGACGAGTTTATGACGAAACGGACGTTAGCGATGTTCCCGGACCATATTCAGCTGCAAAATACGGATATGGAAGCGATGGAGGCGCAAGGGCTGAAATGGGATGTCGTGACCTATCCGATGTTCAAAGACAAGCCGAACTTTGGGCCGGCGGGATTCTCGGACGGATTCGTCATTCCGAAAGGAACGAAGAATGCGGATATCGCTTTCCAAGTGATCCAGTATTTGAGCTCGAATCCGGAAGTGCAGTTGGAAGCGACCAAAAACGGCCGGATTACCGCATTGAAGGATAAAAACATTCGCAAACATGCGTTCGAGAATAACCCTGCAGCCAAAGGCAAAAACCTGGCTAACGTCGTGATGGATTACGGAGCTGAAATTCCGAGCAAGTTTACGTTCTTTGATAAAGAAGGCTACGATATCGCCTCGAAGAAAGTGGTTGAGTATACGGTGGGCAAATCGGATTTGAATACCATCCTCAGGCAGGCGGAGGAAGAACATAACAAAGCGATTGAGGAAGTGAAGGCGGGGCTGAGGTAAAAACAAGTAAGGACAAAACAAAATATTCATGACCTTAACGGGTCACAGGCTATGATGTATATTACATCATAGTCTTTTCTCTTTTTAGCGGTAAGCTACCAGTAAGAGTTGACCCTGCTGCTGCCTGTTCGGATGGGGGCGGTAACAAATTCAACCGTTCTATCGTGCTTCATCGCGCTCATTTCCTCCCACAGGAACTATTGAACTTCTAATCTCTTGCGCTCCTTTCGACATAATCCATCAAGAATTGAGACCAACGCCTTTAGCCACATTGCATCAGTATGTCTATAATAACTAGTATTGTGCCTGCGTATAACAGGTTTGATACACGTTGCAGACATTAGCAAGTAATCGGAGGTGAACGATGATTCGAAGCTCTATCTTACTATTTCTAATGTTATTCGTATTCCTTGCAGGTTGTGGAGATAAACCTGAAATGAATGCCTCAAAAATTCAGGATTCATCGGATTCAAATCAAAGCAAATCAGCCGTTGAAATTCAGACCCCGTCAGATTCAGTTAAAAGAGGTGAACCCGGCGGAGAGGTTCAGAGCCCATTGGACACAAATCAAAATGAACCTCGGACGTCCTTAACAGATGAACAATTATTAATGAAACCTCCGGGACGTTTTGCTGGCTCCAACTATAATGAACAGAAAGTTCAGGACGCTCTGGATCAATTAACAAGTAATTCGACAGCTGATCAATATATGGAAGAACTATTCCTCCTATTGGCTGAAGACTACCGCCCTTATGTGTCCACATTCATTAATTTTGAAACCGAAGTTAAGGTGGATAATCAACGACCTGATGATAAGATGAGATTACCCACAAGTAAGAAGTTACACATTTCAATCTTACTTGATGCCAGCGGCAGCATGAAAGCGCAGATCAGCGGAAAATCAAAAATGGATTCGGCAAAAGAAGCGATTCAGAGCTTTGCAGATAAATTACCCAAAAATGCAGAGGTATCTTTGCGGGTATATGGACATAAAGGAACAGGAGATCAGAAAGATAAACAATTATCATGTAACAGTACAGAAGAAATCTTTCATGGTCAAGGTGAGCAGACAAATCAAATAAAAGAGGCACTTAATGGCTTAGATCCGGCCGGATGGACACCCATTGCAAATGCTCTGGAATCTGTAAAACAAGATATTAATCCTGAGACAACCGATTCGATTGTATATGTGGTAAGTGATGGAATTGAAACATGCGATGGTAATCCAGTGCAAATTGCAAAAGATCTCAATCAATCAAAAGTGAAGACAGTTGTGAATATCATTGGTTTCGATGTGGATAATGAAGGACAAAAACTGCTCCGACAAGTGGCTACATCCGGTGGAGGAGAATTTACTTCCGTTGATAACGACGAAGCATTAAAAAATTATTTGAATAAAACGTATGATAAATTACGAGGCGAGTGGACGATATGGAAAGAAAAAGGAGCAGGGGAAGCAAATATACAAAAAGAAACGAAACAGGGAACAATCAATAAAACACAAGAAACGATGCAAATTCTAGTGAACAAAGAAAATTCTAATCTACTAGCAGCCCTCAAGTATCTAGAAACTAAAAACGGCAAAGCTTTTCCTAGGAGCGAGCTCTTTAAAAAGATTACTGAACGTAAAAATTTTGCATGGAAATATGCTCGCGATATGGGGAAACGCTTATATGACGAAGTTTCTAAAAGTGGAAATAAGGTTTATGACGATATCGTGGATGAAGGTAATAAGAATGTCGATGATTTGACTAATAAGAAAAATAATTAGCAGCTGAGCGGGACGGACTAGTGCTAAAATATCCGCGTTCTGGAAGAAGGCGAGAACCTATATTATTTGTAGCCCGCGCCCGGCGCGGGTTTTTTATTGTAAAGTTGTAAGTACCCGGTTGCGAATAGCTTCAAAAGCGGATTCGATCCCTGCATACTGACACTATATCTCATCTCATCCGAGCGAAGAAATAGAAGGGTCTGAAGGTACATCACAAGCACCGCAAAGGTTGGAAGCGACAGCAGTCGGGCTGAAGGATCGTCCCGTCACCGACTGCAGCACCATCGTTAGGATCTCCGCAGCCGCACAGCCGGGTACCGTCCGGACTCGCAGCCTGTAGCTGGTACGTGACTAAGCGATGTGATGTCTCGATGTATGATGAATGTTCATCCCAAGTGTGAAAAAAGCCGAGGACTGCGATAATTTTCTACCCTATGACAAACATCATTGACTCCCGGGTCTTGAACAGAAATGGTACAATAAACCCGGGCAGGAATTGCCTCTGATCCATGAACATCATTCTGCGCATACGGACTATAGGTGAAGTCTATGAACATTTTGTCAGACGAATCGGTTTATGATAAGCCGCGTTCCTTGAAAAGAAGCTTGTTCGTCGGTCTACTCGTGAGCACCATCGTCCCGATCCTGCTGATGGGCGTGTCATCCTATTACATGATTTATACCGTATTGGACAGCAAGACGGTCAACGGCATTAACAGCAGTCTTCAGCAGGTGAAATCCAATATCGAAATGTCGTTTCGGAACTTGAACTACGTGTCCCAACAAATGACGAATCGTGATCTGAAGCTACTGTTCAAGGCCGAAAAGCCCATCGATAAATACATATTAAGCCAGAACGTATTTGCCCACTTGAATCTTGTTGCCTACACGAATCCCGATGTCGGCTTGTTTTATATTTCCAATCGAACGACGAAAGACTTCCTGTTTCAGAATTATCCCGTCAAGGTGGACGATCGCGAAGCACCGCTCCCGGTGCTTGCCATCGATAATGGAGTGATATACCAGGCACCCCACCGTACCGTCGGCAGCGGAGAGGAGCTTGTTTTTTCCATATCGCGGCCGACCGATCTGCTGGCTGCGTCAAATTACGATATTTATGTGGAGAGCGGCCCGGACGTTTTCGATCAATTGCTGAATAAATACCAGTACGGGATGGAGGCCGTTCAGGTACTGACCGATAAGAACGGAATCGTCGTTTTCAGCCAAGACGAGATCTTGTTCCCTCCGGGTGCGGTCATGCCGGATCATATTGCCGGGCAGCGGTATCAGGTCCTTGGCAGCCACTACTACTTTCGAGCCCAAAGCCAGAAGATGGACTGGTTCGTCTATTCGATTATCGACAAGCGGCTGTACAATAATGAAGTGAACCGGTGGGCAATCTACTGGCTGTCTATTTCCGCTGTTAGCCTGCTGGGCAGCGCTGCCATCGGATGGTGGATCTGGCGCATGCTCGTTACGCCATTCAAGAAGCTGCACGGTGAAATTAATCAATTGAGCGGCGATCTCGCCTCCGCGTCGCAACGCCCCGCCTCACCTTCAAGAACGAAGATTCTCGAATTCGACGAGGTGATGGACAGGTTTCAGGATATGAGAATCAACCTAAGCATGCTGATGATGGAGCTGAAGCGAAACGAGGAGGATAAGCGCTACTTAGAAGTGGAGAAGTTGGTTCACCAAATGAACCCGCATTTTTTGTATAATACGTTAAATACGATTCAGTGGCTGGCCAAAACGAAAGGGCAGGACGAGATCGTCAGCCTGGTTACCGTGTTTATTCGGTTGCTGCGCTATAATTTGGGAAGAGACGGGGATCTCGTTGAACTAAAACATGAAATTAACGCTTTGAACGATTATGTGACACTGCAGCAAATTCGTTACAACTACGAGTTTAGCGTACAAATCCAAGCGCATCCGTTGGTGTTAGGCGTCAGAGTCCCGCGATTTCTGCTGCAGCCTTTGATCGAGAACGCATTGTACCACGGCTTGGCGGACGTTGGAAGCCTAATACAACTGACCGTATCTCTGGAGCAGGATGGCTCTATGCTCATCGAGGTAAAGGATAACGGAAAAGGGATGAGCGAAGAAGAAATACGCAAGCTGCTGCATCATGATATCCCTGCTCGTGAGAAAGTGGGCATGGGGATCGGCTTGAATTATGTGGATACGATGCTCAGGGTGCATTTTGGGGAGCATGCTCGTCTGCAGGCGTTCAGTTCGCCGAATGAAGGAACAACGATGTACTTCCGCATACCGGTTCAATCGGAGAAAGGAGAGTCCCTATGATCCGTGCGATGATCGTCGACGATGAATACTTCGTACGCAAAGGACTGATCACGACATTACCTTGGGAATCGTTCGGCATCCGGATCGTCGCAGAGGCAAATAACGGGAAGAAGGCACTGGAGCTGCTGGCCGAGCAACCGGTGGACCTGGTCTTCACCGATTTGACGATGCCGGTCATGAACGGCTTCGATCTGAT
The DNA here is from genome assembly GCF_042659105.1 of Paenibacillus allorhizosphaerae. NCBI lineage: Bacteria > Bacillati > Bacillota > Bacilli > Caryophanales > Paenibacillaceae > Paenibacillus > Paenibacillus allorhizosphaerae. Next base: position 189,177 of record NZ_JBHSRV010000001.1, on the reverse strand, counting down.
GCGCTGCATCCGCCAGCAGTATCCGCAGATGGATGTCGTCATCCTGACATGCCATCAGGATTTTAACTACATTCAGGATACGCTCCGGCTGGGCGCGCTTGATTATATCGTCAAGACGGAGCTGGAAGCGGGCAATCTGGAGGAGTCGCTTCAGCGGATTACCGATCATATACGAGGAGCGGCAGGCGAGCGGCGTGAAGCGCCGGAGCCGGTCACACGCTGGCTCGACTCCGACGAAACGATGCTGCAATCGCATATGGATGAATGGCTGAAGCTGTATTGGGTCATCAAGGACGACGAATTCGATCAGATGTGTTCGCGTCTGGAAACGATTCGACCGCCGATTCCGAAGCTTCATAAGGTGATGCATTATTTAATTGTGGAGATGAACCGGTTGATCGGGCTGGGCGATCTGCACGAGTGGCTGAATCGGTCGGAGAGTGTGTGCAGCTGGGACGATTGGCGAAGATTTATTACCCATTTCCGCAGCGTCATCGGCCATAAGCTGCGCTGCTCCTCATACCCGGAATATGTGCTGCTGCTCATGCTGGATATGGTGGAATATATGAAAACAAACATGGATTCCAAGGTCACGCAGAGCGCGATGGCGGCCAAAGCCCGAATGAGCCGGAGCTATTTCAGCAAAAGCTTCAAGGACATCGTAGGGAAGCCCTTCCCCGATTACTTAAAGGAGCTGCGCATTAACCGGGCGAAGCTGCTGTTGATTCAAACCAGCCGCCAGATTGCGGATATTGCCATCGATTGCGGCTTTCAGGATTATCGCTATTTCAGCAGGCAGTTTCGGGAGGAAACCGGGTTCCTTCCTTCGGAATTTCGAATTTCTGCAAGCGGAAACACAGCTCTGACCGACGACCGATCGGAATTTGGGCATTGAATGATCTCTGGGGAGGCAGTTCGATGAAAGGAAAGAACGCGTTGTACTTGGCCGCGCTTGGCGCTGCACTGATCTCCGTCATCATTTGTATGGAGCTCAGGGCCGACGCCCCGCCTTCCTTGTCACCTCCAGAGGAGGTGAATCAGGCCGATTCGAACGGCAAATACTTGCAGCCCGTTACACTTCGCATTGGCTATTACACGACCCTGGAAAGCAAATGGCCCGAAGGCTCAAGCGATACGTTCTCCGACAACCGTTACACAAGAAGAATCGAGAATATGCTGAATATCCGGTTTGTCCATGCCTTTGAATATCCGAGCTCGGACTATACCCAGAAGGTAAATCTGCTCATTTCCAGCAAAAATATTCCGGACTTCCTGCTCGTAACGGAGGCGCAGTTCAAACGGCTGGCGGAGGCCGGGATGGTGGAGGATATGACGGAACTGTATGAGCAGCATGCTTCGCCGCTGCTCAAGAACGTCATTCAAGGCTTCGGTCCCAGGCTGATGAGACGCGTGACGTATAACGGCAGGCTGCTCGGCATCCCATCAACCATTCCGGCGCACGATGCGGACGGGGTCGTATGGATTCGTCAGGATTGGCTGAGGAAGATCGGTATGCAGCTTCCCGAAGCCATAACGATTGCCGATCTCGAACGAGTGGCGAAGGCATTCATCGAGGATGATCCTGATGGCAACGGAATACACGATACGCACGGCATCCAGAGCACCTCCAGCTTTTTGACAGGCACTATCGGCTTTAATACGCTCGATCCGTACTTCGGTGCGTTCAAAGCGTTTCCAAGAATATGGATCAAGAGCGAGGACGGCAATATTGTGTACGGCTCGATAACCGCGAACACGAAGCAGGCGCTCGGCAAGCTGCACGATCTGTATGAAGCCGGGCTGATCGACCAAGATTTCGGCACCGTCAAGCCCGACCAGTTCGCCAAAGATATTAGCATCGGCAAAGCCGGCATTGGAACCGGTTACACGTCCGCGCCGATGAAACTGCTCGCTGGCAGCGTGAAGAACAATCCGGCCGCGGAATGGGACGCTCACTATATTGTCGCGCCCGACGGCAAGTACTATACGAGGCAGCCCGACCCGCTTGGGCGGATCATGGTGGTGAAGAAGGGGGCGAAATATCCGGAGGCGATTGTAAAAGCCATTAATGTGGTCGCGGATTTGGACAATAATGCGCCCGGCGTCCCTCATGTGTACATGGACAGCCCTGGAACGAACTGGAGCGTGAGGCCGATCCAGGCGACGTTCCGGAAGGAACAAACGGTCGTCAACCGCTTTAAGCGCTTCAAGGATGCAGCCGATGGAAAGCTGCCCCGTGAACAACTGCTCGAGCCCGACCGCAAAATATTTGATGACTACCTGAAGGGCTTTGGCCAGCTTGTGGCATCGCCCCAGGACTGGGCTTATGTGCTGTATCAATACCACGGCGGCAGCGCCGTGCTCAGCTCGGTCAATATCCCGGTGTACAGCGAGTTTTATGGCATGACAAGCACGATGGAGAACCAGTGGGAAAACCTGCTTAACCTTGAGAATGAGTCCTTCGTGCGCATCATCGTGGGCGACAAGCCTCTCGATTATTTCGATACGTTCGTAGCCGAGTGGAGAGAGCATGGTGGAGATGTAATTACGCAAGAGGTCGAGGAGGCCATCGCCGCAATAAAGCGGCCGGCCTATGTTGATAAGCGGTCTGATGAATAGCGTCGGACCGTTTTTTTTTTTTTCAAAAAAGAGGTATTACAAGTATTTAGGGTCCCGCCAAGCAGCGAGTCGGCTTTTGAAGCTGTATGGAACGGCTTCGCTTCATACAGCCACAAGTGTGACGGTTGCTGACCTCATTGTAGAAAATGTCTCGATCGTTATTTTCATATTTCCACATTAGCAAGGTCAGCGCTGCCTACCTGACGTAACGCTCCTTCCCGTACAATCAATAATGTAAGGGGCATTCACAAAAAGCCCGAAACAGGAACAGCATCTTATAACAATCCAAGGGGTGGAGCATGTGGGCATGTTACGAACAACGGCGGTGGTATCCATTGTCACAGTACTTTCGGTGGGCTGCAGTCAGGGACAAGCGAGGGACCCCGGTCCTGCAGCGGCCAAAGCCGAGAAGCCGCCGGAGCCGGTCACGCTGAAATTGTACGACGTGCAGGTGGTGAGCGATGAAGACCTTGAAATTTTGTACAACGGGCCGATCAAGAAAAAGTATCCGCACATTACCGTGGAGAAAATAGACCGGACCAAGGTGTCGTTGCAAGATGTCATTTCTACGAATCAGCAGTTCGATCTATTCACCATAGGAAATTCCGAAATCGCCAAATTCGAGGATCTCGGTTTCTTTGAAGATATGACGCCACTGCTGGACAAAAACAAAATGGATCTCAGCCGGTTCGACCCGCGAGCCATCGAGTCCACGAAAAGCGTCTCGCATGGCGGACTATACGGCGTGCCGTTCGCCGTGCTGACCTGCGCTTTATTTTACAACAAAGACATCTTCGATAAATTTGGCGTCAGCTATCCGAAGGACGGGATGACGTGGGATCAAGTGATCGAGATAGCGAAAGCGCTGACCCGTCAGGAAAGCGGCGTTCAGTATATGGGAATTCATCCGGAAGCATTGGTAAGGGTCGGCAAGCCTCTCGCACTGAACCCGGTCGATCCGGTGACCCATAAGGCCAGCGTAACCGGCGAGCCGTACAAGCGAGCGTTCGAGTTGGGCAAGCTGCTCAATGACGTGTCCGCCAACGCGCAAAAAACGACATACTGGAACCCGTTCTTCCGGGATAAAACGATAGGCATGGTCGCGACCTACAATATATTGACGTCTCCGTTCTTCAGGGAAACGGAGGGGAAGCTGAATTGGGATATGGTGCAGTACCCGAGCTTCAGCGATATGCCGAACAACGCAGGGCCGTATTCGTTCCACCTGTATGGCATAAGCAAGACGAGCAAGCAGAAGGAAGCCGCCACTAAAGTGATCGAGCTGCTGTCCTCCGATGAGGTGCATATGTCCATGGTTCGCTCGACCGGACGCGTCAGTGCGCTCAAGGACCCTAAGTTCCAGCAGGCTTACGGAGCGGACAATCCGATCTTGAAAGGGAAAAACATTCAAGCGATGTTCAAAAGCACATACAGTCCGGGATTGCAGTTTTCCAAGTATTCCGGGAATGCATCGACAATTATGGAGGCGGAGTACAAAAACTTCCTGAATAACAAATATGATGTCAACACGGCGCTTCGGACGGCGGAAGAAAAAATCAATCAAAATATTGCTCAGGAACTAAAGAAATAAGGATGACCGCCCGCAGCATCGCTGCTGCGAATCTTACTGAGGAGGAGCCTTATGAAATCAAACGATGAGCAACTTGCGGATAACCGGATGACCCGAAGATCCATGTTAGCCTCCATCGGGCTGGCGGGAACCGCTATGGTCGCCGGCGCTTCCGTCTGGAACTCGCTCGCTGCGGAAACGAAGGCCGCGGGAGGCACAGCGACGGTGCCGATATACAATGTGAAAGACTACGGAGCCGTGGGGGACGGAACAACGAATGATACGGCGGCGATCCAAAGCGCGTTAAACGATGCGCAAACGGCAAGCTTCTCGCATGTTGTCATTCCGCGGGGCACGTACAAAACGACGGCGGCGCTGCGCATCTTCGGCAACACCCGGCTCACGCTCGAGAAGGGAGCAACCGTTCTGCGCTGCCATAACTCGACGATTCTGATCAACGGCTTGAACAACGTGAACTTCTCAGGCTACAATGGGCATGGCAATATCATCATCGAGGGAGGGGTATGGGATTGCAACGTATTGCAATATCCCGATCCCGGCAACTGCTTCGGTCTGGCTCGCGGAAGAAATATCGTCATTCGGAATCTTGAGGTGCGCGACGTCCCGAACTGCCACGCCATTGACATGAACGGCTGCGATAACGTGCTGGTGGACAACTGCCGGTTCATCGGCTATCTGGACCCTCAGACGGACCAATCCAGCGGTTTGCGTGAGGCGATTCAGATCAGCCCGCATCTTCAAGTCGGCTTTCCTTACTTCGGTGCGTTCGATGGGATGCCCTGCCGGAATGTGATTGTCCAAAACTGCTATTTCGGAGCCAGCGGGACAGCGGGCACACAGGCGTGGCCGACCGGCGTGGGCAACCACTCCTCCGTTCATAACGTGTACAATTCCAACATCAAAGTATACGGCAACACGTTCGAAGGGATGACCTACGGAGGTGTGCGCAGTCTGAAATTTACTGAAATGGGCGTAATGAATAACCGTTTTATCGATTGCAAAATGGGCGTGATGCTATCCAATACGCAAGCGAACACCGAAGGATCCAAGGATGCGGACGGCGTCCAGTCCGGCCTGCCGCAATCCGGCAAAAATTACATCATTCAAGGCAATACGTTCACCGGAACGGTTACGACCAATATTTACTGCGTAGGCAGCGCCAAAGATGTTGCGACGTACGCGAAAGTGGAGTCGGTCCTCATCGCTGACAACGTATTTGAGCAAGGGCCTGCGGCGAACAATTGCATGACGATCCGTTGGACAAACGATGTGACGATTAGCGGCAACGTGCTCCGCAACCAGTACCGCGGCATTTTCCTGTCGTATGTCAGCAATTGCAACATTCATGACAATACATTCGTCGATATGGCGACCGAAGCGGTATACACCGAAGAACCGGATGCCGCCTATCGGTATAACGGATTAACCGCCAACCTGATCGTCCATGACAACTTAATTCAGCGCTGCGGGAGGACGGGCATTTTCATTCAAAGCCTCGACGGTTTTCAGGTGGAAAGCAACATGATCGAGTCTCCTGCCACGGAGACCGACAACACGCGAAGCGGCATATTGGCGGCCAATATGGCCAAAAATGGCCGGATCGCCGGAAACCGGGTGAAGAAAGCCGCTTCCGGCAACCAGAATCAATACGGAATTAACGTCACCGATACGTGCAGCGATGTACAGGTGACGAACAATTACGCTGAAGGCAAGACCGGCAGGATTCATGTCGCTGGAGCGGCTAACTTTGAAGGCATCTGGTTTCACAGCACCGACGGCACGCGCTTCATAATGACAGTCGATAATAACGGTTCGCCGGTATTTACGGCCGGTTGATCCGCGAAACGATCAAGAACGGGGAGAAACGCTTATGGAAGCTCAACTTAGCGGAACCGGAGAAACCGCGAAATTTCGTATCATGACCTCCAATATTTGGGGGAATTGCGGCGATATGGCCATCGCTAACCGGGACGATAACCTGGCCGTAGTGTTTAAGCAGTACATGCCGGACGTTCTCGGGCTGCAGGAGGTGTCGCCAAAAGCCCGACGGGAACCGGTCCCCTTGTTTGAATTGCTAGGCTCGTACTATGCGGAAGTTGACGTAGAGATCAGCCCGTTAAGCAACAATTACACCCCGCTGCTATATGCCAAACAGCGGCTAACGGTACTGGACAGCGGCTTTCATCGTTTCAGCGGCTTAAACGATTCGAATTCCAAATCCGTCACATGGGCGGTGTTCGAATGCAAACGGTCCGGACGACGATTCGCCGTATGCAATGTCCACTTTTACTGGAAATCGGACGAGGCGGGTGAGGAGGCGAGAAGGAGCAACAGCAGAGAGCTGATCGGCGTTGCGGAAGCGTTACAGCAGCAGTGGCCCGTGCCGGTTTGGTGCATAGGGGATTTCAACTGCCGGTCATCGAGCGCACCGGTTCAGCTGTTGTTCGACAACGGCTTCGCCGATGCCCAAAGTACGGCGCTCGTTCATGCGTCGGACTCGAATGCCCACCATCCGTACCCGGAATGGGATGAAGCGCTGCAGGTCTTCGTCAACGGGCCGGCGCCGACAGGCGTATACGCCCAGGCGATAGACCATATATTCTATCGGGGCAGCGAGATAACTGTTTTAGTATATGAAACGATTGTTTGTCAGGAAGCGCTAGACGCATCCGATCATTGCCCGATCTATGCAGACGTATCGTTTGTCATCGGCGACAGTCGAATGATCATTAATCTCTCAAAGTAATACAAATAAGCAGGCCTTGCAAACTGGCACCGACACATGCCAGTTTTTTTGTCGTATAAGAACCCCTCCGGTTCAACCTGGGGGATCATAACACAGTCGAAATAGCCAAGTTATTAATCGTTTATGGCGTAGGAACAAACTAGGCGAATTGTTATAATATTTGTGAAAATCACTCTTGGAGTAATCAAAAACCCATTACAGCGGAGTGCTCACATCGTACATGTAAAGGAAAACAGACGAAACGAAAGCGAGGAATCAATCATGTCCGCACAACAACCGCACATTTTGCTGATTACGGCCGATGAGCTGCGCAAGGATGCGCTTAGCTGTTACGGGAACGAGACCATCCAAACAACTCATCTCGACAAGTTTGCGGAGATGTCGGTCCAGTTCTCACGGGCATACTCGACCAGTCCGTGGTGCCTGCCGTCGCGCTGCGCGATGCTTACCGGCAAACTTCCTCACAACAGCGGAGCCTACAGTAATTTCCGCAAATGCGAGCTGAGTACGGGCATTCCGAATATGTTCCAGGTGCTTAAGCAGGGAGGCTATACGACATCGGTTCACGGCAAATGTCATTTTTCCCCGGTTCCCTACGGGGAGACCCGGCGCGGCGCGACTTTGCCTTATGAAGAATTCCGCAGTTATTACATGTCTTTGGGCATTGATCACCTCGATTTGCAGGATGACAAGCAGGTGTCGGTCTGGTTTTATGACGATTACGCCAAGGAGCTAGACGAGGCCGGTTATTTGACCGCATACCGGGATGACACCTGGGACCGCAGCAAGGCGAAGGTGTTTCCTTTTCCTGGGCCTGAAGAATGGCACCCGGATAGCTGGGTCGGCCGCAAGGCAGTTCAGTTTATCGAAAATCATGACGAACAACAGCCCTTGTTCTGCTGGGTGTCATTCAGCGGACCGCACTATCCTTTCGATCCGCCGGCATCGTACTTCGAGCGTGTAGATATGAGCAAAGACAAACCGCGTGCGCTTAAGGAAGGGGAGTTTGACGACCCGTCCCGCATACATCACCGGAGCTACCACGGCGACGGGCGGGGCATTTGTGACGGCAGCGGACCGGCGCCAGGCCACGCGCAAAAAAATTACACGGAGGATTACTGGCATCATTTGCGCAAAAGCTATTATGCCAACGTCGCGCAGATCGACGACCAGATCGGGCGCATATTGGAGACGGCGCGGCGGAAATGGGGCGATAATGTGCTCATTATATTTACGGCGGATCACGGGGAAATGCTCGGCAATCACGGCATCTGGGGCAAGGGCGATTGCGGCTACGAAGATGTGCTGAACGTCCCTTTAATTGTCCAATATCCCAGGGAAACGGCAGGACAGAAGACCGATGCCAAGGTAATGCTGACCGATATTATGGCTACCTGTATGAAAGCCGCAAACGCTCCAGAAGTACCGACGGACGGCAGGGATTTCAAAGAATTGATCGAAAGCGGAGGCTATACATACGTGTTCAGCGAGGGAGAAGGATTTTTCACCGTTAGCGACGGACGGATGAAATATATTCATGTCGTCAAAGGCGGACGCGAGCATTACGAGCTGTTCGATATGGAACAAGATCCTTTCGAGTTCGACAACGTGATCGACCATGAACAATATGCACCGGTACTGGCGGAGCTGCGGAACGCGGCGAACAATGTATTTCTTAAGAAGCTGCTGGCCTAAGCATTGCGGGTCCGCCGATTACCGAACAGCCGGTTCTTTCCGGCATTAAGCAGCGTTGACTCAGGCGGATATAGAGTAACCGGAATGTCCAATTCCATACTGTTTTCCCCGACGCAGATCTTAGGAGGTTGGTTGAATCGTGCAAAATAAAATGAATATCGTATGGTTGGTGCAGGATCATGTTACGTGGAAGCATTACAAGGACACCGCGGGCCCGAAGCCGACACTAGTCACATACGACAAAATAGCAGCGGAAGGAACCGTGTTTAACCGCGCCTATACGGTTACGCCGCTGTGTTCTCCGGCGAGAGCAAGTATGGCTACCGGCGTTTACGCCCATAAGCATGGTATTACAAGAAATGATGAAAAAAGCTTAAGCAAACAATTTTTGCCGGGAATCAAACCGTTTAATCAATATTTGCAGCAACACGGTTACCGGACGGGGTATTTCGGAAAATGGCATGCCGGTATGCCCGGACCGATGAAATTGGGGTTTGAAGGTTTTTCCCTGCCCGGTTACGGCAACCCTTACGGTTCGCCGGAATATGCGGACTATTTGAAACGCTTCAATCTTCCTGATCCGGTAGTCGATGTGGAATGGACTTTGGGGGAAAAGTTGGAGAATTTCAATTTGACACGTCTTACCCGATTTGCCGGGGGGGATCCGAGCGGGTTCAAGGGAGCGTCGACCGCAGTCGTCAAATCCCCTAAGGAAACGATGGAAGCTTACTTTATTTCGCAGCTTGCCTGCGATTGGCTGGAGCAGAGAGCACAGGATGGAGAGCCTTTCGTCATGCGCGTTGACGTATGGGGGCCGCATCAGCCTTATATCGTCGCCGAACCTTTCAAGGATACGATCGATCCGAAGCAAATTCCCGAATATCCGAATTTCAGAAATACGTTCGAGGACCGTCCGAGGTATCATCAAAAAGATAGAAATAAGTGGAGAACCACGACAGGCTATACCGATTGGGAACAATGGCAGCCTATCGTGGCGAGAGCGTATGAAACGTTCGCTCAGACGGACGCAGCGCTCGGTAAAGTATTGGACGCTCTAGAACGAACGGGGCTGTTGGAAAACACAATCGTCATTTATACGGCCGATCACGGCGATATTCTCGGCTCGAACGGAGGGCTGTTCGACAAAGATTCGATGTTGACGGAAGAAACGATGTGCATTCCGCTTGCCGTTAGAATGCCGGGTGCATCGGAGAAAGGCGTGAAGCTCGACGCGCTCGTTTCAAACATGGACATTGTACCAACAGTGCTGGAAATGGCGGACGTCCCAGTACCTTCCCACATGGATGGAAAAAGCATTGTACCGCTGCTCAACAACCCGGCGTCGCCTTGGAGGGAAGATTTAATGGCGATGCACTTCGGACATATTAACCACGATGACATTCAGCGGGTGCTGTATCATGGATCCTATAAATATGCGGCCCATTTGGATGATAGCGATGAGCTTTACGATTTGTCCGCTGACCCGTTCGAGCTCAAAAATTTGATTCACGAGCCGGATATGAGGGATGTTTTGCAAGATATGAGAGCCCGGCTGCATAAAAATATGGTTGCATGTGCGGATTTGGCTGAAGATTCCGCAAGACTGATCGAACAAAAAACGATGCTGCCGTAAACGAACAGGAGGCGGAGCATGAATACACCGAATATCGTTCTCATTACAACCGATTCTCAGCGTTGGGATACTTTGCGCTGTATGGGGAGTCCTTTCGCAATATCGCCTCATCTGGACAAATTGGCATCGGAAGGTGTCCTGTTCGAGCAGGCGCATACGTCGTCGCCGGTCTGCTCCCCTGCACGCTGCAGTCTGATGACCGGTCTCCATACGCCGATTCACGGGTGTATCGAGAACGGTATTCGGCGCAAGCATCCGCTGCCGATGTTTCCCGATTTGCTGAAGGAGCAGGGCTACACGAATCTGATGATCGGCAAAACCCACTTCGGCTCTGTCCCTGATTCATTCGATATAATCCACGAAGTGACGGAAAAATCGAACGATGGGGACGATGCGTATGCCAAACATATTCGCAGTCACGGCTACCCGCGCAAAAGCAGCGGAGTGCCCAATCCGGTGCCGGAGTCGTTGTTCATGGACGCGTTCCTTGTCGATACGGCTATAAGCGAAATCGAACGTGCGGTTGCCGAAGGCCAAGGTCCGTTTTTCGCATTTTGCTCCCTTGTTAGCCCACACGAGCCGTTCGATCCTCCGGGCCGGTTTGCAGAGTTGTATGACTCGACCGTGCTTCCGCCCATTCGTTATGAGGAAGGAGAAATATCCGCTTTCCCGCTTCATCTGAAGAAGCTGCTCGGCTTAATGGCAGACGATACGGGAGAGAGGCCGGTACGCAATGGACTGAAGCATCTCCACGAGCAATCCGGGAGGTCTGACCGTGATGAACGGTTGAAAGAAGTCGATCGGATTCGCAAGCTGTACTACGGTTCGGCGGCTTATTGTGACGAGCAGATCGGAAGGCTGATCGCCTACTTGGACCGGAGCGGCTTACGGGAAAACACGCTTATCCTGTTCACTTCGGATCACGGCCTGCAGATGTTCGATCACGGCTTTAATGATAAGCATAACTATTACGACGCTTCTTGGCGCATCCCGTTTATCATGAGCATGCCGGGAACGCTGCCCGCCGGCGAGAAGCGGGATTTTGCCATATGGAACGACATCCCGGCCACCTTGCTCGCCGCGGCAGGTACGTCGTCGCCGTATATCCAGGGGTTCGATTTATTCACCCCGCTAGCACAAGGGCTGCCGTCCCCGAGAAGATGCGCCGTGGCGACGCTGTACAAATCGGCGGCCATTGCGACCGAGCGGTGGAAGCTGGAATACTACTTCGAAGAGCGAAAGGGGAGGCTGTTCGACAGGCTTGCCGATCCTACGGAGCACAGCGATTTGTATGAGCGGCCCGAATACGGTGAAATCCGCAACTTGCTCGTTCAGACGCTGCTTAGTTGGCGTTCCGATCTTGTCGATGTGAACGAGCTGATCCGTTCTACAAGTGGCGGCGGGCCGGTCGCACGGCGAATTGCCCCTCACACTAAGGCGATGAGAGGAGTCGATTCCGAAATAAGGCTGAATGAAGCGATAGAGGAAATAGCAAACAAAGGATGAAGGAACATGGCCTAACCCTGTACGCCACCATAATAGCGTTTCCGGTAATTGCTGGCCGATATAGCCTCGTAACTGCTAAACATTCTGCTGAATTGGTTCAGTGTGTCGAAGCCCGTCATTTCCGCAACCTCTTTCAGCGTGTACGCCGTATTGACTAACAGCTCCTTCGCACGCTGAAGGCGCAGCTGCCGGAAATACGCCATGGGCGCAACGCCAACCGTTTTACGAAAAAGAAGCCTTAAATGGCTTTCGCTCAAAAATACGAATTTCGCCAAATCGGACAGCGTCAGCTTCCTGCCGATATTTTGCTGCATATATGCGCATAGCTCGCTAATCCGAGGATCGATATCCCGAGGCTCGGCTGGCAAATAGGGCTGCATCAACCCGATGAATCGAGCGAACCATAGCTGGAACGTAGCGCTCAGAGCAAGCAGTGCGGCCGATTCCTCGGTATTGACTCTGCTGATGATCCGTTTCGGCTGATTCAACGCATGGAGCATATTGATTACACTTATCGCTTCCGTTGACAGCTGTGCGGACAGGCGGGACATTTCCCGGAATGCTGCCGCATCCTCTATGCTCGTAATCACGGGCATTTTGTAAAGCTGGACAAAATGCAGAGAACCGACCTTGAGGTCGCAGCCGATGGAATAGTAGCGAATCGGATCGGAAGCCGGATCGCCTTTCAATACGGTACGGGGCGTTTGCGGAGGAATGACGACGATATCCCCCGCCTGCACCTCATATAAAATACCATTAACTTCAATGGTTCGTTTACCGTCCACGACGACCCATATGATCGTTTTTGCATAACTTGCTCTTGGAAATTCAACATGGGCTTCCACGTGATTGTCGTTGACCCACGCCATACGCAATAAGAAGTCCTCGACAAATTTGATTCTGCTTAATATGGCCATTCGCGTATCCCCCCCTATAAATGTATTTTAAAATATTCGAAATTGAATAATCCTAAACCGGTACATTTATATCGCGAGCCATGGCCAAATGCTACTTTTTTAATTGTAACATATTCCTTAACCGTTTGTGTGGCAGCGATTACATGAAGCGTAAAGGGAGGTAGGAAGCATTGAAAAAGAGAAATCGGTGGAAGGTTGTTACCTTAGCTTCGCTTGCATTGGCGATGGCCGGATGCAGCCCAGGGGGTTCCGGAGAAGCGGCAGAAGACAGGAAAAACGAAATATCGGTGGGGTCAATAGATGTAGTCGATAAGCCAGTGACATTAAAAATATATTTTCCATACCCCGACGATGTGTATGCCAGATTCGTTCAGGAACCTGTCGCGAAAAAATTTCCCAATGTCACCTTAGAGCGGCTCGTGCCGAGCAAAGGCGGTCCGGAAGGAATGGGAGAGTTGCTTTCCGCCGGGAACGTGCCCGATCTTTTCTACGCAGTCCCCGGTTGGTACGGGAAGCTGCAGCTCCTTCATGTATTCGAAGATTTATCTCCGCTGATCAAAAAATATAACTTCGATATGGGCAGGCTGCACCCGTCCATTCTCGAAACGGTCAAAAGCTATTCCTCCGGCGGCAAAATCGAAATCATGCCGGAAAGCATGGCGACTTTGTTGCTCGTCTACAACAAGGCGATCTTCGATAAGTTCGGAGTACCCTACCCGAAGGACGGCATGACATGGGATCAAATATTGACGGTCGCGCGAGGGGTTAGCAAGACGGATAACGGCACCGAATACCGCGGACTTGATTTTGACCGGTTTTTCCCTATCAATAACAGCCAATTGTCACTGCCTTTTGTCGATACGAAAACGAATAAAGCGATTACGACCTCTGACGGTTGGCAAAAATTAATTTCCACGTTGAAAGCGGTATATGACGTATCCGGCAATAAGCCTTCGAAAGCGATTGGAAACGGTGCGCTATTTTTCAAAGATAAGACGCTCGCTATGTTCATCGGGCATATTAATTTTTTGAACAACCTGATGGCCATACCCGATTCCGAGCTTCAATGGGACATGGTAACGATGCCGACCTTCAGCGAATTGCCTGGAACGGGCACCCAGGTGAATACGCCTTTTTACTCGATTACACCGTCATCCGCTCATAAGGACGAAGCTTTCAAAGTGATTGCCTATTTGATGTCGGATGATATGCAAACATTCTATAACAAAGAAGGCCGCTTGACCGTCTTGAAAGATAATGCGATCCGCGATCAATACGGGGCGAATTTGAAGCAGTTGTCCGGCAAAAATGTGAAAGCCGTTACGTCGCTGCAGCCCGCGCGGCCAAGACCGTTTACATTATACGACGATTATGTCGTTACACAGCTTTCTACCGCACTGCAAAGAGCGACTTTGGACAACGTCGACATCAACACCGCTTTGAGAGAAGCCGGGGAATTGGCCAATAAAGACATCGAGAACCATATCAATTCGATGAAATAGCTGCATATATAAAGGAGTGGAGACCATGTCCAGTTCAAAACCTAACATTGTATTGATCGAAACGGATCAGCAAACAGCGGAAACGCTGAGCTTGTATGGCAATCCGGTGCTGAAAACCCCTGCACTGGAACGTCTGGCCGAACAAGGGGTCGTCTTTGATCTTGCGTTTTGTAATTATCCGGCTTGCTCGCCGTCGCGTTCTTCCATGTTTACCGGCCGGTACGCTTCGACGATCGGGGTGCACGCCAATCATATGCTGATCAACCCGAACGAGACGACGCTTCCACAGGTGTTGAAGGAACACGGGTACCAGACCGCGATCATCGGAAAAAATCACGCCTTTATGAATGATGCGACAAAATCGTATTATCCGGGAGCTGTAGCGGAAAAATCAAGTCTGCTGCGAGAGGTGTTCGACCATGTCCGACTGGCCGAGCATGGCCATATGGTCGACGGATACCGGAACGATCCGGAGGTGAAAGCCGCTCACGAATGGGCGCAGCGTAACTGCTGGTCGAGCCCTTTGGGGCATGGAACGAACCCGGCCCGGCCCGAGAAATGCGGTACGTACCTTATCGGACAATCGATGATCGATTATTTGGAGGAAGTGAGGGACCCGGAGAAGCCCTTTTTAACCTGGCTCTCGTTCCCGGATCCGCATACGCCGTACCAAGTTCCGGAGCCGTATGCCAGCCTGATTAACCCGGCCGACGTGCCGCTGCCTCCCAAGGACAATCTCGACGGTAAGCCGGAGCGACAGAAGGTAATGCACATCATGGATGCGATGGATTGCGCCGATGACGACCTGATCCGCAAGGTGCGTGCCATTCACTACGGAATGATCAGATTTATTGACGACACACTCGCGAAAATTTTTGCGAAGATGGAATCACTTGGACTGATGGAAAATACGGTTATCGTATTCACTTCCGATCACGGGGATTCCATGGGGGCGCATGGACTCATTCAGAAGCATAACGCGTTCTACGATTCGTTCACCCATGTGCCGTTTATCGTATATGCGCCGGGGTACAACGGACCGAAACGAACCGATCATATGGTCGAGCTGATCGACGTTATGCCAACGATCCTCGACTTGGCCGGCGTGCCCGTACCGTACGGCTGCCAAGGCCGTAGTCTGGCGCCGTTTCTTCAGGGAAAGCCGTACGCTCCGAGAGAGTATGTCGTGATCGAAAGCGGTGAAGAGGGGGAGCCGATCAAGCTATCGGATATTACCGTCCGGCCGGAGCACCCGTTCGACGAGCGTTACTTTGTATGGTGCGCCTACCGTGACGCATGGATGGGCAAAGGGAAAAGCATTCGTACCCATGACTGGAAGCTGAATGTATATGCAAGCGGGGAAGGCGAGTTGTACGATTTGAACAACGATCCGGACGAGCTAACGAACTTGTTCGGCAACCCTGCTCAAGATCGGATTCGAAACGAACTGGAGCGGAAGCTGCTCATGTGGTCGATTGCGAAAGAGGACCGCCTTCCGATGAACCGTACCGTCAATCTGAATTACGAACAAAAGAAGAAAGAAGCTGTGAAACCGGAACATTGAAAAATTCTTTTCGATTCGAACGAAATGTCCCAATTGCACACCGGTGTTCCATATTTGGTTTTAATAAGATAGAGCATGAACGTTAGAAAGGGGCTTGCGCCTGTGAAACGAAAAAACGTGGTCATCATCATGAGCGACGAACAAAGCTGGGATACGTTGGGCTGCCACGCCAACCCGGCATCCGTTACGCCAAATATCGACGCCCTCGCTGGCGAAGGGATTTCTATGGATCGCTGCTATACGGCATATCCGTTGTGCTGTCCCGCCAGGGCCAGCCTGTGGAGCGGCTTGATGCCGCATGCTCACCATGTGACGGGCAATTGGCGCAGCATCCGCGAGGATCTGCGCGACGAAGGGCTGGTAAAAAACTTCAAGCACGCAGGATACCACTTGATTTATACGGGAAAATGGCATGTGCCGGGCACTACGCCGGCCAGACAGCATTATGACGATATATCGGCAATCCCGGCTGTTATCGATGGGAGAGACCGCGGACGTTTTATCGAAGAATATCGGGAGTATGCAGCCGCTCAAGGCTATGATCTGCATCCGACGCATATCGAAAACTTGACGCACGAAGATATACGCAAGCTGAGAGAGAAGGATAAGGCACCCTGCGGCACTTCGGAAGTTAGACTTGAGCATTTTTTGGAGACGTGGCAAACCGGAAAGTTTCTCGAAGCGCTGGACCGCAGGCCGGAGCATACACCGTTTTTCGCTGTTTGTTCGTACAATGCACCTCACTTTCCTTTAATCGTGCCGGCCCCTTACGATCGGCTGATCAAGCCGGAGGACATTCAATTGCCAGAAAATTTCTTGGCCGGTCTTGTTCATAAGCCCCAGGAAGTGCTTCAATCCAAGTTTTACAAGGAAATGAAAGGGCTGGACGAGAAGGAATGGAGACGATTTATTGCCCATTATCTGGGTCTCGTCGCATTGATCGATCATCAGGTCGGCGAAATCGTCCGTTATTTGAAACAAAACGGGCTTTACGAGGATACCGTCATCGTCTTTCTCTCTGATCATGGAGATATGATGGGAGCGCACGGCTTGGTGAAGAAAGGGTTCCCGCTTCACTATGAGGAAGCGCTGCGCGTACCTCTCATTATTGCAAACGCCGGAGAATCGGCCCAAAGGACTAGCAATGCTCTCGTGTCTCTAATCGACGTTGTTCCGACTTTAGCGGAATTAAACGGTGTTCCCATCAAGCAGCCGATCGACGGCCGTTCCTTCGCAGATGTGCTCCAGGGCACATCCTCGGAACACCGCGAATTCATCTTAGCGGAAACTTTTAAGTTAGGCGGCGACGAAAGCGCGGGGGTTGGCGGAGAAACTATGACTCCTGATCAGTTGAATCCGGAGACGGACAGTTTTAACATTTCTGTACGGAATCACCGTCATAAATATGTATTCCGATATAAAGATATCGAGGAGTTATACGACCTCGATACCGATCCGTTCGAGAACGTAAACATCGCATTCGATCCGACTCGCGCGGCGGAGCTGCAGCAAATGCGCGAAACTTTGCTGAACGAGTTGCGTGCGTCAAGTCCGTTTCTCGGACGGTTGGTTGAACATAAGCTGCTGAATCATCCCTAAATCCAACGGGTATGTCCCTTTTACACACCAATTTTTCCTTTTCTTCTATTCTTAAAGGTGACCGAGCGGATTAAGATGAAATTATAGCCGGACGTATTCGTTCCAATGAAGGAATAAAGTGCGGAAACTTCATCAACAGGAGTGATTCGAAATGAGACCCAATTTGGTATATGTATTTGCCGATCAACTGCGCCTGTCATCCTGCGGTTTCGCTGGCGACAGCAAGGCATTAACGCCTAATATTGACAGACTGGCGACGGAAAGCCTGAGTTTTTCGAACGCCGTTTCGGGTCATCCGGTTTGCGCCCCATACCGGGCCTCCCTATTTACCGGCAAGTATACGACGAGCACGGGCATGGTCATCAACGAAATCCGCATGAACCCGAGCCATCGCAGCTTCGCCCATGTCCTTCATGAACAGGGCTATGATACGGCCTACATCGGCAAATGGCATTTGTGGGCCAATGAGCTCGGCAATCATTACGAGCCGCGAAATTCTTTCGTGCCTCCTGGGGAGCACCGTCTTGGCTTTGACGGCTTCTGGGCGGCATATAATTTTCACCATGAATACTATAATATGTACTACCACACCGATACGGCGGACAAGATTCCGATGGAAGGTTATGAACCCGACGGGCAGACTAGCTTGGCCATCGAGCAGCTCAAGAAAAAGGCGGCCGAGCAAAAGCCTTTCGCTATGTTTTTATCGCTGGGCACGCCGCATGATCCGTGGGATGTAGACAACGTTCCACCGGAATATTACGAAAAGTTTAAAGATGTCGAGTTTTCGCTTCCGCCGAATTACCTGGAACATAACGACCAGTATGCAGACAATTGGGCGAAGATCCGTCCTGAGGGTAGGGCGCAGATTACCGACTGGCTTAAGGTGTATTACGCTATGACGGCCAATCTGGATTGGAATGTGGGCAGATTAATGCAGGCGGTTGACGAGCTGGGGCTAAGCGATAACACAATCTTCATCTTTACCTCCGATCATGGAGAGCTGTTCGGAGCCCATGGCAGACGAGGGAAAAATATTTTTTACGAGGAAGCAGTTCGCGTTCCTTTCTTACTCCGCTGGCCGGGAAGCGTCCCGCAGGGCGTCGAGTCGGACGTATGCCTGAACACCTGCGACATCATGCCGACGCTGCTTTCTATGTTGAAGCTGCCGATTCCGGCAGAAGTCGAGGGAATGGATTTAAGTCCGTTCGCGTTCGGGGAGAAGGGGGAGGAGCCGGAGGCGGCATTCTTGCAAGGCACCGGGGCGACGGCGGCTTGGTCGGACGGTCATGAGTGGAGGGCACTCCGAAACAAGCAGTTCACTTATGCCGTTTACCGGGCAGACCGGAAGGAACTGTTGTTCGACAATACGGCGGATCCGTTCCAAATGACGAATTTGGCGGAGCATCCGAACTTTGAACCGGTCGTGCGCCGATTTAGAACGATGCTGGAAAAGAAAATGAACGAAATCGGGGATACATTTGAAAGCTGCAGCTGGTACCGAGATCACTGGACCGAGAACCGGATCATTTTGAGAACCGCCACGCTTAACCCAAGTAACGATAGCTCAGTTAATAATTAATAAGTTACGATCAGCATGATGGCTTACCTATGTACGATAAAAGCAATGAATAAAGCTATGCTTCGCTGAGAGGAGTCTAGGAAAAGTGAATCACTTTACGGACTTAAACGAAAATTGGCGTATTGAGAAAATCGAGCAAGTGATGATGAAGGGAGAACGCAGGAGGCGGGCTGGCTGCAATGCGAGACTTGGCGAACACGGAAAAAATGTCAGCTTTCCTTTGGTCCGTATAACCATGGGTGGCATGACGGGCTATAGTTGGTCTCGCGTCACCCGAGCGGATGCCGATGCTATGATCGGGGCTTCAGTAAGCGAAATTTTTTGTGAGGAGCAGTGGATACGCGACCGGTTCCTAAGCATTCAATTCCCGTTGTTCGATTGGCTTGCCAAAGTAAGAGAAATTCCGGTGTATGAACTATTGAGTGGTAAAAAGTGCACATCTCCGTTGGAAGTTCCTTGCTACGATACTTCCTTGTATTTTGACGATTTGCACCTGAGCTCGGATGCGGATGCAGTTGCACTTCTGCAGGAAGAAGCCATGCAAGGATATAATGAAGGATTCCGCGGTTTCAAAATAAAGGTAGGCCGTGGCGCCATGCATATGGATTTATGGGAAGGCACCAAACGGGATATCGCTATCGTCAACGGGATCCGAGAAGTCGTCGGCCCACAATGTAACATTTCCATAGATGCGAACAACGGGTACAATCTGAACCTGACCAAGCATGTGCTGAAAGAAACGGCCCAGTCCAACCTGTTGTGGATTGAAGAGGCCTTCCATGAAGATGACAGGCTTTACCGCAATCTGAAAGAATGGTTGGCCGCGGAGAGGCTGAATGTGCTAATCACAGACGGTGAGGGGTTGGCTGCCAAACCGATAGTGGAATGGGCCGAGCAGGGCTTGATCGATGCGATCCAATATGATTTGAAGGACTACGGCATTGTGAATTGGCTGAAGTTGGGAAAAAGACTTGCTAAATCCGGGGTGAAAGCAGCGCCGCACAATTACGGCGGTTTTTACGGTAACTATGCTTCCGCTCAAGTGTATCCGGCTATCGAAGGGTTTATGTACGTCGAGTGGGATGAGGCACAAATCCCAGGCATCGATACTTCAGGCTATCTCATTAAGGATGGTAAAGTTTCCGTGCCCCCAACTCCAGGCTTTGGCTTACATATTGACGATGCGTATTACCAAAACAAAGTAAGTGAAAGCGGCTGGGTGGCGGAACACACCGTTTGAAAGCATCTGAACAACGAAAGGAAATGAAGACATGACGAACTTACCAAGAAACGATTATCCAAGACCGCAATTCGTACGGGGGAGCTGGGTCAGCCTTAACGGCGCATGGGAATTCGCCTTCGACGACAGCCGGGCAGGCCGCAAGGAGAAGTGGCACCTTGGAGGAACGGCATTATCCGGTCAAATTCAAGTACCCTTCACGTTCGAAAGCAAACTGAGCGGCATCGGCGAACCCGGTTTCCACGATACGGTGTGGTACCGCAGAGCGTTCGATGTACCGGAAGATTGGTCAGGCAAGCGCGTTCTTCTTCATTTCGGTGCCGTCGATTATTTGGCGAGCGTTTGGGTGAACGGTGAGCTTGTAGCGACGCATGAGGGCGGGCATACTCCCTTTTCTGCCGACATTACGGAAGCGCTGCAGTCGGAAGGCGACAATGTACTTGTCGTCAGAGCGGAGGATTTCAGCCTGAACCTGTCGCTGCCCAGAGGCAAGCAATTCTGGCAGCCGAAATCCCGAGGCATTTTTTATACTCGTACGACCGGAATTTGGCAGTCCGTCTGGATGGAGGCGGTCGAAGAAACGCATCTGGCTAAGGTAAGAATGACTCCGAATATCGACAAGGGTGAACTAGAAATCCACGCTTGCGTGAATGGGCTTAGCAAGGACGACAGCCTTGCGCTGAAGGTGGAGGTCTCGTTCAAAGGGACGCCAGTTACGGAAGATGTATACGGACTCAAGGCTCAGGAGGAAGTGCGGACCGTCCTGCTGCAGCATTACAACGGATTTCGCCGCTGCCACCTGTGGTCGCCGGAAACCCCCAATCTATATGATGTCAAGTTCACCTTGACGAAGAACGGTCAAATCGTCGATGAAGTGACCAGTTATTTCGGCATGCGTAAAATTTCCGTAGAAAACGGCAGGCTGATGCTGAACAACCGGTTTTATTATATGCGTCTGGTGCTGGATCAAGGCTATTTCCCGGACGGCAACTTGACGCCACCTTCGGATGATGCGATCAAAAAAGACGTTGAGCTGATGAAGGAGATGGGCTTCAACGGAGCCCGTAAGCATCAGAAGCTGGAAGATCCGCGTTACCATTACTGGTGCGACAAGCTCGGCTTGCTGGTCTGGAGCGAAGCGGCGAACGCTTATCAGTATTCATTCGAGTATGTGCGGCGTTTCACGAAAGAATGGCAGGAATCGATCGACCGGGACTACAACCATCCCTGTATCGTCGCCTGGGTTCCGCTGAACGAGAGCTGGGGTGTCTGGGACATTAAAGAAAACGAATACCAGCAGCAGCATGCGCTCGCCATGTACCATCTGACCCGTTCGCTGGACAAATCCCGTCTCGTCGTTTCCAACGACGGCTGGGAGCATATGCGTACCGATTTGTTGACGATTCACGATTACGAGGCATCGCAGGAAGTACTGGAGGAACGTTATCGTACGGCCGAGAGCTCGATTCATTCGCTTAAGCCGCATACAAAGCTGAGCTTCGCAGCTGGCATGCAATACGAGGGACAGCCGATCCTGGTCAGCGAATTCGGCGGCATTTCATTCAAAAAGAGCGAGTGGGAAGGCTGGGGGTATTCCGGCGCCGAGAATGATGAGGACTTTCTGGCGAAGCTGAAGGCGGTAGTCGATCCTATGCTCACGTCACCGGTCATTCAAGGCTTTTGTTATACTCAGCTGACCGATGTTGAGCAGGAAATTAACGGTCTGGTTACGTACGACCGGACTCCGAAGGTGCCGCTAGAGCAAATCCGCAGCATCGTTGCGGGAAAAATCGCTCCAAAGTCGATTTAATCCGTTCGTTTATACCGCATTTAGTCCACAAACTGCTTTCACATTGATAAGGAGCATGCTTCCGCAGGCTCCTTTGTCATTCTCCGGTTTATTACCGCATACATCCATGTATTTCGCCCAGGCTCAGGCATTGTGCAAGAAAGGCATATCGATAAAAAATAGCAAATTGATAAAAAGGGAAGTCGATCCTACAATAAGCCTAACGCAAGAACGAGTGACACAATGGAGGCGATCCCATGAAGCTGGCCGCGGCAAGAGCCACCGCAAACAAAGCGAGTTATGCAAGCAGACTTCGCAAGGATTTACGGATGAATAAATACGTGTACATGATGGCGTTTCCCGTCATCGCCTTTTACATCATCTTTCACTATGTACCGATGGGTGGCGTGATCATTGCCTTTCAAGACTTCAATGCGTTTAAGGGGATGTTCGGGAGCCCTTGGGTTGGGCTCAAGCACTTCAACGATTTCCTGACCAGCCCCTATGCGTTCCGGGTGATCAAAAACACGCTGTTGATCAACGTATACCAAATCCTATTCGGTTTCCCCGCGCCTATCCTGCTCGCGCTCTTAATCAACGAAATCCGCAGCCATTCCTTCAAGCGCTCGATCCAGACGGTCAGCTATATGCCGCATTTTATATCTCTTGTTGTCATTTGCGGGATGCTCGTCGATTTCACCGCCAGCACCGGGGTTATTAACGACATCATTCACTTGTTTGGCGGTGAACGCTCGAATTTGCTCATGCAGAAGGATCTTTACCGGCTGTTATATATTTCAAGCGGCATATGGCAGGAAGTAGGTTGGGGCAGCATTATTTATTTGGCAACGCTTTCGGCGGTCGACCCGAGCTTGTACGAAGCGGCTTCCATTGATGGAGCAGGCAGGTTCAATAAGCTGCTTCATATTACGGTTCCGTCATTAATTCCGACCATCGTCATCTTGCTTATCATGAGGCTTGGCCACATCATGAGCGAGGGCTTCGAAAAGGTCATCCTCCTCTATAATCCGCTTACCTACGAAACCGCCGATGTGATTTCATCCTATGTATACCGGCGCGGCCTACAAGAGGCCAATTACAGCTTCGGCGCGGCAGTGGGACTGTTTAATTCGTCGATCAATTTCATCATCTTGGTTGCGGCCAATTCCATTAGCCGCAAGTTCGCTAAGGAGAGTCTGTGGTAGAACTGACGAGGGAGGTATCCTCATGATAACCAGAAGATCGTTCGGCGAAGTCATATTTGATTCGTTCAATCATTTGCTTCTTTTGATATTCGGATTGATTTGTTTGTACCCGATGCTGCACGTACTGTTTGCCTCGTTCAGCGATCCGGCGAAATTTGCGATGCATTCGGGAATCTTGTTTAAGCCGCTGGGCTTTTCGCTGGTCGCTTATGAAATCGTTGTCAAAAACCCAAATATCCTGATCGGCTACATGAATACCATTTTTTACGTTACGGTTGGCACGATCTTCAATGTGCTATTGACCGCGATGGGAGCTTATGTACTGTCCCGCAAAAATTTAATGCTCAAAAAGCCGCTGATGATTATGGTTGTGTTCACCATGTATTTCGGTGGAGGGCTGATCCCGAATTTCCTGCTCGTCAAAAATATCGGGCTCTACGACTCGAGGCTGGCCCTTATTATACCGGGCTTGATCGCGACTTGGAATATGATCGTTATGAAGACAGCCTTCAGCGCGGTGCCCGATAGTTTGGAGGAGTCGGCGAAAATCGACGGGGCGAACGACTTTACGATTTTATTCCGGGTCATTTTGCCGGTCACAAAAGCGACCGTTGCGGTGATGGTGCTCTTCTATGCAGTCGGCCATTGGAATGCTTGGTTTAACGCGATGATTTATTTGCGGGACCGGAGCTTATATCCGCTGCAGCTGCTGCTGCGGGAAATATTGATCGCCAACTCGGCGAGCGGCAACTCACTGGAGAGTGCTGCCGTGATGGAGGACGATAAGGCGCTCGTCTACACCATCATTAAATACTGCACCATTATGGTAGCAACCGTTCCCATATTGTTCATATATCCGTTCTGTCAAAAGTATTTCATGAAAGGCGTCATGCTCGGCTCGATCAAAGGGTAATCGCTGAATTACTTGGGGTAATGCTTGCTTTATATCACATATGAGAGGGGATTACTGCAAATGGTGAGGACATGGACGAGAACTACGGCAGCGATCAGCATGTCTGTTATGCTGCTGGCAACAAGCCTCGTAGCGTGCAACAATGAGGATAAACCGCCGAACAACGCGATTGAAGCACCAAGCGCCAACATGAATGAAACCGGATTGCCGATCGTAAAAACGCCGATTACCTTGAAAGTATGGACGCCGTTACAAGCACCCGCTAGCCAATTCATAAGCAGCTACTCGCAAAACGAGGTATACCAAGAGTTGGAGAAGCGCACCGGCATCAAGATCGAATTTATTCATCCGCCACAGGGTCAAGAAAAAGAGGCGTTCAATCTTATGATTGCTTCAGGAGATTTTCCGGACATCATCACGGGTGCCGGACGCTACATCGGCGGGGAAGATAAAGGGGTCAGAGACGGTGTGTTCGTCGATTTGACGCCTTACATGGAGAAATATGCTCCCGACTATTACAAGCTGGTCACTTCGGATGCCGAAACGAAACGGGAAACAACGAACGACGCGGGGAAATTTCCGGCTTTCTATATGATCAAGCCAAAGCAGGATGCCCCGTTTAGACGAATCATGCTGAAGGAAGAGCTGCTCAAGTCCGTGAACATGGACATCCCAATAACGATTGCGGATTACGAAAAAATGTTCAAAGCGATAAAAGAGGCCAAAGGTATCGCGCCATACATTCTAAGGGATAACGGTATGGAGGAGCAATTCATAGGTCCTTACGGCATTCTGGACGGCTTCTACCTGAAGGATGGCAAGAACGTAGCTTTCGGTCAAATTCAGCCTCAATTCAAGGAATATTTGACGCTGATGAACAAATGGTTCAAGGATGGCTATATCAATAAAGACTTTGCCGGTCTAAAAAGTCAGCAGGCACAAGCATTGTTTGACAGCGGGAAGGCAGCCATGCTTGTTGACGCCGTCGTTGCCACGTTCAACAGGGGGATTCAATTAAAACAAAGCAACGTTCCCGCTCCTTACCCAAGATTGAAGGCAGGCGACAAAGTCCACTACCAGCCTGCGGATTGGCCGGTCCCCGGTCAAGGTCAGGAAACGGTCATATCGACTGCCTCCAAATATAAAGCCGAAGCGGTTCGTTGGCTCAATTACGCCTATTCGAAGGAAGGCGCCATGCTGTATAACTATGGGATCGAAGGGAAAACGTACAATATGGTAAACGGCGTTCCCAAATACACCGATTACATCTTAAACCACCCGAAATACGGCACGGATAATGCGAATTATATACTTAGAGTACACTTCGCGCCGAAGCTGATGTATACGGACGTCGAGGCGAATCCGAATCTGGCCAAGAGCCCCGCTTCTGCCGAAGTACGCCAGAAATGGTCGGATGACAAAGACGTAGACAGCGCATTGCGTCTTCCGCCAATACGTATGACCAGCGAGGAAACCGATAGGCGGGCCAAAATTATGAATGAAGTGAACACCTACAGCGACGAGATGGTACTGAAATTTATTTTGGGTGCGGAGCCGATCAGCAAATTCGACGAATACGTTAACCAGCTGAAGAAGCTCGGCATCGAAGAAGCCATAACCATTACCCAGACCGCGTACACCCGGTACACATCTAAGAAGTAATCGGCGGATCATTTGAGCTCGCTGACGGCACAAGGAGAGATGGCTACAAAAGGGGGCATGACTCTTGGTAAACCGAAGAAAGAGTATGTTTTACAAGCTGTTCGTCTCCTATGTCATCATTTTCGCAACGCCTTTGCTCGTATTGGGAGGCATCATTTATTACCTAAACGTGGTCAATTACCAAAGTGAAGTATCGGAAGCGAATTTGACCAAGCTGACCCAGGTCCGTAATCAAATCGATCTGGAGCTAAAGTCGTTAAGAGAGATTGTTTATCATCTATCTAGCGAACTCGACACGAATAACGCCGGCTCGGCGGAGGACAACAAAGCGAGACTGAGCATGATTGTCCCGCAGTTGGAAGCATATAAGGAGCACTATCCGTTCATCGACGAAATCATATATTATCAACGTGGAGACACGACGGTGTATATGACAGCCGGAGCGTACGAGTACTCCCTATTTGAGACGGGAATCAAGAAGGATTACGATTGGACCCAAGCAAGCTTTTTCAAAGAGTTGAATTCCGTAAGCGCTCCCACAACAAAACGGATCCTGGAGAAGGAATCCTCGCTTTCCAAGACCGGCAACGTCCTTGCCTTTATGTTCCCCGTACCGTTGCTTAAGACGATTCCTCAAGGCACGGTGCTATTTACGATCAAAGAATCGGAATTCATGAACAAATTTCAGAACATATTCGGCAACCTGGAAGCAACCATTTTCATATACGATCAATATTACAGTTCCTTGGTTTCCCTGCACAGCAATATCGATTATCCGGACGCAGCGATGCTGGAAGAGCAGCTAAGATTGATCAAAGGAACGGGAGTATCGAACATGAAGGCAGGCAATACGAGCCTGACGGTGACTCGCATGGTTTCAGAGGAAACGGAATGGAGCTATATTGTTGCGATGCCGGGATCATTTTTCTATAAGCGGGTCAATACCATGAGAACGTTTATTATCGGTATTATGTTCATTCTTATTATGATCGGATTTATCGCAGCACTTGTCTTATCTAAGAGAAATTACCGGCCTATAAAAGCGCTGTCAGCTTATTTCAAAAGTGAGGAGCACTACCTCGAAGGGAACAACGAGCTCGACATGATTCGTTTCACTTTTGAAAGCGCGATTCGGAAAAATCAAGAAATGCTCGTTCAAATGAATGCTCAGAGACCGTTTATCAAGGATCAATGTCTGTTGACGCTGCTAAAAGGAAAATCGATTGAGCTTAGCGAACGCGACTATTTGATCAAATGTTCCAATCTGATGTTGAACGGAGACGCTTACTACTGCATGGCACTATCGGTACATGCAAGTCAAGCAGGAGGTTATGACCTTGGTCATTTGATAGCGTTAATTGAAAATATATACTTCGCTCACGACCGCTGCTACGGAGTCGAAATCGTCGGCGAGCATTACATCGCGGTTATTGCCGTACTTCATAAATATCCTGAAGATGGGAGAAGCAGACAGACGGTTATTGCCGAAGAGTTGGTCCGGCTTGCGAAGGACAACTTAGGCATGCAGACGACGATCGGCATCGGCAAAATTTATCGGTCCCTGGAGCATGTCGCTGCTTCTTATTTGGAAGCTTCGGCGGTGCTGCTCGACAATCAGGTTAACGCAAAGAGTTCGGTTCATTTTTTCGACGATATCGATGCCCAGCTGCAGCAGGTTCATTGGTTTCCAATTAAGGAACAGGTGTTGCTTATGCAAAGTTTGAAGCAAGGCGACGAAACGGTCGCTCTTGAGACGCTGAAGGTGTTGATCGGGCAAATTACTAGGGGGACAGCTTCATACCTTATGATTAGATGCTTGTGCTTCGATATCGTCAATCAAATATTGAAGTTGATCAACCAGATGAACCTGCAAAATCTCGCTTTCGATATGAAGGGGCTGCTGCGTTTCAACTCCCTGGAGGAGTTTCAAACCAGTATGGAAACCTTTGTGGTTTACTTCTGTATGCAGGTAAGCCACTATCAGGCTAAGAAGAAGTCGGACCTGAAAAACGGCATTATAACGTACATCAACGATCATTATAAGGACAGCGATGTTTCTCTGGAACAAATCGCCGATAGGTTCAACCTTTCGGTTTCGTACTTGAGCCGATTTGTCAAGGAAGAAACCGGCGTTAACTTTGTCGAGTACTTGACAGGACTTCGCATCAAGGAGGTTAAGCTGCAGCTGCAGCATACCGATAAGCTGATTCAGGATATTGTGACCGATGTCGGTTACCTGAACATCCCAAGCTTTGTTCGTAAGTTTAAGTCCCTGGAGGGCGTGACACCGGGGCAATACAGACAATTAGTCGGTAGGTAATATTGAAATCAACATAACTCATTGAGGTGATTATTATGAGCAAACAACCCAATATCATATTAATTCTTGTAGATGATATGGGATTTTCCGACATTGGGTCCTATGGCTCGGAAATTCATACGCCTAACTTAGACAAACTTGCCAATGAAGGGATCCGCTTTTCACAATTTTATAACACGCCCAGATGCTGCCCTACTAGAGCGTCAATCATGACCGGACTGTATCCTCATCAAGCGGGTTTAGGATTTATGGAAGAGGACATCGGCAATCCGGCATATTCGGGAACCTTGCATAAACAATGTGTAACCATAGCTGAAGCCTTGGGGGACCAGTATCATTCCTTAATGGTAGGGAAGTGGCATCTAGGCAAGAAACCGTCACAAAGACCCTTTGAGAGAGGCTTTGCGAACTATACGGGTTTGTTGGATGGTGCCAGCAACTATTTCAAGCCTGAGCCCGACAAAGCGTTAATCCGGCGTAACGTTCCGTTTCAGGCCCCCCGATGATAACTTTTATACAACGGATTGGTTCAGCGACAGCGCAGTCGAATATATCGAAGAATATGGGAATCAGGAGAAGCCCTTCTTCCTGTATCTAGCTTATACGGCTCCGCATTGGCCGTTGCAGGCTCCTGAAGAGGATATTGAGAAATATGTGGGCACCTACATGAAGGGCTGGGATAAACTTCGGAAAGAAAGATATCGGCGGTTGTTACAAGAGGGCATTCTGGATGAAAAAAGCAGCCCGTTAACGGAGCGCGACTGCGGTGCACCGGCCTGGGAGGATGTTGAGGATAAAGAGGCTTGGGATCTTAAGATGGCCGTATATGCAGCTATGATTCACCGCATGGACCAAGGTGTTGGAAAAGTTATGTCAAAGCTTAAGGAGCTGCAAATAGAGGAACATACGCTGGTAATGTTCTTATCCGATAACGGAGCCTGCGCGGAAGGCATCGGGTTAAAAAGCGATAAGCCTCCCGGTGCTGCGGATTCGTTCGTAGCGTATCATCTCCCGTGGGCTAATGTAAGCACAACCCCATTCCGTCTTTACAAGCACATGGTTAACGAAGGCGGCATTTCTACACCGTTTATTGCCAGATGGCCTGAGAAAATAAAATCAAACGGCACAATTACGCATCAAGTCGGACATTTGATGGATATCATGGCAACATGCCTTGACGCGGCAGGAATTCAATATCCTGAAACGTACATGGGCAACAAGATTATTCCGCTCGAAGGAAAAAGCTTGCTGCCGATATTTGAAGGGAACCAGCGAGAAGGGTACGAGTGTGTTTTCTGGGAGCATGAAGGAAATCGAGCTGTTCGCCAAGGCAAATGGAAATTACTTTCGCGCTGCAGGATGGACTGGCAATTTACGGCGTCTTGGGGCTTTCGGGGCAATAGAGGGCCGCATGATGAAAAGTGGGAGTTATACAATATAGAAGAAGACCGAGTAGAGTTAAACGATCTTGCCGAACAATACCCCGAAATGGTTCGGGAGCTTGCAGACCAATATGAGAAGTGGGCCATACGAACAGGCGTCATTCCATGGAATGACTATATGAAAGTGACAAAGACGGGATATTTATTAAAAACTCAAGAAATATCTATGAATTGATCGTTCGGCGCCTTTCCGGACACGATTGGCATTGTGACCATAGGTATACATTTCGATGGAGTTACCTATAGTTATTCGTCCGGAGTAAGCGAATGACTTGAGGAGTAAAGCCAGATGATTGTCGATATCGATGGCGCCAGCAAAGCTTTTGAAATTGCTGATCCTGAAGAAATTATGATTAATATGATTAAATATTAATCAAGTGTATAATCGATCCTTTATTGACGATTCTTATCTTTCTAATAAACGAACCGATTCAAGAGGTTATTAAATAATGAGTAGCGGGCTGCCGGTCCGACTGTGCAAAATTACCGAATCAATGTGCAAAGATCAATGCAAAAAGAGCGATGAATTCTACAAAGCTTTCTCCTGTGCTCCACGATATGATAGCGGTAAGAAAGCGGAATGGATACGCTTCTCGCCAATTACAGCAGCCCGCTTACGAATCATAATCGAGGAGGGCAGGTAATGAGTGAACAGATGGGCAACGGGATGATAAGCCGGA
Organism: Paenibacillus allorhizosphaerae; assembly: GCF_042659105.1. Lineage (NCBI taxonomy): Bacteria > Bacillati > Bacillota > Bacilli > Caryophanales > Paenibacillaceae > Paenibacillus > Paenibacillus allorhizosphaerae. Next base: position 158,972 of record NZ_JBHSRV010000001.1, on the reverse strand, counting down.
GGAAGCTGCTGAAGTCGATGGGGGCTGCCGGGGCGGCGGCGGTTATGTTCGGCACGATGGTGAACGTTACAAACGGCAAGGACGATACATCCGTGACGGATTCGGTATACGGCAAGGACGGGAAAAAAAAGCCGTTGAATGTCGCGGACCTCGCCTGCGTCGTCTCCACGACGATCGAGGAACTACGGGCGTTGACCGATCTGAATGCAGACAGTGCCTATTTGGTGACGAACGCAGGGCAAGAAGGTCACTACGTCTACGATCCGGCAGATACAACCTCGACCGATAATATCGGCCTCATTGTCGTTTCGACGGGTGGAGCGCGGTTTAAGCGTCTGTTGGAGACGCCATACCTGAATGTGAAGTGGTTCGGCGCGAAGGGCGACGGCGTTACGGACGATATGGCCGCAATCCAGCGGACCCTTGATGCCGCTTCGGCCAGAGGCGGCGGAACCGTATTCATTCCGAATGGGACGTACATCGTATCGCCTTCCGGTCAGAACCGGCTCTTTTTGCGCAACAACGTCAATTTGCTGGGAGAAGGCACCAGCACTGTGATCAAAGTGAAAGACAACGCCGGAGACTACGGCATGATCTTCGGCGCCAACTCCTCGACGCCTCTCCGCGACGTCCGCATCTCCCATTTGCGCGTCGACCAGAACCCGCAAAACAATCTGACTTGCAACATCGATTCCTCGAGGACGGACTCGTATTATTGGCAGTTCGCAATCGCCCTGTACAATTATGAGAACATCGTCATCGATAACGTTACGTTCGACCCCACCTGCGGCAAAAACACCATCACACTAAACAAAATTACAGCAAAGAACGCCATCATCACAAACTGCCGCTTTAATTTTGTCCGGGCAAAAGGCGATCCCGATTACGACAACTCGGCTATCTACCTGAACGGGCGAAGCCACACCGTATCGAATTGCCTGTTTTATTCCGACCCGAGTCAAAAGGCGAGAGGCGCGATTGAAACGCATGCAGGCACAAGCGTCATCTCCAATAATATCAGCGACGGCTATTATACAGGCATCAATCTGCAATCGAGCGAATCCAGCGGCGAGCATTGCGATATGACGGTCACGAACAATACGATCAGCAACGCAAACCAAGGCATCCAGTTCGGTCCCCGACTGCAGCATGGAATTAAAAATGTTGTGATCTCGAACAATACGATCCATCTGATCAATACCGTGCACCTGCGTACGCTTACGACCGGCATCTCGACCGCTGGCAGCTCGGAAGACGTAGGCCCCCACGAAAATATTACGATTACCGGTAATACGATCGTTTTCGAAGAGGAGTTCACCCGCCGCTCGTCATTAAACGAAGGGGCATACGGCATCAGCTTGTACCGGAATTGTAATTATACGAATGTCGTCATCAGCGACAACCTCATCCGCAATGCGCCGGTGACCGGAATACGGGTTGGCAGCACCGCTAAGGTAGGGGTGTCGACGAATATCAAGATTAGCGGCAACATGATCGTCAATGCGGGCCATTATCCAGCAACCTCAGAGCTGTACCGAGCGGGAATTCTGCTGCGGTCAACGGTGAACGGGGCGGACATCTCCGGTAATTACATCTCCGATACATACGATGAGGCGAAGGGGTTGTTCTCGATCCGGGTCAACGATTTCGACGGCACATTCACGAACGTTTCGGTAAAAAACAACTTGATCACCACGAAGCAAGGCGGCCTCTGGTTTAGCGTAAGCCCGTCGGTCCAGATGGACGCTCCGCCGGCCAAAACCGTCACGACGTTCCCGCCGACTTCCGGTACGTATATACAAGGCGAGATCGTGCTCGTCACGGGACTGAGCGTCGATGCCGGCAAAACCCCGGCCGGCTTCAAAGTCACGTCGACAGGGAGCGCTGGAACGCTGACCAGCGTGACTGGGACGGGTACCAGCGGCACGCCATACCTTGTTGTGAACGACGTATCCCAACTGCAGCCGGAGCAGTGGATCCGCATCGAGCAGGGCAATCAGCTTCGGCGGATCGTGCGGATCTCGGGCAATCAGCTGCGGTTGAACGCGAACTTGACGGCAGCCGCGACTTCGAGTCCCGTTGCTTTCGCCGCCCCGGGCTATCTGGCCTTCGGCAGCATAGGCAAACTGCCTGCCGTTCCCGATACAAGCGGTTCCAATCTGGAACAACTGGAGTTGGAAGTGAACCAGTTAAAGCAAAGGATGCGCGACTACGGCATGATCTTCTGAGCCGCGAGTAGCGTTTCCATAATTATCATGTGGCCGATCTCGTATTCATAAAATATGATGAATTAGGAGGAAACGAGGGAGGCGCCAAAATGATGATTTATCATTAGGGATCAGCCCCTTGACTCCGTTTCTCCAATATGATAATGTTTCAATAATTTACTATTGAATATTGGATACTGCGTTGAAGAGGAACAGTAATTAAGTACTTGGATTACAGAGAGCCCATGATGCTGGGAAATGGGTATCCGAGCTTAATGAAAGAAGCCTTGGAGCAACGGGCCGAAAGAAGGAGTACGCCCGGCGGGTCTTCCCGTTACAGAAGCAGCGTTAGAAGTTTGACGTGATGAAGTGGGTTGAATAACCAAACCAGGTGGTACCGCGGAAGCAGAGCCTTTCGTCCTTGTGAAGAGGACGGGAGGCTTTTTGAGTTTCATAATACCCGAAAGGATGATGCAGGATGAGAACCGATACTGAATTTGTTGCAAACTTACTATTTCCCGAAGTAGAGCTTCCCCCCGAGGATATTTTTCGCAGGTTCCCGCAAAGAAAGAGGACCGCATCTGCAAAAGTTACAAGGTTCGCTCCGAGTCCTACCGGGTTACTTACGATTGGCGGGTTGTATGCGACATTTATTTCGGAAAGAATGGCGCATCAGTCTGAAGGCATATTTTATGTACGGATTGAAGATACGGACAAAAAACGCGAAGTAGCAGGCAGCGTCGAAGAAATTTTGCGATCCTTGGAATATGTTGGCCTTCGCATAGATGAAGGCATGATCGGCATAGGTGCCGAAACGGGCGCTTACGGACCGTACAATCAAAGTTCCAGAACTGCGATTTATAACGTATTCATTAAACATTTGCTCAAACAAGGCCTTGCTTATCCGTGTTTCTGCGACGAGAATGAATTGCATACCATCAGAGAAGCGCAACGATCCGTCAACGCAACGACCGGTTATTACGGAAAATGGGCTGTACACCGATCGTTTACGCTTCCGCAAATCAAGCAAGAGCTGGACAAAGGAAAACCATATGTTATTCGGTTAAAATCTCCGGGTTCGGCTGATCGAAGAATCACATATCGGGATCTCATTAAAGGCGAAATTGAACTGCCTGAGAATGATCAGGACGTTGTCATCATGAAATCCGACGGCATTCCGACTTATCATTTTGCCCATGCGGTAGACGATTGCCTGATGGGTACGACTCACGTGATTCGTGGAGATGAATGGATCGCGTCCGTCCCAATCCACTTGCAGCTGTTTGATGTTCTTGGTTTCACTCCGCCGGAATATGGGCATTTGGCTCCGATTATGAAAATGGAAGGCAGCACGAAACGCAAATTCAGCAAGCGTAAAGATCCGGATGCAGCGGTACGGTTTTACCGGGAGCAGGGGTATCCGGGACTGGCGATATCGGAATATTTCATGACGCTCATCAATTCGAATTATGAAGAGTGGAGAATGAGCAATCGAGCGGCGTCGTATACCGGCTATACGATCGACATGAACAAAATGAATGCGAGCGGGGCCTTATTCGATTTTAATAAGCTGAATGATATTGCGAAAAATACGATTGCCGGACTTTCTTCGCAGGAAGTCTACAGGCAGGCCTGCCATTGGGCTGAACGATATGATCGCGAGCTGCACGTGCGACTCATCACGCATCCCGATTATTCCATGCAAATTTTCAACATAGGCAGGAATTCGGATAAGCCAAGGAAAGATTTGGCAAAATGGTCGGATGTCCCATCGATGATCGATTACTTTTTTGACGATAGCTATGCCCGAGTGATGCGCGTTGCATGGGAAACGCTGCTTGCAACCTGGAATGCTGAAGAAGCCAATCTAATTCTCGAGCGCTACGAAGCTGTATTCTGTGTCGACGATGACAAAGACGCCTGGTTCGCCAAACTGAGAACGGTAGCGGAGAACCACGGATTCGCGAGTAATGCCAAGAGCTATAAGAACAATCCATCCCGATACAAAGGACATGTGGGGGATGTCGCGATGCTCCTTAGAATCGCTTTGACCGGCAGGACCCATACACCGGATTTGTATGAAATTATGCTGGTGATGGGGGAAGACCGGGTTCGTGGCCGACTGAAATCATTCGCCGCAATGACGATTTGAAGGGGGCACCCATTTTCTGTAGAAAGGGAAATCTTTGTGCAGACGCGGCTATTCAAGGACCTCTTCCAGAATCGATCTGGGGGAGGTCTTTTTGTGAAACATCCGTACCGGCGATTTCCAGACGGTTGATCTTAAAAATCAGGGCATCGCCCGGGCTGTCAGGTGATATCTTAATTTCGGATAGCCCATCTTAAAAACGGATTACGGCAAAAGTTAACCACGGCTTATGAAGTTAAAATCGAATTATTTCGCTCGCGCTACAACTTGTGTTAAATAGAAAGTAGCGAAATCGACCCGCGCTCCCTCTAATATGCCACACTTTCACCAACAAGCTAAGCAGCTTCGCTCCGGCCGTTCTGAATCGTTTCGCCGGAGCCGGGCATTTCGCTAAGCAGAGTTTCATTTAAAGGAGGAAAAAAGGGGTATGAACCATGAAAAGCGGAAACGATGGTTAGCCGCAGGGACGACGGCGCTGCTGTCGGTCTCGATCATTACAGGGTGCAATTCGAGTACGGGGAAACAGACGACAGATAAGCAGCAAACCGGAGAGCCCCCGAAATTGCAAACGCTTACGTATTGGGTGGGCCTCGCCAGTAATGTTGCGGCTACGCTGAAAAGCTTTGGGGAAATGACGGTTTATCAGGAGCTGCAGAAACGAACCGGAACGAATGTACAGTTCCAGCATCCGCCGGTAGGGCAGGAGAAGGATCAATTCAATCTGATGATTACCGGGAACAAGCTGCCGGATGTTATCGAATATGGCTGGACGGGGTATCCGGGCGGTCCGGAGAAAGCGATCAAAGACGGAAAGATCATTAAACTCAACGATATAATCGCTAAGAATGCGCCGAATTTAAAGAAAATACTGGATTCGAACCCGGATTGGAAAAAGCAGATCGTCACCGACGAAGGCAGTATTTACGGATTCCCGTTCCTGCGCGGCGACGATTATTTGCTGGTCAGCAACGGGATCGCTCTCCGTAAAGACTGGCTTGATAAACTGAACATGAAAATGCCGGAAACGCTTGACGATTGGCATACCGTGCTGACGGCGATCAAGAAGAGCGACCTTAACGGGAACGGCAAACCGGATGAAATTCCGCTTCTGATCGGCAAAGGCGATATGGGGGGAGCGATTCCGTTTCTCGGATCGTTCGGCGTGAATTACGATTTTTATCAAGTGAACGGAAAAGTGAGCTTCGGACCGACACAGCCGGAGTACAAGCAATTTCTCATGCTGATGAACGGATGGTACAAGGAAGGACTGCTCGATCCGGACTTCGCCGTTACGGATAGCAAGCTCAAGGACGCCAAGGTGACGGGAAATCAGCTGTTCGCCACCGTTATGAGCACAGGCTCCGGCATCGGGAATTATACTTCGCTCGTGAATAATAAAATACCCGGCTTCAAGCTTGTGGCCGCTCCGTTCCCTGTAGTCAAACAGGGCGACAAAAAGATGTGGAGCGCGAAGTCGTACAACTTCTCCGGCGGGATCGCCGCTGCGATTACTACATCCAACACCAATCCGGAAGCAACGGCCAAATGGCTGGACTACGCCTATAGCGATGAAGGCAAGATGATGTTTAATTTCGGCGTTGAAGGCACCTCTTACAAAATGGAAAACGGATACCCGGTTTACTTGGACAGCATCATGAACCCGAAAGATACGTCCATGGCGTATGCGATGGCCCGCCATGTGCGCGCCAACTTCAACGGTCCTTTCGTGCAAGACAAGCGATATATGGAGCAATATGCCGCTCTGCCCGAGCAGAAGGATTCGATCCGGATCTGGTCGGAGCCGACCAACGAAAGGAAGCTTCCTCAAGTTACGCCGACCGCGAGCGAGAGCAGTAAGTTCGCTTCGATCATGAACGACGTGAACACGTTCAAAGACGAAATGTTCAACAAGTTTATTATGGGGGCAGAGCCGCTCGATAACTTCGATAAGTATGTCAAGACGATCGAAGGCATGGGAATCCAGGAAGCGATAAAAATTCAACAAGCCGCTCTGGAACGCTACAACAAACGATAATGCGTTGACAAACGATTGTCAGGGAGACTCCACATTTCAGGGAGATGATCCGTTCATCTCCCTGATCCATTTCAAAGCGATGGAGGGATCGCCGTTTGAACACAACCAAAACCGCCGCAAGGACACCCGCGAAACCGGCCGGTTCCGCGCAAAGTTTATGGGTAACGATAGGCCGCGATTTAAGGCGCAATAAGCTTTTGTACTTGATGGTGCTGCCGGTCATCGTTTATTATGTCATTTTCGATTACGGTCCGATGTACGGTCTGCAAATCGCATTTAAAGATTACAGTCCCGGCTCCGGCATTTGGGGCAGCCCCTGGGTCGGATTTGAACATTTCATCCAGTTTTTCGACAGCTATTATTTTTGGAGAATTATCCGCAACACCTTACTGATCAACGTGTACGAACTGATATTCGGCTTCCCCGCGCCGATCGTCCTCGCGCTGCTGCTCAACGAATTGCGCCGGCAGGCGTTCAAGAGAATCGTCCAGACGATCACCTATTTGCCGCATTTTATATCGATCGTCGTCGTGGTCGGGATGCTGGTCGATTTTCTGGCTAGAGACGGCGTTGTGAACCAACTGCTGTCTACGCTCGGCATCCCGTCCAAGTCGTACTTGTCCGAGCCGGAATGGTTCCGATTTATTTACGTTTCCTCCGGCGTTTGGCAGCAAGTCGGATGGGGTTCCATTATATATCTCGCCGCGCTGTCCACGATCGATCCTTCATTGTATGAAGCGGCCAGAGTCGACGGGGCGGGCCGCTGGAAGCAGATGGTCCATGTTACTATTCCGGGGATTATGCCCACGGTCATTATTTTGTTGATTTTAAAAATGGGATCGATGATGTCCGTTGGCAGCGAGAAAATATTGCTCATGTATAATTCGCTGACCTACGATACGGCGGACGTCATCTCTACGTTCGTGTACCGCAAAGGGATATTGGAAGCCAGCTACAGTTACACGACGGCCGTAGGATTGTTTAACGCTGTCATTGCCTTTTCCCTGCTCATTATCTCCAACAGCATAAGCAAGCGGGTAAGCGAAACCAAACTATGGTGACGGGGGAGGAGAAGCACGATGGATAAACCGACTTTAGGCGAAAAAACATTTAGCGTTGTGAATGTGTTATTGATGATCGTTCTTTGTTTCGTCACATTGTATCCGTTCTTGTACGTCATCTTATCATCCATAAGCGATCCGGGGTTACTCGCGCAGCATCGCGGCTTGTTATGGAAGCCTTACGGCTTTAGTCTGAATGCGTACAAAGCCGTTTTTGCCAATCCGAACATTTTGAACGGGTACGGCAATACGTTGTTTTATGTGGTTGCCGGTACCTTCATCAATCTCATTATGACTTCGCTCGGAGCGTATTTTCTTTCCCGGAGAAACGTATATTTTAAAAACGCGGTCATGTTTATGATCGTCGTCACGATGTTTTTTCAGGGCGGGCTGATTCCGACTTATCTTCTCGTCAGCAATCTGGGGCTCGTAGATACGGTGTGGGCGATGATTATTCCCGGCGCGATCAATACGTGGAACCTGATCATCATGCGAACTTCGTTCCAGGCTGTGCCGGTCAGTCTGGAAGAATCGGCGAAAATGGACGGCGCGAGCGAGTGGACTATCTTGTGGCGGATCATCATTCCTTTATCAATACCGGTCATGGCGGTTATGGTTCTGTTTTATGCCGTAGCGCATTGGAATTCCTGGTTTAACGCCATGATCTATTTGCGCGATCGCAATTTGTATCCGCTGCAGCTCATTTTGCGGGAAATACTCATTACGAACAGCACGGACAGCATGACGACGGACGCCGCCGGCGTGGATAAAATGCCGATCGGCGAAACGATCAAGTACGCCACGATTATGGTCGCGACGCTTCCGATTCTTATCCTATACCCATTCCTGCAAAAGTATTTTGTTAAAGGAGTCATGATCGGGGCGTTGAAAGAATAATGAGGAATAGCAGGAAAAGGGCGGATAATTCAGAATAAGATAGTATCAAGACAAATGTGAAGAGGTGATCCAGGTGCGATTAAGCAGCACTTTACGTGGTAGCGCTTTCATCACTCTCTTATTGTCTTATTTGGCCGTCTTCCTGCTACCTCTTGCCCTCGGATCCATATTGTACACGAAGACAAGCAACATTATGGTCGAAAATGCGAACCGGGCGAACCTTGCGATGTTGGAGCAGCTCCGCCAAGTGATGGACATCAAGCTCAAGGACGTGGAGCAAATATCCCAGCAAATCGCATTCAATTCCAGGCTGCAGTGGCTGATGAGCAACGCGGACACCGCCGAAAGTTCGGACGCCTACAAATTTGTGGAGTTTGTGTCGGAACATATGTCGCGCTATCAGAATGCAAGCGACTATATCCGCGATTATTACGTTTACCTTGGAGCGAACGATACGGTTTTATTACCTTCCTCCAAAACGACGGCAGACACGCTGTTTCACCGTTTATATCGTCCCATCGGCTCCGACTTCAATACATGGCGCAGCGGGCTCATCGATCATCCCCACTATCAGGACTATATTCCCGTTACTTATGAGACGCCTAATAGCAAACTGGATACGATTACGTTTGTTCAGACGCTGCCTTTGGGGGAACTAAGCGCTCTTCGCGGAGCGCTTGTCTTCCTGCTCGATATGAATAAAGTTCGCAGCATGCTGACACCGATTGAATTCGCCTACCAAAGCTCCGTCTTCATTCTCGATCGCGAGAACCGGCTTCTCGTCGGGAATAAGGACGATGCGCTTCTCTGGAATCAACACCAGCTTGCCTCGCTGAAGAGCGGAGTGCCCTACGAATATGAAGATCAAGGCGTCGATAAGATGCTGCTGCATACCGTATCCGAACGCAACGGATGGAACTATGTATTGGTCATGCCTAAGGATGTGTACTTGGAAAAGGTCCACACGCTGAAAAACTGGATGATGACCCTCCTCCTGATCTGCCTGGCCGGCGGGGGAGCGGCGATCGTTTTTTGGCTGCACCGTAATTATACTCCGCTGCGGGACGTCGTACGCGTACTGCAGAAGGAGAAGCCTGGGAGGGCGGCGCTGCCCGCCAACGAATACGAATTCATCCGCGAAACGATCCGGATGACCATTCATGAAGAGCGGGAGCTTCGGCATATATTGTCCCGTCAGACTCCGGTCATTCAGGCAAGCTTTCTATCCCGCTTCGTCCGCGGGCATGTGGATGTGTCCCGGATGACCGATGAGTCGCTTCGTTTCATGGATATTCGCCTCATCTCCGAATCCTTTGCCGTAATCTTGATCGATATCGCCGATTTCAGCGGCTTCAGCAACGATCAATCGGAGCGGCAGTGGGCGCTCGTTCGATTTATTATTTCCAACGTCGGCAACGATCTGATTCGTGAGCGGGCATGGGGGTATTCGGTGGAACTGGATCAGAACCGCGTCGCGCTGCTTATCAACTTTTACAAGGAAAGATGCGCTGAAGCCTCGCTGGTGCTGGACGGCATCGCCGACGGGCTCATGCAGGTGATTGAACAGAGGTTCAAAACGTATATTACGATTGCGATCGGGGACATGCACGAAGGCATGGAAAGGGTCGGCGAGTCGTACTTCGAAGCGCTTAGTGCGCTGGATTACAAAATGTATCGAGACCATAGCGCGATCATTCGCTACAGGGAAATTGCGGCAGCCGACCGGCATTACTATTATCCGATCGAAACGGAAATGCAATTGATCAATTTCACCAAAAGCGGCGATGTAGAGAATGTAGATAAACTGATCGGCAATCTGTTTCATGCGCATTTCACCCAGCGGCGGATCACGCCCGAAATGGGAAGAAGCCTGTTCAATAACATGGTCAGCACGCTCTGGAAAATCATTAACCCGATGGACCCGTTCTACAGCGAAGTGTTCGGGGAGCAATTCGAACCGTTGAAAGATCTGTCAGCCTGCTCGACCGTCGATGAGATGAAGGTCAAAATCCGGGAGTGGTTCCTCGCCCTATGCCATTATTTGAACGTGAGCCGCACCCGCAACAGCCGGCAGCTGTCCGAACGGATTGCTCAATACATCGAGCAGCATTACGGCGATGAAATGCTCAGCCTGACGATCATCGCCGAACAGTTTGAATTAACTCCGCAGTATTTGTCCGCACTGTTCAAGAAACAGATGGGTTTGAACTTGACGGATTATGTAACGAGAGTCCGTATCGATGAAGCCAAGAAGCTGATGAAAGATAAGAAGCTGACCTTCATGCAAATTGCGAATAAAGTCGGTTACGCGAGCGATATCGGGTTTATTCGGGTATTTAAAAAATACGAAGGAACGACGCCTGGCAAGTACCGCGAATCACTTTAAGGATTAGAACTTCAAACGACCTAAAGTAGGAGAGAGGCCTAGCGGCCCCCCCTCCCCAAAAAGCTTCTTGTGACGCTTAGTGACCTTCCGATTCGATCAGCAGGGGCTAAGAAGTTTCAAGCTACACTCGGAAAACGGCTTTTGCCCATGGATACTCCGGGTCTTCTTGTGTACCGTCTTTATACGTCGAGATCAACGCCCACCTGTCCTGACCGGAAATGTTCGGATAGGAAGCATGGTATAACAAGTCATGAAAAATAATGGCGTCGCCTCGCGAGGCCAGTAAATCGACAATCGGCTGACCGTCAAGATCCTGCTCTTCCAACCGATTTTTGAAGCCGAGGCCGTCCGAGGCATCGCCGCCATGACGCGCTGCCCCTTTGAGGTGGGATCCGGGCACGACTCTCAGGCAGCCATTGTCGGGTGTGGCATCGTCCAAGGCAATCCACACGGAAACTTTATGACTTCCTTTCCAATACGGATAATCTTGATGCCATGGCGATCCGAAATCGGTTGATGCATTTTTGAAAACAAGCTTATCGCTTAAAAAAACGACATCGTCTCCGATGATTTCTTTTAATGCATTGACCAGAACAGGATGTGCCGCTGCTTCCTTAAAAACGGCGCTAGCCACGGACATGCCTAAATAAACGCCTTCCTTTCCTACCCCGTATTGTTCCAGCACTTTTTGCGCTTCTTCCTTATACAGCTTGACTTGTTCCTCAGAAAATGTTTGTTTCAGTACGGTATAACCGGTTCGCTCATATTCGAGCTTCGCATGGGTTGTCATAGGATGACGCCTCCTTTTATTCCTTGCACGATCTAGCTTAGCGCAGCTTGGCATGAATGAATATGCACAAATCCCGATACTTTGTGTCTGAATCAAGCATGAGAATCTTTCGGTAGCCTCTGATCAAATCCGTGCACAAAATCGCTTTTCCCCTGCATTGAGGCAGTGGCGCAAATCCGTCATACTGTAACCATGTTCGAACCATGAATGCTCTCTCCGGTAGACCTTATAGGAGCCGCAGCTAAAGGTCGCTTTGCGCAGGAATTATAGACGCATGTTTTTCGTTACCGGTATAGCACAATATAGTACAATGAGCAGAAGAAAGGGGCGTTGTGCTATGCCTTTAGAGTTGATTCACTCCACCTTCGATTTTGAACGGATTCGACTGATCGTGGCCGGTGATTTTATCGTGAAGCCAGGCTGGATATACGGTCCGGTTTGTTACCATAATCATCAGATCGTTTATTTTCCAGTCGGCACCGAAACCAAGTACGTATGTTCTAATAAAACCATTGTTCTGAACAAGCCGTGCATCATTATTACGCCTCCGGGAGAGACGTATTCCTATGAGTTCGACAAATCCCAGCCGGTAAGACATTTGTTTATTACTTTTTACTGGGAAGCAGGTACCGATAATCATCTTACGCAACCGCCAAACGAATCCGTCTGCCTGCATTCCGTGGAAGAGACGTTCGTTCCGCTGCTCATAAAGCAAATCTTGTATTTGTCGAATAAAAAGGTTTATTTATGGGAAGAGCGCTGCAAGCTGCTGCTCGCTTCGGCACTGGCGGAGCTGGAGGGATTGAAGGGGATGCCTTCATCCAAGTTCGCGCCGATCTCCGATACGAAGCATTCCCTGCCCGTATTGAAAGCTTTAGATTATATCGACCGCCATTTGACGGAGCCGATCACCGTCGACCGGCTCGCCCAAGAGGCAGGCTGGAGCCACGAGCATTTTACCCGGAAGTTCGTCCAGTATACGGGGATGACACCGCAAAAAGCGATCATCAAACGCCGAATCGAACGAGCGTGCCAGTTGCTGGTGCAAGAGAAGTGGAACATTTCCGAAATCGCGTATGCCGTCGGTTTTCAAAACGTCCATTATTTTTACAGGACATTTATGAATATGAAGGGGATGACCGCCTCCCAATACCGGCAAAAATATTCTTCCCCTCAACTTAAACACCTGTCTCCCGTCAATGAATTGGAAGAGTCTTACCCGCTAAACCATTATTATTACTATTCGTGAAAAGGAAGTGAGCGGAAGCAGCAAGGAAACATTGATCCGTACATAGGGGGAGGGCCGGAAATGAGCAATCCATGGGTGATCCTGCTAAATGCCGTTGTCTTGTTTGGGGGTTAGCCGGCTGCAGCGGGGACCAGAAACAGGGGGAAAGCGGCGGTGACGTGAAAATGCCGGTAATTTACCAACCAGCAACCGTCTCAATCGGTATCGTGAGAAGCTATTTGACGGATGCCGAAATTAAGCGCAATTTGGCCATGATTGCCGGAATGAACTGGCTTGGCGATTTGGCCGATGTACGCAAATCGACATTCACATGATGATGATGTCGGCAGTCAGCAAAAACAAAGACGATGCGTTACGGATAGTGGAAGTGATGACCTCCGATGAAGTGCAGCTTGATATGGCACGGTATGGAAAAGTATCGGTACTGAGAGATAAAAAGTTTGAACAAGAGTTTGCCAAAGATATGGATTTTTTGAAAGGGAAAAACATTCAGGCCGTGTTTAAGACAAGACCGCAGCAATCTTTCCCTCCGACTGAGTACGGTTCCATAGCCTTTAACGAAATTACGAATCTGATGAAAACAATTGTAGCGGATAAGATCGACACGAATACCGCGCTGCGCAATTATGATGAGCTGATGAATAAGAAGCTCGCGGAAATGAAATAGCTCGGACTGACAATGGGGATGTGACGGAGGCGCGGATTTGTGAGAATCCGCGTTTTTTTGTGCAACGAATCACGCAACGAATAAAAATACCATTATTGTACAACATAAGTTGGAACGCATAATGATTATGATTTTAGGGGACGGATGGATGGGATATCTTCGTAACTGGCTCAGAAGCAAAAAGCACTATCCCGTGGGACATCAAGCAAGCGAGCCCTCCCTTTTACAGCTTAGCGAAAGATTACATGACAACATTTCCGTTTTGCAAAATCTGCTCACACTAACCCCTGACTTGATTATTCGCCGCTTTCACATCAAATCCACCGGCGCGCTGGGGGCACTCGTATATATTGGTGAGCTTACGGACCGAAAAGCGGTAAATGATAATTTATTGCGGCCGCTAATGCACGAATCGGCCGAGGACCTCGAAACCGATAGCATCATTACGATTGGCGATGTACGGCATACCTGCGATATGTTTCAGGTAGAGCAAGCTATACTGCAAGGGAGAAGCGTACTGTTTATAGAAGGCAGCCGAAAAGCGCAGCTTTTTGACACGCAAGGTTGGCCGCAAAGAGCGATTGAAGATCCTCAGCTCGAAGCTTCCATTAAAGGATCGCACCAAGGGTTTGTAGAGACGGCCGGCCAAAATATAGCCATGATTCGCAGATTCATCCCTAACCGTGAATTGAAAATAAAAGAATATACGGTGGGTGAGAGGGGAGTAACGAACGTCAGCATTTTGTACTTAGCGGACGTTGCGAATCCGGAAGTTCTTCAAGAGCTGGAAGACCGAATTCAAAAGATTGATGTGGATGCCATACTCAATACGGGAGAGCTGGAGGAATTCATTGAGGACAACCCATACTCTCCATTTCCGCAGTTTTCCTCCACGGAACGTCCCGACTCGGTTGCCTCGCAAATTTTGCAAGGCAGACTTGCCGTCGTTGTCGATCGAACACCTGGTGTTCTGATCGGACCCGTCTCTTTTGTTACGTTTTTTCAGAGCGTCGATGATTACAGTATACGCTGGCAAGTTTCATCCTTCCTGCGAACCATCCGCTTCATGGCATTTTTTGTTACCATTTTACTGCCGGCGATCTATATTGCGGTCATTTCCTTTAATTTCGAAGTGATTCCACTGCAATTGTTGTTGTCCGTAGGAACATCCAGAGCCGCCGTTCCGTTTCCTCCTCTCGTAGAAGCTTTCATTATGGAGCTTACTTTGGAGATGTTAAAGGAAGCGGGAATTCGGCTGCCGGCACCGATCGGGCAAACGGTAGGGATTGTAGGCGCCATAGTCATCGGGCAGGCAACGGTACAGGCGGGTGTTGTCAGCAACATCATGGTTATCGTTGTTTCCTTGACCGCGCTCGCTTCTTTCATTATTCCAAATCACGATATGTCCGCAGCCATTCGATTGATCCGTTTCCCGATGATGCTCATCGCCACGTTTTTCGGACTCGTAGGGGTTGCCATCGGTTTGATGGTGTTGATCGGACACCTCATCGCGCTGGAATCGTTAGGAATGCCTTATTTCAGCCCGATCAGCCCGATGAAATTCGCTGATTGGAAAGATACGTTCATTCGGTTGCCATTATGGAAAATGAACAAACGCCCTTTAAGTGCAAACCCTATACAAGAAATACGGCAAAGATCGAATCATCGGAAAGGTGACGATTAATGAAAATAGATGCGCGGAACGAAATTTCAGTTTTACAGTTCGCGTTTATGATTCATGGGGCACAGCTCGGGGTCGGACTGTTATCCTTACCTAAGGAATTAGCGAAAACGGCCGGAACCGACGGGTGGATTTCTTTGCTCATCGGATGGGTAATTGCCGTCATATGCAGTCTCGTCATCATTCAAGTGATGGCAAAGCATCCTGGAACGACCGTATTCGATTTGTTATACCGGTATTTCGGAAAAGCTCTCGGGATGCTACTGGGGGCTCTTCTTTCCTTATATTTCTATTTTACATTTTTCACAAGCTTCTTTGCTTCCGTCCATGTTTATAATGAAGAGTTGCTGCCCAGAACACCTACTTACCTGATCGTTCTATTGTTTGCCTTTCCGGTGTATACGATAGCGCGGCATAAACTCCGGGTATTGGGACGCTATGCGGAATTGTTATTTTGGGGATTTTTATGGCTCGTTCTGTTGTATCTTTATCCGCTCCGAGATGCGGAATGGAAAAACCTTCTGCCTGTGCTTAAGGAAGGATGGTTCCCTGTATTCGGCGCGGTGAAAACGACGGTGTTTTCGTTTCTCGGGTTTGAAACCGCGTTCATCCTGTATCCGCTTTTGAGCAATAAAAAGGCGGCCGTAAAAGGCGTTCTGCTTGGCAATACCTTGACGATGATCGTATACATGATCGTTATCATGGTCTGCTCTACTTTTTTTTCGCCAGACGATATTACTTCGTATAACCTGCCCACACTGAAGGTTATCAAAATCATCGAGTTTCGTTTTTTGGAACGCATTGAAATTATTGTTTTGATCGGATATCTATACATGCTTTCAAGAGTTTGGATATTTTATTTGTACAGTGCCGTGTACAGCACAAGCCGGCTGTTTGGAATGGATGATCACCGTCCCTTTTTGCGCGTATTTCTAGCCTGTATTATCGTTTTCTCATTATTCTACGCTCCTACATTAGAACGGGTAGACCATCTTAAAAAGTTGTTGAACGAGTTGGGGATTTATATCTCGTTTGCTTTCCCCGTATGCTTATTGGCCTATACGAAACTTGTGGGTGTGATCCGAAGGGGGAATTAGGATGAAGCGCGTTTGTATGTTCATCTTCGTAGGGATGAGCATCCTGATTTCCGGGTGCTATGATCAAACGAATCTGGAGGAAGTCTCGTTTACCCTGATGCTTGGATTGGATGTGGACGAAGACAACAACATGATTGTATATTCTTCAAGTCCGGTCTTTAATAAAGAAGCAAAGGAGAAAGTCGAGGTTCAATCGGTGAAAGCTCGAACGATACGGGAAGCTCGCAACAAGATCGACTCGACAGTGACGGGAATTACGATTGCCGGTAAAAACCAGTCGCTGCTTCTCAGCATGCGGTTCATCCGTCAGAAGAAAAATTGGATTGAAATGTTGGATCTTCTTTACCGTGAGCCGAAGCAGAGCGCCTCCCCGCGGGTCATTCTGGTTGATGGACCGTTAAGTGAAATCTTCAACTTCACGCCGGAAAATAAGCCCCGGCTGCCCATTCATATGCGAAAACTAATCGATACGGCCAATCGCAGAAACATCACCGTATTAACGAATGTGCAGGAATTTCGCCGGCAAATAAAAGAAAAGGGAATCTCGCCCGTCATTACGGAAATAAGAAAGGACACGAGAGATATCAAAGTGACCGGAACAAGTTTATTGACGAGTGAAGGCAAGTATGTTGATTCCCTGAGTTTATTCGAATCTACGCTTTTGTTAATTTTGCAAGATAAAATCGATGGCGATGCTTCCCTATCGATTCCAGTTAAAAGTTCGTCGAATGCAGACGATAACAGCCGCGATTACGTCGCGATCAATATAGGCAAAGTGAAAAGAAAAATGAAGACCGCCTATGCCGCGGGTACGTTCCAATTCGATGTAACTTTGAATCTCATGATTACGCTGTATTCCCGAGACTTTGAATACAATGTTGTAAAGAACAAGGATGAATTGGAAGCCGCGATTAGCAAACAATTACAGAAAGAATTGACGGCATTGATTGCGAAATGCCAGTCCAACCGTGTCGATCCTTTCGGCTTCGGTCTTTATGCTCGGGCTTATCAATATCCCTCCTGGAAAGTGGTCCAAGATCATTGGGAAACTACATTTGCAAAAGCAAAAATACAGATCAAAACGAAAGTTGAATTCCAATCGGAAGGCGTCACGGAGTAAACGGATCGTTGAGCCGCGAAAACCAATACCCATTACAATACATATATAGATATAAATGGAACATATGGAGAATATTTCTCGTGCGACCGGAGCATAACATAACTAACTAGATGTCATCAAAGGGGAGTTTAGCATGCACAAACCGTTTCCGGAAGATCCATCC
This sequence comes from Paenibacillus allorhizosphaerae, assembly GCF_042659105.1. Classification (NCBI taxonomy): domain Bacteria; kingdom Bacillati; phylum Bacillota; class Bacilli; order Caryophanales; family Paenibacillaceae; genus Paenibacillus; species Paenibacillus allorhizosphaerae. Next base: position 141,470 of record NZ_JBHSRV010000001.1, on the reverse strand, counting down.
ATAGACAAGGAATTATCCGGTGCTATGGTATCGTCGGATCTGGCCGGAAACGTCAGCCATTTGAAAAAGCTGTTTACGGACTGTTCCGATGTGGTCTTTCAACCTGTTCAATTACATCATAAGTTGGCGGCTACCGTGATGTATATCCGCGGCATGATCAATATGGAACTGCTTGACGGCTACGTACTCACCCCTCTCAAAAAAATCGATTCCGATCCGCCCGAGACCATTTCTAAAATCTGTGAGCAAATCACGATTTCAGACCATAAAGAACTTCAAACTATCGGCGACATCGTTAACGACGTATTGGACGGCAGGGCGGTGCTGATAATGGACAAGCTTGCAGGCGCACTGTCGCTCGGATTAACGAGCTTTGAAAAACGGTCCATCGAAGAACCGTTAGCAGAGGCCGTGGTACGAGGGCCCCGCGAAGGGTTCATTGAATCGCTAGGCGTAAATACTTCTTTAATTCGCAGAAGACTCAAGACGCCAGCATTAAAATTTGTATCTTTCACCGTAGGCCGGTATTCCAAGACGGAACTGAATGTAGCCTATATTAAGGGCATTGCCAAGCCGGAAGTGGTAGATCAGGTGATGAACCGGATCTCTCAAATCGATATGGACGGCGTCATGGAGAGCGGGCTCATCGAGGAACTACTGGAGGGAGACAATTATTCGCCGTTTTCCCAATTGCAGATAACGGAACGCCCCGACGTAGCGGCATCATGTCTTTTGGAGGGCCGCGTCATTATCATTACGGATAATACGCCTATGGTTCTTATTGCCCCGACGACCTTCTGGTCCATGCTGCAATCTCCCGAGGACTATTACCAGCGCTTTATTATAGGCACCCTTATCCGTTGGCTGCGATACCTGTTTTTACTGGTCGCAATGCTTGCTCCGGCCGTGTATGTGGCGGTGTTAACTTTTCATCAGGAAATGGTACCAACGACGCTGCTGCTTCGCGTTGCCAAATCAAGGGAGGAAATTCCGTTCCCGGCGCTGTTGGAGGCACTAATCATGGAAGTAACGTTCGAAGCATTGCGTGAAGCCGGAGTTCGGCTGCCAAGACAGGTGGGATCCGCCGTCAGTATTGTAGGTGCGCTTGTGATCGGCCAAGCCGCCATCCAAGCCGGACTGGTTTCGGCGCCGATGGTTATGGTTGTTGCCATTACCGGGATATCCTCATTTATGATGCCACAATACCCGACCAGTATCGCTTTGAGAATTCTTCGTTTTCCCATTATGATTTTATCCGGCATCCTCGGATTGTTCGGGCTTATCTTAGCGATGCTGTTTATTATTAGCCACTTGTGCATTCTCCGGTCCTTCGGCGTGCCTTACCTCGCTCCGTTATCGCCTATTTATCCGAATGCCTTGAAGGATGTACTGATTCGCGCTCCACGAAGCAAGATGAGATGGCGTCCAGCATTTTATACGAGGAAGAGAAATCTGATAAGACAGAGCGGTAAGCCCGATGAGCAACAATAAGCGCAAAGGCCGCATCGGAAGGAGTCGGGAAATGAGATTATACGTATTGTTTCCGCTGCTCTTGCTTGTAGCTCTGCTGGCCGGCTGCTGGGACAAGATTGAAGTGAATGATATGGCCATGATCGTATCTGCGGGCATTGACAAAATCGATGACGATCAGATTGAGCTCACGGTACAAGTATTTATCCCGAATCCTACCGCTACGTCAGATGGGGCGGGGAATGGAGGCGCCGGTGGGGAAGGCAATGTTTATACTTTTTCAACGAAAGGCAGCTCTATGGCAGAAGCTTTAACGGATCTGCAAAAGAGGCTACCTCGTTATTTCACGTGGAGCCATACCAAAGCTTATGTGTTTGGCGAGGCGCTGGCCCGGCAAGGAATGCATGATGAATTCGATTTCTTGTTCCGAGATATTCAGCCCAGGGAACAAGCCAATTTTTTTATATGCAAAGGGACGGCCAAAAAGTTACTCAACTCCCAAATTGATCCGAATACGTATGAAACATTAATCAAGCTTTCCCAGAAGCCAACCACTCGCTCCTCTACAATGCATGAGGTCGAAGCGTTGATTAGCGGCGAATCCGGTGCATTCTTGTTGCCTACCGCAGACTTAACGACCATGCTCACAAACGGGGCCGAAAAAAGGATCCTTTCCATCAGCGGACTGGCGGTTATACATAAGAAGAAATTGGTCGGTTTTTTAGACAATGAGTGCACAACGGGACTACGATTATTACAACATGCTGTGCTTGGTCGCAATATTACGTTAACCAGAAAAGAAGAAGAGGGAAGCATCATTATTCGGGTGATGCATAGTGACATGAAGCTATACCCGTCCATTAACAACGGAAAGTGGAAAATGCGGGTCAAAGTGAAGCTGGATGCGGATGTCGTGCAAAACTCGACCAAACTAGTAATCGCCAACGGTTCGGACAATTTGCGAAAAATCGAAGGCGCGTTTAATGAAGAGATCAAACAAACGCTAATTCACACCATGGAACAGCTGCAAAAAAAACTGAAAACGGATGTGGTCGGCTTTGCTCGAGCTTTTCATAAAAAATATCCTCATGAATGGAGCAGAGTAAGAGAGGATTGGACGCCAGTCTTTCAATCCATTGATGTGGAACTTGAAACGAATACACGAATCCATCGTCCTGGAATAACCAATGTTCGGGTAACGCAATGACCAATGAAGAGGAGAAGATAGGGTATGGATGATATGACGTTAACCAACCGTCAGTTGTTTTGGATGATGGTGAGCATGCAGGTCATCATGACGATTTTGCTGACCACTTCCCCTGCCATTCAATCCGCCCAGCAGGATGCATGGTTATCCAGTATTTTAGCGACAGGAATCGGTAGCGGAATAGCCTATATAAGCGTAAAGCTCGGCACTTTTTTTCCTGGACAATCTTTAGTTAGCTATAGCCGCCTTCTGCTCGGAAAATGGTTGGGCAGGATGGTTTCGAGCCTTTATCTCATTTTCTGGATTATCACTTTAGCCGTGATATTAAAGCAGTTTAGTCTGTTTATTACCGGTACCATTATGCCCAAGACGCCGGTACCCATCATTATCATATTGATGCTTATCGTTGTACTGTATCCTACCATGCACGGCGTAGCGGTCATTGCGCGTATCTGCGAATTGACGGGGCCGATTATTTTGATCGGCGTAGTAGGACCGATGTTTTTAGCTGTGAACGAGATGAAAGCAGACCGATTGCTGCCGGTTTTATCGGATAACGGGTATCTGAGCATTATGAAAGGTTCGCTCCCGACAGCCACTTTTTTGGGCGATTGTATTATGACGCTTGTTCTTGTCTCTTTCATCATCCACCACAAACATACAGTCCGTCATGTCGTGTCCGGCGTAATGGTTTCGGGTATCCTTGTTTTCCTTTCCATTCTTGTAAGTATCCTAATATTTGGCCCTCATGTAGCTGCCGGTTACCCATATCCGATGCTAATGATCGTAAGATCGATTTCACTAGGCGGCATTGTTGAAAACCTTGACGCCATTGTGATCACCATCTGGATCATGAGCATTTTTACGAAATTGTCGTTATATTTGTTTGTTGCCGGTTACGGAACTGCACAGTTATTCGGTTTGAAGGATTGGAGAAAGCCGATGTGGATCATTGCACCGGTATGTATGATCTTGGCTTTAATTCCATTCAACTTTGAGGAAATTTCGGTCATATTTCCAACAGTAGTAGCCGTTCGATATTTATTTCCCATATGTATGGTAGGAGGTCCGTTATTACTGTTTCTTGTGGCGCTGATCAGGCGAAGCAAGATAAAGGGTGTTCATGGTTGAATCAGACATGCCAACGTACATGCAAATGTCTACGCATACGATACTCTGCCGCGGCCGTGATGCCGCTTTTTGCACATCCAGCCTTTCAATTCGTCCGTTCAAGGTCATCCGGTCATAAACTATGCGAACGGTTTCAATGTCAGAAATGATTCTTGGCAGTTGTAGGATCATCGAGAATAAGCTATAGTAAATTTTGTAGTCCGCATTGGTTTTCAAAGATTTTACATATGACGCTTGCATAGTTCTCAGATTATTGCGGAAATAAAGTTTGGTTTCAAAGAAAGTAGGCCATCAGGAAGGTGAAGTCGTGTGGCGGTAGATAGGAGAAAAGAAATCATTAATTTGCTTGAACAAAGCGGAACGGTCCGTGTAGGAGATTTGAGCCAGCGGTTCGGGGTAACGGATGAAACGATTCGGCGCGATTTGGAACGTCTGGAATCCGAGGGTCTCATTGTCCGCACGCATGGTGGCGCCGTATTGAGCCATCGGGACAAAGGCTTTGAACCTCCTGTACTGCAAAGGGAATCGATTCGTCAGGAGCAAAAGCAAGCAATCGGCAAATATGCGGCATCGCTTGTGGAAGAAGGCGAAATCATCGCACTGGACGCGAGCACGACATGTCTGCAAATCGTCAAGCACTTGCCCGATATGCCGCTTACCGTCTTGACCTATTCGCTTGCCATCGCTAATGAATTAGTCAAAAAACGTAATATATCGATGATATTGATCGGCGGCAACTTCGACAGTGACTCCATGGCCATAACGGGGATGTCCGCAGAAACTATGGTGGAAGGGTATCATGTCGATAAGTTTTTCTTTTCATGTCAGGGCTTCGACCGGCTGCGGGGAGTGAGCGAACCATATGAATCTCATGCGCGTCTGAAAAAAAAGATATTGAACATATCGGATCAACTGATTTTGGTCGCTGACAGCAGCAAGTTCCAGCGAAAATCGCTAATCCGGTTGCTTAGTTTGGAGGACGTGCACATGTTAATAACCGATAAGGGATTGCTGGAGGAAGAGACCGGGATTCTGGAAATCAAAGATCTTAAAGTGGTTTATGCGGAATAAATAACCGACAACAGGCACGATTCGGCTTGCTCTGTACATAACAGTAAACCCCTACGCTGAGTGGGGGTTCTTTGTCATGCCGTCTTCGAGTCAGTTCAACTTTGATCAGCCCACAATGCATCGTCGGGCAATGTACATTCATCCTAACTTTTAGTTTGTCACAAATGTGGTTTATGCAAAATACATGTGAGGGAATAAGACATTTGTCCGGATAAACATATTAATAACCACGTAATAACAACATTTATCTTAAAAAAATATTTGAAACAAATAAATAATTGTTGATACCGGAATATCGCTGTTGTAATATTAACATGTAGGATAATGGTTGGTTCCGGAACCATCGGTCTTATTGCCGGGTCTATTCGACCGTATTTTTGGATGAGTGTTATGTGCTCATTGCAAATGAAAGGAGGGATGTCCACATATGACTTTAATCGGACCTTCTTTGATGTGCGCAGACTGGGGTAAATTGAAGGATAGTGTAGACATGCTGGAACGCGGCGGGGTGAATTACTTTCATTTTGATATTATGGACGGCAGCTTTGTGCCGAATTTTACGATGGGGCCGGATTTGCTGAAGGCGTTGCGAAGCTATACGAACAAGCCGTTCGATATCCACTTGATGGTTCAAGAGCCGGAACGGTATATCGAAATGTTTGCCGAAGCAGGAGCGGATTGGATATCGATTCATGCGGAATCCAAAGTACACTTGCAGAGAGCTTTGCACAAGATCCGGGAGCTGAATCTGAGAGCCGGTGTTGCTCTAAACCCGTCGACGCCGCTGTCTGTAATGGATTATGTATGGGACGATGCGGATTACGTTTGCCTGATGACGGTCAATCCCGGATTTGCAGGGCAATCGTTTATTCCCAGTATGTACAAGAAAATCGCAGATCTTGACCAATTGATCGCGGAGAACGGCTCGCGGATTGATATACAAGTCGATGGCAATATCAGCTATGAAACCATTCCTAAAGTGATGAAGCTTGGGGCAACGATGCTTGTATGCGGCACCTCTAGTTTGTTTAATTCCAATGATTTGGAGCAAAAGGCTGCGCAATTGACAGCATATGTTAACGAGCAATACAATCAGCTATCGCAAAGAAGGAATGCCTAAGTACATGACCCGGTCGTTCCTTTAATGTTACCAGACGTGTAGTCATGTTCTGAGTCGTTAATCCCAGAAAGGGAGATGCAGATATGATAGATAGTCTTCGAAACGAGCAATCCATCCTTCTCGTTGGGCATAGAGGTTATAAATCGGCGTATCCGGAAAACACGCTGCTGGCCTTCGCCAAGTCGCTGGAAATGGGGATCGACGTGCTTGAATTCGATCTCAGAATGACCAAAGATAAAGTCGTCGCGGTAATCCACGATGAAACGGTGGACCGGACGACAAACGGAACCGGCAAGGTGAACGAATATACGATAGCCGAGCTCAAGCGGCTGGACGCCGGAGGCTGGTTTGACCATATCTTCGCAGGTCTCAAGATTCCGACCCTGGAAGAACTATGCAAGCTGCTGCAAGCGTTCCCGAACGTTTTGTTAAATGTAGAAATTAAACGGGATGTAAAGGCCAAAGAAACCGCGGATTTGACGATCGCGATGCTTGCCGAATACGGATATCTTTCGCGCTGCGTATTCACTAGCTTTGATGCGGACATCGTCGCCTATATTCACGATGATTATCAATTAAAAACACAAGGTTTTCCCGAGGAGCTGATGTCCAATTTCGACCCCGGGATGGATGGGACCTATTCCAAGATGTGGTCGGTCGGAATCAGCATGAAGCTGCTGACCGCCCAGCGGGTTCAGCGGTTCCGAGAGATGGGCATGGTGATCGGATGCTACTGCACAGACACGGAAGAGCAGGTGAACGATGCGCTGCGATGCGGAGTAACCTTGCTCACGTGTAATGATCCGCTACCGGCCATGAGAATCCGTGAGAACATACAAAAAGGATGATTGCAATGATGAAAGCTTGGCCGCTGCACGCTGTCGGCGATATTCGAATGGAAATCAGGCCGAAGCCGGTGCCCGGCCCGGGTGAGGTTCTGCTTCGTGTAAGGGCGTGCGGAATATGTGGTTCGGACATTCCACGCGTATTTTCGAAGGGGACGTATTCGTTTCCGACGGTACCCGGCCATGAGTTTGCGGGCAGCATAGAGGCGGTCGGAGAAAGTGTCGACGAGTCGCTGATCGGCCGGGGCGCTGCCGTATTTCCGCTGTTGCCTTGCCGTGCATGCAGTGCTTGCGAAATCGGGCAGTTCGCATTATGCGAAAACTATGATTATATAGGATCGCGGCGGGACGGCGCGTTTGCCGAATACATTGCCGTCCCTGTGTGGAACCTGCTTCTGCTGCCGGACGGTGTTTCATACGAAGAAGCGGCCATGGTTGAACCGGCAGCCGTGGCGGTCCATGCCCTCCGGCAAGCCGGTGTGGGCATCGGCGATACCGTACTGATCTATGGAGCCGGACCGATCGGATTGATGATCGCTCAGTGGGCCGAGGCGTGGGGCGCCGGGCGAGTGCTGCTCATCGATATAGAGGACGAGAAGCTGGCCTTTGCTCAAAGTCGCGGTTTCGCACACACGTGCAACGCGGCCACAGACGATGTGCCGGCGTGGGTCCGCGGGCTTACGAACGGACGCAGAGCCGACGTGACGATTGAAGGTGCGGGCAGCTCGGCAGCACTGGAGAACGCCATGCATACGACACGCCCATTCGGGAAAGTGGTGCTCATGGGCAATCCGTCGGGCGATATGAAACTGACGAAAGACGGGTACTGGAACATTTTGCGTAAAAATCTGACGGTTGTCGGCAGTTGGAATTCGTATTATGCGAACGTACCGGTTAACGAATGGCGGCTTACGCTTGATTTTATCGCATCGGGCAAGCTGCGTTTGGAGCCGCTGATCACGCATCGGGTACCGATTGAAGGGATCGGCAGCGCTTTGCAGATGATGCGTGACCGCAGCTCGTTCTCCGTCAAAGTAATGTATTGCGCCCATTGAAAGGGTAATTCAATACAAAAATAACAACAAGAACGAGGCTGCCGCGGCAGCCTCAATTCACCGTCAGTTCATGATAATCCCATTAAACAAGTGTTCATTCCCAAGCATTAGGTTAATGATGAAGTAAAATAATGGAGAACTGAGAAGTATGACAAATATTATGCTCAACGTGACTAATCCGTCAAACGGTTTCGGTTGCGTTCTTTTTGCTGTTTCCATACGTTTAATACCCCATTTCATTTGCTTATTACAACCGAATTATATTCCATGCTGTCGCCCTTGTAAGTGATATAAATCACAGGCATCATCATCAGCGGGGGCATCGCCGCGGCATTCTTGACTTCGTAGTCAATAATTGATATCATGCTCCCATGAGCAGACCAAGAGAATTTGATATCGATCGTGTATTGCACCAGTCCATGGAAGTGTTTTGGACGAAAGGCTATAAGTCAACGTCGTATGAGGATTTAACGCGGACGACGCAGGTTAAGAAGCAAAGTTTGTATTGTGCATTTGAAGACAAGCGAGCCTTGTTTTTGAAGGCGTTGGCGCGGTATCGCGAACAGTGTATAGCGGGTTTGGAAGAACTCATTTCCCAGGATATGCATCCCTTGCAGAAGCTGGAGGCCATACGCGGCGCAACGCTTTGCCAGTGCAACGAAACTATGGGCAGGGGATGCCTTATGGTTAATTCCTCGCTTGAATTCGGATGCAACGACGAGGAGGTAAACCGGGAAGTAAAGATGATGTTCGTGGAAGTGGAGCAAATTCTAGAGAAAGTAATCCGCAGCGGGCAAGCGCAACAGTTGATTACAACCCGCCATACCAGTAAGGAGCTCGCTGCGTATTTGAATAACGCTCTTCTAGGTGCGAAAATTATGGAGAAGTCCGGTGCACCACGGGAACAGATCGATGCGGTCTTACGCACGTCTTTTGCGTTAGTCGCGCCTTGATCCTTTTTTTTGCAAATTTCTTGACAGCGTAGTCAAAATCAATACATCACATAATCGATGATAAAAATGTAATGAAGGAGGTGGTGGCAGGGGGAGTATCTATCCACGTTTTTGGGTAAAATCATAAATTAGGATGCTCATGGCAATGCTTTTTACGTAACGCTAGTCGGGTTGCGGTTAATATATTCACAAAATTTCATTTGGAGGTCATTATGAATTATTCTCAATCGGTTCAAACCTTGTTCAAACCATTCAATGAGGGAAAGCTGACTCTGCCTAATCGGATCGTGATGGCACCGATGACTCGGCAATTTTCTCCGGAAGGCGTGCCGGGTTCCGATGTGGTCGCTTATTACCGTCGCAGGGCCGAAAACGGGGTCGGACTTATCGTTACAGAAGGTACGGTAATCGACCATCCGGATGCTTCGAATTCAGCCAACGTACCGCACATGTATGGTGAAGCTGCATTGAACGGCTGGGCCAACGTTGTGGCTGCGGTACACGACGTTGGCGGCCGGATTATCCCGCAAATATGGCATATGGGAGCGAGAGGCCATGTCAACGATTATTCGGAATCGGACATCGCCGCGCTGGTCGATGCTTTCGCACAAGCGGCTTTGGAAGCGAAGCAGCTTGGCTTCGACGGCATCGAGCTCCACGGTGCGCATGGATACTTGATCGACCAATTTTTCTGGGAGAATACCAATCAGCGTACGGACAAATATGGCGGCGACATGGTTAAACGAACGCGCTTTGCCGTGGAAGTCATCGAAGCTTGCCGCCGCGCCGTTGGGCCGGATTTTCCGATCGTGCTGCGTTTCTCGCAATGGAAGGCGAGTGACTACAACGCGAAGTTGGCTCAAACGCCGACGCTGCTGGACCAATTTTTAGCGCCTCTTGTCAAGGCGGGCGTAGATATTTTCCATTGCTCGACGCGACGTTTTTGGGAGCCGGAATTCGAAGGATCGGATCTCAATCTTGCCGGCTGGACCAAAAAACTGACGGGGCTTCCAACGATAACGGTCGGATCGGTCGGTCTCGATAGCGATTTTATGAGTTTCTTTACCGAAGGAAGGGGAGCCGGTAATGATAAAATCGACGGGTTGATCGAGAGAATTGATCGCGAAGAATTTGATCTCGTATCCGTGGGCAGAGCTCTATTGGTCGATCCGGCGTGGGCAAACAAAATACGCGAAAACCGGACAGACGAATTGATTCCATTTACATCTGAAGCGCTGAAAACACTTTATTAAGCTTCCGGTCGCCACAAAAAAACAGCGGGGGGCTAAGACGTGAAAATCATGTCTTAGCCCCCCGTTTCATTACATTATTAAACTGAATTGCAACACCTTTTATATTCCCATTTTATTTGGAAGTAACGGTCAAAGTACTGCAACTTGCTCGATCTTGTATACGTCTACTTTAATGGAATGATTTGTTACATAGATCACCATATAAGAAAATAAATATGTATTGTAACCATCACGGTGTGGGTAGCTCAAAACGGAATAAACAAAGGAGCGGTTCCCATGAAACAGTTAATCGTCATGGAAGACCCACGAAAGCAAGAGTCGATCAAAAAACGCAAGTTTGCGTTTAGAATAAACCTTTTCTTCTTTTTCACGTTTATTTTGTTTTCCGTGCTGATCGTACGGCTTGCCACGCTGCAATTTGTTGACGGGAAAGAGCTGAAGGCAGAGGAAGCGGCCGTTAACAAGGCCGATACGCCCATTCCACCCATCCGCGGGAATATATACGACCGCCAAAGCGCTCCGCTCGCCTACACGATATCGACCCAATCCCTGTATTTCAGAGTCGAACAAAACCAACCAAAAGATAAAGTGGTAGAACTTGCCTACAAACTGGAAGAAATATTCGGTCTATACGGAAAGACTGCGCCAAATCAAATTAAAGCGCCTGATATTATCAAAGCTATGGACGTAGGCTACGATTTGGAGAAGAATAAAACCGCCAAAGAACCAAGCTACAATGCAGTGCCGCGGCGGATCAAATCGGATTTGTCGGAGCAGGAAATGGCGTTTATATACGAACATAGGGATGAACTGAAATGGATTGAAATTACCGAGGAAAGTATCCGTACCTATGAGAAAGAAACGACGCCGGCTGCGCAGTTAATAGGTTACATGCGGCCGTTCTCCCAAGCGAGAGAGCCGAAGAACGGGCTCCCGTTTTATCGCGACAAAAAAGCGGAAGGTTACCTGGATACGGAGGATGTCGGATATGACGGAATCGAGCTCATGTATCAGGAGGAGCTACGCGGCAAAAACGGAAGCAAAACGTACCCGGTCAACGCCCTGCAAAAAATCGTTGGAAAAGTGGAGATCACGAAGCCGGTGAAAGGGAACAACCTTTTTCTGTCGATAGATAAAAACGTACAGCTCCTGACAGAGCAGGCGATTACGGATCATCTTGCTTGGCTCAAAGGTCCGGAAGCGCGCAATTATCCCGCAAACAAAGGGCGGAATGCCGTGGCCGGTTATGCCGTCGCAATGGAGGTGGAGACAGGTAAAGTTGTGGCGATGGCGAGTATGCCCGATTACGATCCAAGCGTCTGGTTCGGCGGCATTTCACAAGACGATTATAACCGGATCCAGCCGTTCATCAATAACGGTACGATCACAACCGCTTATCCGGATTATCCCAGGGAGGATCTTTCCAAACATCCGACTTCCATCGTGTATGTCGGTTCAACCATCAAGCCGCTTTCAGTGCTCATTGGGCTGAATGAAGGATTATTCGGAGTGAATTCGATCTATCACGATGTCGGCGTATTTTATTACGGCAAAGACAATTCCAAGCTTTCCAACTCGGACGGTACGGCCTTCGGATCGATCAACCCCACACAGGCCATCCGTGTCTCGTCGAACACGTTTATGTCTGCGAAGGTCGGAATCCCGATGTACCAGAAATATTTGAAATCGGCGCCGGATAAATGGAAAGAATATTTAGGCCAATTTGGATTAGGGCTGACGACAGGGAGTAACCTTCCCCGAGAATATGAAGGACTAAGCGAGTTTCAAAGCAATACGAAGGAATCCGAACAATCCCGTATGGTGTTTGCGTCCTGGGGACAAAACGAGAAGTATACGACGCTGCAGCTGGCCCAATATGTCACAACGTTGGCCAACAGGGGGAAGCGGCTGAGACCGATTCTTGTCGACAGAATTGAAACGTATGATGGAGAGCTGGTCAAAACGTTTGATCAGGCTGAGGTCTTAAACGAAGTCCATTTTTCAAAACAGCATTGGGATGCGGTCATTAACGGAATGGAAAGCAATGTGCAAGGCTTTGCCAATTTCCCTTATCAATTGGTTAGAAAAACGGGAACCTCCACGCAGAAAGTAGGCGGGGGCAAAGAAGTGGACAATGCCGTGTTTATAGGGTTCGCTCCGAAAAATAATCCGAAGCTGGCGGTTGCCGTCGTTGTACCGGAAGGCGGATTCGGTTCATTCGGAGCCGCGCCGATCGCGCGCAAAATTTTTGACGCATACGATCAATACTATGGGCTTGACGGTAACGGGCCGAAGGGCAATGCCGTACCGTAAAGCTTGTCTGACAGCAGCAGCTATTTTCCTCAAGAAGGACATCGTGGGTAAATTGGAATTGAAAGGGTTTTACTTCGAACAAGATCATGCTACACTAAGACGGTTGCTATAAGGACGGAGGTGAGAACATAATGTTTGATGACAAAGAGAATAAGCTCTATGCAAAGTCTACACTATAAACAACGGCGGTTGTTTGTATAGAGCTGGTCCGATAGACCGCCTGCATCCTTGAATGGTGAAATCGTTTATAATGAGACTTTGCTGCCTTGAAATGATTATATTTTAAGGAGTAGAGTAATCATGAAATATGTGAGCGCAGACATTTTGCCGGAGGAATTGCTAAAGGAAGTACAAAAATATATTCACGGTGCCATGATTTATGTACCTAAACCTGAAGGCGTACGTCGCAAGGGATGGGGAGAGAAATCAGGCAGCCGAAAATATATGATCCAAAGAAACAATGACATTCGCCTGCAATTTTCGAAAGGCGCTACGATAGAACAGCTTTCGGAACAATTTTTTCTATCGTGTGATAGCATTAAGAAAATTGTTTATTCAAAAATAAAATAGGTCTTCATACTTTGTCACATTGGATTAAGATCTGATGTGACTCTTTTGCGTATAGAACAATTCCTAAGTATTTATGGCATATCAACCAACTTTTCAAGCGGTTAGAATATGGTTTGCAGCATGCTTCTTACAACTTGTTTTATCATTACAACATTGAGGCAAATTAGGAAAGAGAGGAAGCTAAATGACACGGCCTACACTAAGTTATACGATTTGGTTCTCGCAGCGGACGGGGAGCACGTTGCTGAATTATGCGCTGGCTTCGACAGGAGTGGCAGGGGATCCCAGCGAATGGCTCCATTTTCAGCACAAAGACCCCGCCACATTCAAGCGCGAGGACATGGAAAAGATTTGGAAATACGGAACGACGCCAAACGGTGTGTTCGGGATAAAAATCGGTTTTGAACAGAGATGGATCGACGCATTCCGCGCCATGTTCGAGCTCCCGGTGGATGCTTCGCGGGCGGAGGTATGGAGTACCGCCTTTCCCAATTGCTCCAAACATATTTATATGACGCGCCGGAACAAAGTCAGATTGGCCGTCTCGTGGTGGCGTGCGATCGTCTCCGGGGAATGGCACCGCAACTTCGGGGAGAAGCCGCAGCTGCTTGATATTGCAGATAAATATAACTACGAAGCAATTCAGAACCAGCTGTTCCAAAGTACGATGTGCGAAGCGGCCATTGAGGACTTCTTCTCAGAGTCCAGCATCGAACCGCTGACGATTGTGTACGAAGATTTTATTCAAGACTATGAAGGAACGGTCAAGCGTGTGTTGGCGTTTTTAGGTATTCCGGCGGATCACATCACCGTAGCTCCTCCGGCGTTAGATAAGCTGGCAGATGATGTTGCGGAGCAGTGGGTGCAGCGTTTTCGTGAAGAAAGCCAGAAGGGATGGAAGCATATCCGATGGTAATCATTTTGTGTGATGCTCGTGTGCGGATCGGCTTCAATGAATGGTTCTATGATTCCACATAGAACCGTTCGTTCAAACTTTCACAGCATTGGCTCTAACCGTAAATTGATTATTTTGTATGGTTAGGGTGGCATCGTAATAACCGCGTCCGCCTTGAGGCTTGCATTTATAAGCCCCGGAACATCCGCATACAAAAAATTTCGTTTTCGTAAAACCCGGATAAATATTGGTGTATTTCTGGTAAAATTTATGCGCATGGTGAGAGAAAATAGCCAACACTCGATCCCGTAAAGTGGAGGGAATGGCGTTAAAAAATTTTTTGGTTTCTGCCAGACTTAGAACATGCGAGGGATCGACGGAAGCTGTAATTCCTTTTACATTCAATGGCCAATGAAAATCTATAATATAGTAATGCTTGTTATCCATTTTTTTCAATAAATTGATACTCGTTGTACTGAAGCTTCCAGGGGCGTTATCTAGCCAAACATACTTTACCTTCCCCTGTGTCCCTGGAAAATTCATTTGTCCTGCGACGCTTCCTAACGTTTTTTTGAATAAACCTCGGGTGGTGGTTTCCCAATTTCCTATAGACGCTTTATATGGTATTTTCTTCGGACCTAGAATGGTTGTTACCGTATTTTTAAAGTCCATGTAACGCGTTTGGGCGAATTTTCCATGATCGGCTCCCGCTTGCGTATTGTCCCCGCCAAAAATAACAAACCTTTTATTCCCGCTGCCCACCACTTTAGGCAATATATTTTTAAAGATGGTTGAGCTATTTCCATAGCCTACATGACTATCGCCAACGACCGCGAAGTTGATAACCTGTTGAATCGAGGCGCGTGTTCGTTTCTTTTGAGAGGTAGATGAAGGGCTTGTTTTCCGTATTGGCCCATTATGTTTTCTCATACGCTCACCCTTATCATTTTTTGAAAGCATGTAGTAACATCTATATTCAACACGTATGGTTACGTACCGCATAAACCGCCAATATTTGTGTAGTAATTCCAGGGAAATAGTCCTGATCGAATGTCAACGACAACTGTCAGAAAATGCAGGCATATCACGTACATGCGTTAGCGATAGCGATAGACACAACAAAGAACGACTAGGACGTCGTTTTTGATCCTAGTCGTTCGTAGTTTTGGCACCTCAAACGGCATGCAGAAATAAAGTGGGAGGATACGCCTGCTTTGTTCCTGCATGTTTCCATATGTATACTGGCCTACTCGGAAACGGGGAGATGTACCGAAACCATCGTACCTTTTCCTACCGTACTTTGTATATGCATCGATCCATTGTGATTGGTAATAATACGTTTGCTAAGAAGAAATCCAAGCCCAGTACCTTTACTTTTAGTAGTGAAGAAAGGCTCACCTATTTTTTGAACAATGTCTTCCGGAATGCCCACCCCGGTATCGATGAAGTCAATTTGGACATGGCCTTGATGCAGACCTAAGCCGATACATAGAATCCCTCCTTGCGGCATAGCCTCAAATGCATTTTTAACTACATTCAGAAACACCTGCTTTAATTGATTTTCATCCCCCATAACGGTTGGAGTCAATTGGTTATCAAAAAATGTGATCTCGATATTTTGCATATTCGCTTGTGCGGACAGCAGCTTAATTACATGTTCCAAGGTTTCTTTCAAATCTACCGATTGAACCGATAGCGCCTGCGGTTTGGCAAGGACAAGCATTTCGCTGACGATGGATTCGATTCTCGTTAATTCGTCCTTCATGATCTCGAAATATTCTTGATCTTTTTTTGCAGTAGTCTCGGATTTAGAAAGTATTTGGAGAAATCCTTTTAGTGTCGTTAATGGATTTCTGATTTCATGTGCGACACCCGCGGCTAACTGCCCGATAACGGAAAGCTTTTCTGAGTTTCTTAAATGTTCTTGTGAACGTTTCGACTCGGTGATGTCATTAATCATTCCGAAAACCCCTACTATATGATCACCTTCAACAATCGGAACGACCGTAAACCGAACGGCGATTTTATCGCCATGCTTATGCCGCAGCGTAGCCTCCATATCTTTCAAAATTTCACCTTGCGACACATGGGCCATAATCTTCCCAGCATAATCATGCCCATCATCAAACCACATTTGAAGCCTTGATTGCCCCAACAACTCGCTCTCTTTGTAGCCGGTGATCTTTTCATACGCCGCATTGGCTTTAATGAATCGGTTATTAAGGTCGAAAGCGCAAATGCCAAGCGGATTGTATTCGATCAACGATTCCTGCCTGTTTCGGATACGACCGATTTCAATCGTATTTTCTATTAAAAAGAAGGCCAATACCATCATAGTTAGCTGGATCACACATGCTATACCCAAAAATCCATAATATTGTATAAGTAACCCTGCATGGCCAAACCGAATTGAAAAACACACAAACAAAAACAACAATTCAACAATGATTGTGACCACTGACAACAATAAAGCAACGATAAATCGCTTCCGGCGTTCAAATTTTTCAAACCGGTTACAGAACAATAGGGGGATTGCGGAGTACACAAGGATCCCCGCTATACTGAAAGCGACATCCTGTTTCATCGTAAGAAGTTGAAATGCCGTTAGAAGCCCTATGGAAACGATGCCTGCCTTGCGTTTTCCATATAATATGGACAAAATTACTGGAACGCACTGAAAATTTTCCGTTTGCCCCATAATATGAACGGGCATTAACTGACAAAGAATCGCAGATCCCCCTCCGTAGACACCCATTAGCCAACCCCTTATAGGAAGCTGATTAAACGATTTTCCAATTGTCCACAGCTGGTAAACAGAAATAGGGAAAAATATAATCCCGAACTGAACAAAATATTGTTTCAATATGTCTAGCATGCAGTCGGCTCCTCGTAACTAAATGGCGTAGGTTAATTTTTCGACACATTCTGTATCAGCACCTTTTTTTTACTGGAAATTTTGGATAAATAGATTTACAAAAAAGTGCATGGTCAACGGGAGGCGCTTTATTTACGATAAGGATATCGCAGAAATAATAGATAGAACGGATTGGGTATCAGGTAGACCTAATCCGGGTTGAAATGAGGGAAGGGAGGCTGCGGAGATTTGCAGCTCATCGCAGGCGGCCATCTTGCAAATTTCGTTCACGACGGGAAAAAATGACAATGCACGAAATTAGCAGCTATGGCATGCGCTCTAAGGAAAATGCCATGTTGCCGTCAAAGTTGAGAACGCTTACAACAAGCCGGTTCATGCCATACGAGTTGGCAATTGCTTGTGAGTTTCAACCAACATCAAAGGGGGCTTGACGATGCGTAACAAAAAGATCATGCCGGCGATTGCGCTGGCAGTAACGGTTGCGGCGACGTCCGCATGCGGCGCGGGAGGCGGCGATCAGAAGCGGGAGCAGGGGGAAGCAGCCAAGAAGGAAGCACCGCCCGAGCCGGTGACGATCACGCTTTTGGCCGGCTGGAAAATTACGGATGAGGACTACGAGGAAGTGTTTTTCAAGCCGCTTGCCGCCAAATATCCGCACATCAAGCTGAATGTCATTACTTCGACGACGACAAACAATATTACGACGATGGTCGCTGCAGGCGAAGTCCCCGACATGCTCATTATGGGCACCGGCAACATGCAGCAGATGATCGACCTCAACACGGCGCTCGATCTGAACGAGCAGATCAAGCAGCAGAAATTCGATCTGAACCGTCTCGATCCGATTATCGTGCAGACGATCAAAGCGTTCGGCAAAAAAGGCGAAATCTTCGCGTTGCCGTATGGTATGAATTATGACGCCCTGTATTACAATAAAGCACTGTTCGATCGTTTTGGCGTCGCTTATCCGGCCGACGGAATGACTTGGGAAGCCGTTATCGATCTGGGCAAAAAGGTGACGGGCATCGAGGGCGGCGTGCAGTACCGCGGCCTTGGTTCGAGCAATATGGTCCGCATCGCTTCTCCGCTAGCTTTGAACCGGTTCGATCCAGCGACGGGAAAAGCGAAAATCAATACGGAGGAGTGGAAGCGGGCGTACCAGGTATATCAATCCATCGTTTCTATCCCCGGCAACACGAACGATAAGAAAGGCGGGGACGAACTTAACGCCTTCTTGTACGACAAAACGATCGCCATGTATCCTTTTATCGGCTTGTTTCATCGGATGGCGGATGCCGCTAAAGGCGGTTTGGACTGGGATCTGGCTACCTATCCGCAGTTTACGGAAAAGCCCGGCAAATACGGCGAAGCGGATGCCTACTACTTGTTCGTCACACCGCAGAGCAAGCATCAGAAGGAGGCGTTCCAGGTCATTTCCGCCATATTGTCGGACGATGCACAGCTTTCTTCCTCCAAGCAGGGAAGAATTGTCTCACCTCTGATAAACAAGGAGATCAGGGACAAATTCGGAACGGAATCGGAAGTATTGAAAGGGAAAAATGTGCAAGCGATTTTTAAGCATCGTCCCGTCCCGATTCACAATAATCCTACGAAATTCGATGCCACGGCGGACGCCCAGCTCAATTCCGGCGCACTGCAGCTTTTCGGAAATACGAAAGACATCAATACGATTATTCGAGAAACGGAGGAAAAGACGAATCAAAAGGTTGAAGAACTGGGAACCAAATAAATCCGCTAAGCTTATAAAGCCCTTCACGCTAATTTTTGAAGGGCTTTTTGGTTCCCACAAAAATACATATTTTTCAAAAAAAATATATGTGTAAGCATCAGCCTCCATTTCAGATCGAAGCGTGCCATGATATCATAGTAATAAACGCTTACCTAATATTCGTGTAATACCAGCAGCAAAAATGCGGTTTTTGGAGCAAAGCGCAATGAAGGAATGGCGGAGCATTAATGATGGACAATGTGACTTAGCACGTGAGGTGGCTGAAATTTGTCGCGCCAAACGAGTGAAGGTGAGATGGAGGCGTGTTGATGCTTAAGCCGTTGTTATCCGGCTTTATGCCGCAAGTGGAGTTAGCGATATATTGGGAAAAGAAACCAAGATTTCTGTTTTACGAGGATATTTATAAGGTATGGGTCATGTTTGCTGTCGAATCCGGCTCGTTTTACTATGAAATCGGGGACAAGAAAGGCTCGGCGACGTTCGGCGATCTTGTGCTATGCCCTCCGAATACGCCGTTTCGCAGAGTGATCAATGCGCCGCTTACTTTTTATTTTTTTGAATTGAACTGGGTGGATACGGAGCAATCGTCCTCGCATAGAGTAGAAGAGATGATTCCTGCCGGTAAAGTCAGCTTGCTCGATACGATGCGGCTCACACAAAATTACGCGATGATGAAAAAATGGCGCTCCTGGCCGCTATCGGTCCGGCTGCCGCGATATAACCATTATTGCCAAGATATTTGGCTGCTTTATTGCGATGGATTGGAAGAGGGCATGCTGCCCACCGAGGCCGAATTGACCCGGGATCCCGACCGCGATCCGCTGATGCAGGAAGCGCAGAGACGCATTCAGCAGCAAGCATTTTCGGCGTTGAACTTGAAACAGATCGCTTCTGACCTTGGTATTACTCAAGTGCATCTTTCCAAAAAATTTAGCGCTTCGTTCGGGGTAACGCCGCTTCGTTACTTGACCTCGCTTCGTCTCAACAAAGCCAAAATGCTGCTGCTCGAAACGAATATGACGATCGAGCAAATTTCCGAATGTTGCGGCTATCAGAACGGATTTTATTTGAACCGGGTATTTGTCAAATATGAGCATACGACACCGTCCCGTTACCGCCATACCCATCGCATGTAGGAGGCCGTACAAAAGCAACACGGTCTCTTGTCTGTCTCAAAATTTTGATCCGTTTCGAGAAGGAAACGCAAGGAGGACCGGATTTGAGAAATATACTCAACTTGCTGATTACATTTTTTGTATTTTGGGTTGGGAATCAGTACTTTCATGAATATATATCGATAACGGATACTAAAACCATAATACTTGCAACTGTTCTAATGTTTGTGATTAGTTTTCTTTATAGCTTTTTATTAACCGTCTCGTTTATTTCCATTGTAGTCGGGGTTGGCTGTTTAACAACGCCATTATTAATCGCGGGCTCCGTTGTATTGACACCAATGAAACTATGGTTACTTGATAAATATTTAACAGGTTTCGAAATTCATGGGTTTTGGACCTATGTGATTCTTACAGTAATATTGAGCATTGTTACCGTGAAAGTAAATGATAGAAAGGACTGAAATATTCAGCAAAAACAAACAAGCTGGTATCATAATATGAATTAATGCAAAAATCGCTTGGATGTTTGTCCAAGTGATTTTTGCATTAAACAATTACATTAGACACTTATATAAGTTGCTGATATAAGGTAACACAAGCTGCAATCACACAGCTGCTCACGCGGGGCTCGAGCACGATGGGATGGTAGAACGCCGGCCGGATCCTAGCGATTCCCCCAGGTGAATTTCTCCCAAGTTGCAATCGAATCGATTCTTGTCTCCAAGGGGCTGTTCGTTTCGCTAGAACGTGCCGATACGTATTTGTTGTTTGCAATGGATCTGAAAGACACGGTTCCATCTCCATTGCTAACCCATATCCATTTTTCCCAAGAACCGATCGTGCTGGATTTGGCTTGAAGAGGCACATCCGCAGTGGTGATTCTCGCACTGACATACAAGTTGTTTGCTTTCGCAATCAATGAAACAAACCCGTTTCCTGCATCAACTATCTGATGATTTTCCCATGTATTTGCAGCGGTTGCCGATGCCCAGAGAGGGCTGTCCGTTGTATTGGCTCTGGTACTTACATAATTGCCGTTGGCGGAAGCTTTGAGCCAGATCGTTTGACCTATGGGGCGGGCTGTCGTATCCGTTGTCAAGGGAATGGTCACATTTAAATTTACCGGAAAATGGTCCGAAGGATAATAGCCGTTTTCATGATAGCGATTGATTTCAATCGAATTGATGGCAGATGCATTTTTTTCGAAGATCCAGTCGATATGGGCCCGGTCTGTTTCCCCGGTAAAAGCATGATAAGTCCCATCGTTTGCGAAGGATTTGCCGGCTTTCCTCCATGTATCGTCAAGGTCCGAATTTTGAAATATGGAATATACAGGCGACACTTCCGTTCGATTCAAGTCTCCTCCAATTAATACAGGCGTATCGGGTGATTTCACTTGCTCCGCTACCTTGTTCAAGATCAGATTAGCCCCTTGCTCCGCGGCTTCAAGTACTAGTGAAAAATGAGTATTGAAGTAGTAAAATATCGCGTTTGCATTATCCTTCGCTTGAAGCTTCACCCAGGTGCTCATCCGTGGATATTCCGAATCAAAAGAGCTCTTGGATCCCGGTACATTCGGAGTCTCGCTAAGCCAAAATTCCCCCCAGTCCAATAATATGAATTTATCCGACCTGTACATGATGTTGCTAAATTCGCCCATTGTCGTGCTTCCTTCACGTGAGGTTCCTATCGATTGGTATGCAGCGCTGCAATTCGCAATAAAGTAGTCGATTTGGACTTTATCCGCCTCCTGCAATCCCAGGACATCAGGTCCAAAATTGTTGATGGCATGGACGGCGATGTTTTTTCGATTATTCCAGGAATTCGGAGTGCCATCGTCTGCGGTCATTTTCCTGACATTAAAAGTCATAAGCTTCAAGTTATAGCTCCCGGGTAGTACCTCTGCGTTTGCAATAGGCACATTGAAAGCTCCAAAATTGAACACGGTCAACATCATTGCTGCAACAATGAATACGAATACGGTACACTTTTTCATTAGAGTGCACGACCTTCCCGTCATTTTTACATCAACACGCGGACAAAGAAAATGCGAGCATAATAGTCCATAACCCGAGTGAAACAACCTGTCGCGACGAAAGGATCCCGCCTTGTACTAGCACCAATTAAAATTGCTGATAACGATTTCATTTTAACTCGATCTGTATTTCGGGAACATCAACGATAACATCAAAACGATACACAATCCTGCTATTACATTTTCTGGAATGTGCTGCGAAGGCTGCGTTCCAAGGTTCAGTATGAAGAAGATTGAAATAAGACTAAAATATGTTGCGCTATCGGAACATTAAGGCAATAATGTAAACTATTAAACTTCCCGACGGAGACTAGCACAGGATTGGAGATGAATACATGGCAAATATGATCATTGCTTATCGTCGACTTCTTAACCAACGCATTGCCTGGGCGAAACAGAAAGAGCCTGACGAAGTTTTACGAGGATTGGGCGGTGTGCAGGCACAGGATTACGCGCAAGCCTTATGGGCGATCGGGCTGCGAATGCAGGACGCAACAGCTGCAGACATCGAAAGGGCCATAGTCAATAAAAAGATTGTACTCACTTGGGCGATACGCGGTACGCTCCATTTTGTGCCCGCGGAAGATGTGAAATGGATGATTAAGCTTTTGACGCCGCGCATTCTAGCTCAAGATAAACGCAGGTTGGAGCAGTTGGAAATTGATCCACAACTCATCGCGCAATGCGAAGCGCTCATCCGTGATGCGTTGGAAGACAAGAGTCGGATTCTTCGTCCGAACCTGATGAAATTGCTGGAGGACGCAGGTATCGACACCAAAAATCAACGCGGTTATCATTTGCTGTGGTACTTGGCACAAATAGGCCTCATATGTTTGGGGCCGATGGAAGGGAAGCAGCAAACTTTCGTGCTGTTGGACGAATGGGTGCAGCATGACAAGAAACTGTCCGTGGAGGAATCGCTGCAACAACTTGCGAAGCGCTATTTTACCGGTCATGGGCCCGCAACGCTTCATGACTTCGCTTGGTGGTCGGGACTCACGGTCGCGGAGGCCAGACAAGGGATTGAGGCTGCGCAAAAGGCGCTCCACTCGGAAAAGATTGACGGACATGAATACTGGATGGGCAAAGATAGCGCCGTGGAAACCAAGGAACAATCCTTCGTCTGTTTGCTGCCGGGATACGACGAATATTTGCTTGGCTACAAAGACAGGGGGGCCGTACTTGCTGCAGAGCATGCCCCCTTGATCGTTCCTGGTAAAAACGGCGTTTTTGCGCCGATGCTCATTGTCGATGGTCAAATTTCGGGGGTATGGAAAAGAACGATCAAGAAGGACGGAGTCGACCTTGTGATTCATCCGTTTACGGAATTAACATGCACGGAAGATCGCATAATTGAGGCAGCCCGGCGGTACAGCGAATTTATCGGGTTGCGGTTATACCAGGTGGCTATTCATCGGTAGCTAAGTTTCAATCTAACCGGTGGCCGCAAGAACAGCAGCACTCTAAACATTAGTTTCAGAGAGCTGCTGTTTTATTTTTTTTTCCGCCTACGCAGTATTTTCATAGGAAAATGGCAGAGGAGGATGTGCGTTATCGCAGGCGCAGAGGCTGCCGATGAAGCTATCGGTTAGCTGAACCACATTTATGTTGTCAATCAATAGATATTATAATAATATGTTAGTTAATTAACAAACAATATATATACATGTTTGTTATTATTAAATCATGCAATCGGAGGGAAGAGAATATGAACGATAAAAACATTCAAAACATACCAGGCAGCATCCGGAATACGCTGCATTTCCAGTTTCAAATTTCATGGAAGCTTCTTGAGATACATCTCACCGACCTTAATGACGAGGAGTATCACTGGCGACCTGCTTCAAAGGGGCTTCATGTTTCAAATGCATCAGGCGTCTGGCGTGCAGATTGGCCGGAATCGGAAGCGTACGATATTGGACCGGCTAGTATAGCTTGGTTGACATGGCATATTACGTTTTGGTGGTCAATGGTTCTTGACCATTCTTTTGGAAATGGAACGTTAACGCGTGAGGAGGTTCATTGTCCTGGCAATATAAAAGATACGACTGCAACCATATTCCACTTTCGTGACAAATGGCAAGCTGCGGTGGCTGAGTTGTCGGATGATGAACTGCTTTCTAGCGAACGAACCCGATGGCCTTTCAACGACAAGTCTTTTCATGAGCTTGCAGCATGGTTAAACCTTGAACTTATGAAGAATGCTTCTGAAATCGGCTACTGTCGGTTCCTATATGCTTCTCAGAAATAAAAAACGCATTTTTTTTTCAATTTTAGACTTTTTTTATACTTGTTTTACAAGTGTTTTATTTTTGCGGTGTAACATAGTCAGTGCAAGTTATTTTACCCAGTCGGAGGAGGAGCAAGATGAAAAAGAAGAAATGGTTCATGCTTGGAAGCGTAGCAGGCATCAGTGCCGTGGTGATGCTTGCCACCGGATTTTCCGCAATGGCCGGCACATCCGGGTACGACGCGTATAAATCCGCTCTGAAAAACACGAAAACCGCACACAATGTAAGCGTCAAGACGCAGATGGCATTGCAGGACAACGGGAACGCCTTCGCGAATGCGAACGGCAGCTTTAAAGTCAGCCCGGAAAACCGAACGGCCAGTGGAACGGTCACGGTGATTAGCGGAGGGACGGATCAGTCGGTCAGCTTTTTCAAGCAAAGCAGTGGTACCGTATTGAAATCGGGCGCCAGCGACATCTACTACGTGAAGCCGGAGCATACAGACAAAAAGTATGCCGTCAAGAAAATGGACCGGGAAATGCCGCAGCAGGTGGAAACCGTCATAGACGCGCTTGTAGGCAACTTGAAAGATTATGTGACGGTGGAAAGCAATACCGATGGTTCGAAGGACGTTTCCGTAGAGCTGACGAATGCGCAAATTCCTGCGGTCGTTAGTGCCATTGCGCCGATTGCGATCAAGCATGCGACAAGCGGTCACAGGCACGAGTTTCAGAATAAGAACGGAACCGACAAACCGGAGTTTCCGTTCGACGGTCATGCGCTGCTGTCCGGTGTGCCGCAATTGAGCCAAGACATTAAAATCGAGAAGGTTGCCGTGAAGGCGAATATAAATGCATCGAATTATATTCAGCACCAGGAAGCCGACATTACCGTTTCCGGTAAAGACGCCGGAGGCGCCGCGC
This sequence comes from Paenibacillus allorhizosphaerae, assembly GCF_042659105.1. Taxonomy (NCBI): domain Bacteria; kingdom Bacillati; phylum Bacillota; class Bacilli; order Caryophanales; family Paenibacillaceae; genus Paenibacillus; species Paenibacillus allorhizosphaerae. Next base: position 116,655 of record NZ_JBHSRV010000001.1, on the reverse strand, counting down.
ATCAGGTAACGCTGCATTTGGCCGCAGATCTTTCCGGATTCAACGGCACGACGCCGGATACGGTTGATTTGACGGGCAAACAAGTGCAGCAAATGAAGCAGGAGCGTAATTTTCATAACGCCAAATAATAGCGATACCAACCGCAGCGGATAAGGCTGAAGCTAGTGCTTTATCTGTTGCCGTTGTCTTTTATAAAGGGGGGGAATATGGATGAGCGTCATATTGTCCGTTCGGCAGCTGACCAAATTGTACGGCAATCAGCGGGGGATCCGCGACATTGACCTTGAAATCGGCTCCGGAGACATTTACGGTCTGCTCGGGCCGAACGGAGCGGGCAAAACGACGATTTTGAAGCTGATTACCGGGCTGATCCGCGCGGATCGGGGGATGGTCTCTTTGTTCGGCAGCGACATCACGGAACAGTTCGAGCAGGGGATGCGCCGTGTCGGCTGCATGATCGAATCCGCCGATTTCCACGACTTTCTGAACGCTTCCCAATATTTACGGTTCATCGCCCGGTTTTATCCCGAAGTGACGGACAAACGAATGGATGAAATACTGGAAAGGGTAGGATTGTTCGCGGTCCGCAAAGATAAAATAAATAACTATTCGACCGGCATGAAGCAAAAGCTGGCGCTGGCCGCGGCGATGTTGCCCAATCCGGAGCTTGTCATCCTGGATGAGCCGACGAACGGCCTCGATATCGAAGGAACGGTCATGTTTCGCGAGCTGGTACGCAGTTACTCGGAGGAAAATGGAACCTCTTTCCTGATCTCAAGTCATATGATTCATGAGCTTGAGCAGCTGTGCAACCGGGTAGGCGTCATATTCCAAGGAAAGCTGCATACGGAAGGTCACGTATCCGAGCTGCTTGTACACAATCAGTCGCTGGAGCAGTTTTATATTCGCGAGCTGCAAAAAGCAAGGGAGGGGAATCCCGTTGCATAGTTTCAAGGCAGGCCTTAGAAATGAGCTCGATTTGCTGTTCTACCGGAGAAAAACGGTCGTCTTCTTCCTGTTCTCCGCGATCCTTCCGGCGCTTCTGGCCGCTTCGCTTCATTCGCTGCAGCCGTTCTTCGGATTGATCGCCGTCAGCCGGTCGTTTCCGATCGATATGCTCGGGTGGTATACGATGCTGTGGATCCCGCTATTTATCTTTTTGACCGCAGCCGATCAGTTCCCCGGCGAGGTTTCGTCCCGAACGCTAAAGCTGTCTTTGCTTCGGCCGATGACGCGGCTTCAAGTGTACTTGTCGAAGGCGGCTGCGCTTGTCGTCGGGGTCGCGGCTTTGCTGGTCATTCTTGGATTGGTTACGGCCATTTGCAGCTTGTTTGCAGGAACCGGCGGAAGCTTTGACGCCACAGGAATGTTCAAGGCGTATGCCGCGTCGTTCGTGTCGATGGCGGCTCTGGCGGCGGTGTTCGTATTCGTCTCGCAATTTTTTGGAAGCGCCAGCGGCTCGTTCACCTTTTCGATCGTATTATATGCCGCGGCGAAGCTTGCGCCGTTTTTTGCAAGACCGGTTTCAGCCTTCTCGCCGGCTTCGTATACGGATTGGCATTTGCTATGGATCAGCAGTACCGTCCCCGCAGGCAAACTGATCGTGACGACACTCTTTCTGATATCAAGCTGTATATTGTTTTTTTCGCTTGGATATTTTCTCTTTAATCGCAAAGAAGCTTAACAGTTGGAGTGGAACGCGGCAGGGAATCCGGCTTTATTTGCGGTCCCCCATCCGCAGAGACAAACAGCTGACGTTTGTATCGGAATTGTTGCAGCTTGTACGGCGACAGATTTTGCGGACTACCTGATATTAATAAGCTCACAATCAAGTAGTTCTGACACCCAATAAAACTGAGTCATGATCATAAAGCTTCGGTATATCGCACCGAGGCTTTTTAACATGTAGCCAAGGAGCCAAACCTCATAAAATCAATAGTTGACACACAGCGATCGAGAAGCTTTGGTCCGCCTTAACCAATTCTAGCAAGCTTGCCAAGTGGGTGGTTAACATCCACACGCTCAGGCGATGGATAATGATTTAAGCCCTTCGTAGGACAACGTTTTCAGTTTCGCACTCAGCCGACCGAGTGGTGGGATGGTACTATCGACGGCGAAGTGCTTATCGTGGACGCACCAAACCGGGTGTCCTATACTTGGGCCAGCGGAGGGGAGAAGCACACGGTTACCTGGACGCTGCAGGATTTAGGGGACGGAAAGGTTAACCTTCATCTCGAACAAACCGGATTCTCAAATGCTCAAGGAATCGAAGGCGCTAAGTATGGCTGGGGTAAATGGTGTGGCGAGCTTGAAAAGGTGTTGGAACAATAGCCGCATTCGGTACACAAATATCTCCATCCCTAATGCTATATGATTGGGTACGATAGTTGTACCCTGCTTGACGCGAATCAAAATAAACCGGCTGCATGTAGTTTGCAGCCGGTTTATTTTGATTCGGATAATCTGCACGATGAATGGTACAATGTGGATATAAGTTGAAATTAACACTATCGGAAGGGTGAAAGCATGAGCGAATCGAATCAGGAGTATATTGTAATCTCAGGTGCGAGAGAAAACAATCTCAAGAACGTATCCTTGCGGATTCCCAAGCGGAAGATCACGATTTTCACCGGAGTATCCGGTTCCGGCAAGTCATCGATCGTCTTTGACACGATCGCTGCAGAATCCACGCGTTTGCTGAATGAGAACTTCAGTATGTTCGTGCGCACTTTCCTGCCCCGCGTTCCGCAGCCGGATACAGATGCGATCGAGAACCTGAGCATGGCTGTTATTGTGGATCAGAAGCGGCTGGGCGGCGGTTCCCATTCCACGATGGGCACGATTACCGATATCTCTCCCATTCTCCGTCTTCTCTTCTCCCGAGTGGGTCAGCCCTATATTGGACAAGCGCACATGTTCTCGTTTAACGATCCGCAAGGCATGTGTCCCGAGTGCAACGGGATCGGCCGTAGGCTGGGCGTCGACATGAGCAAGGCGGTGGACATGTCAAAGTCGCTCAATGAAGGGGCAATTATGCTGCCGGACTATTCGGTGAACGGCTGGGAATGGAACATGGTGATGCAGTCAGGGTCCTTTGATCCCGATAAGAAGCTAAGTGAATATTCGGATGAGGACCTGGAGCAACTGCTATACGGCAAGGCAAGGAAAGTGAAGATGGATTTCGCAGGTAAGGCAACGAATATTACGGTGGAAGGCGTCATCGAGAAGTTCACCAACAAATACATCAAGCAGGATGTGAAGACAAAGTCCGAGCGCACACAAAAAGCAGTTGCGCCGTACATTTCCGAAGGTCCCTGCTCCAGCTGCCGCGGCGCGAGACTCAGTCAGGCCGCGCTCAGCTGCAGGATCAATGGACACAACATTGCGGAGCTGTCCTCCATGGAGGTCGGACAGCTCATCCGCGTCGTTCGAGAGATTGACAATCCCGTCGCCGTGCCGATCGTCAAGTCGCTGACGGAACGGCTGCAGCATCTGGTGGATATCGGACTTGACTACTTGACGCTCGACCGTGAGACGGATACATTGTCCGGCGGCGAGTCGCAGCGAGTCAAGATGGTGAAGCACCTGAGCGGCAGTCTGGTGGATGTCACCTACATCTTCGATGAGCCTAGCGTTGGGTTGCACCCCCGTGATGTTCACCGGTTAAATGAATTGCTTCAGAAGCTGCGCAACAAAGGCAATACCGTAATTGTCGTCGAGCATGATCCCGATGTGATCAAGGTGGCGGATCATCTCGTCGACGTCGGACCTCACGCCGGCAGCCGCGGCGGTACCATCGTCTATGAAGGAAGCTTCCAAGGACTGCTGGAATCAGGTACACTGACAGGTACCCATATGAAGCGGCCGCTCCAGCTGAAGCATGATTGCAGACGGCCGTCCGGCAAGCTGTCCATCAAGGATGCCACTCTGCACAACCTGCGAAACGTAAGTGTAGATATTCCAACCGGAGTGCTGACTGTCGTAACGGGTGTTGCAGGCTCGGGCAAGAGTACGCTGATAAACGAAATATTCCTCAGTCAGCATCCGGATGCGATCGTCATCGACCAATCGGCGGTAGGCGTGTCAACACGCTCGAATCCCGCGACCTACACGGGCATTATGGATGATGTGCGCAAGGCGTTTGCTTCCGCGAACAAGGTGAACCAAGGCTTGTTCAGCTTCAACTCCAAAGGAGCTTGCGAGAACTGCCAAGGGCTTGGCGTAGTGTATACAGATCTTGCATTCCTCGACAGCGTGAAGCTGCAATGCGATGTATGCGGAGGCAGACGGTTCAAAGAAGAGGTGCTCGCGTACACGCTGAACGGCAAGTCAATTGCAGAAGTGCTGGAGATGACTGTGGAGCAGGCGTTGGAATTTTTTCAGTTAAAAGAGGTTGTGCGCAAGCTCCAGGCGATGAGTGATGTAGGGCTGAACTATATTACACTCGGCCAGCCGCTCAGCACGCTCTCGGGTGGGGAATGCCAGCGCATCAAGCTGGCAAGCGAGCTGCATAAGAAAGGCAGCATCTACATGATGGACGAGCCGACGACCGGTCTACATATGTCAGATATCGGTCACCTTCTGGAGATCATGAACCGCCTCGTGGATGCCGGCAATACGGTGATCGTCATCGAACACAACCTCGATGTGATCAGCCAAGCGGATTGGCTCATCGATATGGGACCTGACGGAGGCAGCAAAGGCGGCCAGGTGGTGTTCGAGGGCACACCTCCGCAGATCATCCATGCGGAGCAGTCGATCACGGGAAGATACTTGACGTAATGTATTAAATCTACTGTAATGTATGGGATTCGTAATTGCTTCGCATGACAAGGAGAACATATTCAAGGTTAAACTTACGTTTGCTCCACCAAGGCTGCCAACAGATTTGGCAGCCTTTCGCTTAAGTAGCTGGCAGTGCATGCCTTGCCAAGCTAGGTACTACTTACTGATGAAAGCTCGTGCAACTTAACCCGACAGGGACAAGGGGGAACTGATCCCCAACGGTATAGTGGTGGGCCGACTACCGCATCCTGGTTTAGAGAGTATGTTATGAAACAAATGGAAACAATGATGAAAGAAATCTTCGATGATGAAGAAGGGACCATACATTCTCATGCACTTTATCGTCCATTGGATGGATACGTACGGCTATGTCATTTTAGTGCTGCTGTTGGTGCTGGAGATGCTTGCCCTTCCGCTGCCCGGCGAGATGCTCATGAGCTACGTCGGCCTGCAGGTTTTTCACGGGACGTTCAGCTGGCCGCTCAGTATTTTGCTCGCATGGATCGGAACCTGCACCGGCGTGACGGGAGCTTATTGGATCGGAAACCGCCTGGGTCATCCTTTTTTCGAAAAATACGGCTCGCGTATTCATATGGGACCGGATCGGCTGAATCAAGTTTCCGAATGGTTCGCAAAGTTCGGCAACAAGCTGCTCGTGTTCGCTTATTTTATTCCCGGGGTTCGGCATATTACGGGGTACTTTGCTGGGGTTACACGCATTCCATTCCGTTCTTATGCCGTGTATGCCTATGCAGGCGCTTTGCTGTGGACGGGTACGTTCATCTCGCTCGGCAGACTGCTTGGCCCCGAGTGGGAGCATTTTCATCGCGCGGCGACGAGATATTTGATTATCGGCGGATGTATTGCACTCGCTGCAATGATTATCGTGTATGCGTACCGCAAATACCGCCGGCAAATCTTCGATACGGCAGCGGATCTGTTGGGCCGCGGTGCGGCTTCGTTACACTCGCTGCGCAAGCTGAGGCTGCTCGTCACGACGGCATGCGTCGTTTTTTTGACATTTTTTGCACTGATGGTCCGTCTCATAGAAGACTTCTTTTCACATGAATTTACCCGGTTCGATCGAGTTACCTCATATATTATTCATGAGCTTTTCGATGAAAGATGGGCTGCATGGATGCGAGGATTTGCATTCCTTGCTTCGATGCAGGTGCTGGTTCCGATTGTCGCGGTATCGGCGGCATGGATTTTGTTGCGGAGCCGTGAACGGCGGATCGAACTCGGTTTTACCGTTGTCCTCGTCATCGGCGGAGAGCTGTGGGAAGAAGGATTGCGCCGATTGTTTCACAGGCTTGATACCGGAACAGCCGGCTTTGCATTTCCAAGCGAGCAGACGTTCATTACTTTAATCTATATCGGCTTTGCGGCTTATTTGCTCGTAAGGCACCGCACCGCGGCATGGCTGCGGACGGCCGCTTTCCTGCTCGTGATCGCGGTTTCCCTGCTGGTGGGGCTAAGCCGGATTTATTTCGGTATCCAATTTCCGAGTGACGTGGCGGCCGGATATGTATTCGGTGGTGTTTGGCTCAGTTTGAATATCGTCCTGATGGAAATATTCCGTTTCATAAAACGCAGTAAAGGAGGGAATGAATCGTAATGAATTTGAAGCTGCCGTTGCCGTGAGCTTTTTTTATTAGCCTTGCTTGTGCGATGGGCTTTGGATTTATTGCGCTTTTGATTAGCGCTCAAAAAATGGCCCTTTTCGATCAAACGGTATCCGATTATCAGCAGTATTTGGAAAAACAATGTTGAATTTTTCGCAACATAAAATCCGCAAATATGAGAATAGGACAAAAACACCTCAATTTCCATTATATCCTACGCCCTCATTTCCCGATATGATTAGTTATACAGGAGGAAACAATGCATTTGAGGGGAGGAGTGTAATGAAACGGCGATTCCGGATAAATTAATCCTCGGTTTCCGGAATAAGGGATGTCAAGCCCGGCAAGATATACAAAACGTTTTATCGCACAATTTTGTAAGCGCTGCCACTTTCACATTTATAAAGCGGATCGTTAAAATAACAGTCTGCGTGCGAGTACCCGATTCATTCGGGGGCCCACTGCGACGGGGCAGGAGCGAAAATGGATGGATAACTATGTTTTGAGAAAAACAGGAATCGTCATTACCGGCTTGACACTAATGATCACAGGCTGCAGCGGCGGGGTAGACAGCGTCAAAACAGTAAAGCCCGCAGAAGAAAAGCAAGTGAAGCTGGATACGACGCCAGTCAAGGTGAAGTTTGCAACGACTTCCGGACCTTTCAACGAAAAAGATTTTCAGCAATATGTCAAAGACCCTGTAGCCAAAAAGTACCCCCACATTACCCTCGAATATATCAACATGTCGGAGAAAGGCTTATCTCTCAACGAACTGGTTGCGGCCGGTAATCTGCCGGATATTGTGGTCGGATACGGTGCAACGCTAAAGCAGCTTAAGGATCTGCAGTTGTTTTATACCCTGGAACCGCTTATCAAGAAATACAACTTGGATTTGAATCGGATCTCTCCCGAAATGCTCGAGTACATCAAGGTCAACGGCGCTTCCGACTCTCTGGGCGGACTCCCCGCATATAACAATACTTTCGGTTTGTTCAATAACAAAGGATTATTCGATAAATTCGGCGTGCCTTATCCGAAGGATGGAATGACTTGGGAGGAAGTCGGCGACCTTGGAAGAAAAATAACCCAAATGTATGACGGCGTTCAATACCGCGGCTTTTTTCCCGACGGCGTGAATCGGATGATCAACCAGATCACGTTGACTCAATTGGACAAAAACGACAAATCGATGTTAACGACGGAGCCTTGGAAAAACGCCTTTGAGTTGTGGAATAAAATCTATAACTACCCAGGCAGCTCGGATCCACCTTTCAATACGATCAACTTCAGCAATAATCAGGCTGCCTTCTTGAAGGGGGAGCTGGCCATGATTACCGGCTACAGCGCAACGCTGCTGGCGCTGCGCGAGGCCAAAGATATGAGCTGGGATGTCGTGACGTATCCGCAGCATAAAAGCAAAATGGGATACAGCACGAATGTCGATACACCGAACTTATCCATCACAGAGCAAAGTAAGGTGAAGGATGCCGCGTTCCTTGTGATCGAAACCGTATTATCCGACGAAGTGCAGCTGGACTTCTCGAGAAACGCGAAAATGTCCGTGCTGACCAGCGACAAAGTCAAGCAAGAATTCGGCAAGGGCATTCCCGAATTCCAGGGTAAACCGTTGAATTTGGTCAGCATGGTGAATCTGAAGCCTTCCGTGCCCCGAATTTCCCAGTACCAAGGAAGCGATACGAATAAAATCGTGTCCGATGCTTACGAGGTGGTGCTCCGGAAGGAGAAGGATATCAATACCGCATTGCGAGAGGCGGACGAGGCACTTAATAAGTTGGTGGAATCGAAAAAGAAGCAATAGGAGGTCGCGGAATGTTCTTTCAGCATAAGCAGCAAGCGCTAAACAAAATACTTATACTCGCAATCGTACTTTCGTTCTTTTAACGTACCCGGTTTACCGGCATCGACGGCTCATGCAGCGGCGGGAGACAACTCCTATCTGTTAGGCATCGAAGTAAACAAGCCCATCCATGCGGCAGTCAATCTGGATCTTGCAATGATGATATCACAAGGTACGAGCGCCTATTTGCAAGGTAGAGCTTTCAATGAACAAGGCGCCGAATACACCGTCCGTATGCTGATGGACACCGTGCAGGGGAAATCGGGCAAATCTTCCGTTCCTTCCATCGTCATTTGGAAAAGAGCCGCTGCCGAAGGAACTCCCCTTGCCGAGATCAAAACGCACGACTTTAACGGCAGCATCCAAATTCGTTAATAGTCTAGGTTGCACATGATGAAGTGATCCACTCTGGAGCCGCCAAGCATGCTTGGCGGTCTTCCGATATCCGCTGTCCACATCATTGCTCCACATGCGGTTACAATTGGCTGTCTAAGGTCAATATGAGCATCAGACAAAAACACATCAATTTCCATTATGTTCGGCGTCTAGATTTACCGATATGATTAGGTTCAGACAGGCTGCAGCAATGAATTTCGAAAGATGATATAGGAGGAGATCCGCATATGCTGACTTTAGACAAACTGAAAAAATTGCCTTCAACGGTTAGACTCTCCGATTGTACAACCGCTTCTGAAAGCGATGTGGCCTTAGAGAGGACGTGGTCGAACAATCTGCTGCAAACAACGGTAACCAATCGTTCCGACCGGCCGCTGCAGATCAAAGAATTGGTGTTGTTCTCCGGCATGACGTCGTACGATCAGGAAACCCCATTTTACGGAGAAGGGTACCAGATGCTGACCCAATATGGGGGGACGCTCTCGTCACCGTTTCATATTGGGGCGTATGGCACGGACTGGGATTTCTTCCGGCTGCCGAGAACGCCGTTTCATGAGAACGTATGGTCCGTATACAATCTTTTGCTCCTATCGCCTGAACGACAAGGACACCAGCTGCTGGCTTTTACGTCCTGCCACCGTTTTTCCGGCGAGATTCGTTTCAGTGGCTCTTATATCGAAGTGATTATGGATACGGAAGATTTGACGCTTGAGCCGGGCGGTTCTTGGGATTTGGAACAATTCGTCTTCTCTTCCGGCTCTGACCGTAATCGGCTTTTTGCGGAGCTAGCCGAACACTTGAACCGTAACCATCCGCGCATGCGGTATCCGGAAATTCCGACCGGCTGGTGCTCGTACTATTGCCTGCGCCCGATGACGGCGGATGGATTTTACGACAATGCCCGCGCAATGAAGCAGCGTATCCCCGAGCTGAAGCGGATTCAAATTGACGGCGGGTATGCGGCCGCTAACGGCGATTTCTTAATACCGCGGCCAGGTCTGGGAGCCGATGTCAAAACGATCAGCGACGGCATCCGCGCCAATGGGATGGAGGCTGCCGGATATCTTTCTCCATTTATTGTTGAGCCCGGCTCCAAACTGCGCCAGGAACATCCGGACTGGCTGGTCAAAGATGAAGAAGGAAATCCGTATAACGGAATCGGCCAGAAAAAAAGAACGCCGGAGAAGCAGTGGTACATGCTGGATACTACGCATCCGGAAGCGTTGGAATATTTGCGGTCTGTCGTGAGGACGATGCATGACGAATGGGGCTGGCGCTATTATAAAATGGATTTTTTGCAGTACGGCGCGCTTCCCGGAGTCCATCACGATAAAAACGCAACCCGTATTGAAGCATTCCGTCGCGGTATCAAAGCGATTGTCGATGAAGTCGGACATGACAGCTTTATCCTCGGCTGCAATGCGCCTTTTTGGCCGCTGCTCGGACTTGTTCACGGGAACCGGATTACGAACGATATCGCGCGGGATTGGAAGCATGTGGGCGGCAACGCGAGGGAGCAGTTTCCTCGTAACTGGCAAAACGAAGTTTTATGGTTCAACGACCCGGACGTTATCGTACTCGAGAGAGTAACCTTCAAATCCAAAACGATAAGCGGAGAAACGGTTGAAAAACCATCGATTATTACCGACCAGGAGTTTGAATTCCACAAAGCCGTCATTTTAGCTTCCGGCGGAATGATCATCAGCGGTGATCTCATCCCTTCGATGTCGGAGAAGAACATCAACGTATTAAAAAAACTGCTGCCTCCGACGGGAAAAGCGGCCGTTTTCGAAGACAACAGCTTCGCCGTAGGACGGATAGATTTGGGTAATAAGCAAGTGATCTGCGTATTTAATTTTGAAGATGAGCCGAAAGATTTCGATTTCCCGCTGCAAGGAAGCCATCGCCTCTATGATTTTTGGACGGATGAGGAGATCGGGGTATATCAGGATAAGGTTCAAGTGCCGGGCCTTGACGCGCATTGCGCAAGAGTGCTGTACTACAACGCTTAGTTTATTGCGGTAATATTAAACGGGACGAGAGCTTATAATACATCTGGAAAGGGCTGCCGATAAGGTGGGTGGCCTTTTCTTATTGACTTTACTTTTGGTGGTAACTATAATGGTTACAACGGTGGTGATGTAATTGAAACAAATAAGCACGCGTTTCTCAATCGCTGTTCATATTCTTTCCCTGATTGCTGTCAGTTCAAACGAATGCACCGGGGACTTCATCGCAGGTAGCGTAAATACAAATCCCGTGGTAATTCGAAGAATTATGGGAATGCTGAAAAAAGCGGGACTAGTGGAAGTACGGCCGGGGGTGGGAGGCGCTTCTCTGCTCAAGACACCTGATGAAATAACGCTTCTTGATGTTTATCGCTCTGTAAATGTGATTGAAGAAAACCAATTATTCCGTTTTCACGAAGATCCGAATGAACGTTGTCCGGTCGGGCGGAACATTGAGTCGGTTCTCCAATCCGAGTTGAACGAAGCTCAATCTGCAATGGAACACAGGTTGGCACGAACGACTTTGAGCCAACTCATAGCAAGGTTCAAATAAATGAGAGCTCCTTAAAGTGAGCTTTTATTTTATAAACTTGTTGTAACTATAAAGGTTATAACAATAACAACTACAACAAATTAGATTTGGAGGAATAGAAAATGAAAATGTTAGTCACCGGCGCGACAGGGAGATTAGGAACGAAAATTGTAGAGACGCTATTGAAATCTGTACCAGCGAGTCAACTGGCTGTAAGTGTCCGCAATCCAGAGAAAGCGGAAGGGTTACGTGCGCGTGGGGTAGAAGTTCGGCAAGGGGATTTTGACCGTCCGGAAACATTGAATTCAGCCTTTGCAAATATCGATCGATTATTGATTATCTCTGCGGATGGAGACACTGAAACAAGAATTCGTCAGCACACCAATGCCGTAGCCGCTGCAGAGCGTTCCGGTGTTCGATTTATTGCATATACCAGCATAGCCAATGCAACGGAAAGCGCGAATTTCCTTGCTCCTGTTCACCGCGCTACGGAAGAAGCCATCGTCAAAACGGGCATTCCTTACTCCTTCTTACGCAACAACTGGTACTTGGAGAATGAAATTTCAAGCATTCAAGGCGTGATGGCAGGAGCTCCTTGGGTAACCTCTGCCGGATCCGGCAAGGTGGGGTGGGCACTGCAACAAGATTACGCGGAGGCGGCTGCAGCAGTATTAGCGGGGAACGGACACGAGAATACGATTTATGAGCTTTCGGGGAAACCGTTGACTCAAGAAGAGCTGGCATCTGCTCTTGGCACGGTATTAGGCAAGAAGGTATCCGTGCAACAGGTTGACGACACCACTTATGCCGACATCATGAAAGGCGCAGGTGTACCCGAATTCGTCATCCCCATACTCGTAGGGATTCAGCAGGGAATCCGGGAAGGCACACTGCAGATCGAAAGCAACGATTTTGAAAAACTGCTCGGTCGCCCGATTACTTCGATCCGTGAGGCATTGACTCAAATCGTTAACGGAATCTCTCCAACAAATTAATCGAACTCCATTCATAACCGGCCTTTCGTAATGTCAATTCACGATATTGGCACGAATGATATACAAATTGACACTTCGGATGGACCGTGCTACCATATTTATCATATTAATCATATTTGTGTGTTCAACCGGAACTCCGGAGACGCAGCTTACGTTTCATTTTGTTAAATGGACGGGAGGCTACGTCTTTTTTTTGATCAACCTATGGATGAAACATTGAAGTAAGAGGTGGATTCATGAAGGAGTATTCGTACGAATTTAGGGAAAATTACCGTCACACGCCATCGGAGTGTGAAAAATTGGGCGGAATATGGCCGCTCCGTGTTGGACAAAACAGAGCAAAACCAAATTATTTTGTTGGCACGCGGATTATCGATTGTTACTCCGTTCACTTTATTATCAGCGGATCGGTTTTCCTCTCGCATGGAAACGAAGTGGTCCATTTGAAGCCAAAAGATATATTTTGCCTCTATCCGAACATAAAGTATAGTTACAATGTTGTCGACTTCGATTCGGAGTTACCTTTGCAAATGTGTTGGATCGCTTTTAACGGAGTCCAGGCTTCTTCCATTTTGAAGCTTATCGGTGTTTCTGAAGACCAACCCTTCCTTCGTAATTGTTTGACTCCTGATTTATATGAGTGGATCAAAAAATTGTTCAACCTCGTTGCTAAAAAGGAACAAAACGTTGGGCTGAAAACACAAGTCGCCTTATACAACATTTTTGACATGTTAATGAATAATAAAAGCGGTTTACCGAGTAAGGCATACGTCAACGAATGGTTAATGAGAAGCATAGATTTTATTAATACCCATTTTATGGAAGGGATATCGGTGATGGAGGCCGTTCAGGTCGCGGGAGTGCACCGTTCACATTTTTACAATGAATTTAACCGTTTGCTCGGCATGAGCCCCAGACAATATTTGATAAAGCTTCGTATGGAAAGGGCCAGCGAGATGCTGATGAATACAACCTTAAGTATTACTGAAATTTCGCTCTCCACCGGGTATCCGGATCTGTATTCTTTTTCCCGCGCTTTTTATAATTTTTTTGGTGTTTCCCCAACGGATTATAGGATAAAAGCATCCGTAAAACTAAAGCAGATAGACAATCAAGTATAGATGAACTAAATAGTTATTCTCATACATCATTGTATAACTTTGATTAAATGCTGCATTAATTCCGATTTATTATATTGGAATACTATATTATTGCGGTTGAGTTGATATTGACATTGTTCAAGGAGGATGCTTCAACGTGAGGGCAACCGGCCTATCGAGAGGCGGTGGAAGGATTCGACATAATGATAAATAGAGGAAAACATAATGATATTCCACAATCGACACGGATAATTTAAAATTAAGATTAATTCCAATATATATCATAGGAATACTGAGTTATTTTGATCACCGTTCAAACGATTGGCATCACGATATGGTGAACACTTTGAAATACGGCGTCACCCGGGAGAAATGGTTTAACTCGGAATTCAAAAAATCGTATACCGAGGAACTCGGTATATTCAAAGGAAAACCTGGAAGGATTATTCAAGGAAAAGCCTGCACCGCTCCGGTCAGTACGGTGTTTGACAACAAAATTTATGCAGTGCTTGCCGATGCGCAAAAAAATATGGGGCAGAACGGTGCGGATGTCGACAAAATACTTCGGATTGCAGACGATCAGGCAAATCACGTGTTTGCGGAAATAAAAAACGCCAAAAAGTAGGGACTTCAACGTTTAGAAAGGATGGACAATACATTCAATGACTCGAACGAATATACTGCTCATTACCGCTGACGATTTGAACTATAATTCACCGGGGGTTGCGGGATGCGGAATTCCTGGAATAACGCCGAACATCGATCGGCTGGCCCAGGAAGGGATCCGGTTCGTACACGCACATATGACGATTGCGGTGTGCCAGCCTTCCCGATCGGTGCTTATGACCGGCAAATACCCGCACCGCAACGGAGCGCTCGGCTTCGGTCCGATAAACCGCGATGTGGTCACGCTGCAGGAGCTGCTGAAGAAGGCAGGATACCGAAACGGCATTATTGGCAAAGAAACGCATTTGGCACCCTCCGACAAGTTTTATTGGGATGCCTACGTCCGCACGGAGGATGAAGCCAATGGCTATGGCCGGGATCCTTCCGTATATTACCGATATACGAAGCAGTTTATAGAGGATGCGGTTCGAGAGGGAGAGCCATTTTGCCTTATGGCCAATTCTCACGATCCGCACCGCCCATTTGCAGGAAGCGAACAGGAATTCAAGAAGTTTGGCCGGCATACGGAAGTAACGCGACGATTTGCGCCCGATGAAATCGAAGTTCCGGGATTTTTACCTGATCTTCCGGATGTACGTATAGAGCTCGCACAATATTTTGCTTCTGTCCATCGCTGCGACTGCACGGTAGGGGAAATTGTAAGAGCGCTTAAGGAATCGGGACAGGAGGATAATACGCTTGTCATGTTTTTAAGCGATAACGGAATGGCCTTTCCTTTTGCCAAAACGAACTGTTATTTGACCAGCACCCGGACGCCATGGATCGCTCGTTGGCCGGGTAAAATCGAACCGGGGACGGTGGATGAGCAGCATTTTATTTCCGGGATCGATTTTATGCCGACCATACTGCAGGCCGTCGGACTTTCTAAGGCGGGCGGAGTGGACGGCAGGTCATTCGCAGATCTGCTCTTCGGCAAGACGCAGCCGTATCGAACGAAAGTATTTACGGTATTTAACCAGACTTCGGGGAAGCGCGATTACCCGATGCGCTGCGTGCAAAACAAGCAGTTCGGATACATTTATAACGACTGGTCCGATCAAGAGAACGTTTTCGTTAACGAGTCGCAAAACGGTATGAGCTTCAAAGCGATGCAGAAAGCAGCGGAGCTGGATGAGTCGGTAGCGGCCAGAGTCCGTTTTTTTCAATACAGGGAAAAAGAAGAATTATACGATTTCGAGAAAGATCCCGACGCTCTGAATAATTTGATTGACCTGCCGGATTATAAATGCATTGTGAACGATATGAGACAAGAGCTGCTCTATGCAATGAGTTCCACGTATGATCCGGTAACGGAGTCGTACCGTAAATTTCTCTCACAATCCAAATCTTGAAATGAATAAAAGTCTTAACATTTCAGGGCTGAATTGTTAAGACTTTTCATTGTTCATTGTGACTTAAATAAAAAGAAGGAGCTGACCGTTATGAAAAATAATCGATTGCTCATGCTGCTTACCGGTTTCATCCTGATCAGTTCCGGCTGCGGCGGGAGGGAGACTGGCGGTACCGGACATGCCGATAAAAGCCGTTTCGAGCCCGTCAAACTGATAATGTACCAGCGCGGAGCGAATATCAGCGATGAGGAATTCCGTATTTTGATCGCCGAGCCGGTGAAAAAGAAATATCCGCATATTGATATAGAGCTCATACACGCCGACAAAGAGAAAACGCCGGAAAGCTTTGTGTCCAGCAGAAACATGCCGGACCTCGTCTTCACGAACGGTGCAGGAGTCCGAACATTCAAAGATCTAAATGCAGCCGAGGATTTATCGGGGTTGATTAAAGCGAACAAATTTGACTTGAACCGTTTTGAATCCAATGTCATCGAAACGATCAAGTCTCTTGGAGCACAAGGCCAAATCTACGCGATTCCGTTTTCGATTAATTTCACGGCGCTATTTTACAACAAGGATATCTTTAATAAATTTGGTGTTCCTTACCCTAAAGATGGCATGACATGGGAAGAAGTGACGAAACTAGCCAGGCAGCTGACCCGAATCGACGACGGGCAGCAATATTACGGCCTCCATCCAGGCGGAGTAGAACTTAAAGCGGAACAGCTATCGCTCAGCGCCTATAATCCCAATACGAAAAAAGCTACTCTGAGCGGCGACGGTTGGGTACGCGTGTTCCAGGCCCATAAAGCCGTTACGGATATTCCGGGCAATCAGCCGCCGAACAATATAGCAACGTTTCAGAAAGACCAGGTTTTGGCGATGTCGGCTGCGAAGGGAGCCAGGATCGGAGAGCTGGAGGATTTGCATAATCAAGGGAAGCCGGTCCATTGGGACCTGGTTTCGTTCCCGACATTTCCGGAAGCACCGAGAATAGACGCAGAGGCCGCAACGCACATGCTGATGATGACTTCAACAAGCAAACATAAGGATGCGGCTTTCAAGGTGATGGAGATTGTAACGGAGGAAGCGAATCAATCGGAGATGAATAAGCGCGGCCGTTTGACCGGCTTGAAGGATCCCGCAATGAAAGAAAACTTTGGCTCCAATCTTCATTCATTGAAAGGAAAAAACGTAAAAGCCATATTATATAATACGCCGGCGGTTAACCGCTATAATGACAAATTTACGGATATTGCCAAAAGCCAGATCGGGCCAGCAATCAACAAAGTGATGAAAGGGGAAGCGGACATTAATACGGCGCTGCGGGAAGCGGAGGATACAGCGAACAAGCTGATCGAAGCGGAATTAAAGAGATAGATGAACCTGCTATAGAAAATTGCCGTCGGTAATCACCATAAACCTGTAAAGGAGAGTGTTTATAATATGTCGAAGCACAACCGGACCAACATTCTTATATTTATGACCGACCAGCAGCAAGCGCAAGTAACGCTTCCAGGACACCCTTGCCGAACCCCAAATTTGGATCGCATCGCCAGGGACGGGATTCGCTTCACGAACGCATATCCGCCGATGGCTCATTGTTGTCCGGCAAGAGCCTCTTTTATGACGGGATTGTACCCTTCGCAGCATGGGATTTACAACAACGTCTCTAATGAACAGGCCATCTGCCGATCCTTGAAACCCGGAGTCGAGACGTTTTCCGAGAAGCTGAAGGAAGCGGGATATCAGCTGTTTTTCAGCGGAAAATGGCATGTTTCCGCAACAGAGAATCCAAAAGACAGAGGCTGGGAAGAGCTCCACGTCAATGCGGGCGTGGGAGCATATATGGGCATACACCGGGATAAGTGGAGAGAGAACAAGGCGCAGATCGATGAGGATCTATCGGCAGCCTCCCGGAAAAAAGGGGAGATCGTAAGACCGGGATGGGGGAACGTGCAGTTATACGGGACTTCGCCAAAAGCTCTTCAAGAATTGGGAGATTACCGAGTCGTTAGAAAAGGGATCGAGCAACTGGACAGACTAAAAGACGGTGAAAAGCCGTGGTGCCTGTATATCGGTGTCACCGGTCCGCATGATCCGTTCATTATTCCGGAAAAGTATGCAACCATGTACTCCCCGGATGACATCGAGCTGCCGCCCAACTACAATGACACACTAACGGATAAGCCGGCCTTATACAGGAGAATGCGGAAAGTGTTCGACATCTTGTCGGAGCAAGAAGTCAAGGAATCGATCGCCCATTACTGGGGCTATTGTTCGATGATCGACGATCTGTTCGGCGAAGTAGTGGATGCGCTTCAGCGTAACGAGCAGCTGGATAATACGCTGGTGCTGTTTCTGTCCGATCATGGGGAACATGCCGGGGCACACGGATTGTATGCGAAAGGACTGAGCCATTTTGACGAAGGGTACAGAGTACCGCTGGTTGCACATTGCCCCGGCTTGATCAAAAGTCCCGGAAAAACCGTCGAACATTTTGTCACGTTGATGGACATTGCTCCCACATTAATCGATGTTGCCGGTGCATCAAAGCTGAACAAATGCAGCGGCGCCAGTCTGATGCCGTTCTTCGACGATGCAGAGCCCGACGGTTGGCGGGAATCGGTATACGCTCAATGCAACGGAGTCGAAGTTTATTACACAAGCCGAATGGTCAGGACGAATCAGTATAAATTCGTTTATCACCCAACCGATATCGACGAGCTGTACGATGTGCGGAATGACCCGTATGAAATGAACAACCTTGCCGAGCTGCCCGAAATGGCGTCGCTCAAAAAAGAGATGTACCAACGGATGTGGCGGCATGCTTTCCAGTCTGAAGATACGATTTTTAACAAGTACGTCACCGTAGCAACCGCCGATTATGGGCCGGGTATCGCGGATTTATAATTCGTCGTAAGGGAGTGGTATTTATGCTGAACCAAACTACCCCAATGTTTCTCCGACAAGCCGATCTTGTGATCATCGATTCGGATAGATTGGGTGATGAAAAGTGCGGAGAATGGGAGGATTACGGCACCCAGGACATCTTCCGTATTCCTGTACTTGAACGGATTGCTGAGAACATATACTTTACAGGTTGAAGGGAATGGCTGATAAGATGGTACAAAACAATTGGAATATATTAGTTATTACGTCGGATGAGCATAATGCCAAAATAATGGGCTGCGCGGGCCACCCGATCATCCGTACTCCGGGACTGGACCGGCTTGCCAGCGAAGGGACACTGTTTACGAAGGCTTACTGCGCTTATCCGATCTGCGCTCCGACCCGGCAAAGCTTTATCACGGGTCAATATCCGCTCGAGCACGGCCAACTCAGCAACTCGCACGTGTTCGATAAACGAAACCGGACCTGGGCGCATCATTTCAAGCAGCATGGATATACAACGGCTTGTATCGGGAAAATGCACACCAACCATGAGTCTTACGAGTACGGCTATGATTACAGATACAGTACGGAGCATATTTCTGAGGAGATCAAAGCGAACAGAAAATCAAACCCGCCGCAATTTGATCCGGCTGATAAGCTTATATTCGATTCGATTACCGATATTCGCGGAGAGAAACCATCTCGTCTGCACGGCAAGGTGGTCAACGACGAATCGTTAGAGACGGATGCCATAATGCTGAAAGAAGCGGTTCATTATTTAAAGTCGCATCCATCGGAAAAGTTTTTCCTGCACGTTTCGTTTGTTCAGCCGCATTGGTATTGGAATACTTCGAAGGAATATTACTACATGTATGACCCCGAATCCATTGACTTGCCGAAGACTGTTCCCGGGGAATTGGAGAGCAATGCGGTTGTTTACAAGATGGCGGAGAAAGCCGGGTGGTTTCACAATACGGAGGAGATGCACCGGCTGGCGAGGGCGCGATATTACGGCAGTATTAGCTGGATGGACAATAACGTCAACCAGCTGCTTGATACGCTTGACGAGCTTGGACTTACAGAAAACACCCTGGTTGTGTACTTCTCCGATCACGGAGATATGGCCGGTGAAAAAGGACTGTGGCTCAAAAATCAAATGTACGATTCTTCGGCGCGCGTTCCGCTCATTATCCGGATGCCGGGCGTCGTTCCTGCCGGTGAAGTGAACGACAAGCTGATCAACCATGTGGACTTATTTCCCACTCTCGCAGGCCTAACGGGAACTCAAGAGCAGATGCCGAATGACATATCCGGCGTTGATTTATCCGGTTTGATTGTCGGCGGTGAAAGCGAGAATGCCTTAGTTAAGAGCAGACAATTCACCTTCAGCATACAGGGACTGAAAAGCGCAGACAGTGTGCCGATGCAAGTAATGGCACGTTCGGACCGTTGGAAATTCATTCAGTATGCACAAGAAGCGCCCGATCAGCGCTATGTGCTGTACGATATGAATCATGATCCGGAAGAAACGCGGAATTTGGCTTCTGAAGAACAATGGCGTCCTGTCGTTCATGAGCATCTCAATGCCATCGCGGAATTTCTTCGCGGATTGCGAAAGCCGGCCTACGAGGTGATACGAAAAGAGGAGGCCGATGTAACCTAAGTCTGAATCCCCAAAAGTCGGATAGGTTCACTTTACATTTCAAAGGAGGATGAAGCAAAAAATGACAAACAAAACGCAGCAGAATCTTGTTTTTATATTTGCGGATCAATTTCGAGAAGAGTCTCTACCCATACGGGATCCGAATGTCATTGCCCCTAACTTGCAAAAGCTGATCGACGAGGGGATATCCTTAACTCGGACGTACACGTCAAATCCTGTTTGTACGCCTGCCAGGGCCTCGATCATTTCCGGACTGTATTCGCATACGCACGGCCTTATTACGAACAACCTGCGTTTGCGAACGGATATCACATCGATTGCTCACGTATACCGCGATCACGGATACCGAACCGGATATATCGGCAAGTGGCATATGGACGGGGAGGAAAAGCCGGGCTTTGTACCGCCGGGACCGAGAAGGCAGGGCTTTGATTATTGGGCGGCATTTAACCGAGGGCACAACTATTGGGATTCGGTGTATTACCGGGATGAGCCCGTACCGATTCAGGCCGAGGGGTATGAGCCGGATTATCAAACCGATCTCGCGGTAAGCTTCATTGAAGATAATAAAGGTGTGCCCTTCTGCTTGTTTATGTCTTGGGGTCCGCCTCATACTCCTTTTCATCCGGAGCAAGGAAGAGACGATCGTTGGAACGATCTGCAGCCCGATAGCATACAGCTGAGGCCCAACGTGCCTGCCAACGAAGCGAACAAGGCAAGGCAAGAATTGGCGGGCTACAATACGCATATTACCGCCTTGGATCAAAATTTGGGGAAAATCATCGAGGCGCTGGACGTTCATGGTTTGAGCGCTAATACCATACTCGTGTTCACCTCCGATCATGGGGACATGCTCGGTTCGCAAGGTTTATATCGTAAAGGACGCCCGCTTGAAGAAGCGATTCATATCCCGTTTATCATACGTTTTCCCAGCAAGCTCGGACGGGGAACGGAGAACGAGGCATTGTTCCATACCGTAGATTTTATGCCGACGCTGCTTGCTTTATCCGGCCTTGAGGTGCCAACTGCGGTTCAAGGAAACGATCTGTCCCAAGCTATCGTACAGAACGATCCGAATCTCGGACCGGAGGCGGTGTATATTGAAGGGAAAATGGGGCAGGTGGAAGAATTCCGCGCCATCCGGACGAAGCGGCATCTGCTTGCGCTTGAATTGTCAAGCTTGAAGACGACCCATCTATACGACACCGCAGAAGATCCTTTCGAACTAAACAATAAGGCGGGTCAATCCGACAGCGAGCCTCAGGAGCGGCAATTACGTCATCTTCTGTTCACATTCGCTGCAGAGAAACAAGATCGGCTCGTTACGGAACGCATAGAAGCTCTGGGGGAAGATGCATTGCGTTATGAAATCAAACAGAAAAATTAGTTCGGAGGGAAAAAGAAAATGAGTAACAGACCGAATATTATCGTGATTTTAAATGATGATATGGGATATTCGGATATCGGATGCTATGGCGGCGAAGTCGATACGCCGAATTTGAACTCGCTGGCGGATAACGGTATCCGCTTCGCCCAATTTTACAATACGGCCCGGTGCAGCCCGACGCGCGCTTCCTTGCTCACCGGGTTGCATCCCCATCAGACCGGAATCGGAGTTTTGATAAACGATGACGGACCTGAAGGCTACGCCGGCAATTTGAACGGTCGATGCGTAACGATTGCAGAGGTGTTGCGTGACAACGATTATCGAAATTATATGAGCGGCAAATGGCATGTGGCCACAAATACGAAGACAGTGAACGACACCTGGCCGATCCAGCGCGGATTCGACCGTTTTTACGGGATACTGGCCGGCGCAGCCAATTATTTTTATCCGGGTACGTTAACCCGCGATAATGAGAATGTTGAGCATGAAGCGCTGAACGACGACCGCTACTATTTTACAGATGCCATCAGCGAGTATGCGGTGCAGTTCATTAAGGAGCATGTTCAACAGCATCCGGATAAGCCTTTTTTTCAGTACGTTGCCTATACCGCGCCGCATTGGCCCCTGCACGCTCACGAGGAGGATATTGCGAAATATAAAGGGAGATTCGATGAAGGCTGGGATCGGCTGCGGGAAGAGCGTTTGAAGCGTATGATCGCGATGGGCCTAATAGATGAATCCTGGAAGCTGACGGAGCGGGATCCGGAGCAGCCCAGATGGGAAGATGCCGAGGATAAGGCATGGCAGCTGCGCCGCATGGAAGTGTATGCCGCACAAATTGACCGGATGGATCAAGGCATAGGCACTATTTTGCAAACGTTAAAGGATACCGGCCAGTGGGAGAATACGATCATTTTCTTTCTTGCCGATAACGGTGGTTGTGCGGAAGAATTGGCTCCGGGGTCGGGAGCGGCTCGAGTTAACAAAGGGATCGGCAGAGAGCGGACCAAACGTAACGAGCTTGTCTCCTTTGGAAATCGCAGGGACATTACGCCGGGAGCCGAAAATACGTATCAAAGCTATGGGGCAGCCTGGGCAAATTTATCGAATACGCCGTTCCGCTTGTATAAGCACTGGGTTCACGAGGGAGGGATCGCAACTCCGCTTATTGTGCATTGGCCGGAGTCGATTAACGATAAAGGCGTTATCCGGCACACCCCGGGCCAATTGACGGATATTATGGCGACGATACTCGAAATTACAGGCGCATCGTATCCTGCAACCTATAAAGGCAGACAAATTGTGCCGCTGGAAGGAAATAGTCTCGTTACCGTCATGGATCGGGATACGCGGGAGAATCGTCCGTTGTTCTGGGAACATGAGGGTAATGCCGCCGTCCGTACCGGTAATTGGAAGCTGGTAAAGAAGTATCCCGGTTCCTGGGAGCTTTACGATATGGAAAAAGATCGTACGGAAACGAATGATCTTTCCGGCGAATATCCGGACATCGTAGCTGAGCTAAGCAAACAATACGAGATATGGGCGGATCGCAGCGGCGTTATTCCCAGGGAGAAAATCGTAGCTCTGAAAGAACGGGAACGCCGAATTGAAAAATAAACGGCACGCAGAGCTTAACGTTGCCCTTTATTTGAGGAGTGAATCAAATGAAAAGACCGAATATTTTGATTCTCTAAACGGATCAATTGCGATGGGATGCACTGGGGGCTAACGGCCACGGGCTGCTATACGGCAGGCCTGCGCTAAGATCTGTGCAATTCTGCAATCGTGAAAAAAGGAGACGAATGGGATGGGAAATCTCGTAAAAACGGAAAAACAGGGTTCAACCGATCACAGACGGCCAAACATCGTTTTTTTAGTTGCGGACGATCATCGCTACGACGGGATCCGCGCTTTCGGCAACCGCGCAATTCAAACTCCGGTGCTTGACAGGCTGGCGGAAAGCGGCGTTTCGTTTACGCGGGTCCATATTATGGGCGGTCTCGTCGGGGCCGTTTGCGTGCCCAGCCGGGCGGCGCTGCATACCGGCGTGAATGTATTTCGCGCCTCGGTCAGTCAAACCGTCGACGATCCGAACGGCATAAGGACAATCAATCCCGAGATTGCCGTACTGCCTCAAGTACTACAGGAGGCAGGGTATCACACTTACGCTACCGGCAAATGGCATAACGATATCTGTACCTTCGCCAAATCGTTCAGCAGCGGCGCCCGCTTGTTTTTCGGCGGAATGAGCGATCATCGGAATGTGCCGCTGCATCACTTCGATCCGAGCGGACAATATCCGAAAGAGGAACAGTACATCGGTGATGGATTTTCCACGGAGTTGTTTGCGGATGCCGCCGTCGATTTTCTGCAAAGCTATCGCAATGAGGCGCAGCCTTATTTCCTATATGTCGCGTTCACATCTCCGCACGATCCGCGTACGCCTCCGAAGGAGTATGCGGACTTATACGACCCGGAAGCCATCGATTTGCCGGATAACTACTTGTCGGAGCACCCTTTCGACAACGGCGAGCTTCAAAACCGCGATGAGCGTTTGGCGCAATGGCCCCGGACGCCGGAAGTCGTCCGCCGGCATATTGCCGATTATTACGGCATGATCAGCCATATGGACGCGCAGATCGGGCGGATTATTGAGGCGTTAAACTAAAGAGAAGACGCTGAAAATACGATCATCGTGTATACCGCCGATCACGGCATCGCTATCAGCCGACACGGCTTGATGGGCAAGCAAAACTTATACGATCACAGCGTGCGCGTGCCTGTCATCATAAGCGGGAAAGGAATTCCCGCAGGCACACGGGCGGACGCCTTAACGTACTCCTTCGATCTGTTTCCGACGTTGTGCGATCTCATCGGCATCCCTGTACCGGAAACGGTCGAGAGCCAAAGCTTGGTTCCACTGATTACGGGAGAGCGGGAGCGAAGCCGGAGCACCGTGTTTTCTTTATATAAAGACATTCAGCGAATGGTGAGCGACGGCGAGTGGAAGCTCATCCGGTACTATCGATCCGAACGTAAGGAAGCAGGCGAGGATCGAATTCAGCTTTTCCATCTCAAAGAAGATCCGGCGGAGATGCGAAACTTGGCGGGTGATCCGGTCTATGCCGGCAAGCTGGAACAGCTGGCCGAAGCTTTGACGGACTGGCAGCGCGAAGTGAACGACCCTTGGGCCGGCCGGCCGGTTTTGTTGGCGGAAGGTGCTGGGCAATGACCTGGACCGCTGCAAAACATCCGAACGATCAGAAGACGCGCCTCCCCTAGGGGGTCGTGTGAGAAAACAGACGAAATGATAAATATATCAAGACGTAATGATATGTACATATACAGTCGAAACATTTATTCTGAATTAAACCCGCCTAATCACATATGAATACAAGGTATATTATTCATTCCAATACGAGAGGAGCTTGACAAATGTCTGAAATCATTGAATTATCCCGTTTGAGGTCCCTGCCGGAGCGCGGTAATCCGAAGGGATCGGCTATTCTGCGCCGTCTCCCGGAAGGTATTGAGGAACGGACGTATACGCTTTTCAGCGTCAAACCGCTCAGTCCGATCATCGGCGCCGAAATCTCCGGCGTGGATTTGAGCCAACCTATCTCTCCCGAGCTTCATGCGGAACTGAATCGGGCGCTGCTGGAGTGGAAGGTCATCTTCTTTCGCGACCAGCGCATCAGCAGCGAGCAGCAAAAGGCATTTGCCCGGTTGTGGGGAGAATTGGAAACCCATCCGTTTCTGCCGCAGGGGGATACGGACGAAATTGTCCGCTTCACCAAAGGCGTCAATCCAATCCGGTTCGGCAACTGGCATACGGATGTAACTTGGCGGCTCAATCCCGCACTGGGAGCCATACTCCGTCTAGTCGAGGTTCCTCCTGCCGGCGGCAACACGATATGGGCCGATATGGGCGCCGCATACGACAACCTGCCTGACGAGATCAAAGAACGGATTGACGGTCTTACTGCGATCCACGACTTCACTCATTCCTTCGGACGTAATTTGCCGCCGGATGAACTGGCCGCACGGCAGGCGGAATTCCCGGCAGCCGAACACCCGGTAGTACGAACGCACCCGGAAACCGGACGAAAGACGCTGTTCGTGAATTCATCCTTTACTACCCGGATCGTCGGTCTTGATTTAGAGGAGAGCGAGCAGTTGCTTCAGTACTTGTTCCGCCAAGTCCTCATTCCGGAGTATCAAGTACGTTTCCAATGGGAGGCGAATTCGATAGCCTTCTGGGACAATCGCGCCACCCAGCACTACGCGGTATCCGATTATTATCCTCACCGTCGCATAGCCGAACGCGTAGCCATTGTAGGGGACCGCACGTATTAGGGGGACCGGATCGCATCGTTGAAGATCACAATGCTTTACTCAAGGAGGCCGAAAAACTTGTTATCCGTTGAGATAACAAGTTTTTTAATAAGTCGGAGGTGGCTTATATGAAAAAACAAATGCCGGTTCTATTCGCATTATTGGGTGTTCTCTTGTTTTTTACCGCGGGATGCGCAAAAGAGGATGTGGCAAGTTCGCAAGAAATACTCATTCAGGTATGGGGCTCTCACGATTTTTGGAAAGGGGAGCAAAGTCCGGGACAAAGAACGGTTCAGGATTTTAACAAGAAGTATGCAGGTAAAATCAGGGTGGAAGCGCGGTATATGCCTGGGCCTGAATACAACACAGCCATTCAGGCGGCTATCGCCTCGAATGAGCTGCCGGATCTGTTTTTCAATCCGGGAGGTACCGACATTCGAACCATGGTAGCCCTGGGTTTGGCGCGTCCTTTGGATGAGTTTGTATCGGATACATGGAAGCAGCAGTTTTACCCGGGTTCTTTCTCCGAGGGGATCAACGTCATAAACGGCAAAACCTACAGCTGGCCATTGGCCGGGCCGCAGCTTGGAAGCATATTGTACTACAACCAAGATGTGCTGCAAAAAGCGGGGCTGGACCCCAATGCTCCGCCGAAAACATGGGATGCATTGCGGCAAATGGCCAAAGCGATCACGGACAAAGGCCGCGGAGATGTGTACGGGATCGTATTCGGAGGCGCTGAGACCGGTCTTTCGACATTTGTGCAGGGCTTCGCCGCAACCGTTTCGCCTCAGGAAGCTACGGGTTTTAATTTCAAAACCGGAAAGTACGCTTATGATTCAAAAGCGATTCTGGATTCTTTTCAACTGCTGTCGCAATTGAAGCAGGACGGTACCATATTGCCTTCCTCTTATACTTTGAAAACGGTAGAAGCCGGCGTGCTGTTCGGTCAAGGGAAAGCCGGCTTCTTAGTAGACGGTCGAGCCCGAATGTGGATTACGAAACGCGATGTACCCGAAGTGAAGATGGGGCTGGCGCCTGTTCCGTCCCCGACGGGAAGCAATAAGCCGACCCAATATTACATCCCTGCTGCGGCATCCGGATATGTGATTTCATCCAAAACAAAGCATGCAGAGGAGGTAGGGAAATTCATAAACGAAGCGTTCGCCTCCGCTGTTTTTTATGAGAAATATATCAACAGCGCCGTAGCGGTTACGCCTTTTCCCGCCATAAATGAAAAGAAGTCGCTTTATCCGTATCCCGAGTATGAAACTTTCGTGCAGCTGCACCGCGATTTGATGCGTGTGCGTCCCGACCCCGCGGTTCGCAATCCGGAAGCGGCAAAGGTGATCGTTGAGCTGGGAACGTTGGAACAAACGAATGTCAAACCCAATTTCAGCGAGCTGCTTCAGTCCTTGCTTACCGGCGCTCAAAAAGACGCTGAAGGCACCTTGAAAAAATACAATGAAAAAATGAATAAAGGCTTGCAGGATGCGATCGGTAAAGTTCAAAACAAAGGGACGAAGATCAATCCGGACGATTTTACATTTCCGAATTGGAATGCTGAGAAAGATTATACGGCTGAGGATTACGGGTTAACGAAAAAAGATTGACATTCGGTAAGCCTCATCGAATAGATGTAAGGAGACAAGGGCATGAAAATCATTCCGAAAGCGGCTATCGCTTTACCGTTAGGCTTATTTGTCATCGTGGCGGCCGCCGGATGCAGCGTGGACAATAAAGAGACGTTAGAAGTGACGGCTCAGCGATCACAGAAGGCAGTAGCTGACGAGATCAAGCCGATTACACTGAAAATATATGCAGGCATGCCGGAATCGGAATTCAAAAGTCAAGTGGTCGAACCGATGAACAAAAAATATCCGCAAATTACGATCCAGCGTCTTGGCGTAGATAAAAAGCCGCTTGATCAGCTCATTGTATCAGGGGATACACCCGACATAGTCATCGTTCCGAAGGATGAACTGAAGAGCAATCTGATGCGGCTCGGACTGCAATACGACCTGCGGGAGCTAATAAAGAAATACGACTACGACCTAAACCGCTTCGATCCGATACTGCTCAAGACGATTCAAGATTTAGGCGAAAACGGGCAGCTTATCGGGCTACCCGACAAGAAAACGTTATACGGACTTGTTTATAACAAAGACATTTTTGATAAATTCGGAGTTCCTTATCCAAAAGACGGCATGACGTGGGAGCAAACGATCGAGCTCGCCAAAAAATTGACGCAGCAGGAGAACGACATCCAGTACCGGGGATTGGATCTCAACAACTTGGGTTTGCTGCGCGGACAGCTGACGGCGACTTACGTTGATAGAAACGACAAAGCTGCCGTCACGACGCCGCAGTGGAGGTCGATTGCCGACGTATATGAAAGCATCTATCAAATTCCAGGGAATATCGGCGAGAAGTCCGGTTATGACGTATTTTTAAAAGATCGTACGATCGCCATGTTTGCTACCGGCCTGCTCGGAATGATCAACCGCGCAGCGGAAGTGCCCGATATGAACTGGGATGTCGTGAGCTTTCCTACCTTCAAAGAAGCGCCACTTACCGATCCCCAGGCGGATGGCGTGGCGATTGCAATCACTTCGACAAGCAGGCAGAAGGAAGAAGCGTTCCAGGTCATCCAATATTTGCTGTCCGATGAGGTACAAACGGGTTTGGTTCGGGACGGATTTCTCACTCCGTTGCGTTCCCCGGACATTCTTAAGCAGCTGGGTGCCAATCAGCCTTTATTTAAGGGGAAAAATTTGCAGGCGGCGTATAAGCAGCAGTTGTCGAATTTGCCGGTTACCGGCTACGATAGTTTGGCTTCCGTTCCGATCAACAAGGCGGCGGAGAAGCTGAGATCCGGGACAAGCGATATCAACACCGTATTGAGAGAGGCGGAAGAGGCCATCAACAAGGCGATTGCTTCGGAAAAGTCCAAATAATAACATGAGCAGGGAGGTACGTTTGCCGATGAATCAAGCAGAAAGAAAACCAAACATACTGTTTATCATGGACGATCAGCACCGATTCGATTATTTAGGATGTATGGGGGCGGAGTATGTCCGAACGCCTAATATAGACCATTTGGCAGAGCGCGGGATTCGCTTCACCCACTGTTACACCAATTCCCCGCTCTGCGTGCCCGCGCGCATTTCTCTGGCTACGGGCCTTGACCCGGCGCGCCTTGGTCTGGTCGACAACACGCATGTGTTGGATACCCGGCATGTGACAATGTATCAACGGTTTCGCGATAACGGCTATCGCGTTCATTGCGTTGGCAAGCTCGATTTGAACAAATCGGATCGTTACAACGGAAGGTACGGGGATAGGCCAAGCACGTATCAGTGGGGCTTCACCCACCCGGAAGAATGTGAAGGCAAGCAGCATGCCGGCTCCTCTCCGACGCCGATCGGTCCCTATACGCATTATCTTGAGCAGCTCGGGCTGCTGCAGGCTTTTTATGAAGATTATCGAAACCGGGGAAAGAAAAACGGATACGATCAATCGTTCCGTGATTCGGTACTGCCGACGGAAGCGTTTGAGGACTGCTACATCGGCCGCAGGGCGGCACAGTGGATAGACACGGTACCGGACGATTTTCCGTGGTTCTCATTCGTCAGCTTCGTTGGGCCGCATGCCCCGTTCGATCCGCCGACAGCATACGCCGACAAATACCGTCACTCGCAGGTGCCTGAAGCGGCCAGCGGTAAAACGGACGGTAAGCCAGCATGGGTCAGGAGGAAGGAAGAGCCGATCGAACCGTACGAAATCGCTGTATCACGCCGGCAATATTGTGCGGCCATCGAGGCTATCGACGATCAGATCGGTTTGATTCTTGACGCCCTGGAGCGGCGGGGAATGTTGGACAATACGTACATCGTGTTTACGAGCGATCACGGGGAAATGCTGGGCGACCACCGATTGTACGGCAAAACATTGCCCTACGAGCCGTCCATCCATGTACCGCTAGTCATAGCCGGGCCCGGTATCGAAGCGGGGCGCGTATCCAAGGCAATGGTACAATTGATCGATTTGAATCCAACCGTCGGGGCACTGGCGGGCCTGCCTGCTCAAAACGGAATCGACGCGTTATCGATCGCGGAGCTGCTGCTCGAGAACCCCGGAAAGCATCACCGTAGCGATATAATCAGTTCCTGCAAACATTTCCGATGCATTCGCGACGATAAATATAAGCTAATTATGAATAGCGACGAATATATTGAATTGTATGATATGGAATCGGATCCTCATGAACTCCATAACATAGCGAGCGTCCACCCCGAGCTTGTCCGCAGCTTGTCCGCGCAGCTGGAGCAGCGGTTTGCCGAAGTCTCCCGTTGACGTTCGGCAGCGAACGAAGCAATCCGAATATGGAGGTTTACCCCATGACCAAAAAAAGACCGAATATCGTATACATTATGAGCGATGATCACGGCTACCAAGCGATGAGCTGCTACGGAAGCCGAATCAACGAAACGCCGAATCTCGACCGTATCGCAAATGACGGCATACGGTTGAATAATTGCTTTTGCACGAATTCGATATGCGCACCGAGCAGAGCAGTGATTCTCTCCGGCAAATACAGCCATCACAATGGGGTAAAGACGCTGGCGGACCGGTTTGACGGCAGACAACAGACGTTTCCGAAGCTGCTGCAAGCGTCCGGTTACCAAACGGCGCTCATCGGCAAGTGGCATCTCGGGCACGGCGGCGATAACGATCCGACGGGCTTTAACTATTGGAACGTTGTGCCGGGCCAAGGCCGCTACTACAACCCCGAATTTATTGAAATGGGTGAAAAACGGACAGTAGACGGGTATGTGACGACCGTGACGACGGATCTTTGCCTCAATTGGCTTGAGGAGCGGGATCAAGACAAGCCGTTTCTGCTCATGTGCCACTACAAAGCACCCCACGGACCGTGGCAGCCGGATGAGAAGCACGCGCAGCTGTATGACGACTTGGAGATTCCGGAACCGGTTACGTTCTACGACGATTACCGAAATCGGGGAAGAGCTGCCGGCGCTGCGTTAATGCGAATAGACCAGGATTTACCGAGGAATGTACCGAAATATGCCGCTCCGGAGGGGCTGACCGCGACCCAAGCGAAAAAATGGTCGTACCAGCATTTCATTAAAGACTATTTGCGCTGCGTCGCATCCATTGACGAGAACGTCGGACGTTTGCTCGATTATTTGGATGCGGAGGGATTAACGGAGGATACGATTGTCGTATATACGTCGGATCAAGGGTTTTATTTGGGAGATCACGGATGGTATGATAAGCGGTTCATGTACGAAGAGTCGCTCCGGATGCCGTTTATTATGCGATACCCAAGGGAGATTGCGGCAGGAAGCGATACGGATGCCTTCGCGCTGAACGTCGATTTTGCGCCGACCTTCCTTGATTATGCAGGTGTGGATATCCCGTCCGATATGCAAGGAAGCAGCATCCGCCAGGTCGTTCAAAGGCATGTGCCGGACAACTGGCAAACGACCGTATACTACAGGTATTGGATGCACATGGATAAACCCCATGCCGTCACCAGCCATTACGGCGTCCGTACCGAGAAGCACAAGTTGATTTATTATTACGGCGAGGCGCTCGGCTGCAAAGGGGCGAACGACATTCCGACGCCAAAGGAATGGGAATTGTTCGACCTGGAGAAAGATCCGAACGAATTGAACAATGTATACGCCCGGCCGGAGTATGCCGCGGTCGTAAATAGCTTAAAAGCGGAGCTGAGCCGACTGCGCGAGCAGGTGAAAGATTATGAGTGACCGAGGTGTACACGAAGAAACAAGCGCCTAATATCGTCATGATCGTGTCCGACCAGCACCGAGCCGATTGGATGGGTTGCGCGGGAGCATCGTACCTGGACACGCCGAATCTTGATCGGTTGGCGGAAGGCGGTGTGCGTTTCACGAATGCATACTGCAATGCGCCGCTCTGCGTACCTTCCCGTATGTCCATGCTCAGCGGACGTTATCCTTACCGCACCGAAGTGTGGGGCAACGAGCACGAACTCGCCACCGATATCCCGACCTTTGTACATGCGCTGGGGTTGGCAGGGTATGAGACGGTGCTATGCGGTCGGATGCATTTCAAAGGTCCGGATCAGCGGCACGGCTACCAGCGGCGGCTCGTCGGGGATATTACGCCCACGTACAACGGCGGGCAATCCGCTCCCTACGGCAGACTGAAAGGAACCGCTGCGCAAGGCATGCTGTCGCTTCAGCTTTCCGGACCGGGAGACAGCCCGGTAATACGGTACGATGAAGCGGTGACGGATGCTTGCGAGCAGCTTCTTGAAACCCGCTTCCGCAGCGGCGAGAACCGAAGCTTGTTTCTTACGGTCGGTTATTACGGTCCGCACCCGACGTTTATATGCCCGCCGGACACGTACGCGTCTACATCCGCGGCAATGGATGGCATCGAGCCGATTTCGCGGGATGAAGAACCTACGCACCCTTGGGTGGCCGATTGGTTCAAGCGGTTAAAAATCGATAATGCGACGAGCGAGGATGTCCGGAGAGTGCGTGCCAGCTACGCGGGACTTGTTCAGCAATTGGACCGGCACGTAGGCCGGGTGCTGGAGGCGGCGCGTTCGCTGCCCGGAGATACCATCGTCGTTTATGTCAGCGACCACGGTGAAATGGCAGGCGACCATGGCATGTTCTGGAAGCAAAGCTTCTACGAAGGATCGGCTGCCGTGCCGATGATCTGGCACCCGCTGTCTCAAGAAACCGCCGAATTTCAGTTCGCCCGAGGCCGCATGGTTGATGTGCCGGTAAGTCTGCTTGATCTGGCTCCGACACTGGTCGGGCTATCCGGAGCCCCGGAAATGCCGGGACTCGACGGTAATGATCTGCGACCGCTGCTGCTGGCAGGCGCAGTCGCAGCCCAAGATGCCTTTTGGACGGAGCGGCCGGTGTTTTGCGAGATGCTGGGGCCTTCCCGCATGATCCGCTATAAGCAATACAAGCTGAACTATTACAACAGCCATGCATCACAGTTATTCGATCTGGAGAGCGACCCGCACGAGAAGCGCGATCTGTTTCCGCTTGAAGCGTACGCCGGCGTTCGCAATGAGCTGCTCAGTCTGTTGCTGGACGATTGGAAACCGGAGCGGATACGGGAGACCGTCGCAAGTAAAATAGCCGACGTGCAATATTTGACACAGTGGGGGAAACAGATCGGTTTTGGCAGGATGGATTTGTGGCCGTCGGATTACTCGGATTATTAAACGAAGCGGTATCGCAGAAACGGAGGGTATATGAGCAAACCGAATATACTGATCATTATGGCCGACCAGCATCGGTACGATTGTATAGGCGCCTACGGGAACCGGGACATCCGGACGCCGAACCTGGATGGATTGAGCCGGGACGGCGTTATTTATGATAACAGCTTTTGCAGTTCGCCCTTCTGTACGCCTTCCCGCTATTCGTTTCTTACCGGATTATACCCGCACCAGCATCTGGGTTGGAGCAATCGGAGTACGATTCCAAAGGAAATAAATACGTTTCCCGGATTGCTGCAAAAAGCAGGCTACCGCACCAAAGCGGTGGGGAAGATGCATTTTACTCCCACGTATCTGGATGTCGGATTCGAGTCGATGCTGCTGGCTGAACAAAACGGCGATGGCCGGTACGAGGACGATTACCATCGATACTTGCGAGAGCACGAATTAATGGACCGGATCGACTTGATGGATCAGGTAACAGAGTACAGGGCGAAAGCGCCGCAGCAGTATTGGGATACGTATGGCGCTATGGCGTCCGACTTGCCGGAGGCGCACCATTCGACCACCTGGATCGGAAATCAAGGGCTGGCCGCGCTGGACGAATGGGGTGAGCAGAACGAGCTGCTGATGGTGAGCTTCATCAAGCCGCACCATCCTTTTGATCCGCCCAAGCCGTGGGACGCCATGTACGATCCCGAACGGCTTCAACTGCTGCCGGGCTGGACCGAGCAGTGCTTGCCGGCGGATTTGCGCATGCATGAAGGCTTCTTCCCTCATGCGAAGCTGACGGAGCCGGTTTTGCGTCAAGCGATGGCCCATTATTACGGTTCGATCAGTCAGATCGATCACATGGTCGGTCAAATGATCGACAAGCTCAAGAGCAGGGGACTCTACAACAAAACGCTTATCCTGTATACCAGCGACCACGGCGAATATATGGGCTATCACCACATGCTTCTGAAATCGAATTACATGTACGAGCCGCTCGTCAAAGTCCCGCTAATGATAAAGTATCCGAACAACGAGCAAGCGGGGGAACGATCCGCTCTACTCGTGAATAATATTGATGTTTCAGCTACGATTCTCGAGCATGCCAATGTGGAAAAAGCGAAGTTTATGGCCGGTAGAAGTATCGGAAGTTTGGCCGGGAAACCGAGAACTTTCGTGATCGGTGAGAACGGGCGGGGGCGGCAGTACATGGTCAGAACAGATCGCTACAAGCTGATATTGACGAACGACTCCGGCAAATCTGCATTTTACGATCTAGCCGCCGATCCATTCGAATTGAGCAATCTCATCGGCGATCCTGCATATGAGCATGACATTCGTACCTGCCGCGAACATCTGTTCCAAACGCTGCTGTTTGATGCACCTTCACCAACCTATGTTGATCCGTTAGCCGACAGGATCGAGGGGGACAATGTCCCCTCAAATCCATCGATCGTGTCGAATTTGGCAGGCTGGATCGCAAGCAACTGGCAATGAAACAAGCGATGGCGGCCGATCCGATATACAGGAATTGGACACCGCGAGTTTGTGCATGTGGTTGAGTCACTAGAGGCGCACATATTTCATGCGAGATGGGTGCGTCTCGTTTTTTTTGCGCAAGGCCACCTTACCAGACAAAATGCCAAATAAAATAATACGAAGTGATATTACCCTTTTATCATGTTTCGAATATGATGTTTTATAATCGAATATCCGACTATGCACATCTGAATATAATATTATAAATGAGTGCTCATAACAAAGAAAAAAACGTTTACTGGACACGCCAGAGACGCGATTTCCCTATAGGGAGACTGCGTTTTTTTATCCTCAATATTCCGAGAACGGACATAGAGAGTCCTATGGTAAACAGAATATATTTGAAGAACGGGAGAGGATTCATTTGCTAAATGGAAGAAAAGTGCTTGTCCCCCTGCTGGCGGTTACAATGTCTATCGCGTCGTATGGCTGCGGTAAATCCGATGTGAAGTCGGCAAACGGCGATGAATCCAAAAAACCTGTTACACTGAGCGTGCTAAAGGGAGAGCTTAGTTCAACACCGGAGGATTTTCAGAAGTTTTTTGTCGAACCGTCGAAAAAAGCGTTCCCGAATATTGATTTGCAGTATGTAGAGTTGCAGAAAGGGCAGACCTATCAGGATCTGTTAACCGCGGGGGACTTCCCGGACTTGATCTTCACAGGGATTCGGGGGGCGAACACTTTGACCGATTTGCATATTGCTTTGGATCTTACCGCACTGATTAAAAAATATAATGTGGATTTAGCGAAGTTCAAACCGGAAGCAATGAATTCGATAAAACCTTACGGAACGAATGGAGAAATATTCCTTCTCCCCTATACCATCAATTTTTATGCCTTGTTTTATAACAAAGATCTGTTCGATAAATTCGGTGTAGCTTATCCAAAAGATTCGATGACATGGGATGACGTGACCGAGCTTGCGAGAAAGATGACGCGCAGCGAAGACGGAACGCAATACCGCGGCGTCGATTCGGGGAACGTTACGCTCACGGCAAGAGGGCTTTCATTGCCATTCGTCGATACTGAGGCGAAGAAAGCCGTTGTCAATAATGACAGGTGGAACGAAGTTTTCAACACCGCCAAGGCCATGTATACCATTCCTGGTAATGCTCCTTCACAGGAACAGTTCGGTAAGGCGGTCACCAATTTTTTCAAAGAAAAAAACATCGCCATGTTTCCTTACTATACCAATGCCGTGATTGAGCGTTTTGCAGCATTCGGTGGTGGCGCCCAACCGTTTCAATGGGACGTGACGACCTACCCGAGTTTTAAAGAAGCTCCGGGAAAAACAGCCGAATTGGACCCGAGCGTCTTTTTGTTGTCGAAAACAAGCAAATACAAGGATGAGGCATTTCAGGTCATCTCTTATTTGGCGACATCGGAAGAAGTTCAGACCGCTGCGGCCAAGCAGGGAAGACTGCCAGCCATTCAATTGAACGGAATTGAAAGCTTTTACGGGGAACAGATTACGGTATTGAAGGATAAAAACGTGAAAGGGATGTTCAAGTCCGCAACGCGGGAGCTTCCTCCGGCCACGAAAATCGATGATTTTGCTAGGAACCAGTTAAACACGGTGTTTAAAAATATCGTTTACAATAATTTGGATACGGTAACCGCACTGCGCACGGCGGAGGAAGTGATTAATAAATACATTGAACAAACCAACAACCAATAAGGTCACGAGGCGGTCACTTCCGGAAGCATGCCGTACATTATCTATACGTGGTACCTTGTGCATCTTGCTCACTTAAAACCAATAAAAACGATGTGAATTATTAGAATGGGAGTATTTTAAAAAAATGTGCCTGTGAGGGGAGAAAAATGAACAAAAAGCAAATAACTTCCGTCGTGCTATTGATTCTCGCAATCGTCGCGAGCACCGGATGCAGCATAAAAGGCGCTGATCAACACGTTGCAAGTAATGATGCGCCTGTACACTTGGTTCTATATCAACGCGGGGCCAATATTTCCGATGAGGAATATAATGTTCTGATTGCTGAGCCGGTAAAAAAGAAATATCCGAATATAACATTAGAACTTGTGCGTACGGACGCGAACACCACACCGCAAACCCTTGTAGCAAATGAAATTTTGCCGGATATTGTGTTCGGAAGTCCCGATGTTATCCGTCAGTTCAAGGAACTCGATGCGCTGGAAGATTTGACGCCTTTGGTGAAATTCAACAACATGGATTTAAACGCTTTTGAACCGACGGCGATTGAAACGATCCGAGCTTATGGAGAGCAAGGACAGTTGTATGCCCTTCCGTTTTCCATCAACTTTCCCGCGCTGTTTTATAACAAAGATCTGTTTGATAAATTCGGTGTGCCCTACCCTAGAGACGGCATGACGTGGGAAGAAACGACGGAGCTTGCGAAGCAGATGACCCGAATGGAGAACGGGCAGCAATATTATGGCTTACATCCCGCCGGCGTGGATCGAATGGCAGGTCAGCTTTCACTGAGATCTTATAATGCGACAACGAAAAAAGCAACATTGACCGGAGACGAGTGGATTCATATCTTTAAAGTTCATAAAGCCATCTGGGATATTCCGGGCAATAAACCCGGAAACAATATTAAAACGTTCGAAGCGGATCGCACCTTGGCGATGATGGCAGCCATGGGAGCGCGGTTGGGAGAATTTGAAGAGTTACATAACCAAGGAAATCCGATGAATTGGGACATGGTATCACACCCGTCGTTTCCGGAAGCACCCCAAATCGGCGCGGAGCTTGACGTCCATCTCTTGATGCTAACGTCAACAGGGAAAAATAAGGAGGCCGCATTTAAGGTGATGCAAGTTGCAACGGATGTGACCAACCAACATGAAATGAATAAACGGGGCAGGTTGACGAGTTTGATCGATCCGAAAGCGAAACAGGATTTTGGTGTCCGTTTGAAATCTTTGGAAGGAAAGAACGTAAACGCGATCTTTTATAATAAGAACGGGGTCAGGAGAGGCATTGACAAGTATTCTCAGATCGCAAGTTCTCATATTGGCCCGGCCATGAATCAAAAAGTTCTTGCAAATAATGTGGATATTATAACGGCGCTCCGCGAGGCGGAGGAACTGGCCAACAAAAAAATAGAGGAAGAACTGGCGAACAGCAAATGACCTATTCAGGGACGGAGCTGACGGTTACAAACCGAACGCCACAAGGTGCGGCTCTAAAACCGCCGCTCGGATGGAAAGCTTCGACTGCTACGGCTGTGCCGCGCCGTGTCCATATGTCCGCGTACCGGCAAGCGAGCATGCTGAGAACAACGCGCGACTGAACAACCCCATGGATACGATTGAATCGATTGGAGCTTTCTTTGGAAGAAAAGAACGACATCCGATTCATCAACATATGGGGCGGTCAGGTCATGCGGGATGACGGAGCGGTGCTGACTGTCGAAATTGCTGGCTACGACGTATTGATTTTCGGTATGTTTAGCGGTAAGTCGCACACAATGTTGGCCGAATCCGTTATTTTGAGGCCAAGTCTTTACGATCCGCTGCCTGAGGAGGCTGCTCCATCCATCCGTGATCAATCAAAATAGTGGCTCCATCCTCAACATACTTTCCAACTTCTAATAGGAGGCGCCCAAACTTTTCTGCCACATCCAGCCTTGCACTCATCGATAAAGCATTTCCATAAGCTCGTATTCTTACCGCAAACATATCCAGTTTATGGAACATCATCAACTTATCTGAAAACGGTGCAAACGTTGACGTGGTCACTAAAGGATCAAGCATGGGAGGTGCAGATAAATCCTCCTGCTGTAACAATTGACTAAAGATATTGTAATGTTTTTCTGCAATTTCTTTACCTCTTAGGAAATACTTTCTTGTTTGGTCCGTTTTCGTTATCTGGCTAAATCCAAGTAAGACGGCTTTACTTGTCGCATTATTTTCAATGTTGTCGTATAGATGTGTAATCTCTAAAGCTTGAAGCGGTCGAACGTCACCAAAAAATCCATTTAGATAACTTTGTTCTTTTATAAAATCTACACGGTCTGGATAAGGAATATAAGAGGGCTTCGTTAACAGCCCTTTTCTAATTAATATTTCGTTAATCTGATTCATTAATTTAACGGTCAAATCGATACATTGTGTATAAAATGCTCTAACATCTGATCTTGTGACCAACGGTATAGCAATTGCATATAGGCTAATGCCTGCTTTGCCCACATATTTCAAATAATGTGGATAGAATTCGTCTGCGAACAACCTAGGCGCACCTACATTTACATCATCCTTAGTAAACCCTCTGGGAATAGGATAATTTTCCTGTTCATAGATCTCCGTTATGGTTTGCACGAATTCGTTGGATAAACCAATGGCGTTTTCTAGGAGTTTTTTAATCTCTTCATCATCAACATGGTTAAGCATATAGCTTAAAACGCATTGAGACATTGTATTTCCAACATATGTAGCCCATAATTTACCTTGCTCAGCAGAAGTTAATTTACCTTCATTATTGGTTACATTGATTTTAGTTGGCTTAATGGTTTCCATAATGAACCTCCTTAATCCTAGATTATCCATTTTATTATCGGGAATTTTGCGAGCAATTATTCTTCTCCGTGTATAACAATTTCGTTAGATTTAATAAGCGGAGTAATTATACCCCTTCCATTTGCTTAATATACCAAACAGGGTATTACAATCCCGAATCGGTTTCATGTACAAATGGCCCGGCATCTCCCGGATCTCATTCACCGCCGCGGTCGCTCGTTTCCTAGCGGTTTGCTTCAATGATTGACAATATCCACAAGCTTTAGTAAATTCATTTTAGTTAAGCACTTAACCAAATGAAAGCGATGTGGCGATATGAGGAAGGACGACCTGCAGCAGTATGTACTTGATTTGCCACTGCACAATCTGGTTTTCTTCACACTGGTAGAAACGACGGCCAAACTGGTCGATGTCTCGGAGAAATATTGGCAGTCCAAAGGAGTCAATGGAGCAAGAATTCGAATTTTGGTTGAAATCATGAAGGAAGGAGGCACCATGCTTCCATCGAAGCTGGCCCAAAAAATCGGAGTAACAAAGTCGAATATAAGTCTGTTGCTTAGCCCCTTAGAAAAGGAAGGATTTGTTGGCCGGCAACCTCATCCGAGTGACGGCAGAAAATGGGTGATTTCCATTACAAGCGAAGGTCAAAGCCTCTTGTGGCGATATTTACCCGACAATCGGCAAACGATTATGGAAAAAATGCAAGCGCTGGAAGACAAGGAATTGAGCCAACTCCTAGTCTTTTTAAATAAATTAAGAAAGGCTTAATGAACAATTTACGCATTTAGTTAAGTCCTTAACTAAAAATACATTCAGAAAGGATGTAGTTCCGTGTCGATCGTTATTACAGGGGCCAGTGGCAAATTAGGCCGTTTCATCATCAACCAGCTCCTTCAAAAGGTTTCATCGGAACAAATCATTGCTTGCGTTCGCCGTCTCGAATCCGGTAAGCCGTATGAGGAGCAGGGAATTATCGTCCGGCATTGCGATTACGATCAACCCGAATCGCTTGAACATGCTTTCGCAGGAGCCTCCCGATTGCTATTGATTTCAAGCTCGCATCACGACGATACCATACGCTTACGCCAACATGCCCATGTCATTGAAGCGGCGAAAAAATCGAAAGTGGACCATTTACTTTACACCAGCTTTGCATTCCCTGAACATGGATCCGTTTCGCCCGTTCATTTGCATTTGGCTACAGAACATGCGATTCGAACCAC
The DNA here is from genome assembly GCF_042659105.1 of Paenibacillus allorhizosphaerae. NCBI lineage: Bacteria > Bacillati > Bacillota > Bacilli > Caryophanales > Paenibacillaceae > Paenibacillus > Paenibacillus allorhizosphaerae. Next base: position 76,540 of record NZ_JBHSRV010000001.1, on the reverse strand, counting down.
TGGAATTCCCTTTACTTTTTTACGGAACGCTTTGTACACCGATTTTGTGGGAGCTCTCGATATAAACGAGGCGATAAAGAAGGGGAAACTTAGCATTGTTCCTGGAGATTGGAAGTTCAACTCGGTCACGCGTCAAGATCTAGCCGCCGTCTGTGCTGCCGTTCTTTCCGAACCCGGCCATAAGAACAAAATATACGAACTCACCGCATCCGCTCCTTGGACCTTTGAAGATTTGGCCGACGCTTTATCCAGCCTTTCAGGTAAGACCATCTCCCTGCAGCCAGACCCCGAGATCCGAAATTGGATATACGGGTTCTTAAGCAAAATCGATACGACATCGACCTCGAGCGATCTGGAACGGTTACTTGGGCGTCCGGTCACTACATTGAAAGAAAGCGTAAAGCCATTTATCTCGTTATAAACCGGCTCCCCTGTTTGGATTATGGCGCCCTCTAGAAAAGACCCCTGCCAACCTTGTATGCCGCGCGGCGGAAGGGTAACCTAAATCGCTACTTTAACTCGCAGGATAACGTTAGCCGAATTAAAGCTTTATAGGAGATATACCGTTTGATTCGCTCATAATGCTCCATAAGCAGATCATTTTTTTCTGCCAGCTTGCGTTTAGCTCGTGAAAAATTATGTTTTATTTGACGAGTAGAATGAAGTGGATTGCTACACATGACCGATAGCATCTGCTGCGCTGCCTGTTAGGGCTAAAAAATGGAGATTGCCAAAAAAAAGGGACGCCCCGTTATGACGGGCTTGTCCGCTGGTTCGAAACCTAATGAAATCAAGGTGGCGTTCTTATAGTTATCTACAATGAAAGCGAATAGATAACAAAAGGGGAATTTTCCCTAGGTTCGTTGTATCAGTAATCCCAAAAAATAGTGCCTTGATGTTAAGAGACGAAACAAAAGGATGAAGGAAAATATGGCAGATCGGAAGTACAAGTTGGGTGTCATTGGATTAGGCGAAGGACGAAGCATTATCTCAGCTGCAATGCAGAGCGAACGTTGGGAGTTGACAAATGTCTGCGATCTGAACGAGGACCTATGCAAGGAACGTATAGAGGAATTCGGCTTACTCCGTTATACGACCCATTACGACGATCTGCTCAGTGATCCGGACATTGAAGTTATCGCGATCTACACACCGGATCAACTGCATGGCCGGCATATCAAGCAGGCACTTGAGGCAGGCAAGCACGTTATTGTCACGAAGCCGCTGCTGCATTCGCTGGAGGATGCATCCTCCTTGCTCCTCGCTTCGAAGGCGGCCGGGAAGCTTGTATTTGTCGGGCAGAGCACGAGGTTTTTCGAACCAATGATCCATCAGCGGAGAGATTTTTTGGCGGGACGGCATGGTGAAGTTGATACGGTGGAAACCTATTACATCTCGGATTCTCGCTGGTTTCTACAGCGGGATTGGAGCCTCCAGAAAGGTTTCAGTTGGCTGCACAATTTCATGAGTCACGCTGTCGATCTAGCCAGATGGTATATTCCGTGTATAGAGGAAGTGTTCGGTTACGGACACTCGAGTAAAGTGAATCAGGAATACGGGTTGACTTGTCCCGATACATTAAGATTTTTGCTGAAAGATGAAGTAGGCCGTATTGCTCAAGTAAGCGGCTCCTATACGAAGCCAACGCTTCGTCAGGTTGACTCGGGAATTGGCTGCACGCTGCGAGGTTCCAAGGGAACAAGTCGAGCTCTTTATTCTAAGCTGCTTTACCATACTCATTTTGCAGGTGAAGAACCGACAACGCATTCGTTTGAAGAGAAGCGTTCTTACTATTTCCGTTTTGAAGGCGAAAGCCATCATGCCGGGGAGTATCAGAACTACATCGAATACTTCGCCGATTGTCTAGACCAGGGAGTGACACCGATGCCGGATTTGAACGAAGGCATTCATACGCTGGCAATAATGGCCGCTATGGAGAGAAGCATACAAACCCGGCAGCCGGTGCTGATCGATGATATATTACAGGAATATTCGCTTCAAGAAATAAGGAGGAGCCGGTAAATTAGCCCTTTGTGATTAGCATAAAAAAGGTTAACGGATACGATAATGAATTGACCCATTGGAGCAAGCGCCGAGGCGACCTGCTTCTATGGATATAGGTGCAGTTCCAGGAGCACTTTTTCTCTTGTGCGGCTGCAAAAGATTGTGTTCCTCACGAGTAGAGATTTGCCATTTTAGGACTGCTCCTAGTGTTGACAGAAAGTGGGATTCATTTTACAATTAAGTTGTTACATCATGGTATACAATCCCATATTATGAAATGCATGAATGTTTGAGATATCAACCATTCACCATTATAAACTGCACCGGATGCATAATCTAAATAACGGTGCAGTTATTATTATATACTTATTATGAGATATAATCTCATATTATGAAAGTAATAACTCTCTTCACTTCGCAGAATTAACGTGTTGAATAACTCACAAACACGTCTTTTTGAGGGCAGTGCTACTACGGCTTTTATGGTTATTGCCGACAAATGAAATCCGCTGTGGGGAAAGGAAGCGGATGGGGTGGAGCTAGGTGTCGCTACGGAAAAAGTCGATATGTGCATGTTCGATTAGTACTTAAGGAGGCAGCCCAATGACTGAGATCAGGCTGGAAGTCAAAGATTATCACCCGTTATATAGCAATAGTATGGATAGCGGGCCGTATGGAATTGGACTCATTGGTTGTGGCGGCATTGCGGTGGGTAGACATTTGCCCGCATACCGCAAAGCGGGATACAACGTTGTGGCCTGCTGCGATATTCGCGAGGATGCCGCCCGCAGCACCGCGGAGAAATTCGGTATCCCCTTCTGGACGACAAATATCAGGGAACTTCTGGAACAAGACCGCGTAGCTATCATCGATATGGCCCTTCATCCTCAGCATCGGATGGAAGTGTTGATAGAAATCGCGAAGCGGCCTCGCCCCGTCCTTACACAGAAGCCTTTGCATTTTGATCTGGGCGAGGCTGAACGGTTAGCAGAATTTGCAGACCAATCTGGGATTGTGATGGGCGTCAATCAGCAGGCGCGGTGGGCGCCATCCCACCGTGCGCTTCGGATCCTGCTCGATCGGGGCGTGATCGGTCAACTATACAGCATCCAGAACGTGAAGCGGACGTTTCAGGATCAGCCGGGCAAATGGTGGACGAAGATGGAGAATTGCAATATCGTCGACAACGGAGTTCATTACTTGGACATTTGCCGCTACTTTGCCGCTTCTCCCGCTGCCGGAGGCAAGGAGTGGACCCGGCTTCACTGTACGACGGCGGAAGTACCGGGTCAACATGCGGTTAGTCCGATGATCTACTCGATGAACATTGAATTCGGTGAGGCGGGGGGCCGGGCGTCGCTGATGGCAAACCTTCATTTCAATAATATTGCTCGCGCAGTCCGTTCACATTCGTATACTTGGAGCTTGGACGGAACGGAGGGCAGTATGTGGGCGAGTCATGATAAGGTGTGGATCGCAAGGGTGAAAGAGCCGAGCACGATTCATGAAATTGCACTCGAGGGATCTTGGTTCCCGGATGCATTTATAGGTCCAATGGGAGATTTAATGAATGCGATCGCTTTATCTCAGCCCCCTTCCGTTACACCCCTAGATAATTTAAATACGGTCGCCATGACGAGCGCTGCCGTTATCTCCAGCCAGGAAGGCCGTGTCGTTGAACGAACGGAGCTGCTGAAAAGCATCCACTAAAATACGAATGTATCTTCATTGAAAGGATTCGATCAGACGCGTTTCTGATAACGCTTTCAAATAGAGGAGGTCCATGTATGTGGAAAAAAAGTAGTGTTGTGTCTTTCGTATTCGTTAGTCTGACGGCTGTTATCGTCGGATGCAGCGGCGGAGATACCGGTAAGCAGCAAACTGCGCCGTCCCCGGAGCCCGAGAAAGCGATGGTAAGTATCGATCAATTAGAAAATAAAAGCCCGATTACGCTCAAGATTTGGACCGGAGCCAACGAAATCTTATGGAAAAACACGATTGAAGATCCGATCAAGAAGAAGTTTCCCAATATTACTTTGGAAAGAGTCCCTCTGCAGCAAAATACTTTGGAAAAATTGATCGCCGCGGGAAATCCGCCCGATATCATCCACGGTTCGAAAAACCATATGATTTTGCAAGTGATGCCGACAAAGATGCAGTTCGATCATACCGAACTGATTAAGAAGTATAACTATGACCTGGGCCGTCTCGCCCCCGAATTGCTGCAAAGCATCAAGGCATTCGGGGATAAAGGGCAAATGTATGGCTTTCCGAATACCAGGGTTCTGTATGGGCTTTTGTACAATAAACAGCTGTTTGACCGTTTTGCCGTCCCGTATCCGAAGGACGGAATGACCTGGGATGAAGCGATTCAGCTCGCCAAGCGCATGACGAGAAATGAGAACGGTGTCCAATATCTGGGGATGGAACTGCCCTTTTACAGCATCATTCCTTCGCAATTGAATTTGGAGGTGATCGACCGTAACGACAAGGCAAGCCTGTCGAAATGGTCGAGAGGCGCAGCCGTATCTAAGCAAATATATGATATTCCAGGTAATCAAGGACCATTATTCGGGAACCTCGCCCAATCCTATGATCCTTTCTACAAACAAACGTTAGCCATGCTGCCCAGCAGCCTCGATACGATGTTCGGCGCGGCAAAAAATTATCCCGATTTACAATGGGATCTCGTAACGATGCCTACATTGCCTGAGGCACCCAATACGGATCCTTACATGAACTACAGCTTCTTTGCCGTTACTCCCATGACTCCGCATAAGGAAGAGGCATTCAAGGTCATTGCCCATTTGCTTTCCGACGAAGTACAGACGCAGATGGTTCGTAAAGGGTATCCTACTGTGCTGAAAAATACGGACATTCAGAAACAGTTCGCCGCCGAGGTTCCGGAGCTGCAGGGGAAAAATTTGCAGGCTCCCTTCAAAAACAAACAATCGGATCCATTTGTGAGCAAATATTTTGACTCCTCCGTTGACTTGTTGGCCAAAAACGCATTCATCAAAATCATGAAAGGCCAAGGGGACATCAATACCAACCTGCGCGAGGTGGATGAGGCCATCGATAAAAAGGTGGCGGAGTTGAAAAAATGAAGCCGAATGAATACGTTGTGGAAGGTCATTCCCCAATCGGAAGGAGCGTTTCTCATGAATGATATAATGTGTATTGTTGATAAGCCAATAGCATATTCTGAAAAAAGCTATTACTTAAATAATAGAGCCCCCCTTAAATCACTCCCGTTTATGAAACTGCCTATAGGCCATATTAAGCCAAGAGGATGGTTAGGGAAGCAGCTTGATTTCATGCTGGATGGCGTGACCGGCAGACTTCCGGAATTCGGCAAATTTTTTGAGTACCGGAATAACGGATGGCTTCATCCCGAAGTGGATTCCGGGTGGGAGGAAGTACCTTATTGGTTTAGAGGTTTTTATTCCCTTGCTGCGATTACAGAGGATGCAAGGTGTTTGGATATTTGCCGTCAATATATAGATGCAATGATCTCAGGTCAAGATGAAGACGGGTATTTTGGACCTAAATACTTAAAGTCTGCAAAAGGGAAAAACGGTCAGGTCGTTTGCGACCTATTTCCGCATATGGTGATATTGAGTGCATTTATTGAGCATTTTGAATATACCGGCGACCCGCGAATCTTACCGTTCCTGAACAGATTTTTTCGTTTTTGTTCGGGGATACCGGATGAAATGTTTATTCCTCTTTCTACGGAAGGAAATCTGGGATGGGGCGGGAAAGCGTTTGGAAGCATGCGTCCATTTGTACAAAGCGTTCGAGCCGGTGAAATGCTTCCCCATTTATTTTGGTACTATAATCAAACAGGCGATAGTAAAGCATTGGATTTGGCCAGGAGATTTTTTAAGCATATAAGGCCTCCGTGGGACGAATGGCTTGACCATCATGCTGTAAATTTTGCTCAAAGATACGCGTACAGCGGCATTTACTCTCAGTTATCCCAATTGAATTATCACATGGACCAGACGGAATACTGGTACAACCAGCATATGTCGACATGGGGACAGATGCCTCGAGGAATCTTTGGCGCAGATGAACGAATTAGACCCGGCTGTGTCGACCCAAGACAGGCTTTTGAAACATGCGGTATGGTAGAGTTCGCGAGAAATTTTTATATGCTCGGTAGAATAAACGGTAACGCGAAGTATGCAGACCAATGTGAAGATATCATGTTAAATCATTTTCCTGCTGCCTATACGCCGGACCAAAAAGCACTTCATTATTTAACCGCCGCGAATATGCCGCAGCTTGATGTTTCTTTTCATCACCATTTTAGAAATGGGGATGAACGGTCTAATAAATCATGTTTAGCGTATACACCATTTAACAGATGCTGCGGACATAACGCCGGTATGGGATGGCCATGGTATGCACAAAACTTATGGCAGGCCACTTCTGATAAAGGATTAGCTTCATGGCTCTATGCGGAATGTGAAGTAAGTGCAAAGGTAGGGTATGATGACGCTGATGTTAAACTGTATGTTGATACGCACTATCCATTTAAAGGAAATGTAAATATTACGCTTGAAATGGATAAAGATACACAGTTCCCGTTATATTTACGAATACCCGGATGGTGTACGTCTTTTACCGTTTATTTAAATGGAAATGAAGTTTGTAAGCAAACCGAAAAAAGCAAGTTTTTATTAATGAATCGGCTTTGGCGGCACGGAGATCAGATTCAAATCAAAATGGAGATGAAGACTAGCGTTACGCAATGGCCAAGGAACGGGAGTATAACGGTAGATAGAGGCCCCTTGAGTTATTCAATTAAGATAGAAGAGGAATGGAGAAAACATTTAGATATAGGTCACGATCCATATAGGGGAACTGCGGAGTGGCCAAACTGGGAGGTTTTGCCCAAGACACCGTGGAATTATGGCCTGGTACTAGATCGTAATAATATAGAGGAATCCGTAACCGTAAACGAAAAAGAACGTATGGAAGAGCAGCCGTGGACCGTGGAGGGAGCACCCGTCGAAATAAAAGTGAAGGCAAAAAGAATTCCGAACTGGACTCTGCAGGATGAAACGGTTGATGAGCTTCAAAATTCACCCATTCGTTCAGAGGAGCCGGAAGAAGAAATCAGTATGATTCCATTGGGATGCGCGAGACTTAGAATGTCTTGTTTGCCTATGATCGATGACAGTGAGGAAGCGAATGAATGGCAAAAAGCAGCTCCACATATTGAATTCGCGAAAAGGTCAAAAAACAGGTTCGATATCATCGAGCCTGTTGTAAACGATAAGAAACAAGAAGATGTGTAATATACTTCCTTCGCATAAAACAAGTCTCGACGGGGGCTTCTCCGACAATGAAAAGTACTTTGCCGGAAGTACATAGGAGGTACCTATATGAAACAAAATGAACTTCATTATGCAACAATGATAAAGGAACAGTTCCCCGATGTGAGCATACAAACTATCGAATCGCTCGGTGAAGGCTTCCGGAATTACGCGATCCTCGTCAATGGAGAATGGGTATTTCGTTTTCCCAAGGGTCAACAAGGAGCAGATGAATTGAACAAAGAAATTCACTTGCTGCCTTTGTTGGTCGATTGTGTCAAGGTTAGTATTCCGGAATTTGTATATATCGGAAGGCAAAGCGATGGAAGTCCCTTCGTAGGCTATAGGAAAGTCCAGGGAGAGATCTTGGGGGAAGACGGAATGGCCTCTTTCCCGGATATTGTAACAGATCGATTCGCTCTGCAGCTTGCTGATTTCATGAATGGATTGAGCGCATTTCCCGTTGAAACTGCCATTCAGGCTGGAGTTCCTGTTCGAAACCTGAAAAATGATATTTGCTTGCTAATGGAAGCGGCGGAGAAGCAGGCGTTCCCGCTTCTTAATGTGTCTTTACGGGAATATCTCTCGCTACGCTTCCAATCCTATCTGGATCATCCGGAATATACTCGATATACTCCGGCATTGATTCACGGCGATTTGTCACCTGATCATTTTTTGACGGATTCACATCATACCGCAATAACGGGTATTATCGATTTCGGTGATGCCGCGATAAGTGATCCCGATTACGATTATGTATATCTTTTGGAGGATTGCGGCGAGCCGTTTACTCGGCAAGTGATGGCTTTTAGAGGCGAGGTTGACTTGGACGCTCACATCAGAAAAGTCTCCTTGTTCGTAACGTTCGATCAAGTCAGTTACTTGTTAGAAGGCTTAAAGGCCGGGGATCACGACTGGATCTCCGAAGGGTTAGAAGTATTGGAAGAGGATAGGGCCAACAACGCATTGTGATATCGGCCGTTTTGGAAGACGTGATTAATCAAAAGATTTCCTGTCACTTTCTTCGAGAACGAGCCTTTTTTTGTTTTATGGGCTAAGTTCTTCAATGGCAAATGACAAGAACTTTAGCCCATTCCCGATTTTGACAAATCATGCGGAGGATGAACGTAATCGCGGCGCCGCGGCTGATGATGATACCGCGGAAGTGCACAGCTCGATCTACATGAGTCGCGAGCGATATCGATTCCTAATATAGTACATTGGAACCCGCAGTCGAACCGCGAAGCTCCTGAACGTCCAGCATGGGCGGCCGTCCGTACATACGAGCATATTCCCGGCTGAACTGGGAAGGGCTCTCGTAGCCAACACGGAAGGCTGCATCGGAGGCTTGCACAGCTTCCGTCAACATTAATCGCCGGGCTTCTTGCAAACGCACCGTTTTTTGGTATTGCAACGGGCTCATCGCCGTGATTCGCTTGAAATGCTTATGAAACGCCGACGTGCTCAAGTTCACGGACTTTGCAAGCTGCTCGATCACAATCGGACGGTTGTATTGCCGGTTAATCAACTGAATCGCTTGAGCAATATTGTGCGCATGGCTGCCGATGATCGCGAATTGATGGATGAGTGCGCCTTGTTCGCCTTGAAGCACTCGATACAAAATTTCGCGGATGACGAGCGGCGCCAAAATCGGAACGTCCTCAGGCGCATTGAGCAACTGCAAGAGCCGCACGATGGCATCGAGTAATGGGAGAGACGTTCCGTTCACAGTTATGCCACGACTGGCTTCCGCAGGAACGAAAACGGGACGATTCGTTTCTTTCACGATGTCTAAGATGACGTCGGCGTCGAAACTCAGTTTCAAGCTTAAATACGGGATCTCGGGCGAAGCTTCGATGATTTTGCCGATGATCGGCAATTCGACGGAAGTGACCAGGTATGTCGAGGGATCGTAGCGGTAGGTTTCGTCGGCCAGTGTGGCCGTTTTCGCCCCTTGCGCTACAACGCAAATGGATGGCTTATATACGGATTCCAGCGGTTCTGACAACTGTGTGGCATGCATCAGCGCCAAAGAAGGCACGGCCGTCTGATGTGTACCGCTCGATGGAGCATGGCGGCGTATCAAGAGCGCCAATTGTTGCAAGGCTTGCTCTATGCGCAATGATTCAATATTTGTGTCCATGTTTGTGCGCTCCATTCCAGAAAGGATGTAGTTTACTTTTATAATAGCGAGATAGAAGACAATTAGGCAAGGATCGAACAGATATGTTCTAACCGATTAATACAAACATTTACTATAATGAATTTGCAAGGTCGAACATGGCGGATAATCGATCGGCCTAAATCAAGTTAAAGGAGAGTATGGAAATGAGCATAAATGGAAAAGTCGCGATCGTCACCGGAGCGTCGCGGGGGATCGGACGGCAAGTGGCCATCCAATTGGCGCAATCCGGCGCAAAGGTGGTTGTCAATTATTCGTCGAATCAAGGGAAAGCTGGCGAGGTCGTAAAGATAATTGAGCAATCCGGCGGCGAGGCGACTGCAATCCGCGCGGATGTGAGCATGGTGAGCGAAGTCGAAGCGTTATTCTCGGAGACGCTCGAGCGATACGGGCGCGTGGACATTCTGGTCAATAATGCCGGCATGTTGGAATGCATGGCTATCGAGGACGTGAAGGAGGAGATGTTTGATCGGCATTTCGCCATCAACGTGAAAGGGACTTATTTCGCTTGCCAACAAGCGATGAAGCATATGGCAAAAGGCGGGACGATCATCAATTTTTCGACCTCCGTGTCGGGCGCGATGCTGCCGACGTACAGCGTCTACGCCGCAACGAAAGGTGCGGTCGAGCAGTTGACCCGCCAATTGGCTAAGGAATTCGGTCCCAAGGACATTGTCATTAATTGCATCGCGCCCGGGCAAGTGTCGACCGAGTTATTCTTGAACGGCAAATCACAGGAGCTGATTGATTCGTACCGCAGAATGAATGCGTTTGGGCGGCTTGGCGAACCAGAGGACATCGCGAATGCGATCGAATTGCTGGTCAGCGGCAAAGCCCGTTGGATAACGGGGCAGACGATTCGCGTAAACGGCGGGTTTAACTGAATATTGCGGAAAGCGGTTCTTGGAAAGTACGGACGAATGGACAACGGGGCAGTAGCGTTGGCTGTTCGTTCATTTTTATTTTCCAGTGCGGGAAAAATAACGGACAACTATGTCGATCGGGTCATGCCGGCAAAATAAGAAGAGGAATTTGAGAAATGGTGTAATATCCCTTCTCAAAATTTAACATACTAATCATCGTGATGTGTTAAGGCTCGTCGCCTTGATCTATAAGCTTCAAATTCGGAAGGATGACGAATGTGGGCTATCCAGAAGTTACATTTCGCATTATTTGCTCTTTTATCGTTCTTTTAGTCTTGGCCAGGATCATGGGTAAAACGGAAATCGGTAAGCTGAATGTTTTTACCTTTATCACGGCTATTACAATAGGGAATATAACGGCCTCTGTAACTACGGAACAAAACCTGGACATTGATAAAGGGTTATTTGCCGTATTCGGCTGGGCGGTACTAACGATAGTAATGGGTTACATTAGCTTAAAGTCAAAAGCGGCACGCCGACTAATAACAGGTGAACCTGCCATAGTAATAAGACAAGGGAAGCTTATGGAAGAGGAGCTGAAAAAGGCTCGTCTTGATTTAGATACGCTTCAAGGCATGCTGCGCCAGCAAAATGTATTTTCTTTAAAGGACGTTGAATACGCGATTTTTGAAATCAACGGTGACCTGTCCGTTATGAAAAAACAAGACAAAAAGACATGTTCAAATACAACGTATAAAAAAACGCTGATATTCCCGACTTCAACCGGGGTCATATCAGATGGGAGAATAAATGAAGACTCCCTTGCAAAAATGAGTCTCGACGTTAAATGGTTGGAACAACAATTGAAAAAGGCGGGGGTGAATTCGGTTTCGGATGTATTCTACGCAGAGGTACAAACCGATGCCACGTTGTATATTGATTATAAAGCGGATCATTTGATATGAACAAACGCAAGGAATTTTGGGTTCGCAGCATGCGGGTATATCGAAGGAATACGTCTGCAATGATCGTAATGTGAAACGAACGCGGAGAAATCATGACCCTTTGAAACGGCACGCGAGGATGAAGATCGCCGTAGCCGGAATTTTTTTGCCCATTGACATAGTAATGTAATGAATAGTAATATAATGACTATGAAAAAGACAAATACAACCCAAAGATCTCCTTTAGCGATTGCCGTGCTTGCATTATTGACCGAGGAACCGATGCACCCGTACCGGATACAGCAGTTGATCAAAGAACGAGGAAAGGATGAAGTGATTAACGTACGTCAGCGCACGAACATTTATCAGACGATTGATCGTCTGCTGCGTGACGGCCTGATCTCGGTTCGGGAAACCGCCCGGGAAACCGGTAAACCCGACCGGACCATTTATGAAGCTACGGACGAGGGTCGAGGCGTGCTGGCACAATGGTTGAGAGAGATTCTTTCCACCCCTTGTGAGGAATTTCCGGAATTTCCGGTAGCGGTGTCCTTTGCGCCGATGCTGACCAGCGAGGATACCACGAAGCAGCTTGAAACCAGGCTCCACGCTTTGGAACAGGAGCTCGGCCGTCTCGATTCATTATTCGCCACGCACAAGGACGTAATTCCAAGACTGTTCATGCTTGAAATGGAGTATAAACGAGCGATGCTCGTAGCCGAATTGGAATGGGTCGGATCCGTGGTCATGGATCTGCGGACTGGAGCTTTAACATGGAATGACGATTGGCTGAGGGAAATTACCAAGCAATTTGAATCGAGAGGGTAATGGTGTTTGATGGGGATCAATGCAATGCACCATGATCTGTGGTTCAGAAACATTGGGAGGGGAGCGGTTACTTATAAATACGTTCAAAGTCATCATTATCGGGGCGGGAACCGGAGGGTTATGTCTCGCTCATGGCTTAAAACGGGCGGGAATTCACGCCGAAGTGTACGAACGGGACAGGACGCGCACCGGGGGACTGCAGGGATATCGCGTCGGGATCAGCCCTGACGGAAGCCGCGCTTTGAAAAAATGCCTTCTACCGGAGCTCTTCGATATTTTTGTCGCCACTTGCGCGCGGACGCCAAAGTATTTCAATATGCTGACGGAGCGGTATACGGAACTGCTTAGTCTGGAGCTGGAGTCGGGAAGCGACCCCGTGAACGACGAAAAATCGGTAAGCCGCATGACACTGCGCCAGGTGCTGCTGACGGGACTGGAAGACATCGTTCATTTTGATAAAAAATTTTCCCGATATGCGCAAAATGCGGATGGTACGGTTACCGCATTTTTCGAAGACGGGACGAGTGCCACTGGCGATCTTCTGGTCGGTGCGGACGGTGCGAATTCGCCGGTCCGCAAGCAGTTTCTGCCGCACGCCAAGTTGGAGGAAACCGGGATTGTGAGCATCGGAGGCAAGCTGCCGATTACGGACGAAACCAAGGCGCTGCTGCCGCACAAGGTGTTCCACGGAGTCACGATGGTTATGGCGCCAAAAGCATACGGATGTATCCTGCACGCGATGGAGTTCAAATGGGACCACAGCGGCATTAAACACGGCATCGGCGGCAACGATGCGGAGCTGCTCACCCGCTGGCCGGGGCTCTTGTACGACAATACCAGGGATTACATCAGCTGGGGATTTTGGGCTTCCCGCCGCAGCTTTGCGGAGAATCCTTTGCAGATCAAAGATGGGGAGCATCTAAAACGTATCGTGCTGGAGATGACCGAAAGCTGGCATCCGCATCTGCGGGAAATCGTCCGTATGTCCGATCCTACCGCCATGATCACCGTAAACATCCGCACTTCGGTGCCGATTGAGCCTTGGCCGACAAGCAACGTCACCCTCATCGGCGATGCGATTCATACGATGACTCCCGGCCGCGGCGTAGGTGCAAATACGGCTTTACGCGATGCCGCTTTGCTATGTCAAAGGATGATCGAAGCGCGGGACGGAATAAAGCCGCTGAAGCAGGCCGTAAACGAATACGAGGCCGAGATGATCCGGTACGGTTTTGAGGCGGTGCTCGATTCACGCAAACAGATGGACGACAACACGGTGATGCATAAACCGGTGATCGGCAGGATTGCGCTGGCCTGCATGAGAACGGGAATGCGTCTCGTGAACTGTCTACCCCCAGTCAAAAAGAAAATGGCGGCGAACTTGAGTCGTTCCCGGGGAGCGCAACGGGAAGAAGTGTCGTAATGAACACAGAGCCGGAATTCTTCAAGCTTTGCGGAGGTATCCGGCTTTATACATATAGGATTAAACATATGGAAGGTGATTTAATGATCGAGTTTAATAATAGAAAAAATATCGTTCTTATAGGTATGGCAGCATGTGGGAAAAGTAAAATAAAAAACGACTTGCAGATACAGATATAAATAGTCGTGGGATCGTAATTGATAAAGGGAAAACATTGTTCGATGTATATAATGAAAGAAAAATATTATATAGTACATATGCAGATTATACAATTGAGGCAGATGATAAATCTGTTGAAGAGTTGGTATCAGAAATCATTAGCTTATTTACAAAAGAAAGCAAAGCTATTTAAAATAAATGGGTTATTGGTCAGGGTAACCTGGGTAAACAGAAAGAACTTTTGTGTAAGAGCCGCTTTGACGCGGCTCTTTTTACTGTCGTGATCCGCCATAAAAATAAGATGTATTTTTAACCGCCATTCAAAGGTGAAGCGAGCAGCGAAAGCGTTGAGTCAATGTAATTGTCGATCCATTCCGGACTTGGATTTGATTTTTTCAATACGGTGATCCCGATTAATGCTACCACAAGCGTTTGAGCTATCGCACGGCAGTCCACAGTTCCATCGATCTCGTTGGAAGTTACCCCCCGATTGAGTGTATCTTCAAATATCGCCGCTAAATACTGCTGATGCTCTCGTGTCAAAATTTCGAACTTGGCATCGTGCGGAGCCAGTTCCACCATCGTATTGATACAAAAGCAGCCACTCCGCCCATGATCACCGTCTGGGAACACCCCATCATGAAACAGGTTTCGGAAAGCGACTTTGACGCTAGTTATTTTATTTAACTTTGATCGGGCGTATTTAGCATGTTGTTGATTATAATGACGAAGAGCGGCTTCAAACAAGGACGATTTATCGCCATAGGCTGAGTACAAACTCGGTTTCTGAATCCCCATGCGCGTGGTTAAGTCGTTTAATGTCGTGGCTTCGTACCCCTTTTCCCAAAAAAGGTACATGGCTTCTGTCAATGCCTTTTGTTCATCGAACTCTCGAATTCTGGCCATAATGCCCCCTATAAATACCTTTTGGTATGTAATTATGATATGTAATCAAAATTAATTTGTCAACAACAGGTTGACTACAAGCGTGTTTATTGAATAGAATGAAGTTTATATTATATACCGATCGGTATAAAAAGGGGGTTTTTCAATGTCCACTTCACCTGAAGAGAGACCGAATTACACGGAGTCGGCATCTCCATTCACGAGAAAGGCAGCTTTACTGTATGCAATCGTCTGCGGTTCCGCCGTAGCCGCGATTTATTTTTCCCAGCCTTTGCTTGATATGATCGCCATAGATTTCGGCATCAGTAATGCGATCGTCGGCACGATCGTAACAGCAACGCAGCTATGCTATGCATTAGGATTATTTCTTTTGGTCCCGCTAGGGGATTTGATCGATCCGCGTCGGCTTGTAACTGGGATGATGGTATTGTCAGCGGTCGCCTTAAGTATTGTTGCTTTAGCTTCGAATACGATGGTCCTATTTATAGGCATGGGGATGGTTGGTTTTCTTGCCGTCGTTGCTCAAATCCTCGTAGCGCTTGCCGCCGCTCGATCGTCGCAGCGTTATCGTGGTCAGACTATTGGACTCGTTACGAGTGGAATCGTAATAGGGATTTTATTAGCCCGTACTTTCTCCGGCACGTTGGCAGATTTGGCAGGATGGCGGTCGGTCTATATCGTCTCAGCTGCAATTACGGTTTGCATGGTATGTTCATTCCTTATCGTTACACCAGCTTCTCGGCGCCCGTCGCATCAACTCCCGTATACGGAGTTGCTCCGTTCCGTGAAAGATTTATTCATGCAGATTCCTCTTCTAAGAATTCGTGCACTACTTGCATTCTTCATTTTTTCGGACTTTAGTATTTTATGGTCCTCGATGGTATTGCCAATGAGTTCTCCGCCACTGTCGTTAAGTCACAGCGCAATTGGGCTGTTTGGATTTGCAGGTGTGGCAGGTGCGGTAGCCGCCAGTAGGTCGGGGAAGTTAGCAGACCGGGGATTAGGAGAACGGACGACTGGCGCCGCATTGTTACTTCTAACGGTTTCCTGGCTGCCAATAGGGTTCCTGCAACATTCCTTATGGATTTTTGTTGTGGGAGTCATCATGTTGGATTTCGCGGTGCAAGCGGTTCACGTTACCAATCAAAGTATGATTTTAAGTGTTCGTCCAGAAGCGAGGAGCCGGCTAACCGCAGGGTATATGATCTTTTATTCTATGGGGAGCGCAACAGGAGCGGTAGCCTCAACCTGGATTTATTCGTGGGCAGGATGGTCCGGGGTATGCATTCTGGGGGCTTCAATAAGCGTGATCGCGATCCTTTTTTGGGGAGTTACACTTAGAAATTTAAGCAAAAGCTAATTATATTCCTATGCTTGGATCAGACGAGCCTGCCGCGGAAAACGATCGGCGGCCTCATAAGCTATCGGGCGTATTTCTCTAATGGATAATCTCAGGATCCGTTAAATGGTCATTAAGGCACTCTACTTTCAGAGTGCTTTTTTTACATGGTTATTCGTTCCACTTTATTGAAGTATAGTCATTATCCCGTCGAAAGCATATTTTTGAAACCATAGTGATTTGCCCAGTTCACTTTCCTTCTTTAGTCATACGTTATTTTGAATAAGGTTGGAGGAGGATTATGATGGCAAATGTTAAGGCAAGTCCACAATTTAAAAGGCTTTGTATGCAATTCGGAAGAATTTTAGGAGGCGAATCGGAAGTTGAACAAGGTCCGGTTTGTTTTGTCACGAGAATGACGAATTTAAGGGAATCGATCTTAGGAAGAAGAACGCGCTCCCCATTGGTTCAAATGCAAATGTTCTCCTTTGAATCACTTGATAAGTCGGGTCGTGCGCTTTGCCTGGGTGAGACTGCCGTAAATCAAAATCAGGTTAATCGTTTGATCTCGAATCTCCGTAAACGTGGGATTAAAGTGACTGCAATTCATAATCACTGGCTCAAAGAAAACCCGCGATTATTGTATATGCACTGGGAAGCTATAATGAATCCTGTTGTATTTGCTAGAAGAACCAAAGATTCCATTTCATTCTTGGGTTAATGAACACTTGAGTATGGAAGTTGTAAATTTTATTATGAAAGGATGAATTCGTATGGCGGAAAAAGTGGTAGTAAGTCCCCGCTTCAAAAAACTATGTGACCAATTTTCAACCATTTTAGGTGGAACAGAGCATGAAATTACTAAGGGGCCGGTTTGTTTCGTCAGTAGAAATAGAAAATTTAACGCCGCTATTTTAGGAAGACGTACTACATCTCCTTTGGTCCGTTACCAATTGTTTTCATTTGAATCTCTGGACAAATCGGGCCGTGCACTTTGTTTAGGGGAAACGGCTCTCTTCCAAAACCAAGTCAATCGATTGCTGTCAAACCTTCGCAGAAACGGGATTAAAGTAACGGCAGTCCATAATCACTGGCTTAATGAGAACCCGCGTCTTATGTATATGCACTGGGAGTCGGTGGATAATCCAATTGCATTTGCAAGGAAAGTAAAACGTTCTATTGCTTTCTTGGGTTAATGGCACAGAAAAAAGCACAATCCACGCGATTGTGCTTTTTTATTGGGTCTTATGCTTTTAGTAGCGTTGACCGCAGTGTTGGCAAACCGAAACAGATGGAGCCCTTTTTTAACCGATATATTCGATGATACAGTCAGCGAGCGGATTCGCAGCCGCTACGTTCGAACCCGCTACCAGTTGCAGCGTGCATCTCTCCGGCGTATCACACCGGAAGAACAAATCCTGCTTTACATAAAAACCCTGGGCATGGTTAGGCGTCGTTACGGCAGCCAATATGGTTGGTGTCGCTTCCGTCGTTTGCACGGTAAATGTCGCATCGTTTGTTTCCGTAACGGCGCCGGCAGGCGATTCCATCCATATACATACAATTCGTGCATTGACCGGAAGCGTAAAATTGACCGTTGTGGATGCGGTATACGGAAACTTCCCGTCCGATCGTTTGATGGATATACAAGCTCGCTTCGAAACGCCGAAGGCGCTTTTATGAAAACCATAATCGCATTCCCACGATTTACGCGTGGGGTCTCCTTGCCCTCGTGTATTGCTAAAATGGATAGTCGGTGTTCCCCCGACACTGGTCGTTCCGGCATTCGCCGTATATACAATGAAGTCCGATGGACTTGTATGTTGATTGATTTCACAATTTTCGTAGACGATATTGTGAGGATATTGCCATGTATTGGCCGAGTATGTATATTCGTGCTTTCCTAAAAGTCGGCAATTGTCAAATTTGATTGAGGGCATCTTGGTATTGTTGCTGAAAAAGGTGGCGACGATTTCTGTAGCCGATCGCAGCGGTACTGAACTGGAAGTATCAACATTAATGAATGACACGATCCCCGCATTCCATTCGCAATACACTAATTTACTATTGCTGTTGCGATGCTCCATTCTTGCGCCGATGCACAGGAAACGCTCGACGCCGTAAGCATGGACGCTTCCGAGCAATTTGAAAAATGTGCCGCCGTTAGCCCCGATGTGGATATAACTTCCGCCCCAGATATTGATATTTCCGCCTTTTTCAAAATGGAGGAAATCGCCTTCCTGAACTTCGAAATTGCAAGCGAAGAAGTTATAATTTAGAAATTGATCCGATCCGCCGGTGCTTGGTACGTAGACACCTTTCACGTAAGTACCCGCCCAGTCTACGTCGCGCCACGTAAATTCGCTATTGGTATCCGTCCCTTCCAGATGGAACGTGTATCCCCAGCTCCCCCGGAATCGGATCCGCTCGAAAACGAAGCTTTGCGCTTGTCCTGTGGAATAAGAGTACATGAAGTGATTACTTGTGCTATTCGAGTGAAATTCCAGGTCAGAAATCGTTGCAAACAACCAAGCGTTGTTATTCTTGAGCAAATAGCTTCCTGCCGTGGCAGGCTGGAACAGGATTTGAGTAATGGCCTGTCCGGCACCAACAATCTGGAGCCCGACCGTGCTTGTCGTAAAACTGCTTCGCATGAGAGCTTCCGGCTGCGTAATTTTATAGGATCCGGGTGGGATAAAAAGACGAACTCTTCCCAGTTTGCTGCCGTTAGCGAGCGGGGCAGGGTTGGTTACAATGTGGCTCTCCGCATAGGCAATGGCACTAATAAAAGCGGCGGAATCGTCTGTCACGCCATCACCGGCGGCCCCGAAATCCTTGACGCTGATCCATTCACGAAGTCGGCTGGCTACCGACCGCTCGGTCAAACCGGCGGAGTATAGGAAAGATACGTTGTCCGCATCCGCTACATAACTGGCAGCGCTTCCATAAACCGCATCAGTAACGGAAGTTTGTCCACCAAATGCATTGGCTATATGACTATTTAATATTGCGCCGGCAGCAACGGCAGCGCCTGTCAAACCGAGCGAAGACAATAACTCTCTGCGACTAAATTTGTCATTGTGTTCAGGCAGCATCTGGTCGGATGGTTCCTCCCGGTTGAATGGTTTCTGTTTTTCATCATCGGATTTATTTTTCATTCATGTTACCTCCCTCATAAAATAGTTGGTTTACATCATTATTATTGATCATCGTTGCGTCTACAGGAATATCAATCGGTAGTTTTTTTTAAACAATTTGTAGTGCACTAAAAATGGTATGATGAGGATAATGGCATTAAAGAAAAGATTGAAGTCATGACCAATGAATCGTGCAAAATGAGAACGGACTCTGCTTCAAGAGTTAACAGTCCCTAACTTATGTAGAAACGGACCATCCAACGCGTGGCAAGACATCGGACCATACTGAAGTCGTAATGTACACCACGAGCCTGCCGCTACAATGAACGGAAAGGTTGTGGCCTATGGAGCCTTTGAAAATGGTTGAATTCGTCTATCGCAAATCTTCACCGGTCGGTTCGGTTTTTCAATCCCATCCCAACTATGAAATCTTTTACTTCCATGAGGGAAAAGGCAACTACTTGATTGGAGATAAAATCCATGTTCTTGCCCCGGGCGATCTTCTGATTATGCACGGGATGACGCTGCACTGCCCGAACGTGAGAAACGACGAGCACTTCAAATACGTACGTTCCCTTATCAATTTTGAGCCGGATTATGTCCGGAAGGCCGTTCAGCATTTATTTACCGTCAACGTTCTGGAACCGTTCGAAGAACTGAAAAATTATAAAATTAACCTGCAAGCGGAGGACCGTGAACAATTTGAAGCCGCCTTGCAAACGATGCAGCGATTTCACTCCCGGTCCGACGAGGTTTCGATGAACCGGTTTCGCGTTGCGTTCATTGATTTGTTGTTTATGGTGTTCCAATTTTTCAAAAAGCCGATCGAGCAAAAGGAAGAATTAACCTCGCAAAAAGAAATTCATGTACAGGAACTGATCAGGTTCATAGAGGAACATTATACGGAGGATCTCCATCTGGAGCAATTGGAGAAATCGATGCACGTAAATAAGTATTACTTATCGCGAATTTTCCGTGAGGTGACAGGGGTTACAATTATTAACTATTTGTACCAACGCAGAATCAACCAAGCGAAAATGATTTTCCTGATGGAGGAGAAGCGAAGAACCGTTACCGAAATCGGTTACGGGCTCGGGTTTAAGCATGTTACCCACTTCAGCCGCGTGTTCCGGCAGTATGTGGGAGATACGCCGGAACAATTCCGCAAGCGGATTAAAAAGTCAATTTCAGTTCATTCCGGCTCCGAATCCGGTCAATGAGAATCAACGTTGTACACAGTCCGTTTTGCTAAAATAATAAGTGCCGGCCATACAAAACGAAAGAAGGAGGAGCGGGATCGTACAGATTCGAAAACTTGATTGGTGGGCATATCGATATCAGCAATAGGAAAGAAGTTGGCATGACTCCAACATGTAAGCGCTTAATTTGATGCATGGAATAGTTGCAAAGTTAACTATTTTAGGGTCAGAAGGGTGATTTCCATTGTCTAACAAAAGGAAATTGGTCGTCTCTGTCACATCGATTGCATTTTTGGCGCTGGCTGGCTGCGGGAATCAGCAAGGAACGTCGACGGATAAAAAGGCGGACGATAAGCCGGTTACGCTTCGCATGTATCAATTGGTTGCAGCGCTCAGCGATGATGAGTTCCGTGACTTTATGGTGGAGCCGCTGAAGAAAAAATACCCTCACATTACGCTTGAGCTTGTACGCAGCGACAAGGACAACAGCATTGAAAATCTGATCGCCGCGAATCATTTCCCGGACCTTATTTTTACCGCAAGCAACTTTTTATTTAATTCAGTCAAATATAGTTTGCCAATGGATTTGAATGAGCTGATCAAGAAAAACAATATGAACGTCAACCGTTTCGACCAAACGGCCATCGAAGACATAAAAGCGTTCAGCGATAAGGGTGAGCTGCTTGCGCTGCCTTTCTCCACCAACTTCTCCATCATGCTGTACAACAAAAACATTTTCGATCGGTTCGGCGTCGCTTATCCGAAGGACGGGATGACATGGGAGGAAGTCATTGCGATTGCCAAAAAGGTGGAGCGGGAGGATGGAGGTACGCAGTACCGGGGCATTAATCCGTGGGACGTGCGGAAGTTCGCTACGCCGCTGTCCTTGCCGGTTGTTGATCCGAAGACGGGAAAAGCCATATTAAATACGGATGGTTGGAAAAAGGCGTACCAATATATGAAGGCGATAACGGATATCTCAAGCGGAAATAACAAATATCCAAGCTTCCAGAAAGATGGAACGCTGGCCATGTTCACTTCTTACGGAGATATATTCGGCGATATTGAGAAGCAGGCCCAAACCCCGGCCGGTATGCAGTTCGATTGGGATTTCACAACGATGCCGAGCTTTAAAGAGGCCCCGGGATACGGCTTTCGCAGTCTTTCCCATGACCTCGCGATCTCTTCCACCTCGCAGCATAAGGAGGAAGCGTTTAAAGTCATCCAGTTTTTGACAAGCGATGAACTTCAATTGACGTTGACCAAACGGGGCATCCGCTTCCCTGCGATCGACGACCAGAAGCTGAAGGACGCTTTCGGGGCCTTTAGTCCGATTTTGAAAGGGAAAAACATGCAGGCGATCTTCAAAACGAAAAACGCCAAAAACCCGATACCGACACTATACGACGATTTCGCGGTCAGTGAATTGAACGCAGCTTTCACAAAAGTGAAGGATGGCAAAGCGGATATCAATACGGCGCTTCGGGAAGCCGAAGACCTGGCGAACCAGAAGATTGCAACGCAAAAAGGATCACAATAGAATCACTGCAAGCAAGGCGAATAAGATAAGAGAAGGTGTGCTCTCATGGTGACCATTACCGGTTTTGCCGACGAAATATCGGGCGATCTTGAAAAGCAGATGGAAGTATTGGAATCTGTCGGTGTGTCCCACATTGAATTTCGGGGCGTCTGGGGCAAGAACGTTCTCAAACTGACGGATGACGAGTTGGGGCGAGTAAAGAAGCTGCTGGACGCCCGGGGATTCCGGATTTCGTCCATCGGTTCGCCGATCGGCAAGTTCAAGATGCAGGACGATTTTCAAACGGAAATCGGCAATATGAAACGGGCGTGCGAAATCGCGGGCTTTTTGAACGCTCCCTACATTCGCATATTCTCTTACTTCGTTGCGGAAGGCGAGCATGCGGCATACCGGGAGGAAGTCATTTCCCGTTTGAAGCAGCTGATTCACCTCGCGGAGCAATATCAGGTTACGTTGGTCATGGAGAACGAGAGCGGCGTGTACGGCAATACGGACGATCGCTGCCTTGAGTTATTAACCGCATGCGATTCTCCGCGTTTACGGCTTGCATTCGATCCGGGCAACTTTATTATGAACGGGGTCAAGCCAGTCTCGCAAGCGCTGCCGAAGCTACAGCCTTATTTGGAGTATGTTCATGTGAAGGACGCCCAGTCGGAGAAGCGCATCTTTGTTCCCGCCGGCGAAGGCGACGGAGAATTCCCGGCTTTTATCCAACATCTGAAACAGAATCGATTCTCAGGTTATCTTTCCATTGAGCCGCATTTGCAAAAATATTTGCCCGAACAAGACGGGCCGGGGCGTTTCGTATATGCTGTCAAAGCGTTAAAAAAGCTTTTGCAAGAAGCTTCAATCGCTTGGAATTAATGTTCCGGGAGGGATAAGAAATGAGTACTCAGCGCAAAGTGCAAATCGGTTTGGTCGGTTTAGGCAATATCGGACGTACGCACATTCGGTATTTAAGCACGATGGACAACGTGGAATTGGTCGGAGTATGCGATACCGTAAAGGAGAAGGCGGATAAATTTGCCGTGGAATGCGGCACGGACGCCTATTACAGTCATACCGAACTGTTCGATCGCTCCGGACTTGAAGCCGTGATCATCGCCGTTCCGCATTACGATCACACGACCATCTCGGTGGACGCCTTCGAACGGGGGCTGCATGTCATGTGCGAGAAACCGCTCGCCGTTCATGTCAATGACGCGAAAAAATCGATTGCCGCTTACGAGAAAGCGAAGCTGGAAAATCAGAGTCTGATATTCGGCATAATGTTTCAGGAACGGACGCTACCGTTTTACAAAAAGCTGAAAGACATTGTCGATGGCGGAGAGCTTGGAAGACTGACTCGGGTCACCTGGATCAATACAGCGTGGTTCCGTTCGCAATCTTATTACGACAGCGGCGATTGGCGCGCCACTTGGGCCGGCGAAGGCGGAGGCATCCTGACGAATCAGTGTCCTCATAATCTGGATACGTATCAATGGCTGTTCGGTCTTCCGGCACGGATCAGCGGCCATGCCCATATCGGCAAATACCATAATATTGAAGTGGAAGACGAGGTTACCGCCTATTTTGAGCATGAAGACGGCATGATCGGGCATTTTATCGTGACCACGGCGGAGTCTCCGGGAACGAACCGTTTTGAAATTATCGGTGAAAACGGGAAGCTGGTTTATGAGAATGGGAAGATTATACTTTACAAAAACCGCATCTCCATGCTGAAGCATCTCCGGGAATCGAAGAGCGGCTTTGAAGGCGTCGAGAATTGGTATACGGAAATTCCGGTGAAAACCGGTGCGCCGACCGGCCATAAGGTCGTCACCGAAAAGTTTGTTCAAGCGATCCTGAACGGCGGAGGCGAGCTGATCGCGCACGGAACGGAAGGGATCAAGGGACTCACAATCGGCAATGGCATTATGCTGTCTTCCTTTAAGAAAACGATCATCGATGTGCCGTTTGATGCTGATGAGTATGAGGGCAAGCTGAGCGAGCTGATCAAGACCTCCAGGTACAAGAAGACAAGAACAAGCGAATTGGAATCGGACATCTCCGGATCGTTCTCAAAAGCATAAGGAAACAGACAGGCTGCAACTCCAAAAGGTCGCGACTTTTGGAGTGCAGCTCTATCGACAACTGACAACTGTCGAGTGACAAGAACTTGAACTCATTAAAAACCGCGTAAATCGCGGCTTTTTTGTTACATGGGATCAAGTTCTTGTCAATACGTATTTAACCGGAGGGTACTATGGACAAAGAGAAACTCGTCCGTAAATTCGATCATCAATCCAAAATTTACGAAACGAGAAGGAAGAAGCAGTCGGAACGGAAATGGCGGGAAAAATTGATCGGAAGTGCAAAGGGGAACGTTCTTGAGGTAGCTGTTGGTGCCGGCGCGAATTTTTACTTTTACCCCAAAGATGTGGATGTGACTGCTGTCGATTTCAGCGGTGCTATGTTATCCAAGGCAAAAGAATCCGCCACGGCTAGCAATGTTCGTGCCACATTCATTCAATCCGATATTGAATCTATATCGTTTCCTGACAACTCATTTGATACCATCGTCTCGACATTATCTTTTTGCGGTTACGAGTATCCTGTTAAAGTGTTGGAATCTTTTAGCAGGTGGTGCAAGCCGGACGGTCAAATTTTGTTAATGGAGCATGGTCTCAGTTCAAACCGATTGATCGGCAGCACCCAAAAGATCATCGAGCCGATATTCCTACGCGTTGTCGGCTGCCATCTGGATCGTAATATGATCCATATTTTTCAGCAGTCCCCGATCCATATACATCATATGGAACACTACAAGTTTAATACCGTTCATTTGGTGTGGGCGTCGCCAAAAAAAGGAGAGGCGTAGCGGCGACCCGCTCCTGTTCATTGAAGCAACAGACAGGATTGCATGGAAAGGGATTTTTTCAGCGAACATTCACGCCAGCCGCCGAAGGGGGCGGCGCCCGAAGCTTATGTATCCTAACCGCACTGGCAGCACAACGCCGAAGAGCACCCGAGGCCGCAGCGGAATAATCGTCTGCGGCCCGGGTGCTGCTTAAAGACACTGTGGCCTCTGTGGCTTTAGTTTTTCAGATTGCGCCAGCCTATGTAATCGTGCACGGCGATGCCTGCATACGACGGGTGAACTTTCACCAGCTCGTCGATTCGAGCCATCTGCCGGTCCATTTCCGCTTTTCCCTCTTCATAGAATGTGATGTACGGCGTTTCCGAAACAGGGTTCGTTTCGAGGCTGAGCCACACCTTCTTGCCATACTTGTCGCCCCAGGCCAGTTCCTCTTTGACGAGGTCCGCTACCGCGTCTCCTTGATCCCGATAAGACATGAGGGCAACCTCGTCCAGCTTGGCGATCAGAACTTCCCCTAATGCGACTCCGCTGCTTAGCGGTACGCTGTCGAGCCAAAATGGTATTGCTGCGGAGGTCGATAAGACGGGAGCTTTTTTCGTTTCGTCATGAAAATACGACAGCGCATCAAGCCATTTTTGCGCCGTGCCGCTTTGATCGCTCGACCATTCCGGAAGTAAATAAGGCTCGACGTCGAGCTGAATGCCGGCGAATCGTTCATTCGTGGCAACGGAAGCGTTATACGTCTTTACCCAGCTGATCAGGCTTGCGATGCGTGCGCGATTTTCGGGGAGTGCCCAATTGGGGGCGCCGTCAAGCACATACACTTCAATGCCGTTTCCGGCGGCGGTCTTGATCATGCTGCGGTAGGCGCTCTTTGCGACATCCGGGTTGACCTGAAGATAGATGCGGGAGATTTGCTGATTTTTGGCAAATTGAAAAATTTGGTTGCGTCCGGTGCTTGTGGCGATAAGTGAAGTATCCCACACCCAGGTGGCTTTCGATTTTCCGGACGGCAGCGGCGCGGCAAATGCAGTCCACGCTGCAATAAAGGTTCCTGAAAACAGGACCAGTGTAACGATCACGATTCCTAGCCATTCTCTGTGACCCCAATAGTTGTTTTTGGCCCATGCCATGTCCCTTTTGCGCTCCTTTAGCTGTTCAAACGAAGTTCCTCTTCCGGAAGATTGATTTCATTATATGTCCCGTATAGTCAAGCTACTATAGTTCCTATTAACTAATTTCGACAAATATCGCCATGTCTTAGGCCCTGTATTTTCGGCCCCGGTCCTGTTCGGATGCCGAGAAAATTAAATCTGGATTACTATCTATTATCCGTACACGGGCCTATGATATAATGCAGACCATTCTACGCAAAGGAAGATTGGATGTGAACACGAGTACGGATGCCTCCGCTCACGAGGTCGGATTCCCCGACCGTCCATTCCGAGTCACCTGGGTGGAAATACCGCACTTACAGTCAAATTGTGCTTCAAATTAGATACTTTCAGCAAAGCAAGCTCCCATAAGCATCGGTAAGATGGTTTCACGAAGGAGAACAAGCCGGTTCAAATTCGAATCCGTTTATCCAGTGGAGGGTGTATCCGAATCATGTGGCGTACCAGACCATTCATGTTTGCACTGCTTGCGATCCTTTTGACCGTCGTATCGGGTATGGTTCCGCTTCAGCGAGCCCATGCCGATGACAAGATGCCGAATTTGATCGCGAATCCTGGCTTTGAGCTGCCCTTGGAAGAAGACGGTTCCATTCCGGGGTGGTCGCTTTACGGCGGAACGGGCGCCATCAAGCCGGGCATTACGGTCGAAGTGAACGACCGCTTCAGCAGCTCGGGCGGCAGCAGCCTGTACGTTGCCGATACTGCAACGAACGCATCCATCGTCGTCTACAGCGACCCTATCGACGTGACGGCAGGGAATAAGTATTCCTTCCACGTCAAAACGAACAATACGAGCGGTACGATTTATGCGGCCGTCCGATATTACAAGAGCGCAAGCGATAATGTCGTAACAGGCTATATTGCGCCGGCATCCCTTGCCGCGTTAAAACCGGTGACCGCCTGGTCGGATGTGAGCACGGAATCCCAAGCGCCGGCCGCCGCCACGATTGCAAGAATATTGGTTTACACCGCTTCTTCCAGCGTGGGACAGACGTATGTGGATGACCTCTCCTTTACGGTGAAACCGCAGGACGGAGGGACCATCCCGTATGAAATATCGAATATCGGTCCTCAAATCCATACGGTAAATACGCACAGGGCTGCGTTCGGCAAAGACGGCGCCGGTAATTTGCTCGCCTACTCCACTTTAGTAGGCAACCCGGCCAGTTTGCTTGTCGTGGACGTAAAGACAGAGAAGCTGATCGCGCAAATTCCCGTATCGGAGAAGGTAGGCGGCACGACGTACGCCTCCACATACGTACGCGGACTTTCCGTGCAGCCCGACGGGACAGTATATTTGGCGGGGACGCCAAGCTATCTGTTCAAATATGTGCCGGGAGCGGATAAAGTGCAATTCATCCGAAAAGCGGCGGGCTCTCAGACGTTCGATATGAAAAACGGTCCGGAAGGCACCCTCATTGGAGGCACCTACAATAAAAGCGAAGCTTTCGAGTACAGCATCGCGAGCAATCAACTGAAAAATCTCGGCTCCATCATGCCGGATGAGGCTTATACGTACTCGGTCGCGTATGATGAAGAGCGCCGCTCGTACTATTTCGGGATCGGCTCCCACGCGCATCTGATCAAATATAACGTCGATACGGGGGAGAAGGTCGAGATTCCGCTTCCCGCGAAGTTTGGTTCGGCGGAATTTATTTTCGACATGACCGTATCCGGCGGCAAGCTGTTTATGCGGTTTTCGCCGGGAGGAACGGTTGCGATGGATCTTGCCACGCAGCAGTTTGACGAAACGACAGGGACGGTTACATCGCGGCTCGTTTCCCCCAAGTCTCCCGTCGATAATAAAGTGTACTATACCACAAGCTCGCGTCTCGGATACTACGATCTGGACTTGGGAACTTACCAGTCTTTGAATTTGTACACGGACGGCGATGCATACGGATTTACGTTCGCGCAGCTGGGAGAAGCGGATTTTCCGGGCTACTCCTTGGTAGGCTTTACGAGGGAGGGCCGAATTTTCAAATACAATTTGAGTACAGGAAAAATAAAATACACGATCATTCCCGTCGAGGGGGAGCCTACGGCGCTTCAAACGGTGGAAAAAACAACCTACGGGAATATCAGCACCAGCGGTTATTTGTCGGGCGGGAATGCGATATACGATCCTTTTACAGGCGTAATAACGGAATATACCAACGAATCGCTTGGTCTCGGACAAAAGCTGCCCGCAACGCAGACCGACCGGATCTACAGCCATAAGGGGAAGCTGTATTTCGCCGCTTATCCGAATGCGAAAGTATTCGAATTCGATCCGAATAAGCCGTGGAACGTCAAGGACCCTGTTCAGCTGAATCCGAAGCTGCTGTTCTCGGCCTATGATGTCGGGCAGCAGGACCGCGCGCTCGCCGGGACGATTATCGGAGGCCAGGACAAAATCGTCGTCGGCACTGTTCCGGATTACGGTCTGCTTGGCGGTGCGCTCGTTATTTACGACTTGAACACCCGGACGCGTGAGGCATACTTAAACGTCGTCGACCGGCAGAGCGTGACGGCGGTGACGTATAAGGACGGATTCATCTATGGCGGCACAGGCATATGGGGAGGGCTCGGCCAAGACCCTATCGCAACCGAAGCGAAGCTCTTCATTTGGGACATCGAAAAGAAACAAAAAGTGCTGGAAATGACGCCGGTTCCGGGGAAGAAGGCGATCACAGAGCTGATTGTCGGACCGGACGGCAATATCTGGGGATCGGATGAGGATACGCTGTTCATTTTCAATCCCGATACAAGACAGGTCGTTCATACGCAGCAAATTAGCACGAAATCGTACTCGAGCGCTGTATGGAGGGACGCACAGTTTACCATCGGGACCGACGGGAACGTATACGGGGTGCAGGCCAACCGATTTTTTACTATCAATGCGGCGACAAAGCAGTTGACCGTCATCCGTGATGCCGGCCTTCGCAACTGGATGACGCAGGACGACTTCGGCCATTTTTATTTGACGGAGGAAACAAACCTTCTTAAACTTTCGATCCCGGCACTCGTGCTTAAACCTATCGGTGCGCAGCTGAACGTTTCGCAAACCGAATTGCAGCGAGGTCAATCAGCCGACGTAACGATTCAAGGGCTTCTGGAGAAAGGTCGCGTTGTCGAAGGGCTGGAACAACGCAATCCGGTTTTCCGCAGCAGCAATCCGTCGGTCGTTGATTTCGTCTACGGTAAGCCGACCGCAATAAACCCCGGCACATCGGACATTTGGGCGGAAGTAACGATTAACGGAACGGCTTATACAACCAATCGCGTAACACTGTCCGTTGACGTCACGCTTCCGTCTTTGCAAAGCGAGCTTGATTTCTACATCGGATCCAGCGAGATCGAGCGTTCGCTGGCGGTCCAATTGACGACTTCGCTCAAGCAGGTGCAGCATTTCACCGATAAGGGAGATCGGGGGCAAGCGGCTAAGCATCTCGACGATTTCATCAAGCACCTCAGCGGGAAAGCAATGTCCGTGAAGGCGTCGAGTAAAGCATTATCCGTTCTATTAAGCGATGCGGCAGCCTTAAAAGCATCGTATCAATCGTAAAATAGGATGCGCGGAGGAGGGGGATCCGGAGATCGGATGCCCCCTTTTCGTATTTGTATTTTTTCCGGTCTTACCTTCATTTAAATAAAGACAATTTAAAGATATGTCACAGTTCGTTGGTTTTATACTATAATTAAATACAGGATACATACAAGTTATTATAGAATGTCGATAAAATTTTCCTCGATTTCTTTTCCAACCGATCTGTTTATCCGACCTACTTCGATTCCGACACAACTAACGATCCTTTTGTCCTTACAAACGAGCATACCCGAAAACCTGTGAATATTCGCTGCAGCCATCTGCCTTTCAGGCAGGTGTGGATCATAAAGCTTACTCGCTTGTCACTGCGCTTTCGAACGTCTCGGGCTTTTGAATACGGGGCGTCCCTTGATTCCGCGATATGAATATGGGAGGTAGTCGGGATGAACAGAAAGTTTTGGTTGATCGGGATGTGCATGACGATTTCCGTTCTGCAATCATGCAGTGCGGACAAAGGGGAAGGGAAAGCGCCTGGAGAAACGGCGGCGGAGAAGCCGAAAGAGCCGTTTACGATGACGATTTATGCGGCGGGCGTGAAAGCGGAGGAATTTGACGACCGGTTCCGGGGGGCGCTGCAGAAGAAGTTCCCCCATATCACATTCGAATACAGGACGAATGGCAAAGGTCAAGAGATCGCCGATTTGGTGACGGCGGGAACCATTCCGGACGTCATTCGGACCGATGTTCCGAATTTGAGAAATAATTACATCGATCTGGATCTTGCGGAGGATTTGAACCCGTACGTCAAAAAGTATCAATATGATTTGAACCGCTTCAATAAAGTATTTATCGACGAAATCGTCGACGCCGGACGTACTGGGGCATTATACGGTTTGCCCGTTCCGCCGTATTTTCCGCATGTGCTTTATTACAACAAAGATCTGTTCAACCGTTTCGGCGTTCCTTATCCGAAGGACGGCATGAGCTTCGATGAAATCTACGAGCTTGCGAAGAAAATGTCAAGAGCGGACGGCAATAACGTCTATCGCGGATTTTCAGCGGCGGCAAACAGCGTTTTGCGGGACAATTTGTTTTCGCTGCCGATTCTCGATCCGCTGGCCGATCAGCTCGCGAATCCGGACCGGTGGAAGGCGATATTTTCGAATTACAAGCGGTTTTACGATATTCCGAACAATCCGATTGAAAGCACGACCGCGAACGAAACGAACGCGTTCGCCAAAGGGAACGTGGCGATGCAGGTCAATCTTCACAGCGTGTATTTAATCATTCCGCAGGAAATCGATTGGGATATCGTTTCGCATCCTACGATGGAAGGCGCTCCGAAGCTGACGGCGCAGCGCGGGCCGGCCTATTGGTCGATCGCTAAAACGAGCAAGCATAAGGACGAAGCTTTTCAAGTCATTACGGCGATGCTGACGGACGAAATCCAGATGGAGGATTCCAAGAAAGGCATTCCCGCCACCGTTGTAAACAAGGAGATCAAAGATGCATTAGGAAAAGGGCATCCGCTGTACAGCACGAAGAACATGAGGGCAATCAGCTACTATGATCCAATTCCGTATACTCCGAAAAGGAAAGCCAGCCTGCCGGATATCCCCGGCTCCAAGCAGCAGGCGCTTCTCTTTCAAGCATTCCTAGATTTTGCGCAAAACAAGGCGGATGCCAACACGGCGCTGCGCAAGCTTGACGAGCAGCTGAAGGCGGAGGTCGAAAAGGAGAAAGCAAAATAAGTGGACCGAGCGGTGGAATCGAAGCAGGTCGTGGATATACCGCAGCTGTAAGCATATGGGAGGGATGCTTGGATGATGAATTCGGAACAATGGCACGAACGTCTGGAACGGATGATTCCGTGGGGATCGAGCACGTGTTCGAAGGCAGCTGCATGGATGCCGGAGGAACCGGCAGTTATAGTGAAGGGAAACGGCTGCCGGGTATGGGACGCGGACGGAAAGGAGTATATCGACTTCCGTAATGGGCTCGGTCCGGTAACGCTTGGCTATCAATTCCCGGAAGTCGACGAAGCGATCCGAAGCCAGCTCTCCAACGGCATCGTCTTCGGGCATCCCCATCCGCTGGAGTGCGAGGTGGCGGAAACGCTATGCGAACTGATCCCTTCCGCAGAGCAGGCTCGTTTCCTGAAGACGGGGGGAGAAGCGATGGCCGCGGCGATCCGAATTGCCCGCACCTGCACCGGACGCGACCGAATCGTGCAGATCGGCTATAACGGATGGCTGAATGCCCTTGGCGGAGGCGGACCGCTGCTGCCCGGACAGCAAGCGCCGAAGGCCGTGCCGGGGGTGCCGGCCGCGCTGAGCGCACTGCATCATACCGCCGGCTGGAACGATTTGCCCGCGCTGGAGCGGCTGTTCGAAGCATGCGGCGAACAAATCGCAGCGGTCGTCGTCGCCGCCGACTATGAGCGGATGGAGTACGGCACAACGTTTTATCCTGCGGTACGCGAATTAACGCGAAAGTACGGGGCGCTGCTGGTGTTCGATGAAATCGTTACCGGCTTCCGCATTGCGATTGGCGGGGTCCAGCAATATTTCGGCGTGACGCCGGATTTGGCGGTCTTCAGCAAAGGGATCGCCAACGGCATGCCTTTATCGGCGTATGTCGGCAGCCGTGAAACGATGGCTGCTTGCAACCGGGGAGGAACGGTCATCTCCAGCACGTTCGGCGGCGAAACGCTGTCTCTGGCCGCTGCCAAGGCGACGATGGCCGTGTATCGGGAGCGGGATGTCGTAGGCCATTTGTGGAGACAAGGCGAGCGCATGTGGAGCGGCTTGAACACGTTATTCGACCGTTTCGGCATCCCGCTCGAAGTGAAAGGCTTTTGGCCGTGCCCGGCGTTTACCGTCAAGCCGGGGGCGGATAGCCGGATCAAAAGCCGGTTTTTCCGGTCGGCTTTCAAACACGGCGTTTCACTGTATAACGTTTCGTATGTCAGCTTCAGTCATCAGGATGAAGATATTGCGGAGGCGTTACTGCGATTGGAGCGGGCCTGCAGCGACATTACGTGACGGGGCCTGGCATGAATCGAGGCGCGATTCAGCGGACGTTCGGATTTCAATTGGAAAGCAGGGAGAATCATGATTATTGATGCACACACGCATATTTGGGGAGGAAAGTATGACGACAGCACCCGTACGCTGCTCGAGGCATGCGAGCGCTTCGGCATCTCCAAGCTGTACGTATCCGGCCTGAAGTCGCACGACCCCGACGAGTCCGAAATCGCGAGCCTAAACGCCGATGTGTCCCGTTTTATGAGGGAGCAGCCGGATGTTGCCGAAGGATACTGCTATGTGAATCCTGCCCACCCGGATGCCATAAGCGTGCTGAAGCGGGGAATCGAGCAGTACGGCATGTCCGGCATGAAGCTGTGGGTCGCTACATTCTGCGACGATCCGCGCGTGTTTCCGCTCGTCGAGCAGTGCATCGGCTATCAGATTCCGATCCTGATTCACTCGTTCCATAAGACGGTCGGACAGCTTCCTTACGAGACGACGGGGATCCATGTAGCGAACCTGGCGGAGCGGTACCCGGAGGCCAAGCTGCTGATGGCTCATTTCGGCGGCAATTGCTACCATGGCATCAAAGCCGTCCGCGATTATCCGAACGTATGGCATGACTTTTCGGGATCGCCGTTCCGCCGGGACGATCTCGATTATGCCGTGGAGCAGGTCGGCGCGGAACGTATCGTCTTCGGCTCCGACATGCCGATAACATACCTGGTGAACTACGGTCAGGTGGAGGAAGCGGAATTGACCGCGGAGCAGCGCGAGCTCATTTATTACAAGAATGCAATCCGCTTGTTCGATCGCGGGTTGTCGGGGAGGCCGTCATGATGCATGTCGACGTCAACGTGCTGCTCGGCCATTGGCCGTTCCGCAAAATACGCAAAAACTCGCTGGATGATTTACGGAACGTACATCGTAAAAACGGCATTTCCGGCGGGTATGCGGCTTCGTTAAACAGCATCTTTTACAACGATCCGTTCGAGGGAGACGCGGAGCTGCACGAGTGGATTCGCGGAACCGAATACAAGCACGTGCTGACCGTCAATCCGACGCTGCCCGGCTGGGAACGTGACATTCGCGAAGGAATCAGCCGGTTCGATATCCGTGGCGTTCGCATTTACCCGACTTATCATGACTATAAGATAGGCAGCGAACCGGTAGAACGCTTGTGCGAAACGCTGCGGAGGCTCAGGCTGCCGTTATTCGTAACGAAACGAATGGAGGACGAGCGGCTCGATTATTTGATTAAGCCCGCTCCGCTAGCCCTCGACGAGCTGAAAACCTTTGTCCGGCGGCATGCGGATCTGGACATCGTGCTGCTCAATATCCGCTTTGGCGAAATCGTAAGCATGAGCGAAGAAATCAACAAGCTCCCAAGACTTTACTTGGATACATCCGGGCTGAAGGACCGTGCATTCGTCATTGAGGAGCTTCTACAGCAAATTCCCGCCGGAAAAATCATGTACGGCTCACAGCACCCTCTCTATTGTTTGCAAAGCACGCACTGCCTCATCGATTATGCCGAGGTTGACGAGACGGTCAAGCAAGGCATTTTAGGCGGAAACGCATCGTTTCTCGCATCCCGCGCCACATAGGAAGATCACCCAAAGAAGCTTGAGCAATCAAGCTTTTTTCTTATTTCTATAATTTTTTCCTTTGCGGTGTATTATTATTTTTCCATATGCGATGTCGCTTGTTTGCACTATGCGCTTACCGGATGTATGGTATGCTTTTCTAAACAGAGGCAAGCATGGCCGATTAACGTATCTATTTGTGAAGCCGCTTTCATGCAATGAGAATGAAGCGTTCCTGCCCATCCTGTCAAAATAAAGGGGAGATGAGCTTGTTGAAAGGAACCATTCCCGCAAGATTCAAGATGATTTATGGAATTGTGTTTTTGCTAATCATTTCCACTACCGCCTGGCTGTCGTATCTCAGCTCCAAGGGAAGTCTCGAGGGGCAGCTGAAAAATACGAACATCGCGCTGCTTCACCTGGTTCAGCAAAAAATCGAAATGATCCTGCGAGAAATCGACACGAATACGATAAATTTCATTCAGGAGCCGGAAGTCGCCTTTGTCTTGAACGGGAGGTATACGAATGACGAGATGCGCTTCAGTCACTTTAACGTCCTGAATACGAAGTTCAAGGTGTTAATGAATGCGAACAGCAATATTTCTTCCTTCTACCTTTATTCGATTCAAAAAAAGAGCATGCTGACGGACAATACGTTTGCCGATGAAGCGGATTTCTACGATATGGATTGGCTGCCCGCCTTCAACAACATGCAGCGTTACCATCAATGGCTGGATGTCCGCCAAATTACTACGGTCAGCTCCGGTCTGCAGCTCGATAAGAACGTCATTTCGCTCGTCCGTCAATTCCCCTTGATCAGCAACCCGCAATTTCGCAAAGGCGCCATTATCGTGAACATCGATGAACGTACGGTGGCGAACCTGATGGAGGATGTCGATAAACAGCGGCTCGGGCAGACGATGGTGATTAACGAACAGGGTATGATTATTTCATCCAAAGACAAAGCCCAGCTGTATAAGCCCTTCGGCAGCATAGAATCGGCACCCGCTTTGGACAAACTGCAGGGAAGCGGATATATCACCAAAAAAGTCCGGGACGGCAGCTATACTACCTTTTATGTGTCTTCGCAGTATAACGGTTGGAAATATATAAGTATCGTACCCAATCCGGTGATGAACCGCCCGCTGGAAATGGTGCGCAACATTTTATTGTCCATCGCTGCCGGGATGTTTATTGTCGCCATCATTCTCGTTTATGCGGTCAGCAGCTATACGTTCCGTCCGCTGGAGCGTTTTTTTCAAGCGTTCGCCGGGAAAAAGATCGATCGCCACGACGATCTGACGTACCTTGAGAAGTTTTTCAAGCAGATGATGTCCGACAACGAATCGCTGCAAAAGCAAATGCACGAAAGCTTGCCAGCGCTGAAATGGCGGCTGATTATGAGTCTGCTCATGGCGGATAAGACGAATTATAACCGGATGAGAAAATATTTTGACATGCTAGGCATTCATTTCTACGATTCGCGGTTCGTCGTACTGGTCATCGAGCTGGACCGCAAGCAGCATATTGCGTCGCCCCGCGACGTATACTTGTTCACCTATGCGATCAGCAACGTTGCCGAGGAGCTGGTGGCCGGCGTATGCAAGGGAGTATCGGTCGAAGTGAACGACGGCGTCGTGGCCGTCATTATGAGCTTCGAGGAGGACGATCCGCAGGGGAATCAGCTTCAGGCGCTGCAAATTGCCGATCTCGTGAGAAACTACGTCGCCGAGCATTTCAAGCAGACCGTAACCATCGGCGTCGGGAGCCCGCACCTTCAGCTCGAAGGCATCCACGAATCGTACAAGGAAGCGCAAAACGCCATGAAATACAGGCTGATCATGGGCGACAATACAGTCATCTCCATTGAAGATGTTGCGGGTAATCACAACGATAAGTTTTACCGGATTTGGGCGATGAGCGATACCATTGTCGGCTTGATCCGCGATACCGATAAATCGAAGCTGGAGATCCAGCTCGAAAAGCTGTTCGATGAGACGATCAAGAGCAACGTGCCGCCGGAAATGATCAAACAAATGTGCATCCAGCTCATCATGAAGTCCATCAAGGCGATTTCGGACAAAGGCCTCGATATCAAACAGTTTCTCGATCCGAAGGAAAATATTTATACCCACATCGATTCGTGCGCCAATGTCGAGGATATCCGAAAGTACATATCGGCCTTTCTTCAGGAGCTGATTATTCGGACGGAGGAGAAGCGGGAGAGCAAGAGCCCGAGCGATACGGTCAACCGGATCATTTCGTATTTGGAGCACAACTATATGGACAGCAACCTGTCGCTCAACCTGATCGCGTCCGACTTTCATCTGAGCGTTCCTTATTTGAGCAAGCTGTTCAAGGAAACGATGGAAATGAATTTCATGGACTACCTGATTCATATCCGGATGGAAAAATCGAAGCAGCTGCTTCGGGATCCGAAGCTCAAAATCAATGCGATAGCCGAACAAGTCGGCTACAACAACGCGCAAAGCTTTATACGCATATTCAAAAAGTATACGGGCCAAACCCCCGGAGAATACAGGGAAAACCCGGCAGATGAAAAAAGGTGTATAGATTAAATCCGGTGCATGGCGCGCGAACAAGCCGCGGCTTAAAAAAAGTGAAGAGGGTAAAAAGAGAATATATCCAAACGACGCAGGCAGCGTATACGATAGCGGTGAAATCGGCGAAAGCGAGAAGAGGGGAGGGGTGGAACGATGAATTCGCAATTCGGCGATGTCGCGGGGCAGACCGGGGTGAGACAATCGCTACTTGCCAGACGAACGAAGGCGGCCTGGAAATACATCAAACGGGATAAGTACTTATATTTGCTGCTGCTCCCGATTTTGGCCTATTATCTGATTTTCAAGTATGCGCCGATGTTCGGCGAAATCATCGCATTCAAAAACTACCGGTTTGCCGACGGCATCTGGGGCAGCAAGTGGGTCGGACTGAGGCATTTCGAACGATTGTTTACGAGCCCGGATTTTTTCACCGTATTGAAAAACACTTTGCTTCTCAACGTGTACAGCATCGTGTTTGCGTTTCCGGTTCCCATTGTACTGGCGATTTTGCTGAATGAAGTACGGATCGAATGGTATAAGCGGACGATCCAAAATTTGCTCTATATTCCACATTTCATTTCCTGGGTCGTGCTGGGAGGCATCGTCGTCGCGCTGTTGTCGCCGTCGACAGGGATTGTGAACACGGCGATCAAGCTGCTCGGCCCCGAGCCGATCTACTTTATGGCAAGCAACTTCTGGTGGCCGATTGTCTTCATTTTATCGGGCATATGGCAGAGCGCAGGCTGGGGGACGATTTTGTATTTGGCGGCGATGGCAGGCATCGATCCGCAGCTGTACGAGGCGGCCAAAATCGACGGAGCGGGCAAGCTGCGGCGCATTTGGCACGTAACGCTGCCGGGCATTCGCAGTACGATAGCGATTTTGCTTATTTTGCGGGTCGGCCAAATGATGGATGTCGGCTTCGAGCATGTTTTTATTTTGCAAAACAAAGCTGTGCATGAAGTGTCGAACGTGATCAGCACGTACGTGTACAACGTCGGTCTGGTAGGCACCCAGTACAGCTATACGACCGCGCTCGGGCTGTTCCAATCGGTGATCGGACTGATTTTGGTCGTCGCTGTCAACAAAATCGTCAAAGCGCTGGGCGAAAACGGATTATGGTAGGAGGGAGACGAATGACCGGAGGTTCCGCGTTGTCAACAAGATTGCTGTATGGTTTGCTCTATGCGTTTCTGGCGTTTCTCGCCGTACTGACTTTGTTTCCTTTCGTCAACGTGCTGGCAACGTCCATGAGCGGCTCGCGGGCGATCAGCTCCGGGGAAGTGTTCCTGTGGCCGAAGGATGTGACGTTCACCTCGTTTCAAAATTTGATCGAGGACGGGCAGCTGCTCGTAGCGATGAAAAATACGGTGATCATAACGGTGGTGGGAACGGCGCTCAATATCGCATCGACAATTATGGCGGCCTATCCGCTCAGCCGCAGACGGCTGAAGGGGCGCAGCTTCATGTTGATGCTCATCACCTTCACGATGCTGTTCGGGGGCGGCTTGATTCCCAACTACATTTTGATCAAATCGCTTGGCATCATGAATTCGTATTGGGCGTTATGGCTGCCGGGGCTGCTCAGCACGTACAACTTTTTCGTAATGAAAACGTTTTTTGAGAATCTGCCTGCAGAGCTGGAGGAATCGGCATCCATCGACGGTGCGAACGATCTGTACATCATCTGGAAAATCATTCTGCCGTTATCGCTTCCGATCATCGCGGCGCTGACCTTGTTTTATGCGGTAGGCTGGTGGAATTCGTATATGAACGTGCTGATGTACATCACAAGCTCGGGCAAGCAGTCGCTGATGGTGAAGCTTTTGCAAATGATCGATACGACAAGTCAAAGCCTGCTGAACGCGGGTGCGACGAACGGCGGCGAAGGAGCGGCCATGCAAACGCTGTTGTCCCCGGAAGGCGTAAGGGCTGCAGCCATCATCATTTCGGTAACGCCGATCTTATGCGTATATCCGTTCTTGCAAAAATATTTCGTAAAAGGCGTATTGATCGGTTCGCTGAAAGGCTGAGGAATGTGTAATGCCTGATGGAGCAGGTAGAACAGAACGAGTTCCCATTGGAGGAGGCGGAGAAGTCGATGAAAAAACGCAAGCCTATAGCCGTGCTGCTGGGGGTTACTTTAACGACGACGATAATTGCAGCCTGTTCCGGCGGCGAGGAAGGCCAGAACGGCGGTACGAAGAACAATAACGATAACCAAAAGCTGGAGGTCAGCATCTCGATCCTCGACCGGGGGCAGGTGGCGAGCGATGAAGGAACATACGAAAGCAACCGTGTGACGAAGTACATTAACGAGAAATCGGGCATCAATGTCAAATGGGTGCCCATCCTGCGTACGCAGTCGATACAAAAGCTGAATACGCTTATTGCGGCGGGCGAAGCGCCGGACCTGATGTGGGAATTCGGGCGGGATTACATGTCCACCTTGAAGGATCAGGGAGCCATTCAGCCGATCGACGAATACATCGAGAAATACAGCACTACTTACAAGGCGTATTTGCAAGCGCATCCGGAATTGAAGCCGTATACGATGTTGGACGGCAAAATGTATATGGCTACCAGCGCGCGCGGTATCGATGCCATCGCCAACCATGCAATGTGGATTCGGCAAGATTGGCTGGATAAGCTCGGCCTGAAGATGCCTACGACCATGGATGAGATGATAACCGTCATGCGGGCATTTAAGGAGAAGGATCCGGACGGCAACGGCAAAGCGGACACGCTGGGCGCGGCGTTCAACTTCAACTATACGGGCAATATTCAGGCATTGTACGCTGCGCAAGGCGGAATTTGGTATTTGGAAAACGGCAAAATCGTCAAAGGCAACTTTACCGAGCGTTATGCCGATGTACTCACTGTGTTGAAAATGTTTTTTGAAGAAGGGCTCGTCGATAAGGAATACATTACGGATAAAAACTTCCAGAAGGAACGGCAGCTGTTCGTAACGGGCAAAGCCGGCATCTATTTCGCAAGCTGGAACATTCCGTCGGAATACCGCGAACTGAAGCAAAATGTGCCTGGCGCGAAACTGGTTCCTTTCGAGCCGGTAGCAACGAAATACGGCAAATTCGGTTTGTTCCAGGAGCCGCCTGCCAACCGGTTGATCGTATTCAACAAAGATTTGAAGGATCCTAAGGCTGCCATCAAGCTGCTGGATTGGTTGATCGACAAAAACTGGTTCGGCGTGCGCTTCGGCCAAGAGGGAGTTCATTACAAGCTGGTGAACGGGGTGCCGCAGGCGATCGATGCGGAGAAAAACAAGAAGGAAATCGGTTATGCAGCGGAATATGCCGTAGTGGATCAATACAGTCCGAAGCCGGAGGATTTCGCCATCATGGCGGCGCAGGATGCGATATCGCAGGAATACGCCAAGGTCCAGGGCGAATCGATGAAGGTAGCGATGAAGAACAAGTTCCGCCGCGACATACCGTTCAACCCGACGTTCCCGGAATTAAGCGAAATCCAGACTTCCTTCGCGCCGCTGTCGGAGGAAATCGAGACGAAGGTCATTACGGGCGGAGCACAGTATACGCCGCAATGGGGATTGGAGCAGCTTCGCAAGGAGTGGAAACGGCTTGGAGGAGATAATGTCGACAAGCTCGCCCAGGAATGGTACCAAAAAAATGTGAAAACGAACTAATCCAGGAGCGGGAGCGTCCTGACCCGTATTCTCATCCGGAAAAAGGGCAGAGACGCTTTTTGCCATAAATAATTCATGACATAAATAATTAATATTATAAAGGAGCGGAATCCATGACCATCGACCACCGACGAATGCTGATGCAAGAGCTGGGGAGCTGGCATAAGGACTATAATCCCGGGCTGCATATGGTGAGAAGGCCTTTCAGCTCGCCCGGATATCATACGACGCTGAAAGGAGTGACGCATACTCACCCGACATTGGCCGCCTGCATTTATGCCTTGGCGCTGCTGGACAGCGGCGAGCAGGCCTATACGGAGCGGGCGTCGGACCTATTGCGGAAGGTGATTGGGCTGCAGGATCAAAAACGTGACAGCGCGACCTTCGGCATCTGGTCTTGGTTCATGGAGGAGCCGCTGTCAATGATGGCGCCGCCGGACTGGAACTGGGCCGACTTTTGCGGCAAGCGGCTTGTGCTGGCGGAGCAAAGGCACGGTCAGCGGCTCTCGCCGTCGCTGCGCGAACAGATTCGTCACGCGGTCTTTTGCGCATGCGATGCGATCATCAAGCGCAATGTCGGTCCCGGCTATACGAATATAGCCATCATGGGGGCGTTCGTTACGCTGATCGCCGGGGAAGTTTACGGCGTCGACAGGTATGCCGACTACGGGCTGGAGCGGCTGCGCAAGTTCAGCGATTATACTCGCGAACTGGGGACGTTCCAGGAGTTCAACAGCCCGACGTATACGGTCGTGGCCATCCAGGAGCTGTCGAGCATCCACACGTCGACGCGGCTGCCCGAGGCGAAGCGGCTGAGCGCCGACATGTTGGATGTGGCCTGGAGCATGATCGCGGAGCATTACCATGCGCCGACCGGAGAGTGGTCCGGGCCGCACAGCCGCAGTTACAGCACGATGATGACGGACGCCGTGCGGTCGTTCCTGCAGATGGCGTGCGGGGACACTGTGCCGATGCTGCCCGAGGATCACATGTCGTACAGTCTGGACTGGTACGAGAACGACATTCAATGCCCGCCAGATTACAGGGCGGCGTTCCGGGAGGGGCAGGGCGGCGAATACCGCCAGGTTATCCATCGGGATGCCGGTGGAATGGCGGTCAATACCGCCACGACGTACAAGGACGAGCGGGTGAGCCTCGGGACGTTCAGCAAGGACGTCATGTGGAAT
Source organism: Paenibacillus allorhizosphaerae (assembly GCF_042659105.1). Lineage (NCBI taxonomy): Bacteria > Bacillati > Bacillota > Bacilli > Caryophanales > Paenibacillaceae > Paenibacillus > Paenibacillus allorhizosphaerae. The sequence continues at coordinate 35,095 of NZ_JBHSRV010000001.1, read as the reverse complement.
CAGCGCCGTAACCTGTTGGCCTACGTGCGGAACGGGGATCGCTTCAGCTATATCCACTTGCGGTTTTTACATGATGGATACGATTATTCTTCGGCCGTATTCTCCTGCCGGCAGGAGGGGGCGGACGCCTTGTTCGGCATCGGCTTTTGCACGAACGGCGGGGATACGCATATCGGTCTTGACCCGATAGACGGTACGCTCGAGGCCGCCGATCTCAGGCTGCGGTTCGAAATCGGCGGCAGGCTGGAAGGAGTGGAGGCCCGCCTCACGGAAGAGGCGGGTGCGGTTCATGTCAGCCTGGACGGGGGAGCGCTTGCGATGCAGGCGGCCGTGTTGTTCGCTGCCTTCGATGGCGAGACGCCGAGATGGGAGATCGGAAGAATCGGGGAGAAGCTGAACGTCGATTATGTCGTCTATGCCGGCGACACGAAGCGGTTTGATTTCCGCAGCTTGCAGGAGGCGCTGCTGGTGCTGGCCTTCCGGCTGGGCGGCGGGGAGGGCGGCGGCTTGGATGCGTCGGCCGAGCGAACGGTCCCCGGCAGCGACATGGCCAAGGAAGCGCCGGGAGCTCCGGTCGCCGGGACCGACGGCGGCACATTCGCGGAACAGTGGGCCGACGCGGATGGTCCGCAAGTGCATGCGGCTTACCGAACCGCGAGCGGCAGCGTGTTGACGTTGACCTTGCCTCTGAAGCCGGCGACGAAGCAGCAGATGCTGCGATAGATCGAATCGATTATCGGAAAGGAGCGCTGAAGAAGACGATGGCCAAGGGTACGGTAGTGAAGAACGCATTTCATAGCTTCGAGGATCCTTATACCGGCAGGACGGTAACCCGTCTGACGACGCCGGAGCATATCCAGCATCATCCTTATTTTTATTACAAGATGATAACAAGCGACAACCGATATCTGATTTATGCGAGCGGCCGGGACGGATTGCGCAATCTTTACAAAATGGATCTGGAGAGCGGGTCGGCCGTCCAGTTGACGGAAGGGACGGGAGTGCACGATTTCAGCTGCTCGCTCACAAGCGATGACCGCTGCCTGATCTATTGCCGGGACCGGCAGATCATCCGCATGGATATGGCGACGTTAACCGAGGAGCCCTTCTATGAATCGCCGGCAGGCTGGGTGCCGAACGCGAATCCGGGACTGAGCTCGGACGACCGCTATCTGGTGCTGGTCGAAATGAACGAGCGGGACGTCGTACCGAGCCGCGGCGATTGGTCGACCTTCGAGCCGCAATGGGCCGCGAAGCCGCACTGCCGTATCGTCTATGTCGATATCGAGCGGCAGACCAGCCATGTCGTCCATGAGGAGCCGCATTGCTGGCTGGGCCATCCGCAGCTGCGGCCGGGTGACCCTGCGACAATCCTCTTCTGCCATGAAGGCCCGTGGAACCGGATTGATGCGAGACTGTGGCTTGTGCGGTCCGACGGCTCGAACCTGCGCTGCGCGAAGCCTCAGACGCACGAGGAGCTCATCACCCACGAATATTGGCTCGCTGACGGCTCCCGCTTCGCCTTCGTGTACCGCAGCCAGGAAGGCGGGCCTCACGAAAGCATCCGGTTCATGGACCCGGTAACGTTGCAGGAGGAAGTATGGATGGAATGCTCGAAATATTGCCATTTCATCTCCAATCATGATAATACCCGGATTGTCGGCGACGGCCAGCTGAAGGAGGAGCATTTCATCTACCTGGTCGATGTGGAGAAGCGCAGCGAGGAAAAGCTCTGTTCGCACGGCACGAGCTGGGGAAGCTACGGCAATACGCAGGATGCCCATCCGCATCCGGCTTTTTCACCGGACGGTTCATTCGTTGTCTTCACCTCCGATATGGCGGGCAAGCCCTGCATTTATCGGGTCATGCTCTAGAAGAGGCACAACAGAAGGAAGCCGTACGGCAGAGAGGCCTTAGCAGCTTCCTTGGTTCATCCGAATATCAAGATGAGCTGGATTCGCTGAACACCGACCAGCAGAAGATGAATTTGAAGACGTAATCCGCATCCAAGGAAGTGCCGGACATTACGGTCGTCACCCGGTTAACGTTGTTTAGAAGGACCATCCGATGAATATAAAGCTTTCGTGCTTATGTAGATCAATACTTATATCAATTTAGAAAAATTGAATTGTCCGACGACATAAACATTGGTGCTTTGAGATCCCCATAAATTGGGGATTTTTTTATTTGAAAACGCATATGTTTGTGCCGTAGTGTCACGACACAATGTGACAAGTACTTGACCCCATTCCCGACAGATCTTGCGAATTGAAAAGAGAGATAAACGTAAACGCTGATATCCGAAAACAATCCGAACAGTGGTACATAGAGCATCTTGGGTCAAGAGGCTAGATGAACAGGTTTTAACTTTTCGGGCAAACCAAGTCCCGTGATCGGAGCAGCACCGTCAGCGTTATAGCGTTCGGCTCCAGCTTGCGGCTTGCATTGTAAATCGAGCCTGTGGTAAGCAACTGATCCTTTCGCGAGCTTCGCGGTGTCCGGATCGTATATCCATGCCGTCGGTATGGTCAAGCCCGTATTGTTAGCGGCGTTGCTGTGCGTCGTGTCGATGACGTACTGTTCCGCCTGCGTTTTTGGGCGACTTCTACTTAAAGGAGTGCATGAGCTGAAGTCTTTTTTCGTGGTACTAATGATGTGGGAACCAGCGGTGCTCTACGTAATTAGACAGACTATGGATACATGACCAATCGTGACCGAAACATGACCAAAATTGTGACATACGAAGGTTGTGGTTAGGAACATATTTACGTAACGTATTAGGTAAAAGAGTGCAGATAGGTGGGTTTTCATTGGCAAGCAAACATACAATCGTAAATCATTTTTGCAATGAATTATTCAGCAAAAAAAATGAATCATTATTAAACGAGATTCTCCACTTCACCTTTACCGCCCGCCTCAATACGGGGCATACGATGAAGCGGAAGGAGTTCCTCCATTTCTTCAGCCAAGCATGGAAAAGCTTCTCCAATCTGAATTTTCAGATTGAGGACAGCATCTCCGAAGGAGATAAGGTAGCGGTACGGGGTACGGTATCAGGTGTGCATGAAGAATGCTTTTATCGTTTGCCTGCAACCTCCAAATCCTTCTCCATGCCAGGTCAGGGCTTTTTTGATTTTTTGGATAACAAGATTTCATGCTTGTGGTTAATGGTAGATCAACAGCAATTTATGAGACAGCTTGGATTGTGGAGAGTTTCCCAAAGGACTTCCCTGGAATCTCATGAGATTAGCTTGAAGGTGACGGAGCAATTGACGGCGGTACATGCTTCACAAGCGGAATGCGTTCTCTTCTCAGAACGTGAATTGGATATCATTCGCCTGATAACCCACGGCTGCACTTCGAAGAAAATCGGTATACACCTGCACCTTAGTCCGCGTACCGTAGAGAAATATGAGGAACACATTCGCTTGAAGCTTCGTGTCCCAAACCGTGCCGGAGTCATAGCATGGGCGATCCGCAGCGGTCTCATGGATGCGTAAAATACGTATTTTTACTACGTGGTTTTGCCGTAGTGCGGTAATGGTGGAGTTAATATAATGAAAACTGTCAGCCGGCAATTCCGCAAATTCAAAAACGACCGTCTCTCACAAGGGGGTTCAACGTTCGATGTCCTGGGAACCGATATTGGATAAAGAACTTCGCAAGTCTGCCTTGGAAACCGTGCAGTCCATTGCCGTTCATCTCCGGCACCACGATGCGGATGATGCAACGATCAGCGGAGGCTCAGCCGGGTTGGCTGTGCTTTTTCATTACCTTGACAGGGCAGATTTGGGGGATGGGCATTCTGCCAATCGGTTTCTTGAGCATGCGATGGATTCCGTCGCCACGACACCGATGTCGGCCGCATTGTATGAAGGCCTATTAGGTATTGCCTGGGCTCTCGCGCATGTAAGCGAAGAACCTGGAGGCGGAGAAGCATTGAATGAAGTGGATGCGCTGCTTCTGAATCTTCTGCGCAGACCTTGGTATGGTGATTTTGACCTTACAAACGGTCTAGTCGGCATCGGGGTGTACGCTCGTGAACGACTGCTCTCCAACGCTGCCGAAGAAATGCTTTCACTCGTGATTGCACATCTGGATTTCCTTGCAGAGAAGGGACCTGACGGTACTGCCTGGTTCACTCGTCCTGAGATGCTTCCGGCAGATTCCAGGATTCACTATGCACCGGAAGGCTTCTATAATCTGGGGATGGCCCATGGCGTTCCGGGTGCGATCGCATTTCTAAGCCATGCCTATACGCTTGGCGTGGAAAAGCACAAGGTACGGCGTCTATTGGACGATGCGATCCGCTGGTTGCTCGCAAGGCGAATCCATCATACCGGATTTGGCCAGTTCCCCCGATGTATCGGACCGGGAATAGCGCCGGAACCAGCTAGAGCCGCATGGTGCCACGGTGATCCGGGCGTTGCGGCAGCGCTTTTGCTGGCTGCCAGAAGTCTCGGTCAAACGGACTGGGAGGATATAGCCATTGCGCTAGGCCGAACGTCAGCCCTGCAGCTGCATGAAAAGTCACAGGTAGCGGAAGCCGGGTTCTGTCACGGCGCCGCCGGTCTTGCGCACCTCTTTAATCGGTTCTATCATGCGACAGGCGAGACGCTTTTTAAGGATGCTGCTGGTAGCTGGGTGCGAAGAACGCTTGAAATGAGAACGGATCAAGGAATCGGTGGTTATTTGGCGCTGACGGGTTCACACGGGAAGATGGTCTGGACGCCAGAGCCCGGCATGTTGACCGGTGCAGCAGGAATCTGCTTGTCTTTGCTGGCTGCGTCTACATCTATCGAACCGTTGTGGGACCGCATTTATTTATTATCAAACTAAGATGGGAGAGATTGGAATGGAAGATTTCAAAAAAGAACAAGTATCGGAAACCAAAGAGGTAAAAAAATTGGTTCTGAACAAAGAAACGGTGCGTGTGCTGAGCGATGAAGAACTTAAGAATGCTGCCGGCGGAAGACCTTATGTTACCAAGTGGTGGAGCGGCTGCGGCGGAACCTGCTGGATCTAATCTGACTGCACGGTAAATGTGCGCCCCCGAAAACATTTTTTTTCGGGGGTCACTTGATGCAACGAAAACTGTCCGGAATCGGCTGTCAAGGGGAGGGAATCATGAGGGGGCACAGTATTTCTTCTATGTTTCAAAGCTCGGGATTTTTCGCCATTCGAACACCCTTATTGCCAATAGAAGCTCTGATCCAATGGACTCAAGGGGCAGAGTCATCCGCTGCTCTTAACCCAAACGATTTGGATGCGGCCATTAAAGCGGATCGAACCCGATTCCGAAGCCGGTTAGCTGCTATTTTTGCACAGCCCGCAGTCCGTGAGGCATTGTTCCTGGCGTCTCCCGATCTGGAAAGCAAGCTATCGGTATGGTTAGACAACCCGGAGAGTGAGCAGGGGGAAAAAGTTGAACGCCCACTGGTTCGTTATTTTGTGCGAATGGCCGTGCGACCAACGCCTTTTGGTCTCTTTGCCGGAGCATCCGTAGGAGCCATCGCCGATAAGACGGAAATTCGTCTTGCGGATTCAACCTCGTACCGACGCCATACAAGGCTCGACATGGACTATATATTCGCATTGACGGATGCGATCGCAAGAGATGAGCAACTTCGGAAGGAATTGATATACCGGGCGAATTCCAGCCTCTACCGGATTGGAGAGCATATTCGATACGTGGAGGCAAAGCAGCAAGATCAAGTTCGAAGCCATCATCTAGTGTCTGTCACAAGAACGGAGTATTTAGATCGAATCGTATCGAATGCCGAGTCCGGCGCTCGCATTACGGACCTCGCTCAAGCGCTGATAACAGAGGACCCGGATGTATCCATGGAGGAAGCAGAAGCCTTTCTGCACGAATTAATCGACAATCAGCTGCTGGTTCCTGTGTTGTCTTCGAACGTATCCGGGAGTGAAGCCATCGTTCAGTTGCTGCATCATTTGAAGGAAACGAAATATGCCGAAAACGTAAGAGGACAGCTGCACGAAGTGAAGCTCGATTTGGAGAAGCTGGACCGGGAAGGGATCGGCGTTAACATGGAACGCTATCGAGCCATCGGTCATAAGCTTGAGCATTTGGCCTCACCGGTAGAGCTTTCCAAGCTTTTTCAAGTGGATCTAGTCAAACCCTTGCGTGAGGCTGCATTAGGGCACGAGGTTACCAAGGAGATCTTACGAGGCGTGCAGGCTTTGCACCAAACGGCTCGAAAAAAAACACAGTCCAACATGGACCGGTTTCGCAGAGATTTTCTGGAGCGGTACGAGGGCAGGCAGGTACCATTAACTGAGGTTCTCGACAATGAGACGGGTATTGGTTATGGCGGAACAGATATGTCCATCGATGCATCATCCCTATTAGCTGGTTTGCCTTTCCCTGTATCAGTGGAACAGGAGACAGCTTGGGGAAAGCGCGAGATTCTGCTATTGCGCAAACTGAATGAAGCCATTGCAAGCGGTACAATGGAGATTCGCTTAACGGATCATGACCTTGAGGTTTTATCGCCCGGCCGAGCACTGCCGATGCCGGATACCTTCGCAGCAATGGTTCGGGTGGCCGCCCGAACGGAGGAGGCTTTAAACCGGGGCGACTTCCAAGTGCTGATGCATGATGTTTCCGGTCCGTCCGGCGCTCGTTTGTTAGGCCGATTTTGTCATGCTGACCGTGATTTGCACCATCAAGTTACAAAGCATTTGCGCTCAGAGGAGGCGCTTCACCCGGAAGCCGTCTTCGCGGAGATCGTCCATCTCCCGGAAGGGCGGGTCGGCAATTTGATCGCCCGTCCGGTGCTTCGTGCCTACGAAATTCCGTTTCTGGCGCAATCCGGGGCTCCGCTAGAGCGACAGATTCCTTTAAATGACTTGCTGGTTTCGGTTGTCGGACAGGAGGTCGTTTTATGGTCGGCCACGCTTGGGAAACGTGTGATTCCGCGCTTATCGACAGCCCATAATTTCCTTGCCCATGGCATCGGACCATACCGGTTTTTGTGCGACTTACAGGGGAACGGGCGCGCCGATTACCTTGCATGGGATTGGGGACCGCTAACCTCTGCGCAGTTTCTGCCTCGAGTGGTGTTCGGGCGTACCGTGTTATCTCGAGCCATATGGCGCATTCCGCAGGATGAGTTGAGCAGACTTGGCCGATTGAAGGGCGGCGACCGGTTCTGGGCCGTACAAGATTGGCGTAAAGGAAGAGGGCTTCCACCAATTTTTTTGTTTACGGAGTTGGATCGTGAGCTGCCTGTGGATTTGGATAATGTATTAAGTGTCGATACCTTCGTTGAAATGGTCAAAAACCGCTCGGAGGTACGGCTTACCGAATTATTCCCTTCTCTGGAAGAACAGGTGGTTCGTGGACCGGAGGGGCGGTTCGTTCATGAGTTCATCGTACCCTTCGAACGTATTCCTTCCAAGAAAAACGCTGTCTCCCTGACATCCATACCGAGCGAACAACCATACGTAACGAGTACAAAGAGCTTGAATATCCAGAGAGCCTATCCACCTGGGTCGGAATGGCTTTATGCCAAGTTTTATACGGGTCCCGCTGCAGTCGATGCCCTTCTTCGAACGGAAGTACGCCGCATCGTGTCTCATGCGATGCGTTCAGGAGCTGTGGAACAATGGTTTTATATTCGTTACGGGGATCCCGACTGGCATCTTCGGCTTCGTGTGAAAGGAGTCCCCGAACGTCTTTTGGGTGAAGTTCTCCCGGAATTGAAAGACGCCATTGCGCCTAAACTGCAGAACGGCACGGTTTGGCGTTTCCAGGTCGATACTTATATGCCGGAATGGGAGCGTTATGGTGGAGAGAAAGGTATGAGTCTCGCAGAGAGATTCTTTCATATAGATAGCGAAGCGGTAATCAACATATTGGAGACGCTGGACGGCGATGCCGGATTGGATGATCGATGGCGGCTCTCGTTTATCGGGATCGATAGGTTACTGTCCGATCTTAGGTTTCCAGCCGAAGTCAAATCCGGCATCGTAAAAAAAGCCCGGGACGGGTTTGCAACGGAATTCGGGATCGATGGGGCATTCCGCCGCAGCTTGGGTGAGCGGTTCCGGAGAGAGCGAACTCGCCTGGAAGCCTATATTCATACAACGTCATCCGGCCATGATCGACTGGCTCCAGGGATTTCTGTATTTAAACAAAGATCCGAACGACTTGTGCCGCTTGTGGATGGCTTGAGGAAGGTTGAGATTTCAGGAGGTCTTACCGTAACTCTGGAGCAACTGGCAGCGAGTTATATCCATATGCATGTGAACCGAATGCTCCGGTCGTCGCAAAGGGCCCATGAGCTTATCATATATGACTTTCTAGCGCGGCTCTATGATGCCGAGAGCGGCCGGACACGAAGAGGTGACACTCATGACGAATAAAGAGCCCGATATGTTTCGAAGAGAAGCTCTGGACTGTTTATTACCAGCAACAACCCAATTCACCGGGCTGCGTCCTGTTCCTGCTTGGCTTACGTTTGCCTTCTGGTTTCTTCTGAGCAGCAGTATCCTTGGGGGGCTGGCAGGACGGCAATTTGTCTCCGTACTCATCGAAGGACTCTTCGGCACGTCAGGGGGCGGGGCGAATGGCTAAGCTGTTCCGCCGATCACGAAAAATCGAAGTGATTCGGCAAATGGAGGTAGCCGATTGCGGCGCGGCTTGTCTAGCCATGGTGCTGGCTTATTACGGCAAGCGTGTCCCTCTGGATGAAGTGCGTCAGGTGACAGGGGGAGGGCGGAGCGGTTTGGATGCGCACGTTCTCCTGCAAGCGGCCAGATGGTTCGGATTGGAGGGGCAAGGAGCCGCCTTTGATTTAGATCATCTGCCTAACTTGCAAACCGGAGCGATCTTACATTGGAAGTTCACGCATTTTATTGTCTTCGAGCGTTGCTCCCGCAAGGGCGTATGGGTCGTTGATCCAGAATGGGGGCGAAGGCTTATTCCTTACCGGGAATTTAGTCAAAGCTTCACGGGAATCGGCCTTATCCTAGCTCCGGGAGCGGATTTCCAAACTACAGCTTCAGCAAACCGCCTTTCTCCATGGCGGCATGTCAAGCAAATGGTCCGATTCCCCGGGATGCTGTGGAAAATATTCGTCACATCCATATTGATTCAAATATTATCCATGGGCCTCCCCTTGCTTACGGGAACATTGGTGGATCGGATTTTACCTCAGGGTGATGTTCAGCTTTTATATTATTTTGGACTCGGCCTCATCGCGATGACATTATTTCATTTCCTAGGATCGTTGGTACGGTCTCATCTTTTGTTATATTTAAGAACGCATGTAGACCATAAAATGACCGTGCAATTCCTTACTCACCTCATACAGCTCCCCTATATGGTGATTCAAGCGCGATCCTCCGGGGATCTCCTGGCCAGAGTGAACAGCAACACGAAAATTCGCGATATGCTTACAACCGGGGTGCTCTCCGGATTGCTTGACGGTGTAACGGTAGGTCTCTATCTCGTCCTGTTGCTTATTGCCAATCCGTTCATTAGCGGATTAGCTGTGAGCTTAGGCCTGTTGCAGGGATGCATTTTTCTCTTGTTTCGCCATCGTTATTTAGTTCTCAACACACAAGGGCTGGAGGCACAAGCCAAATCGCAAGGATTTTTGGTACAGGTGTTATCCGGGTTGGAGACGTTGAAGTCGACGGGAGCTGAACAACGTGCTGCAAGACAATGGACGAATTTATTTGTGCAAGAGATCCATGCAGGGCTGCGGAAAGATCAGCTTGGCGCAACCATGGATGCTTTGTTGACTGCCCTTAGAGTGGGATCTCCGTTATTAATCCTTTTTGTTGGAGGAATACAGGTTCTGAACGCGAGCTCAAGTCTTGGTGCGATGCTGGGACAATGCGCGTTGGCGGGCAGTTATCTCGTTTCCTTATCCGGACTTCTCTCTACCGCAGTTCAGGTGCAGCAAATCTACGGTTTTCTCGACCGAATTAACGATATATTGGATAAACCGCGAGAGCAAGAGGGGAAGCGATATACTCCCGATCTTCGTCTGCAAGGGCAGGTTGTCCTGGATCGTGTATCTTTTCAATACTCACCGGTATCTTCGCCTGCCGTAAGGGAAGTTTCCGTCAAGATTGAGCCGGGAGAATTTATTGCGATTGTCGGTCCCTCCGGATCAGGAAAATCGACGCTTGCCGCGCTCCTGGCGGGGCTATATGAGCCCAGCTCCGGAAAAATTATATATGACGGCCATGACTTTCTGAAGCTGGACTTGCAATGGGTTCGCGGGCAGATTGGAGTGGTTCCCCAGCATCCCTACTTGTTCGGTATCTCCATACGCGAAAATCTGGCCCTTGCCGACCTGGAAGCTGCACCGGAGAGGATCAAGCTTGCTGCGGAACTCGCTATTATTCATGAAGATATTATGGCCATGCCTATGAAATACGGTACCATTCTGGGGGAGGATGGCGCCTCTCTATCTGGCGGACAGAGACAAAGACTCGCCTTGGCGCGGGCACTTGTGAACGATCCGGTCATCCTGATGCTGGACGAAGCTACAAGTGCATTGGATACGGTGACCGAGCGCCGTGTACAGGAGGCATTGGCCAAGCTGAAATGTACGAAAATTATAATCGCTCAAAGATTAAGCACCATTATGGAGGCAGATCGCATCTTTGTGATGAACGGTGGCCGAATCGTCGAGCAAGGTAAGCATCATGACTTGATAAGAACGGGTGGGGTATACTCTGAACTTGTCAGAGCGCAGAGTCTATGAAGAAGGAATGGGTATTTTTATCGGACAATGTTTTTGTCGTTCATCCGCGACATAAACATTGTCCGATTGAAGCGCTGTGGAAGATTAGATCTAATTGTCATGTTTTCACATCGCCAAAACACTGTGGACACGAACTGATGTAAATTGTTAAAAGTTGCGCGAGAAGACGGATCGGGGCAAATATCGTATCGGATCTAAAGATCATGGCCGAAAAGTTGATTCTGCATGCATAAGGCGTGTGATATCTCCTTGAGAAAGAAATCAGGCAATAAGAAAAAATAGTCCGCCTAAGTGCGAACGAAGAAGCTGCTGCCCATCAAGTTTTATATATAGTTTACATAACATATATTATGGAAACTATGAGTTTGCCAATTTCATGCCAAGCTTTAAAGGGAAAACAAGGCGATCTCCGATGCCTTGGCTGAAATGATGAGAGAATATAATGCCAGCCGATGTTATTGCATTCTAAACTCGTTAAATCTTATTTTGAAAGTGGGAGATGTTTAATATTTAGGCAGGGGATAGTAGCTGATTGGAATATTGAAAAGCGTTCTAACATTTGAATGGAGCTGCTCCAGGTGCGGCTCCATTTGTTTTATTGAAGAAAGGTATAAAGTCGGTAATTGTCGAATTAGTAGTCATTTATGATAGAAGATAGGGAATGAGGAATATATATGACATTGATTCGGACTTTCACTGATGGTGACGAAATTACCGGCTTTTACTTATTGAAGAAAGCTGATTTAAAGCAAACAAACGCCAATCCATCAAAAGAATATTTTGATTTCGTAATTGCCGATACAAGTGGAGAAATTCCCGCCAAGATGTGGGAAGTTTCTTCGGCCGACAAAGAAACATATTTCCCGATGATGCTAGTTAAGGTAAACGGTCTTGTTCAAATGTACCGGGAGAAGCCGCAGCTGAAAATAATGAGGATTCGTAAAGCGACTGAAGAGGATGGGTATTCATTAACGGATTTCGTAAGATCCGCACCGATACAGCCGATCGATTTGGTTCACATAATCAAGAAGACGGCATCCAGTATCCAGGATGGCGATATTCAGAGTATTGTTCAGTTCTGTATAGCAAAAGTTGAAGAAAAACTCATGCATTATCCCGCGGCGAAAGGGATGCATCATGCTTATTATGCCGGCTTGGCATATCACATCTGCCGCATGCTCGAACTCGGTGAATTCATAGCGAAGCAGCGTCCATTCCTTAACCAAGACTTAATCAAAGCCGGTATTATATTGCATGATATTGCCAAGCCTGAAGAAATGATTTCTGAGCTTGGGGTCGTGACGGACTACAGCTTCAGGGGGAAATTACTTGGCCACATTTCCATGGCGGCTAACTGGATCATTGAAGCTGCTGTAGCAATGGGTATGGACACAACCAGTGAGAAGCTCGTCATTCTTCAACACTTGGTTCTGTCCCATCACAATTTAGGAGAATGGGGAAGTCCGGTTCAACCGCAAGTCCCGGAAGCCGTAGCCTTACACTACATCGATCAATTGGATGCAAAACTGCAGGCAGTGGAAGATGCACTGGATACAATGCCAGATAACGAATCATGGACGTCACCGATTCGAGTTATTGAAAACAAATCGATCTATCGGATGAAACGTGAGAATACATACTAAAAGGCGTTCTTGCTTCTCCATCCCCCTGAGTGTTGCATCCAAAATTGAGGAGCATATGCAGTAATTGGTGGGAAGTAATCAATCAGCGTTCCTGCTAATGGGTGGGTGGTGTAAAAGGCCGAATAGGGAAAATGTCCGGGAATGGAAGTGGTGTATACAGCCATTGGACCCGGATAATTAACAAACTTGTAAGCGTAAGGCATCGACAAAACCTCCAAATCTAAATCAAATAAGCGCTGATATAACTTATTCTTTTTGAATATTTATTGATGCTTGCCTACTCCGTATTGGGCTTTCATAAGGAAAGGTAACATCCGTTGTAAAATCGAATACGTTTAGGTGTGAAACGTGGTGCGTGACATGCCCACTCGACGAAAACGATGGCCGATCGTTTGCGGGGTCGTCGGGTTTTTGCCGTTCGCCTGCATGTGCACAGGCTCATCCGCACAGCGCTCCGTGCAAGGGAGACTACGGCATTGTCCAACCTAATTGTTAGTTTTATGCTAAACTGAACTTATTACAATTCGGAGGAAGAGCCATAATGAAAGAGGTACAGCAGAACCAAATTCGGAATGTGGGTATCTTCGCTCATGTCGATGCTGGCAAAACGACGACGACCGAGCAAATTTTATTTGAAAGCGGACGCATTCGTACGCTCGGCAGCGTTGATGACGGCACAGCGCAGACGGATTGGTTGGACGTGGAGCGGGAGAGGGGCATCTCGGTGCGCGCTGCGGTTACCAGATTCGTCCGGAATGGCGTCCATGTAAATCTTGTCGATACACCTGGGCATGTGGACTTCTTGTCAGAAGTGGAACGGTCTCTCCGAGTGATGGACGGAGCGATTCTGATCGTTTCTGCGGTTGAGGGCGTTCAGGCACAGACAGAATTGATTTGGCAGGCGCTACGTGATTTACGCATTCCGACGATTTTGTATGTCAATAAACTAGATAGGGTCGGGGCAGACCCTATGCACACATTGAAAAGTATTCGACGGCTGCTGACTTATGGAGCAATACCGATTCAAGCGCCGATCGGGGTTGAAGAGGATTTTGCCGGAAGCGCGAATATGCTTCAAGAAGAAACGCACCATCTTTCAATCGAGGACGAGTTGTACCGCGAAATGCTTGTCGAGACGATGGCTGAACGGGACGAAACGTTGTTAGGACGTTATATCGAAAAGGGGTATATTACTACGGCGGAGTTACTGCCAATGCTTGAGGATGGTATTTTCCGTTCAGAGCTGTTCCCGGTGCTGTTCGGTGCTTCGAATCGGGGGATTGGCATCCCTGAGCTTATGGACGCGATCTTGCGCTGGCTACCTGGCCCGCTAGGTGACTCGGCAGCACCGGTTGCCGGTATCATCTTTAAGCTCGAGCGTGACCCGGATATGGGGAGAATCGCTTATGTGCGCTTGTACAACGGCACGCTTCGCAACCGCGATACGGTACATAATGTGACGCAAGATATTCAGGAAAAGGTTACCCAAATACGCAAAATTGATATTCGTAAGTCGGAAGATGTTGGAATACTGCAAGCCGGAGATATAGCAGCTGTTTTCGGTTTGAGCCGATCGCGTATCGGCGATATCATCGGCACGGTTACCGGAATTCCCGACGCGCGCAAGCTGGCCGTGCCGCTGCTGACGGTGCAGGTGCGATGGCGTAGCGAGGCCGAATATCCGAAGGTGGTGGCGGCGTTTCGGGAATTGGCCGATGAGGACCCGCTGCTTGACGTGCAATGGCAACATGAGGATCGGGAGCTGCATTTGAAGGTAATGGGACCGATTCAGATGGAAGTGCTCGCTTCGGTGCTAAAAAGCAGGTTCGGGCTCGAAGTCACATTCGATCGCCCCTCTGTCATTTATAAAGAGACTCCAACCAAGACCGGAGAAGGGTTCGTTGCTTATACGATGCCGAAGCCGTGTTGGGCTATTTTGCGCTTCCGGATCGAGCCCGGGGAAAGGGGGAGTGGTCTGCAGTACAGCTCTATAGCGAGGCCGGAACGCCTACTTGAAAGTTATCAGAACGAAGTCGCGCGGCGTGTGTCCGAGGCACTTCAGCAAGGGCTGCACGGTTGGGAGGTCACCGATTTGAAGGTTACGCTTGTGGAAGGCGAACATCATGTGTGGCATACGCATCCGCTCGATTTCGTCGTCGCGACGCCAATGGGCATTATGAATGGTCTAGCGAACACCGGTACTAAACTGCTCGAGCCACTTCTGTATTTTCGCCTGTCTGTACCCGAGGAATTCGGTGGCAAAGTCATGACCGAACTCGTTGTCATGCGTGGCGAGTTGGATTCGCCGGTGATCCGCAGCGGTCGGTTGGAACTCGAGGGTGTGCTCCCAGTCGCTACGTCGCTAAATTTTCCGGCTCGACTCGGATCGATGACGAAAGGGAGAGGCATTTTGTCTACAACGTTTGCGTACTATCGGGAATGTCCGCCGGAAGTCAACGCGGAGCGTAAACGCCAAGGCGTCAATCCGCTTGATCAGGCTAAGTATATATTGTCTGTACGTAATGCGCTGTGACTGAATTAACCTTATGTCAAAGGAGAATAGATGGTGGAGCAAATAACAAAGAAAGCAGCACTGACCGGGATAGATGGAGTTTATATTCCTGTTTCCAACCGAAAACAGTCAGAACAGTGGTACATTGAGCACCTTGGGTTAGAGAATGGTGGAGATTATTTACTTGTGGGCAGGCAAGAAGTTTTCCTACGCGAGAGATTAGATGAGCAGGTTTTAACTTTTCGGACAAACCAATGGCTGAAAAATGGCGAATGCTATGAAATGCCTGTAGTATGCTTTCGAACTTCAGATATTGATGGATTATATGAGCATGCCCGTTCTAATGGTATTCGTATCGGAGAATTGATTATACATAGCTGGTTCAGAGAGTTCGATTTCTATGACCCGGATGGTAACAAGCTCAAAGTATGGCAGCCAAAAGAATAACAGCATTTGAGCCTTGATGACACCCCCCAATATAGACGATTCTGAGTGCAGCAGAAAGGCGAAGGCCAATATCTGATCGCCTGTTCTCAGTGGATAGCCGCTTAGCGGAAAGAAAGTCAATTGCGCTATGTCCGGCGACAAAAAAGCGTTCATCCCCAAAAAAAACAGTCGCAGAGTACCGACGGTCATGCCGATGCCCTGCGACTGTTCTGCACGTCTTAGTTTATTTACCTTCCTCGTCGGCCGAGGGACCGTAGACGCCCGGCACCGGAATATCGAGAAGCCGCAAATAAACCCCGAGCTGCGCCCGGTGGTGGACCATGTGGCTTAATCCGAAGGTGCGAAGCGCGATCGCCCGCGGTTGGCGCAGGATGATATGGTCGCCGTTCCGCAAGGTCCATTCCTCGCCGAGCGTTTTCTCGTAGCATTCGGCTAAAAGCTTTTCAAGCTTGACGACGTTCGCGTCGAATTCCTCCAGCACATCATCGCGTCTTTCCAAAGCTTCCCGCCGAAGCGGCACGGTCGAAAGATCGAATTCCGGGTAAAGAAAAATCGCGACTTGCCAGTTCAGCAGGTTGATCAGGTGCGTGGCCAGCCCGCCCAACGTCATCGATTTCACGTGCGGCTTCCACGTCATATGCTCCTCGGGCAAGCGCTCCAGGATGCGGCGCGTAGTGGCCAGCTCATGCAAGGCGTCTCCGACGATCAGTTGTTTCACCATAGATTCCAACTCCTCTCTTGTATGGCAAGCATACAATAAACCCGGTCAATTGAAAAGGCATGTCTCGGTCATGCGTAAAACGAGTTTTTTTGTTTTATAGGCGCATCGATTTTTTTGCGTAAATTCCAGTCCTATATGAATAAATACTTTTCCAATCATATCCACTATTGTTGTTCATGTAACCATCCGATTCAAGGAGGATTCGCATATGAACAAGGTGAGAATTGGTTTTATCGGAGCTGGAGGAATGGCAGAGCACCATATCAAAACGCTGCAAAAGCTGGAGCAAGCGGAGCTGACCGCGGTGCATGACGCCAACCCCGACCGGGCAAAGCAGATCGGGGAGCAATACCGATTGCAAGTATACGACAGTGCGGAACATTTGCTTCATTCGGGGACGATCGACGCCGTTTTTATATGCACGCCTCCTTTTGCCAGAGACGGAATCGAGGAGTCCGCCGCACGTAAAGGCATTCACCTGCTCTCGGAGAAGCCGGTCGGTCTTGACTTGGAGGCTGCTCGATCCAAAAGCCGAATGATCAAGGAATCGGGCATCATCCATTCGTCCGGGTATTGCTTGCGCTATTTGGAATCGGTGCAAAAGGCGAAAGCTTATCTTACCGGCAAATCTGTCGATATGGTTCTCGCTTACCGGATCGGAAGCTTGCCTCCGACTCCTTGGTTCCGGCAAATGGACAAATCGGGCGGACAGCTCGTCGAGCAGTCCACACATCAGGTCGACCTGATCCGTTACCTGGTCGGAGAATTCCGCGAGGTGCATGCGCGTTACGAGCAACGCAATATATTGAAGGAATATCCGGACGCGACGATTCCCGACGTCGGAATCATCTCGTTCTCTCTACAGTCCGGAGCGGTTGGATCGTTCAGTACCGCATGCATGTCGAAGAAGTTCGGACGCGGCGATGTTGAACTGATCGGCTCCGACTTCTATGTAGCCATTAGGGGGGCGTCGCTCCGCATCGTCGATAACAACCAGGAGCTGGATGAGAAGCTCAGTGCCGAATATTCCCTTGAGCAAAACAGGGCGTTTATCGAAGCGGTACGGACCGGCCGCCAGGAGCTGGTTCTGTGCGGCTACGACGAAGCAGTAGCAACGCTCGAGGTGACGCTTGCCGCCAATGAATCGGCCAACACCGGTCGTACCATTACGTTCGAAGCCGACCCGGCCCGAAAATAGAAGATGGAGGAAGCCTTATGCTGAAAAGCGTGAACCAGTGGTGTTTTCCCGAAGGGACGCCGTTACATAAGCTATTTGAAATTAGCCGCGATGCGGGTTTCGATGCCGTCGAGTTGAACATTAACCCGGCTGGAGGGGTCGGACTGACGATGGATACTACGCCAAGCGAGGCGGATGCGGTCGCGAAGCTCGCCCGAGATAACGGCATACAGCTGCGCAGCATCTCTACCTCTTTGATGGGGAGAAACCCTCTATCGTCGGCTGATCCGGACGTAAGAACGCTCGGTCGGAACGTCGTGATCAAGCAGTTGGACCTGGCGGAGCGGATGGGAGCGGACACCGTACTGGTCGTGCCCGGTGTCGTCAATCCGACCTCATCTTACGACGTCTGCTATGAACGAAGCTTGAGCGAACTGCAAAAACTCTTGCCGGAAGCGGAAAAACGCGGCGTCAAAATGGGGATCGAGAACGTCTGGAATAAATTTCTGCTCTCCCCGCTGGAGATGCGGACGTATATCGACACTTTGAATTCTCCTTTCGCCGGCGTTTATTTCGACGTGGGGAACATATTGCTCTACGGCTTCCCGCAGCAATGGATCCGCATTCTCGGCAGCCGGATCATCAAAGTCCACGTCAAAGACTTCAAAACCGCAGTCGGCAACGGAAGCGGCTTCGTCCCGCTGCTCGCAGGCGACGTCAACTGGCCGGAGGTTGTCGCGGCGCTGAAGGAAACCGGCTACACGGACACGCTTACCGCCGAGATCGGCTTATACTCCGCGAGCCCGCTGCAGCAAGTATACGATACGGCGCGCCAGCTGGAAGCGATCATCAAAGGCGGTCCAGCAGCATAACCGTGAATACCGTGTGCGAAGCTATGGCTAAGGGGGGTCCAGACAGGTCATTTAGATCTTCGGACAACCCTTTTCTTACGAATTCTGTGTTAATCGGCTAGGGACATAATGACGAGGATGAGCTGATCAAGCAAAACGGTACGGTAATTCTCATTTCGTCGGCTTATGCGTTCTATTGGAAAACGCTCATGGCTCTGGTAAGATTTTTTTAGAAAGATGAGAGCTATTATAAGGAGGCCATGTTTTCGTATGCCCAATCTCAAGCTTGATCAACAGGTTCCTGATTTTACTCTGCCTGCAGCTAATGGCGAAGCGGTTTCTTTAAGCCGTTTTAAGGGGAAAAGAATCGTTATTTATTTCTACCCGAAAGACATGACTCCCGGCTGCACCAAGGAATCGTGCGAATTTAGGAATTACAACAGTGAATACAAAAGCTTAAACACGGAGATTATCGGCATCAGTCCGGACGACCTCACCTCGCACAATCAGTTTATTTCAGAGTACAAGCTGCCTTTCCTGCTGCTATCCGATGTGGATCATAAGATTTGTGAGCTGTTCGGGGTATGGAAGCTCAAGGAGCGAGTCGGTCAGCAATTCTATGGAGTCGAGCGCTCAACGTTTCTCATCAATGAGCAAGGCGTTCTGATTAAGGAATGGCGAGCAGTGCAAGTCGACGGTCATGTGGCGGAAGTATTGGCAGCGATTAAGCAGCTATAACGCACGCCGCACAGTGCAACCGCTAATTCTCTTGGTTAGCGGTTTTTCTGCGTACATGTTTGGTGATGAACTACAGATATACGGTAACCCCTCCAACATCATTATTACTCCAATATTGTAGTTATAAAACATTGCATTTTTTAGTTTTTATCAGTTATAGTAAATCAATAGTAATTGAAATATTCAAATAACTGAATATATAATAATTATTTGGTTTTTGATAAGGGAAAGGGGTTGTTTGATGATTATATGCTTAATGAAAAAGATATCTATTATATAACGAGAAAAGAACTTATCGAATATGGAATTCAATTTCTAGACGGAGTGGGCAGTAATAGTATTTGCAAGGTTTGTATAAAAAATGGTGGTTCTTGCTGCAACTTTTGTTCCCACTTAAAAAACGGAGCAGGGTGTCAAAGTAGAAACACAAGTTGCACGTCCTGGTTATGCGGTTACTTAAAACTACTTTTTTATTCAGCAGGGCTACTTAAAGGTTGGAATGCATTATGGGACGAAGTCCCAGGCATAGATTTTAGAAAGGATTATACCCCTCCACTTATAAAGATGAGGGTGCACCTTGAAGTACCACGATTAAAAGAATTAGGTGAGGCATTAGCTGTTGATCTTAAATCTAAATTGAGTAGAGATGAAGATAATCTTGACTTCATTGTACTGAAGGAAGATTTAGACGATCTAATTGATCAGATTCAATTTGCTGAAAATTCTACTGTTGCATCTTTCTATAAAAGAAGGCTTGATCACATGCTCAAAGACTTTACTGAATTCCGTCAATCTTTAATACGCATGAAATTACATCATTAATTGGTTTAAACAATACTAACCGATCCTGATTATTTTTGTGACTGACCCTGGTTTAAAACCATGCAAACTCGGGAATAATGATTTATGCGTGGCCATCACGGAATATAGATTTTGAATGTATTACCGGATATAAAATCGCTGATGAATCCATTATGGAATTGAATATAAGAGTATCGCTTGCAATATGGTCAATTTCTGGTTTATCCTTGTTGGACACCAAAGCAGAAGGAAGAAGTAGCTGGTTGAAAAACCGCTCCTTCTTTTTTTTGATTACAATTGGATTTCGTCGCATGTAACAACAATAAAATTGTATATTTATACCAGTCAGTTTAAGGTTGTGCGGCTAGTCCTCATGAATTTATCGTTCTTCAAATGAATAAGGGATTTGTTTTCATTCATTGACTAATGGGGATAAACCGTAATAAGATATACATTATTGCTTTAAAGCATTTTAACGTTGCATGGGAGGCCTAATTTGATGAAATCTGCTAGACTATTAACACTGCTCGTAGCCGTTCCTTTGATTCTCGCCGGATGCGGGTCCAAAAACAACGCTCCGGACGCTTCCGGCTCTGCTGCAAAGCCGCAGGACAAAAAGGTTTATAAAGTCGGTATTACGCAAATCGTTGAGCACCCGTCACTCAATGCGACAAGGGAAGGCTTTCTAGCCGCGCTGAAAGACAGCGGTTTCGTGGATAAAGAAAACCTGCAGGTCGATTACCAGAACGCACAGGGAGATCCGACGAATAATTTAACCATCGCTCAAAAATTTGCCGCGGATAAGAAGGATCTTGTAGTCGCCATTGCTACATCTTCCGCACAGGCTGCAGTGCAAAATGTAAAAGATGCTCCGATCCTGTTCGCAGCAATTACGGACCCGGTCGGCGCGAAGCTGGTCAAAAGCCTCGACAAGCCGGGCGGGAACGTAACCGGTGCGGCGGATACGCATCCGGACGCGGTGCCGAAGCTGATGGATTTTATCGCGGCAGACTTCACGAAAGTCAAAACGGTCGGTATTATCGCCAATGAAGGCGAACCAAACGCCGCGGTCATGATCCAAACGGCTGAAACAGCGCTCAGCAAACATGGAATCAAAGTGGTGAAAGCTGCTGTAGCCAACAGTTCGGAAGTGAAGCAGGCGGCCGAATCGCTCGCAGGCCGCGTCGATGCGTTCTATATAACGCTCGACAATACGGTTGTAAGCGCAGTCGAATCGATCATTAAAGTAGCGAACGAAAAGAAAATTCCGTTCTTCTCCAGTGATCGCGATACGGTAGAGAAGGGCGCGGTTGCGACCTACGGCTTCCGCTATTATGATCACGGGTACCAAGCCGGAAAGATGGCCGTTGAAATATTGAAAAATGGCGCCAAGCCAGCAGATATGAAAGTAACTTTCCCGGACAAGCTGGATTTGATCATTAATCAAGATGCGGCGAAAGCGCAGGGCGTGACGATTACGGATGCAATGAAAAATAAAATGCAGGATAAGAAAAATCTGCTCGGCGGTACAGCCAAATAAGGCGTACAAATAAGAGTGGCCTTTCGACTTAGGAAGGTCATTCTTTACAGTTTAAGGAGGCAACAGGTTATGCTAACGGCACTTACGGGCTCCCTCGAGCTCGGGATGCTGTACGCCATTATGGCGCTCGGTGTCTATATTACGTTCCGGATTTTGGACTTCCCGGACTTGACGGTCGACGGGAGCTTTACGACAGGCGGAGGCATCGCCGCGATGATGATTGCCGGCGGGTTCTCTCCTGTGCTTGCAACGGTGACGGCTTTTATCGGCGGCCTGGTCGCAGGGGCTTGTACAGGTCTTCTGCATACGAAAGGCAAAATCAATGCGCTGCTCTCCGGTATTTTGATGATGATTGCACTGTACTCGATCAACCTCCGAATTATGGGCAAAGCGAACATTCCGCTGCTTGGGGTGGACACGCTGCTGACGGAAGTGCACATTCTAATCGTAATGCCATTCGTTGTACTCGCGGTCAAGTTCGCGTTGGATTGGTTTCTCCACACGGATCTTGGCCTCGCGCTCCGCGCGACCGGCGACAATAAACGTATGATTCGCAGCTTCGGAGTGAATACGGATACAACCATTATTGTCGGTGTGAGCTTGTCGAACGGATTGGTAGCATTGGCCGGAGCTCTGATTGCTCAATACTCGGCATTCGCTGAAATAACGATGGGCGTCGGGATGATTGTGATCGGCCTGGCTTCCGTTATTATCGGGGAAGCGATATTCGGCGCCCGCAAACTAATGCAGGCTACCATCGCCGTTGTGCTCGGCGCCATTGTATACCGCCTTGTTGTAGCGCTTGCGCTTCGCGTCGGACTAGAAGCGACGGACATGAAGCTTATGACCGCGCTGATCGTCATTATCGCATTGACGCTGCCTAAAATCCGGAGCACGGTTAAGCAAAAGGCGCTCATCCGCAAACGCGCTGCAGACCTAGAGGCTTCCCAGGGAGGTGGGCGGTAATGCTGCGTATCGAGCAAGTTTCCAAGCTGTTTAACCCTGGGACACCTGATGAGAAGGTTGCGTTATCCGGCATTAACCTACACCTGTCAGAAGGCGATTTTGTTACGGTCATCGGAAGCAACGGCGCCGGCAAATCGACGCTCATGAACATCGTCTCGGGGGTCATGACCCCTGATTTAGGGAAAGTTTTCATAGCCGGAAATCCGGTGGAGAACGTGCCCGAGCATCGCCGCAGCGCTTGGATCGGGCGCGTATTCCAGGACCCGATGGCCGGTACAGCGCCGACGATGACAATCGAGGAAAATTTAGCTATGGCCTTCAAGCGCGGCAAGCGCAGAGGCTTGTCCATCGGCGTGACGGGTAAGAAGCGCACCATGTTCAAGGAGCAGCTCCACCGTCTTGGCATCGGGCTGGAGAACCGGCTGAACGCCAAGGTCGGACTGCTGTCAGGCGGAGAGCGGCAGGCGCTCAGTCTACTGATGGCAACCTTTACGGAGCCGCGTATCCTGCTGCTCGATGAGCATACGGCTGCGCTCGACCCGTCGAGAGCAGAGCTAATCACAGCGTTGACCAAACAGATCGTTGAAGAGCTGAACTTGACGACGCTAATGGTCACGCACAATATGGAACAGGCGATCCGCTTAGGCAACCGGCTGATCATGATGGATAAAGGCCGCATTATTTTAGATGTTCCTGCGTCAGAGAAGCAGGGACTAACTGTGGAAAGCCTGCTCAAACAGTTCGAGCGGATCCGCGGCGCTAAATTTGCCGACGATCGCGTCGTGCTCGGTTAATAGTGAAAGCGCGACTGCTGTGCAAAAATTGACATAGCCTAACGCGTATCATGAATGAATGTATCGGCCTGAGAATCTGTATGTTCCATAATAGAACTGCAGTTCACAGGCCGAACTTTTAGTCCTGTACACCGTTCACTGAAGGTTTTTATGATTCTGTCCGGTAAAAAGAACATGGTTACATTAAAAGTCGCATGTAATGCGGCTTTTTTCATTTGAAAGCCAACCTCAAGCTAACTTCGATGGTCTCAGACAACATGAGACTTTCTAGCCGTGATATGCTTGAAAAGGCTATGGTTAATGGAGAGACAGATCCCGAGAAACTTGCTGGTTTTGCTCGCTGAACGATGAAGAAAAAGAAAGTAGGGCTAGAACTTGCCTGACGTGGAAACCGCATCCCAAAGCCGCAATTAGTGATTCGTCCTGACTTTTACGGGTGCGGTTGATTTTCGAACGATAAGTTTTGTGGGCGTATTAATTTTACGGCGTCCTTGCTTTGGGTTTTCTATAATCGATACGAGCAATTTAGCGGCTTCCCGTCCTACATTTTTTTCTTCCTGACTAACGCAAGTGGGAGGGATCGCGGAAAAAGAAGAAAATTCAAAATCGTCTAAAAAAACGACGGATACATCTTCCGGCACCTGAACCGATAATTCTTTAGCTGCCTCCAACACGTTAAATCCAACGCCCGAATTGACGGCGATGACCGATGTCATATCCGGATTTTGCAAAAAAAACGATTTGATGGATTCGATCATGGAACGATTAAGCGGCTCCTGGCCCGACGTTTTGACTGCCGGCTGCCCTGCGTCCCGATATATGAGCCTGAGCGAATGATCGATCGGAATATGGTTATCGATAATCGCTTTCTCATAACCGCTGATCCGGTCCTCTTTGCTCGTGGTCCCTTCGTACGGAGTCGTGACAAAGCCGATCCGGCTGTGTCCCAGCTGAAGCAAGTGGGTTACCGCCTCGTACCCGCTGTTGAAATTGTCGGAGCATACGCAGTTCGTCTCAACTCCTTTAATATAGCGGTCAACGACGACAAGAGGGAAATTGTTCAATGTCAGCTTCAATAGCTCCTCATTGTATGTCTCTCTTGTCACGGGATAAATAATAATGCCTTTTACTTTTAGTTGTATCATTTTTTTTAATATTTCGCTTTCTCGTTCCTGTGAACCATTGGTTTCGCAAAATAGGAGATGGTATCCTTCCAAAGCAAGCTGGTTTTCGATCCCGTTTAGTAAATTGGCCGTAAACAAATTGTCCAAACGCGGCATCAAATAGGCGACAAGGTTGCTATCTTGACCGGAATCTCTTTGATAAACCGGCGTTTCCCCCGATTCATGCTTGGAGACAAACGATCCTTTCCCTTGGATTCGGTATATAACTCCCTCGTTCGTCAGTTCCTGGAGCGCATTTTTAATCGTGATCCGGCTAACGTGAAACTGGGCGGCCAGCTCATTCTCGGACGGTATTTTGTCGTTCGGTTTCCAACGATTTTGACTAATGTTATCGACAATATATGTTCTGATTTGTTTATAAAGCGGCTGCCGCTTCGATTTGCTTCGCATGGATGACGCTCCTTGAATTTTATATTACAAATATACAACAGTGCTGAATGGTTGTAAACGACACTGTTTTCGTCCCTGTACCGCCGCATGTTTACAAAATAAATAATTGACCGATGCCGCGCAAAAAACATATAATTCAGCTGAAATTACATACACTTTATAAGTTGGTATATCAACTAAACAACTAAGTTATGGAGGGAGTTATCGTGAATAATCATTCTCTGCGATTTGTAGTCATGGGAGATCTGCATTACGTTCAGGAGCAATCGCATCGGGAAGCTTTGAGCGGTCGTGTTAAAGGAGTGACCGAATTCGCCGACGTCACCCGGAATTTATGGTTGACGCGCAATGTAACGCCGGAGGTTATTGCCGCAATCGCTTCGTTAAAGCCGGATTTCGTTATTCAAACGGGTGACATAATCCAAGGACATTGCGACGATGAAGAGAGCGGTCTGCGCGAAATGAAAGAAGCGATGGAGCTGCTCGAAGGGCTAAAGGCGCCGGTTTTCTTCGCCCTTGGGACGCATGACGGGGTTGTCGGCAAACGCGAGGAACGGCAGGTGAAGCAGTTTGTTTACCCGGCCATCGGGAAATCGTTAGGAACCGGTCCCTTGACGAAGGGATACTACACGTTCGAAAAGTCGGGATCGCTATTTATCGTGCTAGATTATACGACCTTTGTAAAGCATAACGACCAAGCCGAGTTTATTCGGGATACGTTCGCCGAATCCGGCCGATATGATCACGTATTCCTGTTTGCCCATCCGCCGCTCTTTTGCGTGGGCAGACCTTTTTTCACCCACTTCGATTTTGTCCAAACCGTATTGGCGCAAGCGGCTGACTATCCCGTCGATGCCTATTTTTGCGGACATACGCACAATCAAATCTCTACGCTGCATAAGGTCGGGGAACATTGGCTTCCTCAGCTGAAAAGCTCGGTTCTCGGGTATCCGGACCGCCCGCCAGTACATCTTAGCGACGTTCGCGCCGTATTGCCCGATCCGGCCGGTATGGAATACGGGTGGGGCTACCTTGAAGACTCGGCCCCGGGATGGTGGGAAATTACCGTACGGGGCGAACGGGTTCAAGCTGATTGGCATGTGCTGCGTCAAGGCGTACAAGGACAGCTATGCTGGAGTAGAGGCGAGAAAGCGGTCTTCACGAAGATGCCTGCATTCGGGAAGACGTCCGGACTGCCGCTTCCTCCGGCGAGCGAGATTCGCGGCGTTCGGCTGAGAGCCGCCGGCTCCAACTGCAAGACACCGAACGGCTATCGGGTAACGTTAAACGGCCGTGACATCGGCGCGCTGCCTCGGCTCGAATATTTCGACAGCCGTCAGTTTATGGAGATTGAGCCGGAGTTCTGGCCGCTGCTCAACAACGAGAATGCGATTTCCGTCACGACGGAAGCAGAGCCGATGTGTATCGGAGGTTTTGTCCTGGAGGTCGAAACGGCAGGAGGCTGGATTCGCAGCACCGTATCCGATTACTTTGCCAATACCGGTAAGTGGGATCATTGGGGTAAACATCCCGTTGAGAAAATAAGCGAAGGAACAACGGCGCAAGTACATTTACGGTTTGTATAGCGTGGAACCAATGAGCCGCCGGCCATGCAAGAGTACGAACCGGCAAAAGGCAACGACAAATACAGCGATGGGGGTCCGGTATGGGAGATTACAAATTGATTGCACTGGATATGGACGGTACTTTGCTAAATAAAGGTGCAATATCGGAAGAAAACGTAAAGTGTATTCAAGCCGTATTGGAACAAGGGAAAAACGTGATTCTTGCAACGGGAAGGCCGATCAGGGACGTGCTTCCTTATACGGAAAAGCTGAATTTGGAGCTGCCGCTTGTCATCAATAACGGAAGCGAAGTTTGGAGAACGCCGAAGGCGCTTCATTCCAGGCATTTGTTGACCGGGGAGCAGGTGGAGCGCATTTGCAAGTATATATTTTCGCTGGACCAAAACATCGAATATTGGGCCCACACAGTGCGAGGAACGGTAGATCAATCTAATTTTCCGGATAACTGCGAATCGGTCCAATGGCTGCAATTCGCCGTTAAAACGGAAGATGAAGCTTTGAGGCATCGGATTCGGGAAGAGTTGGCCGCATGGAATACGTTTGAAATCAGCAATTCAAGCGTCAACAACATCGAGTGTAATCCCATTGGCGTTTCGAAAGCGAGCGGCTTGACAGAAATATGCAGGATGATCGGTATCGAAATGTCCGAAGTCATTGCCGTAGGCGACAGCTTGAACGATATCAGTATGATATGCGCCGCCGGATTAGGTGTAGCGATGGGGAATGCGCAGCAAGCGGTGAAGGATGCCGCCGATCACGTCGCTCCAACGAACCGGGAAAACGGCGTGGCTGCCGTTATTAAACGTTTTATGGTTTCTTGACCATTTGCCGAAGGTGCATATGTATAACCAATATACCAAGTTGGAATAAACATTTAATTCAGGTTTTACAAATATACAAGTTGTATTTTATACTTCCCGCTTACAATTTAGTCAGACCAAAAATTGACGAATAGAAGGGAAGTTTCTACGATGAACAAGCCTGTACGTACCTGCATGACCGCGCTGTTGTTTATGCTGTCGGCGACGGCCTGCGGCGGCGGCTCTCCGGAGATGAAAGCGAAAAGCGGGGAAGAAGCTGCGCAGAACCCAGTCACCTTAAAAGTATATCAACAAGCGGAAATCAGCGACGAAGATTTTCAATTGTTATTCGTGGAGCCGGTTAAGAAAAAGTATCCTTATATCGATTTAAAGCTGGTTCGTACGGACAAAGGGGTTACGCTCGATAATCTGGTCCTTGCCGGAGATGTCCCGGATTTGTTGACGCCTCCGAACGCAGACCTATTGTCTCTCGCGCAGAAAGATATTTTGTATGATATTGCACCGCTGATCAAAAAGGCCAATATTGATTTGAACCGGTTCAATCCGGTAACGATCGAGGCCGTCAAATCGGAAAAAGGCGAGATTTGGGGGCTCCCCTATGCAATGCAGTTTAATGCGCTTTACTACAACAAAGATATTTTCAATAAATTCGGGGTACCGTTCCCGAAAGACGGGATGAGCTGGGATGACGCGATCGAGCTAGCGAAGAAGTTGACTCGTAACGAAGGCGGCGTACAGTACCGCGGTCTCGACCCGGTGAGCAGCTACATATTAAGCTTTCCGTATTCGCTCACTTATGTGGACGGCAAAACGAACTGGGCCAGCTTCAACAACGATCAGTGGAAGAAGGTGCTCGAGCTGACCCAGCGCATACTGACGATTCCGGGCAACGAGCAGCCAAGCGCGGAGCCGGGAGCGGCTACGCAAGGCAATCTTTTTATTAAAGAAAAAAATGTCGCCATGCTTGCCTCCACCAACTTGATGGCGCAAATCGGCAATGCGTCCACAGGGATCGACTGGGATATCGCGCAATATCCGAGCTACAAAGAAAAACCCAACATTTCAGGAAAACTCGATTCACATAATTTGGCCGTTTCCAAAACGAGTAAATATAAAGAAGAAGCTATGAAGGTACTGGAAGTGGTGACCTCGGATGAAGTGCAGCTGCTCAGCGCCAGAAGAACCGCCAGAATGTCGCCGCTGAAAAATCAGGAAATGCAAAAGCAGTTCGGCGCGGAAATTCCATACTTGAAGGGAAAGAACGTCCAGGCATTATTCAAAAGCACGGTTTCTCCAGCTCCTGTGTATTCCATTTATGAAATCAATGCGAAAAAAGTCGGTCAGGCGAAGGTTAAAGAGCTGCTTTCCGGCAATATCGATCTGAACACCGCACTGAGACAAGCCGACGAAGAAATCAACAAAATGCTCGACTCGACGAAATGAACCGGTTTTCCGTCAAATAACTATTTCAGTCTATCGATATTCGTGGTACCTATTTAAGCTCCCATCTTTTCACAAAGGTGGGGGCAATTTTTCGTGATTATATATTTGTATGATCGATAAATTGATCTTGTCAGAGTTGTTCTACAGATTCGGCATCCGTAAATAGCATTGTATTTCTACCTAAGATAAGATGGTATTCGTTAGCCCCGATGATGTTGGCGTATCCCGCTGGGGAACCATTCGTACATCATGAATGTGTAGTCCAGGTAAAACCATTTCTTTAATCGGAGTTCAAATTATGTGAACAATTTTACCAACCGAATAACAAAAAATATGATCGATTGAATAAAGAATTCGTTTCCCTCTCACGTTATGATAAATGAAAGCGATTCCATTTAGCGGATATCATACTGCGTTCCACCAATTGGGGGACGAAGCGGTGAAAATTATCGCTGTCATAAGAAGTAATAAAGGAGGAGTGTTCTATGGACGAAGTTAAACCGAATCCGTCAGGTATTGGCGGGGAAGGGGCGCAAAAAGCAGCATCCGTTACGCTTAGCAGAAGAAAATTGCTGGCGGCTCTCGGTGTCGCCGGGGCCGCTGGAGCTGCAGCAGCCGTCTGCTCTTCGCTAGGGGTTGCCTACGGCAATTATGCGCCTTCAGTAGGGGAATCGGTTTACGGGAACAAGTCGGGAACGGCAGATTTAATGGAACCCCTTTATTGCATTGCTACTACGATTGCCGGGTTAAGAGCGGAGATGAGCCCGAACGCGAATATCGTTTATTACGTCACCGATCGCGGACAGGAAGGCCATTTCTACTACGACCCGAACGACAGCACTGCGCAAGACAATTTGGGGATCGTGCTCGTGTCGGCATCCGGGGCTAGGTTTAAACGAATAGTGGAACCGGAATACGTCAGCGTCAAATGGTTTGGGGCAAAGGGCGACGGCGTGAACGACGACTTTCAGGCGATTCAGAATGCGATCAACGCCGTTTCCGCTTTGGGCGGAGGGACTGTATTTTTCCCGAAAGGAACGTACCTCGTTTCGCCCTACTTGAACAAGTGGATTACGCTGCGAAGCAATGTAAACCTGCTGGGAGAGGGAAGAAGCTCGGTCATTAAGGTGAAGGACAACGCCGGGGATTATTTCGCGATATTTTACGGAAGCGCTTCAACCCCTCCTCTTGCCAACGTACGCATCAGTAATCTGCGGATCGATCAGAACCCGGCGAACAATACGACCTGCAATATCGATCTGAACCGCCAAGATACGAATTATTATTATCAATTCTGTATCATTTCTTACAAGTATGATAATGTCGTCATCGACAACGTGCAATTCGATCCGACGTGCGGGGTAAATACGGTCTCGCTCAACAGCGATACAGGCAGAGAGGCGAAAATCACCAATTGTTATGTTAACTTCGTGATGGCCAAGGGCAGCGGGGATTACGACAATTCGGCCATCTACTTAAACGGCCGCAACCATCTCGTATCGGGTTGCACGTTTTATGCGGCACCCGGGCAAAAGGCAAGAGGCGCGATCGAGACGCACATGGGACAGAGTGTCGTCACAGGCAATGTTATGGACGGATATTATACGGGCGTCAATTTGCAGGCCGGCAACGCCGACCGGTGCGACATGACGGTGGACAGCAATACGATCTCCAACGCCAACCAAGGCATTCAAATCGGGCCTTACGGCATTCACCCGGTGAAAAACGTGACGGTCAGCGGCAATACGATCAGCTTGGTGAATTTGGTGCACAAACGCAATTTGACCGTCGGGATTTCGAGCGCCGGCTGGACTTCCGATACAACACTCTTCGAGAACATCATCGTCAGTAACAATACGATCGTATTTCAGGAGGAGTTCGAGCGAAGGACGGAGTTGCAAAGCGCCGTCGGGATCGGTTTCACTCACGATTCGGATTTATCGGACGTTGTCATCAGCAATAACATTATCAAGAATGCACCGATGACCGGCATTCTCATCGGCAGCGCGAAGAAAATCGGCACCGTTACGGACTTGCAAATTACCGGTAATATGATCGTAAATGCAGGACATTACCCGGCCGTTAACGAGGCATACCGGGCAGGCATTTTGCTGCGTTCGTCTGTGAACGGCGCTAGAATCGCGGACAACGTCATCGCTGACAATTACGATGCTGCGAAAGGGCTGTTCTCGATCCGTATCAACGATTCAGACGGCACATATACGAATGTTGCGGTAGCGGACAACTTGATCAAAGTGAAGCAGGGAGGTTTGTGGCAGTTCCTGAGTCCATCCGTCATTGTCGATCCGGCTGCGAAGCTTTTCAAATACTCGGCGGTATTTCCGCCGGCCTCGGGTACGTACAACTCAGGCGATATCGTGTGGTTCACCGGCGGGAGCGTGACGGACGGAAAGACGCCGGTCGGTTACAAGGTGACCGTCACCGGAACAGCCGGTACGCTGAACGGAGTATTGGCCACAGGGACAGCCGGGTTATCCACCATTACGGTGAATGACGCATCGCAGCTGGACGTTGAGCAGTGGATCCGTATCACTGCTGGCAATCAAGTACGGCGCATCGTGCGAATCTCCGGGAACGAAGTACGGCTGAACGCTGCGTTGGTCACAGGCGCGACATCGAGTGAGGTAAGCTATGTATCGCCCGCATTCAAACCTTTCGGGCACGCCGGCAGCCTGGCACCGATCTCCGATACGAACGGCGCGACGCTGGTGCAGCTGGAGGCCGAAGTGAACGTGCTGAAACAAGCGCTCCGCGAATTTGGCGTCGTGGCAATGACCTGATTAGGGACTCGATCGCTGGAAAGGAAGATTCTGTTATGTAGTAGCCCAAGCCAAAACGGTACTTTCTGCTTGACGAAGTTACGGGAACCAGAGCTCAATTAATAGACCACGAAGCTGCCGTTATTCTCCCGGCAGCTTTTTCTGCACTAAAAGGCTAGTACAATTCGCAGGGAGCATGAAAAAAAGCAAAACTTTCATAATATGCCTAATTACGTACGCGGTAGTTGCTGTCTCTTAGCCTGACAACTCGCATGGATGCGATTTATTTCAATTGATGCCTCCTGATATGCCGCCTCTAATCGATTTGTCAGAATGGAAGCATGTTTGAGGGATACTCAATGAGATTTACGAGAACGATTCGATTGACAACGGCTGCTTTCTTGTTGGCTGGGGGGCTTAGCGCATGTTCAAACGATGAACGAAATAGAAGAAATAAATAAAAGAACAGGAATGAGTAATTCATTTCACTACATATCCATACAAGAGGGGCTGATTAAGAGATATTGGAATACTACTTTTTTACTGAAGAAAACCAAAGATAATCTACATAATTATATTTTCGTCGGACACACTTTTTTGTTGCCATGTCGAAAGGTCAGTTCTATACTTTAGGTATAGGTATAATACATGTACTTATATTGGGAAGGGTGATGAAGATGAACGTAGCTGATCACAAAGGGAACCGAATCACGGAAATGAATAGACCATGTCGCAACTTCAATATTTTAGCGAGTACCGTGATTACGGATCCGTTCGATGGTCGTGAGAAAATCGTACTGTCCAACTTTGCCGCCGGACAAACCGGCAACTTGATCTTCATCGACACCGAAACCGGTGAAGGGGAAAGCCTGGCACTTCCGGGCGACGAAGGGGCTTGGGGGCTTGTCAACTGGCATAATGAGAAGCTTATCGTGGGCACGTGTCCGAACTATGCTTATCTGCATAGCCTGGACTTACGAACCCGAGAATGGGCTGAGCCACTACGAGACGCATCTGAGAAATATTTTTGGGACATGACGCTTGGATCGGATGACCGGATTTATGGCGGTACTTGGCCGGGCTGTTCCTTGCTGCGCTATGATCCGAAGGAGCACAAGTTAGAGAACCTGGGGCGCGTCTCGGATAATCCCAAAAATCTCTACAGTCGTCATTTTAATGCTGTGCCAGGATATATCCTCGTGGCTGGCGGGTACGATGATCCATTCCTGAAAGCGTATCACATCGAATCCGGTACGTTTCAAAATTTCGGTACACCGGGTTTCACCGCTCGGGAAGCAAACCCCACATTTATCGGTACGGTGAAAGAACAAGAGTGGCAATTTTATGATTCTACGACGTTTGAGCGGCTGGAAGGTCCGGAGTGGGCGGAGAAGTTGCCTCGAAGTGAAGCTGTACTGCCGAGCGGAGATAAAATCCGTGCGTTCCCTCTAGCGAATGGACGTTGGGGTGGTGTCCGGGGGCAGGATTATTTCATTATCAATTCCTTGGATGAGGTACCGGTTCTGAAGCGGATCCCGGTCGACGCTCCAGCCACGCGTATCCATACCCTTACCGTCGATGAGGAAGGACAAATCTGGGGAGCGTGCGGGTTTGGACAAACGATTTTTCGTTTCAATCCGGTTGACGGCACCTACTGGAATTCGTCCTCCGTCTGCAACTCGGGAGGGGAAGTATACGGCATGCGTTTTGTCGGAGGAAAGTTATTTATGTCTGCTTATGTCGGAGGCGATCATATCGTCTACGATCCGGAACAACCATGGGATCAATTGAGCAACATAAATCCGAAATCGCTCAAACCGGTGAAGCCGGATTTCGTGAGGCCGGAAGGGCGTACGGTAATCGGGCCGGACGGTGGACTATGGACCGGATGGTCGGCCAAGTACGGAACTTACGGCGGGGCGTTGTCTCGAGTGGATCCAAACACAGAGGAAGTCAAAGTATGGAAGAATGTTGTTCCCGACCAGCAGGTAGCAGGGGTAGCCGCTGACGATCGTTACGTGTATTTCACAACTAATGGAGGTGCTAGCGGACTCCCTTATCGTGAAGTACAAGGTTATTTTGGTGTCTGGGATCCGGATCAGGGCTTGATATATTCCATTCAACTAGCATCAAATGAAAAGATGGGCAATGGGATTCTTGCAGCGGCAGGGAAGGTGTACTTAGGTGTTAGTCATGAGATTCGTGTGTTCGATCCAGTTCGCCTGGAATTCAGGGAAGAGCTCACACTTACAACGGAAGCGCCATGCAGTTGGCTCGTGTCTGTACATCAAGGCAAGACGGTCGGAGCCTTTTGTGGAAGAAAGCTGTTGCTTATCGACACGGAAAATGGAGATGTGGAGCAAGTGGCACTTCCTGGACCAGTCAGGGCCGCTGTGGAACACACGCATGGAATCTATTTTGCTGTGAATGAAGTGCTTTACCGGATTGCACTGTAAGGTGATCGAATTTTTTAGTTCAAAGCACATATGTTTGTGTCGATAAGTCAACACGAACATATGTGCTTTTTTGAATAACGAAGAAATTTTTAACCTTATTAGTTAAAATATGTCGATCCGTGCATTGATGAAATCAACAAATTTTTTTGCTGCTGCGAAAGAGATTCTTAATAGAAACGGTAGCAAGATTTCAGTTTACGTTAGAAGAGGATTTGACTTGGTTTGAGAAATTAAAGAGATCTTTTAAATAAAATGGATATTTATTTCCAATAAAAATAAGCCAGATCAACTGGATATGATCTGACTCGTACGGCGGCTTGTAATTGGCGGATTATTTTAGTATGGTTTCAAACCAAAACTAGTGCCAGCTCAGATCATTTCCTCTTGTCAATGTAAGTTAACAAAGAGAGAATAAATAATCCAAATGCAAACATGACTGAAAGCGCTTGAAAAACATCCATGTTTCAGCCTCCACCTTTCCAGTAAGGTGTCCGCCTTTGTACAAGTCGTCTTATTGTAAATAATAAATTAAAATGTATAATAATGGAAAGTGTATTTGGGACTATTCTTCCTAACTCTTTTCCTCCATAGTTCGATTAAAAAAGCCGTTGTATGAGGAATTAAGTTAAGATAATTGTTTAATAATCGAAAATATTGCTGAATTTATGCCTAGTTGAATGTGCAGCGTCAAATATCATATAATACCGCTATGACTAAAAAAACAGCACTTATTTTGACAACTATTCTTTTTCTTCCATTTTTGGGCGCCTGTCTATGGTTTTATGGGCGCTTTCTATTTGTGCGCTCTTTGCTCAGGCTCATGTTTGGAGTGGCTGCTCTTGATAGTATCTGGCCAGCCACGGCTTTCTTTCTTTTGACCAGTCTGGTTTTTGTGGCTAATATTTATCAGCTTTGCCGTGGGCGCTTTTACAAATGGTTTGTTTGGTTGGAAGGCATCGTGTATTTTCTAAGTAGCATGATTTTTATTCTTTTCAAGTCTTACGGTGATGGCATTGCAAGGGTTAATCTGAAGTGGCAGGCGGTCTTCTGGAATTCTAATATAGAAACTTTGGCCAATATCCTGATTTTTATTCCTATTGGTTGGATGCTTTATCTGCTGTTGCGAGGTTTCTGGCGGACAATGTTCGCGGGATTGCCGTTGGTCCTGCTGATTGAGCTCTCTCAATATGTTTTTCATCTAGGTATCACGGATGTTGTGGATGTGATGACCAATATGACGGGGATTTTAGTAGGTTTTCTGATCTTTGCTCTAATCCGACTCTTTGGCGTCAAACTTTATGACAGAGGGATTTATTGGGCTTTTAGACAACAAGGTTAGCAGACAAGATAAAAAGCGTCTTCTTGACGCTCAGCCTGTTGAAAAACTTCAACAGGCTACTTTTATCTTTAATATCTTTATCAAATTACCGCGTTAATATGATATAATATAACTATACTGTAAAGGCGGTGGTCTTATGCTTCGTTCCAACCCGAATG